>CAVXPS010000011.1:0-420092 GCA_963763815.1 uncultured Actinomycetes bacterium
AGCGTGGGATCGCGCTCTGTTTCGCGCGCCTGAAGGGACGGCAACGCGAGATCTTCGAGGAGACGGGCCTCACGACGCGGATCGGGGCTGACCGTTTCTTCCCCACGGTCCGGGCTGCGGTCGCGGCGTTCGAATCGGCGCACGCGCGCGAAACCCAGAAGGACTAGCCGGCGTCGACGCACGCGGTTTCACCCGGGTGAAACGCGCCCGCGGGCGATGCCGCCGTTCCCCGAGGCGGGTGATAGTCGAGGCCACGACTGGAAAGGAGCCCTCGTGGTGACTTACGACCTGAGACGTTCGGTGCGACGGACGGCCGTGGCGCTGGCCGTTCTCTGTGCTCTTGTGCCTGCGGCTGCCGGGTGCGGCGGAGACGACAAGCCCGCTGTGTGTGAGGACCTCGAGCAGCTGAGCTCCGACATGGACACGCTGCAGGGGATCGACCTGACCGCCGGGGAGGGCGCGATCGCGGACGTCGAAGCGTCGCTGGAGGCGATCACGACGGATCTCGAGGCCGTCAAGACCGATGCAGAGGCGGAGCTCTCGGAGCCGATCGCGGCACTGGAGACATCGCTCGGAGCGGTGTCCACGGAGTTCGACGCTGCGAAGGCAGACGACGATCTGAGCGGCACCGAGGCGCAAGGCCTCCTCGACTCGCTGGCGGCGGTGAGCACGTCGTGGGAGGCGCTGAAGGCCGCTGCTCCCGACTGCGAGCTGGACGAGTAACCACCAAGCGAGCTGACGGGTGCAGCGTTGGCCGTCTGCCTCCTTGTGGCGAGGAGGCAGACGGCTCTACCAGTCGCCGGACGGGTCCGATCGGTTGTTCATCCAGGCGAGATTCCTGCTGGCGGCGTCTCGTCGTCGCCGTCGTCATCGCTCTGCGTGTGGAGCTCGCGATGGAGGGAGCTGTTGAGAATGGGCGAGGTGACGACGAGCCTCCCGGCGAAGTACATGAAGAACAGGATCGTCGTCATGGCGCCGATGCTCCCGTAGAGCGTCGTCGCCTTCTCGAGCTTCGGCACGAGAAACTCGACGATCAGCACGTGGAGCACCTGCACGCCGACCGCGACGAGGAGCGCACCGGGTAGCAACGCCCGCCAGGAAGCGTCCCCGTGCGGAAGGCGGAGAGACGCCCAGAGCCACAGTGCAGCGAGTGGGGCCGTGGCGAGCGTGGCCGCGAGCAGGCGCTCGAGCGACGCCTCGTCGCGAAGCCACCACGTGAGTCCGAATGCGGCCATGAACGCGCACAGCACGCCCGTGAAGCCAAGTGAGCTCGTCAACGGCCTGGTCCGCGGAGGGAGCTGGTCCCAGATGAGCGAGTGGATGAGCTGCACGGCCTTCGCGCCCGAGTATCCCGCCCAGAGGAGGAGAGGCACGCCGATCCCGAGCAGCCACCACCAGTCGGATTCCGCGGCTCGCGCGACGTCGCCGATCACGTCGACGACGGCTGCGGGAAGACCGCCGCCTTCAAGGGCCTCCTCGGTGCTGTCCGCATCCATGAGGCCGAGCGCACCTCCGAGTATCAACCCGAGCGGCAGGAGCCACACGAACAGCCGGTACGCCATCCCTCCGGCGAGAACGCTCGCGGCGACGCGGCGGTTTCGTTCGGCTGCCCGGAAGGGAACCGCGAGCGATACGTGCCGTGTGCTGGCGTCTCTCGCGCTTGCAACAGCAGCCGTGAGTCTGACGCGGGCGCGATCGTCGAGGCCGGACCCAGGTGCCTCGTGCCGATCCACTACTCGTCGTGTCCGGTAGAGCTCAGCCGGACCGCAGGCTCCTCGCTCACTTCGGCCGGGTCCGCACCCTTGGCTGCTCTCCTCCTCCGCCGGTCGACGAAGTAGATTGCTGCGAGCGCGGCGGAGGTGATGAGCGAGGCGATCACGATCGACGCGAGCGGGAAGCCGGACAGGCTGCTCGCGACCTCGTATGCCAACGTGCACGTGTAGACCGACCACAGGATTCCGCCCAGGACCGACCATGGGAGGAAGCGGCGGTACGGAATGCTGGAGAGCCCCATGGTCGCGTTGACGGCGAAGCGCATCCCCGGGACGTACCGGCCGGCGACGATCAAGAGTCCGGGGGAGCGATCGAGGGCGTCCCAGCCGGCGCGTATCTTGGGATTTTCCAGCGCCTTGTCGAGTTGACCTTGAACTCTGGCGGCGCTCTTGCGGGCGATCCAGAACAGCGACGAATCTCCGACGATCGCGCCCGCCGCTCCGGCCGCCATGACGAGCCCGAGCTCGAGTTCTCCCTCTGCGGCGAGGGTCGAAGCGGCGTTGAGCGTCGTCTCGCCGGGGAAGATCGGGATGACTGCATCGAACCAGACGAGCACAAAGCACAGGACATAGGCCAATTCCTCCGGCGCCTCGGCGAGCCACTCGGCGATGTCCCCGTCCTCGAGGAACTGGAGCAGGACGATCACGACCAGGACGACCGCGAAGGCACCGACGATCAAGGCGCCGAGGTGTCGTCTCCACAGCGGCTCGTGCTGCTCGGCGTCGACCGCCATCCAGGCTCCTGTCGTTGCTGCCGGCACGGCCGGCGGGCGCCACGTCGTGGCGCATGGCCGCGATGCTAGGAGCCGTTGCGCGACTGTTCATCGCCCGGGCCGGCCATTCACCCAGGTGAACTCGAATTGCGGGCGATGGCGCGCGATCTCTCGGGCTCTAACGTCGCGACGTTGAACGAGAACACCCACGGTCTAGAGCCCTCCCCCGAAGCACCCGCCGAAGGAGCATGAGACGTGGGCAGCTCGGGCCTCGTCGCGATCTCTCTCCTGCTTCTCCTATACGCGGGGGCATCGCGTCGGCTTTCGACGTCGGTGATCACGGCTGCGATGGTGTTCGTCGCCGGTGGCATGCTGGTGAGCGACGAGGGGCTCGGCTGGCTCGATCCGACGATCGAAAGCGAGTCCGTGCGCCTGGTCGCCGAGGCGACCCTCACGATCGTGCTCTTCTCGGATGCATCGCGGATCGACCTCACCGCGCTGCGCCGCGAGTACGTCGTGCCACTTCGCCTACTTGCGATCGGACTACCGCTGACCATCGTGGCCGGCGCTGTCGCGGGTGTTGCCCTATTCGAGCTAGCGCTCATCGAGGCGATCCTGCTCGCGATCGTGCTCGCCCCGACTGACGCTGCACTGGGGCAGGCGGTCGTCACCGACCCACGGGTTCCGTCGCGCGTTCGTCAGGGACTCAACGTCGAGAGCGGGCTCAACGACGGCATCTGCGTGCCGTTGCTCCTGATCGCCATCGCGGTTGCCGAGGCCCACGAGGGCGCGATCGGAAACGGCGAGGCGGTGGAGCTCGTGCTCGAGGAGATCGGGTACGGGCTCCTCGGAGGCGTAATTGCGGGGCTCGCGGCCGCAGCCGTGGTCAGGGTGGGCGTCCCACGGCGCCTCGTAGATGAGCTCTGGGTTCAGGTCGTTCCGGTGGCGGGGGCTGCGCTCGCTTATGGCCTAGCCGTGTGGATGGGCGGTAGCGGCTTCATCGCGGCGTTCGTCGGAGGCGCCGTCTTCGGCGGGTTGCGTCGAGAGATCGGAGGCGAGGTGACACTCTTCCTCGAGGAGACGGGCAGCCTGCTCGGGGCACTCACGTTCATCCTCTTCGGGGCAGTCATGCTTGTGCCCATGCTCGACGATCTCTCGGCCGAGATCGTGCTGTATGCGCTCCTCAGCCTGACGCTGGTTCGCATGGTTCCGGTCGGTCTGGCGATGATCGGATCCGGCGCCAGGCGACCGACGGTCGCCTTCCTCGGCTGGTTCGGGCCGCGCGGCCTCGCGTCGATCGTCTTTGCGGTGATCCTCGTCGAGGAGGCGGACCTCGTGAACGAGTCGCTACTGCAGAACACCATCTTCTTCACGATCGCCCTCTCGGTCCTCCTGCACGGCGTGACGGCAACGCCGCTCGCAGGGCGCTACGGAGCGTGGTACGCGTCCCACCCACGCGATGCCGCACCCGCATTCGAAAGTGTGTCGGCCCCCGAGCTGCGTCTACATCGGTGGGCAGGCGGCCTGCGGCGCAAGCAGACCGCCGACTAGCTCAGCCCAGTCGCAACGGGGTTCCGTGCAAGTGTCGGGCCGAGGGCCGCGAGAGCTAGATCCTCCGACGCCCTCGTCTTCCAGGCGTGACGGCTCCGGCAACTACCGCCGTCTTCGCGACGGGCGAGGGCCCGGGTGTGACGGCCTTCGCCACTACCGCCGTCTTTGCCACCGGCGCACCGATGACACCGACTCTTCCAACACGTGCTGGCCTTACTGGCATTTCAGACTCCTTCGGTCGCAAGCGCCTCGTCGGCCTCGATGGAGGCGATGATCGCTTGAATGGGAATCCGGCCGGTGGCGATCAGTTGGCCACCCGAGCGCCGCGCCGCCGATGCGAATGGCGCCGCCCACAAGTTCTCCCAGATGAGCACTCCGGCAGTACTGCCCGGCTCCATGGCAGCCGCAAGGTGCTCGATGTCTTCTGCGGCCAACAGCTCCGCCAACTGGGCCTCGACTTTCTCGAGCTCACCGAGTTCAGGGATGTCGGAGAGCTCCATCGCATCGACGGTGCCGTCTTCGTCCTTGCTGAGGATCAGCACGTCGATCACGCGGACGATTCCCGAGTCGACGAGCTTCAGCAGCTCGTTGGCCATCTCGCCCGTGAAGTTGCTCGCCCCCGCCGGAAACTCGACGACGATGTAGTCGATGGGACCCAGTGAGTCGAGTTCCGTGTCCTGGTCTACAGGCTCAGTCGTGTCCGTCATGAACGCCTCCCGAGTACGTTGGTGACTCTCTGCGCGTTATTCCTCGGATCCGCGCCTGGCTGTCGAAGCTCAGGGCGCTTGGGCGTACTCCTGGCTCGTAGGCGCCATGAACGCCCCGAAGAGCCAGAACACCGGGAAGAAGCACCCGAAGAAGAACATCCAGCCATGTCCATTTCGTAGCGTGGAGAGGCCGAGCGTGAAGAACAGGAGCATGTACAGGAGCAACCCACCGATTCCGATGAACCACCACATCTCTTTCTCCTTTCGTTCCCAGGCTGGTCTGCGCTCAGATCACGCCTCAAGAGACTGGCGCCCCCGGCTCGACGAGAAAACACCCGAGCGACGTCTTCACCCGGGTGAGGTGTTCGCCGGGTGAAGACCTCCACCGCTGCTACGTCGAGACTCGGGCGGAGCCATGCGCTCGGAAACGACTGCATGGTTCCGCCGACGGCTGCCCTGGAGGCAGGCTCAGCTCAGGAGGCACGTGTCCACGGATCAACAGCTGCAGACCGCCCGAGACGAGACGCAGGCGCCATCTCCGGTGCCAGGCATGCGCTGGATTCAGGGCGGGACGTTCGCGATGGGCTCCGAGCACTTCTACCCCGAGGAGCGCCCGATCCATCGTGTCGCCGTCGACGGGTTCTGGATGGACGAGACGCCGGTCACCGCAGCGCAGTTCCGCCGCTTCGTCCGCGAGACGAAGTACGTGACGCTCGCCGAACGTCCGCTTGAGAGCGCGCTCTACCCGGACGCTGACCCGGAGCTCCTCGTTCCCGGCTCGCTCGTCTTTCGCCCGACCTCGGGCCCCGTCGACCTGAGCGACTACCGCAACTGGTGGGACTACGTGCCGGGCGCCTACTGGAAGCGACCTGGAGGAAAGGGTACGACGATCAACGGCCGCGACCTGCATCCCGTGGTCCACGTCGCGTACGAGGACGCCGAGGCGTATGCGACGTGGGCGGGCAAGGAGCTGCCGAGCGAGGCGGAGTGGGAGTACGCCGCGCGCGGCGGGCTCGACGGTGCGGTGTTCGCCTGGGGCGACGAGCACGTACCCGACGGGAGGGCCATGGCGAACACGTGGCAGGGAGAGTTCCCGTGGCAGAACGCCAAGCTCGACGGCCACGAGGGGACCTCACCGGTCGGCAGCTTCCCGCCGAACGGATACGGGCTCTACGACGTATGCGGGAATGTCTGGGAGTGGACGTCGGACTGGTTCACCCCTTGCCATCCTGACGAAGTCGAGAGCGCGTGCTGCGTGCCGCGGAATCCACGCGCGACCGCTCCGAACGCTGAGGCGGGCGAGACGTTCCCGCGCCGTGTGATCAAGGGAGGCTCGTACCTCTGTGCACCGAACTACTGCCTTCGCTACCGCCCGGCCGCCCGCCAAGGCCAGGCGATCGACTCGTCGACCTCGCACCTCGGCTTCCGCTGCATCCTGCGGGTGCCCGTGCGTCAGCCTCCAGCCCCGTTTCTCGTGAGCGCACACAGGTGAGGGAGCAAAGCGCGATGTCTAACGAAGCCGGCCCTGAGTACGGCCGATCCAGCGCATGGCAGTCCGAGCGCGCCCGCTGGCGAGTCTTCCCTCTGCTCGTCTCGTGGTTTGCGACAAGCATCGCCTTGATGGTTGCCGCCGGGATCCTCCCGGGAGTCGACATCGAGAACTTCTGGGGCGCGCTCGTCGTCGCGGCGATCATCGGCGCGCTGAACGCCATCATTCCGCCGGCGCTTGCAGCGCTGCGATTGCCGTTCACACTCGTGCTCGGCTTCCTGCTGGTCTTGATCGCCGACGCACTCATGCTCCTGGTGGCCGCCGAGGTGACCGACGGCGTGCTGACAGTCGACAACCTCGGCTGGGCGCTCCTTGCGGCCCTCATCGTTGGAGCGGTGAGCGTTGTGTTCGCCGTGCTCCTTGGCTCTGACGACATGGGGTCGATCCGCATTGCGCAGAGGATCGCGAAGCGACAGGGAATCATCGCCAGCACAGAGGTCCCCGGGATCGTCTATCTCGAGATCGACGGGCTTGCGCTGCCGGTGCTGCGCCGGGCGATGCGCGACGGGAATGCCCCGAACATGGCTCGCTGGGCACGCCACACGCACCGTCTCGCCGAGTGGGAGACCGACCTCTCGTCGCAGACGGGTGCGAGTCAGGCGGGGATCCTCCTTGGCTCGAACGAGGACATCTCGGCGTTCCGCTGGGTGGAGAAGGAGACTGCAACGCTGATGACGTGCTCGGCTCCGGCCGATTGTGCGGAGATCGAGCGGCGGCGCGGCACCGGAATCGGGCTGCTGATCGACGGAGGCGCCAGCCGCGGAAACCTCCTCTCCGGCGAGGCAGACGACGTGATCCTCACCGTCAGCCGGATGGAGGCGGAGAAGAAGTCCAATCCTGGTTATCGGGCGTTCTTCGCGAACGGCGAAAACGCGCTGCGCACGCTCGTCCTCTTCGGCTGGGAGGTCATCCTCGAGTGGGTTGCAGCGCTCCGAGCGATCCGCCGCGACGTGGAGCCGCGCGGGCACCGAGGCGGAACGTATCCGCTGATGAGGGGGGCGCTCTGCGTCTTCGTGCGCGATCTGATCGTGTCGGGCGTGCTAGCGGACATCATGCGAGGGCGACCTGCCGTCTACGCGACCTTCTCCAGCTATGACGAGGTTGCGCACCACTCAGGCCTCGAGCGCGCAGACACCCTCGAGGCCCTGCGCAAGCTCGACGACGCTTTCGGCCGCATCGAGCGCGCGTGCCGGTATGCACCGCGGCCGTACGAGATCGTCGTCCTCTCGGACCACGGGCAGACGCAGGGAGCGACCTTCAAGCAGCGCAACGGGTACGGCCTCGACGAGCTGGTCGAGCGCGCGCTCGCGAAGGGCGATGTCTCGGGCATCGCCGGCGGGGACGAGCAGAACGCGATGGTCGGCAACGCCTTCAGCGAGGCGACGGGCAAGAAGCAGAAGAAGGCCAAGAACGACGTTTCCGATCGCGACGTCGTCGTACATGGGCTCGGGCAACCTCGGGCTCGTCTACCTGATGGAGGAGCGCCGCCGGCTGACGCTCGAGGAGATCGACGAGCGGCACCCCGAGCTCCTGCCGGCTCTGCGCGCGCATCCCCACGTCGGCTGGCTGCTCGTCCGCTCCTCAGAGCACGGTGCGGTCGCGCTCGGCGCGAATGGAACCCACTACCTCGCGGCGGGTCGCGTCGACGGCGAGGACCCGCTCGCACCCTTCTCGCCCCACGCACCGCAGCATCTCCTGCGCACCGACGGCTTCGAGCACGTCGGCGACATCATGGTCGGGAGCTTCTACGACCCGGACCTCGACGAGGGCTGCGCATTCGAGGAGCTGATCTCGTTCCACGGCGGCATCGGGGGGCTCCAGACGCGGCCATTCATCCTTCACCCGGCGCATCTCGAAATACCGCCAGGCCCCATCCTCGGAGCCGCAAGCGTGCACGGCATCCTGTGGGGCTGGCGCCAACAACTACAGGCCGAGCGGAAGGTTGTGGAGACGGAGTCCGTGCTACCGGCCATGCAGGAAGTCGCCCTGCCGCCGGTCGCTCATCCGGGCTAGCGGACAGTGCGAACGTCCTGCTGACCCGACGTGGTCGAATTCTGGCAGGCGTCGCTTGATCAGTTCGTCACGCGGCAGCGATCGCCAGATGAGGCTCGGTTTCGACCGACAAGAGTTGCTCGGTCGGCGCAGCGCCAAATCACCCAGGTGACCTTGCCTGCGAGGTGATGTTGCGCAGTTTCCGAGGTGCCAGTGTCAGTCGGACGGACCCGACACGCACCCGGGACGCAGACGAATAGGAGACGCAATGTGGTGGCTCGTCGGGATAGCTGGCGTAGGCGCAGTCCTGCTGTACCTGTCCATGCTTCTCGTATTCGGCTGGAGAACGATAGGCCACGGGCATGGCCTCCTTTTCGTCCTTGGTTTCTTCCTCCCAGTGTTCTGGGTTGTCGGAGTGCTCAAAAGCCCGAAACGGGGGTATGCGTGAGCTTGAGGCGCTCCCGAACGCTGCTTGCGCCGCTCAAGTCTGACCACTCCCGCCGTAGACCCCGACGAGCGACGCCACGATTGCGACGACTCCAACCACTCCCATATACATCGCGGTGGTGACGATCGCATCCGTCGCAAGGGCGACGGCCCGCGTCGCAATGCCGGCAAAGGCTGGGCGACCTGCTCGCTTGTGGCGGCTGACTACATGCTCGACTCGAGCGTCGAGTAGCACAGCAGACGCACGCCGTACACGCTCCGGCACTCGGGGCTCTCGTGGGCGCTCGCCGCTGGGATCCCGCCCTCAGACGTGGCGCTCCACGGCGGAACGAGCGTGACCATGCTCGAGCGGGTGTACGCGCTCAAGTCGAGCGCCGACTCTGCGGCTCGACGAGTTCTCGAGGCGTTCTGGCCAAGAGATGGCCACGGAAGAGGGGGTAGCCCGTCGCGAGGGCGACGTTTGCCCTGAAAACAAGCGAAGCGGACGATGGGACTCGAACCCACGACACCTGGCTTGGGAAGCCAGTGCTCTACCAACTGAGCTACGTCCGCGCGCCCGCCGATTCTAGCCGCGCCGGGCAGCCGCCTTTCCGGTCAGACGATGTGCAACGGGCCGCCCGAAGGCGGCCCGTTGCCAGCGCCCCCATGACGTGCTGAGCACGTCAACCGGTGGGCTTACCCGGCTCCGTACGAGCCAGCTGCAGCGCTCGCGGCCGCGTCGCCCGGGTTCGCGTGCCCGGTGCACGTCAGCTGCGACCTGCCGTTGACTCCGATCGTGTTCCTCGACTGCGTCGTGAAGCCGAACGGCCCCAGACCGCACAGGAAGCCGCTGAACACGACGCGGCTGCCCGAGTTGTTCACGGTGTCCGCTTCACAGCGGAGAGCCACCTTCCCGCTCGCGTACCAGATGAGCTCCGAGTCCGTGGTGAGGACGATGTTCCCGTCCGCGTTGAAGACACCACAGAGCACGCCCTCCTGGACGAGAAGCGGTCCGGTCGCGCTGGCGCTACTCGCCGCCACCCCGGCAGCGAGCACTGTCGCCAGCATCAGGACGATCCTCTTCATTTTCCCCCCTTCGTCCGCCCGTGGGCCCCTTCCCACGTGACAACCATCACTCTGGCGCATCCTGCGGCTCGCCACGTCCGCGCGTGTGACGTACGCGACTCTGGAATTGACAGCGCCTTCACAGTCGGTCCGTACAGTCCGGGGCATGCGCGTACTGCTCGCCGCTCTCGGAGTTGCGACGGCTCTCGTGACGGCCGGCGCGGCCTCGGCGCCGGCGGCGGAGACGCAGGAGTCGGTCTTCGGCGGCTTGGGAACCTGGGTCGACATCTACGACTCCGCGGTCTTCGCGGCGCCGGACGCGGTCGCGGCCCGTATCGCGGCTCGGAACGTGGACACCGTGTGGGTCGAGACGGCGAACTACCGCTCGTCGAGCGACGTCGTCCGGCCGGGGCCGCTCGGCCGTTTCGTCGACGCATTACACGCGCGCGGCCTGCGGGTCGTGGCCTGGTACCTGCCCGGCCACGTGAAGCCCGCGCTCGACCTCCGCCGCTCGCTCGCGATGCTCCGCTTTCGGAGCGCGTCCGGTCAGAGCTTCGACGGTGTAAGCCTGAACATCGAAGGGACGAGGCTCCGCAACGTGAAGCTGCGGTCCGCCCGCGCGGTCTCGCTTGCGAGCTCCGTGCGCGACGCCGCAGGCTCGACGCCGCTCGCGATCATCCCCTTCAACCCACGCGGCCTCGAGCGGCGGCCGTCGACGTGGCCCGGCTTCCCCTGGGGGGAGCTTGCCGAGAGCGCCGACGCGTTCGCGCCGATGATCTACACGGGCGGCGCGTTCCGCGGGTTCGACGCGACGTACGGGTATGTCACCCGCGCGCTCCGCCTGCTGCGGGCGCACACCGGCGACCCGGACGTGGCGATCCACGTGGCAGGTGGCGTCGCCGATCGCCTCGGCACCGAGGAGCTCGCCGGGTTCGCCGCGGCCGTCGAGGATGACGGGGCCACGATCGGCCTGAGCCTGTACGACTGGGCGACGACGCCGGCACGGGCCTGGCCCGAGCTCGCGGCGGCCGCAGGTTAAGCGACTCGACAGGAAGCGGGCCGCCCGGAGGCGGCCCGCTCGTTCGTGCGACGCGTGTCGTACCGCGTCTCGCGCTTCGGCTAGCCGAGCCCGATCGTGCCGGACGACGATGCCGCGTTGTCGCCCTCCAACTGCACCGTGCACGTCAGCTGCGAGTTTCCGTTGCGCCCGACCTTGTCGACCCAGTCGATCGTCCCGCCGAACAGCGTTCCACACACGAGGCCGGTGTTGGCGAAGGTGTAGAACGTGAGGTTCGCTGCGGGTGCGCCGTTGCCCTCGCACTGCAGGACGGCCTTGCTGCCCTGCTGGTTCGAGTACACGGTCGTTACCGAGTTGAACGTGCCGAACGTGTTCCCGTTGCCGTCGAGGACGAAGCACAAGCTTCCTCGGTCGACGACGATGCCGCCTCGGCCATCTGCAAGAGCGCTACCGACGGCTGTTACGGCGACCGCGCATGCCACGGCAAGCGCGAGTACGACCTTCTTCATTTCCCCCCTCCTTCTATTCCCCTACGCGGATCCCCTCGTCCGCGAGTGGTGCGGACTGTTACATGCTCCCCGCGTTTCGTCAAGCGCTTTCCGTACGACGAGTGGGCCGCCCGAAGGCAGCCCACTCGTTATCCGGTGCGACGCTTAATACGTCGCGTCGTGATGTAGCGAGTTTCCGAGCTCGACTAGCTGAGTCCGGCCACGCCGCCCGAGGCTGCCGCGTCGTCGCCGTTCAGGGCGAAGGTGCACGTCAGCTGGGAGTTGCCCGCCTTGCCGACCTTGTTGTCCCACTGAGTCGTGGAGCCGAACTGCGACCCGCAAAGCAGGCCGGTGCGCGCGTAGTTGTAGTGCTGGAGGAACGGTGCAGGCGCACCGTTACCCTCGCACCGCAGGACGGCCTTGCTGCCGGTGTGGTTCGAGTACACGGTCAGCGTCGAGTTGGTCGTGATGAAGAGCTGGCCGTTGCCGTTGAGGACCGCACATGCGAATCCCGAGTCGACCACGCGGCCGGCGTCCTCGCTCGCAACAGCGGTCCCGACGACGGTCGCTGCGACCACGCACACGGTCGCGAGCGTAGCTACGAATTTCTTCACTTACCCTCCTTGAGAGAGCGGATCCCCTGTCCGCAGTTGGCCCGCACGTTCTCATGAGACCCGGCACAAGTCAACGGATGAAAAATGGACGAGAGAAAGACGAGTGGGCCGCCCGAAGGCGGCCCACTCGAGGTGTTGCGCTGTGCGCGGTGCAGCGACCGCGCCGCTACGACAGTGGATCTAGCCGGCTGCGCCGTACGATCCGCCCGCCGCGCTATCGACCAGGTCGCCCGGGTTCAGATGACCCGAGCACGTGAGCTGGATAGCGCCGTTCCGGCGCACGACGTTCTTCGACTCCGACGCCAGGCCGAATGGTCCGAGCCCGCAGAGGAATCCGCTGGTCTGGACGACGCTGTTGCCGGGCGTGCCCGACCCTTCGCAGCGGAGCTCGACCTTGCCGCTCGCGTACCACGTGATCTGCGAGTTGAACGTCAGGACGAAGCCCCCGTCACGGTCGAACACGCCGCACGGGACTCCGTTGGCCTGGAACAGCGGGCCGTCGGTACCACTTGCCGTGCCCACGGCGATTGCTGCCATCGCGACGACTGCAGCAAAAGCAGCCACGAGCTTCTTCATATCCCCTCCTTGTCTCACCCCACGCGGGTCCCCATGCCCGCGACTTGTCGCGAGCGTTTCATACCCTCGAATCGCCGT
This sequence comes from uncultured Actinomycetes bacterium, assembly GCA_963763815.1. Taxonomy (GTDB): domain Bacteria; phylum Actinomycetota; class Thermoleophilia; order Gaiellales; family Gaiellaceae; genus GMQP-bins7. The sequence continues at coordinate 12,550 of CAVXPS010000011.1, forward strand.
CAAGTACGAAAAATGGGCGTGTTCCCGTGATCCGCAGCTCGTCTGTCGAGCCGCTGCGGCCGGTGGCTCGATGACGCAACGAGCGTCAAAAGAGAGCGGGCCGCCCGTGAGGGCGGCCCGCTGTGGTCTTCGTCGTGCGTGAGGTACCCCGCACGCGTTGGACTATTTAGCCGACGGAGATGTCTCGGCGACCGAAGACCCAGCCGAGCGTCAGCCCCAGCGGGGAGTTGTGCCAGGTGATGGTCAACTGGGAGTTCCCGTTCTTGCCGACCTTGTCGATCCAGTCGAACGTGCAGCCAGGGGCAACCCCTGGCCACGATGTAGCAGAGCACCCGTGTTGGCGCCGGTGTAGTAGATCAGGCTCGGTGCGGGCGCACCGGTGCCCTCGCACCGTGCGACGATCTTGGACCCCTGCTGGTTCGAGTAGCGGGTCGCCTCGGTGTTGTTGGTGTTGAAGAGCTGGTCCCGTTCCCGTCACAGACCGGACAGGCGAAGCCTGTTGCGAACACCGTTCCGCGGTCGGTCCGGCACCGCTGGCGACCCCGACTGCGATGGCGGCCACAGCGACCACGGCTACCATCGCGCTAGCGAGCTTCTTCACGCACCCTCCTTGTTTGAGCCCCCCACGCGGTTCCCTTGCCCGCGAGTCGGGGGAACCTCTCACGCCGCTCGGATCGGGGTCAAGTACGAAAAATGATCCATCTTGCTTCTGCGTCGTCGCCGAGATCGAAGCCGCGAAAAGTGGACTGGACAGCGGGCTCGGCCTACGCCATGATGAGCGCCGCCAGTCGACCGGACTGGCTTACGGGGGAAGGGAAAGACACTGACGAAACGACATCGCCGCGGCGACGGCCGCAGCTGGAGGGCTGCCGGCCAAGGATCCGCGACGCGGGGGCGCCTGCTGCTGCTCGTTGCGATCGGCCTCGTGCTGCTGCCGGCGACCGGTGCCTTGGGCCGAACCGCGGCGCCGAGCTCGACCAGTCAGAGCGCCGTTCCCGACGAGCTGATCGTCGGCTTCCGCTCGTCGCTCTCGCTCGGCGCGCAGGACGCGATCGTCAGGCAGGCGGGCGGAGCCACCGCGCAGCGCTTCAGGCAGATCGACGCCGCGCTCGTCCGTGCTCCGGGCGGCGCGACGGGCGCCGCGGCGAAGGCGCTCGTCAGCGATCCGAGGGTTCGCTACGTCGAGCCGAACTCGCTCGTGTCGGCCTCGGCGACGCCGAACGATCCGTCGTACGGCTCGCTCTGGGGGATGAACAACACCGGCCAGACGGGCGGGACACCCGACGCGGACATCGACGCGCCCGAGGCGTGGGACGTCGCGACCGGATCCTCGAGCGTCGTCGTCGGCGTCACCGACAGCGGCATCGACTTCTCCCATCCCGACCTGACCGCGCAGCAGTGGGTCAACACGGGCGAGAACTGCGGCTCCCCGGATCCGTCGATCCCGTGCGCCGACCGGACGGACGGCGTCGACGACGACGCCAACGGCCTCGTCGACGACTGGCGCGGCTGGGACTGGGTCAACAACGACAACAACCCGTTCGACGACAACAGCCACGGGACGCACGTCGCGGGCACGATCGGCGCCGTCGGCAACAACGGCGTCGGGGTCGTCGGCGTGAACTGGAACGTGAAGATCGCGGCGCTGAAGTTCCTCAACGCAGCCGGGAACGGGTCGACCGCCGGCGCGATCAGCGCGACGCTCTACTCGGCCGACGAGGGGATCCAGGTCTCGAACAACTCCTGGGGCGGCGGGCCGTTCAGCCAGCCGCTGCTGGACGCGATCGAATACGGAGCGGGGCGGGGAATGCTCTTCGTCGCTGCCGCTGGCAACTTCAACACGAACACGGACGTGTCTCCGCACTACCCGTCGTCGTACGGCGCGGACGTGATCACGGCCGTCGCGGCGACGGAGCACAACGACGTGAAGTGGATCTCCTCGAACTACGGCTTGACCACAGTCGACCTCGCCGCGCCGGGGGTGAACATCCTCTCGACGGTGCCGGCAGGCGGGTACCAGTTCTTCAACGGGACGTCCATGGCGACGCCGCATGTCGCCGGCGCGGCCGCGCTCGTCAAGTCGCGGTACCCGGGCGCGACGGCCTACGGGCTGAAGGCGCTGCTCATGCGCACGGTCGACCCGAAGCCCTCGCTCAACGGGGTCACGGTCACGGGCGGACGGCTGAACCTGAACTCGGCCGTCTCGTGCTCGAACGCGCCGAAGGCCGTGCTCCTGGCGCCGCTCAACGGGTTCACCGTCAACGTCGGTCAGCCACTCCCGATTCGCGTCCTCGGCGCGAACTGCGCGACGCCGGCCGGAATCGCCAACGTCAGCGTGACGGTCAACGGCACGCCGGTCACGATGACGCGCGCGAGCCCGGACAACGGGCGCTACACGGGGACGTTCACGCCAAGCGCGGCAGGGCCGCTCACGGTCAACGCGACCGTGACGATCGGCGGCACCACGGACGTGCGGACGGCGACCGGCACGGCGACCGGGGGCGGAGGCGGCGGCGACGACTACGTCTGCGCGGACATCAGCGACCCATGGGTCGACGCGACGGGCGGCACGCTCCTCCCGCTGAGCACGGACGACGGCTTCACGCCCGTCACCCTCCCCTTCTCGTTCTCGTACTTCGGGCAGGCGCACACGCAGGCGTTCGTCTCCACAAACGGCTTCCTGACGCTCGGCTCGAGCGCCGGCGCCCAGGCGCCGAACAACCCGGTGATCCCGAGCGCAGGCGCGCCGAACGGCGTCATCGCGCCGTTCTGGGACGACCTGAACCTCGCGGTGGGCGGGGCGGTCTACTCGAGCGTGACCGGAAGCGCGCCGAATCGCGCCGTGCACTACGAGTGGTTCAACGTGCCGCACTTCGTGAACGTCGGCGCGGCAACGCTCGAGGTCTCGCTCTACGAGACGACGAACGAGATCCGCTTCCGCTACCTCGACACCGACTTCGGAAACGTGGCGTTCAACGCAGGGCAATCGGCGACGGCCGGGGTCGAGAACCAGGCGGGCTCCGACGGGACCCAGTACTCCCGCAACACGCCTGTGCTGACGAACGGCAAGGCGATCTCGTGCAGCCAGGGAGAGCCGCCTCCTCCGCCGGCGCTCACGATCACGACGACGAGCCTGCCGGGCGGCACTGTCGGACAGCCGTACTCCCAGCCGGTGACGGCGACGGGTGGGGCTCCGCCGTACAGCTGGAGTGTCATCTCGGGCAGCCTGCCGCCGGGCCTCACGCTGAGCACGACCGGAACCCCGAGCGCGACGCTTTCGGGCGCCCCGACGACGCAGGGCACGTACAACTTCACCGTCCAGGCGGCCGACAGCGCCGCCGGCACGGACACGCAGGCGCTGTCGATCACGATTGCAGCTGCGCCCGCGCTGACGATCACGACGACGAGCCTCCCCGGAGGCACCGTCGGGCAGCCGTACTCGCAGTCCGTGACCGCGACGGGTGGAACCACGCCGTACAGCTGGAGCGTCGTCTCCGGTAGCCTGCCGCCGGGTCTCGCGCTGAGCCCGACCGGGACTCCGAGCGCCACGGTCTCGGGGACGCCGACCATCGAAGGGACCTACAACTTCACGGTCCAGGTCACGGACAACGTGGCCGCGACCGACACACAGGCGCTGTCGATCACCATCGCGCCGTTCTCGCCCTCGACCGCGCCCGCCTTCGGGTCGGCCGGGGCTGCGGCAGCCGCTCTCGCCGCCACCGTCAACGTTCCGTATCCGACTGGGACGGCGGCGAACGACCTCCTCGTGCTGCTCGTGCTCACGAAGGACACGGTGGACATCAACACGCCGAGCGGGTTCAGCGACGGCGGCGCCCGCAACCAGGGCAGCCTGCGCGCGGAATGGTTCTGGAAGCGGGCAACCGGCTCGGAGTCCGGAACCTTGACCGTCACGAAGGCCTCGGGCGCGAACCTGCTCTTCGGGCGCATGTACCGCTTCACCGGGGTCACGACCTCGGGCACGCCGTACGAGGCGGCCGCGGCGACGGGTGGAACGACCTCGACGCTCACGCCGGTGGACGTCACGACCCTCGGCGCGAACCGCCGGGTCGTCGCGCTCACCGCGCTCGAGGACGACCTCGCGCTCGGGAGCTACGCGGGCGGCACGGCGACCGTGCCCGAGGACGTCGCCGAGGCGCTGACGTCGACCGGTACCGACGGGGCGCTCGGGCTCAACTCGCTGGCGCGGACGTCGGCTGAGGCATTCGACGTCGGCTCGCAGACGATCGCGTTCAACCGGAACCACGCACTCTTCACGTTCGCGCTGATTCCGGCCTGACCGGCTTCACTCCGGCGGCCACGCCTCCCGCAGCCGCTCCCGCGTCGCCAGAAGATGCTCCGGCAGCACCTTGACGTCCGCGAGAACGGGCATGAAGTTCGTGTCGCCGCCCCAGCGGGGCACGACGTGGAGATGCACGTGGTCGGCGATTCCGGCCCCTGCGACGCGGCCGAGATTCCAGCCGAGGTTGAAGCCCGCCGGGCCGTAGGTCTCGCCGATCGTGTTCACCGCGGCGCGGGTGACGCGGTGAATCGCAGCTGCTTCCTCGTCGGTCAGCTCGGTGAACGCTCCGACGTGACGCACCGGCGCGACGAGCGTGTGGCCGGACGAGTAGGGGAACTTGTTGAGGATCGCGAGTGCGAGCTCGTCGCGCACGATGAGCAACGACTCGTCGCGCGGGAGCTCGCCCGCCGCCTCGGCGCAGAAGACGCAGCCGGTGGCCTCGTCCGCCTGCTGGATGTACTCGAGGCGCCACGGGGCCCAGAGCGGCTTCGTCATGCGCGGTTTCTAGCACCCGTCGCCGGCTTGCATCACGCCTGCGGCACGGCGTACACTCGCGCGCGATGAGCCCAGCGTTGAAAATGGTCGGAGCGGCGATCCTGATCCTCGTCGCAGGGGCGGTCGCGGTCATCCTCTTCGAGGGCATCTGGCTTCGGGTCGGCATCGGCGCGGCATTCGCGATCGTCGTCGGCGGGCTGCTCCTCATCGCCTGGAACGTCGATCGCAAGGCGAAGGCCTCGCGCGCGGGTCTCGAGCGAGTCTAGAACCGCCCGGGAACACCGATCAGTCCCTCGTCCGGGTGAGACCTGGACCCCGAACCAGACCTTCGGTCCGGTCGCTCCGTACCTGAAGCGGGGGCCGTAGCGCGCGCTCGCGTGTCAACTGTGGGTGACAGCGATCACGAAAGGTGGAGCGTGATATGACTGCGGCCCAGTTCGAGGCCATCGGCGAGACCGAAGCGGAGATAATCCTCCGCTGGCGCTTCGATGAGCTCGTCCGCGCGGGGTACGAGGTCGGCGCAGCGCTGCTGTTGGCGTCCCACGTCGAGATCGACCTGCATGACGCGACCGGGCTCGTCCGTCGCGGCTGTCCGCACGACACGGCAGTACGAATCCTTCTCTGACTTCTCACTGGCGGACCACGGGCCGGGGCCCCGATGCGGCGGGGGTCCTGGCCTTCCTCGTGCGAGCCGGCTCAGCCGATGCGGTAGCTGAACGCTCGGTTGAGACGCGCGCCTGCGGCGCGCACCGTGATCGTCCCGCGCAACGTCTTGCCCTTCGCGCTGCGAGGCACCGAGACGATGCAGCGGGCGCGGCCGTCGCTGAACCTGCCGACCGCTCGCACGCGCGTCTTCCCGATACGCGCCGTGCAGGCCACCACCGCCGCGGTTAGGGCTCCTCCGGTGTCCGAGCGCCGCACGACCGCCGCGACCGTGAACGTCCTGCCAGCGACGGGGCGGGCGGGCATCGCGACGACCCTCGCCGTGGACAGGGTCGGGGCGGGCAGGCCGACCAGGTCGTAAGACCAGCGGTTTTCGTTTGGCGCGATGTCTCCAACTCGGTCGCGCTGGTTCGTGCCGAACAGGATTGTGAACAGAGCGAAGTTGAAGCCCGCCGTGTTTCCGAGTTCGCTGCGCGAGATGGACATCGTGTAGACGCCGCCGGAAAAGTTCGAGGTGATGGTGGACGCCGGAATCTGGACGTACCCGAAGCTCGGCTCGTCCCACTGCTCGAAGACGATGCGTGTCGGCCCGGTCGCGTCGACGAGGTGGCTGACGGCGCGCTCGAAGCCGAGCTCTGCCGTGTCGGCGTTGCGATCGAGGTCGAAGAGCGTGACGATCCTGGATCGCGGCGGGAGCTCGGCGTAGTTTGCGATCGCGACGCGGAACGTGATCATCCCGTCCGACGTGTTCGAGACCTGGACGCCGCCGATGTCCGGCGCGATGAGGGTCTCGGTCTTGCCGTGATCGCCGGTCTCGTCACCGAACGACGCCTCGGCCCCGGCCGGCATTCCCGTCATCAGGACGACGAGAGCGCCCGCGACGCCCAGCCCGACGAGCCTCCTCACGCCCGAGATGCTAGTGGGAGATGCGCCGCACCTCCAGGCCAGTTCGCGGGAAGGCTCACGGAGGTCCGGTGACATCGTCCAGCGTCTCACCGCGGCGCATGCCGTCGAGATACGCCACCGTGGTCTGCGACCAGGGTTGCGCTCGGTAGACGCCCTGCTTGAGATAGACGCCCTTGGCGCCGTTCTCGACGAACAGCGTGGGTGTGTTCGTCTTCGGAATGACCCAGGTGCCGTCGATCATGAGCTCCACCGAGCCGGTGGAGTCCGGCGCCCACCGGAGCCTGGCGACGAAGTCGTACCAGCGGCCCCTCTGGAGCGGCGCAAGTGCCCACTCGCGCCCGACGGGGTTCGCCAGGGGGCCGCCGAGGACCCCGACCCCGAGGCGCTCCACGCCACCCGTGCTCACGACGCGAATCACGAGCGGCGCCGGATGGCCGGAGCCGAAGTCGTGCCACTGGGTGAAGACGACGCGCTTTCCGGGGCGGACGGCGAACTCGGCGGGAAAGTACGCCGACCAGGCCCACACCGACGTCGTGCCGGGGCGCTCGCCGGTGTGCTCGACGAGCTCCGCCCGCTCCCCGCAGGAGCAACGCAGCGGGTTGTCGCCCGGCCCGACCTCGAAGCGGGCCGCGTACCGTCCCTCGCGGACGGGGTCGTCGACGATCGTCGCGCTGCCGGGCCTGGCCTGGAGAGCGTCCCACTCGGAGAACGTCCCCGTCTCGAAGCCCCCGCGCCACGTGATCTCCGCGGACGCCGGCACGAGAACCACCAGCCCGGCGATCATGGCGAGGAACAGCACGCCGAGCGAGCGGCGGCGACGTCGCCCACGGTTCTCGCGCATCGTCACTCCCACGTTCCCACCCCCAGGAATTCGCAACAACGGTTACGTATTCAGGTGCGGACGTCAAGCCTGGTTGGATTGAGTGAGCTCAAGCGCTATGCGGCGGCGACCCCTTGGCTTGCCGCCGGGGCTACAGCATCGCTACCCGGCGTCCGTTTGAAGACCGCGAGCGCGAGGATGACGAAGCCGATCCCCGTCAGCAGGAGGGCGATCCCTATGACGATGCTGAAGATCGAGAGCATCTCGGCCATGAACGCGAGGTTGAGCGCCGTCGTGAGCGCGGTCTCCGTCACCCAGACGTCGCGGGCGCCGTTCGCGACCGGCTGACCGCTCTCGTCCGTCGCGGCGGCGGCCTCGTCGTTCGTGCCGGCCGCATCGTCCGGGCTCTCCGCTGACTGGTAGCGGCCCATCTGCGAGTAGGTGAGCCCGCCGGTGATCCCGAGCGTGTGCTCGCGCATGATCTCGGCGAAGGCGAGCGCCTGGCGGCCCGTCTCGACCCGCTCCCCGGCCCACTCTTCTGCGTGCTCGGCGACTGCTGGGTCGTCGGCAGGCCCGAAGGTGATCCCCTCGTCCTCGAGCGAGTCGCGGGTGAAGGAGAAGCCGTACACCCCGAGCGCGATGACGACGATGCCGAACAGGATCAGCACGCCTCCCGAGACGAACCCGCCTACCCGCAGGAATCTCGAGTGCTGCATCGTGTCCTCCTTTTGGCGAAGGATGGAGGCCTCATAACTAGCAGCCTGGCGGCGTCTTCGGCCATCCACAGCGCCCGGCGCCCGATCGCTCGGCGGAAGCGAATCTGGGCCTGCGGCCGTGCCGTCACGAACGTTGTTCTCACTTGGCAAAGCCATCTCGGTTGAGCGGAACTTGAGCGCGTCGGTCGAGACTGCCGGGCGTGAGGCGCGCGAACACTTTCTGGCTCGCGGTACCCGTGGCGGCATTCGCTCTGCTCGCAACTGCCTGCGGAGGCGAAGGTGAAAGCACTGGCGGCGAGCTGGCGGACGCCTGTGCGGAGCTCCGAAAATTTGAAGCCGAACTCAGCGGAGGCTATGCCGTGCCGCGACCCGGCGGCGCAGCGGCCTTGCTCGACGAGTTCGACGCGCCCACCGAGGTCCGCGCCGCCCGCTTGCTCGTCGCGAGAGCCGAGGCGGAGGAAGACGCCGAGCTGCGGAAGAAGGGAATCGAACCCGGCAAGGGTCTGCACGGCTACTCGGTCGAAGAGCTTGCGGAGATCGTCAAAGTTACGGCGGCGGGCGTAGACGCCGACCGCGTCGACGCGGTCGTCCGGATCGCCTCCTGGATAGAGGGGACTTGCCCCGAGTGATCGGTGAGGAGTCGAGGCGTCGCAGCCCGTCACATTTGTGAAGGGCGTGCTCGTGACGGAATTGGCCAGCCTCGAGCTCGCGCTTCAGATCCAGAGGCAGGTCGTGCCGGGCGGGCTGATCGTGTGGCTTCTTGGACTTGTCGTCGTGTGGGTGGGGCGGCGGCTGAGTCGCTCTGCGTAGGAGCAAGTTCAGCCCACCCGCCTCGAGTTCTCGCTCCTCGATTGGCACCGGCGGCGCCCGGCCGATTAGCCGATGTCCCTATCGGGGTCGAGCCCGTCGAGGGCGACCTCCTCGAGCGGGATCCCGAACACTTCGGCCTGGTCTTGCATGAGCGTCACGACGAAGCGGTACCCAAGAGCCCGCGCGCCGTGAAACGAGCGGTCGGGGTCGTCGCTCCCCTTGGCGTTCCGGCGAGCTCGCTCGGCATCGCGGGTCGCACGCTCTGCGGCCTCGCGGATCGTGAACCCGAGCTCGAAGAGGAAGCTCTCGTTGCCCCGCGTCGAGAGTTGCTCGATCAGCCCTTGGACTTCGTGGTAGGCGATGAGGTAGCCCTGGTCGAAGTGTCGATCGACGCCGCGAGCCACACTCCCCTCAGCCTTGACCTTTTCGTGCTGCTCTTCGAACAGGACGCGGAAGTCGCCCCAGTAGTGCGCGTGAGTGTCCTTCACGAATGCAGCCTACGAAGACCAGACGCTGTCGACCGAGAAGTCACTCGGGGTACAAGATCCGGGTACAAACGACCCGGAACCCGCTCTGGTAAGCCAAACGCCTAGAACCAGCGCTTCCAGCGCAGGATCCCGAGCATCCCGACGACCGCGGACAGCAGGAGCCCGAGGATGACCCAGAACGCCCACGTCGTGCCCTCGCCCGGGAAGAGGACGTTCATCCCGAAGATCCCCGTGATCACGAAGAGCGGCAGCATCGTCGTCGAGATGATCGTGAGCACGCGCAGGACGTCGTTCTGGCGATGCGAGATGACCGACTCGTTCGTCGACTCGATCGCCTCCACGACCTCCTTGTAGTTGTCGAGGAGGTCCCAGATCCGCTCGGCCGAGTCGACGATGTCGTCGAAGTAGAGCTCGAGCTCCTCGGGGAGGAAGTTCTCGACGCGGCGCTCGAGCACGCGGAGGGTCGCGCGCTCCGGCTTGATGATCTTGCGGTAGGAGATGATCTCCTGCTTCACGTTCGAGATGTCGCGGACGACCTCGTACGAGCGGCCGTCGAACACCTCGTCCTCGATGACGTCGAGCTTGTGCGCGATCTTGTCGAGGATCGGGAAGCAGTAGTCGAAGAGGTCGTCCAGCACCTCGTACAGAAGTCGGCCGGAGCCGCGGGCGAAGAGCTGCTCCCTGAGCGCCTCGTCCTCCTCGCAGCGCACGAAGAGGCGCGTCACCGGGTGGAGCTCGCGGTTCGGGATCGTCACGACGTAGTCGTGCCCGATGAAGAGGTCGAGCTCCGCGGCGTTCAGGCGCTGGATCTGCTTGTCGTAGAAGGGGAAGTGGAGGACCGCGAACAGGTAGCCGTCGTCCTCGTAGTCGTCCACCTTCGGGCGCTGGCGCTTCGAGACGACGTCCTCGACGTCGAGGGGGTGCCAGCCGAAGCGCTCGGCGAGCTCCTGCGCCGTCGCCACGTCGGGCGCGACGACGTTCACCCAGGTGAGGCCGCTAGCGCTGAGCTCGTGGACGACCGGTGCCGGACGTGCGACGACCTCGCCCGTGCTGCGGGTGCGGGAGCGCCGGATGCGGGGAAGGCTCGGCACGGGGACTGAGGGGGTCGTCCAACGTCGGGAACATGTTCGCCATGGTACCCCGGGCGCCTCCCGGGCGCCCTCTACGCGGAGGCAGGTGTCGGGAGCGGCGTTCGGCGGGCGCGCGCCGGCAGCGTCGTCTCGACGAGGAACGCGAGCATCCCCCCGACGGCGCAGACGGCGGCCGCTCCGAACCAGACGGCGTTCGGCGCGTAGGCGAGGACGAAGCCGCCGACCGCCGGCCCGAGGGCGAACCCGACCTGCCACGAGAGCGCGGAGAGCGCCATGTAGCGCCCCAGGAGGCGTGGCTCGGCGAGGTCGGAGACGAGCGGCGCGTGCACGGCGCCGTGGAGGCACTCGCCGACGGCGAAGATCGTCATCGCGACGACGAAGAGGAGAGTCGCCGCCGCCGCGGTCTCGGACCCGGCGATGGGCACGATCAGCCACGCGCCGGCCCAGAGGAGCCCGAGCAGCCCGAGCGCAGGCATCCGCCGCCGGCCCTGCGCGAGCCGCGCGATCGGCAGCTGGAGCAGCACGATCACGATTGTGTTCACGAGGAAGACGAGCCCGATCTGCGTCTCCGAGACCGCCGCTTCGTTCTTCGCGTAGACCGGAAGGAGCTCGAAGCCGGAGAAGCCCGCGAAGATGAACAGCGCGTTGAGGCCGATGACGGCGACGAACGCGCGATGCCGGAGGACGTTGCGATACGAGCCGGCACGCTCAGCCGCCTCCGAGGTGCTCTCACGGGCCGGCTTCGGCGACGGGACGAGCGCGAGCATCACGACGCCGTACGCGACGAAGGTCAGCGAGTTCAGGAGGAACAGCACCGTGAACGAGCCAGGAGACTCCGTCGTCGCGATCAGGCCGCCCGCGAGCGCGCCGAGCCCGATGCCGAGGTTCATGACGACCCGCTGCATGGCGAAGGCGGCAGGACGCTCGGAGGGCGTCGACAGGCTCGCGATGAGCGTCGACTGCGATGGCCAGAAGCCGCCGACCCCGACGCCCGTGATCGCCGCGACGACGAAGCCCTGCCACGCGACGTCCACGAGCGGGTAGAGCGCGTACCCGAAGGCGAGGATCGCGAGCGCGGTTGCGAGCATCCTGCGCCCGCCGACCCTGTCGATGAGGACGCCGAAGAGCGGACCGGCGACGATGCTCACGAGCGCGTGGAGGCCGACGACCAGCCCGACCACGCCGAGCCCGATCCCGCGCACGTTGTGCAGGTAGATGAAGAGGAACGGGAGCGTGATGCCGTTCCCGAACGCGTTGACGAGCCCGCCGACCTGGAGCGTCGTCACCGATCTCGGAAGCGGCGGGAAGTACGTCCGGAGGATCCCGCGCACCGTGAGACACTATCGGCGGATGCGCGGCGACTTCTTGCTCGACCGCGAGGTCGCCTACCTGAACCACGGCAGCTACGGCGCCTGCACCCGGGCGGTGTTCGACGAGTACCAGCGGTTCCAGCTCGAGCTCGAGCGCGGGCCGACGGACTTCTTCACCCGGCGTGTCGCACGGTCCTTCTGGGACGGCGGGGAGCCGGGTGGCGAGCTGTACGAGGCGCGAGGCGCCCTCGCACGCTTTGTCGGGGCGCGGGCGGACGATCTCGTATTCGTCCCGAACGCGACCTCGGCGCTGAACGCGGTGATCCGCTCGCTGCGGCTCGAGCCCGGCGATGAGGTCGTGACGACGACGCACGAGTACGGGGCGATCACGAGGACCTGGGAGTTCGCGGGCGCCGACCTGGTCGTCTGCGAGCCGGACGAGGTCGTCGAGCGGATCGGGCCGCGAACGCGCGCGGTGTCGGTCTCGCACATCACGTCGCCGACGGCCCTCGTCCTTCCCGTCGAGGAGATCTGTGCCGCCGCGCGCGCAGTCGGGGCGCTCGCGATCGTGGACGGGGCGCACGCGCCGGGCCAGCTCCCGCTCGCTCTCGACGCCCTCGGCGCCGATGTCTACGCCGGGAACTGCCACAAGTGGCTCTGCGCGCCGAAGGGCGCCGGCTTCCTCTGGGCGCGCCCCGAGCATCAGGGCTGGATCGAGCCGCTCGTCGTGAGCTGGGGGTATCGCGAGGACGCCGACTTCGGCGAGCGCCACGGCTGGGCCGGGACGCGCGATCCGTCGGCCTACCTCACGGTGCCGAAGGCGATCGAGGTGCACGGCACGTTCGACCGGGAGCGGCAGCGCGCGCTCGCCGACGAGGCCGAGCGGCGCCTCGCCGACGCCGGCTTCCCGCGGGTCCCGGGCGAGCCCGCGCCGTTCATGCGCGCCGTCGAGCTGCCGCCGGGGGACCCGGACGAGCTCTGGGCGCGCCTCTACGCCGAGCACCGCGTCGAGGTGCCGGTGTACGAGTGGGAGGGAAAGCGGCTTCTGCGGGTGTCCATCGGCCCGTATACGGACGAGCGCGACCTCGATCGTCTCGGCGCCGCGCTCGTGCAGGTTCTCTGATGCGGCCACACCCGTTCGCCGCGCGGCTCGTGCTTCCGGTTGCCGCGCTCCAGCTCGTCCTCCAGATCGCATTCGCGAACGGGTACGGCTACCACCGGGACGAGCTCTACTTCCGTGTCGCAGGGCGGCACCTCGCCTTCGGCTACGACGACCAGGGACCGCTGACGCCGCTTCTCGGGTGGGTGAGCGAGGCGCTCTTCGGTGAGTCGCCACGCGGGTTGCGGGTGCTCTCGGCGCTCGCCGCGGCGGTCGTCGTCGTGCTCGTCGCCCTGCTCGCGCGGGAGCTCGGCGCCCGCGCGACCGGTCAGTTCCTGGCTGCCGTCTGTACGGCTGCATCCGCATTCGTCCTCGTTCTCGGCCACCTGCTGAGCACCGCGACGTTCGACCTCCTGGTGTGGGTCGCGGCCGTCCTCCTCGTCGCGCGCATCCTCGGCGGCGGCGACGAGCGGCTCTGGCTCGCCGTTGGCGCCGTCGTGGGCGTCGGCCTTCAGAACAAGCAGCTTCCGCTCCTGCTCGTTCTCGCGCTCGCGCTCGGGCTCGCGCTCGATCGCCGGCTCGTCTCGGTGCTCCGTTCGCCCTGGCTGTGGGCGGGGGCTGCACTGGCGCTCGTCGTCTGGCTCCCGAACCTCGTCTGGCAGGCAAGCCACGGCTGGCCGCAGCTCGAGCTCGCGGAGGACATCCGCCAGGACGAGGCCGGGGAGAGCCGAGCGACGCTACTCCCGCTCCAGCTTCTCCTCGTGGGGCCGCTGCTCGTGCCGGTGCTGGCCGTGGGGCTCTGGGGCCTTCTGCGCGATCCCCGCCTCGTGCTCTGGCGCTCGCTCGGCTACGCCTATTTCGCGCTGCTCGTCATCGTCTTCGTGGTGGGCGGCAAGCCCTACTACGCCGGCCCGCTGCTCCTCTGCCTCCTCGCTCCGGGAGCCGTCGTCGTCGAGCGCTGGCTCGCCACTCGCCCGCGTCGGGCGCTCGTCGCCGCGGCGGTCGTGCTCACCGCCGCGGTGTCCGTGGTCGTGGCCCTGCCCTTGGTGCCGGCGGAGCGGCTCGAGGCGACGCCGATTCCGGACGTGAACGAGGACGCGATCGAGACCGTCGGCTGGCCCGAGCTGGTGCGCGCCGTCGCCGAGGTTCGCGGTGGCCTCTCTCCCGGCCAGCGGGCGTCCGCGGTCGTCTTCACCGGGAACTACGGCGAGGCCGGCGCAATCGATCGCTTCGGGCCGGAGCTGGGACTTCCCCGCGCCTACTCGGGGCACAACGCGTATGCCCGTTTCGGGATGCCGCCCGGCGCGGCGGGCCCGGTGATCGTCGTCGGCTACCGCGTTCCTCCTGCGACCTTCGAGGGGTGCCGACGTGCCGCGACGATCGACAACGGCGTCGACCTCGAGAACGAGGAGCAGGGCGGATCGGTCTTCGTCTGCGACCGCCCGCGAGAGCCCTGGGCGGAGATCTGGCCGGAGCTGGCGCACCTGGACGCTTGACGCGGTCGCAAGCGCGGCCGAGGGCGAGCGCGGCGCCGCTGTAAGGAATCCGTGCGGGTTGAACCTGCGCGTCGTGTCGCTGCGAAAGGCAGGCGGTCATGCAACGACACGAGAGGAGACAGCTCATGACAGCACGACTCGTACGTGCCGGCGTCGTTCTCGCCGCGCTCGTGCTCATGCTCCCGCTCGCTGCCGGCGCGACCGGCGGCAATGGCCAGGGGAAGGCAAACGGCAAGTCCAACCGAGCCAGCAACGGCCAGCGGATGATCTTCGCGACGGACTCGTCCGGCAACCTGCTCCGGTTCAAGGCGAATTCGCCGGAGTCCGCGAGGTCGAAGGCCATCACCGGCCTGCCGGCCGGAGTGGCGCTCAAGGGCATCGACTTCCGGCCCGCGACCGGCGATCTGTACGCGCTCGGCAGCGACAAGGTCGTCTACCGCGTCAATCCGTGGACGGCGATCGCCGTCGCCGAGGGACCCGCCTTCGAGATGGCGCCGTCGGCGCTCAACGGCGACCGCATCGGGTTCGACTTCAACCCGACCGTGGACAAGATCCGCGTCACGAGCGATGCGGACGACAACCTGCGGCTCGATCCCGATCCCGGGAGCCTGCTCATGAAGGACACGAGCCTGACTCCGGCCGGCGTGACCGTGGTCGGCTCCGCGTACACGAACTCGTCGTTCGTGGCGTTCGCGAACCGCCCGGCCGCGACGATGCTGTTCGCGCTCGACGTGGGGGCGAGCCCGGACCAGATCTGGCTCCAGAACCCCGCGAACGCGGGCACGCTGATGAATCCCGTCAAGCTGGACGTCGATCTCGGCGTCGACGCGGGCTTCGACATCGCGGGCGCCGACAACGTCGGCTACGTCGCCGGCACGCCCAAGGGCCGTGACGGTGCGCGGCTGTACCAGGTGGACGTCGCATCCGGCAAGACGCGGCAGCTCGGCCGCATCCGCGGGAACGTGACGATCACCGGTCTCGCGGCCGTGCAGGACTGACGATTGCGCTTCCACGAGGTGGGCCGGGCCTTGCTCCGGCCCACCTCGTGAACCGATCGCCTCGATTGTGCGAACACGCGACATCGCTGCCGTCGCCGGAACAGCCACTCGCCCGCAGCGGGCACACGAGGAGCTCGTCGAGCGTCTCGCGCGCGCTTCCTCGCCGGGCGACCGCGAGGAGCCGCTCTCGGAGCTGTACTCGGCCTACGGTGGCCAGATCTACGGCCTCGGCCTTCATCTCCTCCGGGATGCCGGGCTGGCGGAGGACCTCGTCCAGGAGACGTTCGTCCGTCTCTGGCGCTCGGCGCAGCGCTACGACCGCTCCCGCTCCTCGGTCCGCACGTTCGTCTTCACCCTCGCGCGTCGCGCGGCGGTCGACCTCTGGCGCCGTCGTGGGGTCGCCGTCCCGCACGAGCTCTCCGAGCCCGAGGCCGAGGGGGCGGCCGGAAACGAGGCGTTCGAGCAGCTGCTCCTACGGCTCGCAGTCGGCGAGGCGCTCGGACAGCTCAGCGCCGCTCATCGCGAGGTGCTCGAGCTCGCCTATCGCGAGGATCTCACCCAGGCACAGATCGCCGAACGGCTCGGCATCCCCCTCGGCACCGTGAAGACGAGGATGATGCACGCGCTTCGCGCCCTCACCCGCTACCTCGACGAGCACGATCTCCGATGAGCGACTTCGGCAGTCACAGCGACGCGCAGCTTCTGGTGGCCCTGCGCGACGCGATCTCGCCGGTCGCACCGCCTCCGGCGCTCGAGGCGCGCGTGCTCGAGGCGGTCGCCCGCGACGCCGAACCGCCGGCTCGGAGCGGGCAGCGCAGGTCGCGGTGGCTCCGGTGGCCGCGACTCGCCCCGGCGCTCGCAGGCGCCGCCGCGCTCGTCGCGGTCGCCGTCGTGGGAGTGACGACGCTCGGAGGTGGCCGAGCCGGCGTGCTCGAGCTCGACACCGTGCTCCGGGCACCCGCCGGGCCGGCGGCCGCGTCCGTCGAGGTCCGCAAGACCGGCATCGGCCGCGTGATCGTCCTCGAGAGCGACTCGCTGCCGATCCTGCCCAAGGGCGACTACTACGAGCTCTGGTTCGTCGGCCCCGGCGACCGGCCGGGGAGGCCGAATCGCATCTCCGCCGGCACGTTCCACCCGGACGAGCAGGGCCGCTCGTTCGTGCGGTTCGCGGCTGCGGTTGACCCGGCGCTCTACCCGGTCCTGAGCGTGACGGCCGAGCCCGGTGACGGCGATCCCAGGCCGACCGGGCCGGAGGTGCTCGTAGGCCCGTAGCTCTGGTACGCAAGACTTCCTGCGTGATCCAGCAGGCGATCGAGCAGCTCCTGGACGGCCGCGACCTCGGGCGCGAGCCTGCGCGGGAGGTGATGGGCGAGATCATGGCCGGGGAGGCGACCCCAGGCCAGATCGGCGGCTTCCTCGTCGCGCTCCGCGCAAAGGGAGAGACCGCAGACGAGATCGCGGGCTGCGCCGAGGCAATGCGTGCGCACGTGCTCGCCGTGCACTCGACCCGCGACGATCTCGTGGACACGGCCGGAACCGGCGGGGACGGCGCCCGCACGCTGAACATCTCGACCGCGGCCGCGATCGTCGCCGCGGCGGCCGGCGCGGCCGTCGCGAAGCACGGGAACCGAGCCGTCTCCTCGGCCTCGGGCTCTGCCGACGTCCTCGAGGCGCTCGGCTTCCGGCTCGAGCTAGCGCCCGATCAGATCGCGCGGTCGATCGACGAGCTCGGCTTCGGGTTCATGTTCGCTCCGCTCCATCACCCCGCGATGAGGCACGCAGCGCCGGTGCGGCGCGAGCTGGCGACGCGTACGGTGTTCAACGTGCTCGGCCCGCTCACGAATCCGGCCGGCGCCCGCGCGCAGATCGTCGGCGTTTACGCGCCGGGCCTTGTTCGCACCGTCGGGGAAGTCCTCGCCAGCCTCGGCGCGAGGCGGGCGTTCGTCGTCCATGGCGCGAACGGCATCGACGAGCTCTCGCCCGCCGGGCCGAATCTCGTGTGCGAGGTCGTGGGTGAATCGGTGGTGGAGCGCACGATCGACCCGCTCGACCTCGGGATCGCGCGCTGCGACCCGGACGAGCTCCGCGGCGGGAGCCCGGAGGAGAACGCGGCCGCGATCCGCAACGTGTTCGCAGGGGCGAAAGGCGGTCGCCGTGACGCGATCCTGCTCAACGCCGCGGGCGCGATCGCCGCTGGCGGCGGAGCGGCCGACCTCGCCGAGGGGCTCGCGCTCGCGCGCAAGGCGGTCGATTCGGGTGCCGCCGCGATCCGCCTCGACGAGCTCGCCAGGTTCACGCATGAGGTTTAGGGACGCGCTCGCCGCCGCCGGCCTCGCCGCGGTCGCGGAGGTCAAGCGGCGCTCGCCCTCGGCGGGCGACCTGCGGCCCGACGCTGACCCCGCACGCCTCGCGGCCGGCTACGAGCGCGCAGGCGCAGCCGCGGTCTCGATCCTCGTCGACCAGCGCTTCGGTGGCACGTGGGACGACCTGCGCGCGGCGCGAGCCTCCTCGCGCGTCCCGCTGCTCGCGAAGGGCTTCTTCTCCACCGAGGACGACCTTCGGACAGCGCGCGAGGCAGGCGCGGACGCCGTGCTGCTCCTGCTCCGCGACCTCGACGATGCGACGACGAGCCACCTCATGGGAGTGGCCGAGGCGTTGGGACTGGACACGCTCGTCGAAGCGCACGACGCGCACGAGCTGGCGCGAGCCGACGCGCTCGGCGCACGGATCATCGGTCTCAACGCGCGGGATCTCGAGACGTTCGAGATCGACCGCCGCGGTCAGCTCGAGCTCGTCGCCCGGGCACCCGCCGACCGGATCGTCGTCGCGGAGAGCGGAATCGAGTCCCGCATCCACGGCGCAGAGGCAGAGCTCGCCGGTGCCGACGCGATCCTCGTCGGGTCGGCGCTCATGCGGGCCCCGGATCCGGCGGCGAAGCTCGCCGAGCTCCTCGCGCGCCCGCTGGTGAAGGTCTGCGGCCTCACGCGCGAGGAGGACGTCACGGCCGCAGCCGAGGCTGGGGCGGACCTGGCCGGGTTCGTCCTCGTGGAGGGGAGCCCGCGCCGGTCACGCGACGTCCTGCCGGTTCCGGACACGATGCTGGCAGTCGCGGTGTGCGTGGGCGAGCCGAGCGACGGTGCCGACCTCGTCCAGCTCTATCCGAGAGAGGACGGGAAGCTGCGGGGAAGAGACGCGACCCTCCTCCATGACGGGCACGAGGTCGCGCGGGTACTCGACCTCCCGTGGCAGGAGCAGGATCCCGATCACCTTGCCCGTGCGGCCGAGGCGGAGGGCCGGATCATGCTCGCGGGCGGCCTGGGACCGGAGAACGTGCGTGCCGCGATCGAGCATGTGCGCCCGTGGGCCGTCGACGCCAGCTCGAGCCTCGAACACGAGCCGGGCGTCAAGGACCACGAGCGAGTCCGCGCCTACGTCGCGGCAGCGCGGACGTGACTGCCGGGCTCTACGGGACGTACGGCGGGCGCTATGTCCCGGAGACGCTCGTGCCCGCGCTCGACGAGCTGGAGCGAGGATTCGAGGAGGCGGCGGCGGATCCCGCGTTCGAGCAGGAGCTCGACGAGCTCGGCACGCGCTACGTCGGCCGGCCGACGCCGCTCTACGAAGCGGCGCGATTCGCCCCCGACGGTCGGCGGATCCTGCTGAAGCGCGAAGACCTCTGCCACACGGGCGCGCACAAGATCAACAATGCGGTCGGACAGGCGCTGCTCGCGATCCGGCTCGGAAAGCGCCGGATCGTCGCGGAGACGGGCGCGGGCCAGCACGGGGTCGCGACGGCGACCGTGTGCGCCCGCTTCGGGCTCGAGTGCGTCGTCTACATGGGCTCCGAGGACATGCGCCGCCAGGCTCCGAACGTCGAGCGGATGCGGCTTCTCGGCGCCGAGATGCAGCCGGTCGAATTCGGCACCAGAACGCTCAAGGAAGCGACGAGCGAGGCGATTCGCGACTGGATCGCGAACGTCGAGACGACGTACTACCTCATCGGCTCCTGCGTCGGGCCGCATCCCTACCCCGCGATCGTGCGCCGGCTCCAGTCGGTGATCGGGCGCGAGGCGCGGGCGCAGGCTCTGGAAACGGTTGGCCGGCTGCCAGACGCCGTCGTCGCGTGCGTGGGAGGCGGGTCGAACGCGATCGGCCTCTTCGCCGGGTTCGTCGACGACGAGGACGTGCGGCTCGTCGGGGTGGAGGCGGCGGGCGCCGCGAGCCTCGCCAGCGGCCGACCCGCCGTCCTGCACGGTGCGCGCTCGTCGGTGCTCGCGGACGGGGACGGCCAGATTCTCGACGCGCACTCGATCTCCGCCGGGCTCGACTACCCAGGCGTCGGGCCCGAGCACGCGTTCCTGCGCGACTCCGGACGCGCCGAGTACGTCACCGCCACGGACGAGGAGGCGCTCGCGGCGTTCCACCGGCTGGCCGAGACCGAGGGCATCCTGCCGGCACTCGAGCCCGCGCACGCGCTGGCGCGCGCGCTCGACGTGGACGCGGAGGTCGTGCTGGTCGGGCTCTCCGGGCGCGGCGACAAGGATCTCGCCGAGGTGCTCGCGCACTGAGCAAGAAGCTCGTCGTCTACCTCATGGCGGGTCGCGAGACGCCCGAGCTCGCGGCCGCGGTCGAGGCGGGCGGCGCCGACCTGCTCGAGATCGGCTTCCCGTTCTCGGACCCCTCGCCGACGGGCCGGTGATCCGGCGCGCTGCCGAGCGAGCGCTCGCGGCTGGAATGCGGACGACTGCCTGCCTGGAGTGCCTCCGTGAGGTTCGCGCGCGCATCGGTCTCCCGCTCGTACCCATGACCTACGCATCACTGCTCGAGGCCTACGGCTGGGAGCGGTTCGCGGGCGAGGCGCGCGAGGCCGGCGCGGAATCGCTGATCGTTGCCGATCTTCCGGCTGACGAGCATCCGGAGCTCGAGCGTGTCCAGCTCGTGGCGCCGACGACGACCGACGAGCGGATCGCACTGGCCGCCGAGCGGACGGACGGCTGGCTCTATCTCGTGACCGTGACGGGCACGACGGGGGCGCGGACGGAGCTCTCGCCGGCACTCGCGCCGCTGGTCGAGCGGACGCGGCGCGTGACAACAGCCCCGCTCTATGCGGGCTTCGGTGTCTCGAACGCGGCTCAGGCAGCCGAGGCGGCGGAGCTCGCAGACGGCGTCGTCGTCGGCTCGGCCGCGCTCCTCGCTGCCGAGGACGGGCCGAAGGCGCTCGAGGCCTTCGTGGGTCAGCTCCGCGCGGCGCTCGCGTAGCCCGAGAGCCAGTCGCGCGCAACGCGCCAGGCGTCCGATCCGGCGTCGATGTGCTCGAAATGGCCCGTGTCCGGAAGGACGACGAGCTCGCACGGGTCACCGACGTCGCGCGCCCGGGTCGCATAGGACTCCGCAATCCTCATCGAGACCGTCTCGTCGCGGTCGCCGTGGAGAACGAGCTGCGGGACGCCGAGCGGCAGGTGCTCGACGGGGGACGCGACGTCGTACGCCTCGCTGTTCTCGGCCGGATCGCCGAGGAGCGCTCGGGTCGGCTCGGCGGAGGGAGTGAGTGCGGCGGCGAGGCGGAGGTCGAGCACGCCCGCCTGCGAGACGACCGCACCGACGGCGATACGCGGCCCTGCTCCGGGCGCCCCGGTGGGAAGCCGTGGCCGCGCTGCGGCCCATACCGCGAGCTGCCCGCCGGCCGAGTGCCCGACGGCCGCGACGCGCTCCAGGTCGAGCGGTGCGTCGAGCTCCGCGAGTGCGTCGATACCCGCTGCAACGTCGAGCAGCGTCTCGGGCCAGCCGCCGCCGTCCCCGACCCGCCGGTACTCGAGGTTCCAGGCGGCGAGCCCGTGTGCCGCGAGATCGAGGCAGAGCGCGGTCATGAGCGCGCGGTCGTACTTCTCTCGCCAGTACCCGCCGTGGACGACGACCACCAGAGCGTGCGGCCCGGCGCCTTCCGGGAGGAACAGCTCCGCGAGCTGGCTCGGATGATCGCCGTACCGGTGTATGGCGCGTGAGCTCGAGACTTCGCCCAGCATGAGACGCATGCTGACAGGGAGCCCGCTAGCGCCCAGATTCGGGTGTCAGGAGGGCATGCGCTGGTCGCGCGTCCCGACAGTAGACTCGCGCCGTGCCCGAGGCGCGGCTCGAGGACTCCGGCTCAGGCCTCGCACCCGCCACCGACGGCTGGTTCGTCGTGAACGTGCGGGACGCCGAGTGGTGGACGACGGAGAGCGGAAAGCAGCCACGCGGCTCGATGTGCGAATTCGAGAGCCAGAAATTCGAGTTTCCGCAGCTCGGCTTCCGTCTCCACGTCCTGGAGCCGAGCGAGCCGAACGGCCTCTACCACGCCGAGTCGGATCAAGAGGCGTTCCTCGTGCTGTCCGGGGAGTGCAGGCTGCTCGTCGAGGGCGAGGAACGGCTGCTTCGACCCTGGGACTTCTTGCACAGCCCCGCCGGAACCGAGCACATCTTCGTGGGCGCCGGCGATGGGCCGTGCGTGATCCTGATGGCCGGGACGCGCTCCGAGGACGCGCAGGGCCTCTACCCGGTGTCGGAGCTCGCGGCGCGCTACGGCGCGAGCGTGGCAGAGGAGGCTCGCGACCCGGAGCAGGCGTACTCGGGGTTCGAGTGGTTTCGGCGGGAGCGTCCCTCGTACTGGGACAGCCTCCCCTGGGCCTAGCTGACCCCGCGTGTCTTGCGTTACAGAGGCGGTTACCTAGGGCGTGGTGTCCAGCTCGAAGCGAGCGATGACTCCCTGGTCGCCGCCCTCGGGTACCGGGCGTTCAGGATGGCGGGTCGCCACCCAGGCAACTCCGCGCTCCGGGTAGGCGACGACATCTGGGAAACGCTTGCTCGAGATGCCAAGCATCCTCACCGGCTCATCCGTGGGGTTCGAGAACGTGTGCAGCCCGTCTGGGCCTTCCGGGAAGTAGACGACGTCGCCGGCTGCTAGCTCCTCCTCTCCCTCCGGCGTGCGGACGGTCGGCGTCCCACTGAGGACGAAGAACATCTCCTCGACGCCGTAGTGCATGTGCAGCGGACTGTCGGGCGACCGAGGCAGATACTCGATCAGCGACGCCCCGAGCTGGTCGGTCCCGAATGGGTGCCCGAACCAGCGGACACGGTTGATGTCGTCGTCCACCTCATCCCAGGGGTCGTCCTGCAGAAAGTTCAAGCGGCGCATCCGCTCCTCCCAATCTGTCGGGTCACTGCGGGTAGATCATGCTCGGTTGGGCATGCGCACTGTCGCTCGTCGCTGTACTCGTCGAGCGACTCCACGTCGCGTTGAGGTACGCGCGGAGGTGCGCACCATTTGAGCTTTCGGGCATCTCTGACCCGCCTGACCCACAGTTCTTGGCGAAATCCGCCTAGCCGAGCGGGCCAAGATGCGCCCGGCAGGAATCGAACCTGCCTGCTGCGAATGAGACGTCTTCGCGTCGTCGAGGTACGCACGGGGGTACGCACCATCCGAGCGCGTACGTTTACGCCTGGCTCGGCTTCGACGCGACGAGCGTCGCGTAGTCGATCTCGCTCTCGTCCATCAGGACGTGCGAGTACGTGTTCGCGGTCACGGCGAGGTTGCGCTGACCGACTTGCTCGCCGATCCGCGCCCACGGGACGCCCCGCAGAGTGGAGCAGCGAGATCCGACGATGGCGCAAGTCGTGCGGCGGACCAGACCGGGATGCCGGCCGCGTGGCACGCTTTCCCGATCGCCGTGCGTAGCGCGTCGGAGCCGCTCTCGTGCGCACGACGTGCACTAGCCGCGCGCTAGCCGGGAGACGCCCAACCTAGAGGTCGGCGAAGCAGGCACCTCACCGCGAATAGCGCGGTTATCCGTCGTGTACCGAGAAGTCACCCTTCGTGATCGTCATTTCCCCGAAGTCGTCGATAAACGGGCACGTCGTCAACGCCGGATCGGACGGGTCAAGGCCGAAGTTGATGTTCGTGTCAAGACCGGCGCCGAGACCGTTATCGGTGACCTGGATCAGGGCACCGCTACCGACGGGTCCGTTCGTCGCTCTGGACTTCGTCACGATCCCGCCTGCGACCGCTCGATTGCCCTCAACTAAGCGGCGTCGCTAAAGGGTGCGCAGAAGGAGACTTTCGCGACTCGGCGATCCCGACGGGGTCTGCGCATGCGACCAGGGGAGGGATCCCCCTGGTCTTGGAGTCCGTAGGGTTTGCGGAGGAATGCGTAGCTGATGCCACAGCGCCCGCGCCATAGGGTCTCTGCCAAGCCCTCACCCGTTGGGATCGGCGCTCAGCTCGGTGTGTACGAGGATGTCTTCCTCTGTTTGTCGCCGGGAGAGCCCTGGCTGGAGCATGGCATCGTCGAGCACCGGTACAAGGAGCTGTGCCCCGGCGCGTACAGGGAAATGATTGACCGGTGGGGGCATGTGACCCAGGGGCCTCGTCGATACTCGGTGACGGCGTTCCTGACGCGGGTCTGGAGCCAGCTAGCGAGCTACGGCGTTCTGGCAGCGCAGCTCGGTCCGGCCACCGGCCTGTATGACCACAACGGCACCATCATGTACTGGGCGCTTCCCCCTGGCCCCGACGCTCAGCGGATACAGACGTGGGCAGACTTCGCGGCGGACCTTGGTATCAGCCCATATGAGTGGAATCTTCCGCAGTGAACCTCAGTTGACTGTTCCTCTCTAGTCGCTTCGCTCGTTCGGCGAGGTCGAGGGTGGAGAGGATATACGACGGGGTTACTCCGCTCGACGTCGAGGGGGGTCCCCCACCACGCGCTCGTCGTTGGGAGACAGCTCGGCGAGTCGTCGATCGACTCCAACAGCTCGACGATCCTCGCTACCTCGCGACGCCGCGACTCGTCTAATGCGCGTCGCTCCATCGTCGTTGCGATCAGGATTCCACCCGCGCCAGCCGCAATCACAAAGCCAAAGATCGGCAACGCTTTGTCTGGGTCGTCGCCCCAAATCGCGACGATCCCCCGACGAGAGCGAGCAAACGAAACGACCGCTGACGCGATCGCAAGATGGACCTGTATGGACCGAGCCTCCGAGTCTGCCGCTCCGCGTCTGACTCACCGCCGCTGAGTCTGCCGTCACGCTCGGCCGGAGCACGGCTACACCGGGGCCGTGTCGTGCAGATCGTCGTGCAGCGCGACCGTGCGCGATTCGCATCGTCGGATCACATGACGAGCCGCCGTGCTCGTCTCTCCACGCCGCGTACCGATCAAGCGCGAAGCGCGAGAGTCCGTGCTCGATGATCTCATCCGATCCCGCGAGAAACTGGCCGTACGTGATCGTGGCGTACGCGAGGACTTCGACCGCCTCGTCCGGCTCGGGATGCTCTAGCGCGACCACGCGTCCTTCAAGGACGTCGAGGAGTAGATGACTTCGGCGAAGCCACCGGCCGCTGCGCCGAACGACCAGTGAGCGACGTCAGAGCCGGGGCGGTGGATCTTCGCGTACGTGCCAGCGAGTCCGAGATCGTGAAGTAGCTCCTTGTCGCCGGGTATCTCTTCGATGACGCCTTGAACTTCTTGACCCAGAGCCGCGACTGCTCTAGCGCCGACGGCTCGATGGGCAGCCGGTTCGACTGCCCTCTCTTGCGTGCGCAGTCGCTCGACCGCCACTTGTGTTTCCACTGCAGCAGCCGATAGGCACGGTCTGCCCGGTGCTCGGGCTGCACGACCAGAGCGAGACGGCGACGATCGAGACGAGTGAGCGCGTCAGTACGAGTGCGTCGTCGGCATCGCAGCGCGGGCGCGCGGCCAGCTCACGAATCGCGCTGAAACAGCGGTACGTGCACCCGTACGCCGAGACGAGGAACGATTGCGCTTCATCTTGAATCGCCGGTTGCCGAGGGGTCGATCGAACGGCATCGAGGATCTCGTGCTGCCGCGACGAGGAGCGTCCAGCGCTCGCTCGTAGTGGGCAGTCTCGTACGGCACGCCGAGATGGTATGAGCGATCGAGGACCGCCTACGCGAGCTGCGCGATCAGACGGGGAGGGCGACGCGGTTGCACCGGCGCCGTCGTCTCGTCGTCGCGCTCGACTCCGGGGCAGATGGATGACGCGAAACTCCCGGCCGTCACGCTCGGTACGTACTCGACGCCGTTGCAGCGAGCAGCCGCGATCTGAGCGCGGCGCTTGTCGCTCTCGGCTTCGATCCGGTGCCCGACCAGGCGCTGCCCGACCATCTTCGTCCCGGCCACTCGCGCCGGGTGCGGCTCGTCGGCGGCGGGCTGCGCTCGACGCTCGCTCCGGCGCTCGCGATCGCGGCGGCTTGCACGTCGTGCACGTCGCGCGGCTGCGAGGGAAGTCGGCGAGCGGCTTCGTCTCGCCGCAGCGGCGGCACCGCTTCGTCGTCGTCGGCGCTCTTGTGCCGCGCGACGGTGGCACGAGGGCGTGCGTCTCACCGTTCCGGCGCCGCTGCAGCTCGGCGTCGAGTGCGGTGATGAAGATCGCTTCCACGTGACGTTCGGTGCGCTCGACGATGAGCCGGACGAGATCGCGGACCGCCGCTCGATCTGCGCCACGGACGGAGACTACGCCGGGGCGATCTCGACGCGGCGCGCAGCACCGGCTCGACGCGTCTGCCACGCGGATCAGGGACGAGCACGACTTCGATGACATAGAGTGCTCGGCGTAGGCAACGAGATCGCCCGGCTCAACCGGCGCGGGCGCCGTCGCTCTCCCACTCGTCGCGCGTCTGCACGTCGCGCAGGACTACCCGAATGCCGAGAGCGTCCATGCCGCGCAGCCTGACACCCGGTCACGCGTTGTCAGATGGGCAAAGGGACGCTCTTGCCGAGGTACGCACGAGGTACGCACCATTCGTGAAAGGGGGCATCGCTGACCCGCATGACCCACGGTTCTAAGCCAAAACCGCATAGCCACGCGGGCAGAATGCGCCCGGCAGGAATCGAACCTGCGCAACGTTCCCGCCAGAATTGGCGGCCACCACTGAGCCGCGCGCGTTGAGCCGTCCTTGAGAGGCGAGTCGTAGCCTCGGATCCGTGTGGAAGACGCTCCTAAGAGTGACGACGATCCTCGTCGTCCTCGCCGGACTACCGATCGTGGGCTTGTTCGCCGGTCTAGCGATCGGAGACCGCATGTGTGACGACGCCTACGAGGAGCTCTTCGAGTTCAGGTGCCTCGAAGCGACCGTCAACGGCGGTCTGATCGGATTCGGCGCTGGACTGTGTGCCTCGATCGTCCTCGCGACCGTCCTCGTGGTTCGGTACCGGGGCAGGCGGAAGCCAGAGGTGGAGCCGGGAAGGTGAGAACATACGTTCGTGACTGCGCAGCCGAACGCCCACATGCGCTTTCGCCGGGCGATCGAGCGCCGAGCACTGTGGATGGCCGAGGACGCAGCTCGCGAGCTTCCGAACCTCTCGCTCGAGGAGGCGTTGCAGCTCGTCCACCTGTACGCGGAGCGTGACTCTCCGAAGTACGAGCAAGCGGCGCTGCGCTGGCTCGAGCGCTATCTCGCCGAGGGCTCGCCGAGGCTCGAGCACTTCGCGGAGGTGGCGATGAACCTGGCGCAACCGCCGCCTGAGTAGGTTCCTACTCAGGTCGTTTTTGCGCAGCGCGGTGCACGGGGGCATGCCGCGGAACTGACCCACTTTGGTCCTACCGGGCGGGGTGAAAACAGGACACGCTGTCAGGGATGAGGCGATCACATCGGTCGCCCACAAAACAAGGAGCTACTAAGTGAAGAAGGTCATCCTCGCGCTCGCCGTTGCAGCGATCGCATCTATGGCAGTCGTCTCGTCCGCCTCGGCTGGCGTCGAGCGCTACCAGATGCAGACCATGACGATCACGGCCGTGCAGCCGGAAGACGAATACGGTCAGTGGACGAACGTCTGGACGCACACCTACAACATCACGCTGAACCCGTGCGACGGCTCGTTCTCGGGCGTCGGCTCGCAGGTCGGCACGCTCGGCGGCGCCTATGGCACCGAGACAGTCACGGGCCAGCTCGACGGGAACACCGTCAGCTTCACGGCAACGCGCTCCGACGGCATCACGTGGGCGATGACCGGCCAGATCGGCGACACGCTGATCGCTACGGTGCTGAATGCGGACGGCTCCGTCCTCGAGACCGAGGACGCGATCGAGTTCCGGGTCAGCAAGACGGCGCCGATCGCGACGACGAAATACAAGAACCACGGCGAGTACGTCAAGGCCATGGGTGGCGGCGCCGACGCGGCCCATTCGTGCATCGGGATGCCCATCCACTAGAGGGCGTCGGCCTACTAACTGTTCTACCGGGGGCGGCCTGAGGGCCGCTCCCAGTCGTTGTGGCAACTTCTCAGCGCCCCGGCGTGAGCTCGCCGGCTACGAGGGAACGCCGGCCGTGGAGATGGTCGACGAGCCGAAGCCGACGCCCGGCGGCCCGGTTCCCGACAGCACGAAGCCGACCGAGGCGCAGGAGGCCGAGCTTCGCACGCTGCTGGCGGAGCTAAGCGAAAAGTGCGCCCGGCAGGAATCGAACCTGCGCAACGTTCCCGCCAGAATTGGCGGCCACCACTGAGCCGCGCGCGTTGAGCCGTCCTTGAGAGGCGAGTCGTAGCCTCGTATCCGTGTGCAAGACGCTGCTCACAGTGACGACGATCTTCGTCGTCCTCGCCGGGCTACCGATCGCGGGCTTGTTCGCCGGCGCCGCGATCGGAGACCGTATGTGTGACGACGCTGACCACGAGGAGCTCCTCGACCTCAGCTGCGTCGACTCGACCATCAACGGCGGTCTGATCGGATTCGGCGCTGGGCTGTCTGCCTCGATCGTCCTTTCGACTGTCCTGGTGGTTCGGTACCGGGCCAGGCGGAAGTCAGAAGCGGAGCCCCGGTAGGTGAGAACATACGTTCGTGACCACGCAGCCGAACGCCCGTATCCGCTTCCGCCGGGCGATCGAGCGGCGAGCACTGTGGATGGCCGAGGACGTGGCCCGCGAGCTTCCGAACCTCACGCTCGACGAGGCGCTATAGCTCGTCCGCCTGTACGCGGAGCGTGACTCGCCGAAGTACGAGCGAGCGGCGTTGCGCTGGCTCGAGCGCTTTCTCGTTGAGGGCTCTCCGAGGCTGGAGCACTTCGCGGAGCTGGCGATTGAAGCTGGCGCATCATCGGCCGCCTGAGTAGGTTCAAACGCCTTCCGAGATGCCCTATCGTTCGTCCCCTGTCATCGTTTCGCAAGCTCTTCTGCAAGGTGCGCGGTGGTCATCGTTGGCAGACGAAAACGGATGCCCACGGGACGATCAGTTACTGCGAGCGGTGCGGAACGATCCGGCACCACGGCGACACGACTCTGTCCGCTTTCGGAACGGCGGAAACTCCAGATCTGGAGAAATGGGTAGGCCCGCCTGAGTAGGTTCCGACTCAAGGTCGTTCACCCCGAGATGTCCTATCGTCCCTCCCCTGTCATCGCGTAGCAAGCTCTTGTGCAAAGTGCGCGGTCATCGTTGGCAAACGACGACCGATGCCCACGGGACGCTCACTTTTTGCGAACGGTGCGGGGTGATTCGCCACACCCGCACCGGGACGACGGTGACCGAATCGATCCGATCCGATGAGCGGCGGCTCGGCGAAGACGGGTTCGGCGGCGACGGTTGACGGCGGAACCGGCTCGCCGAGCTCACGCCGTTTTTGCGCAGCCCGGTGCGGGGGTGCCTGGAGAGTGCTCTCTCAGGAATCGGCGCCGTCAGACGAGCCCGAGGCCGTTCGCGATCGAGTGCAGCTCGTCGAGCCCGAGCCCGGACTCCTCACGCCACCAGGCCCGTGAACCTCGCGCGCTCGGCGTCCGTCAGCTCGAGCGGCCGCCGCCGGCACATCTCGCAGACCGGTGTCGAGCGGCACGGCTGGTCAGTCGGTGCTCGACCACACCGGCAACTTGAAGGCCGTCCAGAAGTTGCTCGGCCACTCGTCCATCACCACCACCGGCGACATCTACACCGACTGGGACATCGACCAGCTCGAGGAGACGATGCGTGTGGTGGTTGGTGAGGACGACGCCGACGACGACTTGTAACGACGTTCCCGCCAGTCATCGCGGGACGCCAGCATCCAAGCGAAAAGTGCGCCCGGCAGGAATCGAACCTGCGACCTCGCGCTCCGGAGGCGCGCGCTCTATCCCCTGAGCTACGGGCGCTCGAGTGGCGCAGTGTACCGCCCGTCCCGCGCAGCGCCTGCTCGCGGCGCGTCGTAGGCTCCGGGCGTGCCGCTCGGCGACGTCAACGAGACGTACACGGACCTCATCACGACCGTGTTCTCGTCGACGATCGTCGCGAAGGCATGGTTCGCGACCGCTGCGCTCGTCTTCGTGGTGGTGCAGCTCACGACCGCCGCGCGCATCTACGGGCGGCTTCACTTCCTTCCGGAGCGCGGAGCGACGGTCGCGACCGTGCACCGCTGGTCCGGCCGGGTCGCGTTCGTCCTGACGCTCCCGGTCTTCTTCCACTGCGTGACGATTCTCGGCTTCCAGACGCCGGATACCCGGGTCGCGATCCACTCGCTCGCCGGTACGTTCGTCTACGGCGTGTTCGCGGCGAAGGTGCTGATCGTCCGCGACCGCGCGCTCCCGGGCTGGGCGCTGCCCGCCGCCGGCCTGACGCTCGCCTCGACGCTCGTCGTCATCTGGCTCACCTCGAGCCTCTGGTACTTCACGAACGTGGAGTTCGGCTTCTGATGAGCCGCATCTGGAGGCCGGTGCTCGTCGGGCTCGCGATCGCGCTCGTGACTTTCGGGCTCGCGAAGGCCCAGATCTTCGAGCCGTCCGCCGTCGCCGACGAGCCGGCGGCGGCAGGAGACCCGGAGCAAGGCGCGGTCGTCTTCGAGGGCTCGTGCGCCGGCTGCCACGGGGCGGGTGGCACGGGAGGCTCGGGCCCGGCGCTCGTCGGAACCGGGCTCGACGCCGCATTCGTGACCGAGCGGGTACGCGAAGGCGCCGGCGTCATGCCCGGCGGGCTCGTGACGGGCCAGGACGAGGCCGACGTCGTGGCGTACGTCGTCTCGATCTCGGCGCCGTAACCCGACGCACTAGGCTCCGAGCATGGAGGTCGAGGCGCGGATCGTCCGGCTCGAGCTCGCGGAGACCTTCGTCATCGCGAGGGAGACGACCGACTACGCGGACGTCGTCCACGTGGCTCTGACTCACGAGGGCACGACCGGCTACGGCGAGGGTGCGCCGGTCGAGCGCTACGACGAGTCGGCGAAGAGCGCGAAGCGTTTCGTCGAGGATCACGGCGGGCTGCTCGGCGACGACCCCTTCGGGCTGGAGGACATCGGCGAGCGTCTCGCGGCCGTTCCCGGCGAGCAGGCGGCGAAGGCTGCGCTCGACGGCGCGCTCCACGACCTGCAGGGCAGGCTGCTGGGGATTCCCGCCGCGCGCCTCCTGGGGGTGCCTCGCTCGGGGCCGCCGACGTCGTGGACGATCTGGCTCGGAGATCCCGACGACATGGCGCGCAGGGCGGAGGCTGCTTCCGGCTCGTACCGGCGCCTCAAGCTGAAGCTCGGAGGAGGCGATGGCCTCGACGTTTCCCGCGTCGAGGCGGTCCGCGGCGTCACCGACCTTCCGCTTCAGGTGGACGTGAACGAGGCCTGGTCGCTCGAGGAGGCGCTCGAGGCGCTGCCGCAGCTCGACGCGCTCGGCGTCGCCTACTGCGAGCAGCCGCTGCGTGCGGGCGACGACGGTGGCCGGAGGCTGCGAGAGGAGTCACCCGTGCCGATCTTCGTGGACGAGGACTGCCACACGCTCGCGGACGTCGCGCGCTGCGCCGAGGTCGCGCACGGGATCAACATCAAGCTCGCGAAGTCGGGGGGGATTCGCGAGGCGATGCGGATGGCGTACGCCGCGCGCGCCCTGCGGCTCGGCGTCATGCTCGGCTGCATGATCGAGTCCGGACTCGGCATCGCGGCCGCCTGCTGCGTCGCGCCGCTCTGCGATTACGTGGATCTCGACGGCAACCTCCTCCTCCGCGAGGATCCTTGCCCAGGCGTGGAGCTCGTCGACGGGGTGCAGGTTCCGTCGACCGCTCCCGGGCTGGGGGTCGCCCTGCGTGCGTGACGCGCTCATCGAGTCGTTCTCCCGCGACTACGGCGGCCACCCGTACGCCAAGTGGCACGGCGCCTTCTGGCGGCTGATCTCGCTCGTCGACCTCGGCGTCGAGCGCCGTCATCCGGGAGCGCTTGCGGCTGCCGAACAGACCCTCGATTGGGTCGCGAGCCCGCAACGGCTCGCGGAGATCCATCGTCTGCGGATCGACGGGCGCGTCCGGCGCCACGCCTCGCAGGACGGCCAGGCGCTCCGGTGCGCTATCCGCGTCGGCCTCGACGGCGATCCCCGCCTCGACACGCTCGCCGAGTCGCTCGTCGACACCCAGTGGCCGGACGGGGGCTGGAACTGCGATCGGCACCGAGAGTGCACGCACTCGTCCTTCAACGAGAGCTGGGGGCCGATACTCGGCCTCGCGGCGTATGGCGCCGAGGAGCCCGTCGCGCGCGGCGCGGAGCTCCTCCTCGAGCACCGCGTCGTCTTCTCGCACCGGACCGGCAAACCGGCGCACCCGAGGTTCATGGAGCTCCACCTCCCCGCGTACTGGCACTACGACCTGCTCGCGGGCCTGCGGACGCTCGCCGCGGCCGGCGGCCTCGCCGATCCGAGGACGGGCGACGCGCTCGACCTGCTCGAGTCGAAGCGCCGCGCCGACGGCACGTGGCGAACGGAGGGCAAGTGGTGGAAGCGGCCGGGCTCGAAGGGAAGCAACGTCGAGGCGGTCGACTGGGGAGACGGCGCGAACGAGCTCCTCACCGAGCAGGCGGAAGGCGTGCTGCGGGACGCCGGGCGGCTTTTAGGTTCGGGCTGTGGCTGAGCGGCCGCGGCGGATCCTGATCCTCGGCGAGGGCTTCTCGCACGACCCCCACCACGGGAAGACCATGCGCGGCATCGTCCGGTACGGCCCCGATCCGGTGGTCGCGATCCTCGACTCGGCGCGAGCCGGGGAAATGCACGAGGGAATCCCGATCGTCGCGAGCGTGAACGACGCACTGTGCTTCGACCCCACGGTCGCGATCGTCGGCGTGGCGACCCAGGGTGGCCGCTTTCCGCCCGCTTGGCGGGATCTGCTCAAGAGCTGCATCGCAAAGGGGCTCGACGTCGAGAACGGCCTCCACGAGTTCCTCTCCGACGATCCGGAACTGAGCGAGCTCGCGGCGCGGCATCGCGTCACGCTGCGCGACCTGCGGAAGCCTCCGTCCGGACTGAGTGTGCCGACAGGGGCGAACCTCGAGCACGATGCGAAGGTCGTCCTGACGGTGGGCTCGGACTGCGCGATCGGAAAGAAGACGGTCGCGGTCGAGCTCGACCTCGAGGCGCGGCGCCGTGGTCTCGAGTCCGTGTTCGTCCCCACGGGCCAGACCGGCATCGCGATCGCCGGCTGGGGGATCGCCGTGGACGCGGTGATCGCGGACTTCCTCGCGGGCGCGGCGGAACGGCTCGTCGTCGAAGGCGTCGAGCGGGGCGGGAAGCTGCTGTTCGTCGAGGGTCAGGGCTCGCTCGTGCACCCGCTGTACTCGGGCGTCACGCTCGGCCTCGTCCACGGCTCCGCACCGCACGTGTTCGTCCTCTGCCACGTCCCCGGGACGACCGAGATCGACGGCTCTCCCGGGCATCCGATTCCGCCGCTCCCGGAGCTCGTGGAGCTGCACGAGCGCATGTCGCTACCGAGGCGTCCGGCGCGCGTCGCTTGCATCGCGCTCAACACCGCACGCCTCGACGAAGCGGCGGCGCGCCAGGCGATCGAGGAGGCGGAGGAAGAGACGGGGCTGCGCGCCGACGACCCGGTTCGCTTCGGCAGCGCGAAAGTGCTTGACGCCGTCCTCGCCCGTCTCTAGGATCCCGCGGCCCTTCTGGGGAGGGGCAGGGACTCGGTAGTCGTAAGTCTGGGGATGGGTTGATGCGTCAGATCACTGTGGCATTCACGCTGGCCTGTGCGGTCCTGGCCGGGGCGCTCCTTGCCGGGGGGTCGGCGGCGCGTGCCGCGAACATCGGCGCGAACGACGACACCGGCAAGTACCTGGGCGACAGCGGAGCCTCCCTGTACGAGGACATGGCCGAGCTGGGCTTGGGCCAGATCGTGCTCACGACGCGCTTCAAGCCGAGCGAGCCGATGACAATCCAGGACAAGGCGTTGCTCGACCGCACGATTCCGGCTGCATCGGCTGCCGGCATCAAGGTCGTCCTCGCCGTCTACCCGTACCCGCCGCGCGAGGTCGAGGCAGGCATCGGTAGCTCGTCGCTCTTCGGTTCCTACGTCGGCGCGCTCGCCTCCATCTACCCCGAGGTACGGCAGTTCGTCGTGGGCAACGAGCCGAACCAGCCGGCGTTCTGGCGTCCACAGTTCAACGCCCGCGGACGAATGCTGTCCGCCCCCGCGTTCGGCCAGTACCTCGCGACCGCCTACGACTCGCTGAAAGCGGTCGATCCGGAGATCGCAGTCATCGGGGTCGGGCTCTCGCCTCGCGGCAACGATCGTCCGAGAGCAAAGAACAACATCTCGACGTCGCCCGTCCGCTTCCTACGTGCGCTCGGGAGCTGGTATCGGGCGAGTGGCCGGGATCTGCCGCTGATGGACGGGTTCAGCTTCCATCCGTACCCGAACAAGGCGACCGACCCCCTGGATCGGGGCTACGGGTGGCCGAATGCAGGCTTCGTCAACCTCGACCGGATCAAGCAGGCCCTCTGGGACGCGTTCCAGGGGACGGCGCAGCCGACGACGCTCGACGGCCTGAAGATCCACCTCGACGAGGTGGGGTGGCAGGTGGGAACCGCCGGACAGCCTGGGTACAGCGGTCTCGAGAACGTCGTCGTGACCGACGAGGTGACGCAGGCCGCGATCTACGCGGACCTCGTGCGCCGCGCGGCCTGCGACGAGGACATTGCCGGCGTGAGCTTCTTCGGCTTCCGGGACGACGGCTCGCGCACGGGCTTCCAGGCGGCGCTCCAGCGCCTCGACGGCACGGCGCGGCCCGCTGCCGCGGCCGTCCGGGCGGCCATCGCCGCCACCGCGGGAGGGTGTGCCTCCGCGCCGACGACGTGGAAGCCGACGACCGGAGTGATCGGCTCGACCGTGGCCGTTCGGCACTCGACCTCGGCGATGTCACTTCGACTGAAGGCCGGGGAGGATGCGCGCGCGCGGGTCTGTATCGGGTCTGCCGTATCGCGCCGCGGCCACGCGCGCGGGTCCTCGAGGCTCCGGGGCGGGCGCTGTCGCGCCGCGACGCTGATCGGGCACCATCCGGTCGACCTCGAGCTTGCTCGTCCCTCCGGAACGCCGGCCGGCGTCGAGGTCGCGGTCGAGCTCACCGCCGAGGCGAACAAGAGCAGGCGCACGGTCTTGTACCGAACCGCGAGCGCGTCGCCGTAGCCTTGACACACGAACACCTGTTCGTCTACTGTACGAACAGATGTTCGCCCGAGTCGTCGTCGTTCTCCTCGTGGCCGTCTTTCTCTGGGCGGTGTTCGCGCGGGATGGCAGTGCTGTTCCGACTGGGGCCACTTCGCCGAAGCGCTACCACGTCGTGCAGGCCGGGGAGACGATGTGGTCGATCGTCGAGGGGACGTACGCGGGTGACCCGCGGGAGGGCGTCTGGAAGCTCCAGCGCCAGAACGGGCTAGATGGCACGACGATCGTGCCTGGCCAGAGGCTCGTGCTCCCTTAGTTGGTCCAAGGGGGGAACCCTGGGTTGGGTTTCCCCCTTCGATCCCCTTCCACCTGGCGCAGAGCGCCGCCGACGTTAGGGTTGCGCCATATGGCCAGCGAGCGCATCCTCGAGCTCCTCCGCCGCCCCGTCGACCTCGAAGAGTTCGACGAGATCCGCGAGCTCTGGAAGACGCACTCCATTGCGGAGGACAATCGCGACCTTCCCGGGCTCATTTCCACGCTCACCGAGGACTGCGTGTACGAGGTGATGGGGACGGGCTCGCGCTGGGAGGGACACGAGGGCGCCGCGCGCTTCTACACCGAGCTCCTCACGGCGTTCCCGGACATCCACTTCGATCTCGAGTACATCGTCGTCGGCCCCCAGGGCGTGTGTGAGGAGGCTCGCGTCACCGCGACGCACGAAGGCCGCTGGCTCGAGCACGAGCCGACGGGCGAGAAGCTCGCCTGGCGGAACGCGATCTTCTTCCCCTGGGATCCGGCCGCGAGGAAGTTCAAGGGCGAGACCGTCTACACGGATCTCGCGATCGGTCGCTAGCCGGCGGCGCTCTGCTTCTGGGCGCCTGGAGGCATCACCTCGGCGGGGCGTCTGCGTGCGACCTCGGTGAACGCGTCGACGACGGACGGGTTGAACTGCTTCCCGCGCCCGGTGCGGATCTGCATCAGCGCGTCGTTCAGGGACAGCGCGCGGGCGTAGGGCCGCTCGGTCGTCATCGCGTCCCACGCGTCCGCGAGGCCGATGATCGCCGCCTCCAGCGGGATCTCCTCTCCGCTGAGCCCGTCCGGGTAGCCGAGCCCGTCCCAGCGCTCGTGGTGATGCCTGATCGCGGGGACGGCGTGCTCGAACGACGACACCTTCGCCACGATCTCGGCGCCGCGCGTCACGTGCTCGCGCATGATCGCCGCCTCGACCGGCTCGAGGGGTCCCGCCTTCGTGAGGATCGAGTCCGGGATGCCGATCTTCCCGACGTCGTGGAAGAGCGCGGCGGTGCCGAGCGTCCCCAGCCGCTTCGACGGGAGGCCGAGGTCGCGCCCGACCGCGAGCGCGACGCGCCGCACGCGCTGGGAGTGTCCCGCCGTGTACGGGTCGCGCGCCTCGACGGCCGCGTTCAGGGTCTCGACGGTCTGAAGCAGGTTCTCCTCCAGGAGCCGGGTCGACTCGAGGAGCTCGCGCGTCCGCGTCTGGAATGCGTCGTTCTGGCGGCTGAGTCGTGCCGACGCGCCGCTCACGAGCACGGCGAGCGCGAGTGCGAGCACGGCGAAGACGATCGCGACCGCCACCCAGATCGTGCGCCTCGCCGCACCGACGCTCGCATCCAGGATGCGTGGCTGGATCGTCACCTCGGCGACCGCGAGCGGACGTCCGCGCTCGGCGCGGACCGGCGCCCAGACGACGATCTGGCGACGGGAGCGCTGCGAGCCGCCCGGGCGTGTCGCGAGCTCGGTCACGGCGGCGCGCGGGCCACCTCCGGAGAGAACCTGGGCCACCTCATCGGCCGCCATCGCGGACGTGCGGCGGCGATACGTGGATCCGAGCAGCCGCTCCTTCCGCGACCAGATGGAGACGCCGGTGATGTCCCTGCGGGCGCGCACGGCCGCCTGCAGGCGCCGACGCGCGCGATCGCCGACGGCGACGCGACCGCCGCGGACGAGGAACGGTGTGAGGACGGTGTCCGTGTACAGCGCGACATGACTCGCGTTCACGGCGAGCGCCTCTTCCTCGAGGCTCGTGGCGAGAACGGACGAGAGGACGACCGCGCCGACGGCGAGGATCGCCGCGGTCGCGAGCAGGAAGGTCCAGAGCAGGGCGAGGGACCTCGCCAACCCCGCCGAGCGATGGGCACGGGGGGACACGCGCCTGATATCGGCACCTCGGCAGGTGGCTTTGAGTCCTTTGCAACAGCTGCCCGGGACCCGTTCGCGGCGCCGACACGCTCTAGAATCGGCCGCCGTGGACCTCGACGTCGTCTTCCTCGGGACGTCCGGTTCCACGCCGACGGCCCAGCGTGCCCCGGCCGCGACACTTGTTCGTCGTGGCGGCGACCGCCTGCTCTTCGACTGCGCGGAGGGCACCCAGCGCCAGCTGCTCCGTTGCGACGTGGGACTCCTGGAGTTGCGCGAGATCTTCTTCACGCACTACCACGCCGACCACTACCTGGGCCTTCCGGGGATGCTCAAGACGTACTCGCTGCGCGGCCGCGACGTCCCGCTCACCATGTACGGCCCGCGGGGGCTCAAGGAGCTGCTCTCGACGCTGCGCCGCGTGTTCGGGCGCTTGACGTACCCGCTCGACACCGTCGAGCTCGAGGTCGGGGAGTCGCTCGAGCGCGCCGAGTACGGCCTCGAGACCTTCGCCGTGAACCACGGCGTCTCGGCGCTCGGCTACCGGCTCGTCGAGCACGAGCGGCCTGGGCGCTTCGATGTCGACGTCGCGAATTCGCTAGGCGTCCCCGACGGGCCCGAGCGCGGCGCGCTCCAGCGCGGGTCCGCAGTCACCCTCACCGACGGGACCGTCGTCACCCCCGAGCAGGTGCTCGGACCTGCACGCCCCGGCCGGACGCTCGTCCTGACCGGCGACACGGCGCCGGCGCCGTCGGTCGTGGCGGCTTCGCGTGGCGCAGACGTGCTCGTCCACGAGGCGACCTTCCTCGCGGACGAGCGCGATCGGGCGCGCGAGACGCTCCACTCGACCGCCGGAGACGCCGCGCTCGTGGCGCGGGAGGCCGGCGTGCGCATGCTCGCGCTCACGCACCTGTCCACGCGGTACTTCGGGCACGAGGTCGTCCAAGAGGCACGCGAGGTCTTCCCCGAGACCGTCGTCCCGCGCGACTTCGACGTCATCGACATCCCGTTCCCGGAACGCGGGCCACCCGAGCTCGTGCGCGCCGGCGCACGGTCGGAGAAAGCTGCGCTAGGGTCCGAGAAGTCATGACGAGCCTCGTGCAGGTCGCCGTCGCCGGCGACGTCACGGAAGCCGAGCAGCTCCAGGAGCTCCTGACCGCCGCGGGCATCGCTTCTCAGCTCGAGCTCGCCGCCGAGCACGATCCGGAAGCGACCGACGACCCGCCGCTGAAGGTGCTCGTTCCCGAGAACGACGTCGAGGCCGCGCGCGACGCCATCGAGGTGCTCGCGGAGGATTCCGACGAGGAGCCGGGCGAGGCCTAGCTCACGGTCGCGGGCAGGAACTCCATCCGCGTCGAGCCGACGAGGCCGTCGGTCTCGACCTCGAACGTGCAGGTGCCTCTTCCATCCGCGGACCCCGGCACGGCGATGTTCGGCCGCCAGACCCCGCCCGGTGGGATCGCCACCTCTGCTGCCTGAACACCGTTGACGAGCACGCGCGTGGGAAGCCCCTCCTTGCCCAGGAGCGTGAGCTCGAGCCGCCCCGGCCCACATGCGAAGACCCGGATCCGGGCGGACTCGCCGCCGTGGAGGTCGCCATTCGGCCTGAGCCCCACGATCCGCTGGCGCAGCCGTACGGGTCGCTCCGTCTTCCAGAGCGCGATCCCAGGCTGATCCTCCGTCCCCGGAAGCTCCGCGACACGCTCGCCGGCGAGCAAGATGCCAGAGGGGGCCGCGAGGTACTCGGGCTCCAGAAGCTCGCCACCCTCCGTCCGGAGCCGTCCGTCTGGCAGCACCGAGACGACGTCCTGGGGCATCAAGCCCGGCGACTCGGCTCCGCGGACACGCGCGACGGCGGTCAGCTCCTCGTTCCAGAAGAGCTCGTGCCACGCGCTCGGCCAGAAGCGGTCGCCCGTGAGGAGCAGCGTCGCGTTCGTCGCGCCGCTCGCGTCGATCCAATCCGGACCCGCACCCGCGAAGGTTCGGTCGCGCTCGAGACGCGAGCGATCGGCGACCTCGTCCGAGGCGACGAGCGAGCCCGCGACGAAGCCGGCGGCCACGAGACCCGCTAGGAGCGGCGCGAAGCGGCGGGGGAGGAGAACTGCGAGCGCGAGCAGGACCGCGGCCGTGCCGGCGTAGAGCAGCTCGAAAGAGCTCTCCGCGAACACGTCTCGCAACCGCGCGAGGGCGATCATCGAGGGCGCATCCGGCGCCGTGGCGGGCGTCGCGACGCGGTCGAGGGGGAGGAGCAGTGTCGGCGCGGCGACGGCGACAGCGATGATCGACGTCGCGGGCTGCGGCCGCGGCAGACCGCGTGCGAGCCAGACGGCGAAGGCGACGAAGACGGGCGGCGCTACCGAGAGGAGCTGGCGCTCGGTGACGTGGTCGACGAAGCGCGACGCGAACGCGCTCACCTCGACGACGGTCACCGCGAGATACGCACCCGCGGCAGCGACGAGCGCCCGCGCTCTGGGGTCGTCCTCGTTGCCCTGGAGCGCCTGCCAGGCGAGGACTCCGAGCGCAACGAGCGGCACGGCGATCGTGAGCAGGGCGAGCGAGCCGATGTGCCAGGCGATGGAGCGCGCGACGTCGCCGACCGAGTACGAGCCGGCTTCGCCGAGGGGCGCGTACGCGCCCAGGAGCTCGCCGACGCCGCCGAGCGCCACGCGGCTCGCGATCCAGGCGACGGCGAGCGCTCCGAACGCGGCCAGGGTCGGCCACATGCGACGGAACGGGCCCCATGAGCGCTCGCTGACGGCGAGCAGGCCGAGCGCGAGCACCACGACCGGGACGAATCCGACCGCCTGCAGGCGCGTGGCGAGCGCGAGGCCGATCGCTCCCAGCAGCAGTGCCTGCCTCGTCAGGGACGGGCTCCGGAGGCACCAGGCGAGAGCCCACACCGCGAGCGTCGCCACCGGGTAGTAGAGCGCCTCGCTCATCAGCAGGCCGCTGTACACGAGCCCCGGAATGAGCACCGTCAGCCCCGCAGCGACGAGAGCCCAGCGGGCACCCGCGAGCGGCCTCGCCCAGAAGAAGACGGGAATCGCGGTCGCCGACATCGCGAGTGCCTGGAGCAGCTGCACGCCGGTCACGCCGGCGGCGAGGTCGCCCCCGAGGAACGGGATCCCCACCAGCAACGGGTAGAGGAGGCTGTAGTAGGGGACTGCCGCGCCGAGCACGCTGAGACCGTCGCCGGCGACCAGCGAGCGTCCGAGCAGGCCGTACAGCGGCTCGTCGGGTGCGATCCACGGCGCCGCGACATCGCGCGCGAGCGCGAAGCGGGCGGCTGTCGACGCCAGCACCAGAACGGCGAGGACGAGGACCGGGCGATCGACAGCGAGGCGTCCCCGCACGGGCGACAGGTTGCCAGCGGCGGAGGACGTGTGTGCTCGGATCCGCCGTCGCGAGCGCTCGCTAGACTCCGCCGACCCTTTAACCCGGTCCAGAGAGGCCGGAAAGGAGCTCGATGACGGCGCAGCAACCCAGTCGCACGACTGGGCCTCCGAACGGAGATCGCTCTCAGGCCGTCAGGCTGCGGCCGGTTCTCGACGCCGAGGCGATCTCGAAGTCCCTCTCGCGCATCGCCCACGAGATCGTCGAGCGCTCGACGGCCCTCGACCTGGACAGCCTCGAGGATGTCGCGCTCGTGGGCATCCAGACGCGCGGAGTACCGCTTGCCTCGCGCCTGCGACACCTCGTCGCCGAACGGAGCGGGGTGGAGCTCGAGCTCGGGGCGCTCGACATCACGTTCCATCGCGACGACGTCCACGTTCGTGACGCTGGGCGCCCGCCGGCAGGCGGCGCATTGCGTCAGCCGGTCGTGCGGGCCACGAGCATCCCGTTCTCGCTCGAGGGGAAGACGGTGGTCCTCGTGGACGACGTCCTGTACACGGGCAGGACGATCCGTGCGGCCATCGACGCGCTCCTCGAGTTCGGCCGGCCCGCACGCGTCCAGCTGGCGGTACTCGTCGACCGCGGCCACCGCGAGCTCCCGATCCGGCCCGACTACGTGGGCAAGAACCTCCCGAGCGCGCGAACCGAGCGGATCCAGGTCGAGCTCGTCGAGGTCGACGAGGTCGACCGCGTGCTGCTCATCCGCGAGCCGGAGGACTCGCATGCCTGAGCTCCGGGTGCCTGCGCCGCCGCGCCGGCACCTGCTTACCGTTCGCGACCTCGACGGCGACGACGTCG
Source organism: uncultured Actinomycetes bacterium (assembly GCA_963763815.1). GTDB lineage: Bacteria > Actinomycetota > Thermoleophilia > Gaiellales > Gaiellaceae > GMQP-bins7. Next base: position 53,446 of record CAVXPS010000011.1, read on the forward strand.
AGCGGATCCTCGACACGGCCCGCAACATGGCGTCGGCGGTCGATCGCGAGATGAAGAAGCTGCCCACGCTCCGTGGGCGCACGGTCGTCCACCTCTTCTACGAGTCCTCGACGCGGACGCTCGCGAGCTTCGAGCTGGCCGCGAAGCGGCTGTCCGCCGACACGATGTCGCTGCGGTCGGCGGGCTCGTCGGTCGACAAGGGCGAGTCGCTGAAGGACACGGCGCTCACGCTCTCGGCGTACGACCCGGACGTGATCGTCGTCCGCCACCCCTCGATCGGCGCACCGGAGCTGGTCTCACGTGTCACCGACGCGCACGTCGTAAACGCGGGGGACGGTAAGCACCAGCACCCGACGCAGGCGCTTCTCGACCTGTACACGATCCAGGGGGCACTCGGCCGGCTCGCAGACGTGCACGTCGCGATCGTCGGAGACGTGCTCCACTCGCGCGTCGCGCGCTCGCTCGTCCAGGCGCTCGAGCTCGTCGGCGCCCGCGCGACGCTCGTCGGCCCTCCGACGCTGCTGCCTCGTGGGATCGAGGCCCTCGGCTGTGAGGTCTCGACGGACATCGCAAGCATCGGCGACGCGGACGTCGTCTACGTGCTTCGCATGCAGCGCGAGCGCATGGAGCAGGGAGCCGCCTTCGTGCCGTCGCTCCGAGAGTTCGCCGCCCTGTACGGGATCACGCCCGAGCGGGTGCGCGCCGGTCAGGTCGTGATGCACCCGGGGCCCATGAACCGCGGCGTCGAGATCGACCCTCGCGTCGCGGACTCGCCGGCGGCGCTCATCACCGACCAGGTGCGCTCCGGGCTCGTCGTCCGGATGGCCGTCCTCTACGACCTTCTGACGGTGACCCCGACCGCCGTTCGGGAGACGGTGGAGGTCGCGTGACGCTCTTCTGCCGCAACGGCCGCGGCGACTCCCTCACGCTCGAGGGCCGCGTCGTGGCTCCCACCCAGGGCATCGACGAGTGCCTGCGGCTCACCGTCGAGGACGGAGTCATCGCGCGCATCGAGCCGGCCGGGGCGAACGAGATCGTTCTTGCGCCGGCGTTCGTCGATCCTCACGTCCACCTGCGGACACCGGGGCGCGAGGACGAGGAGACGATCCGCAGCGGAACCGAGGCTGCGGCGGCGGGCGGCTACTGCGCGATCCTCGCGATGCCGAACACCGACCCGGTCGTCGACTCGGCAGCCGTGCTCGGCGCGCTCGTCGAGCGCGCGCGGCAGGAGGCTGTGCTCCCGACGGGCTTCATGGCCGCGATCAGCAAGGGCCAACAGGGCGCGGAGCTGACCGAGATGGCCGAGCTCGCCGCGTCCGGCGCCGCGGCGTTCACGGACGACGGGCGCCCGGTCGTCTCGGCGGGCCTGATGCGGCGCGCGCTGCAGTACAGCGAGCTCGCCGGGCGCCCGCTCGCGCTGCACTGCGAGGATCCCGAGCTCTCGCGGGGCGGGCACGCGCACGAGGGCTCGGTCGCAGCGGAGCTCGGGCTCGGCGGCTACCCGTCGGTTGCGGAGAGCGTCATGGTCGAGCGCGACCTCGCGCTCGCGGAGTTCGAGGGCCGACCGCTCCACGTCATGCACATTTCGGCCCGCGAGTCGGTCGCCGCCCTGCGCGCGGCTCGGGCCGCGGGGGTCGCGGCCACGGGCGAGGTGACGCCGCACCATCTGTGCCTCACGGACGAGACGCTCCGCTCGCTCGATCCGAACGTGAAGATGAACCCGCCCCTCCGCGCCGAGGAAGACCGGCAAGCGCTCGTCGAGGCTCTGCGCGAGGGGACGATCTCGACGGTCGCGACCGATCACGCGCCGCACGCGCAGCACGAGAAGGACGTGCCGTTCGAGGAGGCGCCGTTCGGCGTGACCGGCCTCGAGACGGCGTTCTCGGCCCTCTACACCAATCTCGTCGCCCCAGGCCTGCTCCCGCTCGAGACGCTGCTCGAGCGCATGTCCGCGGGGCCTGCGCGCGCCTTCGGGCTGCCGGAGCCGCGGATCGAGGTCGGCGCGCGCGCGAACCTCGTCCAACTCGACCTTTCCGCCGAGTGGACCGTCCATGCCGACGGCTTCCGCTCACGCTCGCACAACTCCTGGCTGCTCGGGGAGACGCTGCGGGGCCGGGTCATCCGAACCGTCGCCGACGGGCGAGAGGTGTTCGGAGCGTGAGCCCGGGTTACGTCGTCCTCGAGGATGGAACCGTCTTCCGGGGCCGCTCCGTGGCGGCCGACGGGGTCGCCTTCGGCGAGGCCGTCTTCACGACGGCGATGACGGGTTACCAGGAGACGGTCACTGATCCCAGCTATGCGGAGCAGCTCGTCTGCTTCACGGCGCCCATGGTGGGCAACTACGGCGTCGCAGACGAGCGTGGGGAGTCCGACCGGCCGCACGCGAAGGCGGCGATCATGCGGCGGCTCGGAGGGCCGGAATGGGCGGCGTGGCTCCGCGAGCACGGGCTCGTCGGCCTCGAGGAGCTGGACACGCGGGCCCTCGTCCTCCGTCTTCGCGACGGCGGCGCGGCCCGCGCAGCGGCCGTCTCCGACGAGAGCGCCGTGCCCGTCGAGGACGCGCTCGAGCAGGTGCGCGCGCAGCCGGTCATGGAAGGCCAGGCGCTCGTCAGGCAGGTCTCGACGAGCGAGCCGTACACGTTCGCGGACGACGGCTCACCGCGCGTCGCCGTCGTCGACTACGGGACGAAACGCTCGATCCTGCGCCGTCTGGCCGGGGCCGGCGCGTCGGTGACGGTCTTCCCGCACACGGCAAACGCCGACGAGCTCGCCGAGTACGAAGGCGTCGTACTCTCGAACGGGCCCGGAGATCCCGAGCCGCTTCGGCGCGAGGTCGAGACCGTACGCGAGCTGCTCGGGCGCACGCCGATCCTCGGCATCTGCCTCGGCCACCAGCTGCTCGCGCTCGCCACCGGCCTCCGCACGTTCAAGCTGCCGTTCGGCCATCGCGGCGCGAATCACCCCGTCCTCGAGCGGGCCACCGGCCGCGTGCTGGTCACGAGCCAGAACCACGGCTTCGCGGTCGAGCCGTCCGAGCAGCGCGAGGCGACGCACGTCTCGCTCTACGACGCCACCGTCGAGGGGCTCGACTTCCCCGAGCACCGCGCGCGCTCCGTGCAGTTCCATCCGGAGGCGGGGCCGGGGCCACACGACGCATGGCCGATTCTCGACACCTGGGTCGAGGAGCTTCGACGCTAGTGCCCGCGCGCCGCGACCTCGAGAGCGTCTGCGTCATCGGCTCTGGCCCGATCGTCATCGGCCAGGCGTGCGAGTTCGACTACGCCGGCTGCCAGGCGCTCAAGGTGCTGCGCGCGGACGGATACCGGACGATCGTCGTCAACTCGAACCCGGCGACGATCATGACCGACCCCGGCTTCGCCGACCGCACCTACATCGAGCCGCTCGACCCCGCGGGCGTCGCCTCCGTGCTCGAGCGGGAGCGCCCGGACGCGCTGCTCCCGACGCTCGGCGGCCAGACGGCGCTCAACCTCGCCGTCGAGCTTGCCGAAAGCGGTGTGCTCGAAGACCTCGGCGTGGAGCTCATCGGCGCCCCGGTCGACGTGATTCGGCGCGCGGAGGATCGTGAGGAGTTCCGGCGCGCGGTGACGACCTGCGGCCTGAGCGTCCCCTCCTCGCGCATCGTGACGTCGCTCGACGAGCTCGACGGCATCCCGCTGCCAGTGGTCGTGCGCCCGGCGTTCACTCTCGGTGGCCACGGGGGCGGCTTCGCAGACGATCCGGCGGCTCTTCGCCGCCAGGTGGAGCGCGGCCTGGCGGAGTCCCCGATCGCCCAGGTGCTCGTCGAGGAGTCCGTCCGCGGCTGGGACGAGTTCGAGCTCGAGCTCATGCGCGACCGCCTCGACAACGTCGTCGTCGTGTGCTCGATCGAGAACCTCGACCCGATGGGCGTGCACACCGGCGACTCGGTGACCGTGGCGCCGCAGATGACGCTCTCGGACGAGGCGTACCAGGAGCTTCGCGACGCGGCCGTCGCGGTGATCAGGGCCGTCGGGGTCGAGACGGGCGGCTCGAACATCCAGTTCGCGCGGCACCGCGACACCGGAGAGTTGCGTGTGATCGAGATGAACCCGCGCGTTTCACGCTCCTCGGCCCTTGCGTCGAAGGCCACGGGCTACCCGATCGCGAAGGTCGCGGCCAAGCTCGCGGTCGGTTACACGCTCGACGAGATCCCGAACGACCTCACGAAGACCACTCCCGCGAGCTTCGAGCCGACGCTCGACTACGTCGTCGTCAAGTTCCCGCGCTTCGCGTTCGAGAAGTTCCCGGGCGCCGATCCGGCGCTCGGCACGCAGATGAAGTCGGTCGGAGAGGCGATGGGCATCGGCAGGACCTTCGCAGAGGCCTTTCTCAAGGCATTCGGCTCGCGCGAGCTCGACCAGGGCTCTCCGACGCCGTGGGAGAGCCTGGAAGACGAGCAGCTGCCGGAAGGCCTGCACCCGTGGTTTCGTCGAGAGCTCGCAAGCGCCAGGACAGAGCTCGCGTCGGGCGACATCGCTCGCGCGAAGCGCGCCGGCTGGGGCGACGACACGATCGGCGCGACGCTCGGTCTGAGCGGCGGCGAGGTCCGCCGTCTCCGGCATGAGCGCGGCATTCGCCCCACGTTCAGGCGGGTCGATTCCTGCGCCGGTGAGGTCGAGGCCGCCTCGAACTACTTCTACTCCACCTGGGGCGAGCAGGACGAGGCTGCCCCCGTCGGCGAGAAGCCCCGGGTCGTGATTCTCGGCTCCGGCCCGAACCGGATCGGGCAGGGCATCGAGTTCGACTACTGCTGCGTCCACGCGGCGCAGACCTTCCGCGCACTCGGCTACGAGTCCGTGATGGTCAACTGCAACCCGGAGACCGTTTCGACCGATTACGACACGTCCGACCGGCTCTACTTCGAGCCGCTCTCGCCGGAGGAGGTGCTGGCGGTCTGCGACCGGGAGCAGCCGGTCGGGGTCGTGACGCAGTTCGGAGGCCAGACGCCGCTCCGGCTCGCGCGCCATATCGAGGAGGCCGGCTACCGGATCCTCGGGACGCCGCATGCGGCGATCGACCTCGCCGAGGATCGCGAGCGCTTCGGGTCACTCGCGAGCGAGCTCGGGATCCGCTGCCCGCCGTGGGCGACAGTCTCCGACGAGCGCGAGGCGGTCGCGGCGGCCGGGGAGATCGGCTATCCAGTCCTCGTCCGCCCTCGTACGTGCTCGGTGGCCGCGCGATGCGCATCTGCTACGACGAGGCGGAGCTCGCATCTGCGATGGCGGCGGTGCACACGGAACCGGTGTACTGCTCGACCGCTTCGTCGAGCACGCAATCGAGCTCGACGTGGACGCCCTCTGCGACGGGGACGACGTCCTCATCGGCGCAGTCATGCAGCACGTCGAAGAAGCAGGCGTCCACTCCGGCGACTCCGCGTGCGTGCTGCCCGCGCCGTCGCTGACGCTCGCAGCCGCGCTCGAGGTCGAGCACATCGTCCGTCGGCTCGGCCCGGCACTCGGGGTGGTCGGGCTCCTCAACGTCCAGCTTGCGATCGCCGACAGCACGGTCTACGTCCTCGAGGTCAACCCGCGGGCGTCCCGCACGGTCCCGTTCGCGAGCAAGGCGATCGGCCTCAACCTCGTCGACGCTGCGTGCAGGCTGGCTGCAGGTCAGAAGCTGGGCGAGCTCGCGCTGGAGGCGCCGCGCCCGACCCAGGTGAGCGTGAAGGCCGCCGTGCTGCCGTTTTCCCGCTTCCCGGGCGCCGATCCCGTCCTCGGGCCGGAGATGCGCTCGACGGGCGAGGTGATGGCGAGTGCCGCCGACCTCCCGACCGCGCTCGCGAAGGCCGAACGGGCCGCCGGCAGGCCGCTGCCGACCTCCGGGACCGCGTTCCTCTCCGTCCGCGACGAGGACAAGCCGGCCGCGGTGCCGGTCGCCGCCGCGCTCGCCGGCCTCGGGTTCGAGCTCGTCGCGACCGCGGGGACGGGACGAACGCTGCGCGCAGCGGGCCTCGAGGTGGAGGAGGTCGCGAAGGTCGCGGACGCCCTCACGGACGAGGACACCGTGGTCGACCTCGTTCGTCGCGGCCGCTGCGATCTCATCGTCAACACGCCGCAGGGAAGCGGTGCGCGCGCGGACGGCTACCTCATCCGTGAAGCGGCTCTCGTCGCGCGAGTCCCCTGCATCACGACGATCTCGGGCGCTGCCGCCGCCGTGCACGCGATCGCGAACGCGCGCGCGGAGTCGGCGCTCTCGCTCCAGGAACGGATCGGGATAGAGGCGTGAGCGCAAGGACGGTGGTCGTCGGGGCGACAGATATGTCGCCCCTACAGCGGGAGCGGCTCGCGGTTGTCGGCTCCGAGCCCATCGGCCCGTACACGCTCATCCGCCTGGAGCGCGGCCGGCTCGAAGCCGGGATTCCCGGCCAGTTCTTCATGCTCGAGGCGCCGGGACGGGTCCTTCCGCGCCCGATGAGCCTCTGCCTGGCCCCGGAGGGCGAGCTCGCGTTCCTCGTCGACCCGATCGGCCCCGGAACGCGGGCGCTCTGCGCCCTCGACCCGGGCGACGCGATTCACGTGCTCGGCCCGCTCGGAAACGGGTTCGACCTCTCGGTCGAGCGGCCGCTCCTCGTCGGAGGCGGCATCGGGATCGCTCCTTTGCCCTATCTCTCCGACTCGCTCGGGCAACCACCGGCGCTTCTCGGCTTCCGGAGCGAGCACCACGCCGAGGCGGCGTCGCTGCTACCGCAGGCCAGCGTCGCCATCGAGCCCCAGTTCGTCACGGAATTGCTCCCCGACGACCCGGGAGACGTCCTCGCGTGCGGCCCAGAGCCCATGCTCCAAGCGCTCGCGTCCCGCATGCCCGGCGCGCAGCTCGCCTGGGAGGCGCCGATGGCGTGTGGCTACGGCGCCTGCTACGGCTGCGTCGTCGAGATCGACGGCCACTACGAGCGCCTTTGCGTCTGCGGACCGGTGCTCCGGGGCCGATGAGCGTCCCGCTGCTCAACGCCAGCGGCTGTCTCGACGCGCTGACGGCGCCCGAGGTCGCGCGCAGCCTCGATGCGTACGTGACGAAGACGGTCACGCCGCTTCCGCGCGAGGGCAACCCGCCGCCGCGGATCGCCGAGACGCACCACGGGATGGTGAACTCGATCGGGCTCCAGAATCCGGGGATCGAGGCCTTTCTCGCGGGCGTTCTGCCCCGGCTCGGCACACTCGGAGTGCCGATCTGGGTGTCCGTCGGCGGTTTCTCCGCTCGGGACTACGCGTCGATGTGCGACGCGCTGGATGCGTGCGAGGAGGTGGCGACGATCGAGCTGAATCTGTCCTGCCCGAACGTCGAGGAGGCGCCCGAGGCCTCCGCCGAGCTCGTGCAGGCAGCCAGGGCGGCGACCCGCAAGCCGCTGTACGCGAAGCTCTCGCCCGCGACCTGGGACATCGCGGAGAGCGCGAAGGCCGTGGCCGATGCCGGAGCGGACGGGCTGTCGCTCGTCAACACGATCCGAGGTCTTGCGCTCGACCCGCGAACGCGCTCGCCGATCCTCGGTACGGGACCGGGCGGCTACTCCGGCCCGGCCCTGCGGCCGATCGCGCTCGCTTGCGTGCACGCCTGCGCCAAGGCCGTTTCCTTGCCCATCGTGGCCATGGGCGGGGTGACCAGCGGACGCGACGCGGCCGACTTCGCGGCCGTCGGCGCGGGTGCCGTCGCGCTCGGGACGATCCTCTTCTCGGACCCGTCCGCCCCGGAGAGGATCCGGAGGGAGCTGGAGGACGAGCCGGCCGCCACCGGAAACCGCGCGGCGGCCACCCAAGAGGCGGATAGTCGCGGTCCGGCTCGATCTGTCGCCTAGTCTGCAGATCAGACAACTTAAAAATCCCTGCAAAACACTCAAAAAGTTCCTGCTTGACGCGACCGGCGATGTTGTTAGACTCGTGCGGCTCATGGTCACGTCGAAGACGCACGCCCAAGCCCCCGCCCGGTCGCTCGACCAGAGGATGGAGGCGCTGCAAAGGGCAAACGACGTGAGAGTCCGGCGAGCGCAGCTCAAGCGAGACCTCAAGGCGGGGCGCGTGCACATCGAGGAGATCCTCCTCACGCCGCCCGAGTTCGTCTCCACGGCGAAGGTCTTCGACATGCTCATGGCCGTGCCGAAATTCGGCCGGGTGAAGGCGGCGAGGCTCCTGAATACGTGCCGGATCAGCCAGTCCAAGACCGTCGGCGGCCTCTCCGAGCGCCAGCGCACCGAGCTCGTCGACCTCTTCAACCACCGCAGCTAACCCGGCGGTGCGTCCGTTCGTCCCCGGGCGGCCCGTCTTCGTCGTCACCGGGCCCTCGGGCGCTGGCAAAGGAACGCTCATCAAGGGTCTGCTCGAGCACATCCCGGTGCTCGAGGTCGCGGTCTCGGCGACGACGCGGGCGCAGCGGCCGGGGGAGGTCGACGGTCGCGAGTACTGGTTCCTGAGCGGCGAGGAGTTCGAGCGCCGGGTCCAGGCCGGCGACTTCCTCGAGTCCGTGCCATACGTCTCGGGCAAGCGCTACGGGACGCTGCGCTCCGAGATGGAGCGAATTGCGGACGAAGGGCGGGTCTGCGTGCTCGAGCTCGAGCTCGAGGGCGCGCTGAACGTCCAGGACGAGGTGGAAGGCAGCGTCACGATCTTCATCGCCGCTGATCTCACGGAGCTGGAACGTCGGTTACGCGAGCGCGCGACGGAGAGCACCGGCGAGATCGGCGAGCGGATCGAGCTCGCCCGCAAGCAGTTCACGCAGGCGCACCTCTTCCGCTACATGGTGCGAAACGACGACCTCGAGCGGGCGACGGCGGCGCTCACGGCGATCGTCGAATGCGAGCTCGCTCTCGCAGGTACCATGTCGCGTCCATGATCCATCCACGCATAGACGAGCTGCTGGAGAAGGTCGATTCCCGGTACGCCCTCGTCATCGTCGCCGCCAAGCGCGCGCGCCAGATCAACAACTATCACCACCAGCTCGGCGAGGGCATGGGCTTCGAGGAAGCCCCACCGCCGCTGATCGAGTCCCGCTCGAAGAACTACCTCACGATGTCGATGGAGGAAGTCGCGGGCGGCAAGATCACCTACCAGTACCCGCCCGCCTAGCCGGAGCCCGCTATGGCACGCATCCTGGTCGGAGTCACCGGCGGGATCGCGGCCTACAAGGCGTGCACCCTCGTGCGCCTGCTCGTCCGAGCGGGGCACGACGTCTACCCGCTCGTCACCGACGCAGCGGCGCGCTTCGTCGCGCCCGAGACGTTCTTCGCGCTCGCTCGAACCTCACCGCGGGACGACCCGTACCCACATCTCGAGCGCGCGGAACTGCTCGTCGTCGCTCCGTTGACGGCGAACACGCTGGCCCGTCTCGCACACGGGCTCGCGGACGACCTGCTCACGGAGGCCGCGCTCGCGCATGCAGGGCCCGTCCTCGTTGCGCCTGCGATGAACGTGCGCATGTGGCAGCACCCGGCGACCGAGGCCAATGCCGAGAGCTTGCGCGCCCGCGGGGTCGTGTTCGTCGGCCCCGCGGAAGGGGAACTCGCCGAAGGTGAGACAGGACCGGGCCGAATGGCGGAGCCCGAGGAGATCATGGAAGCGATCGAGCGCATACTGGCAAGCGAAACCGGCACTCCGAGCTCGCTGGCCGGGCGGCGCGTCGTCGTCGCCGCCGGCGGCACGCGCGAGCAGCTCGACGCGGTTCGATTCCTCGGAAATCGCTCGTCCGGGAAGATGGGCGTCGCAGTGGCGGAGGAGGCCCGCAGCCGCGGTGCCGAGGTGACGCTCCTCGCAGCGAATCTCGCCGTTCCCGCCCCTCCGGGGATCAGCGTCGTCCAGACGCCGACAGCTGCCGATCTCGAACGGGAGGCGCTCGCCCGAGCGGACGCCGACGTGATCGTCATGGCGGCTGCAGTTGCCGATTACCGGCCCGCTGCGCCCGAGGCGGCGAAACGTCCGAAGGACGGCGCCTCGTGGACGGTCGAGCTCATCCCGACCAAAGACGTTCTCGCCGCCCTGGGCGCAAGTCGGAGCCCGAGCCAGGTGCTGGTCGGCTTTGCCGCAGACGGTGCCGAGGCCGGCCTGGAACGGGCGCGGGAGAAGCGGATCGCGAAACGCGCCGACCTCATCGTCTTCAACGACATCAGCCGCTCGGACATCGGATTCGACACGGACGTGAACGAGGTCGTCCTCGTGTCGAACGGAACCGAGCAGCACGTCGCGAAGGCGCCGAAGACCCGGATCGCCGCGGTCGTGCTCGACGAGGTGGAAAGGATCATCGCCGCGCGATGACGGATCGGGCAGCGGCACGCGACGTCGCGTCGTCCGCCTCGGCCGCGGACGTCGTGGAGCGCGTCGTCGCGAACCTCGAGCGTGCCGTTCGGGCGCCCCGGGAGACGCTGGAGCTCTGCGTTCTCTGCCTCCTCGGAGAGGGCCACGTGATCATCGAGGACTTTCCCGGGGTCGGGAAGACCATGCTCGCGAAGTCGCTCGCACGCTCGCTCGACCTCTCGTTCTCGCGGCTCCAGTTCACGCCCGACCTGCTCCCGAGCGACGTGACCGGCGTGAACGTGTTCAACCAGAAGACGAACGAGTTCGAGTTCCGGCCAGGCCCCGTGTTCGCGAACGTCCTGCTCGTGGACGAGATCAACCGCGCGTCACCCAAGACGCAGTCGGCACTGCTCGAGGCGATGCAGGAGACCCAGGTGACGATCGACGGCGAGACGTACGCGATCGAGCTGCCGTTCCTCGTCGTCGCCACGCAGAACCCGATCGAGTACGAGGGGACGTATCCGCTTCCCGAGGCGCAGCTCGACCGCTTCACGGCCCGGATCTCCCTTGGTTACCCGCCACTCGCGGAGGAAGCGCGGATGCTGCAAGAGCAGACCACGGCGCCGCCGCTCGACGACCTCGAGGCGGTCGTCGGAAACCACGAAGTGCTCGACGCGGTAGGCGCCGCCCGCAAGGTCTTCGTCGAGGAGAGCGTGAACCGTTACGTCGTCGCGCTCCTGCGCCACACGCGCTCCAGCTCGCAGCTCGCCCTCGGTGCGAGCCCGCGCTCGGGTATCGCCCTGCTCCGGGTGGCGAAGGCGCGCGCCGTGGCCCGCGCGCGGGACTACGTGCTGCCCGAGGACGTCCAGAGCGTCGCGGTCGCGGTGCTCGCCCACCGGCTGATCGTTGCGCCGGAGGCCCGGGCAGCAGGGGTCGAGCCCTCGGAGACGATCGAGCAAGCCCTCAGCGACACGCCTGTTCCGGTGTGATGCGAGGCGGCGGAGCGCTGATCCTCGGTGGGGTCGCGCTCGCGGCCGCGATCGTGTTCGCCTCCCGGCCGCTGGGCGTGGCGGGGCTGGGGTTGCTGCTGGCGGCCCTGATCGCACGCGCCTGGGTTTCGCTCGCGGGCAGCCCACAGGAGGTCCGCGCGACGATCGCGCCGGATCCCGTGACGGAAGGCGACCCGCTCACGCTGCGGATCGACGCTCGCCGCGGATCGCGTCTCCCGGTCGGATCCGCCGTCGTCACCGGCACGCTCGACGGCGTCGGTGCCTACCAGTGCCGCCTGCGGAACAACGGCCTCCGCCTGACCGGCGAGCTCGAGCTCGGGGCCTTGCCACGGGGTCGGTTCGCGAGCACGGATGCGAGGATCGAGCTCCGCGACCCGCTCGGGCTCGAGTTGCGCTCGCGGCCGCTCGGGGCGGCCGTGAACGCGCTCGTCTATCCACGCCTCGTCGAGCTCCAGACGCTCTTCGACGACAGCGGGCGGATGCCGGGTGACAGCCGCCGCTTCCTCCTGCGGCGGCAGTCCGGCTTCGACTTCCACTCCGTCCGCGAGTACGAGCAGGGCGAGTCCCTGCGGCGCGTGCACTGGCCCACGACCGCTCGACGAGGCCGGCTGATGGTGAAGGAGCTCGAGGACGCGCCGCGCGAGTCGCTGGTGATCGTCCTCGACTGTGACGTGGCGGGCGAGGCGGGCGATCCGCCGGAGTCGAGCTTCGATGCCGCGGTGCGCGCTGCGGGGTCGATCCTGAGAGCCCACGTGGCCCGCGGACGCCGCGGCGCGCTCGTGACGACATCGCACCCCGACGACGTGACCTGTGCGTCCACGCTCGAGGGCGAGTTCGGTGCGGTGCTCTGCGCGCTCGCGTCCGTCGGCGCGAATGCGCAGCACGACCTGACCCGGTTCCTCGACCGGGCCCCGAAGTCCGTGGAGCATGCCGCGGAGCTCGTGCTCGTCACTGCGACGCAGAGCCCGGCGGCCGCAAAGCGCCTGCTCGCAATGGCGTCGCGGCGAGCGGTTGCCGTCGTCTGGGTCGACGCTCCGAGCTTCGCCGGCCGCCCGACCCGTGCCGTGCCCGGACTGCTCCAGCTTTCTGCCGCGGGGATCCCGGTCGCGGTCGTGCGTCGCGGCGACGATCTTGCCTCTGTGCTGGAGGCGCCTCGACGGGAGGCGCTTGCGAGTGGGTAGCGCGGCGCTCCGCACGCTCGCTGCGGCCACGCTCCCAGCCGTCGCGATCGTCGTCTCGTGGGGCAGGCTCGAGTCCCCGGGGGAAAGGAAGGAGCTCGTGCTCGTCGCCGCGCTCGCGCTGCTGCCGGCTCTGGCCGGGTCCGGCGCGGCTCGAGCCCTCCTCGCTGCCGGGGCGTTCGCACTCGCCGCGTGGATCGCGTTCCGGTCGGAGGCATGGGAGCTCCTGCCGTATCGCGACGAGCGCGTCGTCGGGCCGCTCGTCGATGCCTTCGGGCGCGGGGTGGGGGACTACTACGACATCGTCGTCCCGTTCGACCCCTCGCGACGGCCCGAGATGCACGGAGTGCTCACGCTCGCGGTGTTCGGCTTCGTCGCCGCGATCGCGCTGCTCGTGGCCGCGAGAAGGCCGCTGGCAGCCGCCGCGATGACCATCGCCGGCGCGGGGTGGCCGGCAACGCTCGTCGACGACGCGGCGATCGCGATCGGCACGCTGGCGCTTGCGGGCGCGCTCTCGATCGCGCTCGTGCTGCGCGCGCGCTCGACGCGAACGCTCGTCGGCGGGCTCGCCGTCGGCTTGCTCGTCGTCGGCAGCGCGGCCTGGGTGTCCTCCGCGACGTCGTTCACGCGGGAGGCGGTCGTGGACTGGCAGGCCTGGAACGTGCGCGGCCCGGCGCCGCGCGCACTCGGAGTGCGCTTCGTGTGGGAGGCGCAGTACGAGGGGATCTCGTTCCCTCCGACCGCGACCGAGGTGCTCCGGATCACCGGCACCCAGCGTGCGCAGTACTGGCGGGCGTCGACGCTCGACGAGTTCATCGCCGACCGCTGGTTCGAGGACCCTTCCTTCGTCCTGTCGCGCAGCGAGGGAGGGCCGCTCGTCCACGACGAGCTGACCCCAGATGCCGCGCGGGACGAGGAGAGCTGGGTCGAGCAGAACATCGAGGTGAAGGCGCTCGTCGGCGACAGGCTCGTCGCAGCCGGCACGCCGATGTCGATCGAGGCCCCCTCCCTCGGCACGCTCTTCACGTTCGCCGGCGGCATCGTGCGCGCTCAACAGACCCTGCCGAGGGGAACGCGGTACAAGGTCTGGAGCTACGTGCCGGACCCCGCGCCCGAGGCGCTAGAGCGCTTGCCGGCGCGGTATCCAAAGGAGACCAGACGGTTCCTCACGCTCTGGGGACGAGAGCTGCCGCGCTTCTCCGCGCAGAACCGCGATCGGCGGGTGGACGCGATCCTCGACGATCCGTCCTACTCGGACCTCGGCGCCTACCGGCCGCTCTGGGAGCGCGCCCGTGAGGTCACTCGAGGCGCAAGGTCGCCGTACGCGGCCGTGCTCGCGCTCGAGTCGTGGCTCCGGCAGAGGGGTGGGTTCACGTACGACGAGACGCCACCGGTCTCGGCTCGGCCGCCGCTGATCCACTTCGTGACCTCGAGCCGGGCGGGCTACTGCCAGCACTTCGCGGGTGCCATGGCGGTGATGGCGCGGCTGCTCGGCGTCCCTGCACGCGTCGCGTTCGGCTTCACGAGCGGGCGGCTGCTGGACGACTTCTGGTCCGTGAGCGACCACAATGCGCACGCGTGGGTCGAGGTCTGGTTCCCGGAGCACGGTTGGGTTCCGTTCGACCCCACGCCCGGCCGGGGGACGTTTGCGACGAACTACTCGTTCGCGTCGGACTCCCCGGACACGGTCGAAGCGCTTCGCCGGGGGAGCCTGAGCGCAGTCGTGCGCGCCGAGGAGCGGGCGGATCTCGTCGACGGCGCTCTGGACGACGCGTCCGGCTCCGAGCGGCCGTCGATCTTGACGCTCGCCGCCGCGGTCGCAGCACTCGGCGTGGTCGTGGTCGGCCTGGCGAAGTGGCTCAGGCGCAGGGTCGGCTACCTCACGTCGGATCCTCGAAGAGTCGCGGCCGCGACGCGGAACGAGCTCGAGTGGTTCCTCCAAGACCAGGGAGTTGCCGTACCGCGGAGCGCGACGCTCGACGATCTGCGCAGGGCGGTCGGCCAAGAGCTTGGTTACGACGCCGGGCCGTTCGTCGCAGCCGCCGGCCGGGCGCGCTTCGGGGCGCCCAGCGACACGCGCCACGCGGCGACGCGGGCGCGCAAGGAGCTCCAGTCGCTGCTGAAAGCCGCGCGCGGCGAGCTCTCGGTCGTCGCCCGGCTCCGGGGGTTCGTGTCGCTCCGCTCCCTGCGCGGGTGGCAGGGGTGAGGGACGCGCGCTGAGCGAGACGTACGACCTCTTCCAGCAGGGCCGCGGACATCTACGGAGCGGCCGCGCGGCGCAGGCGACCGTTGCGCTCGAGAAGGCGAAACGACGGGAACCGCGCTCGCGCTCGATCCGGGAGGCGCTCGGCATCGCCTACTTCCGCCTGGGCCGGTTCGCGGAGGCGGAGGCCGAGTTCCGCGCACTCGTGGAGCTCGCGCCCGCCGACGAATTCGCGCACTACGGCCTGGCGCGGGCGCTCGTGAACCAGGGAAAGAAGCAGGAGGCGAAGCCGCACATCAAGCTGGCGCGCTCGCTTCGGCCGCGCACCGATCCATCCGAGCAGCTCGAGCCGCAGGCTCCGGAGCTTCCGGACGTCTAGCGCGGGTCGCCGACGACCCGCTGCACCTCGGACAGGGTCGTGACTCCCTCGAGGCAGAGCCGGACGCCGTCTTCGCGGAGCGGCTGCATCCCGGCCGCGACGGCGGCGCGGTGGAGCTCGACCGTCGACGCGCCTCCGGCGATGAGCTCCCGAAGCTCCTCCGTGAACGTGAGGACCTCGAAGAGCGCGACCCGTCCCTTGTAGCCCGTCCCTCCGCACGCCGAGCAGCCGGCGCCGCGCGCCAGGTGCCGCCGGCCCACGCGCTCCCCGGGGCGTCCGAGGGCCACGAGATCGGCCTTGGTCGCCCTGTACGTCTCCTTGCAGTCGACGCAGACGCGCCGCGCGAGCCGCTGCGCGACGAGGCACGTCAGCGTCGCCGCGAGCAGACCGGGCTCGACTCCCATGTCCGTGAGCCGCCGGACAGCCGAGGCCGCCGTCTGCGAGTGGAGCGTCGAGCACACGAGATGCCCGGTCATGGCGGCGCGAATGGCGACCTGAGCAGTCTCCTCGTCGCGGATCTCGCCCACGAGGATCACGTCGGGATCGGAGCGGAGGATCGTCCGCAGCCCGCGCGCGAACGTCAGCCCGGCCCGCGGATTCACCTCGATCTGGTCGATCCCGGTGGTCAGGTACTCGACGGGATCCTCGATGGTCATCAGCGTGCGCTCCGGCGTGTTCAGCTCGTGAAGAGCCGCGTAGAGCGTCGTCGTCTTGCCGCTGCCGGTTGGACCGCACGTGATGACGGCGCCGAACGGCTGGCCGATCGCGCTCTGGATCGCGTCCTCGGTCTCCTGCGCCAGGTCGAGCTCGGCGAGCGACCGCGGCGCCGACGCCTGGTTCAGCACACGGAGCGTGATCTTCTCGCCGAACTTCGTCGGGAGGACGGCGATTCGCAGATCGACCGTGTGGCCGCCGGTGCGCACGGCTACGCGGCCGTCCTGCGGCGCGCGACGTTCCGCGATGTCGAGCCTGCCCATGACCTTGAGCCGGCTCGTGACGGCGGCCTGCTGCGAGTTCGGGATGGAGCCGATCCTCCGGACGACGCCGTCGACGCGGGCGCGGATCTCGAGCGCCCGGAGCTGCGGCGTGAAGTGGATGTCGGAGGCGCCGAGCGTCAGGGCGCGTTGGATCGTCTTGTTCACCTGCGCGACAGCCGGCGCGTCGCCTTCGAGCGCGTGCATGTCGACGATCCCGGCTGCCTCGTTCGGCTCCTCGTCGTCCTCGCCGACGAGGTCGAGCGACTCCTGGTGAACGAACGCGATCGCCGCGTCGATCGCCTCCGGCGCGGCGATGCCGAACCGGATCGGGACGCCGAGGGCGAGCCGGAGCTCGTCCCAGTGCAGGACGTTCGTCGGATCGGCGACCGCGACCAGGAGCGAGTCATCGGGGAGGAAGCCCATCGGAATGGCCGAATAGCGGCGGGCGAGCGCCTCCGGCAGGAGCGCAGCCGCCTCCGTGTCCACCTCGGACTCGTCGAGCTCGACCAGCGGCATCTCGACCTGCTCGGCGAGCAGCCGGGCGACCTGGGTGCGTGTGATCGTCCCTTTCTCGACGAGGATCTCACCGAGGCGCTTGCCGGACTCGCGCTGCTCGTCGAGCGCTTGCGCGAGCTCCTCCTCAGTGATGAGACCGTCGCGCACGAGCAGGGAGCCGAACTTCGGCCAAGGCTGATGAGCGGCTTCCATCCGGGTGAGGTATCGGCTCGTTGGATGCGCGGCGTGAGCGCGGAGCAGAATGCGCGCGATGCGAGCCGTCGTCCAGCGGGTGCGCGAGGCCTCGGTCAGCGTCGGGGACGAGGTCGTCGGCGCGTGCGGCCACGGCGTCGTCGTGCTGCTCGGGATCGCGGTGGGTGACGGCGAGGAGGACGCTCGCGCGCTCGCCGGCAAGGTCGCAAGGCTCCGGATCTTCGAGAACGAGGGCGGCCGCTTCGACCGCTCGCTGCTCGACATCGGCGGTGAGGCGCTCGTCGTCAGCCAGTTCACGCTCATCGCCGATACACGGAAGGGGAATAGGCCGAGCTTCACAGCGGCCGCTCCGCCAGAGCAGGCGGAGCCCTTGTACGAGACCTTCTGCCTCGGTCTCGAGAGCGAGGGTGTGACCATCGCCCGCGGCATCTTCGGCGCGCGCATGGAGGTCTCGCTCCTGAACGACGGCCCGGTGACGATCGTGCTCGACACCTGAGAAGGCGAGGAAGGGACAGGCTGGGAGCCATGGGTTCCCAGCCAAATGACGGTGCTATCCTTGGGCAACCACATTTCACCTTGCTTGGAGAAATGGGCGCTCGGCGCCCGTTTTTTTTGAGAGGAGCCAACAAGCCGCCGATGAGCACCACCTACGCCCGCGAACGGACGCTGCAGGACGAGATCGCACCAGCGGTCGAGAGCAGGCTGCCGGGCGTCGAGGTGCTCGCGGTGGAGCTGCAGTCGCCCGACCGGTTCCGGGTCTACGTCGACCACCCGGACGGCGTCGACCACGCGCTCTGCGAGCGGGTCACGAACGAGCTCCGCCCGTATCTTCGGGAGTACAGCGTCGAGGTGTCGTCTCCGGGGCCGGACCGGCCGCTACGCAAGCCGGAGCACTTCGACTCGGCGCGCGGCTACAGCATCAAGGTTCGCACGCGTCGTGAGTTCGGCGGGCGCAACCGCTTCCGCGGGGAAGTGCTCGCAGCGGAGGCTGATGCCGTCACGCTTGCGCTGACGGGCTCCGAGCCGCTGCGCATCCCGTATGACGCGATCGTGCGGGCCAACCTAGTGGAAACAGCAGCCTGATCGACGAGGGGTAGGACACATGAGCCAGGAGATCATCGAAGGAATTCACGCCATCGAGAAGGAGAAGGGGATCGAGGAGGGCATCCTCATCTCCGCGCTCGAGGACGCGCTGCTCGCGGCGTACAAGAAGACGCCGGGCGCAGCCAGGCACGCCGAGGTCAAGCTCGACGACGAGGGCGAGTTCCGCGTCGACGGAATCGAGATCCCGTCCGACGTCGAGACGGTGCTGCTCGAGGAGGCCCGCGAGAACCGCATCGCCGAGCTCGAGCGCGTCGAGGAGGAGACCGGCGAGCGCCAGCACACGCTCATCGCCGACGAGGACCTCGACCTCGACTGGTCACGAGTGCCGCTCGACCAGATCGTCCGCACCGACGTCACACCCGACAACTTCGGCCGCATCGCCGCGCAGACCGCCAAGCAGGTGATCCAGCAGCGGATCCGCGAAGCCGAGCGGGCGATCATGTACGAGGAGTACGTCGATCGTCACGGTGAAGTTGTCACGGGGATCGTGCAGCAGGCCGGCGACCGCAACAACGTCCTCGTCGACCTGGGCCGCGTCGAGGCTCTCCTCCCGCGGTCGGAGCAGGTCGATGGCGAGCGCTACGAGCAGGGCAGCAGGATCAAGGCAGTCATCGCCGAGGTCCGCTCGGGCACGAAGGGCCCGCAGGTCATCCTCTCGCGGCGCGACTCGGAGCTCATCCGGGCGCTCTTCGAGCTCGAGGTGCCGGAGATCGCGGACGGCCTCGTCGAGATCCGCGGTGTCGCACGCGAGCCCGGCTACCGCTCGAAGATCGCGGTCGAGTCGCACCAGCAGGGCGTCGACCCGGTCGGTGCATGTGTCGGTCCGCGCGGATCGCGCGTACGTATGGTCGTCTCCGAGCTCCGCGGCGAGAAGATCGACATCATCCCGTGGAACACGGAGCCTGCCCGCTTCGTCGCGAAGGCACTCTCTCCGGCCCGCGTCCGCGAGGTCTACATCGACGACGAGACGCGCGAGGCGACGGTGATCGTCCCGAACGACCAGCTCGCGCTCGCGATCGGCAAAGAGGGCCTGAACGCAAGGCTCGCGACCCGTCTCACCGGGTGGAAGATCGACATCCAGTCCGAGGCCGAGTTCGCTCAGGCGCAGGCCGATGCGGCTTACGCGGGCGCGAGCGACGACGAGGAGTACTCCGGACGCTGCGGGGCGGTCCTCTCGAACGGGAAGCGCTGCCCGAATGCGGCGCTGCCAGGGTCGGCGTACTGCGGCGTCCCTGCTCACCAGGCGCTCGCGACCGCGGAGCCGCCCCAGGGAGAGATTGCCGGAGAGGTTGCCGGAGACATCGCGGCCGCCCCGGCGGTCGAGGCGAACGGCGACGCCGAGCTCGCCGACGAGCAGCCGCTCGAGGACGCACCGGTGGCGGTGACTCCCGAGGCGGAGCCCTCTCAGGACGCGGAGTAAGCTGACGGGCGTGACTGACTGGAGAAACTGTGGCTGACGGAAGAAACAGACCGAATCGCCCGATTCGCCCGCGTGGCGGCCCCGGTGGCCGCAAGCGGCGCGTCGTCATCGAGGGCGGAGGTGCCCGTGGGAGAGACGGGAGGCAGCCGCGCGACCGGAACGCCCAGGCCGCGCCCCGCCAGCAGCAGCCGGCTGCGCCGCCGACCGGTCCCGTCACCGTCGAGTCGGGAGTCACGGTCAAGGACCTCTCGCAGGCGCTCGGCGTCCCGATGCCGGAGCTCATCAAGATCCTGATGAACCTCGGCCAGATGCGGACGGCGACCCAGTCGTTGTCCGACGAAGAGGTCGAGGTCATCGGAGTCGAGCTCAAGCGCGAGATCACGATCAAGCACGCCGCCGAGGAGGAGATCGAGCCCGAGTCCTTCGACGACTCGGACGAGGACCTCGTCGCGCGGCCCCCGGTCGTGACGATCATGGGTCACGTCGACCACGGCAAGACGACCCTCCTCGACGCGATCAGGGAGACCTCCGTGGTCGAGACCGAGGCCGGCGGCATCACCCAGCACATCGGCGCTTACCAGGTGGAGAGGGGCGACCGGCAGATCACGTTCCTCGACACGCCCGGCCACGAGGCGTTCACCGCGATGCGCGCCCGCGGCGCGAAGGTGACCGACATCGCAGTGCTCGTCGTCGCGGCCGACGACGGCGTCATGCCCCAGACGAAGGAGTCGATCTCGCACGCACGCGCGGCCGAGGTTCCGATCGTCGTCGCCGTCAACAAGGTGGACGTGCCGGATGCGAACGTCGACCGCGTGAAGAGCGAGCTCGCCGCCGAGGGGCTCCAGCCGGAGGACTGGGGCGGGACGACACAGTTCGCGGAGGTGTCCGCCAAGCTCAAGACGAACCTCGACGACCTTCTCGAGCGCATCCTCCTCGTCGCGGACGCAGAGCTCGACCTACGCGCGAACCCGACCGCGGAGGCATCCGGGTTCGTCATCGAGTCGCGGCTCGACGTGGGGCGCGGGCCGGTAGCGACGGTGCTCGTGCTCCGCGGGACGCTGAAGGTCGGCGACGCGATCGTCGCCGGCGACGCCTCGGGCAAGGTTCGCGCGCTGCAGGACTACCGCGCCGAGCGGGTCACAGAGGCCGGACCGGGCGACCCGGTCGAGATCCTCGGCTTCGAGCACCCGCCCGCAGCTGGCGAGTTCGTGCGCGTCGTCGAGCACGAGCGCCAGGCCAAGCACCTTGCAAACGTCCGCGCCGAGCGGCTCCGTCGAGAGCAGCTCGCACAGCGCCCGCGCCGCCTCGTCTCCCTCGAGACGCTCTACGACGAGATGCAGGTCGGCGAGGTGCAGGAGCTCAACCTCGTTCTCAAGGGCGATGTCCAGGGCTCCGTCGAGGCGCTGGTCGGTGAGCTCGGGAAGATCCAGCACTCCGAGGTGCGCGTGAACGTCATTCACACGGGCGTGGGGGGGATCACCGAGAACGACGTCAACCTCGCCTCGGCCTCGAACGCACTCGTCGTCGGCTTCAACGTGCGGCCGAGCGCCGACGCCCGCCAGCTGGCGGAGCGCGAGGGCGTGGACATCCGCACGTACCGCGTCATCTACCAGCTGACCGAGGAAATCCAGCAGGCGCTCGTCGGCATGCTCTCGCCGGTCGAGACCGAGGAGACCCTCGGCGAGGCCGAGGTTCGTGCCCTTTTCCGAGTGTCGCGGCTGGGCACGATCGCGGGCTGCATGGTCACGAGCGGGCTCGTCCGCCGCGGTGCGCGCGTGCGCATCGTCCGCGACGGCACAGTCATCCACGAGACCTCGATCGCACAGCTCAAGCGCTTCAAGGACGACGTCCGCGAGGTGAGCGAGGGCTTCGAGTGCGGAATCCTGCTCGAGGGCTTCAACGACGTGAAGGAAGGCGACGTCCTCGAGGCGTTCGAGACGCGTGAGGTCGAGCGCACCGAGCTCGACGAGGCGCCTGCGGCGACAGCCGCGCCTGCCGAGACCTCGTAGGGCGAGGCATGCCTCGCCGAGCCGGGCATGCCCGGCTCCTACGATGCGGTCATGAGCAGCGGCTTCGTGGGGATCCTGTCGGTCGAGCTCCACTTCCCCGAGGCGGGGTCGCTCAAGGGCAAGCGGAAGCACGTGAAGTCCGCGAAGGCGCAGCTCCGGCAGCGGTTCGGGATGTCGGTCGCGGAGGTCGACCACCACGATCTCTGGCAGCGCTCGCGGCTGACGGTCGCCTGCGTGTCGGAGGGGCACCGCGAGCTCCAGGAGCTCCTCGACGCAGCCGAGCGGTTCCTCTCCGCCCAGGACTTCGAGCTGGTGCGCGTGGAGCGCGAGGTGGTGGTTCCCGGTGAGTAAGAGCTCATTTCAGGGCCATCGGCCATGTCGATATCCGGACGCTGGGCGCCGCGATGCGTCGTCCTCAGTCGTGTCCATATCGTCTGATATGGACGCTCCCTGCGTCCTTGCCTCGCGCCACCCATCATCCGGCTCTCGACGGGCAACGGCCCTGAAGTGAGCTCTCGGAAGCGCCGCGTGAACGAGGCGATCAAGCAGGTGCTGTCGGATGCCGTCCCGACGCTGAAGGACCCACGGATCGGGTTCGTGACGATCACGGGCGTCGAGGCGACGAAAGACTTCCAGCACGCGACCGTCTACGTGAGCGTGCTCGGCTCCGAGGGCGAGCGCGAGCGGACGCTCGCCGGGCTGACTGCGGCCCGCGGCGTCCTCCAGGCGAGCGTTGCACGGGAGCTGCGCCTTCGCCGGACGCCCGTTCTCGTGTTTGCCTACGATCCGACCGTCGAGCGCGGCGTGCGCCTGACGCAGATCATCGACGAGCTCGCGCCCCAGGAGCCGGAGGCGGAGCACCCCGAGGATGACGCAGACCGATGACATGGCGGCTGTCGCGGCTGCGCTCAGTGAGAACGAACGGTTTCTCGTGGCGTCGCACGAGAACCCCGACGGGGACGCGCTCGGCTCGTTGCTGGCGATGCACCTCGCGCTGACCCAGCTCGGGAAGGACAGCGTCATGTTCCTCTCCGGCCCGGAGCGGCCGCTGCCCGCCGAGTACAAGTTCATGAGCCTCGACGGGATCGTCCGCGAGCCGCCTGCCGATCATGCGGAACGCGTCCTCGTCGCCGTCGACTGCGCGAAGGAAGAGCGTCTCGGGCCGGACCCTTCGGTGCTCGAGCTCGCGCCGCTGGTGATCGACATCGATCACCATCACGACAACACGCGCTTCGGCAAGGTGAACCTCATCGTCGCGGACGCGTCCTCGACCGGTGAGATCCTCGCCGACCTGTTCGAGCTCCTCGGCGTCGAGATCACGCCCGAGATCGCAGAGCCGCTCTACACCGCGCTCGTCACGGACACCGGGCGCTTCCAGTACGCGAACACGAGCCCGAAGACGCTCCGGCTCGCCGCCGACCTGATCGAGGCGGGCGCGGACTGGCACAAGGTGTTCCAGACCGTCTACGAGACGGTGCAGTTCGCGAAGCTCAAGCTCCTGGCGCGCGCGCTCGAGCGCGCCCAGGTACACGCGGGCGGGCGTCTCGTGATCTCGTGCCTCCTGAAGGAGGATTTCGTCGCGGCGAACGCGACCGAGCCCTACGCCGAGGGGATCATCGACTACCTCCGGGCTGTCGAAGGCGCGGTCATGGCCGCCTTCATCCGCGAGCCTCCGACCGCGGGCTCCGGGCCGACGCACCGGGTGTCGCTGCGCTCTTCGGTGGACGAGATGGACGTCTCGGTGATCGCGCGGAAAAGCGGCGGCGGGGGCCATCAGCAGGCCGCCGGGTTCTCGAGCGAGCTGCCGCTCGACGAGCTCAAGCAGTTCATCGTCGACGAGTTCGAGCGTGCCGCCCCGGTCCCTCAGCCCTAGCGGCATCATCCTCGCGGACAAGCCCGCGGGCCCGACCTCGTTCGCCATCGTCGCCGCCGTGCGGCGCCAGACGGGAGCGCGGACCGGCCACGCGGGGACGCTCGACCCGTTCGCGACGGGCCTGCTGCTCCTGCTCTCCGGCGCCTCGACGCGGCTCCAGCCGCGCTTCGTCGGCCTCGACAAGCGCTACCTCACGGAGATCGACCTCGGTGCCACGACGACGACCGGCGACCCCGAGGGCGACGTCGTCGAGGAGCACGATGCCCCGACGCAGGAAGACCTCGAGACCAGCCTGGCTGAGCTCAGGGGCGTCGTCGAGCTCCCGATTCCGGCGGCCTCGGCGGTGAAGATCGAAGGCGAGCGCGCATACCGCCTGCATCGTCGCGGGATCGCGGTGGAGATGCCCACGCGCAGGATGACCGTGCGTGCACTCGCGCTCGAGTCCTACGAAGGAGGGCTGGTGCGGCTCGACCTGCTCGTCTCGTCGGGGACGTACGTGCGCTCGATCGCGGAGGCGCTCGGCGGGCACTGCCGCACGCTCAGGCGGACGGAGATCGGGCCGTTCTCGGTCGAGGAGGCGGATCCCGAGACGATCATCCCGCCCGAGGAGGCGCTCGCGAGGCTGGACGCGTGAAGGTCGTCTCCGCACCGCACGACGTCGAGCGCAGGCCACGAGCGGTCGCGATCGGCACCTTCGACGGCGTGCACCGCGGCCACCGTGCCGTGGTCGAGACTGCTGCCGAGACCGGTCTCGAGACGACGGTGATCACGTTCGACCCGCATCCGCGCATCGCGCTCGGCAACCGCGTCGACCTGCTGACGACGCTCGAGCGTCGACTCGAGCTACTGGCCGACGCGGGTGTCGAGACGACCGTCGTCGCCGCGTTCGACTCGGAGCTCCAGCAGCTCACGCCCGAGCAGTTCGCCGCGAGGTACCTGACGGCGATCGGGGCCGAGGCCGTCGTCGCGGGCGAGGACTTCCGCTTCGGCAATCGTCGCACGGGCGATCTCGCGCTGCTCGAGCGGCTCGGCTTCGACGTGCGCGTCGCCCCCGAGGTCGCAGGCGTTTCGTCCACGGCGATCCGCACCGCACTCGGCGAGGGCGACGTCGTCGCGGCGGCCGCGATGCTGGGGAGGCCGTTCGAGCTCGACGGGACCGTGGTCGCCGGCGACCAGCGCGGGGGCACGCTGGGCTACCCGACGGCGAATCTCGCCGTCGAGCCGCTGCTCGCCGTGCCGCTTTTCGGGATCTACGCGGGGGCCGCCCTCGGCCACCAGGCGGCGATCTCCATCGGGACGAACCCGCATTACGGCGGCACCGAGCGGCGCATCGAGCCGTACCTCCTCGACTTCGACGGCGACCTCTACGGCAAGCGTCTCGTGCTCGAGCTCTGGGCGCGCCTGCGCGACGAGGAGGTGTTCGGCTCGGAGGAAGAGCTCGTCGAGCAGATCGCCCGCGACGTCGAGGCCACGCGGCAGGCGACGCGACCGGGCTGACGCGACGCGTCGACGATCCGGTGTCAGACACCGGGACCCAGGCTCGCCGCCGAGAGCGCATCGGGCCAGGCCGCGATCGGCCACGGCTCTCGACGCACCTGCGCTCGTGAGCGTGCAGCGCCTGTGGAAGGATCGGAGCGGAATCTCGACGTTTCGCGCTTGACAGGATTCGGTGTCTGACACCGAGTTCGCCGGTTGCACGGCGCCCCGCAGCCTAGACCCGTTCATCTAGCTTTCGGTTCGTGGCCACGCAGAACGGTCAGCCGCTCATCCATGCCCGCGGGCTCGTCAAGCGCTTCGGCGACCTCGTCGCCGTCGACGAGATCGACTTCGACCTGCAACGGGGCGAAGCGTTCGGCTTCCTCGGGCCGAACGGCGCGGGGAAGACGTCGACGATGCGCATGATCGGGTGCGTCTCGCCGGTGTCGGACGGCACGCTGCGCGTCTTCGGGCTCGACCCCGACCACGACGGCGTGGAGATCCGTGCCCGGCTCGGCGTCGTGCCCCAGGAGGACTCGCTCGACCTCGAGCTGACCGTCCGCGAGAACATCATCGTCTACGGCCGCTACTTCGGCCTCTCGCGCTCCGTGTTGAAGAAGCGCGCCGACGAGCTCCTCCAGTTCGTCGAGCTCACCGAACGCGCAAAGGATCGCGTCGAGCCGCTCTCCGGCGGCATGAAGCGGCGCCTGACCATCGCCCGCTCACTCGTCAACGAGCCCGAGGTGATCCTGCTCGACGAGCCGACGACCGGCCTCGACCCGCAAGCTCGCCACGTCGTCTGGGACCGCCTGTACCGGCTCAAGCGCCAGGGCGTGACCCTTCTGCTCACGACGCACTACATGGACGAGGCGGAGCAGCTCTGCGACCGGCTCGTCGTCATGGACAAGGGCAAGATCGTCGCCGAGCGGCTCTCCGCGCGAGCTGATCCAGCGCTATTCGACGCGGGAGGTCGTCGAGCTCCGGTTCGACGAGGACGACGGCCGCCCCGACGACTTCAGCGCGCTGTGCGACGGCCTCGTCTCGCGTGTCGAGCCGCTGCCCGACCGCGTGCTCCTGTACACGGACGACGGCGACGCCGCGGCGCACGGCCTGCACGAGCGCGGGCTCGTCCCGGAGAGCGTCCTCGTCCGCCGGAGCACGCTCGAGGACGTGTTCCTGCACCTGACGGGCCGCAGCCTGATCGAGTGAGCAACTACAGCCTCGCCCTCCGCCCGCTCGAGTTCTACTTCGCGCAGTACAAGCGCGTCTGGCGCGGCACGATCATCTCGAGCGCGGTCACGCCGGTGATCTACCTGCTCGCGTTCGGCTTCGGTCTCGGCACGCTGGTCGACCGGACCGCCGAACTCCCGGCCGGGATCTCGTATCTCGAGTTCGTCGCTCCCGGCCTGCTCGCCGCGACGGCGATGCAGATCGCGTCGTTCGAGGCGAGCTGGCCGGTGCTGTCGGCCATCAAGTGGAGCCGCCAGTACCACGCGATGCTCGCGACGCCGCTCCGGATCGGGGACATCGTGATCGGCCACCAGGGATTCATCGCGTTCCGGATGTTCATGACTGCGACCATCTACCTCGTCGCGATCGCGGCGTTCGGGGCCGTGAACTCGCCGCTCGGCATCCTCGCGATCCCGGTGACGGTGCTCGTCGGGCTCGCGTTCGCAGCTCCTATCGCCGCGTGGGGCGCCTACACCGAGAGCGACGCGTCGTTCGTCGCGATCTTCCGCTTCCTGATCCTGCCGATGTTCCTCTTCTCGGGGACGTTCTTCCCGATCGACCGGCTGCCCGAGGCGCTCCAGCTCGTCGCGTACGTCACGCCGCTCTGGCACGGGGTGGATCTCTGCCGGATGCTCACGCTCGGTGACGTCGACGCCCCGCTAGCGCTCCTGCACGTCGTCTACCTGCTCGCGTTCACCGGCGTCGGGTTCGCGCTCGCGTTCTGGTCGTACCGGCGGAGGCTCCTCGTATGAGCGAATTGGCGGCCAACGCGCGGCTCACACCCTGGTCGCGCTCGCGGCCGAGCGGCCTCCTCATCGTCGAGCGGAACGCGATGGTCTACCGGCGGACGTGGCTGATCCTCCTGTCCGGGTTCTTCGAGCCGCTCTTCTATCTCGCGTTCTTCGTCTACCCGCTCGGCGACTTCATCGGCGACGTGACGTTCGACCAGGAGGCGCTCGCGTACGCGGCCTTCGTCGGCCCGGCGCTGCTCGCGGCGTCGGCGATGAACGGCGCGTTCTACGACGCGACGAACGTCTTCTGGAAGCTCCGCTACGCGAAGGTCTACGACGCGATGCTCTCGACGCCCATCAGCCCGGGCGACGTCGCGGTGGGGGAAACGATGTGGGCGGTCGTGCGCTCGCTGCTCTACTCCCTGGCGTTCCTCAACATCCTGCTCGTCCTCGGCCTGATCGAGTCGTGGTGGGGCATCCTGATCCTGCCGGCCTGCTTCGTCATCGGCTTCGGGTTCGCGGGCGCCGGCATCGCTGCGGTGACCTGGATGCGGAACTGGCAGGACTTCGACATCGTGCAGCTCGTGATGCTGCCGATGTTCCTCTTCGCGACGACGTTCTTCCCGCTCTCCGTCTATCCGGAGCCCATCGAGTGGGTCGTGGCGGCACTTCCGCTCTACCACGGGATCGAGCTCGTCCGCTCGCTCGCGACCGGAGCGGTCTCGGCGTTTCAGCTCGTGAACGTCGCGTACCTCGGGATCATGGGGCTCGTCGGCATGAAGATCGCGTCGCGCCGCATCGACGGCCTGCTCCTCAAATAGGACCGGCGCCGGGCGGCGCCCGGCGCACCTTCAGGTGCCTGACTTCAGTCTGGCACCGCTCTAAACCCTTGAGTGACGCGACACATCGCCGGTCAGAAGCGGATCGCGGCGCCGCTCCTCCGTGGATCGCCCGCGGCGCCCATCCGTCCGACGCAGCTGACACCCCCGAAGTAGTGATGGATCCGCTCCCAGCGCCGGATCGTGCGCCCGCGGGCCACGAGCTCCTCGAGGGCGTGCTCGTCCACGCCGGGCTCCGCGTCCACCACCTCCGGCGTGGGGTGGACACGAGCCCGTGCGACCGCGTCCTCGGGGTCGAGACCTTCGTCCAGGATCCCGGCGAGGACGGTCGCGAGCGCCGTCCGCAGCCGCGTGGCACCGGCAGCCCCGATCGCGAGCACGAGTCCCTGGCCGTCAAACACGAGGCTCGGCGCCATCCTGCTCTCGAGCCGGTCGCCGGGCTGCGGATCTCCGAAGGCGATGTCGCCTTCGCCGAGGAGGTTGTTCAGCTGGAGATCGAGCCCCGGCACCCACACACCTGCGCCGACACCGAGGCTGTGCGTGAGTGCGCACGCGCGTCCGTGCCCGTCGACGGCGACCATGTTGGTCGTGTGCTCCCCGCCGCGCGCGGTGGTGTCGAGCGCCTCGACGAGCGCGACGACCCGGTCGACCTCGGTGAGCCCTGAGAAGCGCGGGAGCCTGGCGAGGAGCTCGGGCATCCCGGAGAGGCCGCCTCGCGTCGCGACGCGCTGACCGTTCCACGGTACGAGCACGGGATCGCGCCAGCGCGCGCGGTAGTCACGGAGGTCTCCGGCGCTCGCCGGGAGGCCGTCGATCCGAAGGAGCGCCTCCGCGATCGAGCCCCGGTACGCGCTGTCGGCGCCTTCCTCGGCGATTGCCTCGAGTGCATCGACGAGCCCGGGCTGCGCCAGGACGTCTCCCTCGACGAGCGTCCGGCCGGAGGGGGCGAAGAGGTCGCGGCCGCGCTCCAGCGAGAAGAGGTCGCCGAGCATCTCGAGCGTGCGCTCGTGCATCTCCGGGAGTGGCACTCCGGAGCGGGCGAGGCGGAGTGCGGGCTCCACGAGCCGGCGCCACGGCAGGCGGCCGAGCGACTCCCAGAGCGTCCCCAGAGCGCCCGGCAGGCCCGGGACGGCGAAGGACGCCGGGCCGATCGAGTACACGACGATCTCCTCCCCGAAGCCGATGGGGAGCTCGACGAGGTCGCCTCGCTCGCTCGGGACGGCCGCGAATCCGTCGAGGTTCTGCACCTTCGAGCCGTCGAAGACGATCGCGTGGCAGCCGGAGAGGAGGCCGCTCATGACCGTCTCCGCCACGCAGGACGCGAGCGCCATGGCGACGACGGCGTCGGCGGCGGTACCGCCCTCCGCGAGGATCTCGAAGCCGACCTCCGCCGTTGCCGGATGTCCGGCAGCAACACCAGCGCGCATCGTGAGATCCTGCCGCAGAGGGCGATGCGGTCGCGGATCCAGGTACCATGCCGCGAGACCGCAGCCGCGGCTCGAGCGTGCTCCTTCCACGCCGGGCGGGGACTGCGGAGACGTCTACAGGAGGAGATGCATGAGCCTCACGAAGGAAACGAAGCTGGAGTTGATCGAGAAGCACGGCCGCACGTCGACCGACACAGGGTCCGCAGAAGTGCAGATCGCGATGCTGACCCAGCGCATCAACGATCTCACCGAGCACCTGCGCACGCACCCGAAGGACCACTACTCGCGGCGCGGGCTGCTGCGGCTCGTCGGGCGGCGGCGCCGGTTCCTCGACTACCTTCAGCGCAAGAATCTCGAGGGCTATCGCGCCCTCATCAAGGAGCTCGGCCTGCGTCGGTAGGCGAAAGCTCCCAAGTCGGGAGGTGGAAGTTTGAGCGAGCTCTCCGGCCCGGCCGGCAAGAGCTGACTCAAACCTCCACCTTCCTCGAAGAAAGGTGAAGGGATACTTCATATGAGTACGACACAAGCCACCGGGCAAGTCGCCACGGTGTCTGTCGACGTTGGCGGTCAGGAGATCGTCTTCGAGACAGGAAAGCTCGCCAAGCAGGCCGACGGCGCAGTTGCCGTCCGCTCGGGCGACACGATGATCCTCGCGACTGCCGTCGGTCGGCCGGACGCTCGGGCGGACGCGGACTTCTTCCCGCTCACGATCGACGTCGAGGAGCGCATGTACGCCGCCGGGAAGATCCCGGGCGGGTTCTTCAAGCGCGAGGGACGGGCGAGCGAGCGCGCGACGCTCACCGCCCGCATGATCGACCGGCCGATCAGGCCGCTGTGGCCGAAAGGCTTCAGGAACGAGGTGCAGGTGATCTGCACGGTCCTCTCGGCCGACCTCGTCACGCCGCACGACATCCTCTGCATCAACGGCGCGTCCGCGGCGCTCATGATCTCGCCGCTGCCGTTCATGGGCCCGATCGGGGCCGTCCGGATCGGCCGCATCGAGGGCGAGCTCGTCGTGAACCCGTCGCTCGAGGCGCTCGAGGAGTCGACGCTCGATCTCATCGTCGTCGGCACCGCGGAAGGGCTCACGATGGTCGAGGCCGGCGGAGACGAGATCCCCGAGGACACGATCCTCGAGGCGCTCGAGCTCGCGCACGGCGAGATCATCAAGATCTGCGAGACGCTCGAGGACCTGCGCGCGCAGGTCGGCAAGCCGAAGTGGGTCGACGTCGAGCTCACGGCGGAGCTCGAGGCCAAGCATTCCGACGCGATCCGAAGCGGGATCTCCGAGGTCGGGCTCCGCGAGGCCGCGCACGTGGTCGAGGAGCTCGTCGAGGTCGACGCACCCGAGGTGTCGATGTCCTCGACCGAGGAGGACATGGTCCGCCGGGCGCAGGTGAAGGCGGCGTTCGCCCTCATCGCGGAGAAGGTGAAGCTCGCGGCGGTCGAGGGGCCGGTGCGCGAGCAGTTCGAGACCGAGCTCCGCGAGCTCACCGACGCGGAGCAGGACTCGAAGGAGCTCAAGTCCGCCAAGCGGAGCCTGCTCTTCGACCGGATCATCGAGGAGGTCGAGCTTCCGTTCCCGATCGGGCCCGCGCCCGCCGAGGGCGAGACCGCGACCAAGGACTCGGTCACGCGCCAGTACGTCAAGCGCGCCTGTGACGCGATCTACAAGGACCTCGTCCGCAAGAAGATCGCCGTCGACAAGCGGCGTCCGGACGGGCGCTCCGCCGAGGAGATCAGGCCGATCTGGTGCGAGGTCACGGTCAGCCCGCGCACGCACGGCTCGGCCATCTTCACCCGCGGGCAGACGCAGATCATGAGCCTGCTGACGCTCGGCACGGCGAAGGAGGGGCAGAAGATCGACGATCTCTCCCGCGAGCAGACGCGCCGGTTCATCCACCACTACAACTTCCCGCCCTACTCGGTCGGGGAGACGGGCTTCATGCGGGGCCCGAAGCGCCGGGACATCGGCCACGGTGCGCTCGCCCAGCGGGCGCTCGAGCCGTCGATCCCGTCGGCGGAGGACTTCCCGTACACGGTGCGGATCGTCTCGGAGACGCTCGAGTCGAACGGCTCGTCGTCCATGGGCTCGGTCTGCGCGTCGACACTCGCGCTGATGGACGCGGGCGTGCCGATCACGGCGCCCGTTTCCGGCATCGCGATGGGGCTCGTGAAGGAGGGCGACGAGTACGTCATCCTCACCGACATCCAGGGGGCCGAGGATCACCTCGGTGACATGGACTTCAAGGTCGCAGGGACGCGCGACGGCATCACCGCCCTGCAGATGGACATCAAGATCACCGGGGTGACCCAGGAGATCATGCGCTCGGCGCTCTCGCAGGCCCGCGAGGCGCGTGCGTCCATCCTCGACCAGATGCTCGCCGTCATTCCGGAGCCGCGCACGGCGCTCGCCGGGCACGCTCCGCGGATCTCGACGATCAAGATCGACCCCGAGCAGATCGGGCTCGTCATCGGCAAGGGCGGCGAGACGATCCGCGGCCTCGAGGCCGACTACGAGGTGCAGATCGACATCGAGGAGGACGGCACGATCCTCGTCTACGCGACCGAGGGGGACAAGGCCGAGGCTGCACTCTCCGCGATCAACGCCCTCACGAAGTCCCCGGAGGTCGGCGACGCCTACACGGGCAAGGTCGTGAAGACGACCCAGTTCGGCGCGTTCGTCGAGCTCAAGAAGGGAACGGACGGGCTGCTGCACGTCTCGAACGTGGGGCCCGGCAGGGTCGCGCACATCGAGGACGTGATGAGCCGCGGAGACGTGGTCGACGTCGTCGTCCAGGAGGTCGACAAGGACCGCGGCCGCATCGGGCTCAAGCTCGTCGCGAAGCACGAGGACGGCGGGCTCGTCATGCCCGAGGAGCTCATCGAGCGGGCGAAGAACGCTCCGCCGCGCGAGGAGCGCGAGGAGCGTCCGCGCGGCGATCGCCGTGGCGGCGGCCGCGACCGCGGGCGTTCGCGCGAGCGCACGTAGGAGCGGCTCGACGCCGCCTACTACGTGAGGGTCTGGCTTCAGCCAGACCCAGGTGTGGGGTGTAGACGCGGCGACTGAAGACGCGGGGTCGGGCTGAAGCCCGACCCCCGCTCCTCGGAGCCCGCCCCAGTACGATCCTCCGCGTGGAGAAGCACGAGCTCACGACGCTCGCGACCGGCGAGCGGGTCATCAGCGAGCGGATCGCAGGCGTGCGCTCGGTCGCGATCGGGTTCTTCGTGGCCGCGGGCGCGCGCGACGAGCCGGACTCGCGCGCCGGAGTGTCCCACTTCATCGAGCACCTGCTCTTCAAGGGCACGCCGAAGTACACGGCGCAGGCGATCGCCGAGACGTTCGACGAGCTCGGAGGCGAGCTCAACGCGGCGACCTCGCGCGAGACGACGATGGTCTACGCGCGCGTGCCGGACAACCGGCTCGAGCTCGCTCTGGACGTCATGACCGACATGGTCTACCGGCCGGTCTTCGCCGAGGTGGACTCCGAGCGCGAGGTCGTGCTCGAGGAGATCGCGATGGTCGAGGACACGCCGCACGACCTCGTGCACGACCTCGCGGCCGAAGCCGTCTTCGGCTCGCACCCGCTCGGGCGGCCGGTGATCGGGCGGGCGGAGGTCATCTCGACCGTCTCGCGCAGGGCGCTGGCCGCGTACCACGCCCGCGCCTACGTCGGGGAGCGGCTCGTGGTCGCGGCGGCGGGGAACGTCCGGCACGACCGCCTGGTCGCGCTCCTCGACGCACGGCGGAACGGTTCGGCGGCAGGTGTCGGACTTTCGTCGCGAAAGCCGGTACGCCGGCTCCCAGGCCCGGGCCTGCGCTTCCAGCGCAAGGACACCGAGCAGTACCACGTCTGCCTGGCCGCGCCTGGCATCGCGAGCGACGACGAGCGGCGCTTCGCGGCGTCGATCCTGGACGCGATCGTCGGCGGCTCGGCTTCGTCGCGGCTCTTCCAGGAGATCCGCGAGAAGCGCGGCATGGCGTACTCGGTCTACAGCTACGGGTCGCAGTACGCCGACACGGGGCAGATCGGCCTCTACGTCGGCACCCGCCGCGAGAACCTGCCGGCGTGCCTCGAGATCGCAGTCGCCGAGCTGACCGATCTCGCCGCCGGGAACGTCCGTGCGGACGAGCTCGCGCGCGCGAAGGAGAACCTGAAGGGGCGGCTGCTGCTGTCCCTCGAGTCCACGTCGAACCGCATGACGAGGCTCGGCAGGGCGATCGTGACCGATCGGCCGCTGCTCGAGGTCAACGAGGTGCTCCGCCGGCTCGACGCGGTGAGCGCTGAAGACGTCGCGGAGCTCTCCGGGGACCTGTTCGCGCCCGGGAAGCTCTCGGCCGCGGGGATCGGTTCGGACGAGACGTGGTTCCGCGAGGCGGTCGCGCGCGTGAACCCGGGCCTCCTCGAGGCGGCCTAGGAGCGTCTCCGGTGCGCGTCGCCCTCTTCGGTGCCGCCGGGAAGACGGGATCGGCGGTCGCGCCCGTTCTGGAGGCCGCGGGACACGAGGTCGTGGACGCGCGGGGCTCGGGCGTCGAGGGGGCGGACGCTGCGGTCGACTTCACTCGACCCGAGGCGGTCGCTGGAAACGTCGAACGCTGCCTCGAGGCCGGCGTTCCCGTGGTGATCGGCACCACGGGCTTCGACGTCGAGTCGGTCGACGCCCAGGCGCGTGCGGCCGGAGTGCCCTGTTTCCACGCGCCGAACTTCTCGCACGGCGCCACGCTGATGATGCGCTTCGCGGAGGAGGCGGCACGGGTCTTCCCGAGAGCCGAGATCGTCGAGCTCCACGGCGAGGCGAAGCGCGACGCACCGTCCGGCACCGCGAAGTTGACTGCGGCGCGCATGGGAACCGACCCCACGATCCACTCGGTTCGGCTCCCGGGCCTCGTCGCGCACCAGGAGGTCATCTTCGGCGGGCCGGGGGAGACGCTCACCATCCGGCACGACACGACGTCGCGGGAGGCGTTCGGCTCCGGAGTGCTGCTGGCGCTGGAGAAGGTGCGAGGACTACCGCCCGGGCTCACGATCGGGCTCGACGCGCTCCGGTGATCACGTTCGTCGTCGGCGATCTGACGACGCAGGACGTCGATGCGATCGTCAACGCCGCGAACACGTCGCTCCTCGGAGGAGGCGGGGTGGACGGCGCGATCCATCGAGCCGGCGGGCCGGAGATCCTCGCCGAATGCCGCCAGCTCGGCGGTTGCGAGACCGGGGACGCGAAGGCGACGACCGGCGGCCGACTGCCTGCGCGCTGGGTGATCCACGCGGTCGGCCCGGTCTGGCGCGGAGGCGCCGAGCGAGAGGCCGAGCTCCTCGCCTCCGCGCACCGGCGCTCGCTCGCGGTCGCGGACGAGCTCGGCGCCCGGACGGTCGCGTTTCCCGCGATCTCGTGCGGCATCTATGGCTACCCGATCGAGAAGGCGGCTGCCGTTGCGGTGGGCGCCGTTCAGCCGCTGGCGGACGGTTTCGACGAGATCCGCTTCGTGTTCCTCGACGACGAGCTGCGGCGGGTGTTCGAGAGCGCTCGAGCGCGCGTAGGAGCGGATCGCTCCGGCTCGAACGAGGCGTAACATGGGCCTGGTGCTGGGCGAGCTCCTTACCGCGATCGTGACGCCGTTCAGGCCGGACGGCTCCGTCGATCTCGATCGCTTCCGGGCGCTCGCGTCGCACCTCGTGGAGAACGGCTCCGACGGCCTCGTCGTCACCGGGACGACCGGCGAGTCGCCGACGCTCGCGGACGACGAGCGTTTCCAGCTCTACGAGGCCGCGGTGGACGAGGTAGGCGACCGCGCAAGCGTCGTCGCCGGCACCGGCACGTACGCCACGGAGCACTCGGTGCACCTCACGCGGCGGGCACACGAGATCGGGGTCGACGCCTTCCTGATCGTCACCCCGTACTACAACAAGCCTCCCGTTCGCGGCATCGTCGAGCACTTCAAGGCGATCGCAGAGGCGAGCGACAGGCCGATCGTCGTCTACAACATTCCGAGCAGGGTCGTCCTCAACCTCGAGCCGGAGACGATCGCGCGGCTCGCGGAGATCCCGACCGTGAGGGCGGTCAAGCAGGCAAACAGCGACCTCCAACAGGCGCGGCGCATCGTCGAGCTCGGCCTCGACCTCTACGCGGGCGACGACGACATCGTCTATCCCGTTCCTCGAGGTCGGTGGGCTCGGCGGGGTGTGCGTCCACACGCATGTCGTCGGCCCACGGGTAAAGGAGATGGTGAGCCTCTACCGCGCCGGGGACGTCGAGGGCGCCCGCGCGCTCGACGAGGAGCTGCGGCCGTCCATCGACATCCTCCGGGTCGCGCCCAACCCGATCGCCATCAAGTGCGCGCTGAATCTCCTCGGGCACGAGGTCGGGGGTGTCCGGCTCCCGCTCGTCGAGGCCGACGAGGACGAGCGTATGGCCGTCCGCGGCTGCCTCGAGCGCCTCGGGCTGCTCTCCCCGGTCGCTGCGTAACCGCACCGCTCCTCGGGCGCCGTAGACTCAGACGATGAGCGATGCGCTCCGCATCATCCCGCTCGGCGGTCTCGGCGAGGTCGGGAAGAACATGACGGTCTACGAGACCGCGGGCGAGATCATCGTCGTCGACGCCGGGCTGGCATTCCCGCGCGACGAGCATCTCGGCGTCGATCTGCTGCTGCCGGACGTCGAATACCTGCGGGGCAAGCGCGTGCGCGCGGTCGTGCTCACCCACGGGCACGAGGATCACGTGGGCGGCCTGCCGTACCTCATGCGCGAGATCGACGTGGACGCCGTCGTGGCGACGCGGCTGACGCTCGCTCTCGTCAAGTCGAAGCTCGACGAGCACGGGCTCGGCCAGGCGGCCGAGCTCATCGAGGCGGCACCGGACGACGATCCGCTCGAGCTCGGCCCGTTCACGCTCGAGCTGGTTCGCGTCGCCCACTCGATCCCGGACTCGGCCGCGCTCGTAATCGACACGGCAGCGGGGCGCGTCGTGCACACGGGCGACTGGAAGCTCGACCACACTCCGGTGGACGGCCTCAAGACGGACGTCGGCAAGCTCGCGGAGATCGGGAACCGGGGTGTGGACCTCTTCCTCGGCGACTCGACCAACGCCGAGCGCCGCGGCACGACTGGCTCAGAGCGGCTCGTCGGGGAGACGTTCCGGACGCTCTTCCCGCTTCGAACCGGCCGGATCCTCGTCGCCTCGTTCGCGTCCAACATCCATCGCATGCAGCAGGCGGCCGATGTCGCCGTCGAGTGCGGGCGCAAGGTCGCCGTCGTCGGCCGCTCGATGCGGAAGAACCTCAACATCGCGCGAAACCTCGGGTACGTCCAGATCCCGGAGGACGCGATCGTGTCCCCGGCCGAGGCGGGGGAACTGCCACCGAACCGCGTTCTCGCGCTGTGCACCGGGAGCCAGGGCGAGCCGATGTCCGCCCTCACGAGGGTCGCCTACAACGACCACTCGACGCTCTTCGTCGAGCCCGGCGACACGGTGATCATCTCGGCGAAGCCGGTGCCCGGGAACGAGCTCCGCGTCCACGACTCGATCAACCAGCTCGCTCGCCTGGGAGCGGAGGTGCTGCACGAGGAGATCGCACCCGTCCACGTGTCCGGTCACGCGTACCAGGAGGAGCTGCGCACGATGCTGTCGCTGCTCCGCCCGCGCTACGTCATGCCCGTGCACGGCGAGTACCGGATGCTCGCGGCGCACGCGAAGCTCGCGCGAGAGGCGGGGGTGCCCGAGGATCGGATCCTGCTCGCCGACAACGGCTCCGTCGTCGAGCTCGCACGCGGCGGAGCGCGCATCGTCGATCGCGTCGAGGCGGGGGTGACCTTCGTCGACGGGCTGCGCGTCGGGGACATCCAGGACGTGGCGCTTCGCGACCGCCGGCGTCTCGCCGACGACGGCGTGCTCATCGTGGTGACGACGCTCGCGCAGTCGGACGGCGGCGAGATCGCGGCGCCGGAGCTGATCGCGCGCGGTTTTGCGGAGTCGGACGAGCTGCTCGCCGAGCTCCGGGCCGAGGCAGAACGCGTCGTCCGGGAGCTCGTGGCACAGAAGTCGATGGAGGTGAAGCTCCTCCAGGAGCACCTGCACGATGCGGTCGGGCAGATCGTGTACGAGCGAACGCGTAGGCGACCGATGGTGCTGCCGGTGGTGATCGAAGTTTGAACAACACTCGCCTTCGGCTCGCGTTCCCGGGAAAGAGCAATTGGGAAACCATGTTTCCTCCTGAAGCCTCCTTCTTCCTGAGAGCGTGGGGAACCTCCCGGTTCCCCACGCCCCTCCACGCTCATAGGCCAACCGAGGTTGGCCCATGACCTCCGGCTGGGACTCGGTGATCGAGCGCAACGCCGCGAGCGAGCTCACGGCGGCGAAGCTCGTGAATCAGCTCCGCGCCTGCCAGGTCGCAGCGCTTGCGTTCTGCCGGCTGCTCGAGCGGTGGGGGAGGGGAGAGGCGGTCCCCGCGACCGCAGGGCAGCGTCAGGCCGCGCTGCGGCGGGCGGCTGACCGCATCGAGACGGCTCTCGCCGGCCTCGACGCACCGCTCTCCCGGTATCTGCTCGAGCTGGAGCCGGAGCTTGCCGAGGGACGCTCCTGGTACCTCGGGCCGGGAGCCGGAGAGCTCGTCGAGTGGCGCCCGATTCTCGATCGCGCAGGTGTCCACGCGTGCCCGAACCGTGTCGCGTCTGCGTATCTCGAGCTTGCGGTGCTGGTCCGGGCGCTCGAGGGCCTCGCGGTCGCCGCGAGCCTTGACGCGATGCCGGACCGTTCCTCGCTCTGGGCCGGCCTCTTCGACCTGCGCGACACGTTGCTCGGGTCGACTGTGGACGATCTCCGCGCGCTCGCGGCCTGATCCGGGTTGCCGTACTTCCTCGTTCTTCTCCACCCAGTCGCCGCGAGCAGTAGCGGCGCGACGCCGTCGATCGCTAGCTCGCTCTGCCGCTTGTGACATGGTTGACAAGCGCCATCTGACTCTGGTTGGGTGATCCGACTCAGCGAGTCGAGGCGCGCGAATCGCCCCATAGGGCAGCCCGGTTACCGTGGCCTTCTGGACGACCAGTCCCTCTTGCCTCGTGGAGCACCCAGGCGAGTGTCTGCTCGCTGCGAGGCCAAAGGAGACGAACGTGAGGAGAGTTACCGGCTTCAGCCGGATGCGGCTGGGACTGCTGGTTGCGGTGGGTGTCGTCCTCGGTGTTGCAGTGGTCGCGTCGATCGCCATCTGGTCGGGCGGCGAGGACGTAGAGGCCGCGCCGATCGCCGCCTCGTCGGGCGGCAAGCCCGTAAAGATCGTCATCCCGGGTACGAACGACGCCCTCGAGCCAGTCACCGATGGAGGAATAGTGGGCGAGGGTACGTTCAGGGCCACTGGCGCGATCACGGACAGCGGGACAGCGCGCGCTTATCGGTGGGTGGAGGGTGATGAGGCTACCGGGTACCTGATCTCGCTTCGCTATGTCACCAAGGGCAGGAAGGGCGCGATCACGTACGTGGTCAGGATCGACACGACGCGAAAGCCGATGACGTCGCGCTGGACGATCGAGTCCGGCACAAAGGCGTACAAGGGGCTGCAGGGCGAGGGCACCGAGACCGAGAACGCCCCCCTGTACACCGTCAGCACCCTGAGGGGGAAAGTGTGGCGCTGACAGGCTCGTCGAGCGCGGTCGCTCTGTCCGGCGCGCACGTGCGGTGAAGACGAGCTTCCTACGGCCCGGCGCCGAGCTCCTCGTGGAGCACGTCGAGATACGACCCGTGGCCCGACGGTGATGTCCACTCCTCCGCGCTCTCGACAGCGGTTCCCTCACCCCACTCGTTGAAGCTGACGACGAGCTGGAACGGCTCCCGGGAGGCGGTCATCTCCCGGACGACGCTGCGCCAGCGGTCGAGGTCGCGGGCGAGGGCGCTCGGCGGCCGCCCGACGAGCCAGAACCCGGGCATCACGGTCGTGGAGTAGCCCTCCTGGCGGTTGATCCCGGTCGCGAAGCTGGCGCCGTACTGATGCCAGCCGTCCGGTTGCGCGGCGCAGTCCCTGTACCCGCCGAAGACCTTCATCACGACGAAGACGCCGCCGGGGTTCGCACGGCTCCAACGGTCGGTCACCTCGCAGTCGACGTCATCGGCTGAGTAGACGAAGACGACCGCGCGCCCGTCGAGGCGGAGGTACGAGGGCTTCGAGCCGTACACCTCGCGGATGTACTCGAGATCACGCCTGAGCTCGTCGACGGACGGATCGCCGTAGCCCTCGCGCTCGTGGTAGACGGCCCACCGGAACGAGGTCTGGCGGGCGACGGCGAGAGCCGTAGGGAACCGGACGTCGGTGGAATCCCCGATTCCCCACCACGACCAGATCCCGGCCCCGAGTCCGCCGTAGCGCATGGCATCGACGTGGCCGCGCAGGACCGTCGGGTCGCCGGAGGAGTAGAGGCCGAGCGAGGGGCGGAACTCCGTGTACGGCGAGACGCCGCCTTGCGCCCACAGCTCCGGGAACCAGCCGTAGTAGAAGGCCGCGCGTAGGGGCAACGCGGGCGCGAAGGCATTCGCGGGCGGGCCTCGGAAGCCCTGGATGCGGAGGCCGCGCACCGGCCCGGGCGCGAAGGTGAAGCCGACGTGGATCCGTGTTGCGGTCAGGAGATCCGTCACCCGGCCTGCGAAGCGGAACGACCGCCACTTGCGAGCTCCGCGCACGATCATGGCCCGGCCGACCGGACGCACCGCCGAAGGCGCGACCCGGTCGATCCGAACCGAGAACCGTGGCCGGTCCGCCTGGGCCGCATCTACCGCGTCGAACGGCTGCGTCGCTGCGAGGTGGCCACGGGCCTCGGCGATCGTCCACGCCCGCGTCGGAGCCGGCGAGGCGGCGCCCCCCGTTGCAGGGAGAACCGCGACGCAGAGCCCGACCGCCGTCACGAGACCGCGTCGCACGCCCGTAGCCTAGGCTCCGCGCCGTGGCTCCGCGGATCGTCGTCGTCGGCTCGATCAACCTCGACCTCGTCGCCCGCTGCGAGCGGTTGCCGCGGCCCGGAGAGACGGTCAGCGGAGCCGTCCTCGGCCGCATCCCCGGCGGCAAGGGCGCAAATCAGGCGGTTGCCTGCGCCCGCCTCGGAGCCGACGTGACGCTCGTCGGCGCTGTCGGCGAGGACGGCTTCGCGGACGAGGCGCTCGCGGGGCTGCGCGATGCCGGCGTCGAGCTGGCCCTGACGAGCTCCGACGAGCCGACCGGCGTGGCGCTGATCTACGTCGACGAGGCGGGAGAGAACGAGATCGTCGTCGCCCCTGGTGCGAACTGGACGCTCGGCGAAGTGGAGCTGCCCGAGCACGAGGCCGTCCTCTGCCAGCTCGAGGTCCCTGACGAGACGGTGCTCTCGGCGTGGGAGCAATGCGCCGGCCTCTTCTGCCTGAACGCGGCTCCGGCGCGGCCGATCCACGTCGACCCCGACCTCACCGTCGTCAACCGCTACGAGCTCGAGGAGCTCTCGCGTCGCGACGGGCTGGTCGCGGTCACGCACGGCGCGGAGGGCGCGGTGCTGTTCGAGGACGGCGAGGAGATCGCCCGCGCCGCGCCGCCGAAGGTCGAGGTCGTGGACGGCACCGCCGCCGGCGATGCGTTCACCGCCTGCTTGCTCGTCTCGCTTCTCGAAGCTCGCGAGCCGCAGGAGGCGCTCGAGCGCGCGTGTGCGGCGGGCGCGATCGCAGCCTCTCGCTTCGGCGCGCAGCCTTCCGTGCCGACCGCAGACGAGATCGACGCGATCGTGGCCTAGGTGCCGTCCGCGGCGCCGTCGAGCTCCGCGACGAGCCGCTTCGGCGCCACGATCCGGTAGCTCTCCTCGATCCAGTCACGCAGGAGCTGGAGGTCCACGCCCTCAGCGCGCAGCGGAACCGTCACCCACCCTGACTGGCCGAGTCCATACCCGGTTCGCTGCGAGCCCTCGATCGAGAGCGCATGCGCGTGCGACTCCTCGAGCTTGACGGTCATCCTCCGCGACGCCGGCGCACTCGACCCGAGGAAGACGAAGATCTTCCCGCGTACCTTCATGACGTCCTCACCCCAGGGGTGCTCCTCGGCTGTCTCGGGCAGCGAGAGCGCGAACGCGCGGACTTTCTCACGGACGCTGGCCATGGCGGGCGAGGCAAGCCTCGCCCCTACAGTACGCACCCATGCACGAGCGCACGCCCGTTCTCCTCGACTGCGACCCGGGGCACGACGACGCGATCGCGCTTCTCCTCGCGCTCGCGAGCCCGGAGCTCGAGTTGCTCGGCATCACGACGACCTACGGGAACCAGACGCTCGAGAAGACGACCGCGAACGCGATCCGCGTGCTCGAGCTCGTCGGGCGTGGCGACGTGCCGGTGGCCGCCGGCGCCGCCGCGCCGCTCACGCGCGAGCTCGCCGTCGCGGCGCACGTCCACGGCGACAGCGGCCTCGACGGGCCGGCCCTTCCGGCACCGCGTGCGACGACCGTCTCGGAGGACGCTGTCGGCTTCCTCGTGGAGCGCATCGGCGCGAGCGAGCGAGCCGTGACCCTCGTGGCCACGGGCCCGCTGACGAACGTCGCGCTCTTGCTCGACGCGCACGGCAGCGACGGCCTCGAGCGCATCGTCGTGATGGGCGGATCGATCGCCGAGGGCAACATGACGCCGGCGGCCGAGTTCAACGTCTGGGCCGACCCCGAGGCGGCCCAGCGCGTGTTCTCGAGCGGGCTGGACGTGACGATGATCGGGCTCGACGTGACGCACAAGGCCGTCCTCGGCCCTGCGGTCGCCGAGCGTCTGCGCGCCGCGGGCAAGGTCGGCGTCTTCGTCGCCGAGCTGAACGACTTCTTCAGCCGCTACCACCGCCAGACGTACGGGTGGGACGGAGCGCCGATCCACGACGCCGTCGCCGTTTCGCACGTGATCCGGCCGGGTCTCGTCGAGACGCGCCTCCGCAACGTCGAGGTCGAGCTCGAGTCGGAGCTCTGTCGCGGACGGACGGTCGTCGATCTCTGGAGCCGCACGGAGCGCCGCAACGAACGTCCACGTCGGGGTAGACCTGGACACGGACGCGTTCTTCGAGCTGCTCGTCGAGCGCGTCGCGAGCCTCGGTTAGCCTCCCGGCGTGGAGGAGGTCGTGGTGTTCGTCGAGGTGCCCTCGGGCTCGCGGAACAAGTACGAGCTCGACAAGGAGCTCGATGCGATCGTGCTCGACCGGCGGCTCTTCACCTCGATGGCGTACCCGGCCGACTACGGCTTCATCGAAGGGACGCTGGGAGGGGACGGCGATCCGCTCGACGCTCTCGTGCTCGTGGGTGAGCCGACGTTCCCGGGCTGCCGGATCCGGGCGCGGGTGGTCGGCGTGTTCCACATGGCGGACGAGAAGGGCCCGGACGAGAAGATCATCTGCGTCCCGCTCAAGGACCCGGCCTGGATGCGGCTCTCGGACCTGCACGACATCCCCGCCGAGCTCCGGAACGAGGTCGAGCACTTCTTCCAGGTCTACAAGGACCTGGAGGAGGCGAAGGTCGAGACCTACGGGTACGGGAACCGGACGGATGCCGAACGGATCGTCGCCGAAGCACGCGCTCGCCACGAGAACGGATAGCGCGGAGGAGCGCGACCCCCGACGGCGAATCGACGCGCCATGGCGCGCCGCAAGAGGAGGCGGCCGCTTCGCCCACGCGTCCCCTCGCGTGTGAAGAAGCGGACGAAGAAGACCAGCTCCCACCAGCAGCACGAGCTGCTCGGACTCGGGCTCGCTGCGCTCGGCCTGATCCTGAGCGTGATCCTCTACCTCGGGCTCGACGGCGGCGCCGTCGGTTCGTGGCTCGCGGACGTCCTGACGACCGTGCTGGGCCAGGCTGCCTACGTGCTGCCGATCGCGCTGTTGGCGATCGGCGGGCTCATGCTCGCGCGCAGCGAGCTCCTCGACGTCCGTCCGTTCCGCCTCGGCCTCGGAGTGGGCTTCCTCGGCCTCATGACGCTGCTCGGGAAGGACAACGGTGGCTGGATCGGCCTCGCGCTCGGTGGAGCGCTCGCAGGCCTCATCGGCGAGACCGGCGCGGCGATCGTCGGTGGAGCGCTGCTCCTCGCGGGAGCGCTCCTCGTCAGCGGGGCGTCGACCGGTGCGATCCTCAGGCGTACGGGCCACGCCGTCCGCACGGCCGGTACAGGTGCGCGCCGCGCATTCGAGTGGACGTCGAGCGAGACGACGACCGACGAGCTGTCCGTGCTACCGCCGTCCCCGGAGGCGCGGCCGCCGCGGCTCCTCGACGGGGCCGAGGCTTTCCCGGACGTCGTGGGCGATGCGTCCTCGAGCGAGTATCAGCCGCTGCTCGTCGAAGCCGACACCGAACTGGAGCAGAGCATCGAGAGCGTCCTCGAGGCGTCGGAGCACAGCGAGTACCGGCTTCCCGACCGGCAGATCCTCAAGCCCTCGCCGGCGACGCCGACGGCCAAGGGCGACTCGTCGGCCGCGTACCGCGGATCTCCTGGTGCGCACCCTCGCCGAGTTCGGCGTGGATGCGACCGTCAGCGGGCAGATCTCGGGCCCGCGCGTCACGCGCTACGAGCTCCAGCTCGCGCCGGGAACGAAGGTCTCGAAGGTCGCCGCGCTCCGCGACGACCTCTCGTACGCGCTCGCGACGACGGAGATCCGGATCCTCGCGCCGATCCCCGGCAAGCAGGCGGTCGGCGTCGAGGTGCCGAACCTGTCGCCGCGCCTGGTCACGCTCGGGGACATCTACGACGACCTCCCGGCGACCGCGAGCCCGCTCGCCGTCTGGCTGGGCAAGGACATCTCCGGCAACTCGATCTGGACCGACCTCGCCCGCATGCCGCACCTGCTGATCGCCGGCACGACGGGGTCGGGGAAGTCCGGCTGCATCAACACGATCCTCACCTCGACGCTTCTCCGGGCAACCCCTGACGACGTGCGCATGATCCTCATCGACCCGAAGCGCATCGAGCTCGGCTACTACGAGTCGATCCCGCACCTCCTCACGTCCGTCGTGTCGAGCCCGAAGGAGGCGGCGACCGTGCTGATGAACGTCGTCGCGGAGATGGAGCGCCGCTACGAGCGCCTCTCCTTCGTGCGCGCGCGCAGCCTGCCCGAGGCGAACCGCGCGCTCCGGCAGCGCGGCGAGGCGACGCTTCCGTATCTCCTGGTCGTCATCGACGAGCTCGCCGACCTCATGATGGTCTCGCCGCAGGCGGTCGAGGACTGCGTCATCAGGCTGGCCCAGAAGTCGCGCGCCGTCGGGATCCACCTCGTGCTCGCCACGCAGCGCCCGTCGGTGGACGTCATCACCGGGATGATCAAGGCCAACGTGCCGTCGCG
Organism: uncultured Actinomycetes bacterium; assembly: GCA_963763815.1. Taxonomy (GTDB): domain Bacteria; phylum Actinomycetota; class Thermoleophilia; order Gaiellales; family Gaiellaceae; genus GMQP-bins7. The sequence goes on from CAVXPS010000011.1 coordinate 97,553, forward strand.
GATCGCATTCGCGGTCTCGAGCCAGACCGACTCGCGCGTCATCCTCGACACAGCGGGCGCAGAGAGCCTGCTCGGTCAGGGCGACATGCTCTTCAAGCCGCTCGGCACCTCGCGTCTGCAGCGCCTCCAGGGTGCGTACGTGAGCGAGGAGGAGATCGCGCTCGTCGTCGAGCAGTGCCGCTCGCAGCGCGGCCAGGAGCTCGACGAGACGCTGCTCGAGGCTCCGGAGAGCGCGTACGAGGAGGGCGACGAGGACGGCGAGTTCGACCCGGACGAGGACCCGCTGCTCGAGCGTGCGATCGAGATCGTGGTGCAGACGCAGACCGCGTCCGTCTCTCTCATCCAGCGCCGCCTGCGCGTGGGCTACACGCGCGCCGGGCGGCTCATCGACATGCTCGAGCGCCGGGGCATCATCTCGGGCTACGAAGGCTCGAAGCCGCGGCGCGTGCTGGTCTCGGAGGCCGATCTGCACGCCGTCTGAGTCCCTGTAAAGAGTCGGTTTCGACTTGTGGAGCGGCCCAACTTGCGGTTAGATCTGGCGTCCCACTTGGGCGGCAGGTCAATTCGTAAGGAGGGCATGTGAAGAAGTACAGACTGGGCGCAATTGGCGTCGTGCTTGCGCTCGCTGCGGTATCGGCACTCATCGTGAGCTCGGCCGGCACGGCGAAGAGCCAGCAGGATCCGTTCCTCGCGGGCGTCGTCAGCGACGTCGGCCGGTTCAACGACAAGGGCTTCAACCAGCTTTCGCTGAAGGGCTGCAAGAGCGGAGCGAGGAAGGCCAGGGGCACATGTCGCGCGCTCGAGTCGCGGGCGACGTCGGACTACGTGCCGAACTTCGCGCGGCTTGCGCGGGACGGCGCGGACATCATGATCGCCACGGGCTTCCTGCTTGCCAATGGCACCGCCGCGGTGGCGAAGCGGTTCCCGGACTCGAAGTTCGCGATCGTCGATTACTCGGCGAAGGCGGCTCCGTTGGCGACCCCGAAGGGGAAGCCCCTGTTCAAGAACGTCGTCGGTCTGACGTTCGCGACGAACGAGAACAGCTACATGATCGGCTGCCTCGCGGCGCAGGTGGCGCGGCGTGACGGCGGTAACGTGATCAGTGCGGTGGGCGGGATCAAGATCCCGACCGTCGACATCTTCATCGCCGCGTATCGCGCGGGCGCACGCAAGTGCGTTCCGGGCACGCGGACGCTCGTCGACTACTCGCAGGAGTTCGTCGACCAGGCGAAGTGCACGGAGCTTGCGACCAACCAGATCGACCAGGGCTCGAAGGTCGTCTTCGCGGTCGCCGGCGGTTGCGGTCTCGGCGCGCTGGACGTCGCCAAGCAGCGGGGCGTCTGGGGCGTCGGGGTAGACAACGACCAGGCGTTCCTCGGCCCGCACATCCTCACGAGCGCGGTCAAGCGTGTGGACGTGTCGGTCGAGACAGTCGTCCTCTCCGCCAAGAACGGCACCTACAAGGGCGGCCGCGACCTAACGTTCAACCTGAAGAACAGCGGCGTCGGGATCGGCAAGATCAGCCCGCGCGTACCGAAGGCGTTCGTCGCTCGTATGAACGCGCTGAAGCCGCAGATCCTCTCGGGCAAGATCAAGCCGCCGACGAAGGTCTGATCGCTTCCAGCACGGCATGACACCGAGGGCGGGCCTCCGGGCCCGCCCTCGTCGTGTTTGTGGGCCGCCGTCGGGCTCGCCGCCTGTTCCTCGTCTCCACGAACAGCACGGCGCGGCGCACCGTAGAATCGCGCGCGAATGGCCACCGACCGGCCGACGAGCGATCGCAACGTCGTCCTCGAGCTGCGGGGGATCACGAAGCAGTTTCCCGGCGTCCTTGCGAACGACCACATCGACTTCGACCTGCGCGCGGCCGAGGTGCACGCGCTCCTCGGCGAGAACGGCGCGGGCAAGTCCACGCTGATGAGCATCCTCTACGGGCTGTATCACCCGGACGAGGGCGAGATCTTCATCAAGGGCGAGCAGGCACGGATCGGCTCGCCCGGGGAGGCGATCGACCGCGGCATCGGGATGGTGCATCAGCACTTCATGCTCATCCCCGTCATGACGGTCGCCGAGAACATCGTGCTCGCGACGGAGCCGACGAAGGCCGGGGTCGTCCTCGACTTCGCGGGGGCCCGCGCGCGAGTGCAGGAGCTCGCGGCGTCGTTCAACTTCGCGATCGACCCCGACGCGCGAGTCGAGAACATCTCGGTGGGCCAGCAGCAGCGTGTCGAGATCCTGAAAGCGCTCTACCGTCGTGCAGACATCCTCATCCTGGACGAGCCGACGGCGGTCCTCACGCCGCAGGAGGCACAGGAGCTCTTCGGCATCCTCGAGACGCTCAAGCGCGAAGGCCTGTCGGTCATCTTCATCAGCCACAAGCTGAACGAGGTCCTCCAGATCGCCGATCGCGTCACCGTGCTGCGGAGAGGGAAGATGATCGAGACCCTGCCCGCAGCCGGCGCCACGGAGGAGCAACTCGCACGGCTCATGGTCGGGCGGGAGGTCCTGCTCCGCGTGGAGAAGTCTCCCGCGACCCCCGCGGAGCCGATCTTGCAGGTTTCGGACCTGCACGTGCTCGACGACCGCGAGCTCGAGACCGTACGCGGGGTCACGCTCGACGTGCGTGCGGGCGAGATCGTGGGCATCGCCGGTGTGGACGGGAACGGTCAGACCGAGCTCATCGAGGCACTGACCGGGCTCCGACCGGTGGTGAGCGGATCCTTCGGCGTCGGCGGCGGCGACCTGACGAAGGCGAGTACGCACAAGATCCTCGACTCCGGAGTCGGGCACATCCCCGAGGATCGCCAGAAGCGCGGCCTCGTGCTCGAGTTCAGCCTCGCCGAGAACGTGGCGCTGCACGACTTCGACCGCTCACCGAACTCGCGCTTCGGCTGGCTGCGCCCGAGCTCGATGATCGCGCGCGCAAAGCGGCTCCTGAAGGAGTTCGATGTGCGAGGCGGCGGGCCGCAGACCGCGGCGAAGGCGCTGTCGGGCGGAAACCAGCAGAAGGTCGTGGTCGCGCGCGAGGTCTCGAACGATCCGCGCGTCCTCATCGCGGCGCAGCCCACGCGCGGGCTCGACGTCGGGGCGATCGAGTTCGTCCACCGGCGCCTCGTCGAGGAGCGGGACGAGGGACGCGCTGTGCTCCTGGTCTCGCTCGAGCTGGACGAGATCCTGTCGCTCTCCGACCGGATCCTCGTCATGTACGAGGGGGAGATCGTGGGCGAGTACAGCGCGGACGTGTCGGAGGAGGAACTCGGCATCGCGATGCTCGGCGGGACGCGCGAGGAGAAAGTCGTCGCATGAGCAACGCTCGCCTGCGGCTCGCGTTCGTGGGGGAAACCGTGTTTCCCCCACGTGCCCCCTTCTTCCTGAGAGCGTGGGGAACCTCCCGGTTCCCCACACCCCTCCACGCTCACGGGCGGCAGGGCCGCCCATGAGCACCGGCGAGCACGAGCCCACCGTCCACCAGCCGCCCGAGGCTCCGCCTCCGGCGGAAGGATCGGCGGCGGACAGCCTCGCGGCCTGGTACCGGGCAGGCGGAGTGGTGGCGCCGGTGGTGACGGCACTCCTCGCGTTCCTCGTGGGCGGGCTCGTCGTCCTCGCGACCGGGTCGAATCCGATCGAGGTCTACAAGGGAATCTGGAACGGCACCGGGCTCGAGTGGTTCTACCGGTTCGGCTCCCACGACGTCGGGCTGCCGTTCTCCGACGCGACCGTCTGGTTCCCCTGGGATCCCGCGTCCCGCGCGGCGGAGAACCTCCAGCAGACGCTCCTCCTGACGTCGACGCTCATCCTCACGGGCCTGGCCGTGGCGTTCGCGTTCCGGTGCGGGCTCTTCAACATCGGCGGCCAGGGCCAGTACTTCGTCGGCGCCTACTTCGCGATCTGGATCGGGTCATCGCTCGAGGGCACGAACAGCTTTCTCCACATCACGCTCGCGATCGTCGCCGCCGCCATCGGGGGCGCTCTCTGGGCGGGGATCGCCGGGATACTGAAGGCGACGGTCGGCGCCCACGAGGTGATCACGACGATCATGCTGAACTGGATCGCGATCTACGTCGGCTTCTACCTCTTCGGCCAGGGCGGGCCGCTCCAGAACGAGGAACAGGTGTTCAGCCCGACCTCGAACGAGGTCGTCGAGGGCGCGCGCTTGCCCGTCTTCTGGGGCGATCCGCTGCTCCAGGGCCTGCACATCGGACTGTTCATCGCACTAGGCGCGCTGGTCGCGTTCTGGATCATCATCGACCGGACGACCCTCGGCTACGAAGTGCGGGCGGTCGGCTTCAACCCGGAGGCCGCGCGCTACGGCGGCATCTCGGTCGCGCGCAACTACTTCCTGGCCATGGCGATCGCAGGGGTCTTCGCCGGTCTCGCCGGCGCGATCGACATGCTCGGCTGGCGCTTCTCGATCGGCTTCAGCGACATCCAGTCGTCCACGATCGGGTTCGTCGGCATCGCCGTCGCGCTGCTCGGCCGGAACACCGCACTCGGAGTGGGGCTGGCAGCACTCGTGTTCGGCGGGCTGGTGAACGGCACGGCGACGAGGAACATCCCGGAAGGCGTCTTCCCGATCCCGGAACAGGCTGGGAACCTCTCCCTCACGATCCAGGCGCTCGTGCTGCTCTTCATCGGCGCGGACATCCTCATCCTCTATCTCTGGTCGAAGGCCGGGCAGCGGATCGGCGTCGGCAGGGGCTCGCCGGTATGAGAGAGCATCGACAATGAGCGTCGCTCGCCTTCGGCTCGCTCCCGTGGGGGAAACCATGTTTCCCCCACGTGCCCCCTTCTTCCTGGGATCCGTGGGGAACCTCCCGGTTCCCCACACCCCTCCCCGCTCATGGGCGAGGAGGCCGCCCATGAGCGTCGGCGCGCAGGCGATCGAGCGCGTCGGCCTCGAGCGGGAGGACCTCGCCCGCTATCTCGCCTGGGGCGGCGTCGCCCTGGGAGTGCTCGCATTCTTCCTCGTCCTTCCGCCCATCACCGCCCGCTCTCCCGTCGTCCCGCTGGTCGTGGGTGGGCTGGGAGTCGTCGCAGGCGCGATTGCCCTGCGCGAGGGTGCGGGGAGGCGCCTGGCAACGGGTGCGATCGCCGCGGGGGTTCTCGGCATCGTCCTCGGCTGGCTCGGGACACGCTCGGACGTGGAGTCGCTCGACCAGGTATTCGTCTGGTCAGCGTTGATCGCGGCCACGCTGCGCGCTGCGACGCCGCTGACGTTCGCGGCGCTCGGGGGCATCTTCTCGGAGCGGAGCGGAGTCGTGAACATCGGGCTGGAAGGGATGCTCCTGATGGGCGCGTTCTTCGGCTTCCTGGGGGCGGACAAGCTCGAATCCTGGGGCTGGGGGATCGCCTGCGGCGTTCTCGCGGGCGCGGCGCTCGCCCTTGTACATGCGTTCATCTCCATCCACCTCAGGGCGGACCAGATCATCAGCGGCTTCGCCGTCAACTTCCTCGCGCTCGGAATCACCGGCTACTTCTTCATCGAGGTCTACACCGACCAGGGCACTCCCGGAGACGTCCCCCAGATCCCCTCGATCGCGATCCCGGGGATCGAGGACCTCGGCTTCGTGGGACCCGCGATCGGCGACATGCACCTCCTGATCTGGGTCGCCCTCGCATTCGTCGTCATCTCGCATCTCGTGCTCTTCCGGACTCCGATCGGCCTGCGCCTGCGGGCCGTCGGCGAGCACCCGAAGGCTGCCGACACCGTCGGCATCTCCGTCTATGCGATCCGCTACGGGGCCGTGATCCTCTCGGGTGCGCTCGCAGGGCTCGGGGGGGTCTACCTCTCGAACGGGATCACGCACTCGTTCAACGAGAACCTCTCGGCCGGACGCGGCTTCATCGCGCTCGCGGCGGTCATCTTCGGGCGCTGGCGCCCGTACGGCGCGTTCGTCGCGTGCCTGCTGTTCGGGTTCACCGAGGCGCTCGCGCTGCGCCTGCCCGGCGCCTACGGAGAGGACGCCGCCTGGACGACGCTCTTCCGCGCCCTGCCGTACGTGGTCACCCTCGTCGTCGTCGCCGGGGTCGTCGGCCGCTCGATCCCGCCAGCCGCCGTTGGCAGACCGTACGTCAAGCAGTAGACGGGGAGGCGGGGCGGCGTGGGGATCGGCGATCGCCGGTGCCCTCTCGGTCGCGACGCTGCCCGTCGCGATCTACCTGACCCGCTTCAGCGACGAGTACGAGCTGCTCGACTCGGCGATCGCGATCCCGCTCGCCGCGCTGCTCGCGTTCGCGGCGCTGGGCCTCGCGAGCCGGGCCCGGCGGCGCGAAGCGCTCAGCCTCGCGGGGCGCTCGAGCGGGCCTGCTCGTGTGGGCAGGGTGCTGGGCGTCGTGGGCCTGTGCATCGTCGCGAGCGCGCTCGTCGCGCTCGGTGTCTACTGGCTCCTCGAGTACGTCGGGTCACGTGACTGACGGCTGACGGAGACGGAATCGGTGTCGGACTGAAGGCAGGCACCGACCGTCTACACTTCCCCGTTCGTGTTCGACATCGGTTCCAGTCTCCGCGAGGCCCGTACCCGGCAGGGCCTCGAGTTCCCAGAGCTCGAAGAGCTCACGAAGATCCGTCCGAAGTACCTGCGGGCGCTCGAGGACGAGCAGTTCGAGATCCTGCCCGCGCCGACCTATGTACGCGGCTTCCTGCGCTCCTACGCCGAGGCGCTCGGTCTCGACGGGCAGCCGTTCGTCGACGAGTACAACACCCGCTTCGCGGTCGGCGACGAGGACATTCCGGTTCGCACGCGGCGAGTTCCCCAGCCACGGCGAGGCCGCGCACCACGGGAGTCGCGCATGGTCGTGCTCGCGCTGCTCGGAATCGGGATCGTGTTCGCGCTCGTCATCGCCGCGTGGCGCTTCGGCGGGACCGACCCCGAGATGGTGCCCAGGCTGAATGTCCAGGGACAGAGCCCGACGACGCAGTCCGCGCCGGCGCGTGGCCGCGCCGTCCTCGTCGTGCGGGCGAGCAACGGCAGCTCGTGGATGGAGGTGCGCTCGGACTCCGCCTCGGGCAGGCTGCTCTACAGCGGGACGCTCGAGCAGGGCCAGAGCAAGCGCTTCGAGGCGCGAAGGCTCCAGCTCGCGCTCGCGAAGCCGGCGAACGTGTTCGTGAGGCTCAACGGGAACCACACGGAGCTCCCGGACGGGACGGCGTTCGTCGTCACGTCGCGGCGCATCATCCCCACGGCATCTTGACGCGCCCCCGGGCGGCGATCGTCGTCACGGGCAGCGAGCTCGTCCGGGGCGAGCGCGAGGACCGCAACGGCCCGTTCCTGGCGGCCGAGGCTCTCCGCCTCGGGCTCGAACCGGAGCGGATCACGATCGTCGGCGATCGCCCTGAGGATCTCGACCGGGCGCTCGGAGACGGGCTCGACGCCGATCTCTGCCTCGTCTCCGGCGGCCTCGGGCCGACGCACGACGACCGAACCGTGGAGCGGGTGGCGCACGCGGCGGGGGTGAGCCTCGTCGTCGACGCCGACCTCGAGCGCGAGATCGGTGCGGTCTCGCGCATGGTCGCGGAGCGTCTCCGCCGTTCGTACGCCGAGTTCGAGCCGGGGGTCCGGAAGCAGGCGACGATTCCGGAGGGCGCGCACTCGCTGGGCCTCGCCGGGACCGCGCCCGGCCTCGTACTCGAGACGGGGCGCGCGGTGGTCGTCGTGCTCCCGGGGCCGCCGCGGGAGCTGCGTCGCCTCTGGGAGCGTGCGCTCGACGCTGCGCCCGTGCGCCGCGTGCTCGAGCGCGCGCCGGCTCGAGGCCGCAAGACACTTCGCTTCTTCGGGACTCCCGAGTCCACGGTCGCCGAAGCGCTCGCGGCGGCCGGTGGTGACGGCGGCGGAGTCGAGGCGACGATCTGCGCGCGCGAGTTCGAGATCCACGTGGACCTCGTCGTGGAGCCGGGAGGCGAGCGGCGCGCCGACGAGATCGCGGGCGCCCTGCGCTCGACGCTCGACCGCTATCTCTTCAGCGAGGACGAACGATCGATCGCCGAGATCGTCCTCGCCCTCGCGAGAGAGCGCGGTGTGACGCTCGCGACCGCCGAGTCGTGCACCGGTGGCCTCGTCGCCGGTCGCCTGACCGCCGTTTCGGGTGCGAGCGACGTCTTCCGCGGTGGCGTCGTGGCCTACGCGAACGGGGTGAAGGCGGGGGAGCTCGATGTTCCGGAAGGGGTCCTGGAAGAGCACGGAGCCGTGTCCGCCGAGGTCGCGCGGGCGATGGCGGAGGGCGCCCGCTCGCGGATCGGTGCCGACGTCGCCGTCTCGGTCACCGGCATCGCCGGGCCCGAGGGCGGCACCGACGAGAAGCCGGTCGGCCTCGTCTTCCTCCACGTAGCCGGGGCAGACGGGGAGGTCGCGCGCCGCCTCGACTTCCCCGGAGACCGCGAGATGATCCGCGGGCGTGCGACCACGGCAGCGCTTCACCTTCTGCGCAGACATTTGACACGGAGCCGTGACGAAGGGCGGTAGCCCGGCGGGTACCCTCGATCGTGGTGGCCGTTCCGGTGACACCATTCGCCTCTTCCTTGCCCTCGTGCTTCCGGACGACGCGGCTGTGGCGCTCGGGCGCTGGCGCGAGGCGGAGCTCACCTCTGCGCCCGGAGGGAGCGTCGTGCGGTCGGTGGAGGGATTCCACATCACGCTCGCCTTCCTCGGCTCCAGGCCGCGCGGCGAGGTCGCGAGCATCGTCGAGGCGCTCCGGAAGTCCGCGGCCGAGGCAGTCGGCTTCGAGCTCGTGCCGAAGCGCTATCGCGAGACCCGTTCGGTCGGGATGCTCGTTCTCGACGATCCGTCCGGGGAGGCGACGCGCCTCGCGGAGCGCCTGCACGTACGGCTCGAGCGACTGGGCGTCTACGAGCGCGAGGCTCGTCCGTGGCTGCCGCACACGACGGTCGTCCGTTTCAGGGAGCGTCCCCGTCTTGCCCCCTCGCTCCCTGCGCTCGGGCCGTTCGCTCCGTCCGAGGCGGCTGCTTTCGTATCACGCCTGCATCCGTCAGGGGCCCGCTACGAGATTCTCGACCACTGCACCGTAGGAGGATGAGTCCATGAGTCGTGAGGAAGCGCTCGACACCGCGCTCGGCCAGATCGAGCGCCAGTTCGGCAAGGGATCGGTCATGCGGATGAGCGACCGGCCACAGGTGGCCGTGGGGGCGGTGTCCACCGGCTCGCTCGCGCTCGACCTCGCGCTCGGGATCGGCGGGCTTCCACGCGGCCGGATCGTCGAGATCTACGGCCCGGAGGCTTCCGGAAAAACAACCCTCGTGTATCACGTCATGGCCGAGGCGCAGCGCCGCGGGGGCATCTGCGCCTTCATCGACGCCGAGCACGCGATGGATCCGTCCTACGCGAGGCGGATCGGCGTGGACATCGATCAGCTCCTCGTATCGCAGCCCGACACCGGCGAGCAGGCGCTCGAGATCACCGAGCTCCTCATCCGCTCGGGAGCACTCGACATCGTCGCCATCGACTCCGTGGCCGCCCTTGTCCCGAAGGCCGAGATCGAGGGCGAGATGGGCGACAGCCACGTCGGTCTTCAGGCGCGCCTCATGAGCCAGGCCCTGCGCAAGCTCGCCGGCACGCTCAACCGGACGGACACGATCTGCATCTTCACGAACCAGCTGCGCGAGAAGATCGGCGTCATGTTCGGGAACCCGGAGACGACCCCAGGCGGCCGCGCGTTGAAGTTTTACGCCTCCGTGCGCCTCGACATCCGCCGCATCGAGACGCTGAAGGACGGCGCCGAGGCGATCGGCAACCGCGTGCGCGTGAAGGTGGCGAAGAACAAGGTGGCACCGCCGTTCAAGCAGGCGGAGTTCGACATCGTGTATGGCCAGGGCATCCCCTGGGAGGGAACCGTCCTCGACGTGGCGCTCGAGAAGAAGATCGTCCAGAAGGCGGGCTCGTACTTCAGCTTCGGGGACGAGCGGCTCGGCCAGGGGAGGCAGAACGCGAGCGCGTTCCTCGCCGAGAACCCGGACCTCGTCCAGCAGATCCTCGTCCAGATCCAGGCCGAGGCTCCCGATGACCAGGTGATCTCCGCACGCCTCCTGCCGAGCGCAGGCGGGGGGGCCGCCACGGCGGCGAAGTCACTGGAGGAGGCGGCAGAGGTGCCAGCGGAGGTGCAGGAGCCCGCGCCGGTCGAGAGCTAGCCAGTGGCGCGCTCGCAGGAGCCGGACGCCGTCGATGCTGCGCTACGTGCGCTTCATCATCGCGACCTGAGCGCGGCCGAGCTCGAGCGGCGCCTGGCGGCGAAGGGGTTCGACGAGGTCGAGCGAGAGAGCGCCCTCGAGACACTCGGCAGAACCGGCCTGCTCGACGATCGTCGCTACGCGGAGGCGCGCGCGGCGGCCCTCGCGGCGCGCGGGGCGGGCAACGCCTTCGTTCGCCACGAGCTCGCCCGAGCCGGAGTCGCGGAGGACCTCGTAACGGAGGCGATCGCGCTGCTCGAGCCGGAACGCGAGCGCGCGCTCCGAATCGCAGAGCGGCGGGGGTTCGGCCCGAAGACGGCGCGATACCTGAGCGGGAAGGGGTTCTCCGAGGACTCGCTGGGCGCGCTCGTTGCATCCGCGGACGGGGACGAGCTAGGATGAGCGCGCTTCACCCGACATTTTCCTGCTCGCAAGCGCTTTCTGAACCAGTGACGGCAATTACTCGCAAACAGGGCGACTTCCGTTTCCCGATCGCAGCTCGACCACCCCCGGACGACGGAGGGTGCGACCAGCCCTAGAGCGACCAGCTCCCGGGCTCGAGCGTAGATCCGGTTCCAAGCGCGGCCGAGTCAGGCCGGTGGCGGTGTGAGCACCGCGGTGAGTCCCGCGGTAATCGATTCCTCGCAACGGAGGGCCAATGCTCACGGTCGCTGCGGTGGTGGTCGGAATCCTCGTCGGAGCAGTCGCGGCCGCCGTGGTGCTCATGTCGCTCTCCCGCTCACGCGTCAGGACCGCGGAGACCGAGCGACGACGGATCCTGGCCGACGCGGACCGTGAGGCGGAGGCGATCCGCCGCGAGGCGCAGGTCGAGGCGCGGGAGCAGTCAGTCGTCGTGCGAACCGAGATCGAGACCGAGGTCCAGGACCGGCGGAACCAGATCGTGAAGGTCGAGGAGCGCGTCCTCCAGAAGGAGGAGGAGATCGACTCGAAGCTCGACGAGCTCGTGCGCCGCGAGCAGGGCCTCGGCGACCGCGAGGTGCACATCAAGGAGCTCCAGGAGGAGCTCCGCATCGCGAAGCACGATTCGCTCGCGATCCTGGAGAAGCTCTCCGGCCTGACGTCGGCCGAGGCGAAGCAGCAGGTGCTCGAGCGCTCGAAGGACCTCGTCCGCCACGAGCTGGCGCGCGACGTGCGGCACATGGAGGAGGAGGCACGACAGGACGCGCGGAGGCGGGCTCGGGCCCTGATCGCCGACTCGCTCCAGCGCGTCGCCGCGAGCCACACCGCCGAGGCGACGGTCACCGTCGTCGAGCTCGCGTCCGACGACCTCAAGGGCCGGATCATCGGGCGGGAAGGCCGCAACATCCGGTCGCTCGAGCACCTGACCGGCGTCGACTTCATCATCGACGACACGCCGCACGCGGTCGTCCTCTCGTCCTTCGACCCCCTGCGCCGTGAGATCGCGCGCTTGACCCTCGACAAGCTCATCGAGGACGGGCGCATTCACCCTGCGAGGATCGAGGAGATGTACTACCTCGCGAAGACGGAGCTCGACGAGCACGTCCGCCAGGCGGGGGAGCAGGCCGTCTTCGAGGCGAACTGCGGGGAGCTGCACGAGGAGCTCGTGAAGATCCTCGGCCGGCTGCGTTACCGGACGAGCTACGGGCAGAACGTCCTCAAGCACACGCTCGAGGTCGTTCACCTCGGCGGGCTCATGGCCTCGGAGCTCGGGGCGGGTGTGAAGACGACGAAGCGCGCAGCGCTCCTGCACGACGTCGGCAAGGCCATGAGCCACGAGGTCGAGGGCTCACATGCCGCTCATCTCGGCGCAGCTCGCACGGCGTTACGGCGAGACCGAGGGTGTCGTGCACGCCATCGAAGCGCATCACTACGAGATACAGCCGCAGACGGTCGAGGCCGTGCTGCTCATCGCAGCGGATGCGGTTTCCGCCTCGCGCCCGGGAGCGCGAGGCGAGTCTCTGGAGAACTACATCCGCCGGCTCGAGGCGCTCGAGCTGATTGCGAGCGCCAAGCCGGGCGTCGCCAAGGCGTACGCGCTGCAGGCCGGCCGCGAGATCCGCGTGATCGTCGAGCCGAGCGAGGTGGACGACGACAGCGCCGCGCTCCTCTCGCACGAGATCGCCCGAGAGATCGAGGACCAGCTCGAGTATCCGGGCCAGGTGAAGGTCATCGTGATCCGGGAGTCGCGCTCCATCGAGGTCGCGAAGTAGGCGGGTTTCTGCTCCCGACGGAGGTCGTCACGGAGCGTCTCCTCCTCCGCATGTGGAAGCCGGAGGACGCAGAGCCACTCGACGAGATCTATCGCCAGCCTGAATATCTCGCGACGATGCCTCCCGCCGATACGGCGCAGCAGATCGCGATGTGGTCTGGACGATGGACGGACGACGGCTTTGCGCAGTGGGCGGCGTGTGCGCGTGAAACCGGTCGGCTGATCGGGCGGATCGGCCTGCTGCGGCACCACGACTGGCCGCTCGCACCCGATCCGGTGGAGGTCGGCTGGGTGCTCGATCGAGCGTACTGGGGTCGCGGGCTGGCGACCGAGGGCGGACGCGCAGCCGTTGAGGCGTGGCGCACGTATCTTCCCGACGAGACCTTGTACAGCTTCACCATTCCCGGGAACACGCGCTCGCGCGCCGTCATGGAGCGGCTCGGCATGTCATACGGCGGATCCGCGGTCTGGCGCGACCGGGAGCATGTCTGGTACTCGCTCGACCGCGAGGAGGACGCGTAGTGAACACAAGCGAGGCTGCGCAGCACTGGGCCGATGTGTGGTCGCGAGCCTGGCCGGCTGCGCGACGCCGACGCGATCGCAGCGCTGTACGCCGACGGACGCCGTCTTCTACTCGCATCCGTTCCGGGACCGGCAAGGCCCGCAGGAATACGTCGCGTGGGCGTTCGCCGACCAGAAGGAGGCGGAGTGCCGCTTCGGCCAGCCGGTCGTGGGGGGCGACCGCGCAGCTGTCGACTGGTGGGCCGTGGTCGTCGCGCCGGACGACTCGGTCGAGACGCTCGCCGGGACGTCGCTCCTGCGTTTCGATGCGGACGGACTCGTCGTCGAGCAGCGCGACGCGTGGGCGAGCGAGCCGGGCCGCCGCGACCTGCCCCACTGGGCTCCGTCAGGGCGCAGGATATATCTCGCCCTACAATGGCGCCCTGATGAGGCGCTACCACGTCACGACGTTCGGCTGCCAGATGAACGCCCACGACTCGGAGCGGATCAAGGGCATGCTCGAGTCGCTCGGGCTGGGCGAGGCGTCCGAGCCGGAAGACGCCGACGTCGTCGTCTTCAACACGTGCACCGTGCGCGAGAAGCCGGACACGCGGCTTGCTGCGTATCTCGGGAACGCGACGGCGAGGAAGCGCGCGCAACCGGACCTCGTGATCGCCGTCGGAGGCTGCTACGCCGAGGCGCAGCGCGAACGCATCTTCGAGCTGTACCCCGCGGTCGACGTCGCGTTCGGGCCGGGCTCGATCCCGCATCTCGGCGAGTGGATCGAGGCCGGTGGCTACGCCGTCCCACGCGGGAAGTTCGGGACGCACGAGCACTTCGCCGCCGACCTGCCCGGTCAGCGCGAGCGGCGCTTCCAGGCCTGGGTTCAGGTCTCCATGGGCTGCAACTCGAAGTGCGCCTACTGCATCGTGCCGGCCGTACGCGGCCGGGAGCAGAGCCGGAGGCCGGGCGACATCGTCGCCGAGGTGACCCGCCTCGCAGACGACGGCGTGCGCGAGGTGACGCTCCTCGGCCAGAACGTGAACTCGTGGGGGAGAGATCTCGCTCCTGCGCTCCGCACCGAGTTCGGCGAGCTCCTTCGCGCCTGCGACGCCGTCGGAGGCATCGAGCGGATCCGCTTCACGAGCCCGCACCCGAAGGACTTCCGCGAGCCGGTCATTGCGGCGATGGCGGAGTGCGAGAGCGTCTGCGAGCAGGCCCATCTGCCGCTGCAATCGGGCTCGTCCCGGGTGCTCAAGCGCATGCGGCGCACCTACGACCGTGAGCGGTACCTGCGCCTCGTCGACAGGCTGCGCGCGGCGATCCCCGACCTCGCGCTCGGCACCGATCTCATCGTCGGGTTCCCGGGCGAGACCGAGGAGGACTTCCGGGAGACCCTCGACGTCGTCGAGGAGGTTCGCTACGAGAGCGCGTACACGTTCATTTTCTCGCCGCGCTCCGGAACGGAGGCCGCCGAGCTGCCCGACCAGGTTCCGGACGAGGTGAAGCACGAGCGCCTCGAGCGGCTCGTCGACGTCGTCCAGCGCATCGCAGCCGAGCGGAACGCAGAGCGGATCGGGCGGGTCGAGGAGGTGCTCGTCGAGGGCCCGAGCCGTACCGATGCTTCGCTCCTTCGCGGCCGCACGCGGCGCAACACGACGGTGAACTTCACCGGGACCGCTGCTCCCGGCGAGCTCGTCCACGTCGCCATCGACGGTGCGACGTCGACGACGCTGCACGGTGTCGAGCAGGCCCTGATCGCCGCGTAGGCATGCGCGACCTCACCTGGGACGGCTGCTTCAACGTCCGCGACCTGGGGGGCCACGCGACCGAGGACGGCCGCGTGACGCAGCTCGGGCGGGTCGTTCGTGCCGACAGCGTCCACCGGCTCTCCAACGAGGGCTGGCGCGCGATGACGGACTACGGCGTGCGGACGGTCGTGGATCTGCGCTATCCGAGCGAGCTCGTGGACGACCCTCCGCGCGACGTGGATCTCGACGTCGTGCACCTCTCGCTCCTCGGCGAGCCCGATCACGAGCGCTGGAAGGAGCTCGAGGCACGCGCCACGGCGACCGGGACCGCCGCCGGCTTCACCCGCGTCGTCTACCTCGAGACGCTCGAGCAGCACCGCGAGAATCTCGCCTCAGCGGTCGCGGCGGTCGGCCACGCCGCTCCCGGCGGCGTCGTCGTCCACTGCCACGCAGGAAAGGATCGAACCGGGCTCGTCACGGCGCTCCTGCTCAGGCTCGCCGGCGTTCCAACGGGCGACGTGGCGCTCGATTACGCGGTGAGCGAGCAGAACCTCGCCGCCCGGAACGAGGAGTGGATTGCGGAGGCCGCCGACGAAGAGGAGCGCGAGTGGCGCCGCCGCGTCTCCTCGACGCCCGCGGAGGGCATGCAGGGCGTGCTCGAGGAGGTCGACCGGCGCTACGGCAGCGTCACGGCGTACCTGCACGCGGGGGGAGCCGCGGATGCCGATCTCGAAGCGGCCCGAGCGCGCCTCCTCGGCGACTGATGCGGATCAGGGTGATCGCGGTCTTCGGACCGACGGCTTCCGGGAAGACGACGGTCGCGGAGGCGCTCGCGGACCGGCTTCGAACCGGCGTCGTCTCCGCTGATGCGATGCAGGTCTACGACGGCCTTCCGATTCTCACGAACCAGCCCGAGCGCCCGACGCGGCTCGTGTCGGTGTGGCCGTTGTCGCACGAGGGCTCGGTGGGCGAGTACGAGGAGCTCGCCCACCGGGCGATCGACGAGCTCGTCGAGACCAACGGAACCGTGGTCGTGACCGGCGGAACGGGGCTCTACCTCCGAGCCGCTCTCGCCGATATCGAGCTGCCGCCGGCTCCGGCGAGCGACGTCCGCAGGCGCTGGGAGGCTGCGTACGATGACGATGCTCGCTCTGCGTACGCGGAGCTCGAGAGCCGCGATCCGTCCGCCGCGGTCCTCGTCCATCCGAACGACCGGCGGCGCGTCGTGCGCGCGCTCGAGCTCACCGACGTCGGTGCGTCGCTGGCACCTGAGGAACGCCGACTGTGGTCGGAGGAGACGAGGCATCCGACGCTGGTCGCGGGGCTGGACGTGCCGGAGGACGAGCTCGAGCGGCGGATCGGGGCGCGCACCGAGGCGATGTTCCGGCAGGGAGTGGTCGACGAGGTGCGGAGCGCTCTCCGGAACGGTCGCGTCTCGCGCACCGCTGAGAAGGCGCTCGGGCTCCGTGAGATCGCGGAGCTTCCGCCTGACCAGGCCCGAGACGAAATCGTCCGGCGAACGCGTCGCTATGCCGCGTACCAGCGCAAGTGGATGCGGCGGATACCGGGCATCGTCATGATCGAGGCTGGCTCGAAGCCCCCCGCGGAGGTGGCTGATGCGATTCTCGAAGTGGCACGCGCTCGGTAACACCTATCTGCTCGTCGAGCGGGCTGAGCTCGTCGAGCCGCTCTCGGCGGCCACTGCCAGCGCACTCTGCGACCCACGGCGCGGCATCGGTGCCGACGGCGTGCTCGAGATCGTCGCCGTGCACGGCCCGGAAGCCGACGTCGCCGTCTGGAACCCCGACGGCTCACGCGCGGAGCTGTCCGGAAACGGGGCGCGGATCGCGGCGCTCTGGCTCGCGCGACGAAGCGGCGTTGCCTTTCCGCGCGTCCGGCTCGGGGACCGCACCGTCCCCGCACGTGTGGACGAGAACGGCGTCGAGGTGGACCTCGGGGCGGTGGAGGTCGGCCGGCCCGAGGCGCTCGAGGTCGGCGGCGAGCGCATCGAGTTCACGCCGGTCTCCGTGGGAAACCCGCATGCCGTGATTCGCCGTGAGCCGACGCGCGACGAGTTGCTCCGCCTCGGGCCGCTCGTCGAGCGGCACGAGCGCTTCCCCGAGCGCACGAACGTGCAGCTCGTGCGCCCCGACGGCGCCAACGAGCTCACGGTGCTCGTGTGGGAGCGGGGAGCGGGGGAGACGTCGTCGTCGGGCTCGAGCGCGGTCGCCGCGGCGGCTGCTGCGGTGACGCACGGCTGGTGCGAGACCCCCGTCCGTGTTCACCTGCCGGGCGGGACGCTAGGCGTGGACCTTCGCGAGGGTCGCGCGATTCTGAGCGGCGAGGCGGTCGAGATCTTCCGCGGCGAGACCGTCTAGGACCCTTCGAGCTCCGTGAGCTCGACGAGCCGGCCGTCCGGATCGCGCAGATACGCGGACCGGCCCCACGGATATTCGCGTGGCTCGACGAGGAAGGTGTGCCCCTGCTCGCGTACTGTCGCGCAAGCCGCGTCGAGATCGGGGACGCCGAGCGCGAAATGGTCCTCGTTCGGGGGACCGTCCTCAATGGCGGCCGCCCGCTCGTGGACGAGGACCTTCGCGCCGCCGACCGCGAACAGGGCTCCACCCGGCCACTCCGCTTCGGGAGTAGCTTCGAGCAATTGCTCGTAGACCGCCCGGAGCCGCGGGACGTCGTCCGTGAAGAGCGCCACCTCGACGATCGCGCGTTCCCGCCTCGGCCCGGTCACTGGGCGATCTCGAACTCGCGCAGGACGTCGTTCAGCGACGTCTTGAGGTCGGTGGAGGCGCTCCGTTGGCCGACGATGAGCGCGCACGGGAGGTGGAACTCGCCGGCTGGAAACCGCTTCGGGCGGGTTCCCGGGAGCACGACCGACCCCGGCGGCACGAAGCCGCGATGCTCGACGGGCTCCGGGCCTGTGACGTCGATGACGGGAACCGAGGCGGCGAGCACGACCTGAGGCGCGATCACCGCACGCTCGCCGACGACCACGCCTTCGACGATGGTCGCCCGAGAGCCGATGAACGCCCCGTCCTCGACGATGACGGGACGCGCCTGCGGGGGCTCGAGCACGCCACCGATCCCGACGCCGCCGGCGAGATGCACGTCGGCGCCGATCTGGGCACACGAGCCGACCGTTGCCCAGGTGTCCACCATCGTCCGCGGCCCGACCCAGGCGCCGATGTTCACGAAGCCCGGCATGAGCACGACGCCCTCGGAGAGGAACGAGCCGTGCCGCGCGACACCAGGGGGTACGACGCGTACGCCGCGCTCGGCGTAGTCGTCCTTCACCGGGATCTTGTCCAGGAAGTGAAGGCCGCCGACCTCCAGCGGCTCGACCTTCCGGAGCTTGAAGTAGAGAAGGATCGCCTTCTTCGCCCAGTCGTTCACGACCCACTCGCCGTCGAGCTTCTCCGCGACCCGGGCTTCCCCCCGGTCGAGCAGGCCGATGGCTTCCTCGATCGCGGTCTCGTCGAGCTCGCCGCTCTCCCAGAGATCGTCGATTCGCTCCGCGAGCCCCATCAGGACGCATCTTCTCCGATCGAGCCGAAGACCAGGTGCCCGAGCGTCTCGTACGCGTGCACGAGGGCGGCGACCTCGACCTGCTCGTCGCGGCGATGGGCGAAGCGCGTGTGGCCCGGTCCGAAGTTGACGGCGTCGATGCCGTGCGCGGTGAAGTCGGCAACGTTCGTCCAGGCTTGCTTTGGCTCGATCTTGCCGGCTCCGTGGGCCACGAGCGAAGCGACGAGCGGGTTTCCGGTCACGACCGCTCCGGCCCCGGCGTGGCTGACGACGTCAAGGGTCGCGTCGGGCGGCGCGAGCGCGTGCAGGTGAGCCTCGGCCTCCTCCCGCGAGCGGTCGGGCGCATACCGCAGGTTCAGCGTCGCGGTCGCGCGGTCGGGGATGACGTTGTCCGCGATCCCCGACTCGAGCCGCGTCACCGAGACGACCTCGACGAACGGCAGCCCGCCGACCATTGCCTCGCGCGGAGCGACGGCGAGGAGCGGCCCGAGGCCGGCGACGGCTCGGACGATCGCGTTGTCGGCGTCCCACGGCCTCGCCGAATGGCCGCTGCGGCCGTGAAACGTCAGGCGGGCGATCACGTTGCCGAGACAGCCTGCGTGCACGATGCCGTCGGTCGGCTCCAGGAGGATCGCGAGCGCTGTCTCGTGTACGAGATCCGAGCCCGCGAGGAGCGCGGGCAGCGGATCGTGCTCGACCGGAAGCTCCTCTCGTCCGAAGAGGAGCAGCGCCACGTCGAACGGGCCGGGCGGTCGGTGGGCAAGGTCCCGCACGAGCTCGAGCGCGACCGCGACCCCGGCTTTCATGTCGCTCGCTCCGAGACCGTGCACCACGCCGTCCTCGAGCCGCCCCGGCAAGTTCTCCTGCGCCGGCACCGTGTCGTAGTGGCCCGCGAGGAGGACGAGCGGGACGCCCGCGCGCCGCTCCCGCGAGAAGAGAAAGGCCTCGTCGCCGCCGTACTCGCACGTGAACGGCGCGGGCACGAGCGCGAGCAGGTGCTCGCGGATCGCCTCCTCGTGACCGCTCTCCGAGGGGATGTTCACGAGCTCGAGCGTGCGCGCAGCCAGGCGCTCGGCCAGCGAGGTCACCCGCGCACCCTACAGCGGCCATAAACTTTGCCCGTGACACCGCGCCAGCCCGATCCCAAGCCGGGGGCGGAGCCCGAGCGCGGGTTCGTCCTCGGTGTGTTCGCGAAGGGCGCGGACGGCGCTGAAGAGCTCGCGGAGCTCCGGGAGCTCGCCCGGACGGCAGGGGTGGACCCGGTCGCCGAGCTGGTCCAGAATCGGGATCGCCCGGACCCGAGGACGTTCGTCGGCAAGGGGAAGCTCGTGGAGCTCAAGGCGGACTACGCCGACAGCCGCGCGGAGGTGCTGCTCGTCGACGAGGAGCTGTCACCGACGCAGCAGCGAACGCTCGAGGACGCGCTGAAGGCACGTGTCGTCGATCGCACGCAGCTGATCCTGGACATCTTCGCGCAGCACGCGCGCAGCGCCGAGGGCAAGCTCCAGGTCGAGCTTGCCCAGCTCGAGTACAACCTCCCGCGGATGCGTGGGCTGTGGCAGCACCTGGAGCGGCTCGGCGGCGGTGTCGGGACGCGCGGTCCGGGCGAGTCGCAGCTCGAGTCCGACCGCCGGCTCGCGCGGACGCGTGTGTCCCTGCTCAAGCGGCGTCTGCGCGGCCTCGGTGCGGAACGCGCCGTCCGGCGGAAGGAGCGCGCGCGCTCCTCCTCGCCCACGATCGCGCTGGCGGGGTATACGAACGTCGGGAAGTCGACGCTCCTGAATGCCCTCACCGGGGCGCATGCGAGCGTCGACGACCGCCTGTTCGAGACACTCGACCCGACGACGCGCGCCTTCGACCACCTCGGGAAGCGGTATCTCATGACCGACACGGTCGGGTTCATCAGGCGGCTACCGACCCAGCTCGTCGAGGGCTTCGCTGCGACGCTCGAGGAGACGCTCGTCGCCGATCTCGTGCTCCACGTCGCCGACGGATCGCTGCCGGAGGATCGCCTGCGTGAGACGATCGGCGCCGTGCACACCGTTCTCGTCGACATCGGCGCCGACGACGTGCCGGTGGAGCTCGTCCTCAACAAGGTCGACCTCCTCGATCCGCTGGCCCGGCGACGACTGGGCCATGCGTTTCCACGGGCACTCCAGGTGTCGGCCGAGACCGGCGAAGGGCTCGAAGACCTCAAGCTCCGCATCGCCGAGCTGTTCTCCGACCGTTTCGAGGACGTCCGCCTCCTCGTTCCCTACGAGGACGGACGCTCGCTCACCGACCTGTACGACCTTGGTGCGCCGATCGCGGAGCGGCGTGACACGCCTGACGGCGTTCGCGTCCGTGCGAGGCTGCCGCGTCGCGAAGTCGCGCGGTTCGCTCGCTTTCTCGTCGCGGGTGAGCCGGACACCGAGGTCTCGGCGCATTGAGGAACGACGCAGTCGAGGTGGCGGTGCATCGGTTGCGGGAGGACGCGGCGCTGCCGAGCCAGGCCTATGAGGGCGATGCGGGCTTCGATCTGGCGGCGTGTGACGGGGTGACGCTCGGACCGGGGGAGAGAGCGTCCGTCGGGACGGGAATCGCGGTCGAGATCCCCGAGGGGTACGCAGGCTTCGTGCAGCCGCGCTCGGGCCTCGCTGCGAGGCACGGGATCGGCGTCGTGAACTCGCCGGGCCTCATCGACTCCGGTTACCGGGGTGAGGTCCGCGTCGTGCTCCTGAACACCGACACGCGGGAGCCGTTCACCGTCGAGCCGGGCATGCGAATCGCGCAGCTCGTCGTCGCGCCCGTCGCTTCGGTGCGGCTGGTGGAGGTCGACGAGCTGGCGACGACTGAGCGTGGCGTGCGCGGGTTCGGGTCGTCCACACCTTGAGGGAGGTGCACCCGAGGGTTCGCGTCTCCGCGATCGTGCGCTGGCGCGGGCGGATGCTCCTGTGCCGCCACTCGAAGCTCGGCGGCGACGTGTGGCTTCTGCCGGGCGGGGGCGTGCAGAGCGGCGAGAACCTCGTGCGTGCGCTCCAGCGCGAGCTCTGGGAGGAGACAGGCTTGTTCCCCGAGGGCACCGAGCTGCAGCTCGAGGGCCCGGTAGCGCTCGTCGACTCGATCGCGCCGGACTCGAGCCCTGTGCGGAAGCACGTCGTGCACGTGATCTTCGCGACCGACGTGATGGACGACTCACTCGAGGACGTCGCATCCGAGGACAGCGCCGTCGGCGGCCACCGTCTCTTCCATCCGAACGAGCTCGACGGTGTTCCGCTGCACCCGCCGATCCAGCGCTTCCTCCAGCGCTGGCAGCCGGGCGACCCGGCGGTCTACCTGGGCGAGATGTGGGTGCCCTGAGCCTGAAGGCCCGCGGCACGGTAGGCCCGCGAGGCCGGCGCCGCCTCGGCCTCGGGCTGCCGATTACGAGCCGGTGGCGGTGAGGATGCTCGTCGTGAGCTCTGCCGACCGGGCGATCAGGTCACGTACGTGGGAGCTACGGAGCGCGTGCATGGGATCGAGGTTCCCTTCGACGCTCGTCTCGAGAACGCGCATCGTGACGAACGTCGAGGCGTCGAACGCAAGCCCGACGGCCGCGAGTGCCCGGCCGACCTGCACCCCTTCGCGCACCAGCGCGTGCTCGGCCTCGGTCAGCGCGTACGACGTGGCGACTGCGCGCTCCTGACGAGCGCGTTCCCGCGCGGCGTCGCTGCGCTCCTCTGCCCACAACGTGTCCATCCCCGTAGATCAGACGGCCGATCCCGAGCACGGTTGTTGCGCAGGCATTGCGCGCTCGGGAAACGGCTTCTAGCGACGACCACCGCGGGCCCTCGCCCGCTGTGACGAAACGCGATGAGCCTCTGCGGCGAGCTCATCGTTCACGTCCTCGAATGCCGGCGGCTCCCTGCCCGTTGCATGCCCGACCGCCTGGGCGAGCAGCCAGTCGGCGAGCCATGGGTTCCGCGGGAGCAGCGGCCCGTGCAGATACGTTCCGATCGCCCGCTCTACGCGGCAGCCTTCGAAGCCGGACTCGCCGTCGTTGCCGAAGCCGTGGATCACCCGCCCGAGCGGGGTCGCGCCCTCGTCGAGCAGCGTGCGGCCGGCGTGGTTCTCGAAGCCGGCTACGGTGCGCCGCTCCCCGGGAACCAGCTCGCACTCGAGCAGGACGTCTCCGATCATCCGCGTCGAGCCCGCGACCGTCTCGTGCGGGAAGAGCCCGACGCCGGGCATGAACGAGCCGTCTCGGCCCCGGTAGCCGCGACCGAGCAGCTGGTAGCCCCCGCAGACGGCGAGCAGGGCTGCTCCCGCCGCCACGGCCGCCGAGATCGCCCCGCCTTTCGCAGCCAGATCGGCAGCTATCAGCGCCTGCTCGCGATCCTGGCCGCCGCCGACGTAGAAGAGGTCGTGCGCTCCGAGCTGGATCTCGTCGCCTACGCCGAGCGCGTCGACCTCGAGCGAATGGCCGCGTAGCTCGGCGCGCCGCGAGAGCACGGCAATGTTCCCGCGGTCGGCGTAGATGTTGAGGTACTCCGGGTACAGGTGTCCGACGCGCAGCCTCATCGCGGCGCGTCCCAGTACGCGGGCACGACACCGCGCTCGGTCAGGATCCCTCGCAGCGCCAGCATGGCCGTATACGTGGGGAGGACCACGAGCTCGCCTCCCGCCTCGGTCAGCTCGAGCCCGCGGTCGAGGGCCTGCCCGAGAGCGGGAACCACCTCGAGCCGCTCCTGCGGCAGCCCGCCGTAGAGAAGCCGGAGGCCGAGCTCGGCCGCACGGTCTCCGCTCGCCACGACCCGGTGCGTGTGGGGGAGGAGGGGCTCGAAGTCGACGTCCCAGATCCACGAGACGTCCTGGCCGTCGGCGATCGCGTCATTGAGCGCGATGACGAGCACAGGAGGCACGCCCGTCTCGAGCGTCCGCAGCGCCTCGTTCGCGCCGGCAGGGTTCTTGATCAGGAGGATCACGATCGTTTTCGCGCCCTGTGTGATCCGCTCGAAGCGCCCGAACGCGGCGCTGAAGCCCTCGAGGCCCGACCGGATCGACTCGGACGAGGATCCGAGCGTGAGGCAGAGGGCGGCTGCGGCCGTCGCGTTGTACACGTTGTAGAGGCCGGGAAGCGCGAGCTCGAGCCGGATCTCGCCGCCGGGCGTCACGAGCGTGAACCGAGACGAACGGAGGCCCGTGAGCTCGATGTCCTGGGCCGCCACGTCGAGCTCCGGTCGCGTGTGGCCGCACGCGGGGCACAGGTATGCGCCCAGATGTCCGACGTACGCGGCTGCGTAGTCGTACGGCGCTCCGCAGCGCACGCAGTACTTCGAGTCGGCGGCGTGCTGGAGCGCGGGGCGAGCATGTCGCGGATCGTCGAGCCCGTAGCGCAGCACGTTCCGACGACCATCGGCGAGATCGGCGACGACCGGATCGTCGGCATTCACGACGAGCGCCGTGTCGCTCGGAAGGTCCCGCACCGCGTCGCGCCAGCGCTCGGCCACGAGCTCGAGCTCGCCGTAGCGGTCGAGTTGGTCGCGGAAGAGATTCGCGAGCGAGACGACGCGCGGGCGCGTGCGTGCGATCGCCTCCGGGAGCGCCGCCTCGTCCACCTCGAAAAGTCCGAGCTTGGCTCCGTCGGCAGTGACGAGCGCAGATGCGATCCCCGAGAGAAGGTTCGCGCCGGCGCGGTTCCACGCGAGCGAGTGCTCACTGCCGAGAATTCGTGCCGCCATCGCCGTCGTCGTCGTCTTCCCGTTGGTGGCCGTGACGAGCGCGACGCCGAGCGGAAGCCGGCGCGCGAGCGCGTCGACCGCCGAAGGGTCGAGCTTCCAGAGGAGCTTGCCGGGGAGCGTGGTGCCGCCTCCACGTCCGGCTGCGCGGGAGAGCTGGCCGACGGCGCGCGCAGCGATCGTCTCGAGCCGAATCCGAGCGTTCATCCTGTTCCCCGCACGGGGGCGAGGGTAGCGGGCGGGGAGGAGGGCCCAGCGGCTGGTAGCTGCTCTGAACTACTTGCAGATTTCTCAAGATGCTCTAAGCTGATTGCGCATATGGCCCGACCACGGTCGCGCAGGCGTGCCCGCGTGCGGATCGACGAAGCGGAGCTCGCTGCGTTCCGTGCCGGTCTTCGGCGGCGCTACACGAACGAGGAGATCCTGGACGAGCTCCGGGCGTCGGCCGAGCGGCTCGGCCGCTCGCCGACGATGCGCGAGTTCGCGGGCGACGAGGGCGCGCGCATCCATCCGCAGACGGTGATCGAGCATTTCGGCACCTGGAACGCAGCCAAGCGGGCCGCCGGGCTCTTCCCGCGGCGGTTCCTGACGCGCGACGACCTGCTCGCACAGCTCCGGGGGCTGGGCGACGAGCTCGGCAGGACACCGAGGACGAGCGACCTCACGGCCCGAAGGCGGACGATGCCGTCAGCGTCGACGTACACGCACACGTTCGGTTCGCTCGCGAACGCGCTCCGAGAGGCCGGCTACGACCTTCCCGTCGGCGAGGAGCGGCTCGAGCGCGCCGTGGGGCAGGGCGCCGTGCTCGCTCGTGAGCTCGGGCGCTTGCCGAAGATGACGGACTGGGCGGATGCCCGCCGCGCCGATCCCGAGCTCCTCTCCGAGTGGCAGGTCTATCGGCTGATCGACGTGCCGCGCGGTGCCTGGACGGCATTCCAGTTCCTCGTACGCGAGCAACTGCGTGACGACGGTGTCGACGTGCGGCCGGACGGGACGCTCGGCACCGAGTGAGAGCGTCGAGCTACGTGGCTGCGGCGGCGATCTTCGCGAAGTGCGTGAGGCAGGAGACCGCCTCGTGCGGGGAGTGCACGGGGGAGACGATCTCCTCGCGATAGCTGCGATCCGGGCGGAAGCGCTTGACTCGGGCGATCCGTCCGCCGACGACCTCGAGCTGTCGCCCTTCCTTGAGCTCGCGTGCGTCGAAGCGCACCTTGAGCGCCGCCTCGACGATCGCGAGCGCCCGTCGGGTGGAGGCGAAGAAGAGCTCGGTGCTCGTCTGGCCGAGCCAGAGTGGTCGGGAGATGCCGCGGGCGAGGAAGACGCTCTCGGGCCGGCGTTCGTCCAGCCACCCGGTGGCCAGCGTGCCGCGCAGCTCGCGCAGCGCGCGCCCGTCGTTCCCGCGGAGCTCCATGAGCGCGAAGATCGCCTCGGAGTCGACGGTCATCTCCGGCGTCGAGCGCTCGATCCCGTAGCGGGCAAGGAGCGCGTCGTCGTTCTCGATGACGCCGTTGTGGACACCGACCACCGAGCCGTGCCGGATCGGATGGTTGTTGACCTCGATGTCGGGCGTGCCCTTCGTGTAGTCGCGCACGTGGAGGAGCGCCTGCGTCGTCTCACGGGGGAGAGAGATCTCGTCGAGGAGGGCGCTGGCTCCTCCGCGGAGCTTCGTGACCTCGACGGAGCCGTCGGCCGCGCGATGCGCGAAGCCCACGGCGTCTGCGCCACGCTCGGCGATGCCTGCGAGCAGCGCCTGTGCGGCCAGCGTTCGTTCGACCGCTGACTCAGGACTCAAGCTGTAACCCGCAATGCCGCACATGAAGCTTGCCGCAACTCCTCTATCGAAACGCCCTGCTCAGAGTAAACGACGGACCTGAGGACTCTGTTGGCAGCAGGTTGCGGGTTTCTTCGAATTGCATGGGATCCCTGTTCATCCCTCGTCCTGGCTTTCCGTTCCTCAAGCGGGGGTATCCGCGCGCCGATACATGCAGCCGTGGAAGGCAATGCGGCCGAGCATCTTTTCGACCCCGCAGACGAGGAGTCGCCCTCGACAGCGGAGGACGCGGTATCGCGTGAGCGCCCGGATCTCAGCGGGCCGAACGCCGACGACCCGCTGAAGCTCTACGTCCGCCAGATCGGCGACGGCCGCCTGCTGACCCCGCCCGAAGAGCGGGAGCTCGCGCGCCGCAAGGACGAGGGCGACGAGGCCGCCAAGCGCAAGCTGATCGAGTGCAACCTGCGGCTGGTCATGTCGATCACCCGCAACTACACGCGCGCCGACGTCCCGCTGCTCGACCTCATCCAGGAGGGCAACCTCGGGCTCATCCGCGCCGTCGAGAAGTTCGACTACAAGCTCGGTTTCAAGCTCTCGACGTACGCCACATGGTGGATCAAGCAGGCGATCTCCCGTGCGCTCGCGGAGCAGGGGCGCACGATCCGGCTCCCCGTCCATGTCGCCGACCAGGTTCGCAAGGTGACGAAGGCACGCAGGCTCCTCGGCCAGAAGCTCAATCGCGACCCGTCGCTCGACGAGATCGCGGTCGAGATCGGCGTGACGCCGGAGCGCGTCCAGGAGCTGCTCGACCTCGTCCAGGATCCGGTGAGCCTCGACACGCCGATCGGCGACGGGGACAGCATGGTGTCGGACCTGATTCCGGACCAGACCGCCGACCAGCCGGAGGTCCTCACGGCCGAGCGAGCCCGGGCGTCGGAGCTCATGGTCGCGCTCGGAAAGCTTCAGCCACGGCAGCGGCGCGTGGTCGTCGAGCGCTTTGGTCTCGACGGAGTGCGCCCGCGCACGCTCGAGGAGGTCGGCAGGAACCTCGGGATCACCCGCGAGCGCGTACGGCAGCTCGAGGCACGAGCGCTCCGCGAGCTCAGGGCGTTCGCGCCGGGGCTCGAGCTGTACTTGCGGTCGTAAGGGCGCGAGACATGCCTCGCCAACGGCTTCACCGCTGGCCGGGCATCAGCCCGGCTCCTACGTCGCGTCCACGGACTCCATCTCGCGGAGCCCCGCGAGACGGCGCAGCGACTCGAGCTCGATCTGCCGCACGCGCTCGCGCGTGAGGCCGAGGCGCCTGCCGATCTCCTCGAGCGTCTGCGGCTCGGCGCCCGTGAGGCCGTAGCGCATCACCACGACCTCCCGCTCGCGCTGGGGAAGGGCGGCAAGCGCCTTGCGGAGCGCCTCGCTGCGCAGGTTCAGCTCGACCGCCTCCTCGGGCAGCGGCTCGTCGCCCGCGACGAAGTCCCCGAACACCGCGTCGTCGCCGTCGCCCACGGGAGCATCGAGGCTCGTGGAGGCGCGCGCCGCGGCCCGCACCTCGAGCACCTGCTGGACGGTCAGCGACGCCTCGTCTGCGATCTCGTCGAGCGTCGGCTCGCGCCCCAGTTGCGTCCAGAGCAGCCGATCCGCGCGGTTGATCTTCTGGAGCCGCTCGACGATGTGCACGGGCATGCGGATCGTCCGCGCCTTGTCGGCGAGCGCGCGCGCGACCGCCTGGCGGATCCACCAGGTCGCGTAGGTCGAGAACTTGAATCCGCGCCTCCAGTCGAACTTCTCGACCGCGCGGATGAGCCCGAGCGTGCCTTCCTGGATCAGGTCGAGGAACGGGAGGCCCTGGTTGCGGTAGTTCTTCGCGATCGAGACGACGAGGCGGAGGTTCGACTGGATCATCCGCTCCTTCGCCTCCATGTCGCCGCGCTCGATCCGCTTCGCGAGCTCGACCTCCTGGGCGGCGGTCAGGAGCTGGTGGCGCCCGGCCTCGCGCAGGAAGAGCTGGAGGGCGTCGGTCGTGGTCTCGACCGGAGCCGTGATCGCCGCGACGACCTCGGACTGGGGGAGCGGGAGCTCGACGATCTCGATGCCGCGATGGTCGAGCTCGCGGAGCAGGGCGTCCTGCTCGAGCTCCGTGAGCTCGTACGTCTCGGCGATCTCGGCGAGATCGGACGCGCGAATCGTCCCGATTTGCTCGGACTGCTCGAGCAAGAGCCGGATGTCCTCGACGACGAGGATGTGGTCGATGTCGATCTGAGTCACGCGTTCGGCGGTTACGCGGCAAGAACGGATGAATCTCTACTCTCTCGCGTCTGCCGCCCGCTGTCTAGGGGTTTGCGCGAAATCCCCCGGGCGGGAAGTTGAGCCATTTGCGTCATGGCCGGCGCGGAGCGCCGCGGTTACCCTCGTCGAGATGGAACCACTTGCCGGAATACCGCTCGTCGCGCTTGCCGTGGTCGTGCTGGCTGCAACGTCATGGGCCGCCCTGACGACCGAACGGCGCATTGCGTGGTCCTCGACAGCCGCGTTTCTCTGGGCCGGAGCGGCCTGCTTCACGATTCTGGCCCTCGCCGGCGCACAGCCGGTCGCCATGGTCGTCCTCGGCTGGACCTTGATCGTCGGTGGGCTTCTGACCGCCACCCTGGCGCTGGCGGGGCCCCGTGCCTACGCGGGGCTCGCGAGAGTCACTCGACCTCGAGCGCCCATCGCCGCAACACACGCACGATAACGTGCGTTATGTCAAGTTGAGCTAGGCGAGAGCCTCAGAACGTGGCCTCCCTCACCCCCGTCAGGATGAGGAGGGCGATGATCGCGGCGGCGATCAGGCGGTACACGACGAATACGTCGTAGGTGTGGCGGCGGAGGTAGCCGAGCATCCAGTCGATCGCGAGCAAGCCGCTCCCGAGTGATGCGAGCGTGCCGACGACGAACGGCCCGTGCCAGTCCTGCGGGAGCTCACCGAGCAGGACGTCCTCCACCCCCTTGAAGACGACGGCTCCCAACACCGTCGGGACTACGAGCAGGAACGACAGGCGGGCCGCGCTGTCGCGGTCGAGCCGCAGGAACCGGCCGGCGGTGATCGTGATTCCCGACCGTGAGACCCCGGCGGCGAGCGCCAGAGCCTGCGCAGACCCGATGACGACACCGTGGCCGATACCGAGATCGCCCATCGTCCGGTCCTGAGACGAGCGATCCGCCACCCAGAGCAGGATCGCACCGGCCGCGAGGAAGATAGCGATCTGCCAGGGCTCCCCGAGGTTGTCGGCGATGAAGTCGGCGCCGAAGAAGCCGACGATGCCTGCGGGAAGCGTTGCGACGGCGACGAGCCAGGCCACCCGCTCCTCCGGCGTCTCGATGCGTCTGCGGCCGAGCGTCCCGACGAACGCGCGAACGAGCGCGACGAGGTCGGACCAGAAGTACGCGCCGACCGCGATGAGGGTCCCCAGGTGAAGGGCGACGTCGAAGGTCTGGTTGAAGCGGTCGTTCTGTTCGAGAAACGTCCACTCTGCGGCCCAGGGCACCAGGATCAGGTGGCCCGACGAGGAGATCGGGAGGAGTTCCGTGAGCCCCTGGACCGTGCCGAGGATGAAGGCGTGCCAGTTCGGGAGCGCGTCCGGATCGTCGCCGACCCCGGCGAGGGTCAGGACGAAGGCAAGCCCGAGCGCCGCCGCCGCGGCGCCATAGACGACCGAGCGGCGCACGCGGAGATCCTACGGAGATCCGACGCCGGGCCGCCAGACGAGCGCCCGGAGAAAAACGTCGCAAAATGCAGCAATCCGGTGAATCGCGGGCTTGACCCCGGTAGGCACGTCCCATAGGTTCCTGCTTGCACCGAGCACGGAGCGCGACTAGGCCGAAGCTCAGCTTGAGGGCTCTACGCGGAAGCGGAAGGTCAGCAGGTCGAGTGGACGAAAGCGCCACCGGCTCGGTGAATTTTTTTGTGCGGAAACCGGGCTTCCCGCCATTACCCCCCTCGTTCTTGTCGTCAGGGCTGTCTTCCGATGAACGGGGCGGTTAGGATCCTTGCCCGATGCACCTACGCGCGCCGAGCACCGACAAGGGCGTCCAGGCCTTCGTCTGGGCCCTCGTCTTCTTCCTCTTCATGTGGCTCGGGGCGCTCGCGATCGACTTGCCCGGCGGGACCTCGTTCGTCATCTCGCTCGTCGCCGCGGCTGCGATCTTCCTGCTCGTGCGCACGCGCGGGGCCGGCGGGAACTAAGGCCGGATCGGCGCGAGCCTCCCCCTTCGCGCCCCCCGACGCGTTCCGGGCGTTCCCCTCGTTCGCCTGACGGCTATCTCTGCGACTGCGTGCTCAGAGCCGCGACGAGGCGATCTGCCAGGTCGCGCCCGAGAGCGTCTTCCAGCCGGCTCAGTGCGGGCTCCCGCTCCTCGTCCTGGCCGTCGAGGGCCTGGACATCGGCGAGAAGCCGGGGCGAGCCGGCCGCTGCGGCCTTCGTGCTGGCGGCGGCGCTCATGCATTCGGTATCGGAGCTGTGAAGATCTGCCCCGATCCCTGGCGGGAGTGGTCCGTCCGCTCGCCTGCTCAGAGCTCGAGTCGACGCTCGTCGAAGCGAGCCGACTCGAGCTCCTCGCGGAACCCGTCGGCGGCGCGAACGGCCTCCTCCGCGAAGACGTGGTCGGCGACGGCGACGCACCGGTCGTTCCAGAAGGGGACGTCCACGTGGTGGCGCGTGACGACGTTCACCGAGGTCGTCTCGCACGCGGGGCACCGGACCGCGACCGCGAGCAAGCCTTCCGCGCGCAGGCCACGGTCGTCCATCCTCGCGATCGCCGAGGGCGTGATCGGCCGCGGGCGAGCCTCGAGGTAGCAGAAGAAGCTCCAGGGCCACTCCCCCGCTCCGATGCGGGTCGCGGCGAGATCGGCGAGCTCGCTGCCGACGGAGTCGTCGCGCGCGGTCAGCATGTTCCTGAAGGTGAGGTCGGTGCCGAGACCGAGCGGCGCGACGTCGAGGTCGTGGTGCGCGACCAGCCCTGGATGCTCTTCACCGCACGGACACGCGAAGAGCACGCTGAACACGGCCGGAGTCGACGGCCCCGGCAGCCGGTCGAGTGCCCGGAACGACGATAGGCGCAGGCGCGCCTTGCCCTGGTGCGGGCAGGCGAGCGAGTAGAGCCCTGTCAACGGGTCGTACACATTTCCCGTTGTAACCGGCCGCCCGGATGCCGCATCCCCCGGGCGTGTCGTCTGCGCTAGTACTGGATCAGCGAGTGGACGTCGTAGCCGGCGAGGCGGTCGCGGCCGTGGAGGAACGTCAGCTCGATGAGGAACACGACGCCCGCGACGGTCCCGCCCAGCTGCTCGACGAGCTCACACTTCGCCTTCGCCGTCCCGCCGGTCGCGAGCACGTCGTCCAGGACGATGACGCGCGTGCCCTCGGCGATCGCGTCGCGATGCACCTGGAGGCTGTCCGTCCCGTACTCGAGGTCGTACGTCGCCTCGACGGTCTCCCACGGGAGCTTGCCCGGCTTCCTCGCCGGTACGAAGCCGGCGCCGAGCTCGTAGGCGAGCGCGCCGCCGAAGATGAAGCCGCGGGCCTCGGCGCCGAGCACGAGGTCCGGCTCGCGCGGCCGAGCCCACTCCGCGAGCCGGTGGATCGACTCCGCGAAGTACTCGGGATCTGCGATCAGCGGCATGACGTCCTTGAAGAGGATTCCCTCCTTCGGGAAGTCCGGGACGTCCCGGATCTTGGCGCTGAGGTCGAGCGTCACGACGCTCGCTCCGCCGTCGCGCGCACGCCGCGCAGGAAGAGAAGCTGTGAGAGCTCCTGCGCGACGCCCGAGAGCGTCTCGAGGTCCTCGAACGCTGCTTTCCGGCGCTCGGGGCTCCGTGAGCGAAGTCCCGGTGCGACGAGCTGCTCGACGAGCGCGGACTGCCGGCCCGCCGCGGTCAAGATCGTGCGCAGGTGGCGCGCGTCGATGCCGAAGCGGGCGAGGCGGGCGGAAGCCGCGGCGATGTCCGCCTCGCTCTCCCGAAAGAGATGCTCGCCGCCCTCGACGCGCGAGATCACGACGCCGTACTCCTCGAGCTCGCGGAGGAAGTCCGGCGAGACGGAGGCGCGATCGCAGAGCTCGGACGCGTCGATCTCGTCTTCGTGACCCGTGAGACCGGCGCTGCGCCGGCGCCCGCGATCGGCCGACGCGCCCGGCCCGTCGAGCTCCTGCCTGATGACGCGAAGCGGCAGGAACTCGTCCCGCTGGAGCCGGAGGATCGTGACGAGCCGCTCGACGTCCTCGGGGGAGAAGAGCCGGTACCCGCCACGCGTGCGGCGGGGCGCGATCAGGCCCTGGTCCTCGAGATACCGGATCTTGGAGACGGAGATGTCGGGGAACTCCTCCCTGAGCTCGTCGCAGATGGCGCCGATCGTGCGGAGCTTCGCCTCGGCGACTGAGGTGCCGCGTCTCCTGGCCGCCACGGTGCTCATCGGCGGAGGAAGGTGAGCCGGTACTTCCCGATCTGCACCTCGTCGTCGTTCTCCAGCACAGCCGATTCGATCCGGCGCCGGTTGACGTAGGTTCCGTTGAGGCTGCCGAGGTCGCGGATCGTGAAGGTCTCGCCCACGCGCTCGAGCTCGGCGTGCCTGCGGGACACGGTCACGTCGTCGAGGAAGATCTCGCATTCGGGAGAGCGCCCGATGAGCGTCCTTCCCGCCTCGGGTTGGAACGTCTGGCCGGCCATGCCGCCACCCGAGCGGACGACGAGCGCCGGCCCACGCAGCGCGCCGGCCGCGAGCGTCTCGTCGAGGTCGTCCGCACCTGACTCGAGGTCGAAGCTCATGGTCGTCTCCGCTCCTGTCTCCGTGCTGAGGAGCGCGCCGCAACGCGGGCAGTAGTTCGCGCTAGCAGGGCTCTGGAAGCCGCACTCCGGGCAGTAGATGTGATTCACTCGCCCCCGCCGCCGGACGGCACGGCCTTCGTCGAGAGGATCTCGCTGAGGCGCTCGACGTCCGCGAGCTTCGCCTCTCCTGCGCTCACCTGCTCACGGAGCCGAGCCACGAGCTCGGCCCGCAGGATGTCGATGCGGCCGTGCAGGACG
The DNA here is from genome assembly GCA_963763815.1 of uncultured Actinomycetes bacterium. Classification (GTDB taxonomy): domain Bacteria; phylum Actinomycetota; class Thermoleophilia; order Gaiellales; family Gaiellaceae; genus GMQP-bins7. The sequence continues at coordinate 130,234 of CAVXPS010000011.1, forward strand.
CGCCGCCGGAACGAGATCTCGTCCTCTTCCTTCTCGAGGCTGCGGATCATCGTGCGGAGCTCGTCGTCTGAGATCGTCGGGAGATCGGGGAGTGGTTCCACGTCGCGCCTTTCCTCGTTGGGTCACCTGAGTAAAGCACCCGCGGTTCCAAGGGGTCAACCTCAGGTTGAGAGTTTTGGGCCGGTCCTAGTTCGTCGCCGGCGCCGCCGTCCCTGCCCTGAGACGGTAGCTAGCGTGGCTCCGCGAGCGTTCGCCGGGCGCGGAGCACGTACTCGAGAGCGGCGACGACCGCGAGCGCCACGCCGATCCAGAAGAGCACGAGTGGCCAGTCCGTGCCCTTCGGCGTCACGATCACGAAGCAGAGCGCCGCGTACAGCACCCACGTGGCGAGCTTGCCGAGGAAGCTGACCTCGAAGTCGTACCCGCGCGGGACGACGAGCTTGTAGCCGAGCACGAGCACGAGATCGCGCGCGAGGACGACGAGCATGCCCGCGAGCGGCAGCCTCCCCTCGAGCCAGAGGAGAACGACCGCGACGACGATCATGAGCCGATCGGCGAGCGGGTCCGCCACCTTCCCGAAGGCCGACTCGACGTGCCACCGGCGCGCGAGGTAGCCGTCGAGCTGGTCGGTCAGCGCCGCGGCGGCGAAGAAGATGCCTGCCCCCCACGCGGCATCGTCACCGGCGTCGAGCAGGAGCCACACGAACACCGGGATCGCGATGAAGCGAAGGATCGTGAGCGCGTTCGGGATGTGGCTCCGCGCCTCGACCCAGCTCATGACCAGACCCTAGATGGTGGTAGCGTCGCCGCTCGTGCCGGAGACCCTCGTCCTCCCGGGATTCGTCAACGCCCACAGCCACACGTTCCAGCGCGCGCTTCGCGGGCGCGCCGCCGGCGCCGACTTCTGGGCCTGGCGCGACTCGATGCTCGCAGAGGCGGACCGGCAGACGCCGGAGCTCGTGCGAAGCGCCTACGAGCGCGCATACCGGGAAATGCTCGACGCGGGCTTCACGGCGGTCGGCGAGTTCCACTACCTCGGGCTGCAGGAGGCGTTCGCGGCCGCGGAAGCGGCGGCTGCGGCCGGCATCGAGCTCGTGTTGCTCCACGTCGCCTACGCGCGCGGGGGCCTCCCGCGCTTCCGCCAGGACTCCGTGGCCGCGTACCTCCGCGAGCTCGAGGAGCTTCGCTCGCGCGGCGTGCGGGTCGGTCTCGCCCCCCACTCCGTACGTGCATGTCCCCGTGACTGGCTCGAGGAGATCGGCCGTTACGCGGCGGATGAGGGTCTGCCTCTCCACGTGCACGCCGACGAGCAGCCACGCGAGATCGAGGAGTGCCTCGAGGAGCACGGAGTGAGACCGATCGAGCTGCTCGCAAGCGCCGGCTGCCTCGGCGAGCGGACGACGATCGTGCATGCCACGCACGCCGACGGGGCCGAGCTCGACCTGCTCGCATCGGCCGGCGCCACCATCTGTGCCTGCCCGACGACCGAAGCGGATCTCGGCGACGGCTTCCTGCCCGCCGAGCGCATCCGCCACCGCTCCATCGGGCTCAGCATCGGCTCGGACTCGAACGTGCGCATCGACCCGCTCGAGGAGCTGCGCGAGCTCGAGGGCATCGCCAGGCGTCAGACGGGACGCAGAGGGCTCTTCACCACGCAGGAGTTGCTTCGCTTCGGGTCCGAGTACGGCGCCGCCTCGCTCGGGCTCGAGACGTGGCCCGAGATCGCGATCGACAGAGGCCACGAGTCGCTCGCAGGCGTCGCGGACGACGATCTGCTCGGGGCGCTCGTCTCGAGCTGCAGCGCGGAGGCCGTCGTCACGAGCCGCTAGCGCTACAGTCGAAGCAACCATGGCGATCGACGTCACCGAGCAGAGCTTCGAGCAGGACGTGCTCGCGCGATCGCACACGACCCCGGTCGTCGCCGACTTCTGGGCCGAGTGGTGCGGGCCGTGTCACCAGCTCGCGCCCGTGCTCGAGAAGGAGGTCGAGGCCCGCGCGGGCGCGATCGAGCTCGTGAAGATCGATGTCGATGCGAATCAGGGACTCGCCGCGACGTACGGCGTCCAGGGGATCCCCGCGGTCAAGGGCTTTCGCGACGGGCGCGTCGTCGCGGAGTTCGTCGGCGCGATCGGCCCGGCTGCCGTGTCGTCGTTCGTGGACGCGCTGCTCGCGCCGCCGGCACTCGACGGGCTCCTTGCCGAGCTCGGCGAGAACGGTGAGCTTCCGGAGGTCCGCGAGGCGCTCGCGTCCTCGGACTACGAGCGTGCGCTCGAGCTCATCCTGGCTGCGATCCCCGCCGCGCCGGTCGCGGAGCGGGAGCGCCTACGCGAGGTCGCCGTCGCCGTCTTCGACCGGCTCGGGCACGACGACCCGGTGTCGACGGCGTATCGCCGCAGGCTCGCGACTGCGCTCTACTGAACGGCCGGCGCGCGGAAGCGCGCCACCCAGCGCGCGGTCGCGTCGAGATACGCGCGCTGGGCGGGCATCCCGTGCCTCCCCCACGCTCCCTCGTAGCCGACGCGCTCGACCTGGGTGCGGGCCGGCTCGATCTGGGTTCCTTCCTGCCATTCGTTGTAGCTCGTGATGGTCACCACGTCGGCCTTCGCGCGAACCGCCGTGCGCCACATGCGGTCGTATGTCGCGCCGTGCAGCCGGGGACGCACGACGCGATCGCTGGTCGCGAGCCGGGCGTCGTACCCCGGACCAACCGACGGCGCACAGAGAAGCCCGGCTCGGTGCGCCTGCGCGCAGACACGCGCGAACGTGTTGCCGTTCCAGGTCGCGACGTCGTACGTGTAGAGGCCGTCGAAGCCGGCCGCCTTCGCGCGCCCGACGAGATGCGTGTGCGCGAAGACGCGCACGCCCTCGAGCTCTTCGAGTGCCACGGCCCAGTCCGCAGCAGGGTCGCGATCCGCGTCGTAGACGTAGAAGTCCGTGTACCCCTTGGCGTGGAGCGCGACGATGTCCTCGGCGGTCGTCGCGGGCGTTCGCCCGCGGTACGGCTCGAGGTGGACGGCCACCCCGAGCCCTTCCCGGCTCGCGGCGCGTGCGACGGGCTCCAGCCGCAGGTCCTCCGGTGAGCCCCAGCCCCACCAGGAGACGATGACCGTCCGGATCCCGGCGTCGGCGATCTCGCGCATGTGCGCGGCGACGACCTTCGCGTTCGAGGACGAGTAGAGGCCGCGGGCGGGATAGTGCGGCGTGGAGAGGACGTGCTGCCCGTCCTCGGCGTGGACGTACCAGTGCGCCCAGTGCCCGTCGCGCTTGGGGGTCGAGTACCACGGGTAGTAGAAGATCGCGGCCTCGCCCTGCGCTGTCTGCGCTTGCGCTACCGGGCCGGCGCTGCCGCCCCCCGCGGGTGAGAAGAGCGCCAGCGCAACGAGTGTCAGCGTGACGACGAGCGCGCCTCCAAACGGTGTTGTCGAGGAGCGCGTTCGCCGCATTTCAGCGCGGGACTCTACCGCGTCCACCGGACTCCCGAAGCCCTGGGAAGCGCGCGCGAAGGAGCATCGAAGTAGCATCCCGGCGGATGCGCGAGTATCGGTATCTCGTCATCGGCGGAGGCATGACAGGAGACTCGGCGTGCCGCGGGATCCGCGATCACGACGGCGACGGGACGATCGGCCTCGTCGGCGGCGAGGAGCATCCCCCCTACGTGCGACCCCCGCTCACGAAGGCGCTCTGGAGCGGCAAGGACGAGGACTCGATCTGGCGGAAGACCGACGAGCTCGACGTCGACCTGAACCTCGGGCGAAGGATCGTCTCACTCGATCTCGACGCGAGCACCGCGACCGACGATCAGGGCGAGACGTACTCCTACGAGCGTGTTCTGCTCGCCACGGGCGGCATTCCGCGCCAGCTGCCATCGGCGCCGGACGGCATCGTCTACTACCGCACGCTCGACCACTACCGGCTGCTGCGCGAGCGCGTCCGCGACGGCCTGCGCGTCGCGGTAGTCGGCGGTGGGTTCATCGGCTCCGAGATCACGGCCGCGCTCTCGCAGAACGGCTGCAGCGTGACGATCGTCTTTCCCGAGCCGGGTATCGGGGCACGTCTCTTCCCCACCGAGCTCTCGAACTTCGTCAACTCCTACTACCGCTCGAAGGGCGTCGACGTGCTCGACGAAGAGCTGGTCGCGGAGATCGAGCGGGACGGCGACGGCTACCGCCTCGCGACCGAGAACGGCCGCGAGGTCGAAGCGGACGAGGTCGTCGCAGGCCTCGGCATCGTCCCGAATACGGAGCTCGCCGAGGCGGCGGGACTCGAGGTGGACGACGGGATCGTGGTCGATGACCGCGGCCGCGCCGGAGGCCGCGACAACGTCTTCGCTGCCGGCGACGTCGCCCGTTTCCCGGTGGCGGCGCTCGGCGGCCTACGGCGCGTGGAGCACGAGGATCACGCCAACACCCACGGCCGCCACGTGGGCGCGAACATGGCCGGCGCCGACGCGCCGTACGATCACCTGCCTTTCTTCTACTCGGATCTCTTCGACCTCGGATACGAGGCGGTCGGAGACGTCGACTCGGGCCTCGACACGATCGCGGAATGGGCCGAGCCGAACCGGAAGGGCGTCGTCTGCTACGTCGAGGACGGACGGCCCCGCGGCTTCCTCCTGTGGGACGTCTGGGGCAAGGTCGACGCCGCCCGCGAGGTGATTACGGCCGACGACGGCGTCGACGCCGAGACGCTCCGCGGACTGCTCGCGGAGTAGCGCAGGCCTCGACTACTCGTCGAGGATGAACGTCACGAGCATGTTCACCTGGTACTCGGTGATCGCGCCGCCCTCGAGCCGCACTTGCTGCTCCTTGATCCACGCCGCCTTCACGTTGCGCAGCGTCGCGTTCGCGCGCTCGAGGCCCTGCTTGATCGCGTCCTCGAAGCTCTGGGTGGACGTGGCGCTGATCTCGGTCACTCGTGCAATCGGCATCCGGCTCCTCCTTCGATCGGCGGGACGACGGGAGTTTGCTCGATCCGCGGCGTGCGTGCGGATGCGGTCCGGGGTATGCCCGGAATGCCCAGCCGGCTAACGCGCGTGGCCAGCGCCAGCGCGAGGACGTCGAAGACGACGTATCCGCTCGCGACGCCGCTCGGCGGGTTCCCCTGCGAGAGGCCGAGCCCCGGCACAGCTCCCTCCCACGTCCAGGTGCCGATCGCGGTGCCGTAGAGCTCGAGGGCCGCGACGACGACGAACACACCCGCGTAGACCGGCCGTCGGGTCGTGACGAGCACTGCGACCAGGAAGGCGCAGCCGATCGCGCCTGCAGTGTCGGGCGCGGGCAGGATCGTGACGCCGGCAAGGCCCCACGACGCGGCGGCCGCAGCGGCGACGGCGAGAAGCGTCGTCCGCTTCCCCGCTGCGAGACCGGCCAGCGACACGCCGCAGAGGAACACGAGGCCGTGTCCCGGCGGCACGAACGCCGGCAGGTTGTCCAGGCGGTACGCGTAAAGGCCCCACACGAGCGAGCCGATCACCTCGCCGACCGTCGCGATCGTGACGACGCCGAGGGTCAGGAGCACGGTCGTCCGCGAGTGGAGCAGGAGGAGGCCTGCGAGCACGGCCGCTGTCAGAAGCCCGAGCAGGAGTTGCTGTTCGTAGTCGACGTACCGATCGATCCAGAGGCCCGCCGCCGTATAGGGGACCGCCACGGCGAGCGTGAGGAGGTGGGCTCGCCGCACGAGGCCTCATTCGTCGTCGGCCCGCATGCGGTTCGGAGTCGCGGCGCGTTTCGGGCGTCGGCCCAGCGGGGTATGCGACGTTCAGCAACCGGAGGGGGGACTGACATGTGGAGGAGGAACTGATGGCGGGCATCAGCCTTGGAGGGCTCGTCGTCGTCGCGGGGATCCTGGTCGCGATCTTCTGGAGCCTCTGGATCGGCATCATCGTCGCGCTCATCGGCCTCCTGGCCTTCGGCGGCTTCGCGCGCGGTCGCTGGTACTGAGGCCCGGGCGGCCGAACTGCCGCGGTTCCGTGCCGGTTCAGTAACGAGTCGGCTCGAGCCGTTGCCGCCGAGGACGGAGGGGAGTACCGTGCTGAGCGGGAGAGGGCTGCCGGGCACGCCCGGCAGCCGGGGGTGTCACCAGGGGAGCGCAGGTGCTCAGATCGATAGGTGTTGCGGCAGCGTCCGCGTTGCTCTTCGCGACGGCGCTCTTCTTCGCCTTCGCTCGTTCGGATGTCTCACCGGACGGCCGGCCGCCGGTCGCCGAGACGGGACAAGCCTCGACGCGTCCAGGCATGCGGCGGCCGACTACCCCGAGCACGCCCTCGCGCGCGCCCGTGATCGAGAGCTCGAACCCGGACCTCCGACGCGAGCCGCCCGCTCCTCCCGCGTCGCGTGTACCTCGCCGCGAGCCGGATCCGTGGACGCCTGTCGACGATATCGGGCCCTGGTTTCCCGACATTTACGACGTGCGCGACACGGCGGACGCTCTCCTCGTCGGAGGCACGTCGCTGACACCGCAGACACTTCCGTCCGAGGTGACGGATCCACCGGAGTCGCTCGTCGACCCTCCCCCGCCCCCGGTCGTCGCCGACGACCTCGACGTCGAGGAAGTCCGTCCGTACGCGGCAGTGGTCACCTTCACGACCGATCAGGACGTCGCGGGCGTCGTCGGGTTCGGCAGGGGCGACACGTTCGGCTCCTCGTCCGGCGACCTGGGGGTCGGCAGCTTCGCTTCGGGGCCCTTGGGGCGGGAGCACCGGATCGAGCTCCCCGGGCTCGTCCCCGACACCGAGTACGTCGTCCAGATCGTCTCCCACACCGGGGAGGACAGGCCGGAGGTCTCGTTCACCACCGACGAGCGCCCGTTGACGCCCGAGGCGAGCATCGAGAACGGAACGGTAGAGCTCGACGACCAGCCGTTCTTCCCGGTGACCGCGTACGGCGCGTGCGCATCGCAGGTCGAGAACCTGCTCGACGCGGGCGTCAACGTCTTCGGCTGGGACCACACGTGCGGGGCCGACGAGGAGGACATCCTGGACAGCATCTTCGCGCTCGAGGGGCGCGCGTTCTGGACGCTTCCGTGGGCGGACCGCGTCCTCGCCGAGGACGGCATGATCGGCTTCACCCAGCCCGACGAGCCGGACGGTCTCGGTCTCCACCCGTCGACGCTCCCCGACATCGATGAACCGGGCAAGGTCACGTTCCTCACGCTCACGCAGCACTTCGCGCCGGGCACCGGCGACCTTCCGTGGCAGTACCCGGGCTACTACGAGGCCTTCGTGCCGAAGGCAGACGTCCTCGGGGTCGACTTCTATCCGCTCCAGGGTCTCTGCAGCCCCGAGAAGCTCGCGCTGAACTACGACATCCAGGCAGAGCTCGTCCGGCTCGCGGGGGGCAAGCCCACCCTTCAGTGGATCGAGGCCGCCGAGATGAACTGCCCCGGGCGCCCGGACGCGGCGATCACGGCCGAGACGCTGCGGGCCGAGATGCTGCTCGCGATCGCGGGCGGTGCGAACGGCCTTGGCGTCTTCCCGTCGCGACTGAGTGCGTCGGCGGCGTCGGCCGTGCGCTCGACATTGGGCCTCGTCGAGCAGGCCTGGCCGATGCTGCTGACGCCGCGAGTTCCGGTCGAGATCGGAGGCGACGGCGCGTCGCTTGTCCGGGCGAGCGCCCGTCAGCGCGGCGGGGCGACGATGGTCGTAGTCGTGAACTCGAGCGTGACGCAGAGTGCTGCGGTCGAGGTAAGGGTGGCCGCTGTCGAAGACGAGCAGGTCTTCGTCTCGGTGGACGATGCGCTCGAGGTCGAGCCGGTCGAGGGCGTGCTGGAGCTCGAGCTCGAGCCGCTCGAGGCGCACATCCTCGTCGCCGCGCCGATCGGGTTCGGGCCGCCCGCGGAGGTCGCAGAGGACGAGTAGCTCCACAGGTGCCTCGGTGCACCCGCCGCCGCTGCGAGAGCCCTTGCGGATCCCGCAGCGGCAGCCATGAGACGGCTCCGGTGTCCTACCCCTTGCGGTCGAAGACCTCGTCGCGGACTGCGACACCGGTATCGGCGTTGTCGGTGAACAGGCCGTCGACGCCGAGCTCGTAGAAGAGCCTGAGCCAGGCGGGGAGATTGCCGGTCGCCGCGAGGTACAGCGGATGCGCCGGGTTTCCCTGCCGGTACTGCTCGGGCAGGAAGTTGTTCTCACGCCGGAACGTCCACGGATGGACCGCGAGCTTCTCCGTGTGGGCGTTTCGCACGAAGTCGGTCGGCGGCTGCGCGACGTTGCCCGGTGTCGGAACGATCCAGGCCGTATTCGGCCCGACGCCGTCGGCGTAGCGCGCAATGTCCTTCAGTCCGGCGGGTGTCGCGAGGTCGGCGTAGGTACGAGGATCACCCGAGACGACGAAGTCGTACGGCTTGCCCGTCGCGTTGATCAGCTGGACGAGCGGCGCATCGGTCAGCCGGTTCAGGTCCTTGAGGTTCGCGACCTCGAACGACTGGACGTACACCGGCGACTTCTTCTTGTCCCAGCCGTTCGCGCGCAGCGTCTGCGCGAGCGGCTCCTCCATGGAGCGGCCGATCGAGTCGAAGTACGTCGGGTGCTTCGTCTCGGGGTAGATCCCGACGCCGTTCGCCTTCGCCAGGTCGATCACCTGTTGCAGCGTCGGCACCTGGTACAGGCCGTCGAAGACAGCGTTCGTCGGGCGCAGTGCGGGAATGCGCTCCTTGGCTCGCAGGGTCTTCAGCTCGGCGAGCGTGAAGTCCTCGGTGAACCAGCCGCTGATGGCCACGCCGTCGATGGTCTTCGTCGCGAACCGCGACGCGAACTCCGGATGCGCGGACACGTCCGTCGTCCCCGAGATCTCGTTCTCGTGGCGCGCGACGAGCACACCGTCCTTCGTCGAGACCAGATCGGGCTCGATGTAGTCGGCGCCCATGTCGATCGCGAGCTTGTACGCCTCGAGCGTGTGCTCGGGCCGGTATCCACTGGCGCCCCGGTGCGCGATCACGATCGGCTCGCCGTGCAGTGCCTTCTCCGTCTCCCGCGCCTCGCCGGCTGCGGCGAAGGATGCCACGACGACTGCGATCAGCCCAAGGGCAAGTGCGAGCTTCTTGCTCGGTGTGTTCAAGTCTGTCCTCCCCAGGAGGCGGGCGGCGCCCGCATTGCTCGGTCGGCGCGAGCCTATGAAGCCGCACGTCGCGCGGCGGTTACGCCCTGGTGTCGAGGCGGCTACGGTGTCGAAACGTGAGCGCTCCGGTGAGCCCCGTGGAGCGGCTGGGCGATTCTCGTCGCGCACGTTCTCGTTGCGGTCCGGGCGATCGCCCTCGAGCGCCGCGGTGCATGCCAGTAGAGGCGTTGCTAGCTGGCGTTGTACGTACCGGTCGACTCGCCTAGAATCGACGGTCCCCAACGAAAGGATTCGCGGTGCCGACCTGGCTCTGGATTGTCATCATCGTGATCGTCGCGTTGCTGGTCCTCGGCTATTTCGGCCGCGGACGCTTCTCGCGGTAAGCCCTCGCCGCCACCGGCGACAACGTGCGGTCGCATTGAACCGCGTCCGCAATAACGGACCGGACAGCCATATGACTTTGACCGCAGGAAATAGTTCACCGAGCCGGTGGCGCTTTCGTCCACCCAACCCGCTGACCTTCCGCTTCCGCGTAGAGCCTTCAGGCTGAGCTTCGACCTAGTCGCGCTCCGTGCTCGGTGCGAGGACGAAACTATGGGCCGGCGCCGGCGAGGTCAAGCCCACCCTGCGACCGATTCGCGCATTTTGCGGCCTTCTCGATCGATTGCGGTCGGCCCCGGGACGCCTCGACCCCTCAGTTGAGCCGCTTCACGCAGACGTAGGCGGCGTGCACGCCGACCGAGCCGTAGTGGGCCTCCTCGATCTCGAAGCCCGCCTGCTCGATCATCGGCTCGAGCAGCCAGCTGAAGGTGCTGAACTCGTCGCGGAGATGGGTCTCGAGCTCCTCGCGCGTCCACCCGACTCCGGATGGCTCGACGGCTGCGGAATCGAGCCAGTTCGCGATGCGCGCTTCCGCGTCGCGAAGGTCGAACGAGAACACGAGATCGCGGAGGCGGAGCGTCCCGCCGGGCGCGAGCAGGTCGGCGATTCGGGTGAGCGCGACGCCCTTCCAGAAGTCGGGCAGATGATGTAAAGCGTTGCGTGTGTAGACCACGTCTGCCGGCGGGCCGCTGTGCTCGTAGCTGAGAAAGCCTGCCTGCACGCACTCGACGTTCGTCAGCTCGAGCGCCGCGACTCCCGCTCTCAGCGCGTCGACCATCGCGGGTGAGACGTCTACAGCGATGACGCGCTTGCAGAACGAGGCCGCAGCGATCGCGAACGCGCCGGTGCCTGCCCCGAGATCGACCAACGTGGTCGCGTGGCCGAGGCCTCGGGCTCGAAGAAGGTCGAGATCCTCGGTGGGATCGAAGCCGGCCTTCCGGTCATAGCCCGCCACGTAGTCGGCATCGAGGTGCTCCGGGCCTGCGCGTGCGATCTCGTCGAACAGTCGCACTCTGGCTACGGCGGGTCGGCTGCGGCCGGCGTCTCGTAGTCGGCGGTGTCGAGGATGGACAGGACGAGGGCGCCGACGCTGAGGAAGCCCGCTCCCAGCGAGATCAGTAGCGACCATGTGAGGTCCTCCCTGGTCGGATGAAGCCCGCCCAACGCCCACGGAGTCACGACGAGCAGCGCCACCGCGGCGGTGCCGGCGACCTCGTTCGCGAGCAACGTCCGGGACTCGATGCCGCGGACGCGCGCGAGTGAGGACACGTTCGCTGCAATCAGCACGATGCTCAGCACGAGGAACAGCACCCTGTTCCAGGCCAGGCTCAGAGCAACGAGCGTGAGCGACATAAACAGCGGAAGCGCATAGAGCACGAGGACGATCCTCGTGCCGGCCCGGAAATACGGCTCGAAGATCGCGCGCGCATCCGGCGCGAGTCGGCGAAATCCCGTCTCGACGTAGAAGAACACGCCGACCAGGAAGAGGCCGATGAGCGTCGCCGAAATCTCGGCTACCTGCAGCAGGAACGCGTCCGAAACCTGACGCATCGCGTGCAAGCCTACTGTCGGGGTGGCGGTGGCTTGCTGACAGCGGGCGGTTGCCGAACCCGTCGCGACCTCTCGCAGGGCTCCAGCCGCGTCCACCCGAGACGCGGGATCCGTCGGCGTCGCACTCGCCACCTGGAGGCCGCTTGTCCCTTCTGCCTCCGCTCGTTCGTCGAGTACGAGAGTGCGTAGGAATCCCGGTCACATATCAGGCGTTAGTCCAAGAAGTGAAGTGATAAGAAACGAGGGGGTTGCCATGAGTGCAGTTCAGGCGCCCGTCGTGCGTCCGCTCCGGGACGCACGGCACTGGCAGACGACCGATCGCCATCTCGTGCTCATCGCGAACGGGAGCGCAAGCGGGCTCGGCCGCTCGCACGTCGCACTCGACGACGCGCGCCGGGCTCTCGGCCTGAGGGGCGCGCGGGTCGAGACGCACCTGACGGAGAGCGTCGGCGAGCTGGCCGCGACCTGGCCGGATTTCCACGACCGCCGGGTGGTCCTCCTCGGGGGGGACGGCACGGTTCACGCCGCAGCAAACCTCCCGCTCATCCCGTCCGAGCTCGCGCTCCTGCCCGCCGGTCGCGCCAACAACGTCGCCCGCGCACTCGGAATCCCGCTGGACCTGGCCGCCGCAGCCGAGCTCGCAGCGGACGGCCGCGTGAGCCCGGTCGACCTCATCTCGGCCGCCAACGGAGCGCGAAGCATGTTGGCGGTCGAGGGCGTGAGTGTCGGGCTACACGCGCGTGCGAGGGCGAGCTACCGGGCACCGAACTCGGCCGACGTCGGTGCTGCCATCCGCACGGGGCTCGCGGCGGCGCTCCGGTTCGACGGAATCTCGCTCTGCGTCTCGAGCGATGGCGAGACCGAGATGCTCAGCGTGGGCCAGCTCTTCGTCGCGAACCTCGGCCTCTATGCGTTCGGGCTCAGGGTCGCACCGGACGCGCGCCCCGCGGACGGCCTGGTCGATGTGGTCGCCCTCCCCTGGGAAGGCCGGGCGCAGATACTCCCGACGGTCGTACGGCTCCGGCGCGGCACACACCGCGACCGCCCTGGCGTGCGCACGTGGACCGCGCGCCGCGTGCGCATCGCCACCCGCGGCGAGTCGCCCGTCATCGCCGACACGGTGAATCTCGGAACCGGGCCCGTGACCCTCGAGGCAGTACAGGCCGCCCTACCGCTGGTGAGGCCGTGAGCACGGCCCAAGCTCACCTCGAGGCCCTGCCCACGACCCCGCGTGTGTCGCGAGGGGGCCTCTACCTCGCCGCCTTCGCGGCGGCCGCGGTCGGCGCCGGGACCGGACGCGCCGTCACGACCACGTACCTCCCGGTCCTGCTCGACAACATTGAGAACTCGCCGGGATTGATCGGGCTCGTGATGCTCGTGAACGCAGGCGCGGGTCTCTCCGTGCCGCTCGTCGTCGGGTTCTGGAGCGACCGCCGGAGGATGAGCGGCGCCGGCGGCCGGCTCCCGTTCGTGCTCGGGGGAAGCGTCGTCGCCGCCGGCGGGCTCGTCGCAGTCGCGCTCGGTGCCTCGTCCTCCTATCTCGCGCTCGCCGTCTTCGGGGCGACGGTCTACGTCGGCCTCAACGCCATCACGACCGCGCATCGCTCGCTCGTCGCCGAGCTCTTCGCCGCCGAGGGACGTGCGCGTGCGACGAGCGCACAGGAGATCGCGTTGCTGGCCGGGAGCCTGCTCGGGCTCGTGGCGGGCGGGCTGCTGACGGAGATCGCTCTCTGGGCACCATTCGCTGCGGCAGCCGTACTCGTGCCGCTGCTCGCCCTCCCGACCCTGGCGCGCGTCACCGAGCCCGAAGCGACTGGCAAAGCGGTCGAACGCCCACATCCGCTCCGCTTCTACCGCCGCGCCGCGGGACGGCCCGACGTGAGAGCCTTGCTCTTCGCGGAGCTCCTGTGGGTCCTGGCCTATGCCGCGCTCCCGACGTTCTTCGTCCTGTACGCGGACCACGTCCTCGGGCTGGACACCGCCGTCGCCGCGCTCGGGCTCGCAGCCTTCGGGCTCGTCACGGCGGCGTTCACCCTTGCGTCCGGCCGGATCCGCAACCCCGAGCAGCTCGGGTCGGCGCTCTTTCTCGGCGTCGCCCTGATGGGCGCGGGGTTGCTCGCGGTGCCTCTCACGACGAGCGTCGAGCTGGTCGCCCCCGCTCTGATCGCAGCCGCAGCGGGCTTCGGGATCGTCTCGACTACCGGCTACCCCGTCCTCGCGTCGATCATCCCTGCGGGCGAGGCGGGCGGGTACACGGCGCTCTTCTTCTCGGTTCGCGCGATTTCGTCCGCGATCGCCCTCCCCGGGGCCGGCGGTCTCATCGCGCTGACGGGCAGCTACCGCTCGGTCTTCGTCCTGGGCGGCGTCGCGGCGCTCACCGCGCTTGTTCCACTCGCGCGCTTCGCCTGTCGGAGGCCGGCCTGGCTCCGGCCACCGGAGGGCCGCTGGCTTATCCGCTGGGCAGGCTCCCTGGCCGGACTGTTCGTGGCGGTCCTCGCTACCGGGGTGATCGTCGCCGCGACTGCCCTGAAACATGTCGACGAGGCGGCCTTTCGCGCCGTGAACGCACTCGGACCTGGGCCGGAGCCGCTCTTCGAGCTCCTCGAGGAACCGGGTCGCAACTACCTTCTCCTGACGACGGTTCCCGTCGCGGCTGCGCTCCTCGCAGGCCCCCGCCGGATTCCCGGCGTCCTCGCACTGGAGCTCGCCGCCGGCGTTCTCGCGATCGGGCTGCTCGAAGCGGTGTACGCGTTTTACGACCGCCCACGGCCGTCCGAGGTGTTCGACGGCGCCGAGGTCGTCCTCGCATACGGCCACGACTGGGCGCGAATCGAGGCGTTCCCGAGCGGGCACATGGCCGTCATCACCGCTCTGGCCGCGACGGCGTGGTTTGCGTTCCCGAAGCTGCGCTACCCGCTCATGGCCTATGTGGCGCTGAACGGCGTCACGCGAGTGCTCTTCGGTGCACATTTTCCCCTGGACGTCCTCGCCGGGATCGCGCTCGGATACGGCAGCGCACGGGCAACGCTCGCCCTCTTCGTCCAGACGGGCCTCGTCCCGGCCCGCTCTGCCGAGGACGGGAGTCCAACGTGACCGAGGCGCTCGCTCGACACACCTGGGCGATCATGCCGAGTCACGGCGAGGTGCCCGACCCTGGGCTCGTCCAGGAGGTCCTGAGCCACGTTGCCGGGCTGATCGTCGTCGACGACGGGTCCGCGTTGCCCGTCGCCCGCGCGCTGGAAGCGCTCGCAGACGAACACGGCGCAGCCCTCGTCCGACTGACGGAGCGGCGCGGAAAGGGCGCCGCCCTGCGAGCTGGGCTAGACAAGGTCCGGGAGCTCGCGCCGGACGTGGACGCTGTGCTCACGATCGACGCCGACGGCCAGCATCCTGCGACTGCGATCCCGGCCTTCCTCGGGGCAGCGGCGACCGCCGAGCTCGTCATCGGGGACCGCTTCGACGACCTCGGCGCCATGCCCTGGTCGCGGCGGCTGGCGAACCGCGCGAGCCGCCGCCTGCTCGAGCTGACCACCGGGCGTCCGGTGCGCGACACGCAGTGCGGCATGCGCCTCCTGCGCAGGCGTGCACTCGAGCTACCGCTCGAGGGCGACGGCTACGCGGCCGAGACGAGACATCTCAAGGCAGCCCTCTCGAGCGGCCTCGAGGTCGCCTGGGTCCCTATTCCCGCGATCTACGGAGACGAGCAAAGCTCGTTCCGCGCGCTTCGCGACTCCTTGCACGTCCTCGCAGCGCTCGTGCGCCCCGTTGAACCAGGTACACCGTCGCCCAGCCGATCGCAACGCCGACGAGGCTTCCCACGAGGACGTCCGACCAGTAGTGCACGCCGAGATAGACGCGTGAGAGAGCGACGAGAGCGGCAATCAGGAGCACTGGGATCCTGAGTCGCGGATAGACGAGGGCGACCGCGGTCGCCGCGGCGAAGGCGGTCGCCGCGTGACCGGACGGGAACGACGTCGAGTCGGGGATCGGTATGAGCGGCTGGACCGACGACTCGGCGAGCGGCGGTCGAGCCCGGTCCGTCACCTCCTTCGCGAGCGCCACGGCGACGGCGGCGATCCCGGCAGCGAGGCTCGCCGAGAGCGCACAGACGCGAGAGGAGCAGCGAGGTCTCGCGTCACCCAGTGCGCCGAGACCCGCGATCAGGGGCCACTTCACCCACCATGCGGACGCCACGACGAGCAGGGCCGTGAGCGGCTCCCAGCGTACGCTCTGGGTCGCCTCGATGGCGAAGTCGTCCCACTCGGCAAGAAGGTGCAGCACCGTCGCTTTCGATGCTAGCGGCGACGCCTCCCGGCCCATGGCCGAGCCGCGTGTCGGGGGTGCTTCAGTGCGCGATAGCGCGGAGCGTCTTCACCAGGGCTTAGCGGCCCTTCGGCCCGCGAACAAGCTCAAAGCGCCCTCCCGCCTTGCATCGTCCACGTCGCCGCTCTCGAGCATCGCGTTTCGCCCGGCGAACGGGTCGAAGAAGTAGACGTATGCCTTGATGCCGGGCACCTTCATGACGAATCCGGTTCCGGTCATCGAGTACGGGAAGGCCGAACTCGATCTCGGAGAGGCTCAGGAGCCAAGGACCACGACGCTCCCCGCGCTTCGATTGACGACGGAGCTTCCGATCGTTTCCCCCTCGGAGCACATCGCGCCCACGCCGATTGTGTGAGATCCAGCCGGCACGGACTGCGCTGTGACGCCGGTGAGCGTGAGCGACTCTGCCGAAACGACGAAACCGACGCTGCCGGGCACGACCGAGCCGTCGAGCGTGAGCCACCACCAACGCGTAGTAGACGTCGCACATCTCAGCTCGGCCCAGACATTGAGAATGAGCAGCAGCTTGCCGTCTCTCGACGTCGTAAACACGGCGTCGAGGTTGGAAATAGCTGTGTGCTGATTCGTGAGGACTGCAGGTACGGGCGGGAAAGGCGACGCGCTCACTGCGTTCACGCCCTCGGTCGGGCGTGGGAGCTGTCCCGGCTGGAAGTCAGCGGCGCCGAGCGTGCCGTTCGCGACATGAAGCGAGCGCACTGCGTTCTGGGCAATCTTCTCGGCCGTCACGGCCCTCCGCTTGAGCTCGGGGGTGCCGACGCTATTCGTCGGCACGTTCAAGACAGTGGCGTAGCTCGTCCCTCCCAGCGCGACGAGCAACGCGAGGCAGGCAACGACCATCGCGGCTGACGGACGAGGGATGGGACGGCGCATGGACTCCTCCTTCTCGTTGAGCGGACCTGCTCGCAGCTCCGCGAGTCTTGAAGCTCGTCGAGTCGCCGCGGCGACTCAGCTTTCGCCCTGGTACCCCTGCGAGGACGCGTACTCCGCGGCGACGCGCTTCGGCACGCACATCGCCCACGCATCCTCGACGAGGTCACGCATCTCGTCCGCATCGATGGCGGCCAGGCGCACGTGCACCCAGTTGAAGCGCATGTCCGACTGGCTCGGCAGCGAGAACTTGTGCGGCTCGGACTCGACGAGCGCTTCGCGCATCTCCTTCGGGAAGCCGAAGCCCATCGTCTCCTCGTCGTGGGAGAACGCGACGTAGACGATCTGGCCGACCCTGAACTTCACACGCCCGCGCACGACCGCCTCGTAACTGCGCGGAAGGCTCAGCGCGAGCTCGCGCACATCCTCGAGCGTCACGGGCACGTCGCCCTCAGGGTACGGGCACCCTACGGGCGGCGGGCGCTTGCGACGATCTTCATCGCCGCCGGGCTGCCAGAGTTGGCATGCCGAACTTGGGGAAGAGATCGGCGTTCCCCCAGGTGGCCGATCGGGCAAGGTTGAGCACCGCGGGGAAGTCCGGGTACCACCACCCGTCGCCGACAGGACCCTCGCCGATGTCGCTGCGGTTCCAGCAGACGACCATCGAGTAGTCGTTCGTCTGGTAGCGAACGCAGTTCTGGCTGCTCTCCGGCAGAGAGCCGCCTTTCATCCCGTAGTAGTGGCCCTTCGCCGCGTCGACGATCTGAGCGAAATCGAAGCCGTGGCCACCTCGGTTGGCGGCGAGCGTGAAAAAGTTCCGGATCGCCGCGGGCTTGAGCACGGGATTGGACTTCCTGATGTCGAGCATCGCAAGCAACCGTGCGACGTCCACGACCGAGCCGGAGAGCCCGCCTCCGGCGTCGTCGCGCTCGAGGTTCCAGAAGCCGCCGTAGCCGGAGACGCGCCACCTCCGGTCCGGATCCACGACGCTCTCCCCGATGAAGAACCGCGTCGGGTGATAGCGCGCCTCACCTGGCGCCTGGCCTTCGATCCGCGTGCGCGACAAGCGAATCCCCTTGATCGACAAGGGCTTCAGGAGGAGCCCCTGGAGGGCGGCCAGGAGGGTCGGCTTCCCCGTTCGTGCCATGACGACGTGCCCGAGCAGGAAGTAACCCCAGTTGCTGTACATCGCGGGCTGGGGCGGCGCACTGGCCGGGAGCGTCACCAGGTACCGGTCCGTCATGCGCCCGTCGACCGGCAGCGACGTCGGCGTCCCCGCGGCGGTGAAGGCGGCGGCGACGCTGGGCTCGACCCCATACGGGTTGGTCGGGAGACCACTTCGGTGTTCGAGCAAGTGCTGGATCGTCACGTCCTCGAAGGACGCGGCGACCGGACTGCCGTCCGGGTGCGTGAGCGAGAGGACGTCCTGCACGAGCGTGTCGAGCGTGAGTTGCCCGCCCTGAATGAGCCGGTGAATCGCAACGGCGACGACGAACTTGCTGACGCTTGCCTGACGGAACCTGGTTGTCGGCTGCGTCTTCGGATAACCCGTCTCGGCAAGCGTGTAGCCGCGGGCGTAGACGAGTCGGCCGCCGCGCACGAGAGCCAGGGCGGCGCCGCGGATGCGGTGGCGCTCCATGGCCTGGCGCATCACGTCGTCGATGGCAGCGTTCGCCACCGGACCCGTCGGTGGCCGCCAAGAAAGCGCCTTTGGCTGGTCCGTCTTTGCGAAGACGACCGCGAAGCGGGCACCGCCACCCACGCCCCCGGCCTGGACCGACACGGGCCAGTACCCCTGCGGGACGAAGTGGTCGAACTCCTGCTGGTACCCCGCGCTCGTGAGCTCGTGGCGGGCCACGAAGTCGCCGATGAGGTCGTCGCGGAAGATCGACGCGTAGCGGTCGTCCGGGGAAACGGCGACCTGGACCGGGCGTGCCCAAGCCGGCACGAGTGCGTCGAAGCGCGACTGATACTCGCCAGCGGTGTCGAGACGGCCGTCCATCGTCCAGCAAATCCCTTGCGGGTTGTCGACCCAGATGCCCGCGTAGCGCGGGTCCGAGGCCGCGCCGTAGACGGCAATGCTGACCGGCATCCAGCCGTTCGCCCGTGCCTGCGCGGTCCAGTATTCGATTGTCGCCGGGTCCGTTTCCGCTCCGCGCACGAGTCCATGGCGCGTCAGCGGTACCGGTCCCGGCCGCTGCTCGAACGTGCCGGCGAAGACCGGGTTGTTCGCGGGTCCGGTCGCAGCGAGTAGCACGGGCTTGAAGCCCGCGGCAACCGCGTTGTCGAACGCCGCCTGGTAGCCGGTGAAGTTGACGCCGTGCACCGCCGACCAGTCAGGGCCCGCGCGTTTGACCCACACCGCCGCGTAGCGCTCAGCGCCGCGAGCCCCGTAGACGCTCAAGCTCACCATCCGCCAGCCCTTGGGGCGCAGGTCGTCGAAGCGCGCCTGGTGGTCGGCGCTCGAGCGATCGTGGTAGGCAACGAAGTCCACGACCCGACAACTGTACGCCCGACGCGTCCGCCCGTGACTCGTTCGACACGATTCGACGGCGCTACGCTGACACGGAACCCGCTAGCCGCGCGGGCTAGGTAACCCGATCAGCCGTGTCCCGCGCGGTCATCTCCCGTCAGCGCGCTACCGGGTAGCTCCGAACAATCCGACCGTGAGGATCAGGCCCAGCAGAACGGCCATTCCGACGCCGAACACGATTCCGAGCTGCGGCCAGTCGATCTCGCTGCCCGAGCCGACCGCCTAACCCGATGCGGGCGGGTGCCCGAGGTAGCCGTGACCGGACTGTGGGTATCCGCCCGGATACTCGATCTCGCTGTCCGAGCCGACCACCGAAGCCGATGCGCGCGGGTGCCCGAGGTAGCCGTAACCGGACTGTGGGTATCCGCCCGGATACAAGAAGCCCTGCCCGAGGTCTGGCTGAACGAGGCTCGTTCTATCCGAGGCGTCCGGCGTCGGTGCTGCGGACGCGGCCTGCACGCTGACGACGAGTGCGGCAACCGCGAGGCCGACGATGAACGAGGTCTTGAGACTCATTTGCTCCTCCTCTTTCTGCTCCTGGTGGCTCTCGTGACCACCTGCTTCGAAGCTAGGGAGCGACGGGCCCGGCTGAAACCGGCGAGTCCCCCGTGTTTGAGTCCTCGATCCCCCCATGTTTGGGAGGAGGCAAGAGCCGGGCGGCATACCTGCCCGCGTCGCCCGGCGCGCGAATCCCTGAGACACGAAAACCACGCTCCGGCGGCGTTTTCTGTCAGTCGGGGCGCCGAGATTCGAACTCGGGACCTCTAGTCCCCCAGACTAGCGCGCTAACCAGGCTGCGCCACGCCCCGCGGCGGGGACACCTTAGCGGTCGCGGCTCGGGCCCGCAGCGCTCGTCAGGCGAGCCGCTTGTAGAGCCGGTCGATGAGCTCGGGCATCGCCTCGAGCTTGTCGGTGATTACGCGGATGCGGAACTCCCGGAAGTGCTCCGGCTCGACGTCGAGTGCCTGCGCGATGCGCTCGATGACGTCGTTCGAGGGCACGGGGCGGTTGCCGTGGACGATGTGATTGAGGTAGCCCGCCGAGAGATCGGCCTTGTCGGCGAGACCGCGGTACGTCGTCCCCGTGTCCGCCATCAGCCGCTCGATGGTCGGCCCGAAGTGCTCGTCGCTGTAGCGCCTTCTCTTTGCCATCAGCGTTCCTGTACCCATTTCAGCACGTCTCTCACCCCCACGCGGTTGTCCTCCGCGGCATCACGAGCGCGGATGTCCACCGCGTCGTCGTCGAGCGACTTGCGGCCGACGGTCACGCGGAGCGGAGCACCGACGAGATCGGCATCCGCGAACTTCTCGCCGGGACGCTCGTCGCGGTCGTCGAGCAGCACCTCGAGACCGGATTCGCCTAGGGTCGTTGCGACGCTCTCGGCGGCCGCGAGAACCTCGTCCGAGCCGCCGTGGAGGGCGAGCACGTGCGCGTCATAGGGCGCGATCGCGCTCGGCCACACGATCCCGCGCTCGTCGTGGTGCTGCTCGACCACGGCCGCCATGACGCGGCCAGGCCCGATCCCGTAGCTGCCTCCGAGAAGAGGTTTCTCCGCGCCGTCCTCGTCGACGAACGTCGCTTCGAGCGGGTTCGAGTAGAACGTTCCGAAGTTGAAGATGTGGCCGACCTCGATGGCCGTGCGGAACTGCAGCACGCCACCGCATTCGGGGCAGCGGTCACCTTCGCGGGGCTCCCGCAGGTCCGCGAATCGGGGTGCGTAGTCGCGGCCCGCCTCGACGCCGCGGAGGTGCCAGCCGTCCCGGTTCGCTCCTGCGACGTACTGCCCCTCGCGCAGCGCCTCGTCTGTGAGAACCGGGCCGTCGAAGCCGATCGGGCCCAGCGAGCCCCCGCCGGCACCGAACGCCTCGCGGATCTCATCGTTCGTTGCAGGTCGCGACGAACCGGGCAGAGCGTCGTAGAGCTTCGCCTCGCTGAGCCTGTCGTCGCCTCGCACGAGCGCAAGCACGAGGGTGCCGTCGTCCGTGACGACCGGCATCGCTTTCGAGGTCGCGGCGTCGTCGACGTCGAGAAGGGCTGCGAGCCCCTCGATCGTCGTGATGCCCGGCGTCTCGACCTCCTCTGGCGCAGCGAGGCGCTCGGGGAACCGAGGCGCACGCGGCACGGCACGCGCGACCTCGAGGTCGGCGGCGTAGTCGCTGTTCTCGCAGGTGACGAGAGTGTTCTCGCCGGAGCCCGAGGGCGCGAGGAAGTCAACGCTGAACTTGCCGCCCATGACCCCGCTCTCCGCCTGGACGTCGTACGTCTCGAGCGCACAGCGAGCGAAGATCGTCTTGTACGCCGCGCGGTTCGCCTCGAAGCTGCGGGCAACGCCTTCCTCGTCGCGGTCGAACGAGTAGGCGTCCTTCATGATGAACTCCCGCACCCGGAGAAGCCCTCCTCTGGGGCGCGGCTCGTCGCGATCCTTGATCGCAAAGTGGTAGAGGAGCTTCGGGAGCTCGCGGTAGCTCTGGATCTCGCGCGCATGGAAGGTGATCGTCTCCTCGTGGGTGAACGGGAGGATGAAGCGCCGGCCCCCGCGATCCTCGAGGTGGAACAACTCCGGGATCGAGGCGCGTCCCGTCGTCTCCCAGAGCTCGACGGGCGTGAGCACCGGCATGAGCATCTCCTGGCCGCCGATCGCGTCCATCTCCTCGCGGATGATCTGGACGACCTTCTGGTGAACCCGCCAACCGAGCGGGAGGAACGTCCAGACGCCGGCGCTCACCTGGCGGATGTAGCCGCCGCGGACGAGCAGCTTGTGCGAGGCCGCCTCCGCGTCGGCGGGGTCGTCGCGCAATGTGGGTATGAACAGCGTTGACTGTCTGGCGATCATCGAACGAGAGACTATGCGCCAGGGCGAGGCAAGCCTCGCCTCTACGAGTCGCCCAGCGGGATGAGCGACGCTTCGGCCATCGCGAGGGCAGCCGGCTTCGCCATCTTCATCCGCTTGGGGCGTTTCATGCCGTCCGCGAGCCACCGGTCGATCTCGTGGAAGAGCTCGTCCACGAGGATGTCCGAGGAGACCTTCCGCAGCACACGTCCGTGCGCATAGATGAAGCCGACATCGCGGCCGCCGGCGATGCCGAAGTCGGCGTCACCGGCCTCCCCCGGTCCGTTCACCGCGCAGCCCATGACCGCGACCTCGAAGGCCTCCGGATACGCCCGGAGCCGCTCCTCGACGAGGCGCGCGAGGCTCTCGACGCCGACGTTGTCGCGTCCACACGAGGGGCAGGCGATCATCACCGGCCCGCGCTCGCGGAGCCCGAGCGCCTTCAGGATCTCCCAGGCGACCTCGACCTCCTTCACCGGGTCGGCGGTGAGCGAGACGCGGAGCGTGTCCCCGATCCCGTCCGCGAGGAGCGAGCCGATGCCGACGGCGCTCTTGATCGCGCCCGCGAACTCCGTCCCGGCCTCGGTCACGCCCAGGTGGAGCGGATACGGCACCTTCGCGGAGAGCATCCGGTAGGCGCGGATCATCGTCGGGACGTGCGTCGCCTTCACCGAGATCTTGAAGTCGCGGTACTCGAGCCGCTCGAGCAGCTCGACCTCCTCGAGCGCTGCGGCAACGAGCGCCTCGGCCTGGTCGCGCCGCGCGACCTCGTCGAGATGCTTGGGGAGCGAGCCGGAGTTGGCGCCGATGCGCATCGGGATCCCGGCCCGCTTCGCCGCCTGTACGACCTGCTCGACCTTGTCCGGGCCGCCGATGTTGCCGGGGTTGATGCGCACCGCCGCCACGCCTGCGTCGATCGCCTTCAGCGCGAGCGAGGCGTTGAAGTGGATGTCGGCGATCACCGGGAGGGGCGAGAGCCGCACGATGAGCGGCAGCGCGGCCGCGTCCTCGTTCTTCGGGACCGCGACGCGTACCAGCTCGCAGCCGGCCGAGGCAAGAGCCGCGATCTGTGCGGTCGTCGCCTCGACGTCGTGCGTCTTCGTCAGCGTCATCGACTGCACGGCCACGGGCGCGCCGCCGCCGATCGCGACGTTGCCCACGGTGATCTCGCGCTCGCTCGCCACGGCTAGAGGGTAGCCCGGTGTAGACCTAGGAGAGGCGGCCGATGTCGTTCGTGATGCCGATGAAGAAGAGCAGCAGCACGACCGCGAGGCCGACCACCGACACTCGCTCGTAGACCTCGCGCCTCATGATGCGGCCGCGCGCGCCCTCGAGCAGCGCGAAGAGGATGTGGCCTCCGTCGAGCGGCAGCAGCGGGAGCAGGTTCAGTAGTGCGAGCGAGAGCGAGACGAGGCTCAGCACCCAGAGGTAGCTCTCCGTGCCGCGCTCCACGGCGTCCGAGGACACCTGGGTGATGCCGATCGGGCTCGAGATGTCCTCTCGCCCCTCCCCCACCGCCAGGCGTCCGAGCGACTTGACGATCTCCTCCGTGACGAGCCAGGTGACCTCGAAGGCTCGGCCCACCGCTTCGACCGGTCCGAGGCCGACGCCTGCGAGCACGATCCCGAGGCGGTAGCCGCCGTCCACCTCGTCGGGCGCGACCGAGCCGAGCTCGACCCTCTCGCCATCACGGACGACGGTGACCGCGATCGGCTTTCCCTCCGAGCCGGAGATGAGGTCGGGGATGTCGGACGCGCTCGTCACCGCCTGCGAGCCGATCACGACGAGCCGGTCGCCCGGCTGCAGCCCGACCTGCGCCGCCGGCGAGTCGTCCTGGACTACGGAGACCTCCGACGTCGCCTTACCGGCGCTCGTCATGAAGAGGATCGTCATCAGGACGATCGCGAGAACGATGTTCGCGGCCGGGCCGGCGAAGATCGCGACCAGGCGTCTCCACGTCGCCGCCTTCCAGTACGCGTCCGGGCCGAGAGCGTCGCGCAGCTCGGTGAGCCCCTTCTCGGCGGAGGCGAGCGCGTCCGGAGACAGCTTCTGGTTGCGGAGCGCCTGCTCGAACTCGTCGACGGGCGCGAGCGCCTCGTGCGGGTCGTCGGCGCCGAGCCCGCGGCGGATGCGGTCGAACGGACCTGCGAGCCCGGGAGCCTCGGAGACGGCCCTGGACATGCGCCGCTCCGCGTCGTGCGGGATCGGGCGGTGCATGCCGGGGATGGTCACGAACCCGCCCAGCGGGATGACCCCGAGCCCGTACTCGATGTTGTTCCGCTTGCGCTTCACGATCGCCGGCGGGAAGCCGACGTAGAACCGCCGCGGACGTAGCCCCACCGCGAGCGACGCGAAGAAGTGGCCGCTCTCGTGGATGAGGATGAGGAAGCCGAGGCCGAGGATCGCGACGAAGATGCTCATAGGGCAAGCTCGCTTGGCCTATGAGCGTGGAGGGGCGTGGGGAACCGGGAGGTTCCGCACGCTCTCAGGAAGAAGGGGGCACATGGGGGAAACATGGTTTCCCCCGTGAACGCGAGCCGGAAGCGAGCGTTGCTCATACCGGTGCCAGCCTTCTCGATGCGAGGCGTCGCGCCTCCCCGTCGGCGACCACGAGCTCTGCGAGGTCGCGGGCCGGCGCGCCGTCGGCGCCTGCCAACGCGGTCTCGACGATCGGCGCGATCTCGTTGAACGCGGCGCGACCGGCGAGGAACGCGTCGACCGCGACCTCGTTCGCCGCGTTGAAGGCGCACGGGTACGTGCCTCCCCTCTCGCCCGCCTCGCGCGCGAGGCGGAGGAGCGGGTAGCGGTCGGGATCGGGGGCGGAAAACTCGAGCGTGAGACCGGACGCGAGATCGAGCTGCGGCACGAGCACGGGCCGCCGCTCGGGGTAGGTCAATGCGAACGAGATCGGGACGCGCATGTCCGGATACCCGAGATGCGAGAGCGCGGCGCCGTCGCGGAAGCGCACGAGCGCGTGCACGACCGAGGTCGGGTGCAGGACGATCTCGATGCGGTCGTACGGAACGCTGAAGAGGTAGTGCGCCTCGATGAGCTCGAGTCCCTTGTTCGCGAGCGTCGCGGAGTCGACGGTGATCTTCGGCCCCATCGACCAGGTCGGATGTGCGAGGGTCTGCTCGACGGTGACGTGCGCCAGCTCGTCGAGCGGGCGGCTCCGGTGCGCTCCGCCGGACGCGGTCAGCACGATCGAGTCGACGGTTTCCCGTGCGCGGCCCTCGAGGCACTGGAAGAGCGCCGAGTGCTCGCTGTCCACCGGGAGCAGCAGGCCGCCGCCACGCACCCAGGCGGAGACCGCGAGGTCGCCGGCCGCGACGAGGCTCTCCTTGTTCGCGAGCGCGAGCGTGACGCCGTGCTCGAGCGCCCAGAGCGTGGCGCCAACGCCTGCAAAGCCGACGACGGCATTCAGGACGACGTCGGGCGCCGACTCCTCGAGAACGCGCGTGAGATCGCCGCCGACCTGCACGTGCTCGACCCCCAGCTCTGCGGCGAGCACGTCGAGCGGCTGCGAGCCGGACGCGAGCGCGCAGACCTCGAGGCTCGGATCGTCCCCGATGACCTCGAGCGCCTGGCGGCCGATCGAGCCGGTCGCGCCGAGCAGCGCGATGCGCGTGCTTTCCCTCTCCCCGCTCACGGTCGAAGGCTAACCGGATGTGTGTTCAGAACAAGCTATGGGCTCTCAGCCCGCTCCGAACGCGAGGATGGCGTAGAGCGCAGCGGGGCCGGCGAAGAGGAGCGCGTCGAGGCGGTCGAGCATGCCACCGTGCCCGCCCAGGAGGCTCCCGGAGTCCTTCACCTGGAGGTCGCGCTTCACGGCTGATTCGAAGAGGTCGCCCGCCACGGACGCGAGCGCGACGATCGCCCCCAGCGCGAGCGACTCCGGCATGGACAGGAACTCGTCCCGGTCGCGGTAGAGGATGAGGAAGGCTACGACGGTGCCCGCCACGACGCCCGCGATGAAGCCTTCCCACGTCTTCCCCGGTGAGATCGCCGGCGCGAGCTTGCGCCGCCCCACCGCGCGGCCGACGAGGAACGCGGCTGTATCCGCCGCGAACACCGCGAAGAGCACGGCGATGACCGCCCAGAAGCCGTAATCGGGGATGTCCCGGACGAGGAGCAGCGAGCCGAGCCCTCCGCCGATCCAGACGACGCCGAGGACCGTCACGCCGAACGACGCCGTGGCCGACGGTCGCTCGTGCGACAGGCCGAAGAAGAGGAACGAGAGGAGGAGCGTGCTGAGAATTCCGCCGAGGAGCCAGGGCACGCCGCCGAGCTCCTCCCCGAGGAGGGCGAGCACGAAGCCGAGGTAGCCCGCGAGCAGGAGCGGGCGCGCCTGCCGCGCGATCGCGTAGAGCTCGTGCAGCGCGATGAGCCCTCCTGCAATGGCAAGGCCGAACAGCCACCAGCCGCCGAGATAGACGACGCCGATGACGACGGGGAGCAGGACGACGACGACCGCGATCCGGGACCAGAACGGGCTCATGCCGCGGCGCACCCTCTCACACAGCCGCGCTCAGCGGGCACCGAAGCGCCGCAGCCTGCGCGCGAACTCGTCGAGCGCGACCTGGAGCTCCGCGGCGTCGAAGTCGGGCCAGAGCGTGTCCATGAAGACGAACTCCGAGTAGGCGGACTGCCAGAGGAGGAAGTTCGAGATGCGCCGCTCGCCCGAGGTGCGGATCACGAGATCCGGGTCGGGCAGCTCGGGGGCGTAGAGCCGGGCGGCCAGGGTTTCCTCCGACACGTCCTCGGGTCGAACTCCGTCTTCGACGAGCCGCCGCACGGCCTCGACGAGCTCCGACCTACTCCCGTAGTCGAACGCGATCCAGAGGAGGAGACGATCGTTCTCTGCGGTCTCGTCCTCGAGCGCGGCCATCTTGCTCTGCAGATGCTCCGGGATGCGATCCCGGCGCCCCACGAAGCGCGTACGCACTCCCTGGCGCGCGAGGTCGGGGAGCTCGCGGTCGATCGTGTCGTTCAGGAGCTCGAGGAGCGACTCGACCTCGTCGGGAGGGCGAGCCCAGTTCTCGGTCGAGAACGCGTACACGGCAAGCGACTCGACGCCGAGGTCGATCGCGGCCTCGACGGTCCGCCGCAGGGCCCTGGCCCCCTCGCGGTGCCCGTCTGCGACGGAGACGCCGCGCGCAGCAGCCCAACGGCCGCTGCCGTCCATGATGATCGCGATGCTTCGGGCCGCGCCCGAGTCGTTGCTGGACCCTGCCGGGGCCGGTGCGGAGCTCTCGGCCATTGCCTGCTGGAGGTCGATCCGGAGGATCAGACCTCCATGATCTCGGCCTCTTTCACCTTCAGCAGGTCGTCGATGGCCTTCGTATGGTCGTCGGTGACCTTCTGCACCTGCTGCTCGGCGCGGCGCTCCTCGTCGTCTCCGACGTCGCCGTTCGTGACGAGCTCGCGCAGGTGCTGCAGGACGTCGCGGCGCACGTTCCGGATGGCAACCTTGCCGTCCTCCGCGACCCGTCGCACGACCTTCACCAGATCCTTGCGCCGCTCCTCGGTGAGGGCTGGGATCGGCAGGCGGATGAGCTTGCCGTCGTTCGAGGGCGTCAGTCCCAGGTCGGACTCCTGGATCGCGCGCTCGATCGACTTCGTCGCCCCGGGATCGAAGGGCTGCACGGTGAGCATGCGCGCTTCCGGAGCGCCGATCGACGCGAGGCTCTTGAGCGGCGTCGGCGTCCCGTAGTAGTCGATCATGATCCGGTCGAGCAGCGCCGGTGACGCGCGTCCGGTGCGGATGCTGTTGAACTCGTTGTGCGTCGCCTCGATCGACCTGTCCATGCGCCGCTTGGCGTCCGCGAGGAACTCCTCGATCGCCGCCATTCCGCTCCTCCTTCTCCTAGTGCTCTGTTCTCAGTCCTGGGTCGAGATGATCGTGCCGACGCGCTCGCCCGCCGAGACCCGGCGGATGTTCCCCTCCGCGAGCTCGAAGACGTAGATCGGCAGGCGGTTGTCCATGCAGAGAGAGAGCGCAGTGGTGTCCATGACCTTCAGGCCGCGCTCGATCGCCTCGATGTGGGAGAGCTCCGGGATGAACTGCGCGTTCGGGTTGTTCTTGGGATCCTCGTCGTACACCCCCTGGACGGAGTTCTTCGCCATGAGGATGGCCCCGGCTCCGATCTCGAGGGCGCGCAGCGCTGCGGCCGTATCGGTCGTGAAGAACGGGTTGCCCGTGCCGGCGGCGAAGATCACGACCCGGCCCTTCTCGAGATGGCGGATCGCCCGTCGCCGGATGTACGGCTCCGCTACCTCGGAGACCGTGATCGCGGAGAGAACGCGGGTCTGGACGCCGGCGCGCTCGAGTCCGTCCTGGAGCGTCAGCGCGTTCAGGAGCGTCGCGAGCATCCCCGCGTAGTCCGCGGTCGCGCGATCCATCCCGTCTGCCGCCGCCGCGACTCCGCGGTAGATGTTTCCTGCGCCCACGACGATCGCGAGCTCCGTGCCCGTCTCGTGGACAGCGCGCACCTCCTCCGCAATCGCGGCGACCGTGCCCGGGTCGATCCCGAAAGTGCGGTCACCGAGCAGCGCCTCGCCCGAGAGCTTGAGCAGGATCCGGTGGAACGGCGCAGCGGCCTCCGAAGAGGCCCGCTCGGTGGCCTCCTCGGACTTGACGCTCACAGGCCAGCCCTGGCTGGCCTGTGACGGTGGAGGGGTGTGGGGAACCGGGAGGTTCCCCACGCTCTCAAGAAGAAGGGGGCACGTGGGGGAAACATGGTTTCCCCCACGAGAGCGAGCCGAAGGCGAGCGACGGTCATGCTGCGACCGAGATCCTCGCGAACCGCGCGACCGAGGCGCCGGCTTCCTCGAGAGCCTGGCCGACCGTCTTCGAGGGGTCGTGGATCCAGGCCTGGTCGGTGAGAGCACCACCGGGCGTCGCGGCGAAGAAGCGCTTGCCGAGCATTCCGTCCACGATCTTCTCACGCGCTGCTTCCGGCTTCGACTGCACCTCGTCCGAGTTCATGAAGATCTGGCGCTCCGCCTCAAGCACATCGGCGGGAACGTCATCACGCGTCGTCCACTCCGGCGCGGCGAAGGAGATGTGCATCGCGAGCTGACGGGCGAGCTCGGGTGCCCCTCCCTCGAGGTCGACGAGGACGCCGATCTTGTTGGCGGGCGGATGTGCGTAGCCGTCGACGACGTGGCCGTCGAGGACCTCGAACCGCGCCGCGTCGACGATGACGATGTTCTCGCCGAGCTTGCCGATGAGCTCGAGGCGCTCCTCCTCG
The DNA here is from genome assembly GCA_963763815.1 of uncultured Actinomycetes bacterium. Lineage (GTDB taxonomy): Bacteria > Actinomycetota > Thermoleophilia > Gaiellales > Gaiellaceae > GMQP-bins7. The sequence continues at coordinate 159,046 of CAVXPS010000011.1, forward strand.
AACTGCTCGACGGCGCCCTGGCCCTCTGCGAGAACGGCGCGGAGCACCTTCTCGCCGAGCGACTGGAACTCGGCGTTCTTCGAGACCGGCTCGGTCTCGCAGCCGATGCCGACCATCGCTGCCGCGGACTCGGTCACGATGTAGCCGACGAGCCCTTCCGTCGTCTCGCGGCCCGCGCGCTTCCCGGCGGAGGCCATTCCGCGCTCGCGCAGAAGCGTGCGTGCGGCCTGGACGTCGCCGTCCGTCTCCTCGAGCGCGCGCTTGCAGTCCATCATCCCGGCGCCCGTGAGGTCGCGGAGCTCCTTGACGAGCGATGCGCTGATCGTGGTGCTCACTGGCCCTCACCGCCTTCCGCGGCAACCGTGGCGGGCTCGGGATCGCCTGCCGGCTCCTCCGCAGGAGCCTCCTCGGGGGCGGCCGCCTCGTCCTCGGCGGGTGCCTCGGCCTCGGCCGCCTTCTCCGACCGGCGCGCGAGTTCCGCTTCCGTCACCTTCGTTCTGCCGGCCTCGATCCCGTCCGCGACGACCCGCGTCACGAGGTCGCACGAGCGGATCGCGTCGTCGTTGCCGGGGATAACGAAGTCGGCCTCGTCCGGATCGGCGTTCGTGTCGACGAGCCCGACCACCGGAACCCCGAGCCTGCGCGCCTCGCGCACGCCCAGCTGTTCCTTCTTCAGGTCGATGACGAAGACCGCATCGGGCTGGCGCTTCATGTCCGCGACTCCGCCGAGGTTCGCCTCGAGTTTCTCGAGCTCAGCGGTCATCGCGATGCGCTCCTTCGAGGGCAGCAGCTCGAGCTGGCCCTCGGTCTGGAGGCGGCGGAGGTCGTGCAGGTACGCGATGCGATCCGAGATCGTCCGCCAGTTCGTGAGCAGCCCGCCGAGCCAGCGATGGTTCACGTAGGGCATGCCGACGCGTCCTGCATGCTGGGAGACGGCGTCCTGCGCCTGCTTCTTCGTGCCGACGAAGAGCATCGTGCCGCCGCGCTCCGCGAGGTTCCGGCCGAAGTCGTGCGCCTCCTCGAGCAGTTCCTGCGTCTTCTGGAGGTCGATGATGTAGATGCCGCCGCGCTCGCCGAAGATGAAGCGGCGCATCTTGGGGTTCCAGCGGCGCGTCTGATGGCCGAAGTGAACGCCGGCCTCCAGCAGCTCCCGCATCGTTACGACTGACACGCGATCAGCCCCTTTCTTCCGTGGTTGATGGGTGTTGCGCCGGCGGGCCGGGCGGAACCGTGCTCAGAGCGACGGCACCCCCGCTCCGACGAGTCGCCGGGTCGGTGGGACGAGGACGCAGGAAGTCTAGCCGTAGGAGCGAGGCTTGACTCGCCCTCAGCCGCGGTGCAGGCAGGGGCGAGATATATCTCGCCCCTATGGTGTCCGCGCGCGCTCGAGCGCCGAGGCGAGATCGGCCGGGAGCTCCGAGCGCACGTCGATCTCCTCACCCACGACCGGATGCCGGAAGCGCAGCCGATGCGCGTGCAGGAACTGCCGCGCGAGACCGAGGTCGCCGCGCACGCCGTAGCGCGGGTCGCCCGAGACGGGCAGCCCGATCGCATCGAGGTGGACGCGGATCTGATGAGTCCTCCCCGTCTCCAGGGTCACCTCCAGGAGTGCGTGCTCGCCGAGCGGCTCGAGGAGCTCGAAGTGCGTGACGGCCTCGCGAGGCTCGTCGGTGTCGAGCGAGCGCAGCGTGCGCTCGCGACGGTCGCGGCCGATTGCGGCGTCGATGCGACCCGCCCGCGACTGGGGCCGGCCGCGGACGAGCGCGAGGTAGCGGCGATCGACCTCTCTTCGGCGGATCGCCTCCTGAAGGGGGCCGTACGCGTCCTCCGTGCGAGCGACGACGAGCAAGCCCGATGTGTCGCGGTCGAGCCGGTGAACGATGCCTGGTCGCTCCGGATCGGGCCCGCCCGCAGCGCCGAGCGTCAGGAGCTGCGGCAGGAGCGTCGCTCCGGTCGCGCCGGGCGCCGGATGCACCGTGACGCCGGCCGGCTTGTCGAGTACGACGACATGCTCGTCCTCGTACGGGATCTCGACGGTCACGGGCGCGGGTTCGACCCGCGGGGCGGGCTCGGGCAGCGCGACCTCGACCATCGCCCCGCGCTCGAGGCGATAGCTCTTCGAGCGCTCGGCTCCGTCCACGAGCACCGCGCCGTCGCGGAGCAGCCGCTCCGACACCGAGCGCGCGCCGATCTCCGGTCGTGCTGCGAGCGCGCGGTCGAGCCGCGTGCCTGCGTCGGTGTCAGCGACCCTGAAGCGGAGAGTCGCCACGCCGCGGCCCGTGCACTCGCTGCGGCCGGTCGGCAAGCACGAGCGTGCCGAAGAGGACAGCGACGCCGACGACGATGAACGTGTCGGCGAGGTTGAAGGCCGGCCACGCCTCGAGGTCGAGGAAGTCCGTCACATGCCCGAGGCGAACGCGGTCGACGAGGTTCGCGATGCTCCCTCCGAGGACGAGGCCGAGCGCGACGGGCAGGACGGGATGCCGTCGCCCGGTTCGGGCGAAGAACCAGATCATCCAGGCGACAGCGACCGCCGTGACACCGATGACGATCGTCGTGCGACTCGCGAAGAGGCCGAAGGCGATCCCGGAGTTCTGGACGTGGTGCAGGGAGAACGGCCCGACGATGTCGGCGGTCTCACCGACCGAGAGCGTTCGGGCGACGACCTGCTTCGTCACCTGGTCCGCGACGAACGCGGCTCCCGCGACGGCGAGGAGTGCGAGCCACTGCGCGCGGCCTGCGGCAAGGGAGCGCTCGGCGGCGAGGATCGGGCGGACGGCGTTCGTCGCCGAGCCGATGCGGACGTCGACCGGCTGCGGATCCTTGGCGAGTGGTTCGCTCAACGGCCTTCCTGCGCGCGCTTGTCGTCGAGGCAGAGAGAGGCCCAGGGAACCGCTTGCAGGCGCTCCTCGGGAATCTTCTTCCCGCACACCGTGCACGTCCCGTAGGTCCCGTCTTCGAGCCTGCCGAGCGCTGCGTCGATCTCGCCCAGGAGATGCTCTGCGTTCTCCTCGAGCCCGTCGTCGAGCTCCCGCATGAACGTCTCGGTGGCGTTGTCCGCGAGGTGGTCGTCGCTGCTGATCGAGAGGTCGCCCGTCTCCTCCAGCATCGAGCCCTCGTGGTTGACGCCCTTCATGGCCGCGTGCAGGCGCACGCGCTCGGACTGGAGCGCCGTGCGAACCTCGACGAGGTCGAGGGTCATCCGCGAACGGCCGCGGCGAGGCGGCGATCGACGACGTCGGAGGGCAGACCACTCACCGTGATGATCTTGTCTCTCGAGCTTCGGCCGCTTACGAGCTCGAGCCGCGCAGGAGGAAGCTCGAGCGCAGCGGCGAGCACCGCCAGCACGGCCTCGTTCGCCCTCCCGCGCTCGGGCACGGATGCGACGCGCACCTTCCAGCCTCCTGCATGGCGCCCGACGATGCCGGCCCGCGCGGCACGCGGGCTGACGCGAAGATGCACGCGCGTGCTGGGGCCGTCCACGGCGGAAGGATATATCCGGCGACCCGGGGTGTTTCGCGCTAGCCGGCCAGCCTCCTGAAGCCGCTCTCGGGAACACCTTCGACTTTCGGGGGTTCCGACGGCTCCTGCTGGGGCTCGAGATCCGGCTTCTCGATCGCCTCGAGCGCGCTGCGCAGGAGGGCGCGGACCTTGCGGATCTCCTCCTCGAGCCGGTCCTTCTCGGAAGCCGCGGCCCGGTTCACGCGCCGGCCTTCGGCGCGGGCCTCCTGGACGATGAGGTCGGACTCCCGTCGCGCCTGCTCCTTGACGTCCTGTGCGGCCCGCTCCGCCGAAACGAGCGTGGAGCGGAGAAGCGACTCGAGCTCGCGGTGCTTCGAGGCTTCCGATTCGAGCTCCTCGAGCTTGTCCGCGAGATCGGCGCGCTCACGCCAGACGTCCTCGAAGCTGTCGGCGATGTCCGCGAGCAGCCGCTCGACGATGCCGCGGCGGTAGCCGCGGAACCACGTACGGCGAAGCTCGACATGTCTGATCTCTACCGGTGTAAGGGCCATGCGACCTCCTCTAGAGAAGCGCCCCGATGACGTAGTTGACGAGTCTGGCAGCAACGAGCAGCACGATGACCGCGACGATCGGCGAGAGATCGAGCGGGCCGAGGTTCGGGATGCGTCCACGGAACAGGCGCAGGTAGGGGGACACCACCTCGTTCAGGAAGTGCTCGACGGCGGAGAACGTCCGCGAGTACGGGATACGCACCCACGAGAGCAGGATGTAGACGAAGATCAGGAGGATGTAGATCGCGACGAAGACGTCCACGAATCGCTGCAGCGAAGTCGCGGTGTCGAGAAGCAGGGCCAGGCACGGACCCAGGGACAGACAGAGTGAGGCGGACGCGCCCATCGGACGCGTGTTCGCCGCGGCGCACCCTCTTCCTACCGTCAAGCCTGGTTGTAGAAGCCGCCGCGCTCGAGTGCCCGGGCGCGTTCCTCCGCCGAGAGCTCGACATTTCGCGGTGTCAGGAGGAAGACCTTGTCGGCGACCCGCTGCATGCTCCCGTCGAGCGCGTACGTGAGCCCGCTCGCGAAGTCGATGAGCCGCTTCGAGAGGTCGGTGTCCGCGTTCTGGAGGTTCAGGATCACCGGGATCTGCGACTTGAAGCGGTCGGCGATCTGCTGGGCGTCGTTGAAGCTTCGCGGGACGACGAGATGCACCTTCGCGGGTGGTCCGGGATCCACGCGGCGTAGGCGTGTCGGCTGGCTGGGCTGGCGCTGCGGAGTGTCGTCCCCGGTCCACTCGTCCTCCTGCGTCGCCGGAAGACGGCGGACGTTCTGACGGTCGCGACGGCGATAGCTCTCTTCGAGCTGCTCGTTCGTCTCGTAACCGTCCTCGTCCCAGTCCTCGTCCTCGGCGATGCCGAAGTACACGAGCGTGCGGTTCCAGAGGTCGGAAAAACCCATGCTCGGCGCGATTCTAGTGCTGTCGCCCGCCGCTGCCGGAAGGACGGAACAGAACCTCGCCGATCCGCACGAGCGTCGCCCCCTCCTCGACGGCCACGCGGTAGTCCTGCGACGTCCCCATGCTGAGCTCGGAGAGACCGAGCTCCCCGGCGAGCTCGCGAAGCCGCCGGAAGTGCGGCCGCGAGAGCTCGGGATCGCCCGTGAGCGGGGGCATCGTCATCAGGCCGCGAACGAGCGGATAGCGCTCGACGAGCTCCGCGGCGTCCTCGGGAACGACGCCCGACTTCGACTGCTCCCCTGTCAGGTTCACCTCGAGCAGCGCGGGTGTCTCCAGGCGCCGGGCTGCCGAATCGGACGCGAGCGAGTGCACGAGCTCGCACAGCGGGTTCACGACCCTCACCTTGTTCGACTGGAGATGCCCGATGAAGTGCCAGCGAAACGCGCTCCCGTAGCGTTCGTGCTTCGCCTGGAGGTCCTGCGCGCGGTTCTCGCCTACGACCTCGACCCCGGCATCGGCGAGAGCGCCCATGTCCTCGAGCGCGACGTATTTCGTCGCCGCGACGACGGTCACCCCGTCACCGACTTCCTCCCGGATGCGTTCGTAACGCTCCGCGATCTCCGAGGCCGAGGCGAGGGTCACGAGTCGTCCGGCGAGGGCGAGGCGGCGATGAGCTCGCGCGCAGCCGCGAGCTCCGATTCGCGCCCGTCGAGCTCGCCGTTCAGCTTCCGCCGACGCAGCTCGCCGAGCACCTCACCCACTCGTGGCGACTCCGAGAGGCCGAGCTCCTTGAGCTCGGCGCCGCCGATCTCGAGCTGCACGTCGCGTAGCCGCGTGAAGTACTCGCGGAGCTCCGCGCGGTCGTCGCGCGCGAGTGCGAGCAGTGGCGCATCGGGCGCGTAGGCGTCCGCGAGGGCAACCGTCTGCGCAGCATCGAGCTCCTCGCTCGCGAGCCGCTGGGCGATGAGCGGTGCCACGCGGATCGCGCCCGCGATGCGATCGACGTCGCGCCGCCGCAACTTGAGCCTCTGGAGCCAGTCGTACGCCTCGTCCGAGGTCAGCTCGCGCGCGATCGCGGCGATGCCGAGCCGCCAGACGGGGATGTCGATGCCGAGCTCGGCTCGAAGCTCGAGGGCGCGCTCGAAGAGCGTCGCGCTCTCCGCGTCCGCGTGCAGGTGCGGCTGGATCGCGCGATCGACGCCGAGCTCGCCCAGCCGGAGGATGCCGCCGACGGCGCCCGGGTCCTCGAGCAGCGCCACGAGCTCGTCCCGCAGACGCGCGGACGAGAGGTCGCCGACGAGCCCCATCTCGATCGTGCCCCGCGCGAGTCGCGCCGAGTGCTCCTCGAGCCGCAGGCCGTAGCGCGCCTCGTAGCGGATCGCGCGAAAGATCCTCGTCGGGTCGTCGATGAACGAGAGGTTGTGGAGGACGCGCAGCACGCGCGCGTCGAGATCCTCGCGCCCGCCGAACGGGTCGACCAGGCGCCCGAAGTCGTCGGGCTTGAGCGAGACCGCCATCGCATTCAGCGTGAAGTCGCGGCGGAAGAGGTCCTCGCGCAGGCCCGCTCGCTCGACGGTGGGCAGCGCTCCCGGCGCGTCGTAGAACTCCGTCCGGGTCGTGACGACGTCCACGCGCTCCACGCGCTCCCCGTCCGCGTACTGCACGACGGCGGTGCCGAACTTCGCGTGGGGCGTCACGCGGCCGCCGAGCGCGGCGGCGAGGTCGCGCGCCAGGCCGATCGCATCTCCCTCGACCGCGATGTCCACGTCGAAGTTGGTCTCGCCGAGGAGGATGTCGCGCACCGTCCCCCCGACGAGGTAGATCCCGTCCGGACGCTCTCCGAGCGAGGCGACGGCGTCGAATACCGGCCGGAGATGCGCGATCTCTGCGAGCGGTGCCGCGAGGCTCTCGCCCGGTTCGTCGAGGTCGGGCTCGAAGCCCTCGAGCGCGCGGAGGAGGTCCGAGCGGGAGACGATGCCGACGAGCCGCTCGTCGCGGAGGATCGCGACGCGTCCGTCCTCCGCCGAGGTGACGCGGGACTGGAGCTCGGACAGCGTCGCCTCCTCGGAAGCGGTCTGGATACGGCCGCTCATGATCCCGCGCACGGGAGCGTGCGCCAGCTGGTGGCCGATCGCCTTGTCGAGGTCCTCGCGGCTCACCGCGCCCACCACGCGGCCGTCGTCGGTCACGAACACCCCACTCTGGCCGTGTCGCTGGCACAGGACCATCGCAGCGCGAACGCTCTCGTCCGGGGTCACGGTGCGAGCCGGGGTGGACATCACGTCGCGTGCTCGCCGCGGCTCGAGCTCGGCCCCGGCGAGCGCTCCCAGCAGCTTCGTGCGCGCCTCGTCGAGCCTGTCGCGGGAGATCGCCGAGGCGGCTCCGGCGTGGCCTCCGCCGCCGAGCGCGGCCGCGAGCCGCGACGCGTCGAGCCGATCGCTCCGGCTCCGGACGACGGCGAAGACGCGGCCGTCCATCTCCACGAGCACGACGAGCGCGCGGGCGTCCGTGAGGTCGACGATCTTGTGCGCGAGGTTGGAGACTCCCTCGACGTACTCCGGCCAGCGCAGCGCCGCGACGAGCACCTCCTCGCCTCCCGCGTCCACGGGCTCGAGCGCCTCCATGAGTCCGTTCAGGAGCGCGCGCTCGGCCTCGGCGAGCGGCGTGTGCAGGTACTGCGCCACGAGATCCTGGCGCGCGCCGTGGCGCAGGCACCAGGCGAGAGCGTCCACGTCGCGCTGCGTCGTGGTCGGGTACGTGAGCGAGCCCGTGTCCTCGTGGATGCCGAGGGCGAACGCGGTCGCCTCGAGCACGGTCGGCTCGAGCTCGCGCTCCGCCAGGATGCCGACGAGCGTCGTCGTCAGTGCTCCGTCCGACGAGACCACCGAAGCGGACGGCTCGACCCAGTCCGGCAGCTCGTCATCGTGGTGGTCGAAGAGGACCTTCTCCACCGCTGGATCGAGCGCAACGCGCTCGAGATCCCCGAGCCGCGACGACTGCGCGGCTTCGACCACGACGAGGCGGCGGATCGCGTCGAGGTCGAGCCGGCTCGCCTCGACGACGCCGCCCAGCTCGTCCGCATGCAGACGGTAGAAGTCCCGGACGTTGCGGTTCAGCGGACCGATGGCGACGACCGCGGTCGGGTAGAGCCGCTGCGCGGCGAGCATCGCCGCGAACGCGTCGAAATCGGTGTTCCCGTGGGTTGCGATGACTTCGTCGGCCCGCATGGGCGCATTGTGCCGCCCTCAGTCGGCGAGGACGTTTCCGGTCACGAGCGCGAGTGCAAGCAGCCAGACGATCGCCGCGCCGAGAGCGCGAACGCGACGCCGACCCGGGCCGAGCCTCTAGAGGTGCGCGATCGCCTCGATCTCCACCCTCGCCCCGCTCGGCAGCTGCGAGATGCCGATCGTGGAGCGCGCCGGCGGACGGTCGCCGACGTGGCGGGCGTACACCTCGTTCATGCCGCCGAAGTCTGCGAGGTCGAGGAGGAAGACGGTCGTCTTGACGAGGCGGTCGAGGCCGCTTCCGGCCGCGTCGAGGATGGCCCCGAGGTTGCGCATGATCTGCTCCGTCTGTTCCTCGACGGACGGACCTGCGAGCTCCCCGGTCTCGAGGCTGATGCCGAGCTGGCCCGCGACGAAGACGAGGTCGCCGACGCGGATCGCCTGGTTGTACGGCGCACCCTGAAACGGCCCGGGTGCGCGATCGGTGCTGATGACGTCCTTCTCGGCCACTGGAGTCCTTTCGCCGGAGAGTGTCCCGGACAGTGTCCCGGAGAGAGTCTCAGTGTGTCGCTTGTGCCGGGGTAATGGCCTGCGCGAGCGCGGCGCCGAGCGCCTTGAAGATCGCGGAGAGGACGTGCTGCGAGTCCTCCCCCTCCATGAGCCGCACGTGGATCGTGAGGCCTGTTGCGTCCGCGAGGCTGCCGAAGAACGCGGCTGCGAGGTCGGTCTGAAGCCCACCCGCTCGGGTGGAGCTCAAGTCGGCGTTCGACGCGACGAGCGGCCTGCCCGAGGCCTCCACGACGACCATCGCGAGGGCCTCGTCCGAGGGCACGATGCCCACGCCGCGCCGCGATGCGTCCGTCGCGCCCAGAAGCGGTGCGAGGGCCTCGCCGAGCGCGGTTCCCGCAGCGCCGACCTCGGCCTCGGGCTCGTCCGGCGCAATCTCGAGGTTGAGCTCGAAACCGCCCGTATCGGCGAGCTCCGCGAGGAGGTGGTCGAGGACGGCGACCCCGGTCGCGACGCTCGTCGGCCCGCCGCCGAGCGAGACCCGGGCCGTGCCTTCCTTGTTCATTGGCCCGCCCCTGCGGGCCAATGAGTGGGGAGGGGTGTGGGGAACCGGGAGGTTCCCCACGCTCTCAGGAAGAAGGGGGCGGATGGGGGAAACATGGTTTCCACCATCAACGCGAGCCGACGGCGAGCGTTCACAAATCCGCCCGCTCGATGCTCGCCCCGAGCATGCGCAGACGTTCGTCGATGCGCTCGTAGCCGCGGTCGATCTGGCCGATGTTGCCGATCGTCGACCGACCCTCCGCACACAACGCAGCGAGCACCATCGCCATCCCCGCCCGGATGTCCGGGCTCTCGAGTCGCTGGCCGTAGAGCCGCGCGGGCCCGGTCACGACGACGCGGTGCGGGTCGCAGAGAATGATGCGCGCACCCATGGAGACGAGCTTGTCGACGAAGAAGAGCCTGCTCTCGAACATCTTCTCGAAGATGAGGATCGTGCCGCGGGCCTGCGTGGCCACGGTGACGGCGATCGACGTGAGGTCGGCGGGGAACGCGGGCCAGATCCCGCTGTCGATCTTCGGGATCTGGCCGCCGAGGTCGTCCTCGATGTGCAGGTCCTGACCCGCCGGGACCGCGACGGACGAATCGGTGACCTCCATCTCGATCCCGAGCTTCCTGAAGGCCGGGACGATCGAGATGAGGTCGTCCGGCTCGATGTCCTCGACGACGACCTCGCCGCCAGTCAGCGCGCCGAGGCCGACGAAGCTCGCGACCTCGATGTGATCGGGGCCGATCCGGTGGTCTCCGCCGCTGAGCTCGGTGACTCCCTTGACGCGGAGCACGTTCGAGCCGACGCCTTCGATCCGGGCGCCGATCGAGACGAGGAAGCGGCAGAGGTCCTGGATGTGCGGCTCGCAGGCCGCATTGCCGAGGATGGTCTCCCCCTCGGCCAGGACGGCGGCCATGATCGCGTTCTCGGTGCCCATCACCGAGGCCTCGTCGAGGTACATCCGCGTCCCTCGGAGATGGTTCGCCGAGAGCTCATAGGCGCCGTTCAGCTCGAACTCGGCGCCGAGCGCGGTGAAAGCGTGGACGTGCGTGTCGAGCCGCCTGCGGCCGATCACATCGCCTCCGGGTGGCGGGACGGTCACGCGCCCGAAGCGCGAGAGGAGCGGCCCGGCGAGCAGGAACGAGGCGCGGATCTCCCGCGCCAGCACGGGGTCGAGATCGGTCTTCTCGACGCCACGCGGGTCGACCCGGACGTCGTTCGACCCCGTCCACTCGACGTCCGCGCCGATGTCGGCGAGCAGCTCGACCATCGTCTCGACGTCGCGGATCCTCGGGACGTTCGAGAGGCGGACCTCGTCCGAGGCCAGGACGCTCGCCGCGAGGATCGGCAGCGCGCCGTTCTTGTTGCCGGACGCGCGGACCGTGCCTGCGAGCGGGCGGCCGCCTTCGATCACGAAGGACTGCATGGCGCGGGCAATGGTACTCAGGGCCATCGGATCACCAGTTTCGGGAGTCGGCGGGACGACGCGGCTCAGAGATGCTCGACGGCGAGCCGCGGGACGGCATCACCGACGTCGAGCCCGAGTACCTGTGCGTAGAACGACAGCTCCGCTTCGAGCGAGGCGACGATGCTCTCCGCCTTGCGGAACCCGTGGCCCTCGCCCTCGAAGAGGAGGTACGCGTGCGGGACTCCGCGTTCGCGCATTGCGCCGACGATGAGCTCTGCCTGCTCCTGCGGGACGATCTCGTCGTCCGTCCCCTGGAGGACGAGCATCGGCGTCGACAGCCGGTCGACGAAGTTGATCGGGCTCCGCGCGCGGTAGATCTCGGCGGCCTCGGGATACGGCCCGAGCAGCGTGTGGTCGTAGCGGAGCTCGAACTTGTGCGTGTGCCCGTCCGGGGTCGGCTCGAGGTCGGCGATGCCGAAGTAGGAGGCGCCCGCAGCGAAGACGTCGGTGAACGTCAGCGCGCAGATCGTCGTATAGCCGCCGGCGCTCCCGCCGCGAATGAGGAACCGATCCGGATCGACTTCCCCGAGCTCGGCCAGATAGCGGGCAGCGTTGACGCAGTCGGCGAGGTCGACGACCCCCCACTCGCCGTTGAGCCGTTCCCGATACGCGCGCCCGTAGCCGGTGGAGCCGCCGTAGTTGACGTCCACGAACGCGAAACCACGCGTCGTCCAGAACTGCGTCTGGAGATCGAGGATCGCGCTCGCCGCCCCGGTCGGGCCTCCATGGCTCATGACGATCACCGGCGGGAGCTCGCCTTCGGGGGCGAGGTGGCGCGGATTGGTCGGCGGGTAGAAGAGCGCGTGCGCGGTCACGTCGTTATCGGTCGGGAACTCGATGGCGCGCGGCACGGAGAAATACGCACTGTCGATGGGGACGTCGATGCTCGTCCGGAGGACCGTGGTCGCATGAGTCGAGACATCGAGCGCGACGACCTGGTTCGGCACCGTCGCCGACCCCGCAACGAGGAGCGCGGTCGTGCCCTCGGCCACCAGGTGCGGCGTTCCCCACCAGGAGTGGTACGGGAGGTCGAGCGCCTCCAGCTCCCCGCTCTCCGGATCGAGGATGGCGAACCAGGTTCGCCCGTCGCTCTCGTACGAGCAGACGATCGTCCCGTTCTCGAGGAAGGCATACGAGCTGCCGCCGAAGACCCAGGCGGGGTAGCCGAACTCGGCCTCGGCCGGGTGGAGAGCGGACCGCTGGCCTTCGCGGATCCGCTCGAGGTTCCACCAGCCGCTGCGATCGGACGCGAAGACGAGGTCTCCGCCGGGACTCCACTCGGGCTGCCAAATCGACTCCTCGCCGTCGCGCCCGGCGACGAGCGTGACGTCGCCGAGTGACCCGTCGCGTGCCAGGTCGGCGACGAAGAGCTCACAGCCGTCCCACGGCATCCACGGCAGATCCCACGCGAGGAAGCAGATCCGGGTCCCGTCGGAGGAGACACGCGGGCTCGAGTAGAAGTCGCGCCCCTCCGCGATCGCCCGCGGCTCCTTCGAGCCATCGGTCGGCAATGCGACGAGCTCGTTGACGACCTCCGCGGGGTGACCGCTCTCCGGATGGCGCTCGCGTACTCCGATCCAGAGGTCGCCGGCCGGCGTCACCCGCCCGTCCGCAAAGCGGTGGCGTCGTCGCTCGACCTCGGGCGTGATCGGGACCGGCTGCGCGCCGGAGTCGATGCGGTAGAGCCGCTGGTCGTCGAAGCGCGAGCAGAAGACGACGCCGTCGTGTACGCAGTACGCGCCGCCTCCGTACTCGTGCACCATCGTCCGGACGTTGAAGTCGGTGGGCGTGACGTCGGACGGCTCTTCGCCCGGCCTCATCTGCACGAGGACGACGCGGCCACCTTCGTCTGCCCGGCCCTCGAGCCAGCGGACGACGCCGGCCTCGAGCGAAGGCATCGTCAATCGGACGCCCGCCCGCGCGACGAGATCCGCGCTCAACGGCGACGTCCAGGTCCCGTAGGGCGCGATGACGCGCTCGCTCAATTCCGTGTCCAACGGCGGCGGCTATCGTACTCCGCCGTGCAACCGACCCGCGAGCAGGCGTGGGCGACGCTCACCCGCTACACGACGAGCGAAGCGCTTCTCCGCCATGCGCTTGCGGTCGAGGCCTCGGTGCGCTCCTATGCCCGTCTCTACGCCGAGGACGAGGAGTTCTGGGGCTGCGTCGCGCTCCTGCACGATTTCGACTACGAGATCCACCCCACGCTCGACGAGCATCCGCAGGACGGCGCCCCGATTCTCCGCGAGGAGGGCTACCCGGAGGAGCTCATCGAGGCGTGCCTCTCCCACGCCGAGCACCTGGCGATGCCGCGCGACACGCAGCTGAAGAAGGTCCTGTTCGCCTGCGACGAGCTGTCCGGCTTCGTGCATGCATGCGGCCTCGTGCGCCCGACTGGGCTGGACGGCCTCGAGCCCAAGTCGGTGAAGAAGAAGCTGAAGCAGCCGTCCTTCGCGGCGGGCGTGCACCGCGACGAGGTCTACGCGGGAGCGGAGCTCCTCGGGCTCGAGCTCGACGAGCACATCGCGAACGTCGTCACAGCGCTGCAGCCGATCTCGAAGGAGCTCGGGCTGCGCACGGCGGCGGACGCCGCCTAGTCGAGCCAGGCCTCGAAAAGCCCCTCGAAGGGCGCCGCCACGGGTGGCTCGCTCAGGACATCGGTCGAGTCGACGAACTGGTCGATTCCCCCGGCGAGGGGCAGTGCTCGGAGCCGGGGATCGCTCACGCTGCTCGAGGCACGCGTCGACGAAACGGCTCGAGCCGAGCACCCGGTACGGGCGGGAATGGAACACGGTCACCGACTCGTCGACGCGGCGCGTGACGCCGAGGGCGTTGTGAAGCCGCGCAGCGCCCTGGAGCGCGGTGACGAGCGCGTCCTCCCGCTCGGCGACATTCCGCGCTTCGAGGGTTGCGAGAAGTGGCTCGCCGATCTCGTGCTGGGCCGACAGCCGGCGGAATGCGGAGCCGAGCCACTTGCCGTACGGTGCGTAGCGACGTTCGAGCAGGAAGCAGAGCCGCATCACATCGCGGACGAGTCGCGTGGCGAGGATCCGGGATCCGAGCTCGTCACCCACCTCGGCCGTCCTCCCGACGAACGGCTCCTCCTGGTCGATTCGCCGCCACTGGCACGCGAGAAGCCACAACCAGACCTCGTCCGGATACCAGGCGAGCGCGTCCCGGACTGCCGCGAGCTCCCCGGAGTCGTCGTGGTACACGGCGCCGCCTGTGACCTCGAGCAGGACCTGCTGTGGCGTTCCGAGCCAGTGCCAGAGGGTACATGCCGTCCCGAGGATCGAAGCCGAGCGTCCCGCCGAGCCAGTCAGCGAGTGTCACGACGACCACGTGGTGGGTCGCCGGTACGTCGTCCCAGCCGTAGTGCGTGGGCCAGCCGCGGAACTCGGCCGGAAGAGCTGCGGAGACAGCGCGAGCTACCCGTTCGACGTCCTCCGCAGCCAGGAAGAGATGCATGCGGGGACCCCAGCCATGATCGGTCGAGCGCGCCGTGTCGAATCCGAGAACGTCCGAGCCCGTGCCGACGAGCGCGGCGGAGTGCGGTACGTCTCCGACCGCCTGCGAGACGACGTCTTCGTAGAGCGTCCGGGAGAGCTCGATCCCGGACGTGAACTCGGGCACGAGTCGGCTCAGCCGCCGTGGCGCTCGAGAAACGCGAGCGTGCGGTTCCAGGCGTCCTTGGACGCCTCGGCGTACTCCTCGTACTTGCGGTCGAAGAAGCTGTGCGGTGCGCCCGGGTAGACGACGATCTCGTGCTCGACGCCCGTCTCGTCCAGCGCGGCGTCCCAGGCGTCGACGTCCTCCTGCGGGATCCCGGGATCGTTGCCGCCCATGAGCCCGAGGATCGGCGCCGCCATCTCGCCGGCCCGTGCCGTCGGGCCGGGTGACCCGTCGCGGCCCACTCCAGGACGGCCGTAGAAGCCGACCGCGCCTGCGAGGCCGTGGCCGCTCGCCGCGGCGAGCCACGAGTTCCGGCCGCCGAAGCAGAAGCCGACCGTGAAGATCGCCTCACACCCGGAGGCGCGCAGCCGTGCAGCCGCGGCCGCAGTGTCCGCCTGCACGCCGTCCGGCGTCGTCTGCTCGACGTGCGGCATGTACTCGAAGTCGTCGCCGCGCTTCTCGGCACCTGCCGTCCGGCCGAAGTAGTCGATCGCCACCGCCGCGTAGCCGCGCTCCGCGAAGCGCAAGGCGAGCTCCTCGTAGAACCGGTAGAGGCCGCGGACGTCGGGAAGGATCACGACTCCGATGCGCGGCTTGGCGTCGGGTACTGCCCAGAACGCCGCGAACCGGTTCCCGTCGCCAGCCTCGAGCACGAGCTCCTCGTGGGACACGGCTGCCCCCGAGAGCGGCGGGATGGGAGGAGCGGAGTCGAGATCGAAGCACACGGCGCCCGCCAAGTTACAACGGCTCTCCCGGTTCCGCTCGGCCGGCGCTTTCGGCAGCGAGCGCCGCAAGGAGGCGGGCGAGGTCGTCCTCGCTCGTCCACCAGCCGACCGATGCGCGGACGAGGCCCGTTCCGGGAAGCTCGCGAACGAACACTCCGTGGTCGGCGAGGTGGGTGATGACGTCGGCCGCCTCCTCGTCGCGCGGGCGCCACGAGACGAGCGTCGCGCGCTCCGTCGGCGTGACGACGTCCTCGCCGGCGGCTGTCAGCAGCTCGCGGCAGCGCTCGGCCGTGCTCATGGCCCGTTCGTAGCGCCACTCCGGGTGAGCTGCGATCGCTGCGCGTAGCCCGGCCAGTGACGACGTCGGCACCCAGTTCGGGTCGAATCGACGCGCCCCTGGGTGGGGGACGAACGCGCCGTCGGGGTCGTAGGACTCCTGGGAGAAGTAGCTCGGGCGCGCGACACGCAGCCGCTCGGGCTCCGCGACGACGAGCGCACCGGTCGCCTCGGGCCCGCAGAGCCACTTCTGCCCCGAGATCGTCAGGAAGTCGAGGCCTTGGGCCTCGACCGGGATCGCGCCGACGGACTGCGCGCCGTCGACGAGGATCGGCACGCCGGTCCGCTCGCGGAGCTCGCGCACCGGCAGCACGGCACCGGTCGTCCACAGGACCTGCGACAGCGCGAGCAGGCGTGTCCTCGGCCCAACCGCGGCGACGATCTCGTCCGGGTCAGGCGCCACCACGACGACGCGCGCCCGCGATGTGTGCAGTGGGCCGAGGAGCCCGAAGTGCTCGTCCGTCGTCGTGACGATCTCGTCCGACTCGCCCAGGTCGAGCCCGGCGAGGACGACGTTGCAGCTCTCCGTGGTCGAGGCGGTCAGCGCGACCAGCCCGGCCTCCGCGCCGACAAGGCCGCCGAGGATGACCCTGAGCTCCGCGCGAAGCTCGAGATAGCGCTCGATGTACGGGCGGCCCATGCGGCCGTCCCGGAGGTTTCTCTCCTCCTCCGCGACCATGGCCTCGAAGGTCGGCGTCGCGAGCGGACCGGAGCTGCCCGCATTCAGGTACGCGATCCGCTCGAGGACCGGAAACTGCGCTCGGGCGTCCTCGAACGTCGGCTCGGCGGGCATCGCGGCAATTCTGACGCCGTAGTCTTCGGCCGATGCTGGGAAGGGGCCGCTTCGCGGACGTCGTGAACCGCCAGCTCGAGCTCTATGCGAGCGGCGAGGCGGATCTCCTCGAGGAGGCCGCGGTGGCGGACGCGGCGTGGACGAACGCGGATCGCGACGAGTCGGAGGAGCTGTACGGCGACTACCAGCTCGTCGTGGATGCGCTGGCCGAGCGGTTGCTCGAGATTCGCGAGACGTACGCGTCGACGCTCGACGAGTCGGCCGCGAGCGGGTACCGCGAGGCGTTCAGCCGCGCGGCGCGGAAGCGATACCGCGCCTACGCAGGACTTCTGGAGGACGACTGAACACGTTCATCGAGGACTACGGCCTCATCGGCGACCTTCAGACCGCCGCGCTCGTCGATCGGTACGGGTCGATCGACTGGCTCTGCCTGCCGCGCTTCGACTCCGGGGCGTGCTTCGCCGCGCTCCTCGGCAACGCGGAGAACGGCCGTTGGTCGCTTCGGCCTGCCGGCAGCTTCCGAGCAGCGGGCCGCCGCTACCGCGAGCAGACCCTCGTGCTCGAGACCGAGCTCGAGTGCGACGGAGGGACGGTACGGCTCATCGACTTCATGCCGCCGCGCGAGACGAAGCCAGACGTCGTCAGGATCGTCGAGGGCGTTCGCGGCCGGGTCGAGATGGAGATGGAGCTCGTGCTGCGCTTCGACTACGGCTGGGTCGTGCCCTGGGTGCAAAGCCTCGACGGCACGCTGTTCGCGGTCGCCGGGCCCGACGCCGTCACTCTGCACACGCCGGTCGAGCACGAGGGACGCGACTTCCGCACCGTCGCCGCCTTCACCGTGGCCGAGGGCGATCGCGTGCCGTTCGTGCTGACGTGGTTCCCCTCCAACGAGCGGCTTCCCGAGGAGGTCGACGCCGAGGCGGCTCTCGAAGACACGGTCTCGTACTGGGAGGAGTGGGCCGGGCGTTGCCAGAAGGCCGGGAAGTGGGTCGAGGACGTTCGCCGCTCGCTGATCACGCTCAAGGCGCTGACGTATGCCCCGACCGGCGGGATCGTCGCCGCGCCGACGACGTCGCTCCCCGAGGAGATCGGCGGAGTGCGCAACTGGGATTACCGGTACTGCTGGCTGCGCGACGCGACGCTCACCTTGCTCGCGTTCCTTCGCGCCGGCTACACCGAGGAGGCACGCGCCTGGCGCGACTGGCTCCTACGCGCCATCGCGGGCGCGCCCGACGCGGTGCAGGTCATGTACGGGGTCGCGGGCGAGCGGCGGCTGATCGAGGTCGAGCTGCCGTGGCTCGACGGCTACGAGCAGTCGAAGCCGGTCCGGATCGGCAACGCGGCCTCGGCTCAGCACCAGCTCGACGTCTACGGCGAAGTGGTGGACGCTCTCTATCTCGGGCGTCGGCGCGGCCTCGAGCCGTCGGATCACGCCTGGGCGCTCACATCGAAGCTCTACGAGTGGCTCGAGACAGGCTGGGAGCTGGAGGACGAGGGGATCTGGGAGGTGCGTGGGCCGCGCCGGCACTTCACGCACTCGAAGGTCATGGCCTGGGTCGCGTTCGACCGGGCGGTGAAGACCATCGAGCGCTACGGGCGCGAGGGCCCGGTCGACCGCTGGCGGGCGGCACGAGAGGCGATTCACGACCAGGTCCTGCGCGAGGGCTACAACGCCGAGCTCGGGAGCTTCGTCCAGTACTACGGCTCCGACCGACTCGACGCGAGCCTGCTCCTCATCCCACTCGTCGGGTTCTTGCCCGCCGACGATCCGCGGATGATCGGGACCGTCGCCGCAATCGAGCGTGATCTCGTCCGCGACGGCCTCGTCGAGCGCTACCGCGCGGACGAGGCGAACGTGGACGTGGACGGGCTGCCGCCAGGTGAGGGCGTCTTCCTGCCGTGCTCGTTCTGGCTCGCCGCCGTTCTCGCGCGGCAGGGCCGGCTCGCCGAGGCCGTGGAGCTCTTCGACCGGTTGCTGTCGCTGCGCAACGACCTCGGGCTGATCTCGGAGGAGTACGACCCGGAGCGCAAGCGTCTCGTCGGCAACTTCCCGCAGGCGTTCACGCACCTCACGCTCGTCGAGACCGCGTTCACGCTCTCGCGGAAGCTGCGCCAGGCGGAGAAGCGCGGGTAACAGCGCGCGTACTGCCCGTCACGCCGTTGGCGCGTGCGATGACTTTTCGCCGGGCCACCGGTCTAGGGGAAGACGAGTCAGGTGAAAGGAGCGCACGATGTCGATGCAGACCTTCGTCAACCTGCCCGTGAAGGACCTCGCGAAAGCGACCGAGTTCTTCACCAAGCTCGGCTTCTCGTTCGACGAGCAGTTCACGGACGAGAACGCCACGCGGATGATCATCAGCGACGACACCTCCGTCATGCTGGCCGTGGAGCCGCTCTTCGAGGGATTCATCGCGCCTCAGGAGATCGTCGACACGTCGAAGAGCAGGGAGGTGATCGTGGGCCTGTCGACCGAGCACAGGGAGCAGGTCGACGATCTCGCCGACAAGGCTCTCGCCGCCGGCGGGCAGGCCCTGGGCGAACCGCAGGATGACGGCTTCATGTACATGCGCGGCTTCCGTGACCTCGACGGGCATCAGTGGTCGTTCATCCATATGGACATGTCCGCAATACCGGAGGACTAGCGAAGGGTGGCGTTCACGCTCTCGCGGAAGCTCGCGAGCGCCGGTTGGTCGACGGTCAGCTTCGCTCGAGGACGGCGACGATGTGCGTGCCGCCGTCGAGCGCGCCCGGCTCACGGCAGGCCGCGACCTCGAGCTCGAGGAAGCGGTCGTCCCAGGTCTCGTTCTGGACCGAGAGGAAGTTCGACGCGGAGACCGCGACGATGCGACACGGGTGAGGGTCGACCAGTCGCTGGAGGTCGGTCCAGCGGTAGAGGCGACAGACGTGGCCGCGGTTGACGTCGGCCGCCAGGTCGCCGCGTCGCGAAGATGTCCTCCACGGCCCGCTGCCAGCCGAACCCTTCGATCATCTCCGGAAAGAACGAGAAGAACGCCCGGGCGGCGCCGAGCAGCGACATGACGCTCACGAGCACGTGGCCGCCGGGCTTCGTGACGCGCAGCAGCTCGCCGAGCGCAGTGTCGGCGCCGCCGAGCACGTAGCTCAGCGGGCCGCCGTAGCAGACGGTCGCGTCGAAGGAAGCGTCGCTGAACCGGCCGAGGTCGACGATGTCGAGGAGCTCCCGTGCCTCGATCGCGTCTTCGACCTCCGCGGTTCGCTCGGCGTGGAGCTCGAGCTGCGCAGGTGAGATGTCTCCCGCGACGACGCGTGCACCGAGCCTGGCGAGCTCGAGCGAGAAGCGACCAGGGCCGGCACCCGCGTCGAGGACTCGGTTGCCGGGCTGGACGTATTCGCGAAGAAGGCGAAGGTGCACCTCGAGATTCACGCGGTCCATCGCCGTCGCATCGAACCGCTCCCACTCCCGCTCTCCGTACTCGTCGAAGAAGCGGGCGATGTGCTCGGGGTCGTAGGGCACCTTCCCCACGACGTGGAGCGTACGAGCTACCGGCGCCCGAAGGAGTGCGGCCGGGGAAGCGATTCCCAGACCGTGTCGTTCTCGGCGACCTGGCGCGCGAGCGGTGAGAGGGTCTCGAGCTTCGAGACGAGGATGTTCCGGTTCTCTCCGATCCGCTCGTAGCGACCGCAGGCGAGGACGAGCGGCTCGGCGCGCACGGTCGCCCGGTGCAGGTCGTAGACCTGCGGCGGGACGATGAGGTTCATCTGGCCGTGCTCGTCCTCGAGCAGCATGAAGACGATCCCGTTCGCCGTGGAGGGGCGCTGGCGGGCGACGGTCATGCCCGCCACGGAGACCTGGCGACCGTGCGGATGCTCGAGCAGGTCGGCGCTCGACAGCGTTCCCGCGGGTAAGTGCGCGCGGAGAAGCGCGAGCGGGTGCGTACCGACCGAGAGACCGGTGTGTCGGTAGTCGGCGAGCATTCGCTCCCAGCGGGTCAGATCGCGCAGGACAGGCGTCTCGGCGGTCGGGTCGAGCGTGAGCGGCAACTGCTTCGCCTCGCCGTTCGTCCCCGGAACCGACTGCGGCCGGAACGCCAGCCCGAGCTCCCAGAGCAGGTCCCGCCGCTTGCGGCCGAAGCCGTCGCAGGCGCCGCCCTTCACGAGCGCTTCCAGCCCGTCGCGCGAGAGCCGGCTGCGGCGGGCGAGGTCGGCGATGTCGCGAAACGGGCCGTGCGCGTCGCGTTCGGCGACGAGCATCTCCGCGTCCTCCTTCCCGACCGAGGCGATGTAGTTGACCCCGATCCGGACGACAGGCGAGGGGTCTGGCTGAAGCCAGACCCCGGACCGTATGGAAGCGCTGGGGTCAGGCTTCAGCCTGACCTCGGTTTTTCGCTCGAGCCTGCACTTCGCCTGCACTCAGGTTCACGTCCGGCGGGAGCACCTCCACCCCGCGCCGCTGCGCGTCCCGCACGAGCGTCGCCGGCGGGTAGAAGCCCATCGGCTGCTCGTTCAGGAGCGCGCACAGGAACTCCGCGGGATGATGCCGCCGGAGCCACTGCGACTGGTACGCGAGCAGGCCGAACGCGGCCGCATGCGACTTCGGGAAGCCGAAGCCGGAGAAGCCGACGAGCTTGTCGAAGACGAGGTTCGCCGTCTCCTCGTCGACGTCGTTCCCGGCGGCGCCTTCGACGAAGCGGTCGCGGTACGCCTCGAGCGCGTCGTGGCTCCGCTTGCGGCTCATCGCCCGGCGCAGGCCCTCGGCCTCCCCCACCGTGAAGCCGGCGAGCGTCATCGCGACTTCCAGCACCTGGTCCTGGAAGACGACGACGCCGAAGGTCCCCTGCAGCGGCTCCCGCAGGAGCTCGTGGTCGACCGGCCAGACGTAGTCGGGGTCCCCACGCAGGCGCTCCCTCGCGTCGATGTACGGGTGCACCGCCTTGCCCTGGATCGGCCCCGGGCGCACGAGCGCGACCTGGATCGTGAGGTCGTCGAGGTTCGCGGGCTTCGTCCGCAGGAGGCTCTGCATCTGCGCGCGGCTCTCGATCTGGAACGCGCCCACCGTGTCCGCGCGCTGGATCTCGGCGAACACGTCCGGGTCGTCGAAGGGGATGCGCGAGAGATCGATCGCCTCGCCGCCCCTGAGCGCGATCTGCTCGACGCAGTCCTCGACCGCCGAGAGCATGCCGAGGCCGAGCAGGTCGATCTTGAGGAAGCCCGCGTCGGAGCACGAGTCCTTGTCCCACTGGCAGAGCTGCCGACCGGCCATCGCAGCGGGTTGCACGGGGACGAGCTCGACGAGCGGCCGCGTCGAGACGATCATCCCGCCGGGGTGCTGCGAGACGTGGCGCGGCAGGCCCGCGATCTCGCCCGCGAGCCAGGCGAAGGCACGCCAGCGCTTCGAGTCGAGCTTCCGCTCGCCGTCCGGTAGGCGCTCGAGCTCCTCGCGCACGCGGCGCGCGTTCCAGCCGTCGGTCAGGCGCGCAAGCCGCTCGAGCTCGGCGTATGGAAGGCCGAGCGCCTTCCCCACGTCCCGGATCGCACCGCGTGAGCGGTATGTCGCGAAGCTCGCGACGAGCGCTGCGTGCTCGCGTCCATAGCGGTCGGTGACCGCGACGATGAGCTTCTCCCGGATGTCGCGCGGGAAGTCGAGGTCGATGTCCGGAACGGACGCGAGCTCGCGGTTCAGGAAGCGCCCGAGGGAGAGGTCGTTCTCGACCGGATCGACGTGCGAGAGCCCCGTGAGGTAGCAGACGATCGAGCCGACCGAGCTTCCCCGCCCGCGCCCGGGCGGAAGGAAGCGGCGCGGCGAGCCCTCCCCCCGCACCTCGAGCGCGATCTCCCGCGCGAGCTCGAGCACCTCCCGGTGCAGGAGGAAAAAGCCCGCGAGGCCGAGTTCCTCGATGAGCCCGAGCTCTCCCTCCAGCCGAGCGCGCGCCTCCTCTTGTAACCGATCGTTACAAGGGGAGTAGCGCTCGGCGAGCGCGTGTTGGCAGACCTCGGCGAGTTGCCGGATCGCCGGCTCGTTTCCGTCCGAGAAGTCGGGATAGCGGTAGCCGAGCTCCTCGGTGAGGTCGAACTCGAGCTGCGCGGCGAGCTCCACCGTCCGCTCGGCGGCGCGGCGATCGAAGGAGAAGCGCTCGAGCATCTCGTCGGGAGCGCGCAGCACGCTCTCGCGGTTGCCGCGCCGCTCCGGCTCGCAGCCCTCGAGCGACGTGCAGCAGCGGATCGCGACGAGGGCGTCCTGGAGCAGCGTCCTGCGCGGGTGGTGCGCGTGGATGTCGCCGGTGGCGATCGTTTCCACGCCCAGGTGCCCGGCGAGGTCGCGCAGCAGGAGGTTGCGGCGCGCGTCGCCTCGCTCGTACGGACGCTGGAGCTCGACGAAGAAGCGTCGCCCGAAGGCAGCCGCGAGGAGCGCGGCTCCGTTCGGGTCGACGACGCCGAGTCCCTGGCGCGCGCAGCCCGAGAGGCAGACGAGGCCCTCGGAGAGCTCGGCGACGAGCTCGAGCGGCACGGAAGGTGGTAGGGGCGAGATATATCTCGCCCCTACGGCGGCATTGGGTCGCGTTCCTGCGTGGGCTGCCGTCAGGAGCCGGCAGAGGTTCCCGTAGCCCTGCCTCGATTCCACGAGCAGCGTCACATGAGCAGTTTTTCCCGCTCCGCTACCGGCAAGGCCGGCACCTCCGCTCCTTGGTGGCTCCGTCGAGCCTACGCCACTGTCGAGCGTCACCTCCGCGCCCGTGATCGGCCGCACGCCGAAGAACTTCGCCGCGTGCGCGAACTCGAGCGAGCCGTAGACGCCGTCGTGGTCGGTGAGCGCAAGCGTGTCGTAGCCGAGCTCCGCCGCGCGCGCGGCAAGCTCCTCCGGCTGGGACGCGCCGTCGAGGAACGAGTACGCCGAGTGGCAGTGCAGCTCGACGTAGCCGGCCATGTCTAGGCTGCAGGTAGGTGGTCGAGATCGGCGAAGGCGAGGTCATCTTTCGCCGCGAGGAGCTCGCCGTCACGCTCCTCGTGGACGTCGAGCAGCTCGCTGCGGTCGAATCGCGCGCCGCTCCTGGTTGGGGAAGATCGCCGCTCCACGTCCATGCACGACACGCCGAGGCGCTGTTCGTCCTCGAAGGGGAGCTCGCGCTCCGGCTCGAGGATCGCGCGCATCGGCTCGGCCCCGAGACCTGGGCGTTCGTCCCGCCCGAGGTCACGCACACGTTCGAGGTGACGGGCGATGGGCCTGCGCGGTTCCTCGTCCTCCACGCGCCGGGCTCCGGGTATGCCGACTACGTCCGTGGCTCGGCGGCTGCCTTCGACCAGCAGCCCCCGCCCGAGTACGCCTCCGGGGATCCCGGGCTCGTCGTCGTCCGGCGGGCAGGCGGAGCGGAGGGCGAGGCGATCACCGACCGGCCGGGGCGCCGCGCGACCCTCCTCGTCGACGCGGACGAGCTCACGGTGGCGGAGTTCTTCTACGGGCCGGGAGAGCGCGGCGCGCAGCCGCACATCCATCGCGAGCACGCCGACGCGTTCCTCGTCGTCGAGGGTGAGTTCACGTTCCATCTCCGCGACCGATCCATCACTCCGTCGGCGGGCACGCTCCTGCTCTTCCCGCCGAACGTCGTCCACGGCTTCGACAACGACAGCGGCGCGGACGCACGCTCCTTCAACCTCCATCTGCCCGCAAGCGGCTTCGCCGACTACCTGCGCGGTCGGAACCCCGGCTTCGACCAGCACGACCCGCCGGCCGACGACAACGCCGATCCGTCGGCCGCGATCGTGACGCGCCTTTCGGAGTAGGTTGCCGGCATGACCTGGGAGGAGCTCGTCGCGGACGTCACCGCGCGAAACGCGGTCCACGAGTCGAAGATGTTCGGGATGCCGTGCCTCAAGCGTGAGAACGGCAAGGTCGTGGCAGGACACTGGAAGGACGGCGGTATCACGGTGAAGCTCACGGACGAGGCGCAGCGCGAGGCGGCGCTCGCGCTCCCCGGAGCGGAGCTCTTCGACCCCGGCATGGGTCGCGTCATGCGCGAATGGGTGCTCGTGCCCGCCTCGCAGACGGGCGAATGGAAGCGGCTCGTCGAGCAGGCGATCGCCAGCGGAAGTAGTGCGAGCGGGGGCGGCTGAGTGGCGTCCGCTGATGCACCGATCGCGCTCGGCGCGGGAGAGGGCGAGGCCGTCGGGACGACGACGATCAAGGTCGCGCGGCCGGAGCTCTCCCTGCTCGAGTTCGAGGTCCGACCGGGAGGCGGTGTCCAACCCCACTTCCACAAGCTGCACAGCGACTCGTTCTTCGTCCTCGAAGGAGAGCTCGAGATCCACCTCGGAGACGAGGTCGTCCACGCGCGGCCCGGGATGTACGCCCTCGCTCCACCCGGCGTCGTCCACTACTTCCGCAACGTGACCGACAAGCCGGCGCGGGCCTTGAACCTCCATACCCCGGGCGGCTTCGCCGAATACCGCCGCGAGCTCGAGGCCCTCCGGGCCCAGGGTGACGAGCCGGACCAGGCGTTCTTCGAGCGTCACGACATCTACGACGTCTAGGCGTTCTGGGTGTACCAACGGCTCTCTTCCTGGTCGCGGTAGACGCAGACGTTCTGGCCGCTCTCGAGGACGACGTCGAAGTAACGGCGGTCGATCGGCTCCTCCGTCCACCAGCGGTCGACGACGCGCCACTCCTCCCGCACGACCGCGACGAGCTGCCGGTTCACGAGCTTCGGCGAGCCGTCGAAGCTCGGCTCGACGAGCGCCGGCCTCGGCGCGTTGAGGCGCCCCGTGCGCGTCGTGGCGGAGGGCGAGGCAAGCCTCGCCCCTACTCGTCCCGCGGGACGACCAGCGCTCGCGCTTCCGGAATTCTCGACCACGGCGCCACCTCCACCACGGCGCAGACCGACCCCGACCCCGTGCTCGCCCGCACCTGGCGGAGGCCCTCGCGCAGGCGCGTGCCCGCTTCCTCCCCGGCCGGCTCGACGAGCGCGAGCTGCTGCCCGGTGTGGTCTGCGAGCTCGACTGCCTCGAGCCGCAGCTCGAGCACCGGCGCAGGAAGCTCCTGGAGCTTCGGCCCGAGCGCAGCTCGAAGTCGGGCAGCCTCGGTCGTCGCATCGCGCAACGTGACCGCCCGCCGCCACGAGCCACCGCCCACGAGCCGCGCCGAGAGCGCGAGCTTCCGGTAGGGCCTCCCCGCCCGCTCGGGACGAGCGAGCAGGCGCTCGAGGAGCGAGACGAGCGCCCTCCGCAGGGTGAGCTCGTTTCCGACGGCATCCGGGAACGTGATCGCCTCCGCGAGCTCGAACGCGGGCCTGCGGCCTCGCACCCGCGCCTTCCTTCCTCCCTGGGCCAGACGCCACGCCTTCCGCCCGTCCACTCCGAGCCGCTCCGCGACAGCCGCGCCGGGCAGCTGCGCGAGCTCACCCAGCCGGCGCAGACCGAGCCCCTCGAGCTCCGCGTACCGGTCGGGCGGCAGGGGAAGCAGCGAGAGCGGCAGCGGCTCGAGGAACTCCTGCTCCTCCTGCTCCTGCACGAGCAGGATCTGCCCGGGCCGGGCGACGCTCGAGGCGGCAAGGGCCGTGAAGCGGCGACCGGCTGCGCCGACGCGCGGGTCCCAGGTGGGGCCGACCGCGGCGAGGGCGCGCTCGAGCGCCGGCTGCACGCCCCCGTACAGCCGCTCGACGCCCTTCGTCTCGAAGTAGACGACGCCCTGTTCCGCCGGGTCGACGGCGAACCCCGCGTCCTCGAGCCTCCGGAGCACACTCTCCCACTCCCGCTCGACGGCTGCGGGATCTCGATCGACGAGGGCGAGCGGCGGGCACGTCGCGAGCGCCTCTCCAAGGCGCATCCCAGGCCTCACTCCTGCGGCCTCCGCGGCAGCCGTCACCGGCCCGAGCAGCGGCTCCTCCCCCGCCTCCGGGGCGAGCGCTGCGGGGACGAGCGCGAGCCGTGGCTGCGCGCGCAATGCCGCTCTCAGCTCGAAGCCCGGAATGAGGAGGCACGCGACCATTGGGAACGTATGTTCTATACGAACACACGTTCTCCTGTCAAGCGATTCTGCGCTATCGTCGCGGCATGACCGTGGACTGGGATTGGACGCGCATCGTCTTCGACCACGTCAAGATCGTCGTACGCGACGCCGAGGCGAGCATCCGGTTCTACAAGACCGTCTTCGAGCCGCTCGGCATCCCGCCCCTCTGGGAATCGGAGCGCGGCGCGCAGTTCGCGAACCTGGTCGTCTCGGCCGGTGAGCAGCCGAGCGGGCCGGTCCACATCGCGCTCGTCGCCGAGTCGCGGGAGCAGGTGGACGCCTTCCATCGCGTGGGCATCGAGGCCGGAGGACAGGACAACGGCCCTCCCGGCGTCCGCGAGCAGTACAGCTCAGACGACGCGGGTCGCTATTACGCCGCGTTCTTGCTCGACCCCGACGGGAACAACGTCGAGGCCGTACACCGCCAGTTCTAGACCCGCTGTAGGTGCGTGTCCCGGAACCCGGTCGGGTACTTGAGCCCGTAGCCGATCGCTCTGTCGATGCCGATGTGGGCGACCCAGATCAGCGCGAGCTGCGTCGCGAGGTCCGAGCCCGTCACCACGCCCGCCGTGCCGAGCGCGACCGGCAGCGCGTACGTGTGGACGACGTCGTAGCTGGCGGCGCCGACGCGCGGCCCGGCGAGGTAGCCGACCGCGGAGAGATCCGGCGCGAGAAAGAGGACGACCAGGAGCAGCCAGCCGAATCCCGCGTCGAAGTAGAGCACCACCGCTGCGATGAACACGGCGGCTCCCTCGAGGCGCAGGAGCACGGAAGGAAATCGGTCGAGCATCGCGCCTCCCTCTCTCAGGTTGCCTTCGCCGTCCGGTAGCACTCGATGACGTAGGAAAGCTCGATCGCGCCGCCCACCGCGTGCTCGTCGAACAGCCGATCGACCTCGGCGAGCACCGGCTCGCGCTCCTCCGGAGGACGAGCCGCGCAGTAGCTCCGTGAGAGCACGAGGTCGCGGAGGAGCGCGCGGTCGAGTCGCTGCGCCGACGAGAACGTCGTCTTCTCGACCGCTCCGAAGAGCCCGCTGCCCGCGATCGGCTCCTCGACGTCGCCGCGTTCGATCGTCTCGCTGCCGATCACGCGGGAGAGCTCGGCGACCCAGGACTCGCGGTCGTCGCGCGTGTTCCAGACGAGGGCGAGGCGTCCTCCGGGTCGCAGCACGCGCGCGATCTCGGGCAGCGCTACCTCGTGGTCGAACCAGTGGAAGGACTGTGCGGCCGTGACCACGTCGGCCGAGGCGTCCGGGAGCGGGATGACCTCCGCGTTCCCCAGGATCGCACTCGCGCCAGGTGCCGCCGCGGGGAGGAGCTCGAGCATTTCGGGGAGCGGCTCGATCGCCGTCACGCGATGCCCGAGCGATACCAGAACGCGGGTGAGCTTCCCGGTTCCGGCTCCGAGATCGACGACGTCGCGCGGCTCGTCGCCGGCGAGCCAGCGAACCGCCTCGTCCGGGTAGCTCGGCCGCCCGCGCTCGTACGAATCGGCGACCTGCGCGAAGGACGAGGCGGGGCCGCGGCGCGACTCGTCGCGGTTGACGATCACGCGGGCGAGTCTAGAGCGCGATCTCGGCAGCTGCGCCCTGCATGCCGCGAAGGCGCGGCACGACGTCGAGCACGCTCTCGCGCGCGCAGAACTCGAGGTCCTCGGCGAGCTCGGGCGCGTTCTCGAGGAGGTTGCGGCCGCTCCTCGAGGCGCGGAACGCCT
The DNA here is from genome assembly GCA_963763815.1 of uncultured Actinomycetes bacterium. Lineage (GTDB taxonomy): Bacteria > Actinomycetota > Thermoleophilia > Gaiellales > Gaiellaceae > GMQP-bins7. The sequence goes on from CAVXPS010000011.1 coordinate 186,924, forward strand.
CGTCCGGGCTCCCCCACGTCGAGACGAGCCGGGCCGCCGCTTCGGCCGCGTCCGTCCGCTCCCAGCCGAGCTCCTCGACGATGCGGCCCGCGACGAAGGCGTCGTCGAGCGCAAGCGCTCCCTGCACGCCCGCGCACACGACGAGCACGTCCTCCCCGCTCTCACTCGCCGCCGCGACGACCGCGGCCAGGTTCAGGAGGGACGCGACGAGCACCCGCTCGCACCGCCCCGCAGCGGACACGATCGCCCGCGTGCCGTTCGTCGTCGTGAGGATCAGGCCGCCGTCACGCGCTTCCAGGTACTCGCGCGGCGAGTTGCCGAGGTCGAAGCCGGGGATCAGCACGTTCATCCGCTCCCCGCCGAGCACGCCCGACCCGAGCTCCTCCCGGAGCGCGAACGCGTCCTCGACCTCCGCGGTGCAGAGCACGCGCTCGTAGCCGGAGGCGAGTGCCTGGCAGATCGTCGAGGTCGCCCGAATCACGTCGATGACGATTCCGGTCGGGGCCCGGCCGGCCTCGTCCGGTGTGAGCGCGACGTGAACCCGCACAGGGGTACGCTAACCCGCCGTGGCCGAGCCCCTGCACTGCTACCGGCATCCCGATCGCGAGACGTACGTCTCGTGCTCGGAGTGCGGCCGCGGGATCTGCCCGGACTGCATGACGTTCGGCCCGGTCGGGATCCGCTGCCCCGACCACGCGGTTGTCGCCGGCCAGCAGGCCGCCCCACGGCGTGCCGCGCGCAAGGCGTCGAGGTCGCTCGACCGCTACGGCCCCTACGTCACGTTCGCGCTGATCGGAATCAACGTCGGCGTCTACCTCCTCCAGCTCGCGACCGGAGCGCCGATCAACGGCCAGGGAGGCCGGATCTGGATGGAGGGTGTCCTGTTCGGCCCGGTCGTCGCCGACGGCGACTGGTGGCGCCTGATAACGGCCACGTTCCTCCACTACGGCGTGATCCACCTCGGATTGAACATGCTCGTGCTCTGGTTCATCGGGCCAGCGCTCGAGGACTATTTCGGGCACGCCCGTTACTTGCTGGTCTACCTCGTCTCCGGGCTGGCGGGCTCGGCAGGCGCCCTCCTGTGGACGCCGGACGCGCTCACCGTCGGGGCTTCCGGCGCGATCTGGGGACTGATGGGCGCGGCGCTCATCCTCGAGTGGCGCAGGGTCTACGTGTTCGGAGGACAGGCCCTCGGGCTCGTCGTCCTGAACCTCGCGCTCACGTTCCTCATCCCGGGGATCTCGCGCGGCGGCCACATCGGCGGCCTGATCGGCGGAGCCGCGGCGGCGCTGGTCTTCCTCACGCTCAGGCGGAGGCCGACGATCGCGACCCTCGGCGTCGCCGCCGTCGGCGTGCTCAGCGTGGGCGTCGCGCTCGCGACGGTCTAGCGCTCAGCCGATCCACTCGAGCCACTCGCCGCGGACGTTCATGCGCGCCACGATCCGGCGTTCTTCGCCCGGCCAGAGCGCGAGCTCGAGCGGGTAGTCGCCGCGTCGCTGGCCGTGCTCCCCAGGAGTCGGCGTCGAGATCCACGCGAGCGGCCCGACCGCACCCGCGCCGTCGACGATCGCGCGTAGCCGGGCACGCTCCTCGTCCGAGAGGTACACCGTCGAGATCGTCTGGAACACGACCATGAGCCCGTAGTCGTCGCGGTCGCGGACGATCTCCGGGAGGAGCTCGACGTAGTCGCCCCGCAAGAGCTCGGGCGGCTCGATGCGCAGGACGTCGGCCGCGCACCGGAGCGCGATCGATAGCCGTCGTCACGGACGAATGTGTCGAGGAGTCGAAGTCCTTCGTCGCTCGTCACGTCGACCGGGTCGAGATCGATGCCCACGCGCCGTTCGATGTCGACGTCCACCCGGAGGAGCTCCTCCGGAACACTGCGACGCCGTTCCTCACCCTCCAGCTGTAGCGGCGACGAGAGATCGCCCCAGGTCCCGTTCTCGTAGCGATAGCCGTAGCGATCCCAGATCAGGTTCAGCCCGGCGCTCGTCCCGAGCTCGACGAGGTGGAGCGGGCGATTGGCGGCGCGCGCAATGGTCAAGAAGATGGGCAGGAGCGCCCAGCAGCGCTGCACCTCGTTCGTCTGCACGGGCCGCTCGAGGACGAAGCGCGCCAACCACTCGCTGTTTTCCCCGAGCACGGCGTGAAAGGCGCCCCAGGGGTCGGCTGCTTCCTCGAAGTCTTCGGCCTCGCCGGAGAGCACGAGCCACCGAGCGCCGGCGAGCAGGCGGTGCGGCATGTCCCACGTCGGGCTCTCGGGAAGCAGCGACAGAGCAAGCGAGTCCGAGGCGCACCGGCGGAGCAGCGCAGCTTGCATCGGTGCCGCCGCGTCCTCTCCGTCGGCCATGGCTTCGAAGACCTCGGGCGCGGTGATCGGCGCCTTCCAGACTTGCCCGGCCAACGCTGGGCTCAGCCGCCGATGGCGACCGCGGTCACGCCCGACTCCGCGAGCGCCGCCTGTGCGGCCGCGAGCCTTGCGACCGGCACGCGATACGGCGAGCACGACACGTAGTCGAGCCCGATCCCGTGACAGAAAGCGACCGACCGCGGCTCGCCGCCGTGCTCGCCGCAGATCCCCAGCTTGATCTCTGGCTTCGTCGCCCGGCCACGCTCGACCGCGATCCGCATGAGCTCGCCGACGCCGTCCTCGTCGAGCACCTCGAACGGGTTGCGCTCGAGGATGCCGTGCTCGAGGTAGTAGGTGAGGAACTTGCCCTCGGCGTCGTCGCGCGAGAAGCCGAGCGCAGTCTGCGTGAGGTCGTTCGTGCCGAAGGAGAAGAAGTCTGCCTGCTCGGCGATCTCGTCCGCGCGGAGCGCGGCGCGTGGCAGCTCGATCATCGTCCCGCAGAGATACTCGACTGACGGCTCCTCGGCGGCGACGCGCTCGGTGAGCTCGCGGAGCCGCGCCAGCTCCTCCCGGAACCCGACGAGCGGGTGCATGATCTCGACCAGCGGGGCGTCGCCGGTCCGCTCCTCGACGGCCTTCGCCGCCCGGACGATCGCGCGTACCTGCATCTCGTAGATCTCCGGGAACTGGAGCCCGAGCCTGCAGCCGCGCGTCCCGAGCATCGGATTCGCCTCGGAGAGCTGCCGGATGCGGTCGCGCATCGCCTCGGAGGTCGCCTCCTCGAGCGAGGGCAGGAACTCGTGCAGCGGCGGGTCGAGGAGCCTGATCGTCACGGGCAGCCCGGCCATCGCCTCGAAGATCCCCTCGAAGTCGGCCTGCTGCATCGGGAGGAGACGCTCGAGCGCCGAGCGCCGCTCGTCCTCCTCGCGCGCGAGGATCATGTCTCGGACGATCGGAAGCCGGTCGTCGGCCATGAACATGTGCTCGGTCCGGCAGAGGCCGATGCCCTGCGCGCCGAACTCCCGGGCCTTCGCCGCGTCGGCAGGCGTGTCCGCGTTCGCGCGTACCTTCAGCCGCCGGACGTCGTCGGCCCAGCCGAGCACGGTGCCGAAGTTCTCGTCGATGGCGGGCGGCACGAGCGGGACCGAGCCGATGATGACGTTGCCGGTTCCCCCGTCGATCGTGATCACGTCACCGGCCGCGACCTGGTGCTCCCCTAGCGTGACCTTGCCCGAGGCATGGTCGATGGACAGCCCTTCGCACCCCGCGACGCACGGCTTGCCCATCCCGCGCGCGACGACGGCAGCGTGCGAAGTCATCCCGCCGTGCGCCGTGAGCACGCCGCGAGCCTGGATCAGGCCGTGGATGTCGTCAGGTGTCGTCTCCCAGCGCACGAGGATGACGTCCTCGCCGGCCTTCCCGCGCTCCTCCGCGGTGTCCGCGTCGAGCACGATCGCGCCCGAGGCCGCGCCTGGTGATGCGTTGAGACCGCGCGTCGCGACTTCGATGTTCGCGCCGGGATCGATCCGCGGGTGGAGCAGCTGGTCGAGCTGGCCGGGATCGATCCGCGCGACCGCCTCTTCCTTCGAGATGAGCCCCTCGTCGACCATCTCGACCGCGGCCCGGAGCGCCGCTGCGGCGGTGCGCTTGCCGGTTCGCGTCTGGAGGAGGTAGAGCGTCCCTTCCTCGACCGTGAACTCCACGTCCTGGAGGTCGCGGTAGTGCGCCTCGAGGCGATCGAGGGTCTCCACGAGCTGCTCGTACGCCGCGGGCATCTTCTCCCGCATGCGCTCGATCGGCTCGGGCGTGCGGATCCCGGCGACGACGTCCTCACCCTGCGCGTTCGCGAGGAACTCCCCGAAGATGCGCTTCTCGCCCGTCGCCGGGTCACGGGTGAAGCTGACGCCGGTCCCGGAGCTCTCGCCGCGATTGCCGAACACCATCTGGACGACGTTCACCGCGGTTCCGAGATCGTCCGGGATGTCGTACGTGCGCCGGTAGACCTGGGCGCGGGGCGCGTTCCACGAGTCGAACACCGCGCGGTAGGCGCGCCCGAGCTGCTCGCTCGCGTCCTGGGCGAAGCTCCGGCCAGTCGCGTCCTCGTAGATCTCCTTGAACGTCCCGACGAGCTCACGAAGGTCGTCGGCGGTGAGGTCGACGTCCTGAGTCACTCCGCGCGCCGCCTTCAGGTCGGTGAGCGCCTGCTCGAAGCGATGCCCGTCGATCCCGTCGACCACCTCCCCGTACATCTGGATCAGCCGCCGGTACGAGTCGTACGCGAACCGCGCGTTGCCCGTGGACTCGGCGAGGCCCTCGACCGCGAAGTCGCTCAGTCCGAGGTTGAGGACGGTGTCCATCATCCCGGGCATCGAGACCGCGGCGCCGCTGCGGACGGAAACGAGCAGCGGCTCGTGGGGGTCGCCGAAGCGCTTGCCGGTGCGATCCTCGAGCGCGGCCACGTGACGGCTCACCTCGACGTCGAGGCCGTCCGGCACCTCGCCTCCAGCGGCCATGTACGCGCGGCACGCGTCGGTCGTGATCGTGAACCCGGACGGAACGGGGATCCCGAGCTGGGTCATCTCCGCGAGCCCGACGCCCTTGCCGCCGAGGAGCTCCCGACCGCCGCCCGAGTCCTCGTCGAAGTCGTACACGTAGCGCATTTGCGGGGGGAATCTACACTCGTCCGGTGCGCGGCCAGATCCTTGCCATCGGAGGCGGTGGATTCATGGCGGAGCCGGAATCTGCGCTGGACGACCTCCTCCTGTCGTTCTCGCCGGCGAGCCGCCCGCGTGTCTGCTTCGTCCCGACGCCCACCGGCGACTCCAACCGCGCGATCGCGGCGTTCTTCGAGGCGTTCTCACAGCGGGACTGCGATCCGAGCTGCCTGCGGCTCTTCGGGGCTCCCGAGCGACCTGTCGAGGCACTCGCCGACCAAGACGTGATCTACGTCTCCGGCGGGAACACCGCGAACGCGTTGGCCGTCTGGCGCCTGCACGGCGTCGACGTCGCCCTACGTGAGGCCTGGGAGCGCGGAGCGGTGCTCGGTGGCGTCAGCGCGGGCGCGAACTGCTGGTTCGAGTCCTGCGTCACGGACTCGTTCGGCGCGGGGCTCGCGCCGCTCGCCGACGGCCTCTCGATCCTGCCCGGAAGCTTCTGTCCCCACTACGACGGCGAGGAGCTCCGCCGGCCTGTGTATCGCAGGCTCGTCGACGACGGGTTTGCTCCCGGCTACGCGGCGGACGACGGCGCAGCGCTCCACTTCGTCGGGACGGAGCTCCAGGAGGTCGTCGCGTCGCGTCCGGAGGCACGCGCGTATCGCGTGGAGCCTGGAGCGGAGACGCCGCTCGACGCTCGGTTGCTGTGAGGCGGGTCGCAGTCCTCGCGTCCGCGAGCGGCAGCGGCAAGACGACGTTTTCCCGGGGCGCGGTGGGCAATCCGTTCGTCGGTCGTGACGCTGATCAACCGCGCGCTGCGCGCGACCTGAGCTCGGCGATCCACGCAGCTGCGCGCAGCCCGAGCCAGATCGGCGTCAGCAGCACGTAGAAGACGAGGACACTCGTGAAGAGCAGGAACCACCAGAACGCGAACCGCACCGGAGGGGCCCAGCCCTTCTCGCGCAGGTCGCCGCGCCCGCCCGGAGGAGGCCGCAGCGGGTTTCGCAGCGGCGGCTCCCCGGGAGAGCCATACGGGCTCGTCACGTCGTCGTCACCTTTCGGTGGCGCCGCTCGACGAGACGGATGACCCGGGCCGCGGTCTCCTCCACCGAGAGCTCGGAGACGTCGATGACCGGGCACCTGAGCCGTTTGTGCAGCGCCGCCGCCTCCTCGAGCTCGGAGTAGATCTCCTCGAGCTCCGCGTAGCGGCGCCTGGGCGCACCCATGCTCTTGACGCGGGCGTTGCGGATGTCCGCAAGGCGCTCCGCGGCGATGGTGAGGCCGACGATCTTCGCAGGGTCGATCTCGAACAGCTCCTGAGGAGGCTCGATTCCGCCGACCACCGGGACGTTCGCGGCCTTCTGGCCGAGGTAGCCGAGGTAGATCGAGAGCGGGGTCTTCGACGTGCGCGAGACGCCGACGAGCACGATGTCGGCCTCGTCGAGCCCGCGGCCGACGCCGTCGTCGTACTTCACCGCGAACTCGATCGCCTCGATCCGCTTGAAGTACTGCGCGTCGAGCGGGGCCCGCGCGCCGGGCTGCATCTGCGCCGCGACGCCGGCGACGCGCGAGATGGAGTCGATGGGGTGCCCCAGGAGGTCGCAGTAGTGGACGCGCGCTCGGCGGCAGAGCTGCCGCATCGCGTCGCGCAGCCCGGGCTCGACGAGCGTGTAGACCATCACTGCCGGGCGTCCGCGGGCCTGTTGCACGGCCAGGTGGAGGTCCTCGGCGTTCTCCACGCGCGGATGCCGGATCTCCACGAACGGCTGGTCGGGAAACTGCGCCTCGAGCGCGAGGACGAGCCGAGCCGCCGTCTCCCCCGTCGAGTCGGAGACGATGTGCAGCTCGACGGCCGCGCGTTCGGTCTGCTCAGACACGGAGTGAGGCTAGCCGTGTGGTCGCGCGTGCGCTCGCAGGCAGGCGGTGTCAGACACCGGGTGCCTGCGTGTGGCACAGGTCGGAACAGACTCTGACGGCTGCGCACACCTCCCGTCCGGCGAACTCGGGCGCGTGTGCAGGGAGAGTGGGCGTATGCGGAGAGGAGAGCTGTGGACGACTTGTTTCGAACTCGATGCACCTTGCGCTTGACAGGAAACGGTGTCTGACACCGGAGGTCGCAGGCGAGTAACGTCCGGGCGATGTCCGACGCCGTCACCATGGAGAAGATCGTCTCGCTCGCCCGCCGGCGGGGGTTCGTGTTCCCGTCGTCGGAGATCTACGGCGGGCTCGGGTCGGCCTACGACTACGGGCACTACGGCGTGCTGCTGAAGGAGAACGTGAAGGCCCGCTGGCTCGAGGCGATGGTGCGCGAGCGCGACGACATCGTCGCCCTCGACTCGTCCGTGATCCTCCACCCGCGCGTCTGGGAGGCCTCCGGGCACGTTGGCGGTTTCACCGACCCGCTCGTCGACTGTCGCCACTGCAAACGGCGCTTTCGCGCGGATCACCTCGATCAGCTCGAGTGCGGCGTCAAGCCGAGCAAGCATCCCGGCGAGACCGAGCTCTGCGATCTCACGGAAGCCCGCCAGTTCAACCTCATGTTCCAGACGCGGATCGGCGCCGTCGAGGAGACCGGGGTCGATGCGTACCTTCGCCCGGAGACCGCCCAGGGCATCTTCGTCAACTTCAAGAACGTCGCCCAGATCGCGCGCCGGAAGCCGCCCTTCGGGATCGCCCAGATCGGCAAGGCGTTCCGCAACGAGATCACACCGGGGAACTTCATCTTCCGGACGCTCGAATTCGAGCAGATGGAGATGGAGTACTTCGTCCCGCCGACGGAGTCGGAGCAGTGGTACCGCTATTGGATCGACGAGCGCCTGCGCTGGTACGTGCGGTTCGGGATCCGCGAGGCGAACCTGCGTGTCCGGCCACACGAGGCGGACGAGCTCTCGCACTACTCGAGCGGCACGAGCGACATCGAGTACCTGTTCCCCATCGGCTGGTCCGAGCTCGAAGGGATCGCGAACCGAGGCGACTACGATCTGCGTGCGCACACGGAGGCGTCGGGAACGCGTCTCGAGTGGGTGGACTCCGGGAGCGGCGAGCGGTTCGTCCCGCACGTGATCGAGCCTGCTGCCGGCGTCAACAGGACGATGCTCGCGTTCCTCGTCGACTCGTATGCGGAAGAGGTCGTGGCGGACAGACCGCGCACCGTCCTCCGGCTGCACCCGGAAATCGCGCCGGTCAAGGTCGCGGTGCTGCCGCTCATCCCGCGAAACGAGGAGATCACGGGGCGTGCGCAGCGACTCTACGAGGAGCTCCGGCAGGTCGTCGTCGCGGAGTACGACGACTCCGGCCAGATCGGCCGGCGCTACCGGCGCCAGGACGAGATCGGAACGCCCTTCGCGCTCACGATCGACGAGCAGACGCTCGAGGACGACACGGTGACGATCCGGGACCGAGACTCGCTCGCGCAGGACCGCATCCCGATCGCGGGCGCCCGCGAGGTCGTTCTCGACCGCCTCGCGCAGGAGTGGAAGCCGCCGAAGGTCGACTAAGGCCGGCGCTCGAGCGCTCGTTCGTCGGGTTCGCCGAAGCCGAGCTTGCGGTACAGGTCATGCGCATCCCGCGTGTGCAGGAGCCACTTCGTGCCCGCGAACGGCCCTTCGTCCACGGAGAACCGCACGAGCTCGACGCCGAGGCCGCGTCCACGGTGCTCCTCGAGCACGTAGACGTCGGCGAGATACGACTGGGTGTGGCCGTCGGAGAGCGTGCGCGTGAATCCGACCTGGACGCCCTCGTGGTAGAGGCCGACGACGCGAGCCGCGCCCGCGATGAGCTCGTCCTGCACGTCACGCGGCCGTCCGAGGGCCCAGTACGCCTCCTGGCTCAGGTAGCGATGTACCGCCTCGCGGTCGATGCGGGCGGGAGCGTCGTCGAGCTCGTAGCCGGCACCGAGGTCCCGCCTCACGCGGACAGGGTGCGCAGCCGGAAGCCGCCGTGGAACTCGTACGAGCTGACGACGACGGCGAGCGCGTCGCGGGCGGCGCGTTCGCCGAGCACGATCCCGTGTGCCTCCGCGAGCGGGCTCGAGACGAGGCTCAGCACGCCTCGGAACCCCTCCGGTGTCAGCTGCACCGTCTCCGTGGGAGCGCACGATGCGCAGGCAGCGCCTCCCGCTCGAGGCAGGTACCCGACGAGACCCCCGGTCTCACCGCACTCGACGCAGGCCTCGAGGTGCGGGAAGTACCCGGAGAGCCAGAGAAGCTTGAGCTGGAACGCGAGCGCGAGCGGGTCGAGCGCGGCGCGACCGCGGAGGCCGGCCGGGAGCGTGTCGAGCACCGTCAGGTACCGCGTCACGGCCTCGAACGCACGCTCGTTCCGCTCCTGCTCGACGAAGAGCCGCAGCATCGCCTCCGCGCCGACGAGCCCGACCGACAGGCGATACGAGTCCTCGCGCGTCGGCCGATGCGGGTCGACGAGCGCGGCGCCGGTGACCGTGTGCAGCTCGCCCGAACCCTGGTGGAGCATGAGCTCGACGTGGGAGAGCGGCTCGAGCCGGGCTCCGAAGCGCGACTTCGTCTTGCGGACACCCTTCGCGACCGCCCCGATCCTCCCCCGGTCCGCCGTGTACACGTGGAGGACGCGATCCGCCTCGCCGAACCGGAACGAGCGCAGCACGACCGCCTCGGTCTTGTAGCTGCGGGCCACGCGGCCAGTCTAGGCAGGCGACCGGCCCTTGTGGCTCAGAGTCACAAGGCGGTTATCCGCCTTCGCCCTCCTCGAACGCCTGCTCGCGGTCCTCGGCGTCGCAGTCCGGGCAGAGGAGAAGCCCTTCTTCGACGTCGCCTTCGAGCGCGAGGTCGCCATGGCGCCACGTCGCGAGCTCGTCGGGTCCGGCCGGAGCTTCGCGGCCGCATTGCGAGCAGACGATGGTCGTCGTGATCATGCTTGTAGCGTACGCCACTAGCGAGCGGGCTGGCAGTGCGGGCAGTACCAGGTGCCGCGGCCGCCCACGCGCGCTTTCGCGATCGGAGTGCGGCAGCGTGGGCACGGCTCGCCCTCGCGCCCGTAGACGCGGAACTCCCGCTGCATCGACCCCGGTGATCCGTCCGGTTGTGCGTAGGTGCTGAGCGTCGAGCCCTGGCGCTCGATCCCGAGGCGGAGCGCGGTGCGGATCGCGCGGTGGAGGCGACGGGCGTCCTCCGCGTCGAGGCTGTTCGCCGGCCGCAGCGGGCTGAGCCGCGCTCTCCAGAGCGCCTCGTCCGCGTAGATGTTCCCGAGGCCGGCGACGACACGCTGGTCGAGGAGCACCGCTTTGAGCGGCGCGCGCCGCCTGGCGAGCTGCCCGGCGAGCCACGACGTCGTGAAGCGAGGACCGAGCGGCTCAGGCCCGTTCTTCCCTGTGATGTAGGGCTCGAGCTCGTCGCCGGCCACCACGAGCCACGTCCCGAACCGCCGCACGTCGCGATAGACGAGGCGCGAGCCGTCCTCGAGCTCGACGACCGCGCGCTCGTGGCTCGTCGGCTCGAAGCCGAAGCTCCCCGTCATGCGCAGGTGCACGAGCAGCGCCGCGCCGCCCTCGAGCCGCACGACGAGGTACTTCCCACGGCGCTCGACCGCGACGACGCGCTCGCCCTGGAGCTCGGCGGCGACCTCGCGAGGATCGAGCGGTCGTGTGAGCCGCGAATCGAGGATGTCCACGACCGCGAAGGTGCGCCCCTCGAGCCTCGGCGCGAGCTGGCTGCGGATGGTCTCGACCTCGGGCAGCTCCGGCACCGGCGCTACTCGACGACGTCGAGGAGGATTCCTTGACGGCGCGAAGCGCCGGCGTCGCCGATCTCGTATGCGGCCAGAACCGCGGCGATCGCTCGCTCTGCGGAGGCGTCGTCCCGCGCGTGGATCTCCGCGACGACGTCGCCGGCGGCGACCTCGTCACCGCGCTTGGCGCGCAGCACCACGCCGACCGAGTGGTCGATCGCATCCTCCTTCGTCCGCCTGCCCGCGCCGAGCTCGAGGGCTGCGATGCCCACGGCGAGGGCGCCGAGGCTCGCGACCTCGCCGCCGCGTGGAGCCTTTGCCTCCGCGATCACCGGCGCCGTAGCGAGCCGGCCGAGGTCCGGGTCGCCGCCTTGCGCACGGATCCACCGCTCGTACGCCTCGAGCGCGGAGCCGTTCGCCATCGCCTCCCGGGCGCGCCGCATGCCCTCATCGAGGTCGAGCTCGAGGTCGGAGAGCGAGAGCAGGCGCGCGCAGGCGTCGAGCACGAGCTCGGTGAAGTCAGGCGGGCCCTCTCCGGTGATCGTCGCGACGGCTTCGCGGATCTCGAGCGCGTTCCCGACCGCATAGCCGAGCGGCTGCTCCATGTCGGTCAGTAGGCACACGACCTCGCGGCCCGCGCGGCGGCCGAGGTCGACCATCTGATCGGCGAGGATGCGCGCGTCCTCGAGCGTCTTCATGAACGCGCCGTCCCCGACCTTCACGTCGAGGACGATCGCGTCCGCGCCCGCAGCGATCTTCTTCGACATGATCGACGACGCAATCAGCGGGACGATGTCCACGGTCGCGGTCACGTCGCGGAGTCCGTAGAGGTTCTTGTCGGCCGGCACGAGGTTCGCGGAGGTGCCGACGATCGCGAGCCCGACGTCGCGCACCTGGGCGACGAACTCGTCGGTCGTCAGCTCGACGCGGAACCCCGGGATCGACTCGAGCTTGTCGAGCGTCCCGCCGGTGTGCCCGAGCCCGCGGCCGCTCATCTTCCCGAACGGGACCCCGCAGGCGGCGACGATCGGGCCGACGGCGATCGAGGTCTTGTCCCCCACGCCGCCCGTCGAGTGCTTGTCCACGACGCGCCGCCCGAGCTCCGAGCCGAGATCGAGCGTCTCCCCCGAGCGGATGAACGCATCGGTGAGCGCGTACGTCTCGCGTCCGCTGAGCCCCTTGAAGAAGACGGCCATGCACCAGGCGGCCATCTGGTAGTCGGGCACCTCTCCGGACGCGTAGCCGTCGATGAGCGCGGAGATCTCCTCCGGCGAATGCTCCTGGCCGTCGCGCTTGCGCTCGATGAGGTCGGCGGCGCGGATCAACTGTCCCCTTCGGCCATCTTGTCGGGCAGGCTACTCACGGCGACAATCGCGCCCGAGAGGAAGCGTCAGTGTTAGAGCGACGATGCGCCGCTGTCAGCTGCCGACGGGGCTGACCAGGATCGCGGCGATCACGCCGACGAGGCCAACCATGATGCCGCCGCCCACCCGGAGGAGGGTCAAGCGCAACCCTCCGATCTCAGCCCGGAGCTCCGCCCGAAGCTCGCGGATGTCGGCATCGACCCGTGCGAACCCGGCGTCCATTCGGTTCGCCAGGTCGTCGAGCCGCTCGTTGCTCCAGGCGATGCGCTGCACGGGAACAGCGTAAACGCCGGCACGGGCTCGGTAGGGCGCGGATCGCGCCGGAATCCGAGCGGATCGGTCACGGCTTCTCGGCGACGAAGACCGTGTTCCGGGTCGTCGCCACCAACGGCTCGACGAGGTCCGGCACCTCGTCGGCCTCGTCCGTTGCCAGGACGAGCCACCGTACGTACGCGCGGATCGCATCGGCGTCCGGAAAGGTCACCGATCCCTCGACGTCGATCCGTTCAACGCACTTGAAGTGCCGCTTGAGTGCTGCCTCGCCGTTCTCGCGGGAGAACGAGACCCGGCCGACCATGCTGAACCCCACGTGCGACCGAGCCTCGTCGAGGTGGTACTCGCTGTTCGTGACCGCGACGAGCCGTCCTCCAGGCTCCAGGACGCGTGCGATTTCCTCGAGTCCGCGGTCGAGATCGGGGGCATGGAACAGCATCCAAGCAGCGACGACGAGATCGAACCTTTCATCCGGGAAGGGCAGGTCCTGGACGTCGCCGACCCTCGCGTCGACCCCGCGGGCTCGCGCGAGCTCGACCATCCGCTCGGAGATGTCGATCGCTACGACCTCGACCCCGAGCTCTAGCTGCATTCGTTCGCTGAGCTCGCCGGGCCCCTGGCCGACTTCGAGGACATGACGCGGGGCGGCGGCGGCGATCTCCAACCACATGACCTCACGTGGATCGGGACCGACCCGCGTCTCGTAGAGCGAACGGCGCGCTTCCAGCCCGCGCTCGCTGGCGTACTCGCGGCGAACGACCTCCGGGTCGCTGAGGCTCACAGCTCGATCTGCCGCCCCGGAAGCTTGCGTCCCGGAGCCTTGCCGCCGAGCCAGGCGTTCACCGTGAACCCGACGTCGGCGAGCTCGCCCTCCTCGTGCACCCGCCCCGCCGCGTTCCGTCCGGCCGCATAGGCGAGGAGCAGCGCGTGCTCGCGCGAGTGATCCGTCGAGGGCGTCGTCGGGTCGCAGCCGTGATCGGAGGAGATGATCAGGAGGTCGCCGGTCCGCAGCGCCTCGAGGAGGTCGGGCAGCCGCCGGTCGAAGTCCTGCAGGCAGCGGTGGAAGTTCACCGGGTCGTTGCGGTGGCCCCAGAGCATGTCGGTCTCGACCAGGTTCACGAACACGAAGCCGCTCTCGGTCTCCTGGAGCAGCTCGACGGTGCGCGAGATCCCCTCGACGTTCGACTTCGTCGGGCTCGACTCGTCGATGTCCTGGCCCGCGAAGATGTCCGAGATCTTGCCCACCCCGTAGACCGTGTTCCCGGCCTCGCGGATCGTGGTCAGGTAGTTCGGGCGCGGCGGCTCGAGCGAGAAATCGTGACGGTTCGGCGTGCGCTCGTAGTGACCTGCTTCACCGGTGAACGGGCGAGCGATCACCCGGCCGACCGCGTGCCGGCCGGTGAGGATCTCCCGGGCGATCCGGCAGCCCTCGTACAGCTCCTCGAGCGGGATCGTCTCCTCGTGGGCCGCGACCTGGAAGACAGAGTCGGCCGACGTGTAGACGATCCACTTCCCCGTGCGCTGGTGCTCCTCCCCGAGCTCCTGGATGATCTCCGTGCCCGAGGCGGGCTTGTTGCCGAGGACGCCGCGGCCCGTGCGATTCATGAACGGGTCGATCACCTCGTCCGGGAACCCGTGCGGATAGGTCGGGAACGCCGTCGGCGTGACGATTCCCATCATCTCCCAGTGGCCTGTCGTCGTGTCCTTCCCCTTCGAGCGCTCGAGCAGCCGGCCGGCGACCGCGGGCGACCCCGGCTGCGGCGGGCAACCGGCGAGCGGCATCACGTTGCCGAGCCCCAGGGCCTCCATGTTCGGGAGGTCGAGGCCGCCGACCGCCTCCGCCGTATTGCCCAGCGTATTCGAGCCCTCGTCCCCGTATTCGGCGGCGTCGGGCAACTCTCCGGCCCCGACTGCGTCGAGGACGATCACGCACGCGCGCGGCACTACGGCGTCGCCGCCAGGCGACGAGGCGCTAGCGGACAAGGCGCGTGCGTGAGACCGGGCTCGAGCACGGCGCTATTCTACGACCGCTTTGGACGCCGCCCTCGGGATCCTGCTGCTCGCGCTCTACATCACCGGCATCGTCGCGCTCGCGGCGGGAATCACGTACGTGGCGATCAGGATCTTCCCGACGAAGGACCGGCCGAGCAAGAAGGAAGACGACAAGCCGCCGACGTCGGACGACGGTTCAGGGGCGGGTCGCCTGTTCCGACGCGCGAAGCGAGAAGCCACCGGCTCGTAGGGGCGAGGCTTGCCTCGCCTTCGCTCAGGTACGTCGCCTGAGCGCCACTAACCCCGCTGCGCCGACGGCGATCGCGGCCAGCACGAGCGCCGCGTTGACGAGCCGGTCGTGGCGCTCGAACAGCGAGCGCGTGTCGGGAGGGGCCTCGAACGCCTCGTTCGCGCGTTCGGTTCCGAGCCGCCCGGCGATCGCCCCCTCGTAGCCCGTCGCAGAGGCAGGGAGCTGCGCGAAGTCGTAGTCCGGCGCGGGGACCGCGTCTGCGCCGTAGAGCAGCCGGTACGGGCCGCGAAACCCTTCGGAGAGGAGGAGCGGACGGGCGCGGGCATCGGCCGTGACGCGTAGCGCCTCGAGCGGCGCATCGTCGCCGTTGCGAATGGTGACCCGAAGGAAGCGATGGCGTCCCGCGACCTCGAGCTGAGACAGGTCGACGCCGGGGAAGCGCGCGATCTCGCCCGACGCGAGGAAGGCGAATCTGGAGCCGTCGTTCGAGCCCTCGACGGTCACCTGGCGAACGTACCGAGACGTCGACGAGCCAATGCGCACGGCGTCCACGGGCACGTTGGCGTACCCGAGGTCCAGCCTCACCACCGATGCACGTCCTCGTTCGCGGCGGCGGGAGCTCGCCTCGACGGGTCGCAGCACAGCCTGCGACGGGTCCCGGGCCACGCTGGCGCCGTCGATCCGCGACACGCCGCTTGCCTGCACGAGGAGGTAGCGGTAGTCGGTCGCCGGAAAGACAGCGGTCGTGCTCCGCGCATCGACAGCCCCCTGCACCGAATAGATCGGCGTCGTCGAGAGCCGCGCGTAGGTTCCCTCCGCTCCGGTGGCACTGCCCAGCACGACCACGTCACCGACGAAGAGGCGGTCCGGAATGTCCAGCGTGATGCGGTCGACGATGCCGGCGGCCGGGCCACGGTCGGCGACGACGGATACGACCCCGTCTCGCCGTCCCCGGGCGACGAGCTCCACCGGGCGGCTCGGAACGGGCGCGGGCAGAGGCACCGGACGCCACGGGACCTGCTCTCCACCGGAGTCCAGCACGCGCAGGTCCGGGAAGTCGACGCGCGCATGGCCGTAGAGCGGGCCGTCGGGCTCGAAGCGCACCGGCGCACCCGCGGGGGCGGAGAGGGCACGCGTGTAGCGAAACTCGGTCTCGTCCACACCGGAGGCGACGCCGGCGAGAGCGACCGCGAGTGCGGCGAGCACCTTCACGAGATCCGTCCGGCTGCGCGGACGCGCTGATACGCGTACGCGCCGGCGAGCAGGACGAGCCCGACGGCCACGAGCGACAGGACGCGGTAGAGCTGGTCGAGCTCCGCGAGGTCGTAGGCGAAGACCTTCGCGACCCCGATGCCAAGTAGCGCAAGGCCGCCCAGTCGAAGCTCCTTTACATCCCGCACCAGCCCGACCACGATCACGGAGAGCCCGACGAGCGCCCAGAACGCGCTCAGTGCGACCTGCGCCGTCTGCGAGCGCTCCTCGGCGTCGCCCTGGATCACGTCGACGATCACGAGCGACGCCGCGTAGACGAACGCGACGCCCGCCAGTGCAAGGAGGAACATGCGCAGGTCCGAGCCGGCGGCGAGGATGCCCATCAAGAGCGCCGCGACACCGACGCACAGGACGGCCACGACAGCCTCTCCGAGGTGCGGCACGCCCTCGAGGAGCGCCTCGGGAACGGCCTCGACCGTGATCGCATGGAAGACGGCGAGGATCAGAAACGCGAGCGAGAAGAGCCAGGCGCGCTGCTCGCCCGTGCGCCGAGCGACCCAGGCGAGGATCACGGCCTCTGCCGACCAGCCGGCGACGAGCGCCGGGCCGTCGAGAGCGAGGGCGAGCGTGACCCCGGAGAGGCCCAACCCCACGGCCACGAGCAGCGCCGCGATCTCGCCGCTCATGCGCTGTCGGAATCCAAAGCCCCCGAGCACGATGTGGCCGACGGTGAGGGAGAGCACCCAGGCGGTGCCGCCCTCGGACGAGCCGAGATCGTCGATCACGAACCAGCCGAGAGCAGCGGTGAAGGCTGCGTTCAGGAGGAGCAGCGACGCGGACGAGACCCGGAGCTTCGAGGTGGGAACGCGCAGCTCGTAGCCGATCGCCGCCACGACGAAGAGCGCCCAGTTGAGCGCGACCACGGCCAGCGCGAGTGCGAGCTCGTCGGCTTCCTCGACCCAGAAGGCGAGCTGAGGTGCGCTGATGAGGAACGCGCCGATACCCAGCCAACCCCAGCGCTGCCAGATGAGCACGGCGACGGTCGAGCACAGCGCGATCACCATGAACGCGAGGGAGAGCGTCGACGTGCCGCTCTGGACGAGCACCGGAGCCGCGAGAGCGCCGAGGAGCGCGAGCGCGGCGACGAACTGCGAGCGCCAGCGGACGGCAACGGCCGCCCCAACGATCCCCACCATCGTTGCGACGACGAGGCCGGACTCGTCGCTGATCACGTCCTCCACGGCGGTCGCGTAGGTCAGTGACGCGTACAGGGCGGCGAACGCCGTGGCCACCGCCGCTACGGCGGCTTCCAGCTGGCCCTGGCGTTCGTGGAGCACGAGCCCTACGACGAGGAGCACCGTCGCGCCGAGGAATGCGAGGGCGACGCGAGCCTCGACTCCGATCCAGCCCCGGTCGATCGCGATGGCGAGGAAGAAGATGACCCCGACGAAGATCGCGAGCCCCCCGACCCACGCGAGCACGCGGCCCCCGAGAAGGTCCTCGAGCGTCTCGCCGGACCGAATCACCTTCTGCCGCGGCGTCGGAGCCGGCACGGTCGGCTCGGGCGCAGGTGGCTGGCGCGGTTCGTCGGCGGCGACCGGCGCGGGCGGCGCTTCCGTCGCAGCCACGGGCGGCGCCTCGCCTGCCGACTCCCTGTAGGCGAGCAGCGCCTCCAGGTCGTCGAGGCGCTCGACGAGTGCCGAGAGCGTGTCCTCGACGGCTGCCAGACGTTTCTCGACCGATGCTTCCACTTGGCGCGAGCGTTATTCGCGACCTGGCGCGGATCGCCTTCCGCTAGACGACGGAGGTGGCGAGCGCGTCGTCGAGCGGCGTGTACTCGAGGCCATGCGCCTCGGCGACGGCCTCGTACGTGACCTGCCCGCCCACGACGTTGACGCCGCGCGCGAGCGCCGGATCCAGCCGGATCGCGTCGACCACTCCGTACTCGGCAATGGCTTCGACGTAGGGAAGCGTGACGTTCGTCAGCGCCCGCGTGGACGTGATCGGCACGGCGCCGGGCATGTTCGCGACGCAGTAGTGGATGACGCCGTCGACCGTGTACACCGGATCGTCGTGCGTCGTCGGACGGGAGGTCTCGGCGCAGCCTCCCTGGTCGATGGCGACGTCCACGAGCACCGAGTCCTCTTTCATCGCCCCGAGCATCTCGCGGGTCACGAGCTTCGGAGCGAGCGCGCCCGGGATGAGCACGGCGCCGATGACGAGATCGGCCACCTTCAGCGATTCCTCCACCTGCAGCGAGGACGACATGAGGAGCGAGACGCGTCCGCTCAGGATCTCCTCGAGATGGCGCATGCGGTCGACCGAGCGCTCGAGGATGGTCACCTGCGCCCCGAGACCGAGCGCGATCACTGCTGCGTTGTAGCCGACGATCCCGCCTCCGATGACAACGACGCGGCCCTGGGCGACCCCGGCGACGCCTCCCAGAAGAATGCCGCGCCCTCCCTTCGGCTTCTCGAGATGATGCGCACCGGCCTGGGGCGCGAGCCGGCCGGCGATCTCGCTCATGGGCGCGAGCAGCGGAAGCGCCCCCCGGTCGGTCTCCACCGTCTCGTACGCGATCGCGGTGATGCCCGAGTCGACGAGCGCACGCGTCAGCGGCTCGTCCGCTGCAATGTGGAGGTAGGTGAAGAGGGTCAGACCTGCTCGCAGCCGCGGGTACTCGGCCGCGATCGGCTCCTTCACCTTGAGCAGGAGCTCCGCGCGCTCCCAGACGTCGTCCACCGCTGCGATCGACGCGCCGGCTCGCTCGTACGCAGCGTCCGGGAACGCGCTCCCGACTCCTGCACCCTCCTCGACGACGACCTCGTGCCCTCCCTGGACGAGCTCGCGCGCGCCCGCGGGCGTCAGGGCGACGCGGTATTCCTGCGGCTTGATCTCCTTCGCGACGCCGACGCGCATGGCGGCAGGACGATACAGGCGGGCGCTACGCGAATGCGAGCCGCTCGACGAGGGCCCGCTTGTCCGGCGAGAACCACGGCGGCGAGCCTGCTGCGGCGTTCTCGACGACACGTTCAGGGCGTGACGTCGCCGGGATGACGAGGTCGACGCGCGGATCGGAGAGCGCCCACTTGAGAAGCGCCTGCGGCCACGTCTCGACGCCGAATTCGCGCAACGGCTCCAGCTCGCGGGGAGCCGGTCCGCGGCGCAGATGCAGGCCGTCACTTCCCCCGAGCGGGCGCATGACGATCACGGCGATCCCCTGCTCCTCGGCGAGCGGCAGGATCCTCTGCTCGGCCTCGCGCTCGAACGGGTTGAACGGGACCTGGACCGTGTCGAAGCGGCCGGTCGCGAGCGCCGTCTCGAGCTCGCCGAACGAGCCAGGGCTCCAGTGCGTGACTCCGATCCGGTCGATGCCACCCGCGTCGCGCTCGTCCTCGATCCACTCGAGGTGCTCGCGCCAGGCGACGAGGTTGTGAACCTGCTCGATCTCGACGCGGCCGAAGTAGCGCCGCTGCGCCTCGTACTGGTGCTTGCCTTCGTCGAGGCTCGGCGCCCAGATCTTCGTCGCGATCCTCGCGGTTCCACGTCGGCCCTCGACCGCAGTGCCGAGCGCCTCCTCCGAGTCGTACATCGGCGACGAGTCGAACACGGTCGTCCCGGCTTCGAGCGCCGCGTCCGCGAGGCGGCGGGCGAGCGCGGTGTCGTCACGGAACGTGCGGTACGTGCCGAGGCCGACGACACGCCCGAGGCGACGCTCTTCCACCTTACGACGGCTTTGCCCGCGCGGCGTCCACCAGCGCGAGCGTGACGTCCACCATCGCCTCCAGATCGGCGACCGCGATGTGCTCGTCGGGCGTGTGGATCTCCATCATCCCGTTCGCGAGGTTCACGCACTCGAGCCCGCGTGCGTTGAAGACGTTCGCGTCGGCGCCGCCGCCAGAGAGCGCGTAGCGCGGAGTGAACCCGCAGGCCGAGAGCGCGCCGGCCGCGAGCTGGACCGCGTCGTCGCTCTCGCGGAAGCGGTAGCCGGGGAAGCTCGGCTTCACCTCGGACTCGAGCTCGCACTCGCCGAGGCTGGCCGCGAAGGCCGCCGTCTCGAGCATCTCTCGCATGACGTCCGTCGCCTTCTGCTCGTCGTGCGACCGCACCTCGGCCTCGAACGAGCACCATTCGGGGACGACGTTCCGCGCCGTTCCGCCCGTGATGACGCCGACGTTCGCGCTCGTCTCCTCGTCGATGCGGCCGAGGCGGAAGTCCGCGATCGCGCGTGACGCGGCGGCCACCGCGGAGCGGCCCTCCTCGGGGAACATCCCCGCGTGCGCGGACCGGCCGTGGAAGCGCAGGTCGAGGACGTACGCGTGCGGTGAGCCGAGCACGATCTCGCCGATCGCCGTGCCCTGGTCGTAGACGAACCCGGTGCGCGCCTGGAGCCGCGTGTGGTCGAACGCCCCGGCGCCCTGGAGACCGACCTCCTCCTTCGGCGTGAAGACGAGCTCGATGCCCGCGTGCGGCCGTCCCTGCTCGACGATCCGCCGCACCGCCTCGAGCATCGCCACGACCGCAGCCTTGTTGTCGGAGCCGAGGATCGTCCCGCCCGCGTTCCGGACCACCCCCTCGTCGACGACCGGCTCGAGCCGACCGTCCGGCGGAACCGTGTCCGTGTGCGCGCACAGGAAGATCGCGCGGCCGCTCCCGTTGTCGCCCGGGATTCGGCAATAGACGCTGCCGGCCGTCCCTTGAAGCTCAGCCGCGGTGTCGTCCTCGTCCCACGCGAGCCCGAGGTCGCCGAGGTAGCGACCGACGCGGTCGGCGACGGCCCGCTCCTGTCCCGACGGGCTCGGGAGCGCACAGAGCTCGAGGAACAGGTCGAGCATCGCCGGGAGACGATGGTCGGCAGGCACGGAGACGATCCTAGTCATGCGTCCCGCGGCGCTCCCGGAACGGGACCACGTTAGCTCCGCTGCTGACAGGGGTATGCAGGTCGAATGGCGCAGGTGACGCTGGCGGGCGTCGGCAAGGTGTACCCGGACGGGACGAGGGCGGTGTCCGGGCTCGACCTGGACGTCGGTGACGGCGAGTTCATGGTCCTCGTCGGGCCGTCCGGCTGCGGGAAGACGACTGCCCTGCGCATGGTTGCGGGTCTCGAGGACATCAGCGAGGGCACCGTCAGCATCGGTGAGCGCGTTGTCAACCGCGTCCCTGCTCGCGACCGCGACATCGCGATGGTGTTCCAGAGCTACGCGCTCTACCCCCACCTCACGGTCTTCGACAACATCGCCTTCGGCCTCCGTCTGCGCAAGGAGCCGAAGGACGAGATCGACCGCCGCGTGAACGAGGTCGCACGGATCCTCGGGCTGGAGGAGTTCCTCGACCGGAAGCCGCGCGCGCTCTCGGGTGGGCAGCGGCAGCGCGTCGCCATGGGCCGCGCGATCGTCCGCCAGCCACAGGCGTACCTCATGGACGAGCCTCTCTCGAACCTCGACGCAAAGCTCCGCGTCCACATGCGAGCGGAGATCTCGAGCATCCAGGACGAGCTCGGGGTGACGACGATCTACGTCACCCACGACCAGGTCGAGGCGATGACGATGGGCGATCGCGTCGCGGTCATGCGCAAGGGCGAGCTCCAGCAGGTCGCACCGCCGCAGGAGCTCTACGAGCGTCCTGTCAATCTCTTCGTCGGCGGCTTCATCGGCTCGCCGGCAATGAACATGGTCGAAGCGACGATCGAGCGCCGGAACGGCGACGTCATCGCCCTCATCGGGACGCACGAGCTCAAGCTCACCGAGCCGCTCCTCGCCTATCGCACGGCGCTCCAGGACTACGTGGGCAAGCGAGTGGTCCTGGGCGTCCGGCCCGAGAACCTCGAGGACGCGGCACTCGAGCCCGAGACACCGGCCGACCAGCGGCTGCAGGGCGTCGTCGTCCTCCGCGAGCCCCTCGGCTCGGAGATCGTCGCGCACATCGAGATCGACGCTCCGCCCGCCCTGACCGAGGACGTGCGCGAGCTCGCTCGCGACGTCGGCCAGGAGCGGGCCGTGCAGGCTGCGGCTGAGGAGGGCGCGCCGCAGGCGACGCTCGTCGGGCGCTTCGGCCCGCGCTCGCGCATCAAGAGCGGCGAGCGTGTCGACGTCGCGGTCGAGACGGGCGCGCTCCACTTCTTCGATCTCGAAACCGGGCTCGGCATCTACTCGAACGACACGACACGACAGGGACGGGCATCGCAACCCGTGGAAGGAGCAGAGCAATGAGATATCGATGGCTCGCGTTCGCGCTCGTCATCAGCGCGTTCGCATTCGTCGCCGCGGGTTGCGGCGGCGATGACGATGGCGGCGGTGGCGCCGAGGGCAGCGAGGACGTCTCCGGCGACATCTCGATCATGGCGATCTGGGGCGGAGACGAGCAGGAGTCGTTCCAGGCGGTGATCGACGGCTTCAACGAGCTCTACCCGAACGTGAACGTCACCTATACGTCGGGCGGCGACAACCTGGCGCCGCTCCTCTCGACGGCGGTCGAAGGCGGCAATCCGCCGGACATCGCGGCAGTCGGCCAGCCCGGGCTCATGGCGGGCTTCGTCGAGCAGGGCGCGCTCCAGCCTCTCGACGATCTCCGCCAGTCGATCGTCGACAACTTCGGCGAGTCCGTGGCAGACGTGGGCGCCGTCGACGGGACCCAGTACGGGGTCATGTTCAAGGGCGCGAACAAGTCGACCGTCTGGTACAACGTCGCCGATTTCGAGGAGGCGGGTGTCGGAGCTCCCGAGACCTTCGACGAGCTCGTCGAGGGGGCAGATACGCTCAAGGCCGCGGGAGTCACCCCGTACTCGGTCGGCGTCGACGTCGGCTGGCCGATGACGGACCTCTTCGAGAACATCTACATCCGCAGCGCGGGCCCCGAAATGTACGACCAGCTCGCGACGCACGAGATCCCGTGGACGGATCAGTCCGTGAAGGACGCGCTCACGATCATGGCCGACGTCGTCGGCGACTCGGCGAACATGGCGGGCGGAACAGAAGGCGCCTTGCAGACGGACATGCCCGACTCCGTCGCGAAGGTCTTCACCGACTCGCCGGAGGCTGCGATGGTCATCATCGGGGACTTCGCCCCCGGAGTCGTGGAAACGACGCTCGAGCCCGAATCGGGCTACAACGTCTTCACGTTCCCGTCCGTCGAGGACTCCGGTCCTTCGGTGGTCGGTGGTGGCGACCTGTTCGTGAACTTCACGAAGAGCCCGGCAGCCGACGCGTTCCTCGAGTACCTGACGACCCCGGAAGCAGCCGAGGTGTGGGCGTCGCGCGGCGGGTTCTCGTCGCCGAACAAGAACCTCGACACGAGCGTGTACCCCGACGAGATCACGCAGACGACGGCCGGCGCGCTCGCAGAGGCGGACGTCTTCCGCTTCGACATGTCGGACCTGCAGCCGGCGGCGTTCGGCGGCACGCCCGGACAGGGGCTGTTCAAGGCGTTCACGGACTTCGTCCAGAACCCGGACAACATCGACGGGATCACGCAGCAGATGGAAGCGGACGCCCAGGCGGCGTTCGGCTAGGCGCGCGCGGGTCGAGTTGAGCGACTCGGTGCAGGCGGCGGAAGCTCACCCCACAGGGCTTCCGCCGCCAGATGAGGGGCCAGGCTTCTGGCAGCGCTACGGCACGACGCTGCTGTTCCTCGCACCTGCGCTCGTCCTTCTCACCGTGTGGATCGTCTATCCGACGATCCGCACGATCATCCGCAGCTTCTACGACCGGAGCGGCGACGAGTTCGTCGGGCTCGACAACTACGAGACGCTCTTCACCGACGAGACGCTTCAGACGGCGATCAGGAACAACTTCCTCTGGATCCTCATCGTTCCGGCGTTCGTGACCGCGATCGGGCTCGTCTTCGCCGTGCTCCTCGAGCGCATTCGCTTCTCGGTCGCCTTCAAGGTCGCCGTCTTCATGCCGATGGCGATCTCGCTCTTCGCGGCCGGAGTTATCTGGCGCCTGATGTACGAGAAAGACCCCGAGCAGGGCACGATCAATGCCGCGATCTCGGTCGTGAAGGACGCGGTGTCCCCTTCGGGAGTCCTCTCCGGCGCCCTTCCCTCGACGGACGACCTCGAGGGCGGGTCGGAGGGCGGCCTCGTGCTCCAGACGCCGCTCCAGGCCGGAAGCGTCGCTCAACTCGGCCTCACGGGCATCCGCACCTCGGACGTCCCCGCCGATGCCGAGCAGGCGGTCGTCCCCGAGGCGCTCGCCGGCGGCATCACCGGGGTCGTATGGAGAGACTTCAGTCCGGGAGGCGGCACCGCGGGTGAGGTCGAGCAAGGCGAGCTGGGGCTCCCCGGCGTCAGCGTCGAGCTTCGGGAGGAGGGCGGCGGGACCGTGCTCTCGACGACGGCGGAAGCCGACGGCACGTTCGCCTTCGAGGACGTCGGGGCCGGCACGTACCAGGCCGCGATCGGCCCGGACACGTTCTCCGAGCCGTACGCGGGTGTGTCCTGGCTCGGGGAGACCTTGATCACCCCGGCGATCATGATCGCCTACATCTGGGTCTGGGCCGGCTTCTCGATGGTCGTGATCGCGGCCGGGCTCGCCGCCATCCCACGCGACCTGCTCGAGGCGGCTCGCACGGACGGCGCCACCGAGCTCCAGGTCTTCAGGCGCGTGACGGTGCCGCTGCTCGCTCCCGTCCTCTCGGTCGTCTTCATCACGATGCTGATCTACGTCCTCAAGGTGTTCGACATCGTCGTCTCGATCGCGCCCGGCTCGGTGCAGGACGATGCGAACGTCATCGCGCTTGCGATGTGGCGGACGTCGTTCGGCGGCGTCAACGACCTCGGGCTCGGAGCGGCCATCGCCGTCTTCCTCTTCCTCCTCGTGATCCCGGTTCTCGCCCTCAACATCCGCCGCTTCCGAAGGGAGGTCTAGCTCGTGTCGACGACGACGGCTCCAACGACCGTGAGGCTCGACGAGGCCGTCGCCGAGACGACCGAGCCATTGTCCGCGCGGATCGTCCGCTTCATCGGGAAGACGCCGATCTACCTCGTGCTCGCCTTCATCGGGCTGCTCTGGCTCGTGCCGACGATCGGCCTCTTCTTCACATCGCTGCTCGAGCCGTCGGCGATCGGGACGACCGGGTGGTGGCAGATTCTCTCGGAGCCGAGCCTCGCAACGCTCGACAACTACCGCGAGATCTTCGACAACGAGGCGATCACGAAGGCGCTCTGGACAACGGTCCTGATCTCGGTCGGCGCGACCCTCCTCCCCATCTTCATCGGCGCACTCGCCGCGTATGCCTTCGCCTGGCTCGAGTTTCCGGGACGCGACTGGCTCTTCCTGATCGTGGTCGCGCTCCTCGTCGTTCCGATCCAGATGGCGTTGATCCCGATCTTCTCGCTCTACAACGACCTCGGGCTCTTCGACACCGTCATCGGGCTCATCCTCTTCCACACCGCGTTCGGGCTGCCGTTCGCGATCTTCCTGCTCCGGAACTTCTTCATCGGGATCCCGCGAGACCTGCTCGAGGCTGCGCGAATCGACGGCGCCTCGGAGATCCGCATCTTCATCCGCCTGATGCTCCCGCTCGGGCTGCCCGCGATCGCGTCGCTCGCGATCTTCCAGTTCCTGTGGGTGTGGAACGACCTGCTCGTCGCGTTGACGTTCGCGCGCGACACGCAGCCGATCACCGTCGCGATCTTCTCGCAGATGCGCCAGTTCAGCGGGAACATCGAGATCATCGCGCCGGCTGCGTTCATCTCGCTCGCGATCCCGCTGGTCGTCTTCTTCGCGTTCCAGCGCTACTTCGTCGAAGGCCTCCTGGCGGGCTCGGTCAAGTAGGCGCGAGGCTTGCCTCGCCCTCGTGTCAACGCGACGCGAGCAGCGCGACCACGCCCTCCGCAGGTCCGAGTACGAGTCGTCCCTCGAGACGCTCGCCGTCTCGCCCTCGCGCGGTCCCGAGTGCGACCGATCCGGTGAAGCCGTCGATCTCGACCGGCTCGCCGCCGAGGTTCACCGCGACCGCGACGCGGTCACCGCGCCGCCACGCCCACGCGCCGGCAGGCGCCGCGAGCTCCGCGTAGTCGCCGAGCGCGAGCTCGGGCAGCCGTCGCCGCAGCGCGATCAGGTCGCGGGTGAAATGCAACGTCGACTCCGGGTCGGCACGCTGCTCCTCGACGTTCCGCGCTCGCGTCGTCGAGCGGGAGCCACGGATCGGTCCAGCCGCCGGCGCGGGTCCAGGGCATCGGCGTGCGGCCCGGATCGCGCGAGGGCGTCGCGCAATCGAGCTCGCGGTCCTTCGGCACGTGCCCGTTGGCGAGCGCGAGCTCGTCGCCGTAGTAGAGGACCGGCGTCCCGCGGAGCCCGAGCAGGACGAGCAGCGCACAGCGGGCGAGCCGTTCGTCGCCCCTGCACCAGCGCGTCGTCAGCCGGCCGGCATCGTGGTTCGAGCCCGCCCAGCACGGCCACGCGCCGGCCGGGAGCGCGGCCTCGGCTGCGGCGACGGCGGCGCGGAGCGAGCCCGCGTCGAAGTCGGCGTGCAGGAGCCCGAAGTTGAACGCGAGCTGGAGCTCGTCGCCGTCCGTCCCGTAGAAGCGCGCCCAGGCATCAGGCTCGAGGACGTACGCCTCCCCGAGGAGCAACCGCTCCGGCTCGTACGACCCCGCGAGGCGGCGCCACGAGCGCAGGATCTCGTGCGTCTCCGGACGGTTCATGGAGTAGACGTTGAGCACGCCGTCACCGCCGGGTCGCGATGGGTCGTCGCGGAGCAGCTCGTCCTTGATCAGGGCATGCGCGACGTCGATCCTGAACCCGGCGATCCCCCGGTCGAACCAGAACCGGAGGATGCGCTCGAACTCCGCGCGCACGTCCGCGCTCCACCAGTCGAGGTCGGGCTGCTCGGGCGCGAAGTTGTGCAGGTAGTAGCGGCCGCGCGCCTCGTCGTGCGTCCACGCGGGACCGCCGAAGATCGAGCGCCAGTTGTTCGGGATCGCGTCCGCCCAGACGTAGTACTCGGGCCGCTCACGGAACCATGCGTGCCGGTACGACGTGTGGTTCGGGACGAGGTCGAGGAGGATCTCGATGCCTCGCCTGCCCGCCTCCGCGACGAGCAGGTCGAGATCGGCGAGCGTCCCGAGGTCGGGATGGACATCGAGGTAGTCGGCGACGTCGTAGCCCCAGTCGACGTTCGGCGACGGGTGGACCGGGCTCAGCCAGATGCCGTCGACGCCGAGCCAGTCGAGGTAGTCGAGCTTCCCGACGAGCCCCGGGAGGTCGCCGATCCCGTCCTCGTTCGAGTCGGCGAACGAGCGGACGTACGCCTGGTACAGGACGCCGCCCTTCCACCACGGAGCAGGCGTCGCGGTCACGGCCCCGCAGCTGGATTCAGTCCTGCGCGGACTCGAGCAGCGCCACGTGCACGGCGTACGCGCACTCCGCGAGCCGGAACGCGAGCTCTGCGAGGTCGCGCCCCTCGACGGCGGGAACGAACACGACGCCGCTCCGGTTCACGTTGAACCCTTCCTCCGCGACGATGGCCTCCGCCAGCTCGAGCCAGCCGCGCTCTGTTCCGTCGGTCTGGGCCCCGAGCGCTCTCGCCTTGGCAACCGCGTCGCCTCGGTCGTCGAGGTCATACCGCCAGCCACGCTTGCGCACGACGATCCGGACGCGGTCGCCGTCGGAGTACGTGAGCTCCCGCGTGACGACGCGCTCGCTGCGCTCGCCCCACGTCGCGGTGTCGCCGAGCTGCCAGCGAACCTCGTCGAGGGTTGCGACGGACGCTTCCACGAGGGAGACCGTATATCAGGCTGTCTGAACCGCGGCGCCGGCCCGCAGACGCGCGCGTTCGAGCGCGGCTCCGACGAAGTCCCGAAAGAGCGGCGCGGGCCTCGTCGGCCGCGACTTGAACTCGGGGTGGAACTGGCTCGCGACGAACCACGGGTGCTCCGGGAGCTCGACGATCTCGACGAGCCGGCCCTCCTGGAACGTCCCGGAGACCACGAGCCCGGCCTCGACGAGCGTCGTGCGGAGCTCGTTGTTCACCTCATAGCGGTGGCGGTGGCGCTCGTGGATGACCGGCTCCACGTACGTCTCCCGTGCGCGCGTTCCCTCCGCGAGCTCGACTGCCTGCGCGCCGAGCCGCATCGTGCCGCCGAGGTCCTCGATTTCCTTCTGCTCTGGCAGGAGGTCGATCACCGGGAACGGCGTCTCGGGATCCATCTCGGTCGAGTTCGCCCCGTCCATCCCCGCCACGTGCCGCGCGAATTCCGAGACGGCAACGTGCATCCCGAGGCAGATGCCGAGGTACGGGATCTCCTGCTCGCGTGCCACGCGGCAGGCGAGAATCTTTCCTTCCCAGCCTCGCGACCCGAAGCCGCCGGGAACGAGCACGCCGTCGACCTGCTCGAGCTCGCGCACTGCCTCCTCGTACGACATGTTCTCCGCGTCCACCCAGCGGACACGGATGCGCGCGCCGTGGTGGACGCCTGCGTGCTTCAGAGCCTCGTGCACCGAGAGGTAGGCGTCGTGCAGCTTCACGTACTTGCCGACGAGCGCGATCTCGACCTCGTCGCCGAGCTCGCGGCTCCGCTCGGTGAGCTCGTGCCACTCGCCGAGGTCCGCGGGGCCGCCTCCGAGGCCGAGTTTCTCGACGACGAGCTCGTCGAGCCCCTCCGCCTGGAGCACCTCGGGGACGAGGTAGACGTCCGGTACGTCAGGCGACGCGACCACTGCGCTCGTGTCCACGTCGGCGAAGAGCGCGATCTTCTCGCGAATGTCGTCCGACAGCGGCTCGGTCGAGCGGCAGACGACGATGTCCGGGTGGATACCGATACGGCGCAGCTCGTTGACCGAGTGCTGCGTCGGCTTCGTCTTCAGCTCGCCCGCAGCGGGGATGAACGGCACGAGCGTGACGTGCAGATAGAGGACGTTCTCCTGGCCGACCTCGCGGCGAAACTGCCTGATCGCCTCCAGGAACGGGAGCGACTCGATGTCACCGACAGTGCCGCCGATCTCCGAGATGATGACATCCGCGGGCATCACCTTCTCCGCGCGCCGGATGCGGGCCTTGATCTCGTTCGTGATGTGCGGGATGACCTGAACGGTGGCCCCGAGGAACTCGCCTTTCCTTTCCTTGCGCAGGACCGTGTCCCAGATCGCACCGGCCGTGTGGCTCGAGTTCCGCGACAGGTTCTCGTCGATGAAGCGCTCGTAGTGCCCGATGTCGAGGTCGGTCTCGGCGCCGTCCTCGGTGACGAAGACCTCGCCGTGCTGGAACGGGCTCATCGTGCCCGGGTCGACGTTCAGATACGGGTCGAACTTCTGCGCGCTGACCGAGAGACCCCGCGCCTTGAGCAGTCGTCCGAGCGATGCAGCGACGATGCCCTTGCCGAGCGCGGAGACGACTCCACCCGTGACGAACACGAACCTGGCCACGGGATCCAACCGTAGCAGGGTCCGGGGTCGGACCAGCCTTCAGATTTGCGCGCCGGTCTGGAGGAGGTCGTGCAATCGGTCGAGGGCGTCCTTCGGGAGGCTCCTCGAGAACCCGAAGAGGAGCGGCCCCGACACGCTGAGCTCGGCGGTCGTCACCGCCGGGCCGGACTGCTCGAGCGCGAGCTCCACCTCGAGCTTCGCCTTGACGAGCTCGAACGCGAACAGCGAGATCGGCTCGGCGGCGCGCACGAGCAGCGTGTCCTCGGCGTCCGCCCGGCGAAAGAGCGTCGGCGCGTTCGAGCGGATGCGCCAGCGGGCTCCAGCAGCGAAGCCGCGGCGATCGGGCTCCACGGTCGCGAGACCGGGCCACCAGTCGCTCAGGTGATACGGCTCGGCAAGGTAGCCCCACACGTCCTCCGGCGAGGCGAGAAGCTCTCGCGACGCCCGGACGGTCGGCATGTCAGCGCTCTTTCAGCGCCGCGATGAACTCCTCGCCGCCGAGCATCCGCTCGAGCTCCTCGCGACGGACGAGCTCGTCGAGCTCCTCGATGCGCGTGTGCGTCGGGTCGCCCGGAACCTTCTCGACGCGAAAGTGGCGCTCGGCGACACTCGCGATCTGCGGAAGGTGCGTGATCGTCAGCACCTGCGCCCGTTCGCCGAGGCGCTGGAGCGTCGCCGCGACCGCATGCGCGGTCACCCCGCCGATGCCCGCGTCGATCTCGTCGAAGACCAGGGTCTCGCCGCCCGCGACCGCGGCGAGCGCGAGGGCGATGCGCGAAAGCTCTCCGCCCGAGGCGGTCTCGGCGACCGGACCGAACGGAAGCCCTGCGTTCGGGCGGACGAGGAATACGGCCTCGTCGCGGCCCGTCGCACCGAGATCGCGCTCGCGAAGCTCGACCAGGAACTCGCCCTCGCCGAGCCCGAGGCCCTGGAGCTCGCCGGCGACCGCTCGCGCGAACGGCTCGGCCTGCATGCGTCGCTCCTCCCGGAGCGCCGCGGCCAGGGCATCCACCCGAGCCTCGGCTGCGGCGAGCTCCTCGGCCGCGGTCGTGACGGGATCGCGCCCGCCGGCTGCCGCTTCGAGCTCCGAACGCGCGGCAGCTGCACGGTCGAGCAGCTCGTCGTAGGTCGCGCAGCCGAAGCGCCGCTTGAGATCCGAGATCCGCTCCAGCCGAGTCTCGACGTCCTCGAGGAGCGCCGGATCGGCGTCGAGGGACGCGAGAAAGCCGCGGAGGTCGCTGCCGACCTCGTGCAGCCGCAAGGCGATGTCGCGCAGCTCCCCCGCTGCTGCCCCGAGCTCGGGCGCCAGCCGCTCGATCGGTGCGAGCGCGCGTTCGGCACGTGACGCGAGCGCGGCCGCGCCCTCGCCGTCGTCGGGCGCGATCGCGTCCGCG
The DNA here is from genome assembly GCA_963763815.1 of uncultured Actinomycetes bacterium. Taxonomy (GTDB): domain Bacteria; phylum Actinomycetota; class Thermoleophilia; order Gaiellales; family Gaiellaceae; genus GMQP-bins7. The sequence continues at coordinate 217,480 of CAVXPS010000011.1, forward strand.
GCGTCGGCGACACCCGAGCCAAGGTCGGAGACGTGTAGCAGGCGCTCCCGCTGGCTGCGCAGGTCGTCCTCCTCCCCTGTTCCCATGCCCTCGGTCGCCTCGACGAGCGCCTCCAGCTCGGCGAGTCGCGCGGCGGCCCCGGCCGCGTCGCGCGTGAGCTCTTCGTGCCGTCGGCGAGCGGCGCCGAGCTCGCGCCAGGCCGCCGCGGCTTCACGCCGACGGTCGAGCTGCTCCGGGCCGCAGAACGCGTCGAGCACGTCGAGCTGGAACGCGGGCCGCGCCAGGCGCCGCTGCTCGAACTGCCCGGACATCGCGATCAGGCGCTCCGCGGCGGCCGCGAGGTCCTCCCGCGCCACGGACCGACCCCACGCGTATGCACGAGTCCGCCCGTCGCCGAAGACCCGGCGGGCGAGTACGAGCCCCGCCTCGCCTTCCGGCCGGAGCTCGGCGAGCGCGGCGACGTCGTCCTCGTCGAAAAACCCGTCCGGAACGTCGAGCTCGGCCTCGACGTAGGCCTCGCGACCGTCCGCCCCGATCGCGGACGCATCGGCGCGGGCGCCGAGAACGAGCCCGATCGCCTGCGCGAAGATCGTCTTCCCCGCGCCCGTCTCGCCGGTTACCGCGTTGAGGCCCGGAGCGAGCTCGAGGTCGGCCTCGCGGATGAGGACGAGGTTCTCGATCCGCAGCCTACGAAGCAAAGCTCTGCCGGTAGCGCCGGACGAAGGTGGCTTCGGGCAGCGTCGCGAGCAGCGAGCGCTCCGCGCCGATCCGGACGACGGCCCGCGCAGCCGTCCCCAGCGTCGAGACCCGGTGCCCGTCGACGAGCACCGCGAGGTCCACGTCCGGGGTCCGATTCCAGACGATCACGTCGGAGCCGGGCGGAACGACGAGGGGGCGTGCATGCAGCGAGTGTGCCGCGACCCAGGTCAGCGCAATCGCCTCGAGCCCCCACATGAGCACCGGCCCGCCGTTCGAGAGGTTGTACGCCGTCGAGCCCGACGGTGTCGCGCAGATGAGGCCGTCGCAGGGTTGCCTGCCGAGCTCCTCGCCGCCGACCGCGAGCTCGAGCTCGACCATGCGACCGAGGGACGCGCTCGAGACGACCACGTCGTTCACGGCCCGCATGGTCCCTTCGGGGTGCTCGACCTCGAGCGTCGGGAGCTCCACGACGTCGTACTCGCCGGAGAACACGCGCGCCATGCCGGCCTCGAGCTCGCGTCTGCCCATCGAGCTCAGGAACCCGACGCGGCCGAAGTTCACGCCGATCACGGGGACCCCGGAGCCGAGGAACAGCGCGAGCGCGCGCAGCACGGTCCCGTCTCCGCCGAGCACGATGGCGAGATCGGCGGCGGAAGCATCGTCGACGCCCTGGACGCCGTGCTTCTCGGCCTCGTCGCCCGGGAAGACGAGCTCGACGTCGTGCTCCGACGCGACGGCCTGGAGTCGGGCGAGCCCCGCTCCGATCTGGCTCGCCTTGCCGTGGGTGACCACCGCTGCCCGGGTCACCGTTCTAGGAGTGGTCACGGGTGGCTTCGGCGATCCAGCGGTCGATGTCATCGGAGTCGGCTTCCGCAGCGCGGTCGACGAGATGGACGAAGAACTCCCGGTTGCCCTTCGGACCGGGCAGTCCGGAGTCTACGACGCCGGCTGTCGCTCCACCCCACTCGCGCGCAGCTTCGATGATCCTTCGGATCGACTTTCTCCACACTTCCGGGTCCCGGACGACGCCCTTGCCCACCTCCGCCCGCACGGCCTCGAACTGCGGCTTGACGAGCACGAGCGCCTCCCAGCCCTGCGCGGCGAGCGCGAGCACGGGCGGCAGCACCTTCGTCGCGCTGATGAACGAGACGTCGCAGACGACGAGCTCGGGAGCGAAGGGAAGCTCGCGCACGTTCCGCGCGTTCGTTCGCTCGAGGACGGTCACGCGCGGATCCGCGCGCAACCGCGGGTGGAGCTGGCCGTAGCCGACGTCGATCGCCGCGACCCGGGCAGCGCCCGCCTGCAACAGGCAGTCGGTGAACCCCCCCGTCGACGCGCCGATGTCCGCAGCATCCTCGCCCTGGACCTCGATGCCGAGCGCGTCGAGCGCGTGTTGGAGCTTCTCACCGCCGCGCGAGACGAACCGCGGCGGTGCTTCGACCGCGATCTCGGCGGCCTCGTCCACCTGCTGACCGGGCTTCTCGTACCCCAGGACCCGCCCGGCGAGCACGAGAGCTTGCGCCTGGCTCCTGCTCTCGGCAAGCCCTCGCTCGACGAGCAGCGTGTCGAGCCGCTTCTTCACCCAGCCAGGCTACTTGCGGCAGCAGCACCGGCTGTCTTCGGAGCTAGGACCGTGCGAACCGGCGGGCGCCGACCAGGCGGCTGCCGTAGCGCGAGTGCGACAGCGTCACGATCTCTACGTCGCGACCCGACTGGGGCGCGTGCACCATCTTGCCCCGGCCGATGTACATGCCGACGTGGCCCAGACCGCTGAAGACGAGCACGTCTCCCGGCTTCATTCGCGAGCGCGAGACGCGGCGGCCCGCTGACCAGAGCGCGTACGAGTTGTGGGGAACCGAGACCCCGAGCCGTCGGTACGCCCAGTAGACGAGCCCGGAGCAGTCGAACCCGGACATGGACGTGCCACCCCAGCGATAGGGGACGCCGACAGCCCCGAGCGCGTACGTCGCCGCGCGCTCACCGAGGGTCGGAGCTGGCAGCACGCGCTTCCTGGCCGGACGTTTGGCGCTCAGCCGCTTCTTGACGGCGCGCTTCGCGTTCGTCCGCTTCTTGAGCACGGCCGCAGCGGCGACCTCCGAGCCTCCGGACGTGAGGGCGCCGACCGGGATCGCGATTGCGATCACGACGACGATCGCGGCGAGCACGAACGCAGGCAGGAGTGAGTGGAGGCGGCTGGACAAGAGAGGAAGTGAGCAGTCCGCGCGCAGGAGTGGGGACGCGCGGCACCGGCGGATTCGAAGAGGTCAGATCGTAACCACCGTCGAGCGGTTGTCTACCCCTCAACCGCTTCGAACCAACAGAGCGTTTACCAGTTCTGAAAGAAGCGATGTTTCTGCAGCGATTCCGGAAAGACGCGACTGGGCTCGCTCGGCGGCCTCGTCGGCGACCCGCCGTGCACCCTCGGCTCCCAGCGTCGCTGCGAGGCCGTCGCCGTCGAGGATGTCGTCGACGGCCTGAAAGAGGAGGCCGAGCTCGTCGCCGAACGACCGCCACAGCGCCTGCCCGTCCTCCGGCACCCCCGCTGCCCAGAGCCCTAGCCCGACCGAAGCGGAGAACAACCGCCCCGTCTTCAGCCGATGAAGGTCCTCGAGGTCGGAGTCGTCGCCCGTGATGTCCCGGTACTGGCCGCCGATCATCCCGAGCGTCGCCTCGACGAGCTCACGTGCGGGCTCGGGACGCTCGTACGTGAGCGCGAGCCGAAGTGCCTCGGCGAGCAGCGCGTCGCCAGCGAGCAGCGCGACGCCTTCCCCGAAGGCGACGTGCGTGCTCGGGCGCCCGCGCCGCTCGTCGTCGTCGTCGAGCGCGGGCAGGTCGTCGTGCACGAGCGAGAACGTGTGCACGAGCTCGACGGCGGCCGCGGCCGGTAGCGCTGCCTCGACCGAGCCGCCGGCGGCATCGGTCACCGCGAGGCAGAGCACCGGCCTGATGCGCTTCCCGCCCGAATCGAGCGCGTAGCGCACCGTCTCCTCCAGGCGCCCGAGCTCCGGCGCCAGCGGCAGCCCGCCGAGGTAGGCCTCGATCGCGTCGCGCAGCTCGTCCGCGCTATGGACCGGCATCCGCGCCGGGCGCCCCCGCGTCGGCGAGCGTGCGCGCACGCGTGAGCTCCGCCTCGATCTGCTTCGCGAGCTCGGCCAGCTCCGCGATCGACTCGACGGCAGCGTCGGCGTCGAGGTCCTCCGCCTCGGCGAGCTTCTCGAGCTCGTCGCGGCGGGCGTTCAGCTGGGCGAGCAGCTCCTCCGCGCGCGCAAGTGCGTCGTCGACGGAGTTCAAGCGGCCTCCCTCCCGTGCAACCTTCGCGAGGATGCCGTTCACGAGCTTCGCCGCATCCTCCGACGCATAGCGCTTCGCGAGCACGACGGCTTCGTTGATCGCGACCTCACGGGGCACCGTCCCCTCCTCGAGCTCGTAGACGCCGATCCGCAGGACGTTCCGCTCGAGCGTACCCAGCCGGTCGGCGGGCCACTCGTCCGAGGTCTCGGTGATCCGGCGGTCGAGCGCCTCCGCCCGTTCGGACACGGCGCCGGCGAGCGAGGTCGCGAACTCGTCGGGCGTCCCCTCGTACAACGAGGCGAGCGGTTGGCCGGTCAGGTCCCACTGGTAGAGGAGGAACAGCGCGGTGCGGCGGCTTGCACGACGGCCGGTTCCGTTCATGCCGGTCCGCTCATGCGAGCGACAGCGACGGCAAGCTGCCCTGCAGCTCGCCGAGCGTCGAGGTCGAGTAGTCGCCGGCCTGGAACGGCGCCGAGCGGAGGACGTCGAGGGCGACCTCTCTGGTCGTCGGGATGCCGTCCACCTCGAGCTCGCCGAGGGCTCTCAGAGCGCGCGCGATCGCCGCCGGGCGCGTCTCGTCCCACACGATCACCTTCGCGATCATCGAGTCGTAGTAGGGCGGGATCTCGCTGCCGTCGCTCATCGCGGTGTCGACGCGCACACCGGCGCCCAGCGGGGCCCGGAAGCGATGCACCGTGCCGGGCGCCGGAGCGAACCCGCGCGCCGGGTCCTCGGCGTTGATGCGGATCTCGATCGCGTGCCCGCGCCGCGGCGCCCGGCCGACCACCTCGAGCTCCTCCCCGGCCGCGATGCGCACCTGCTCGCGCACGATGTCGATGCCGGTGACGAGCTCGCTCACCGGGTGCTCGACCTGGAGACGACAGTTCACCTCGATGAAATAGAAGCCGCCGTCCCCCCCGAGGAGAAACTCGAACGTGCCCGCGTTCCGGTATCCGATGCTGCGGCACGCGCGCTCGACCGCGGCCTCCATGTCCTCGCGCGTCGCGGGATCGAGCGCGACGGAGGGAGACTCCTCGACCAGCTTCTGGTGCCGACGCTGGATCGAGCACTCGCGCTCCCCGAGCGTGAGCACGTTCCCGGCCCCGTCGCACAGCACCTGAATCTCGACGTGCCGGGCGGGAGACATCGCCTTCTCGAGATAGAGCATGCCGTTGCCGAACGCCGCGAGCGCCTCGGCGGCGGCGCCGGCGAAGGCGCCCTCGAGCTCGTCCTCGCTTGCGACGAGGCGCATCCCCTTGCCGCCTCCGCCGGCCGACGCTTTCAGCAGCACGGGGAACCCCACCTCGAGCGCTGCCACGCGAAGTTCGTCCGGCCCCGCGACGCCGTTCGTCCCGGGGACCAGTGGAACGCCTGCAGCCTGCATCTCGTCCTTTGCGCGCACCTTGTCCCCCATGCGCTCCATGACCTCTGCGGTCGGGCCGATGAAGGTCAGGTCGTTCTCGTCGCACGCGCGGACCAAGGCCGGGTTCTCGGCCAGGAAGCCGTAGCCGGGGTGCACGGCCTCGCACCGCGTCGTCTCGGCTGCGGCGACGACGTTCGGGATCACGAGGTAGCTCTCCGCTGCCGCGGGCGGGCCGATGCACACGGCGTGATCGGCGAGCGAGACATGGAGCGCGTTCGCGTCCGCCGTGGAGTAGACGGCGACCGCCTCGATGCCGAGCTCGTGCAGCGCGCGGATCACGCGCACGGCGATCTCGCCACGGTTCGCGACGAGCACACGGGAGAACATGCCGCTAGACCGCGGGCGGCGCGAGCACCGGCTCGATCTCGAACAGAAGCTGGCCGAACTCGACCGGCTGCCCGTTCTCGATGTAGATCGCACGGACCGTTCCCGCCACCTCGGACTTGAGCTCGTTGAAGAGCTTCATCGCCTCGATGAGGCAAAGCGTCTGCTCCGGGAGGATGGTGTCGCCGACGTTCACGAACGCGGGTGCCCCCGGGTTGGGCGCCCTGTAGAAGACGCCGACCATCGGCGACTCGACCCGCATCACCCCGTCTCCGACGGGCGAGCCGTCGATCGCCACGGGTGCGGCGGCGTCCTGTGCCGCGACGGCCGAGACGCCGGAGAGGGACGGCTCATCCGCACGTCGCACCGAGACGCGCATGCCTTCGTCCTCGATCTCGATCTCGCCGACACCGCTCTCCTGGACGATCTTCACGAGGTCGCGGATCCGCCCGGCACGCTCGGCGTCCGCGTCCTCGGCGATGAGCGCCGTCTCGCGCGAGTGGCGCGCACGGATCCTGCGCAGGAGCTCTTCCGCATCCGTGCCGAACATCGCGATGAGGACGAGCTCCTCCTCGCTCGCAGCAAGACCCTCCGCGGCCTCGCGCACGTCCTCGGCGGTCAGCGGCTCGTCCTCGATCTGCCTCACCGGCGCGAGCAGCTCCACCGCGCGCTCGATCGCGGGGTCGACGGGCTCGGGCGTCTCTCCGTACGCACCTTGCACGAGCGCTCGAAACTCGTCGATCACGCTCCCGTAGCGGCGCGCCTCGAGCACGTGCAGGAGCGCCTGGCTCGCCAGGATCTGGCCGATCGGGGCGGCGAGCGGCGGCCAGCCGGCCTCGGCTCGGACGCGGCCGACCTCCTCCAGCACCTCCTCGAGCCGGTCCTCGGCGCTGTGGGCACGGAGGTGGACGTCGAGCGCGGCAACCAGCCCGGATGGAAGGTCGTACTCCGCCGCGCGCACGGCGATCCGCGGCGCGACGGGGGACACCGGCTCGTCGCCGATGTACTCGTCGATGACGTCCGACGCCTCCCACAAGCGAGCGGTCTCGAGCCCGGTCGCATGGCCCAGCCCCTCGAGCGACTCCGCGAGCGATTCGCCGGACACCCGGTGCAGCGTCAGGGCGAGCGGATACACGGCCGTCGCAACGAGGTCCGCGCCGGCTTCGACGGCGGCGAGTGCGCCGGCCAGCCCTGTTCCAGCTGCGCCCTGGACGTAGAAGCCGACCGGGAGCCCGCTCGCCTCCTTGATCCGCGCCACCAGCTCATGAGCGCGCTGCGGGAAGAGCGCACCGGTCGGGTCGTTGACGATCACGCGAGTGGCGCCGAGCTCCGGCAGCTTCCGCGCCTGCTCGACGAGCGTGTCGGTCTCGCCGGTTCGCCCCGGGCTGTAGACGAGGCCGGCGTGGAACGCTCCTCCCGCGCTCGTGATCGTGGCACCCGCCTCGCGGAGGTTCGAGACGTCGTTCAGCGGATCGTGGAGCCGGAAGACCTCGATGCCGTTCTCGGCCGCGCACGCGACGAAGCGCCCGACGATGTCGCCCCCGACCGGCTGCGAGCCGACGAGGAACCGCCCGCGCAGCGCGATCCCGAGCGGCGTCGAGACGCGCGCCTTGATCGCGCGAATCCGCTCCCACGGGGTCTCGGCCCGCCTGCGCACCGTCGCGTCGAACACACCGCCTCCGGAGACCTCGAGGCAGGCGAACCCGGCCTGGTCGAGGATCTCGGCGACCCGCAGGATCTCGGCAGTCGGGAGAGCGCCCGCGAGCGGCTCCTGCGAGAGCAGCCGGACGGTCGTGTCGACGAGCCTCGGCACGGCTGTGGACCTTAGCGCCCTGCCCGGAGTCACAGGGCGAGGCTTGCCTCCCCCTCATGCCGCACCTCGGTTCAGAGCGAGGCGAGCCTCGCTCCTACGACGCCCGGCTGATGTAGCGCCCGTCGCGCGGGTCGACCTTGATCCGCTCGCCGGTGTCCACGAAGAGCGGCACCTGGACGACGGCCCCGGTCTCGAGCGTCGCCGGCTTCGACACGTTCGAGACCGTGTCGCCGCGAACGGCCGGTTCGGTCTTCGTCACCTTGAGCTCGACGGAGGCGGGCATCTGGAGCCCGGCGGGCTTACCGTCGACGGCGAGCATCTGCACCGAGCTCGACGGGGCGAGATACGCGAGGGCGCCGGCCACCTGCGCATGCGGGAGCCCGAACTGGTCGTATGTCTCCTCGTCCATGAAGTGCGCCTCCGAGCCGTCGTCGTAGAGGTACTGGACGGTCTTGACCTCGGTGTGGACCCGCGAGAACCGCTCGCCCGCGCGAAACGTGCGGTCCACGACTGCGCCCGTGTCGAGGCCCTTGAGCTTCGTCCGCACGAACGCACCTCCCTTGCCAGGCTTGACGTGCTGGAACTCGACGATGCGCCACACGTTGCCGTCGACCTCGATGTGCATCCCGTTCCGGAACTGGTTCGTGTTGACGGTCTCGGCCATCGGCGTGACAGCGTACCGAATCGTAGGAGCCGGGCATGCCCGCGCTCAAGCGACCGTGATCAGCTCCTTGGTGAACTGCGTGAGCCGCTCGGCGCCGTCCGCCGGTGACGGCCACGAGATCCTCGATCCGGACGCCGCCCTCGCCCGGCAGGTAGATGCCGGGCTCGACCGACACGACGTTGCCGGGCTCCAGCACGTCCGTCGACTCCGGGCGGAGGACGGGCGTCTCGTGGATCTGGATGCCGACGCCGTGCCCGAGCCCGTGACCGAAGGCCTCGCCGAGGCCGGCCGCCTCGATCGGAGCGCGGGACGCCGCGTCCGCGTCGCGGCCCGAGACGCCCGGACCGACGGCAGCGAGCCCCGCGAGCTGGGCCTCGAGACAGAGCGCGTACAGGTCGGACAGCCGCTCCGAGATCTCGCCGACCGCGAACGTCCGGGTGCAGTCCGAGCAGTAGCCGTCGAGCATGCAGCCCGCGTCCACGATGACGAGCACGCCCTCCGCGATCGGGCCGTCGCCGGGGACCGCGTGTGGCGTGGTGCCCGTCTCCCCCGCCGCGACGACCGCGGGGAAGGACACGTCGTCCGCACCGCCCTCGCGAAACGACCGCTCGATCCACCACGCCAGCTCGCGCTCGCTGCGGCCCGCGAATCGCTCCTGCGCGAGCGCCGCGAAGATCTCGTCGGAGAGCGCGCCCGCGCGGCGCAGGATCTCGAGCTCGGCGTCGTCCTTCACCGCCCGCAGCGACTCGACGAGGCCCGCCGTCGGAACGGCGTCCACCCCCGCCTCCTGCAGCAGCCGGAAGCCGACGTAGGGCATGTTCGCTTCCTCGAAGGCGACGCGGCGCCCCGCGACGTGCTCCGCGATCCCTGCGAGCAGGTTGCGCGGCATCTCGACGAAGGCCGCTCCTTCGACCTGACGCGCGCGGGCGGCGTAGCGAAAGTCCGCGAAGACGGTCGCGCTCCCGTCTGGCTCGACCAGCACGGCGGCGTTCGAGCTCGTGAGCCCGGTCAGATACCGCACGTTCGCCTGGCCGCCGAGGGCGTACGGAGGTCCCGCGACGAGCAGCGGCTGCTCGAGGAGCGCCGCGAGCCGCTCGATCCGGGTCACGTGCGTTCCTGGACGAGGAACTCCAGCGCCTCGCGATAGCCCTCGGGCCCCTTGCCCAGGATGCGGGCGGCGACGAGTCCGTCGAGCACGGACAAGCGGCGCCACTCCTCCCGCTCGAGGATGTTCGAGAGATGCACCTCGACGACGGGAACGGTGAAGAGCTCGACGGCGTCGTGGATCGCCCACGAGTAGTGGCTCCACGCTCCGGGATTGAGGACGACCCCGTCCGCCCAGTCGACCGCGTCGTGGCACCAGTCGACGAACTCGCCCTCGTGATTCGTCTGCCGGCAGCGGACCGTGCACCCGACCTGGGTCGCCCACTGGTAGATCTGCGTCTCGAGCTCGGACAGCGTCATCCCGCCGTAGATCGCGGGATCACGCCGGTCCAGCATGTCGAGGTTCACTCCGTTGAGGACGACGACGCGCATCGCCCGACCCTACGCGATGAGCTCGTCGAGAGCCGCGCGCACGTCCTGCTCCGGGAGCTCGACGTTCCAGCGGGGCTGGCCGGGCGCGTCGAGGAGGACGAGCCGCGGCGAGCCGCCCACGCCTTTCTTGTCGCGGGCGAGAGCCGCCCACGCCGCATCGCGATCGACGCTGGCGGGCTCGGGCGCGAGCACCTCCGAGACCGTGGCTGCCTCGCCGTCGAGCCCCGACAGCCGAAGAGCTGCGAGGAGGCCGAGTCCGACCGCCTTCCCGTGCGGGAGCTCGAATGCGGCGGCCGCCTCGAGGGCGTGGGCGAACGTGTGGCCGAGATTGAGCTGTGCCCGCTCGCCGCGATCGAATGGATCCCTGAGGCAGACGGCGGCCTTGAACGCCGCGCAGCGTCGCACCTGTGCGCTGCGCTCGGCCTCCCAGACGGGCTCGCCCATGAGCAGCCCGGTCTTCACGACCTCCGCGAGGCCGTTCGCGGCCTCCTCGTGCGGCAGCGTCTCGAGCGTCGCGGTGTCGACGACGACCCGGCCGGGCCAGTGGAACGCGCCCACGAGGTTCTTGCCCTCCGGGATGTCGATCGCCACCTTCCCGCCGATCGCGGCATCGACCTGCGCGACGAGCGTCGTCGGCACGGGAGTCCACGCCACACCTCGGAGGTAGGTCGCGGCCACGAAACCCGCGAGGTCGGTAGTGGAGCCTCCTCCGAGGGCGACCAGCGTGCCGCCGCGGTCGAGGCGCAACGCCGACCAGAGCTTCTCCGCCTCCGCGAGCGTCTTCGCACGCTCACCGGCCGGCACCTCGTGGGTCGAGGACAGGCGGTCGCCGAGCGCTGCTCGCGCGCGGCCGCCGTAGAGCAGGGCGACGGTCTCGTCGGCGACGAGCGCGACCGGCCCGTCGCCGGGTACCGCGTCTCCGAGCCGGTCGAGCATGTTCGTGCTCACCTCGACTCCGGCTGCTGCCAGCACGGCGTCTTCGAGGTCGGAGACGTGAGCGTCGGCCACGTCCTCGTACAGCGGCGTGCGCTCCTCGAAGAGCGCCCGGAAAACGGCTTCGTCGCGCGCGAGCGGCCGGTCGCTGCCTGCCACGCGTGTCCAGGCGTCCTCGACCGGGGCCTCGAGGTGGAGCGTGAACGCGTTCTCCCGAAGCGCCGCGCGCGTGCGTTCCGAGCCGAGCGCGCCTCCTCCGAGCTCGACGACCACGGGTTGGCGCCTCGCGAGCACGTCCGCCGCCCCGGCCTCCTCGAGCGCTCGGAAGGCGGCTTCGCCCTCGCGGTCGAAGATCTCGGCGACAGTGCGGCCCGAGCGCTGCACGACGACCTCGTCGACGGAAACGAAGCCGCGGCCCAGGCGCGCCGCGAGCTGCGGACCGAGCGTCGACTTCCCGGCGCCCATGAAGCCGACGAGCGCGACGTGCCGATCGAGGGCGGTCAAGGCGTGGTCGAGCCGTCGATGCGCTCGCGATAGGCGCGGTGGGCGCCGACGAAGTCCTCGAGTGCGTCGCCGCCGAACTTGTCGCGCGCGGCACGCGCGAGCTCCCACGCGACCGCTGCTTCCGCGACGACGGCCAGCGCCTCGACCGCCTGCACGTCGCTGCGCTCGACGAGCGCCTGTGACGGCTCACCCGTCGCGAGGTCCACCGAGCGGAGTGGGCGCATGAGCGTGGGCAGGGGCTTCATCCCGGCCCGCACGACCACGGGCTCGCCGTTCGAGACGCCCGCTTCGATTCCGCCCGCGCGATTCGTCTCGCGGCGGCGGTCCGGCTCGATCTCGTCGTGCGCCTCCGAGCCACGTCTCCGGGCAGACGCGAACCCGTCGCCGATCTCGACGCCCTTGACGGCCTGGATGCCCATCAGCGCGGCGGCGAGCCTCGCATCGAGCCGGGTGCGCTTCTCGGCATACGAACCGAGGCCCGGTGGCACGCCCTGGGCGGTCACTTCGACCATGCCTCCGAGGGTGTCCCGATCCGCGCGCGCGGTGTCGGTCGCCGCACGCATCGCCTCCTCGTCCGTCGCGCCGCCGATCTCGAGCACGCGCCCCGAGACCGACACGCCGATCGCAGCCAGGAGCGCCTTCGCGACGGACCCGGCAGCCACGTGACTCGCCGTCTGCCGCGCGCTCGCCCGCTCGAGCGCGTTCCGGACGTCGGTGTGCCCGTACTTGAGAGCGCCGGCGAGGTCGGCATGCCCCGGCCGCGGCAGCGTGACCGGCTTCGTGCCCTTACCCGACGGCGCGCCGTCGGGCGGCCACGGGCTCATTCCCCACGTCCAATTCTCGTGGTCGCGGTTGCGGATCACGAGGGCGAGCGGCGTGCCGAGCGTGAGCCCGTGGCGCAGCCCGGCGAGCACCTCGACCTCGTCCACCTCCAGCTTCTGCCGCGGGCTCCGCCCGTAGCCCTCCCGTCGCCTTGCCAGGTCGGCGTCGATCGCGGCACGGTCGACGCCCAGACCCGCCGGAAGCCCGGTGAGGATCGCGACGAGCGCGGGGCCGTGCGACTCGCCGGCGGTCACGAGCTCCAGGGACACAGCGAGAGCCTAGACCGCCAAGTTCCAAGTCGTCACGCGGCTCCAATCGCCGCACGCATGACGTCGACCGGGGCCGGGAGTCCGGTCCAGAGCTCGAACGACGCCGCTCCCTGAGCGACGAGGACGTCCAGTCCCGTGACGACGCGTGCGCCGGCGGCTCGCGCGGCTTCTGCGGTCGCGGTCTCCGGATACGGGAGATCGACGAGCGTCTGCCCGGCGGCGATCTCGACGAGGACCTCGTCGCGGGCACCGGTTGCGTTCACCACGAGATCGGCGTCCCCAACGGCCGGCGGCCATTCCCCACGGCGCGAGAAACGGCGCGCCTGCGGCAGCGCCTGGAGAAACGCCGTCGCGGCGCCGCCGTCTCCCAGCACGGCCGGCCGTTCGAACGAGAGGCCCGAGAGAATCGCCGCGTCCGTCGTCGTTCCCTCGACGCGCCCGTCTCGGAAGACGAGCGTGTTCACGGACGATGCGTCCGTGTCGCAGAGCTCTGCGACCGCGAGCTTGTGCGGCGACGTGACATTCGCGCCGGCGAATCCGAGCGCCGCCAGCCCGGCGACCGCATGGGCGAGCTGCTCCGGACGCGTCGGCAGTGGAACATACGCCCAGTCCAGGCCAAGGGCCTCGAAGGCGGCGTTGTGCATGCGCGGCGAGAGCGAGTGCTCGACGGGCCAGCCGAGGATGCCGACGAGCCGCGTGGAGCCGTGGATGCGGGTCACGGCAGGAGTATCCTCGGCGCTTACCGCATCGCGCCGAGTTCTCCACGACTCCGTGACCCGCCCACGGGCCGGCGAGTCGTACGGTCGGGCCGCCAACTCGGGGAAGGAAGGAGTGACGCATGAAACGACGGTCACTGATCGTGTGTGCGGCTCTCGTCGTCGCCATCGCTGCGGCCCTTGGCGTAGCGTCCGACGGGCAGTCGAATCCCAGGACCGACACGACGACGCTCGGGGTGCTCGGCGACGTGCCGTACATCCCGTCCCAGTTCGACGCGTTTCCCGCCTGGGTCGCGGACATCAACGCCGACGCGGACGTGGAAAGCGCCGTCCACCTCGGCGACATCAAGAGCGGCAGCACGGTCTGCAGCGACGAGTACTACGCGGCGATCGCGGGCTTCTTCGCCCTCTTCGCCGACCCGCTCGTGTACACGCCGGGCGACAACGAGTGGACGGACTGCCACCGGCTGAACAACGGCGCCTACAACCCGCTCGAGCGGCTCGCGAAGCTCCGAGCGGTCTTCTTCCCCGAGCCGAACTCGACGCTCGGGAAGAAGACGCACGTTCGCTCGCAGGCGGGGTATGCCGAGAACGTGCAGTGGAAGGAGGCAAAGGTCGTCTTCTCGGCCGTCCACGTCGTGGGCTCGAACAACAGCCTCGCTCCCTGGACAGGGCAGGCCGCTCCCACTCCCGAGCAGCTCGCCGAGGCGAACGCCCGCATCGCCGCCTCCAGCGCGTGGATCGACGACGCCTTCGACAAGGCGGAGAAGACGAAGGCCCGCGGCGTCGTGGTGATGATGCAGGCCGACACCTTCATCGGCGACAACGAGAACGCGGCCGGCTTCGTCGCGATCCTCGACCGCCTCGAAGAGCGCGCGGCGGCCTACGGGAAGCCGGTGCTTCTGCTCCAGGGGGACACGCACGACTTCCTCGTGGACGCACCGCTCGCGGGCGCGCCGAACCTCACGAGGATCGTCGTCGAAGGCGCGGAGACGGCGAACGAGTGGTTGAAGGTCACCGTCGACCCGAGCACGCCCGAGGTCTTCTCCTGGGAGCGGATCGGTTTCTAGGAGGACGCGGAGCCGGCGGCCCAGGTTCCGCGGGCCGCCGGCTCATCGAGGTGGCCCGCCGTTCCCGCTTCTTCACGACCAGGCGCCCGCCGCGTAACCCAACGACCGCGACGGGCTTCCTACAGTCGCCGCGTCAACGAGGGAGAGGAGTCCGACGTGAAGATCCTGCCCGCTGCGCTTGCAGCCATCACCTGTGTCGCCACCATCGCCGTACTCGCCGGGCTCGCGGCCGCCAGAGGCGATCGCGAGCCGACACTGATCGCCCGTGCGATCCTGCCCTCCGACGCGTACCAGCCGGGCCCGCCCTCGGGCGCGGCGGTCGCGCCGAACAACGGCGTCACGCCGCCGTTCCCGAGCCAGCCCATCCCCGGCTTCTCCGCGGTGCTCGACTCCGGCAAGGGCCTGTTCTGGGGCATGCCGGACAACGGCTACGGAGCGAAGACGAACTCCTTCGACTTCCTCCTCCGCCTCTACAAGATCCGTCCGAACTTCGAGACCGCCAAGGGCGGGCCGGGCACGGTCGACGTGCTCGACTTCCTCTCGCTCCGCGATCCGGACAACAAGGTCCCGTTCGCCCTGACAAGGCCGGACCGCGTGCTGACGGGCTCGGACTTCGACCTCGAGTCCGTACGCCGCGTGAAGGACGGCACGTTCTGGTTCGGCGAGGAGTTCGGCCCGTTCCTCCTGCACACGGACGCGACCGGCAAGGTGCTCGACGCGCCGATTCCGCTGCCGGGCGTCCAGTCGCCGCAGAACCCGTTTCTCACTGGGACGCCGAACCTGCCTGCGAGCCGCGGCTTCGAGCCGATGGCGCTGAGCGTGAACGGGAAGACGCTCTATCCAATGCTCGAGGGCGCCCTCACGACCGACTCCGACCCGAGGCGCCGCATCATCAACGAGTTCGACCTCCAGGATGGCGAGTACACGGGCAAGACCTGGTGGTACCGCACCGACGCGGCGTTCCCGAACGCCGTCATCGGCGACCTCACCGCCCTGGACAAGAACCGCTTCGTGCTCATCGAGCGCGACGACGCTCAGGGCGCCGAAGCTCTTCAGAAGAAGATCTACCTCATCGACCTGCGGCGAACCGACGCCGACGGGTACCTCGAGAAGCAGCTCGTCCTCGACCTGCTCGAGATCGCGGATCCGAAGGAGATCTCACTACCGGCACGGCCGGGCGAGTTCGGAGTCGGCAACCCGTTCTCGTTCCCGCTCCAGTCCGTCGAGAGCCTCGAGGTGGTGGGCCGCGACCAGCTGCTGATCGCGAACGACAACAACTACCCGGGCAGCGACGGCCGCTGGATCGCTCGCGACAAGCCCGACGACGTCGAGCTCATCGTCGTCCGCGTTCCCGCGCTTCCGTAGCGGTCTTCGTGCTCCAGGTGGGTCTCGGCGCGACCATCCCCGGGACCCACCTGGAGCCGACAGAAGTGCGCCGTGTACACCGGCTCGTGGGTCGCGTCTCTGCGGAACCTGCATTTGCGGCGGCGCCACGACGGCAACGGCCAACCACCGCCCAACGACCCCCAGGGGAACCCCGGTTCCCTGTAGTCACCGTATCGACGATCCGCTCACCCATGGCAAACGGGTTCGCGCCAGAAGCGCCCCAACGACACGCCCACCCCGAAGCCGCTGCGCTCAGCAGCCGAACCCGTACTCGCACTTCTTCTCGAAGAACTCGTCCTCGCTCGCGGTGAAGAAATGGTGCACGCCGTCAGGCTTGCGCACGAAGTACAGATAGTCGACGTTCGCCGGACGCGCAGCGGCCTTGATGGACGCGAGCCCGGGATTCGAGATCGGCGTGGGCGGCAACCCCAGCCGGTTCCGCGTGTTGTACGGGTTGTTGCTCTCGAGGTCCGACTGCTTGAGGGGCTGGGTACCCGGGACGTCCCGGCCGTAGCGGATCGTCGCGTCGATCCCGAGCGGCATCCGGTTCCTCAGGCGGTTGTAGATCACGGCCGCGACGAGTTTCCGCTCCTCGGGGGCGACGGTTTCCTTCTCGATCATCGACGCGATGATCAGCACGTCGTACGGGGTGAGGTTCTTCGACCGCGCGTACCGGAGGTTCACCTTGCGCCATTGCCGACGAAAGTGCGTCAGCTGGTCGCGGACGAGCTTCGTCGCGGTCGTGCCCTTCACGAACTCGTAGGTGGCCGGGAAGAGGAAGCCCTCCATGCGGTCGCCCGGCCAGTCCTTGCGGAACTCGGCCGGAGGCTTGGCGGCAGCGGTCGCCTTCAGGTACCCGGATCGGGTCAGGCGTGGAGTCACGCCGCGCTGCCGGATCGCAATGCCACGGACGGCGTCCACGCGATCCGCCATCTCGCGGCGCGTGAAGCCCTCGGGGAAGATGATCCGCAGGATCGTGGGCTGCGCGACCGGCGGCGGAGGAGGCGGAGGTGCCTGCTCGTCGCGTACCAGCGCGGCGCCCGCGATTGCAGCTCCGGTCAGGGCCGCGAGCACGAGCACCGCCCAGATTGCTCGTCGCACGTGGACGCGGCGCCGGCTCGGCGGGTTCCGTCGCGGTGTCAGCTCTCTGGTGCGCTCATCCATGCGAGGTAGCTGTCGAGCAGATGCGCTGCCGCCCGCGCGTCCTCGGGGAGCTCCCCTGGGACGTGCGCCGCGATCCTCGTCGTGAAGCGCTCATCGTACGTGCGCACGGGAACGTCGAGCACGGCCTCGAGGTTGCGCACGAACTCGGACGTTTCCTCCGCCTGGCTGCCGCGCTCCCCGCGCAGCGTGAGGGGCATGCCGACGACGACGAGCTCGGCCTCCTCGTCCGCGACGAGCGCGCGGATCTCGGACAGGCCCGACGGCGTCGCGGCGCGCTCGACGACCCCGAGCGGCCGAGCGATCGTGCCGGTCGGGTCGGAGACGGCGACACCGGTACGGGCTGCGCCGTAGTCGAGCGCCAGCACCTTCACAGTGCTTCGACGATGAGGCGCTCGGCCTCCGCGAGGGCGTCCGGCAGCTTCTCGGCGTCCTTGCCGCCCGCTCGCGCCATCGTCGGGCGGCCGCCGCCACCACCGCCGACGATGGCCGCCGCCTGCTTCACGACGTCGGACGCGCTGACGCGCTCGGCGACGCCGGAATCGAAGTTGGCCACGAGGTGGACCGACCCGTCCTCCTGCGACCCGAGGACGACCGCAGCCGGCGCGTGCCGCTGCTTGAAGGTGTCGGAGAGCTCCAGGAGCGCGTCGGCGTCCAAACCCTCGATCGACTGCACGATCACGTTGACGCCGTTCTCGACGCGCACCGACGCGTCCGGAGTGTCGACCGCCGCCACCGTGGGGCGCGTCTTCGCTTCCCTGCGAACCGTCTCGAGCTCCGCGCGGAGCTCGTCCGCCTCGCGGGCACGTGCTTCGAGGAGCGCCCACGCCTCGCCGGAGGTCACCGCCTCGATCCGGCGAACGCCGGCGCCCACGGAGCCCTCGGAGAGCACGACGAACGGTCCGATCTCCGCGGTCGAGGTGACATGCGTTCCGCCGCAGAGCTCGGTCGAGAACCCCGGAATCTCGACGACGCGCACGATGTCCCCGTACTTCTCGCCGAAGAGCATCATCGCGCCGAGCCGCCGCGCTTCGGCGATCGGCGTCTCGAAGACGTGGACGGGGAGGTTCTGGAAGACCTTCTCGTTGACGAGCCGCTCCACGCGCTCACGCTCCTCGGGCGTCAGCGCCTGTTCGTGCGTGAAGTCGAAGCGGAGCTTGTCCGGGCGCACGGCCGACCCCGCCTGGCGCACGTGCTCGCCGAGCACGTCGCGCAGTGCCTGGTGGAGGAGGTGCGTCCCCGTGTGGTTCGCCATCGTCGGGAAGCGGACGCTCCAGGGCACGACGGCCCGCACGCGATCGCCTTCCGAGAAGCCCTTGCCGCGGAAGAGGAGCGCCTGGTCGTCGCCGAAGCGATATCCGTCGGCCAGCTCCGCCCTCGTCCCGGAGTCGTCGTCGAGCTCGATCCAGCCGCCATCCGTCACCTGGCCGCCGCCGGCGGCGTAGAACGGCGACTCGCGAAGCTTCGCGAGGAAGCGGCCGTCCTCGAGCTGCTCGAACGCGCCGATCTGCGTGAGCACGTCCGTCTTCGCGTAGCCGACGAACTCGGTCTCGAAGTCCGCGTCGCGTGCGAACTCCGCCGCCCGCTGGAGCTCGCCCTCCACGCCCGCGCGGGAGACCTCACGGTGCCGCTCCATCTCGGTCTGGTAGCCGTCCACGTCGACGGCCCGCCCCCGCTCCTCGGCGAGCTCGACCGTGAGCTCGAGCGGGAAGCCGTATGTCGCTGCGAGCGTGAACGCGTCCTCGCCTGAGATGGCGCCCTCGGCGGCAAGCTCGTCGAACAGCTTCATGCCGCGCTCGAGCGTCTCCTCGAACCGCTCCTCCTCGTTCCTGACAGCCGCTTCGATCTCGTTCGACCGCTCGCGCAACTCGGGGAACGCGTCTCCCATCTGCTCGACCACGACCGCGGAGAGCCGATAGAGCTCGTCGAGCCCGATGCGCTGCGCCTGGATCACCGCGCGGCGGATGATCCGCCGCAGAACGTAGCCGCGGCTCTCGTTCGACGGCGTCACCCCGTCGGCGACGAGGAACGTCATCCCGCGCCCGTGGTCGGCGAGGATCCGGTGCGCCTTCGTGGACGCGGGCGAGTCGCCGTACGCGACGCCCGACTCGGCGCGATCCACTCCATGATCCGCTGGTAGCCGTCGTTCTCGTACACGG
This sequence comes from uncultured Actinomycetes bacterium, assembly GCA_963763815.1. Classification (GTDB taxonomy): domain Bacteria; phylum Actinomycetota; class Thermoleophilia; order Gaiellales; family Gaiellaceae; genus GMQP-bins7. The sequence goes on from CAVXPS010000011.1 coordinate 236,250, forward strand.
ATCTGACGCCCTGCAGGATCGCGGCGCCGCGTTCGAGGCCGAGCCCGGTATCGATGTTCTCCGCCGGGAGCGGCGTCAGCGTCCCGTCCGCGTGCTGCTCGTACGCCATGAACACGAGGTTCCAGAACTCGAGGAACCGGTCGCAGCGCGGGCACGCAGGCGCGCAGTCCGGCTCGCCGCAGCCGTGTTCCTCGCCCCAGTCCCAGAAGATCTCGGAGTCCGGGCCGCACGGGCCGGGGCCGCCTACGGACCAGAAGTTCTCGACGGTGGGCAGCGGAACGATGCGCTCGGGCGGCATGCCGATCCGCTTCCAGTGCTCGATCGCGTCCTCGTCGGGCCCGAGCTTCAGCTGCGGGTCACCGGCATGCACCGTGACCCAGATGCGTTCCCAGTCGAGCCGCATGCGCTCCTGGACGAACTCCGTCGCGAACGCGATCGCGCCCTCCTTGAAGTACTGCCCGAACGAGAAGTTGCCGAGCATCTCGAAGAAGGTCAGGTGATGGCCGTCGAGCCCGACATCGTCGATGTCGACCGTGCGGAAGCACTTCTGCGAGGTCGTCGTGAACGGCGCCGGCGGTGGCTCGAGACCGAGGAAGTAGGGCATCTGCGGCTGCATGCCCGCGGTCGTGAGAAGGCTCGACTGGTCGTCGGCGCGCGGAATCAGGGAGGCCGACGGCACGCGCAGGTGGTCCTTTTCCTCGAAGAACGAGAGAAAGCCCTCGCGGAGCTCGGCGGTCGTTCGCATGAGGAGATTCTACGAGCGCCGTTCGGCGCGCCCGGGGCGCTGCTAGGCGGCCGGACGAAAGTCGTCGGGCTCGGGCTTCTGGGTCTCCGGCTCGGCGGCCGGGGTCGACCAGGCATCGGCGGCCGGATCGGTCGCGGTCCCGGCGCGCCTGAGCTCGGCGTCGAGCTCGGCCTCGCGACGTCGCGCGGCTTCCTTCGCGACGTTCACCGCCTCCCCGGGGTTGCGCCGCGAGCGGAACGCCGAGAGCCCGTGCGACACGGCCGCGGAGAGCCCACTCACCTTCTTCACGGGCGTCGTGATGACCGTCGAGACCGCGCGCACCGCGGTGTCCGCGCTGTCGGCCATCGAGACTGCGCTGTCGGTGACCAGGTCGAGCTTGTCCAGCTCACGGTTGACGCGGTCGACGGTGCCTCCGGACTTCTCGATCACCGGCAGGAGCTCGCGCTCCGTCCCGCGGATGAACGAGGAGAGCCGCTGGAACGTGCCTCCGAGCCGGAAGAGCATGTACGCGAGCCCGATGCCGCTCGCGACGAAGAACAGCGCGAGCGCGTAGTTCAGGACATCGCCGGAGGTGGAAGCGAGAACGCCCATCGCCCCGGATCCTAGACGCTTTGCACGTCTATGAAACCTGGGTGACGACGCCTGCGCCGACAACGACGTCGCCCTCGTAGAGCGCCGCCACCTGACCTCGGGCGACCCCGTATGCCGCCTGCTCGAGGTCGAGTGCAAATCCGCCGTTCGCGACCCGGACTTCTGCTTCCACAGGCGCAGATCGATAGCGGAGCTTCGCGTCCACGCGCGAGACGGGCGCGTACAGCTCCCCGTCCGCCTCGACATGCGACGTCGCGAGCGCCTCACGAGGTCCGACGACCACCGAGTTCGCCGAGCGGTCCGTGCGCAGGACGTACAGCGGCCGTCGCGCTGCGATCCCGAGCCCGCGGCGCTGTCCCGGCGTGAACCGCCAGTAGCCGTCGTGGAGCCCGAGCTTCGAGCCGTCCTCGTCGACGACGTCTCCGGTCTCCGGCACGAGCCCCTGTCGTTCGAGGAAGCTCCGGTAATCGTCACCGGCGAGGAAGCACGCCTCCTGGCTCTCGGCACGTCCTGCCGCTGCGAGACCGGCCGCACGCGCCTCCGCGCGCGTCTCGTCCTTCGTCTGCTCTCCGAGCGGGAACTCGACGCGCTCCAGAAGCTCCGGGCTCACGGTCGCGAGCATGTAGGACTGGTCCTTCAAGGGATCGAGACCGCGGGCGACGAGGCGCTTCCCGTCGCGCTCGACGATGCGCGCGTAGTGACCCGTCCAGAGCTTCTCGGCGCCCGCCCGCGCCGCGAACTCGAGCAGGGCGTCGAAGCGGAAGGCGCCGTTGCAGCGGCTGCACGGGTTCGGGGTCTCCCCCGCCCGGTATGACGCCACGAACGGCGTGACGACCTCCGCCCTGAACTCCTCGCGCAGGTCGAGAGTGACGTGCGGAACGCCGAGGGCGTGGCACGCCGCCCGGGCCGCCGCGACCGCAGCGGGCGAGCAGCAGGCGCGCTCGGCACTCGGGCCGGCCGGGTCCTGCCAGAGCCGGAGCGTCACGCCGATCGCAGCGGGCCCTGCCCGGTGCAGCGCGACGGCACTGTCCACGCCGCCGCTCATCGCGACCGCGATGCGACCAGACGCCGGCTCCGCTGCAAAAACCTGGCCGAGCACCGAGGCGAGCGCCTCGACTGCGAGCGGCTCGCCGCCCACGCGTGCGGCCTCGAGCAGGCTCAGGCCAGCGAGCGGTCGCTCGAGCCCCTCGGCGTCGCTCTCGACGATGCGATCGCCGTCGACCGCCAGACGAATCCCGGCCCAGTCGCCGTTCTGCGTCGCATCTCCGAAGATCTCCCGAGGCATGGGCTCAGGCTAGCGCCGGCGGCCTCGGGACGTGCTCCACCCTGCCGATGAAGCAACGGCCATTGCGAACCTGGCAAGCCAGGTGGGTGCCGTGCGGGGCGTCGGCAACGCCTATCCCCGACGCCGGCTCCCTTTCCGTGAATGTTGGTTCACGTGAGAGCCGAAGCCACGCACAGGGTCGAGCCCGCGCATCCTACCCGCTGGCTTCGACTGCGAAGCGCCAGTCGATCTCCTCCGTGCCCTGGAGCTCGAGCATCCGGGCGAGCCCCTTCGGTCACCTCGAGCTGACGCCCCGCCTCGACGAGCACGTTGTCGATCACCTCGGTCAGGACCTGCGTGCCGTCGTGGCGCAGCACGAGCCTCGCGCCACACGGGAGCACGGGGTGCGTCACGCCGAGCGATCTCGCGGTCAGGAGCTGGCCGCACGTCGTCCGTTGCGCGTCCCCGACCGCGCCCCGCGAACCGGCGAACGCCTGGTTCCAGCCACCTGGCGCGGCGGCGCTCGTCAGGGCGGCGGACGTCGCGTTCTCCGCTCGACGCTCGCCGACTGCCAGCGCCACGACACCGCCGAGCAGCGCCACGGCGGCGAGCAGCACGAGATGCTCTCCCAGCGACGAGCCCACCGCCGAAGTCTCTATCAGAACGCGGCTACCGTGCCACACGTGATCACGTACGAAGTCACCGCGAACGACGTTCATGAGGACGAACTCCACGGCTTCTTCGTCGACTGGCCGACGGCCCTCTCACCAGCGCGCCACCTCGCGATCCTCAAAGGAAGCCGGCACGTCGTGCTCGCGCGAGACACGAAAACCAAGCGAATCGTGGGCTTCGTCACCGCCGTCGGAGACGGCGTCCTGAGTGCGTACCTGCCGCTTCTCGAGGTGCTCCCCGAGTACCAAGGCCGCGGGATCGGGACCGAGCTCGTGCGCCACATCCTCCAACAGCTCGAGGGCTACTACATGGTCGATCTGTGCTGCGACGAGGAGCTCGTCCGGTTCTACGAGCGGTTCGGGATGCTCCGTCTGGCCGGAATGGCCTTGCGCAATCGAAGCGCGCTCGGAGACTAGGACGGGCTCGACTCTGCCTGGGCCTCGGTCGGCGGTTGCTCGACCACGCGGAGGCCGAGCTCGTCGAGCTGTTCCGGTGAGACCTCGGACGGCGCTCCGCTCATCGGGTCGAGGCCTGCCTGGTTCTTCGGGAAGGCGAGCGTGTCGCGAATGTACGGCTCGTCGAGAAGGGCCATCGTCAGCCGGTCGATGCCGGATGCGATCCCGCCGTGCGGGGGCGCGCCCATCGCAAGCGCGTCGAGCAGGAAGCCGAACTTGTTCCGCTGCTCCTCATCGGAGATGCCGAGGAAGGCGAACATCCGCGCTTGCAGCTCGGGCTCGTGGATACGAATCGAGCCGCCTGCCAGCTCGATCCCGTTGCCGACGAGGTCGTAGGCCACGGCACTGGCTGCCCCAGGGTCGGTGTCGAGCAGAGGCAGGCTGTCGGCTGTCGGCCGCGTGAACGGATGGTGCTGCGCCGTCCAGCGCTCCTCGTCCTCGCTCCAGGCGAGAAGTGGCATCGGCGTCACCCAGAGAAACTCCCACGCGCTCCGGTCGATCAGGTCGAGCTCGCGGCCGAGATGGAGACGCAGCAGCCCGAGTACCTTCGCCGCGAGAGCGGGTGTGTCGGCGACGAACAGCGCCGTCGTCCCGGCCTCACGGAACGCGTCGAGCTCTTGCTCGGAGAGAAACTTCGCGATCGGCGACGAGACCTCGCCGTCCGCCCGGTACACGATGTAGGCGAGCCCCTTCGCCCCCCACGGCTTCGCCATGTCCTCGAGCTTCTGGATCTCGGCGCGCGAGAGCTCACGCGGGACGCTCAGGTAGCGCACCGCGTCGGCGCGGGCAAAGACGCCGAACTCGGAGCCGCGCGTGGCTTCGGTCGCCTCCTGGATCTCGAGCCCGAAGCGCAGGTCGGGCTTGTCCGAGCCGAATCGCAGCTCGGCCTCCTGCCACGACATCCGCGGGAACGGCGTCTCGAGCTCGACACCGATCGTCTCGCGCCAGATCCGCGGGACGATCCGCTCCATGAGCGCGAAGATCTCCTCCTCGTCGGGGAACGCCATCTCGACATCGAGCTGCGTGAGCTCCTGGAGCCGGTCGGCGCGCAGGTCCTCGTCCCGGAAGCAGCGGGCGATCTGGTAGTAGCGCTCGAACCCGGAGATGACGAGCAGCTGCTTGTAGATCTGGGGCGACTGGGGCAGCGCGAAGAACCTGCCTTTCTGGAGGCGCGTCGGCAGGAGGAAGTCACGCGCGCCCTCGGGAGTCGGCTTCGCCATGATCGGCGTCTCGATGTCGACGAAGCCGTCCGCCTCCATCTCTTGCCTGATGATCGAGAGCAGCTGAGCCCTCGTGCGGATGTTGCGTTGAAGCCGCGGGCGGCGGAGATCGAGCCAGCGGTAGCGATACCGGAGCGTCTCGTCGACGTTCTCCTCGTCGAGTTGGAACGGGAGCGTGGTCGAGCGGGAGACGATCTCGAGCGCGTCGACCTGCATCTCGACCTCGCCGGTCGCGAGCTTCGGATTGACGGCTTCGGGTGCGCGGGCGGCGATCTCGCCGGTGGCCCGAAGGACGAACTCGTTCCGGATCTCGTGCGCGGTTGCAGCCGCATCCGGGGCGCGTTCGGGGTTGATCACGAGCTGGCAGATCCCGCTGCCGTCGCGGAGATCGATGAAGATCAGCCCGCCGTGGTCGCGGCGTCGTGCGACCCAGCCGGCAACCGTCCGAGTGCTGCCGACATCACCCGCCCGCGGCTCCCCGCACATGAGGTCGCGCCAGCCGCTCATCGCGAGAGTCTGCCGACGATCTCTGCGTGCGGGACCGTCTCGTCCGCACGGTTGGCGCGGCGCAGCAGGGCGGTTTCCGGGCCGACGATCACGGTCGTCTGCGCGCCGAGCCGGTTGGCCTGCGTGAGCTGACCCTTGAACGACCGGCCCGCATAGTCGGTGTCCGCCGCGAGACCTTGCCTGCGGAGCGCCTGGAGCCACGCCGCGACCTCGAGCCGCGGCGCGCCGTCCTCGAGCGCGAAGAAGACGTCGACCACGGGTCGCTCGGCGGTCACGCCCTCGCTCTCGAGCGCGAACAGGAGCCGCTCGATGCCGGCGCCGAAGCCCACGCCCGGCGTCGGAGGCCCGCCGACCTCCTCGACGAGGCCGTCGTAGCGGCCGCCGCCCGAAAGGGTGCTCTGCGCGCCCTCGTCCGGCCCGGTGAACTCCCAGGTCGTTCTCGTGTAGTAGTCGAGGCCACGCACGAGGGTGGGCACGAGGTCGTAGGCGACGCCGTATGCGTCCAGGTGAGCTCGGACGGCGGCGAAGTGCTCGCGGCATGCCTCGCACAGGGAGTCGCCGATCGTCGGCGCCTCGGCGAGCGCGTCGCGAACGGCTGCCGGCTTCGCGGCCAGGTTGTCGAACACGCGGAGCGGGCTCGACGCCGCCTTTTCGCGCGTCGCCTCGTCGAGACGGTCGTCGTTCTGCTCCAACCACGCGCGCAGATCCGCGACGTAAGCCGGTCGGCACTCCCTACAGCCGATCGAGTTGAGCTCGAGGCCGAACGCGGCGATGCCGAGCCTCCGGAGAAGCGCGTGATAGAGCTCGATCACCTCGGCGTCGACCGCGGGATCGTCGGAGCCGATCGCCTCCACGGAGAGCTGCCAGTGCTCGCGGTAGCGACCCCGCTGCGGTGCCGAGTAGCGGTACATCGGCGCGATCGTGTGGAGCTTCACAGGCTGCGGCTCCCGGTGCAGGCCGTGCTCCACGTAGGCGCGGGCGATCGGCGCCGTCGCCTCGGGCCGGAGGGTCAGCGAACGGCCGCCCCGGTCCTCGAACGTGTACATCTCCTTCTGGACGACGTCCGAGCCCGCACCCGATGTCCGTTCGAAGAGCTCCGTGTGCTCGAAGACCGGAGTCTGGATCGGTCGATAGCCGTAGAGCCCGCAGAGCGCTTCTGCCTCACCGATAACGCGGCGCCAGAGCGGCTGCTCGACGGGCAGGATGTCGTGGGTGCCGCGGGCGCGCTCGACCTTCGTTGCCCGCGTCACCTGTTCCGCTCCGCGCGCAGATCGGCGAGAAACGGGTTCCGCTCGAGCTCGGCGCCGAGCGTCGTGGCCGGCCCATGGCCCGGATAGACCACGGTCTCGGGCGGATACGTGTCGACGAGCGAGCGGATCGAGTCGACGAGCGTGTCCCAGTCGGCGCCCGGGAGATCGGTGCGCCCGACCGAGCCGGCGAAGAGCACGTCTCCGGAGAAAAGGCTGCCATCCGCGTGATACGCGAGGTGCGCCGGCGAGTGGCCGGGCACGGAGAGCACCTCGAACGAGATGCCCGCGACATCGATCGACTCGCCGCCCGCGAGCAGCACCTCCGGAGCGTGCGGCCGCAGCCCGACCTCCGCGGGCGCGAACGCTGCCTCCTCGAGGAGCGCGCGCTCGCCCTCGGCCATGTGCACCGGCGCCTCCGTCCCCTCTGCGAGCTCGGCGACGCCGAGCAGGTGGTCCCAGTGGCCGTGCGTCACGAGAATCGCGGTGCAGCGAGCTCCCATCCGCGCGAGCTGGAGCCGAAGCTCCGTGACGTCACCGCTCGGATCGACGACGACCGCCTCGCCTGCGGTGGCATCCGCGCGGACGATGTAGCAGTTCGTCCCGAGCGGGCCCAGCGAAAGCTGCTGCACGAGGAGCGGCACGCGAGGGACCCTTCAGCCCTCACGCCGTCCGGGCGACCCCTCTTGGCGTGCCTGGCGCTTGCGAAACGAGCGCCAGAAGACCGTGTCCAGGAAGTAGCTGAAGGGGATGAAGATCGCGACGATGATCGCGGTCTGGACGATCTGACTCGCGAGCGAGAGGTCGTTCGAGAGCAGATAGACGACCACGAACATGATCGGCGCGAAGATCGCGCCACGCCTCAGCGTGCGGTTCCAGGACGGCGCCTGCGGCTGACGGGCGCCGCGAACCGGCCGCGCCTGGCTTGTCGACTCGGCCTTGCGCGTCGGGACCTCGTCCGGCTCGAGCTCGTTCCCCTCGGCGTCCTCCCAGACATACTCGTGCCGGAGCTCCTTCGCGCGACGACGCTTTTGCTTCCTCGAGGGCATGCCGCGATTATGCCCGGCCGTTCCAGGCGATCTCGCCGCCTCGAACGACGGTGTGCACGACAGGCCCCCCGAGGTGGTACGCGAGGTAGCGCCAATCGTCCGCGTCGAGGAGCACGAGGTCCGCGTCGAGCCCCTCGGCCAGCCGGCCTTTCCGGTCGCCTCGCTCGAGGACGTGTGCTGCATTGACGGTGCAGGCGACGAGCGCCTCGGCGGGTGAGAGGCCGAGCTGCGTGCACGCGAGACCGCACACGAGCGGCAGCGACTCGCAGAAGGCGCTCCCGGGGTTGAAATCGGTCGCGAGCACGACGATCGCGCCGCCGTCGGCCAGCGCGCGCGCCGGCGGCATCGGGCGGCCGAGGAAGAGCGCGCTCGCGGGCAGCAGCACTGCCGCGACATCGCTCGCGGCGAGCGCTGCGATTCCCGCGGGGCCCGTGCTCTCCAGGTGGTCGACCGAGCGCGCGCCGAGCTCGATCGCGAGCGGGATCGCGCCCGACTCCGTGAACTGGTCGCCGTGCAACCGCACTGCGAGCCCCGCGCCCTGGCACGCAACGAGGTAACGCCGCGACTGCTCGGCGTCGAACGCTCCGCGCTCGAGGAACACGTCCGCGGCGTCCGCCAGCGTCGCCGCGTCCGGCAGCACGTCCGAGACGAGAAAGTCGACGTACGCGTCGGCTCCACGGGCGGCGAACTCGGGCGGGACTGCATGCGCGCCGAGCCAGGTCGGCGTCCCGCCCGCCTCGCGGACCACACGGAGCTGTGCGAGCTCGGTGTCGCGATCGAGCCCGTAGCCGGACTTTGCCTCGAACGTCGTCGTGCCGGCCCGGGTCATCCACTCGACGTGACGGGCAAGCTCGACGCGGAGGCCGTCCTCCCCGGCCGCTCGGGTCGCCCGGACGGTCGAGAGGATGCCGCCCCCCTTTGCGTGCAGCTCCTCGTAGCCGGCTCCCGACGCGCGGAGATCGAACTCGTCGACACGATCGCCCGCGAAGCACGCGTGGGTGTGGCAGTCGACGAGGCCCGGGATCGCGGACAGCCCGCGCCCGTCGAGCTCTTCGACGTCGCCAGCGAGCGACGGCAGGTCGCGCATGCGCCCGACAGCGGAGACTCTGCTGCCCTCGCAGAGGACGAAGCCGTCCTCCACCACGGCCACGTCGCCGAGAGCCCTCCCGCGCGCCGGGGCCGGACCCGAAGCCGGCGTCGCGACCTGCGCGAGGTCACGGATGAGGAGGCGCTTGGCCGGCGCCGACGGCGTCGCCGTCACTCGGTGCCGTTCGGAACCGACGGGAGGTCGATCCCGTGCTCGCGAGCGGTGTCGAGCGCCTCGTCGTAACCCGCGTCCGCATGGCGCATGACGCCGGTGCCTGGATCGGTCGTCAACACGCGCTCGAGCCTGTCCGCCGCGAGGTCGGACCCGTCGGCCACGACGACCATGCCCGCGTGGATCGAGTTGCCGATGCCGACGCCACCGCCGTGATGCACGCTGACCCAGGTCGCGCCGGCAGCGACGTTCAGGAGCGCGTTCAGGATCGGCCAGTCGGCGATCGCGTCCGAGCCGTCGCGCATCGCCTCGGTCTCGCGGTACGGGGAGGCGACGGAGCCGGAGTCGAGGTGGTCGCGACCGATGACGACCGGCGCGGACACCCGCCCCGAGCGGACGAGCTCGTTGATCGCGAGCCCCGCTCGCATGCGGTCGCCGTATCCGAGCCAGCAGATGCGCGCCGGGAGTCCCTGGAACGCGACCCTGCCTGGAGCAAGCTCGAGCCAGCGGCGGAGCAGCACGTCATCGGGAAACAACTCACCGAGCGTCTCGTCGATCCGGGCGATGTCGGCGGGATCTCCGGACAGCGCCGCCCAGCGGAAAGGACCGACGCCACGACAGAACAACGGCCTGATGTACGCCGGGACGAAGCCCGGATATGTGAACGCATCCTCTACGCCTGCCTCATACGCCTCCCCTCGCAGGTTGTTGCCGTAGTCGAAAACGTAGCAGCCTGCTCGGACGAGCTCGAGGAGCCCCCGGGAGTGCTCCGCGATCGACGCGCGCGCGCGACGGAGGTACTCCTCGGGGTCACGGCGCCGGAGCTCGGAGGCTTCTACGACATCGAGACCCTGCGGGACGTACCCGGTCAGCGGGTCGTGCGCAGCGGTCTGGTCGGTCACGAGATCGAAGTGCTCGCCGCGCCGTGCGAGCTCCGGAACGACGTCCGCGGCATTCCCGTGCAGTCCGACGGAGAGCGCCCGGCCCTCGTGCGCCGCGGCACGGACGCGTTCCAGCGCGTCGTCGAGCGACGCTGTCGCCTCGTCGAGGTAGCGGGCCTCGAGCCGGCGCTCGATGCGACTCGGGTCGACCTCGATGCAGAGCGTCGCGGCCCCGGCCATCGTCGCCGCGAGGGGCTGGGCGCCTCCCATGCCCCCGAGGCCGGCGGTCAGGATGGTCCGACCGCTGAGATCGGACGTCCCGAAGTGCGCCTCGCCGGCGGCCGCGAACGTCTGGTACGTCCCCTGGAGGATCCCCTGGGTGCCGATGTAGATCCAGCTCCCCGCGGTCATCTGCCCGAACATCGTCAGACCCTCGGCCTCCAGGCGCCGGAACTCGTCCCAGCTCGCCCAGCGCGGGACGAGCAGCGAGTTCGCGATCAGCACGCGCGGCGCCCACTCCGTCGTCCGGAAGACGCCGACGGGCTTCCCGCTCTGGACGAGCAGCGTCTCGTCGTCCCCGAGCCGGAGCAACGTGCCGACGATCGTCTTCAACGCCTCGTGACTCCGCGCCGCTTTCCCGCTGCCGCCGTAGACGACGAGCTGCTCCGGATGCTCCGCGACCTCGGCGTCGAGGTTGTTGAGGAGCATGCGGAGCGGTGCTTCCGTCTGCCACGAGCGGGCGTTCAACACCGTGCCTCGCGGCGCGCGCACGCTCGACAGGTCGCCGCAGAGTCGATCGACGACGGCGTCCGTGATCGCAACGTCGCTCATGCGAGCGCCCCGAGCTCGGCCTCGACCGCGGCAAGCACCTCGCCCGAGCGGATCGCGGACGCGACGAGCTCGATCTCGCCGCTGAGCGACCGGTCCTCCTCGAGCCGCTCCGACCGCAAGCGGACTGCGTCGTGTGTCAGGCGCACGCCCTCACCGGGCGCGAGCGGAGCAAGGAACTCCACCGCCTGGGCTCCCGCGAGCAACTCGATCGCGAGCGTTCGCTCCGCGTTGTCGAGGACCTGCAACGCCTTCAGGCCGGCCGCGTTCCCCATCGACACATGATCCTCCTGACCGGCGCTCGTCGGGATGGAGTCCACGCTCGCGGGATGCGCGAGCACCTTGTTCTCGGACACGAGCGCGGCAGCCACGTACTGCGGGATCATGAACCCCGAGTTCAGGCCGCCTTCCTCGACGAGGAAGGGCGGCAGCCCGTCCGAGAGGCTGGGGTTCACCAGCCGCTCCACACGCCGCTCGGAGATGCTCGCCAGCTCCGCAACCGCGAGTGCGAGCGCATCGAGCGCGAACGCGAGCGGCTGCCCGTGGAAATTGCCGGCCGACACGATGTCGCCAGCCTCCACGAGCACGAGGGGGTTGTCCGTCGCCGCGTTGAGCTCGACCTCGACGGTCGCCGCGACGTAGTCGATGAGATCGCGTGACGCACCGTGCACCTGTGGTGCGCAACGCAGGGAGTACGCGTCCTGCACCTTGTCGCACCAGCGATGGGACTCGATGATCGCCGACCCGTCGAGAAGCCGCCAGATGTTCGCCGCGGCTTCCTGCTGGCCCTTGAGCGGACGCGCGCGGTGCACTTCGGGCCGAAAGCTCGTCCGCGAGCCCTGGAGCGCCTCGAGGGACTGCGCGCAGGCGAGATCCGCCGTGGCCGCGAGGCGACGCGCCCGCACGACGCCGAGCGCAGCCATCGCGCACATGAACTGCGTGCCGTTGATCAGCGAGAGCCCCTCCTTGCTCACGAGCTCGATCGGCTCGAGTCCGACAGCCGCGAGCGCCGCGCCGCCGTCGAGGAGGTCGCCCTCCACCTTTGCACGACCCTCGCCGACGAGCGGGAGCGCGAGATGCGCGAGGGGTGCGAGATCGCCGCTGGCGCCCACCGAGCCTCGCGACGGTACGACGGGCAGGACTCCGCGGTTCAGGCACGCGAGCAGGAGCTCCGCAAGCTCGACCCGGGCGCCCGAGAAGCCTTTGGCGAGGGCGTTCGCGCGGAGGAGCATCGCCGCGCGCACGACCTCGTCCGGGTACGGGTCTCCCACCCCACACGCGTGGCTGCGCAGGAGTCGGAGCTGGAGCTCAGCCGCGAGCTCCTCGGGGATGTGCGCCGACACGAAGCGCCCAAACCCCGTGTTGACGCCGTACGTGTGCTCGCCGCGGATGGACTCCACCAGCTCACGCGCTGCCCACATCCGCTCTCGGGAGGAGGCGCTGAGCTCGGCCTCCGCTCCGTTCAGCGCCACGTCCCAGACGTCCGCGAGCGTCAGATCGTCGCCCGTGAGATGGATCGTGCGCGACACGGCCGACCCGAGTCTAGAGCGCCGGCCAGTCGCTCGAGCACATGCGTTTCGTCCACGCCGTCCAGCTCGACGCCGGCTTCGCGCGCGGCCTCGAGCACGGAGGCGGGGACGAGGCCGACGAGCTCGCCCCTCCGTGCGATGACACCCCGCGCGCTCGCCTCGCGCTCGATCGCCGCGACTGCCTCGTGCAGCGGTGTTCGCTCGACGTCGAGCACGTTCGTGCTCACCTGGATCCGGCCCGTGCGCGTGAGCCGGAGCCCGATCGCCTGCACCCCCGGAAGCCCCCCGCTCGACTCGCGCACTGCGGCCGCGATCTCCTGTGCGATCGCCAGATCGCCGGTCTCGAGCTCGACGTTGTACGCAACGAGCGGCCCGCGGGCGCCGACGAGAGCGACACCCGTGCGTGCATCGATCTCCCCCGGCCCGAAGCTCGGCGTCAGCTCACCCGACGCGATTCGCCGCTCGAGCTCCTCGAGGCCCCCGCGGCGAAAGAACGCGGGCCGCTTCCCGCCGCCGACCTCACCGTAGAGGAACACGGGAATCCCGAGCTCGCCGCCGACGCGTTCTGCCACCTCGAGCGCAGCGGCGCATGCACGCCCGAGGTCGCTTACGACGAGCGGAACGAGGGGCACGACGTCTGCCACTCCGACCCGCGGATGAATCCCGTCGTGGCGAAGCAGGTCGATGACGTCGCGCGCCTCCGATATGCCGGCAAGCAGTGACTCGACGAGATCCTGCTCGGGGCCGACGAGCGTGAACACGGATCGATGGTGATCCTCGTCCGAGTGCACGTCGAGCAGGCGGGCCTTCGTCGAGAAAGCCTCTCCGATCCTCGCAATGGCCGACGCGTCGCGCCCCTCGGACACGTTCGGCACGGCCTCGAGCACGATCCGTACCCTACGACGAGGTGACGGGCGAGGAGGATCCGACGCGACCTCGACGGTCGAGCTGGCGCACTTTCGTGCGCCTGCTCGGGTTCCTGCGTCCATACCGCGCCTCGCTCGTCGTCTCGACGGTGCTGGCGATCGCATCTCAGGTCAGCGCGATTCTTGTCTTCGTCGTCACGGGCTTCGCGATCGACGAGCTCGCGGAGGGCGATCCGGAGCGACAGGGCCTCGTGTTGTGGGTCGTAGTCATCGTCGCGCTCGGGCTGGTGCGGGCGGCGCTGATGGTCGGGCGGCGCCTGATCTCGGGCCGGCAGGCACTCGGTGTCGAGTACGACCTGAGGGACGAGCTCTACGCGCACTTCCTGCGCCTCTCGTTCGGCTTCTACGACCGCAGCCAGACGGGTCAGCTCATGTCCCGGGCAACGATCGATCTCCAGTCCGTTCGGTTCTTCCTCGGCTACGGCCTCATCTTCTTCGCACAGCACGTCGTGACGATCGCCGTCGTAACGGTCGTCCTGTTCGTCTACAGCTGGCAGCTCGCGCTCGTGGCCCTGGCCATCACCCCCGTGGTCGTGCTTGTCGCCTACCGCTACAGCAGGGTCTCGCAGCCCGTCCTCCGCGCCGTGCAGCAGAAGCTCGCCGACGTGTCGACGGTTGCGGAGGAAAGCATCGTCGGCGTCCATGTCGTGAAGTCGTTCGCCCAGGAGGAGCACCGCCAGGAAACGTTCACGCGTGCAGCCGACTCCGTCTTCGAGCAGACGCTGGCCGCGAACCGGCAACGCGCCTTCTACGTGCCGCTGCTCACGTTCCTGCCGACGGTCGCGCTGGCGGCGGTGCTCCTCGTCGCCGGAAGGATGGTCGTCTCGGGATCGCTCTCGATCGGGAGCTTCTTCGCCTTCAACTTCCTGCTCGCCATGCTCGTCATGCCGCTCCGGATGCTCGGAATGTGGATCGGCCAGGCGGTACGCGCGGTGGCATCGGGAGAGCGGATCTTCGAGGTGCTCGACGAGCCGCAGGAGATCGCGGATCGCCCCGATGCGCGGGCACTCCCTCCCGGCCCAGGCGCGCTTCGCTTCGAAGACGTGGACTTCGCGTACGAGCCCGGAAGGCTCGTGCTGCAGGGAGTCGACCTGACCGTCGAGCCCGGCCGCACGGTAGCCCTCATCGGACGCACGGGATCGGGCAAGACCACGCTCGCCGCACTCGTCCCGCGGTTCTACGACGCGACCGCGGGCCGCGTGCTCGTGGACGGCATCGACGTGCGCGAACTCGAACGGCGCTCCCTGCGCCGCGAGATCGGCGTCATCGCGCAGGATCCGTTCCTCTTCTCCGCGAGCGTGCGCGACAACATCGCGTTCGGCGTGCCGGATGCCCCCCACGAGGCCGTCGAGGCGGCGGCTCGCGCCGCGCAGGCCCACGAGTTCATCGCCGAGCTGCCCGACGGCTACGACACCGTTGTCGGCGAGCGCGGGATGACGCTTTCCGGCGGACAGCGCCAGCGCCTTGCCATCGCGCGTGCGTTGCTCGTCGACCCGCGCATCCTCATCCTCGACGACGCGACTGCATCGGTGGACGCGACCACCGAGGCGCGGATCCGTGCCGGGCTTCGCGAGGCCATGCGAGGCAGGACGACGATCATCATCGCGCACCGCCTGTCGACGATCGCCCTCGCCGACGAGATCGTGGTGCTCGACCACGGACGGATCGTCGCCCGCGGGACGCAGTCGGAGCTGCTCGACGAGAGCGCGCTCTTCCGGGAAATCCACGAGCACGGGCTGCTCCAGCAGGTGATCGCCGGATGACAGGCGCCTCGGCACACATTCGGCACGAAGCCGTGTCCCATGCGTGGCGTTGCCAGCGTTATGCTCGCGGCGGGTGGTGGGATGGGGTGCCCCTAAGACAAGGGGTCCCTCGGAAGGGCCTTCGGGCGTGAAGGTCTGGCAGGCCGGAACCCACCTCACCGAGCACCGCGGCGCGCGCGTCGAGGACTGGACTTGGGCCCAGACCCGTCGTCGGCTCGCAGCGCTCGGCGAGCTTGCCCGCCCGTACCCGGGGCGGAGCGCGCTCGCGGTCGTGACGCTCGTCGCGTACACCATCGTCGCGCTCCTGCCGCCGTACCTCGCGAAGATCGCGATCGACCGCGGCATCGCCGAGGGCGACCTCGAGACGCTGACCGCGGTCGTCGTCGCGTTCCTCCTCGCAGGTGTCGCTGCGTTCGTGCTCTCCGCCCTGCAGACGTACTTCACCGGCTGGGTCGGCGAGCGCGGGCTGGCGGATCTCCGCATCCGCCTCTTCGGCCATCTCCAGCAGCTGTCGCTCGGCTTCTACGAGCGCAACCGCACGGGCGCGACCGTGAGCCGCATCACGAACGACGTCGAGGCGCTCGACCAGCTCGTCACCGACGGCGTCTCGAGCCTCGTCCAGAACACGCTCGTCCTGCTCGGGACCGCGGTCGTGCTCTTCCTGCTCGACTGGCGACTCGCCCTCGTCACGCTCGCCGTGTTTCCGCTCATGCTCGGAGCCACGGCCTGGTTCCGCATCCGGTCGAACCGCGCCTACCGGCGAGTGCGCGAGCGGCTCGGACTGGTCACCGCGACGCTTGCCGAGGACATCTCGGGGATGCGAGTCGTGCAGTCGTTCACGCGCGAGCCCGCGAGCCAGACGACGTTCCGCGGAGTCAACGAGCGCTACCGCTCGGCGAACCACGAAACCGTCGTCTTGAGCGGCGTCTACTTCCCGACGGTCGACGCCCTCTCGTCGCTTGCAACCGCCATCGTGCTCGGGTTCGGGGGCTGGCTCGTGATCGACGGGAGCATGACCATCGGCACGCTCTTCGCCTTCGTCCTGTACCTGTCGAACTTCTTCGACCCGGTCCAGCAGCTCTCACAGCTCTACAACACGTTCCTCTCCGCCACGGCCGCCCTGGACCGGATCCTCGCCGTTCTCGACGAAGAGCCCGAGGTCGTCGATGGGCCGGACGTCGCGGCGTTGCCGCCCATCGACGGACGCGTTTCGTTCGAGCATGTCCGCTTCGGGTACGGAAACCTGCCCGACGTCCTGCACGACTTCGACCTGGACGTCTCGCCGGGGACGACGGTCGCGCTCGTCGGCCACACGGGGGCGGGGAAGTCGACGATCGCGAAGCTCCTCGCCCGCTTCTACGACCCGCGCTCGGGGCGGATCACGATCGACGGGCTCGACATTCGCGACGTGACGCAGGCCTCGCTGCGCCGGCAGCTCGGAATCGTCCCCCAGGAGGGATTCCTGTTCGCCGGGACCGTCGCGGACAACATCGCCTTCGGCCGCTCGGACGCCAGCCGCGAGCGGATCGAAGCGGCCGCGGCGTCGGTGGGAGCGGACGGCTTCATCGGGGAGCTACCGGACGGCTACGAGACGGAGCTCGGCGAACGCGGCTTCCGGCTCTCGCTCGGCCAGCGGCAGCTCGTCGCCTTTGCGCGCGCCCTACTCGCGGACCCGCGAATCCTCATCCTCGACGAGGCCACCTCGTCGGTCGACATCGGCACGGAGCGGAAGATCGAACGCGGCCTGCGCCGGCTGCTCACCAACCGGACGGCGTTCGTCATCGCGCATCGACTCTCCACGATCCAGGGGGCGGATCTCATCGTCGTGCTCGACCACGGTCGCATCGTCGAGCAAGGGACGCACGCCGAGCTCCTGGCGGTGGGAGGGCTCTACACGCGTCTCTACGGCGACTGGGCCGCACAGGTCGCCTGACGTCGTGCAGGCGTAGGCTTCGGCCATGGCGACCGACCACGACGCGGGCGACCAATCCGAGGACGCGCTACCTGCGGTCGTCGAGAACGCGACCGGGCCGCTCTCGGACGAAGCCCTGCGCGACACGCGCCTGACGCCCGCCGAGGCCGTCGCGGGCATGCATATCCGGGTGCCGACGCGCGGAAACCGAAAGCTCCGCCAGCTCCTCGAGCGGGTCGAGGCGGACAAGCAGCTGAAGGCGTGGTGGCACGTCGCGAACGTCAACGCGGTCGTCCGGCTCGAGATCAACGACCACTCGTGGGTGCACGTCCAGATCGTCACCAACATCGCCGTCAAGCTCCTGCGCCAGCTCCTGAAGCACGGCGTGACGCCGTCGCTGGTCAGCGATTACCGGATGACGCCGGACGACTCGGAGGTGGTCGTCGTCCTCGCTGCGCTGATGCACGACGTCGGCATGTCGGTGCACCGCCGCGACCACGAGGACTTCAGCCTTTTCCTCGCCGAGCCGAAGATCCGCGAGTTCCTCACGGGGATCTACGAGGAGCCCGATCGGACGGTGTTGGTGTCGGAGGCGCTGCAGGCGATCATCAGCCACCGCGCCGACGGCGAGCCCCTGGCGCTCGAGGCGGGCGTCCTCCGCGTGGCCGACGCGCTGGACGTCGCCAAGGGGAGATCGCGGATTCCGTTCGAACGCGGCGCGGTCACGATCCATTCTCTTTCCGCCGCGGCGATCGACGAGGTCCGCATCGCCGATGGCCAGACGCGGCCGGTCATGGTCGAGATCCTGATGAACAACTCATCGGGCATCTACCAGGTGGACGGGCTCCTCAAGGCCAAGCTGCGCGGGTCGGGGCTCGAGCCGTACATCGAGGTGGTGGCGCGAATCGACACCGAGGCGGAGAAGCGGCTCGTGCCGGTGTACCGTCTCGAGATCGGCGAACCGGGCGGAACGCAGGGCTGAACGCGGGCCAGCTAGACTCACCGCCGCACGTTGCGGGGTCGTCTAACGGTAGGACGCCCGGCTCTGGACCGGGAAGTTGGGGTTCGAATCCCTGCCCCGCAGCCTCTTGAGCTGTTGTCATCGCGGTTTACGCTTGTGACAGCCTTTCTTAGCATTCTGTAAGCGATACGGGTTTAGCTCGTATCGATTCGGATACGGTCACCCTCGGCGAAAGACACGAGCGGCTCCTGTAGTCGAGCCGCGCACCTGTCCCCGATCAGGAGGATCAGCTCTGAAACCCTTACTCGTTGGCCTGTGCGTGCTGTTGGCCATGACACAGACCGTGACGGCAGCACACGGCAAGGAGACCGCTGCGGCGAAGCCCGCGGCGGCGAAGTCGGCCGCGGCGGGCTCGACTCACCCTCGAGCAAAAGCTCGCGCTGAAGGTGAAGGCGGCGCGGAAGCATCGCAGCATGATCCGCTTCTTCGAGGGTCATCGCTCCCTTCTCCGCACGGGACACCAGCGCACGGTGGTGGTCGCGAAGCTCGCACGCGCGAAGCACGGCCTCGCGAGGGCCACGAAGGAGATCCGCTACTACACACGGCTCATCAGCGTCCGCGACGAGAAGCGCCAGTCACGGCGGCTCGCGGCGGCATCCCCGCGGGTCGCGATCTGCTCGGTTTTCGGCCGCTACTGCCGCCAGGCGCTGGCCGTGGCATGGTGCGAGTCGGGTCACCAGACGACAGCGCGCAACGGCCAGTACCTGGGCCTCTTCCAGATGGGCGACTGGGCGCGTGCGTACGCCGGCCACGGTGACACGGCGTACGAACAGGCAGTGGCCGCCTACAAGCTCTTCGTCCAGTCTGGACGTGACTGGAGCCCGTGGAGCTGTCGCTGGGCCGCGTCCTGACCACCGCGGTTTTCGACGCAAAGAGCGGGGCCGGCGGTCGCACACGGGTTTCTTTTCAGCCGTCCTTCTGGTAGGTGTCCGTCAGAGTGTGGGGACGGCGGAATCGCGACCGCTTGCGGCCCCTCGACGAGGCCGCGGCGTACGCACGCTGTCATGGCGATCGTGACGACAACGTCCGCATCGTGACGCTGCCGCCACGCCGGCTCCGGTACGAGCAGGTTCTCTCGAGCGGCGAGGCGATCCGCCAGGACTTCGAAGAACGCCTCGACACGAGGGAGCCCGAAGCAGCCGTCTGAGCCGAGGGCCGATCGGCTATCCTTCGGCCCTCGCAGGGCCCATTCGTCTAGTGGCCTAGGACACCGCCCTCTCACGGCGGCGGCACGGGTTCGAATCCCGTATGGGCCTTCTGGGACCCCGTGGTAGAGCCGAAACCGCATGGTTGAGCGGGACGGCAACCGCGGGAACCCGCGAAACCGGCAGACCGTTCCCCCACCGGTTCCCACACCGATTGCCGACCGGAACGACAGTCTCCTGAGCCTCTGGGATCTCGCCAGCGAAGCTCAGGAAAGAACGCGCTCGAGCGCTGCGCGATCCGTCGGCTCGCCGTGTGCGGGCAGCACGAGCTCGACCGGCAGGTCGAGCAGCGGGCGGAGGCGTTGCACGACATCGTCGCGCGTCACGTGCTTGCGATCGCCGACCCAGATGTCCAGACCGTCGCCGAGGTCGGAGAGCGAGTCGCCGCTGACGATCGCGCCGACCGACGGGAGCCACAGGATGAGATCGTTGTCCTCGCGGCCCGCGTACGCGTTGATGCCGAACGGCCACGCCCCGGGACCGTGAAAGTGTCCTTCGCCTTCGCCCGCGCGCAGCCAGGCAAGGTCCTCACTCTCCATGCCGCGCACGCGGTCGGGGTCGATGCCGAACTTCTCGACCCAGTCCTGCCAGGTGTCTGCCGGCGGCGTGTGCACCGGGAGGCCAAGTCGACGGGCATCGCGCTCGTGGTACGGCGCCGTCAGGATGACGGCGGTCGCGCGCTCACGCAGCTCGTCGGGAACGGCGAGCGGATCGAACAACACGAAGTCGTTGCCGAGCTCGATCCCATATGACGAGACAGCCTCGGGCCACTCCTCCTCCTCGTTCCAGCCGGGATGCGACGATTGCCAATGCCAGATACCCGGCCGCAGCTCACGCATGAGCGCAGTCTGTCACGCTGGCCGACTACGAGGCGCTCATCGCCGAGCTCCTCGCCGAGAGCCGGACGGCCGTCCTCGCTAGCCGGAGGGGAACGGAAGCCGCGCTCCGTTCCCCCACCGGTTCCCACACCGCCGGCGAGAAGTGGCCGATTAGCAGGGAGGTCCGAACCCCGTATGGGCCTTACCGGCCCGCATGGAGAGAGAGTTCTTGCTCAACCATGCGGGTCGTTCGTGTCTGAAAGGCCGCTCGTGGACAACCGTGGTGTCCCGGTGCCGTCCTCGGACGGCGAGTCGCGAGCCGGCATGTCGCTCGAGGCCGTATAGCGCAGCGCCGCTCCACTCGTCACGCTTGCGTCCTTCTGCCCCACCTCCCAGTCGCCGTTTCACGCGACATACGCTGCGCAGATGCTGTTCCGACGCCCCGAGCTCGAGGGGATCGCCGCAGGAAGCATCACTCTGGCGTTCCGCCGCTGGGACCGGCCTCGGGCAAGACCCGGCGGCAGGCAGAGAACAGCAGTGGGCGTGATCGCGTTCGGGGATGTGCGGCTCGTTCGAACCGTCTCCGACGAGGATGCGCGGCGGGCTGGGCAGCGGTCGGCGGCATCACTCATTGCTGGCCTCGGAAGCCGTCGCGGCGACCTTTACCGGATCGAGGTGCGTCTCGCAGGCCCGGACCCGCGAGTCGCGCTGCGTGCTCGCGAGCCCGCGGCAGCCGAGCTCGAAGCGGTCCGTGCGCGCCTGGCCCGGATGGGGCCGTGGACATACGACGTGCTGACGGCAATCGGTGAGCGTCCCGGAATCCGTGCCGCCGACCTCGCCGAAAGCCTCGGGCGGGAGAAGCATCCGTTCAAGCTCGACGTACGGAAGCTGAAGGAGCTGGGCCTGACCGAAAGCCTCCGCGTCGGCTACCGGCTGTCGCCTCGCGGCCGCGCGGTGCTGCGTGCGGAGCTCGCCACGCGCCGAGAGCGGAGCGCGGCACACGCGGGCGACTGAGCACTATCCGCGCGGACGGCCAGGGGAGGGCAACCACCCTCCCCTGGACCCTCCTACCTATCCGTCGATGACCTTGTAGTCGCCCGCGCTGATCGCGAAATTCGATCCTTGGTCCTGGCATGGGGTGAATCCCGACGGCCGATCGTCCTCGTAAATGGCGGCGCCGATCGTGTCAGTCGCCTGTCCATTGTCCTCGACGATGAGCTCGAACCACCGGAAGTTCTGTCCGAGATACGTGACCAATCGAGGAAACCTCCCGCCCACGAGAGCGCGATTGCCGCTCACGACGAGGCATGTGACGCTTGCGAGCGCCACCTTCCGCTCGAGATGTGGTGAGACGAAGGTGATCAAGCCTCGCGGGTTCTCGCCGGACGGTCCGCTCGTGGCGGCCACGAGGAACGCCTCCGTCGTGCTCTCTCCTGGAGTCGGGAAATCGGGAAACGTCGCCGTGGCGGCCCCTACGACGAGGTCTCTGCTCTCGGCGGTCGGCCCGGCCCCCGCCGGCGCACCCGCGACGGCCAGGACTGCCGACGCGACCAGCACTACGAGGGCACTTCTCCGTGTGCGCTGACTCATGTCAATCGCCTCCTCTCCGCGATCGCGTTTTACGCCCTGCTCTCGGCGTTACGAATGTCACGGGGCGCTGGATTGCCCGTGGCATTTGGCCGACTGCCGGATCGTTTGGGTGGCGCCGGTTTGCCGAGTGCGGGTGGCGGCAGCTACTGTGAAACCGCTGCAAAACCCATACGACCGTCGTGTGGGAAGCCGTCGAGGGGAGAACGCCCATGCCGCAGGGGCGATTGCACTCACCACTCGCAAGGTCGAGACGACCGCAGAGCACGCTGCGCGGCGCCGCCCGGCGTCGGCTCGAACTCGGGCCCGAGCCCGAGGCAGCGCAGGCTCTGTCGGACGACGAGATCGCCGCTCGCGCCGGGAGCACGCTCGAGCGTTGGCGGGAGGACACGACCGGTCGCGGGTGGGCCGCTTTCGAGCGGCTGCTCGCCGACATGGCCCATCTTCCGCTCATCGAGAGCTACGACGTCGAGCGCAGCTACCGCTACGTCCATCGCGACGCGGAGGGGCTCGAGCCCTCGCCAGCTCAGCTGCGCGCGCTCGAGCAGGCCGCCCGCGGGCTCTCGGCCAAGGAGGCCGCGACCGAGCTCGGGCTATCCGTCCACACGATCAAGTCCGAGCGAGCCGGTGCGCGGGTCGTCCTCGGGGCGCGCTCCACGACCGAGGCGGTCGCCTCGGCGATCCGGCGCGGCCTGATCTAGCGCCGCTACGGATCGCCGCTCCCTGCCGCGCGTTCGCGCTCGAGGTACGCCATGACCCCCCTGCGGACGCTCGGGAAGACGTTCTCCGCGCCGAGGACATCGTCCAGGCCCGAGCGCACGAGGATGTCTCGCACCGGCCCTCGCAGACGAGCGATCATGAACGTCACGCCTTGAGCGGCCAGCTCGTCGTGAATCGCGTGGAGGGTGTCGGTGCCGGTCGTGTCGACGTGCGTCACGGCGCCGGCGTCGAGCAGGACAGCGCGCGCGGGGGGATCCGCGTCTCGCACGAGCCGGCGCACGGCATCCCGGAGGAGGCGCGCGTTCGCGAAGAAGATCTCCTGGTCGAAGCGGAGGATGACGAGCCCCGGGTACGTCTCGAGCTCCTCGTGGCGCGAGACGTCGCGGAACCTGAACTCCTCGTCGGGCTCGCCCTCGCGCCGAAGGCGGCCGAGCACGGCGACGTTCGGGCGGAACGAGCGGTAGACGAGGGCGCCGAGCGAGACCACGACCGCGACGAAGAGGCCCCCGAGCACGCCGAGGACGAGCACGCCGGCGAGGCAGATCACCGCGAGGGCGAAGTCCACCTCGTCGAGGCGCCACAGGCGCCGTAGCTCGCCCGTCTTCATCAGCGGAAGCACGGCCGCGATCACGATCGCGGCGAGCGTCGCCTGCGGCAGGTCGGCGAAGAAGCGGGTGACCACGAGGATCGTCGCGACCAGGAGCACCGCGTTCATGAGCCCCGCGAGCTGGGACCGCTGTCCGGCGCCGTCGGCAATGGAAGTGCGGGAAACACTGGCGTCGACGGGAAAGGCCTGCACAAGCCCGGATCCGACGTTGGCCGCCCCGAGCGCCACGAGCTCCTTGTTCGCATCCACCTCCTCGCCCCGCTCTTCGCCGAACCTCCGCGCGGCGGCGATCGACTCGGCATACGAGAGCAGAGCTACTCCCGCCGCGCCGGCGAGCAGCCGGTCGAAGTCGTCCCACTCGATCCCGGGCAGGCTGACGCTCGGAAGCGACGAGGTGACCTCGCCGATCACGGCGACACCGCGTTCTTCCAGATCGAGCAGCCGCGACACGAGCACTCCGAGGAGTACGGCGACGAGCGGGCCTGGAACGCGGGGTGCGACCGCGCGCAGCGCCAGGAGGAGCGCGAGCGTCCCGACGCCCACCACGAGCGTCCAGTCGTGCGTCTCAGCAAGCTCGCCCACGACCTCCCAGGCCCTGCGCAGGAACCCCCCGCTCGCGCTCTCGACGCCGAGCAGGGTCGGCAGCTGGCCAATCGCGATCACGAGCGCGAGCCCGACGAAGTAGCCCGCGAGCACTGGCTTGGCGAGGAACTCGGCGATGAAGCCGAGCCGCGCGATGCCGCCCGCCACGAGCAGGAGCCCCGTGACGAGTGCGAGCGCCGCGGAGAGCGCGACGAAGGTCTCGCCGCTCCCGGCCGCGATCGGCGCGATCGTCGCCGCCGACAGCACGGCGATGCTCGAGGTAGGCCCGACGTTGAGCACGCGGCTCGTTCCGAAGAGCGCATAGAGCAGGAGACCTGCCAGCGCCGCGTACAGGCCGTATACGGGCGGGACTCCCGCGATCGTGGCGTAGGCCAGGGCCTGGGGAACGAGCACCGCCCAGACCGCGAGCGCCGCGAGCGCGTCTCGGCGAGCCATCTTCCGCGCGTGCGGCAGCCACGAGGCCGCCGGCACCGCGGCCGCGAGTGCGTGGCCCACCCGAGCGATCATTCGCGCGCAGTCGGGCGCTCGACGCGGCTTTCGAGACGCCAGCGCTGAGCTGGCGCGCCGGCTGGCGACTCGAGTGCCGCATCCGCGGGCCGCGGGCTCGCCTCGAACCAGCTCGCGTACCGCCGGGCCAGCGGTGCCGCTGTGACTCCGTGCGCGAGGATCGAAAGCCCGACCGTCACGAAGACAGTCGTGACGATCAGGTCGTCGTTCGGCAGGCCGCCTTCCTCGAGCAGGAGGAGCGCGAACACGATCGATGCAAGCCCGCGTGGGCCGAACCAGCCGAGGAAGGCGACGGTTGGGCGGCGCGAACCGGTTCCCGCGAGCGAGGCGGCGACGGGAAGCATGCGCACGACCGTCAGGCTGAGGAACGCGTAGACGAGGATCTCCCACGTCACGTCGCCGAGGGCCGGCGCAAGCAACACGGCTCCGAAGACGATGAACGTCACCGCGCCGAGGACGGCACCGGCTTCCTCGAGGAGGTACGACGCCTCGCGCGCGCGGCGGCTGCGAACGACGCCTCCGAACACCGCACCTCCAACGAACGCCGCGATGAAGCCGGAGCCTCCGATCGCCTCCGCGAGGCCGAACGCGAGCGCCGCGCCGGCGAAGGGCACGACCTGGAGCCACAGCGGGTCGACTCGGAGCCGCTGTGCGCCGACCACCACCGCCGCGGCTGCCGCGCCGGCGACGACACCCCCGAGCACCCCGTACCCGATTTTCTCCGCCACGAGCTCCAGGGCGTTGCTCCAGCTGACTGCCTCCTCCTCCGCCTGGGCGACGGCGAGGGCGATGAAGAACAGCGGGACGCAGATGCCGTCGTTGAGCCCGCTCTCGACGTTCAGGCCCTGCCGCACCCGAGACGGCAGGCGTTCCAGCGTGACCACGGCCTGTCCGAGCGCGGCGTCCGTGGGCGCGAGGATGACCGCCAGCACGAGTGCCTCGGCCCAGGCGAGCGTGCCGAGGACGGCGAGACCCGCGGCGAATCCCGCGAGGAGCGTCAGCGGGAGCCCGATCCCGAGCAGCCGCGCCGGGACCGTGGCCTCGGCGCGGAGCGCGCGCAGGTCGATCCGCGCCGCGTCCGAGAACAGGACGACCGTGAGCGTCGCCTCGGCGAGCAGCTTCACGGTCGTGCCGGTGGCGGCCGGGTCGATCAGGTCGAGCGCCTCCACACCCACGAGCATCCCGACGGCCGTGAACACGATCGCCGGCGTGATGGACGTGCCTTCGAGCCGTCCCGAGACGGCGGCGAAGCCGAGCAGGATCAGCGCAAGGGTGACGAGCTCCCAGTGCATCGCCTGCGCTAGTCCCCGAACGCCGAGGTCATCGCGCCAGAGCCTGTCAGATCAGGGAGGATGCGGCGACGCTGAGCGCGCCGTCCGTCAGCTCGTGAGATGTCGCAGCAGCTAGCCGCGCTTGGCGGGAGCAGCGCGGACGATCAGCGTGAACGACCGCGTGGTCTTGACGCCGAGCTCGTCCGTGGCCTCGACCGTGATGCGGTAGCGGCCGGCCTTCGTCGGCTTGCCGGCGAGCACGCCCGTGCGTCCGGTCGAGGCGGATCCCGCGCGGGAGCGGACCCGGTCGTGATCCTCCAGGAGACGGGCGCTACACCGCCCGTCGTCCTGAGCCGAGCCCGATAGTTCTTGCCGACCTTGCCCAGGGGCAGCGGCTGGCGCACGACGGCGAGCTTCGCGGCGACGTTGAGCCTGGCGGTGTAAGTGGCGACTCGGCCCTCACCGTCGGTTGCGGTGATGCCGAAGCGCGAGATGCCCGCGGTGCGCGGTGTCCCGCTGATCGTCCCGTCGGTCGCGAAGGCCAGGCCGGCCGGAAGCACCGAGCCCGGTGCAAGTGCCCAGACGTACGTCTCGTTGCCTCCCGTCGCGGTGAACGTGGCATCGAACGGGACTCCGGCCTCCCACTTCACCAGCGAGCTCGTGGTAAACGGCTCGCCTGCGGTTATGACGAGGGCAGAGCGAACGACGATCTGGAGCGCCTTTGTATCCGACCTCGCCGGATTCTTCAGCGGATCGGGCGAGAGCACGGCGCTCACGGTGAACGAGTAGGTACCGGCGGTCGTCGGCGTGCCGGTGATCAGGCCGCTCGCCGAGTTGATGTTCACACCCGGGGGAAGCTGACCGCTCGCAATCGTCCACGTCTTCGCGTCGGGCAGGTTCGACGCCATCTGCAGCGAGAATGGCGCGTTGACCGTCGAGATCGGGACAGCCGCCTGCTCCGGTTGGAGGATGAGCCGCGGAATCTCCGGGTTGATATTGAGGATGAACCGATCGTCCGAGGTGACCTTGAAGCAGCCCGGCTTCTCGTCGTACCTGACGATGAGGTCGAACTCGAACCGGCCCGCCTGCGTCGGCGTCCCGTGGATGAGGCCCTCGTCCGAGATGCTCAGCCCTGGCGGGAATCCCGCCGAGTGGTAGAACGTGGCGCAGCCGAAGTCCTCTCCCCGCCCGCTGTCTGGGGGCATGAGATAGATCGTCAGCGAGTACGGCTGTCCCACCTGTCCCGTGGGGCATGTAGCCGGAGCCTCGCCCATGCACCCCATTTTCTGCTCGTCGAAGTTCCCGGCACTGGCCCCGGGAACGAACACGACCGACGCCGCGAACACGAAGACCGCAGTCAAAAGGAATCGCTTCACGCCCACCGGCGGCGCAAGGTACCAGACATGTCCGACAGCGCAAGAAAGTACGTGTTAGGAGACTGTGAGAACAACGAGGTCGGCGACACAGACCGGCTTCTCGATGCCGTCGCACTCGATCCTCGCCTCGAGGGTCGCACGGCCGCCCGCCGCGGACTCCTCGAACGAAGCAACCCGGAACCGTCCGCGCACCCTGCCTCCCGACGGGACCGGTGCCGGAAAGCGCACCCGGTTCACGCCGTAGTTGACGACCATCTGCCCGCCGGCGGCCTCCCGCGGCAGGAGCTCGTAGAGCATCGGGACCGTCAGCGAGAGCGTGAGGTAACCGTGCGCGATCGTCGACCCGAACGGTCCGGCGGCGGCACGTTCGGGGTCGACGTGGATCCACTGGTGGTCGTCGGTCGCGGCAGCGAAGGCGTCGATCCGCTCCTGCGTGACCTCGATCCAGGACGACGGCCCGAGCTCGGCGCCCAGGAGCTCCTCGAACGCCGCCATCAGGCTTCCGCGGACGACGCGTGCGCCCGCCGCGAGACGCTCGAGCGAGCTCTCGCGGCCCAGCAGCTCGAGGCTCTCGTAGAGCCCCGGCGAGACGCGCGAGCCGGTGACCGCGACCCTGATCGGGAGATACACCGTGCGCGGCTTCTCACCCAGCTCCTCGCAGAGCGCCTTGAGCCGGTTCTCGATCGCATCCGCGGTCCACGTCTCGAGCTCCCCCAACGCAGCCTCCGCCGAGCCGAAGGATGCGCCCGTCGAGCAGCGCGGGATCCGGCTCGACCTCTCCGAACAGGAACCCGGCAAACGCCGGAAATTCGGCGAGGCGCCCGATCTTCTCCTGCACGATCCCGGCAGCGGCGCGCACGCCGTCCTCCGGCCAGTCGTAGCCCGCCTCGCGGACGTACGCGACCAGTCGGTCGGCGAACTCGCCCGGCGGCAGCGCCCGCAGGTAGACGCCGTTCATCCAGTCGAGCTTCGCGTAGTCGAACGTCGCCGGGCTCGAGCCGACGCGTTCGAGCGAGAAGCGCTCGACGAGCTCGTCGCGCGACATGATCGTGGTCTCCCCGTCCGGCGCCCAGCCGAGCAGCGCCAGGAAGTTCATCAGCGCCTCCGGGAGATAGCCGGCCTCGCGGAACTCGTCCACCGAGATCGCGCCGTGCCGCTTCGAGAGCTTGCTCCCGTCCTCGCCGAAGACGCTCGGCACGTGCGCGTAGACGGGGAGATCGGCGCCCAGCGCGGTGAGCACCTGGATCTGCTTCGGGGTGTTCGAGACGTGGTCGTCACCGCGGATGACGTGCGTGATCCCGTCCAGCGAGTCCTCGAGCGGCGAGGCGAAGTTGTACGTCGGGCGGCCGTCCGAGCGCACGAGCACGAGGTCCTCGAGCTCCGCGTTCGGGAAGTCGATGCGGCCCTTGATCGCGTCGTCCCAGCCAGTCGAGCCTTCGTCCGGCATCCGGATCCGGATGGCGCCCTCGTCCTCGTAGGCGGCGCCTTCCTCCACCAGCCGGCGGGCTTCGTCCTTTGCGCGGCCCATCACGCCCAACTGGAACGTCGTGGCTCCGTCCCACTCGATCCCCAGCCAGCGCAGCGAGCGCTCGATCTGCTCGACGGACTCTTCGACCTCTCGAGAGGTGTCCGTGTTCTCGATGCGGAGCAGGCACTCCCCGCCGCGGCCGCGCGCGAAGAGCCAGTTGAACAGGAACGTGCGAATACCGCCGATGTGCAGGAACCCGGTCGGCGACGGCGCCATGCGAACGCGGACGGACACGACCGACATCGTAGGGGCCGGGCATGCCCGGCCCGCCTACGATCACTCCGTGCTCTACGGCGCCCACGTCTCCTCCGCAGGCGGCATCTCGAAGGCCATCGACCGGATCGAGGAGATCGGCGGCAAGGCGGTCCAGGTCTTCACCCAGAGCCCGCAGATGTGGAAGCCGACCGAGCACTCGCCCGAGGAGGTCGAGCGCTTTCGTCGCCGCCGCAAGGAGGCACGCATCGGCGCCGTGGCGTGCCATGCGCTCTACCTCGTGAACCTTGCGAGCCGGGACCGCCAGATCCGGTCGAAGTCCTTCACGGCGCTCTGCGCGACGATGGAGACGGCGCAGGCGATCGGGGCGGAGTCGGTCGTGTTCCACGTCGGCTCGCACCTCGGATACGGGTTCGACAAGGCGCTCCGCGTCCTGACGCCGGCGCTGCGCGACCTCCTCGCGCTCACGACGGACGATCTCTGGCTCTGTCTCGAGAACACCGCGGGCGCGGGAGGCACCATCGGACGGTCACACGACGAGCTCGCCGCTCTCTGCGACGCGCTCGACGGCCATGAGGAGGCTCGGGATCTGCATCGACTCCTGCCACTGGTGGGCATCCGGCGTCGACGTGTCATCCCGCGAAGCGCTCGACGAGGCCGTGGACGAGCTCGACCGCCGGCT
Source organism: uncultured Actinomycetes bacterium (assembly GCA_963763815.1). Taxonomy (GTDB): domain Bacteria; phylum Actinomycetota; class Thermoleophilia; order Gaiellales; family Gaiellaceae; genus GMQP-bins7. The sequence continues at coordinate 265,235 of CAVXPS010000011.1, forward strand.
GGGGCTCGACCGGGTTCGCTGCCTCCATGTGAACGACGCTGCCGTGCCGCTCGGCGCGAACCGCGACCGGCACGAGGTCGTTGCCCGCGGGCTCATCGGAAACGGGCTCGCGACGTTCCTCGGCCACCCTGCGTTCGCCGAGCTGCCCGCCCTTCTCGAGACCTGGCCGAAAGACGGCCTCACCTCGGACGACATCGGAGAGCTTCGCCGGCTGCACCGACTCGGGAAGCGCCGACGGCGGGCCGCTAGCTCCGCCCGCTAGCTGGCGTCGCCGATGCGAGCGAACACGCGGAAGCTCGCGCGCTCGAGCGGGAGCTCGTGGAACTCGGGGTTCCGGCAGCCGAGCTCGTCCTCGCGGTTCCCGTAGCAAGAGATCACCTCGACCTCGCACATCGGGAGCGGCGCCCGCCGCGCACGCACGGCGCCGAACCCTCCGCGCTCCGACTCGGCGGCCTCGAGGAGCCCGAGGTCGATCTCGACGTCGAAGACCTTCTGCATGCAGCCCATGTACGTGCGGCCCCAGGCCTCGTACGCGTAGACGAACGGGCAGCCCCTGGACAGACATGCGCCGGGGTGGACGACCTTCTCGCAGTGAACCGCGCAGCGGTGGCACTCGACCTCGTCTTGCACTCGCAGCGGGAGGCCGATCGTCACCGCAGTCTCGCTCATGAGCCGATTGTGTTCCCCTCGACCCGCCCGCCGCAAGACTTGACAAGTCGTTCGTTTTCAGGCAAGGGCGACGCGCGCGGCCATTCGAGAGCGGCCGCTGATGGCGGGTCGCCCGGTCGAGGCCGATAGGTTTCGCCGCACGGTGGTGAGGAGGATCCTCTTCGGAACGCTTGCGCTCGCGCCCGCCGTGATCGCGCTGCACTACCTCGCCGACCTCTCGGAAACGGTCGAATTCGTGCTCGCCGCGGTCGCTCTCGTGCCGCTCGCGTGGATCATCGGCGAGGCGACCGAGCACGCCGCGGAGCACACGGGGCCCGGTATCGGCGGCTTTCTGAACGCGACCTTCGGGAACGCGCCCGAGCTCATCATCGCGCTGATCGCCGTGCACGAAGGGCTCACCGAGGTCGTCCGCGGCTCGCTCACCGGCAGCGTCGTCTCGAACCTCCTGCTCGTGCTCGGCGCGTCGCTCGTCGCGGGCGGGCGCGGGACGCTCGACCGCTTCTCGAGCTTCCTCTCCTTCGGCCTGCTCGCTACCGCGACCTTGCTCTTCCTCATCCCGGCGATCCCCGGCTGGGAGGGTGATCCCGATCGCGACAGCCTCGCCAAGCTCAGCGTTCCGGTCGCGATCGTGCTCCTGATCGTCTACGTCGCCGTGACCTGGTACTCGCTCCGGCGGCACTCGAGGATCCATGTCGCAAGCGACGAGGAGATCACGGGCTGGTCGCTTCCCGCGTCGCTCGTCGCGCTCGCGCTGGCGACGGTCACGACCGCGGTCGTCGCCGAGATCCTCGTCGGTTCGGTCGAGGTCTTCGCCGAGGAGGTCGGCCTGAGCGAGTTCTTCGTTGCCGCAGTCATCATCGCGATCGTCGGGAACGCCGCGGAGCACGGCGGCGCGGTCGTCGTCGCCTACCGCGGCAAGATCTCGCTCGCCGGCGAGATCGCGCTCGCGTCCGCCGCGCAGGTCGCGGTCTTCCTCATCCCGGCGGTTGCGCTCCTGTCCTGGTTCATCGACCCGCTCGCGCTGTCGTTCCGCCCCGTCGAGATCGCCACGCTCGGCGGCGCGACCCTGTTCACGGCCATCGTGATCTGGGGCGGCCACTCGAGCCGGGCACGAGGGTTCCTCCTCCTCGCGGGGTACGCGGCGGTGGTCGTCGTCTACTTCCTCGCCGGCGACCGCTGAAGTCCGCGAAAAGGTGCTGTAAAGATCGTCTGAAGCCCCGTTTTCCCGGGCGACAAAGCCGGGTACAAGTGGTCGATGGCGCTTCGAGTCGCCCTCGTGGCCGTCTGTGCCTTCGCCGCCGCCTCCCTGCTCACCGCCGACAACGCAGCTTCGGCGCCGGGAGTGCGCTTCGGCATCCAGGACGACGCCTGGCTCGAGTTCGGGCCCGGGACTCTGAAGGAGCGCGTCGCGGAGCTCGACCGGCTCGGGCTCGACGTCGTCAGGGTCACGCTCCAGTGGCACCGCACCGAGCTCCAGCCCGGCCGCTTCGACTGGCGGCGGTCGGATCGTCTCCTGCGCGCGCTTCGCGCTCGTGGGCTCGATCCGGTCGTGACGCTCTGGGGCACGCCGGAGTGGGCCGGCGACGGCCCTCCGAACGCGCCGCCGCACCTCGCCTCCGACGTCGAGAACTTCGCGCGCGCGGCGGCGAAGCGGTACCCGTTCGTCCGCCACTGGACGATCTGGAACGAGCCGAACAAGGCCATCTGGCTGAAGCCCGCCTCTGCACGGCTCTACGTGACCCGGATCCTCAACCCGGGCTACGCCGGTATCAAGGCGGCCAACCGCCTTGCCCGGGTCGCCGGCGGCGTCACTGCCCCGCGAGGCGGCAAGGGCGGCATCGCGCCGGTGGACTTCATCCGCGCGATGGATCGCGCCGGCGCTCGGCTCGACGCGTACGCGCACCATCCCTATCCGGATTTCCCGGGCGACACGCCGTTCGAGGGCGGGTGCGGCCACTGCAAGACGATCTCGATGTCCACGCTCGAGCGACTCCTGCGTGAGGTCGGCAAGGCGTTCCCGCGCGCGTCGATCTGGCTGACCGAGTACGCGTACCAGTCGAGCCCCGATCCGTTCGGCGTGAGCCCGGAGACGCAGGCGCAGTACGTGTCCGAGGCCGCGCGGCGCGTGTTCGCGGCGCCGCGCGTCGAGATGCTGATCCACTACCTCTACCGCGACGAGCCCGATCTCGAGCGCTGGCAGAGCGGCCTCGAGACGGTCGAGGGCGACGCCAAGCCCGCCCTCAGGGCGACGATGCTCCCGCTCGCACTGATCGGCCGCAAGGGGAACCGCACGACGCTCTGGGGACAGGTTCGGCCCGGCAGCGGCCGCCAGGCGTACGTGCTCCAGCGCCGCGTCGGCGGCGAATGGATCGCCGTCGGAGGAACCGGCGTGACCTCGACGCGAGGCTACTTCCGCCGCACCGTCAGCGCGCGCAGAGGCTCCCAGCTCCGGATCTGGTATCCGGCCGGCGCGCCTCGCGAGCGCAACGCTCGTCGTGCGCTAGCCCGTCTCGACGGTGGCGCCCACGAGGGCCGCAGCAGCACGCTCGACGGCCAGCTCGATGTCTTCGTCCCCGATGTGCAGATGAGTGACGGCGCGGATCACCGTCGGGTGAATCGTCGCGGACAGCCCGACACCGTTCGCCTTGAGCGCCGCGAGGGCATCTCCGGCCGTCAATCCCAGTAGCCCGACGTCCACCTGGACGAAGTTCGTCTCGACGCGGTCGAGATCCACGGGCACGCCGGTGACGACGAGTCCTTCTGCGAATGCTCGAGCGCGCGCGTGGTCGTCGGCCAGCCGTTCGACGTGGTGGTCGAGCGCGTACACGCCCGCTGCCGCGACCACGCCGGCCTGTCGCATGGCGCCGCCGAAGAGGTGCTTTTCGCGCCACGCCCGTTCCATGAGGGCCTGCGAGCCGGCGATGAGCGCGCCGAGCGGGCAGCCGAGCCCTTTCGAGAGGCAGAGCGTGACGGTGTCGAAGCGCGAGCCGATCTCGGCCGGAGGAAGGTCCAGCGCGACGGCCGCGTTCAGGAGGCGCGCGCCGTCGAGGTGCGTGGCGAGGCCGTGCTCGCGGGCAGCCTCGAGCACGAGATCGAGCTCGCCGAGCGGCCAGACACGGCCGCCGGCGTTGTTGTGGGTGTCCTCGAGCGAGAGGATCGCCGCGCGCTGGTCGGCGACCTTGGTGCTCGGCCTGGCCGCCGCGCGAACCTGCTCGGGCGTGATCCGGCCTGCGAGGCCGGGCAGGCCGCGCATGACGAGCCCGGCGTGCGCCGCCGCTCCCCCGTACTCGTAGACGAGGACGTGCGACGTCTCCTCGGCGATGAGGACGTCGCCCGGGCGCCCGTGGAGCTTGAGGGCGATCTGATTCGCCATCGTCGCGGTCGGGACGAAGAGCGCTGCCTCGTGCCCGAGGAGCGCTGCGACTCGGTCCTGGAGCGCCGTGACCGTGGGGTCCTCGCGCTTCTGCTCGTCTCCGACAACGGCGGCCGCGATCGCCGCGCGCATGCCCTCGGTCGGCTGCGTGATCGTGTCGGAGCGAAGGTCGATCAGATTGTTGATCATCGGTCAGACGCTACCGTCAACGGCGTGGATCTCGCGCTTCTCGACTCGACGCTCTCCGACCTCGGCGAGCCGCCGTACCGCGCGCGCCAGGTGTGGGAGTGGACGGCGCGCGGCGCGGCGTCGTACGAGGACATGACGACGCTGCCGAAGCGCCTGCGGACGGCGCTCGCCGCCGAGGTACCGATCTCCACGCTCGAGGTGGTCACGGAGCGCGAGTCCCGCGACGGAACGCTCAAGACGCTCTTCCGGACCCAGGACGGGCACCCGGTGGAGACCGTCCTCATGCGCTACCGCGATGGACGCCGCTCGCTCTGCCTCTCCTCGCAGTCGGGCTGCCCGCTCACCTGCACGTTCTGCGCGACCGGTGCGATGCGGTTCGGCAAGAACCTCAGTGCCTCGGAGATCCTCGACCAGGCGCTGCACTTCCGCCGCCGGGGAGCCGTGAACCACGCCGTGTACATGGGCATGGGCGAGCCGTTCCTCAACGTCGACCACGTGCTCGCGTCGGCGGCGAGGCTGCCGGATCTCGGGATCACGCACCGACGGACGACGATCTCCACCGTCGGCTGGTTGCCGGGTCTGCGGCGGTTCGTCGACGACGTGGAGCAGCCGATCCGCCTCGCGCTCTCGCTGCACGCGGCCGATCCGGAGCTCCGCTCCGAGCTGATGCCCGTGAACGACCGCTATCCGCTGTCCGAGGTGCTCGCCGAATGCCGCCGCTACGTCCAGCTCAGACGTCGCAAGGTGTTCGTCGAGTACGTCATGCTCGCCGGCGTCAACGACAGCCCCAAGCACGCGCGGGAGCTCGCAGCGAGCCTCGACCCGAAGGCGTTCAAGGTGAACCTCATCCCGTACAACCCGACCGGGAGGTTCGACGGCTCATCCCGAGCAGCGATCGACGCGTTCAAGTCCGTCCTCGATCGTGCCCGGATCCCGGCGACGGTCCGGCTCACCCGCGGGCGCGACATCGAAGCGGCCTGCGGCCAGCTCGCGACCGCGCCGCGTCAACCGAATGCGAAGCGCGTCGCCGTTCGCGGGTAGTCGCTCTCGAGCCATGCATACGCGATCCGCGGGCGCACGGCGAACCAGACGCCGTCCGGCCAGTTCGGGTCCGGCCGATAGTCGTACTTGGCCTCGTACGCATCCGCGCCGCTCTCGTCCAGCGAGACCCGCTCGATCTCGCCCTCGAGGACGACGACCTCGTCGCCGCTCTCGAGGTGGACGACGACCCTCGGGTCGCGCTCGAGATTCCGCCCCTTCCGCGATCTCGGCGACGTGCTGAAGAGCACTGCGTCGCCGGTCCAGAGCCCCCAGACCGGTACGGCATGTGGGCTGCCGTCGCTCCGTGTCGTCCCGATCCAGTAGTTGCGCGAGGCGGCGAGCCGCTCTTCGACCCAGCTCCACGGCAGCATCCCCTCGGGGGAGTCCGGGACGCCGTAGCCGGGCGCGAAGCGCGGGCGGCTCGCAACGGGCTCGAGCCCCATGCCGCCCATCTTCGCAAGCACTAGGCTCCCGGCCGTGGAGGGATCGCGCGAGCGCGTGACCGGCGTCGGCGGGGTCTTCTTTCGCGCGCGGGACCCGCAGGCGCTTCTCGCCTGGTACGAGGAGCACCTCGGCGTCCCGCTGAACGAGGGGTACGTCGTGTTCCCGGAGAGCCGGAACACGGTCTGGGCGCCGTTCGCCGAGGACACGGACTACTGGCCGGCCGCGAAGCAGGGGATGGTGAACTTCACCGTCCGCGACCTGGACGCGATGCTCGCCCAGCTCCGGGCAGCCGGCGTGCCCGTCGACGAGAAGGTCGAGGACCACGAGTACGGCCGATTCGGGTGGGCCACCGACCCTGAGGGAAACCGCTTCGAGCTCTGGGAGCCGCTCACACCGGCTGAAGCCGGCTAGCGCTTCAGGGGCCAGCGTTGGGCCCAGCCGCCCTCGGGTGAGACCAGCCCGACCTCGGCGTCGAAGATCTCGGCGCACTTCGCGACGCATACCTGGCAGACGATCAGCCCGGCGTCGTTCGCGACGACTCGCACCTCGCGATTGTGGCGGCCGCAGAAGGAGCAGACCACGTCACTGAACCGGGACGGGTCCTCCATCCGTCAACGTTCGGCCGTCGCGTGCCGACGGACGATCTGCCAGCGGCCGTCGCGCCGGACCCAGACGTCCGTGATCCGGAGCTCGGCGCTCGCGTCGCGGCCGCTTAGAGACGCCGTCTGCCGGTAGCGCGACACCACGACCGCCGTGTTCCCGTACACCTGCGGGTCGATCTCCTGGTAGCCGAAGTCCTCGATCGCGTACGCGCCCGTGGCCGCCTCCATGAGCTCGTCGCGCGCGAGCGTCCCCGCCGCACCGTCGAGGGAGAACTCCTCCGCGAGTAGCGCGTCCAGGCGCGAAATGTCGTGCTCCTGCACCGCGCGCACGAGCTCCTGCGAGAGCGCGACGAGCTCTTCGGCGACGACACTCGACGCGGTCGTCACTCGGCCTCCACGAGTGCCTCATGCTCCTCGAAGAGATAGCGCACGACCGGCTGCTTCACCGCGCGCACCTCGTCCAGCCGACGCACCGGCCGTCCGTGCGGTGCGTCGTGCAGGAGCTCCGGTTCACTTGCAGCCTCGTTCGCGATCCGTCGCATCGCCTCGACGAACCCGTCGAGCCGCTCCTTCGGCTCGGTCTCGGTCGGCTCGATCATCAGCGCCTCCGGCACGACGAGCGGGAAGTACACCGTCGGCGGGTGGATGCCGTAGTCCATGAGGCGCTTCGCGACGTCGAGCGCGGTGATGCCGTGCTCGCGCTTGAGGTTGCGCGCGGAGAGCACGAACTCGTGCATGCAGTGGCGGTCGTACGGCAGGTCGTAGACGTCACGGAGTTGCGCGAGGAGGTAGTTCGCGTTCAGCACGGCTACCTCGGACATTCCCCGCAGCTCCGGTCCGTACGCACGCATGAACGCGTACGAGCGCACGAAGACGCCGAACGGCCCGGCGAAGCCGCGAACGCGGCCGATCGACTTCGGCTGGTCCGAGTCGAGCCGGTAGGTCTCCCCGTCACGAACAACGCGCGGGACGGGCAGGTACGGCTCGATCGTCTCCCGGACTGCCACGGGGCCACCGCCCGGCCCACCGCCGCCGTGGGGCTGCGAGAAGGTCTTGTGCAGGTTGTAGTGGACGATGTCGAAGCCCATGTCGCCCGGACGCGAGATGCCGACGACCGCGTTCAGGTTCGCGCCGTCGTAGTAGAGGAGCGCGCCGGCATCGTGGAAGATCCGCGCGACCTCCTCGATGCCCTCGTCGAAGAGGCCGAGCGTCGAGGGGTTCGTCAGCATGAGGCCCGCGGTGTGTGCACCGACCTTCGCCCGCAGGTCCTCGAGGTCGAGATTGCCGCGCGCATCGGTCTCGACCTTCTCGAGCTTGTAGCCGGCCATCGTCACGCTGGCCGGGTTGGTGCCGTGCGCGGTATCCGCGGTGATGATCGTGTCGCGCTCTTCGCCTCGATCCGCGAAGTAGGCACGCATGAGCATGAGCCCGGTGAGCTCGCCCTGCGAGCCCGCGGCGGGCTGGAGCGTGATGGCCGGCAACCCTGCGATCTCGCCGAGCATCTCCTGGAGCCGCCACATGAGCTCGAGCGCGCCCTGGGCGGCCTCGTCCTCCTGGTACGGGTGCAGGTCGCGGAAGCCGGGCAGCCCGGCGAGCCGTTCGTGCACGCGCGGGTTGTGCTTCATCGTGCAGGAGCCGAGCGGGTAGAAGCCGGTGTCGACGCCGAACGTCCGGTCGGCGAGCGCGGTGAAGTGACGGACGAGTTCGGGCTCGGAAACCTCCGGCAGGCGCGGCGGCCGCGACCGGCGCAGCGACTCCGGGAGCTCGGGCACCGGCAGGTCCAGCACCGGCGGCCGGCCCGCGCGACGCCCTGGCCGGGAGCGCTCGAAGAGGAGCGGCGCCTCGCGCCACGTCCGCCCGGCGTCGTCCTTGCTCACCGGCAGACCTCCTCGAGGACGGTCGCGAGGCGATCGACGTCCTCGACGGTCCTCTTCTCGGTGAGCGCGACGAGCAGCACGTCGTCCATGCCCTCGTAGTCGCGCCCGAGCGCGTATCCCGGGTGCACGCCGCGCTCGCGTGCACGCCTCACGACCTCGCGGGCCGGAATCGGCGTGCGGAATGCGACCTCCTTGAAGGCCTGCGCCTCGAAGGCCGGCTCGAGCGGGATGCGCTCGCGCGCGTACTGGGTGAGCGCGAGGCACGTCTCCCCCACCTCGCGGATGCCCGCCGGCCCGAGCCACGAGAGGGTCGCGAGGCCCGCGAGCGCGAGCAGCGTCTGGTTCGTCGTGATGTTCGAGGTCGCCTTCTCGCGGCGGATGTGCTGCTCGCGCGTCTGCAGCGTCAGGACGAAGCCGCGCCGCCCGTCGGCGTCCACCGTCTCGCCCACGATCCGTCCCGGCATCCGCCGGATGAACTCGTTACGTGCGGCGAGAAAGCCGTAGTGCGGGCCGCCGTAGGACTGGAAGTTGCCGGCGGCCTGGCCTTCGCCGATCGCGAGCGCACACCCGTACGCGCCCGGTGCCTCGAGCACTCCGAGCGACATGAGATCGACGTGCGCGATCGGGAGCGCGCCCGCCTCGGCAGCCGCCTCGGCGAGCTCGGGCGCCGGCTCGAGGCAGCCAAGGAAGTTCGGGTGCTGGAAGAGCACTGCCGCCGCGTCCTCCGAAGCGGTCGCCAGCTCGTCCGGATCGGTCACGCCGCCCCGGTGCGGCACCTCGACGACCTCGAGCCCGAACCCGGGGGCGTACGTCTTCACGACCTGCCGGACCTGCGGGTTGAGCGCCTCCGCGAGCACGACTTTGTGACGACCAGTTACATGCCCGGCGACGAAGCAGGCGTCGGCGGCGACCGTCGAGCCGTCGTAGCCCGACGCGTTCGAGACGTCCATCCCGGTCAGCTCGCAGACGACGGTCTGGTACTCGAAGATCGCCTGCAGGACGCCCTGGCTCATCTCGGGCTGGTACGGCGTGTACGCCGTCAGGAACTCACCTCGGGACATGACGACGTCCGTGACCGCCGGCACGTAGTGGTCGTAGATCCCGGCCCCGAGGAAGGAGAGCTCCGCACCGGTGTGGACGTTCCGCGCCGCGAGCTCCTCGATGTGGCGCACGAGCTCCGGCTCCCCGAGCGCCGGCGGGAGGTCGAGCTCGCGCCCGAACCGCACTCCCTCTGGAATCTGCTCGAAGAGCTCGTCGACGGACGCGACGCCGATCGCGGCGAGCATCTCCTCGCGGTCGGCGTCGGTCAGAGACAGGTAGCCCACGAGTGTCGCTATTGCTCGGCTATGTGAGCCCGGTAGGCCGCAACGTCGAGCAGGGTGTCGACCTCGCCGGGATCCGACATGCGGATCCGGATGAGCCAGCCGTCCCCGTACGGGTCCTCGTTCACGACCTCGGGCTCCTCGACGGCCTTCTGGTTGACCTCGAGCACCTCGCCCGAGAGCGGGGAAACGACGTCGGAGACGGCCTTCACCGACTCGACCTCGCCGTACGACGTGTCCTTCGACACGGTCGCGCCCGGCTCCGGAGCCTCGAAGTGCACGAGCTCGCCGAGGGCGTCCTGGGCGAACCAGGTGATGCCGAGCACCGCCTCGTCGTTTTCGATCCGGGCCCAGTCGTGCTCGGAGTGGTACTTCAGATCCTCCGGGTAGCTCTCGGCGGCTGCCACGTGTCCTAGCTCTCCTTCCGGTAGATCGGCTTCCTCACGATCCGCGCCCGACGCTGCTTGCCCCTGATGTCGATGACCAGCTCGGAGTCGGGTGCGGCGCGCCCGGCGGGAACGTACGCCATGCCGATGCCGCGGTCGAGCATCGGCGAGTGCGTTCCGGACGTGACCTCGCCGCCTCCCTCGACCCCCATGCCCTGGCGGGGGATCGCCTTCTCCTCCATGACGAACGGGACCAGGCGCTGCGCCGGGCCTTCCTCCCGGATCCGCCGGAGCTCCTCCACGCCCGTGAAGTCCTTGTCCAGGTCACAGGCCCAGCCGAGGCCCGCGGAAATCGCGTCCGTCTCCTGTGTGATGTCGTTCCCGTGCAGCGGGTAGCAGACCTCGAGACGCAGCGTGTCGCGCGCGCCGAGCCCGCACGGGACGGCCCCGCGCCCGACGACGACGTCCCAGAGCGCCGGCGCGTCGTCCTCGGCGCAGCAGAGCTCGACGCCGAGCTCGCCGGTGTAGCCGGTGCGGCTCACCATGACCTCGATCCCGTCGATCTCGCCCATCCGGTGGGTAAAAGCAGGCGCGTCCTCGAGGCCGAGCCGCTCGAGCGACCGCGGCCCCTGCACGGCGACGAGCCCGTACTCCTCCGAGGCATCGCGCACCTCGGTTCCGCGCGGCTCGCGTTCCTTCAGCCATTCGTACGCATTTGCCCGGTTAGACGCGTTCACGACGAGCAGGAACTGGCCGTGCCCGAGGCGGTAGACGATGAGGTCGTCGACGATGCCGCCTCTCTCGTTCGTCAGGAGCGTGTACTGCGCGTCGCCGTCCGCGAGCTTCGCGACGTCGTTCGACAGCATCCGCTGGAGGAACTCGAGCGCCGTCGGGCCGTCGACATGCAGTTGCCCCATGTGCGAGACGTCGAACGCTCCGCAGTCGGTGCGGACGGCCCGGTGCTCGGGGATCACACCCTCGTACTGGACGGGCATCTCCCAACCGGCGAAAGGAACCATCCGCGCGCCCGCTTCCGAGTGGCGCGCGTACAGAGGCGTGCGCTTCAGCGTGGCGGCCTCCACGACGGCGACTCTAGCCATTCGCGGCCGCCAGAGCGGCCGCAGACGGCTAGTCCTCTTTGAGGAAGGAGGGGATGTCGATCTCGACGTCGGTGACGCTCGGCCCGGTCATCGCCGGCCGGCGCTCGCGCTCTGGCGTCTCGGCCCCTGGCTCGCGGCGACGCCGGCGGGGCCGTCCGCCGAAGCCCGTCGCGATCGCGGTGACGCGCACGTCGTCGCCCATACCGTCGTCGATCACCGCCCCGAAGATCACGTTCGCATTCGAGTCGGCCGCGCTCGTTACCACCTCGGCCGCCTCGTTCACCTCGAAGAGCCCCAGGTCGGAGCCGCCCGTGATGTTGAGGAGGATGCCGGTGGCGCCGTCGAGGGAGGTCTCCAGGAGCGGCGAGGAGATCGCCGCGCGCGCCGCCTCGACCGCGCGGTTCTCGCCGCGCGCGATGCCGATTCCCATCAGGGCCGAGCCCGCGTCGCGCATGATCGTGCGCACGTCGGCGAAGTCGAGGTTCACGAGCCCGGGCACGGTGATCAGGTCGGTGATGCCCTGGACGCCCTGGCGAAGGATGTCGTCCACCATCCGGAACGCGTCCGTGACCGGCGTCGTCCGCTCGACGACCTGCAGGAGCCGGTCGTTCTCGATGACGATCAGCGTGTCGACGTTGTCGCGCAGGTTCTGGATTCCGACCTCGGCCTGCTCCGCGCGAAGTCGCCCCTCGAAGGCGAACGGCCGTGTGACGACGCCGACGGTGAGCGCGTCGAGCTCGCGGCCGATCTCGGCGAGAACGGGCGCTGCGCCGGTGCCTGTGCCGCCGCCTTCGCCGGCGGTCACGAAGATCATGTCCGCGCCTTTCAGCGCCTCCTTGAGCTCGTCGCGGCTCTCCTGGGCGGCCGCGAGGCCGACCCGGGGGTCTGCGCCTGCGCCGAGCCCGCGCGTCGCCTTCGACCCGATGTGGATCTTCACGTCGGCGTCCATCATCAGGAGCGCCTGCGCGTCCGTGTTGACGGCGACGAACTCGACGCCCGACATGCCCGACTCGACCATACGACTGACGGCGTTCGACCCGCCCCCGCCCACTCCGACGACCTTGATGACCGCGAGGTAGCTACCGGATTGATTGCTCATGTCTCGACCTACCTGAGGTTGAAGCTCGCATTGAACGTGCGATTTCCGCGCATCTTTCGTCTTCGAGGGTAGGCCTCCTGCATGCGGCTGTCAATGGAGCCATCAGGGTGCCGATGGTGGCAAAGACTCACTCTCAACTTGAGAGTTGAGGTCTGCACTCGCCACCGGGCGTTCCGGAACGCTCACGTCCAGATAGCGCATCCCGTCGTCGAGGAGCGGTGCGACCCGACCCGCCACCACGAGCTTCACGAGCAGGTCGGACGTGTCGCCGAGCGTGATCTCGAGCTTCGACCCGAGCACGACCACGAGCCCGGCGGGGGTCGCTCGCACGCCTTTCACGCGCCCTGGGAGGCGTACCTCCCGCAGGCCGGCGAAGACACGCGTCACCGGCTCGTAGGAGGTGGGCAACGGCCTGCCGAGCTCGACTGCGACCTTGCGCGGGAGCCAGAGGCGCGGAAGGGCCGGCTCCGCCCTGAGGTCGATCTTCTGGATCACTCTGTTCGAGCCGCTCACGAGCCACGCGTCGTCACCTCGCCGCGCAACCCCCACGGGCCACACCGGAGCAACGCGGATCACGAGCGTGTGCGGGAACGAGCGGTCCACGGATGCAGCGGCAACCGAGGGCAGTGCACGCACCGAGCCCTCGAGCGCGCCGGCATCGACGTTCAGGAGGCTCGTCCCGACGACGACTTTCGTCACGCGTCGCACCTCACGGACGACCTGTGGAGGCGCACCGCGAACCTCGACCTGCTCCACCGCGAACGCCGAGGTGGTGCGAGCGATCCAGTAGCCGCCGAACGCGACGAAGACGATCGCGAACGCCACGAGGAGCGAGCGGCCGGAGGGGACGAGCCGCGCCAGATCGAGGCGACTGCCGGCGGACGGCCGCGGCAGCGGGACGACGGCGCTCGCCGCGCGTGCACGCCGGCGCGATCCCGGCTCGGTTCGTCCCCCACCGGCCATGGGAGACGATTCGCCGCCGGCCCCGCCCCTCCTACCTCACCGCTCGGGTCGACTACGTCGACGCTGGCAACTCGAGCGGGCCGAGGAACACGACCTCGCGCTCGAGCTCGACTCCGAATTGCTCCCGGGCGCGGCGCCGAGCCTCGCTCATGAGGGCGAGGCAGTCGGCGCTCGTCGCGCCGTCGGCGTTCTCGATGAAGTTTGCGTGCTTCGGGGAGATCATCGCCCCTCCGATCCGGTGCCCCTTGAGCCCGCAGAGCTCGAGCATGCGACCGGCACCGGTCGCGCCGTCCGGGTTCTTGAAGACGCTGCCGAACGTGCGCCTGTTCGTCGGCTGCGTCGCCTTCCTGCGGGCGACGAGCTCGGCGACTGTCTCACGGATCTCCCGCTCCGTGCGTGGTTCCAGCCGGTATTCGACGAACGCCACCACGTCGCCGGGCTCGAGCTCCGAGTGGCGGTACGAGAGGCCGAGCTCGGTGGGCGTGAGCCACTCGGAGCCCGACGCTCGCGCGACCAGCGCTCGCACGAGGACCTGCGCCCAGTCGGCGTCGTAGGCGCCCGCATTCATACGCACACCAGCCCCCGCCGTGCCCGGGATCGCGCACGCGAACTCGAAGCCGCCGAGCTCGGCGGACCTCGCGCGATGGAGACAGACCGCGTTCGTCGCTCCGCCGCCCGCGACGAGGAGCTCTCCGCGGGCCTCCACCGCTGCGAGCTCGCCTTCGAGACGGATGATGAGAGCCTCGACGCCGTCGTCGGCCGCGAGCAGATTCGAGCCGAGCCCCACGACCGCCACCGGTAGCCCCTCGCTCTCGGCATATGCGAGCGCGGCTTCGAGCTCCGCGAGCGAGCGCGGCCTGGCCAGCGCGAGCGCCGGGCCGCCCGTGCCGATCGTCGTCAGCCGCGCGAGTGGCGTACCGCGTTCGAGCTTCACCGGTGCTCGAGCCCGTCGACGATCTCGCGGGCGATGCGCCAGGGCTCCCCGACGCCAAGCGTGACGACGACGTCGCCCGTGCGAGCCCAGGCGAGCGCGACCGCCGCCGCGTCGTCGAGCGCAGGCGCCCAGCCGCGGCGAACGCCCGCCGGCACGTGGTCGAGCACGAGCTTGCCGGTCACGCCGCTCCGGGGCGCATCGCGGCCTCCGATGACGTCGGTGACGATCGCGCCGTCCGCGAGGCCCAGTGCAGCGCCGAGCTCGTGCGCGAGGTGCCGCGTTCGCTCGTAGACGTGCGGCTGATAGACGGCGAGTAGTCGTCCGTCCGTCACCGCGCGAGCAGTCTCGAGCGTGGCGCCGATCTCCGTCGGGTTGTGGCCATAGTCGTCGTACACCCGAACGCCCGCGCGCTCGCCGACGAGCTCGAAGCGCCGTCCGACGCCTTCGAACCTTGCGATCGTGTCTTCCGCCTTCGCCCGGTCGACGCCGGCCAGCTCGAGGGCGGCGAGCGCGGCCGCTGCGTTCCGCCGGTTGTGCTCGCCGCGCACCGAGAGCTCTCCGGCGAAGGGCGTGAGCTCGGGCCCACGGACCACGGAGGGCACGTGCGCGAGCCAGTCGTCGAAGAAGCGAGCGAGCTCCGCCTCCGAGGCATAGGTCGCGTGGTGGTCGAGCTCGACGTTCGTGAGCACCGCGATCTCGGGTCGCAGCAGAGCGATGGAACGATCCGACTCGTCTCCCTCCGCGACGAGCCAGCCGCCGCCCGCGCCGGCGTTCCCGCCGAGCTGAGGGACGACGCCGCCGACGATCCACGACGGGTCGTCACCCAGCTCGCGGAGGACGAACGCGATCATGGCCGCGGTCGTCGTCTTGCCGTGCGCGCCTCCCACGACGATCGACCGCTGCAGCGCGACGAACTCGGCCAGGAGCTCGGCCCGTGGCCGACCCTCGACGCGTCCCACGTGCGCGGATGAGACGACGACCTCGAAGCCCGCCGGTGGTCGCGGCTGGCCGCCGACCTCGATCTCGACGCCGTCGAGCGTCTCCATGAAGATCGTCACGCGGAGGTCCCAGCCGCGCACCTCGGCGCCCCATGCGCGCGCGATGTTCGCATAGGCGGAGAGTCCTGCCCCGCCAATGCCCACGAAGTAGATCCGCCTCTCGGCGAGAGGCCGGTCGCTCACGAGCCGCTCTTCCGAGACGACGCCAGGCGTACGAGCTCGTCGGCGATCTCTTCGGCCGCGTTCGGCCGCGCGAGAGCGCGCATCGCGTCGCTCATCCGCTGGCGACGGTCGGGATCCGCCAGCAACTCGGCCACCAGCGCCGGAACGCGTTCGAGCTCCTCCTGGGGCACGACGATCGCGCCTCCGCCTCGCTCGAAGTGGCGGGCGTTCACGAGCTGGTGGTCGCCTGTTGCGTGCGGATACGGGACGAGGATCGTCGGCGTGCCCGCAGCCGCGAGCTCCCAGACGGTGCCCCCGGCCCGCGAGATCGCGACGTCGGGCGCGGCGAGCGCCTCGCCGAAGCGCTCCGTCGTCGCCAGGAGCACGTAATCGCCACGAGCGACCCTCGGTCGGAGAGCCGGGAAGTCGCGCTCGCCGGCGATGTGAAGCATCGCCGGGCCTCGTTCTCCGTACGCGTCCACTGCGAACTCGTTGAGCGCCTGCGCACCGGCGAGCCCGCCGAACACCGCGACCACCGGCCCGTCCACCGGGAGGCCGAGCGCCGATCTGCTTGCCACGCGCTCCGCACCGAGGTGGTCGCGTGGAACCGGCCTGCCGACGACGCGGTACTTCGAGCCGTCCCGGCCCGCGATCTCGTAGGCGAGGAAGACGCGGCGTGCGAGCGGGGCGGCGAGGCGGTTCGCGAGCCCGAGATGCGCGTCGGCCTCCGTCAGCGCCGCGGGAACCCGTTTCATGCGCGCCGCGAGCACCATCGGACCCGCGACGTAGCCCCCGCCCCCGAGGACGACGTCGGGGGAGCGGCGGGCGAGGATGCGGAGGCACGCGAACGGTGCCTGGGCGGCCAGCGCGAGGGCACGGAGGAGCTCGACTCCGACCCTGCGCGGGAAACCCGACACGGCAAACGTGTCGAGCTCGAACCCGGCTTCAGGAACCAGCCGCGACTCGACGCGGTCGGGCGACCCGGCGAAGGTCACCGTCACTCCGCGTTCGCGCAGCGCTTCCGCGACGGCGAGAGCCGGACGAACGTGGCCTGCGGTCCCGCCGGCCGCGATCAGGCACACGAGCTTGGACGACTCGCTCATTGACGGCGATGTTAAGGAGAATGCCGACGCTCACGAGGAGCACGATGAGGCTCGACCCGCCGTAGGAGACGAACGGCAGCGGTATGCCGGTCAGTGGCGCGATGCCGAGCACCGCTGCGAGGTTGATCCCTGCCTGTCCGCACACGAGCGCGGTCAAGCCGGCTGCGAGCAGCTTTCCGAAGGGGTCGCGGCAATGGAGCGCGACCCGGAACCCCGCATAGCCGAAGGCCGCGAAGCACCCGATGACGAAGAACGAGCCGAGCAGGCCGAGCTCCTCTCCGACGACGGCGAAGATCATGTCGGTGTGCGCCTCCGGGAGGTAGAGCGCCTTCTGGGGGCCCTCGCCGAGCCCGACGCCCGTGAGTCCGCCGGACCCGATGCCGATCATCGCCTGGATGATCTGGAAGCCGGAGTTCTGCGCGTCGCTCCACGGATCGAGGAAGCTGAAGACGCGTGCCCGCCGGTAGGGCTCCGCCCAGATCGCGACGAGCCCCACCGCGACCGCGACGAGAGCGGCTCCCGTCAGCAGGCGGATCGGCACCCCCGCGACGAGCAGCACCGCCAGCATCATCACGCAGAGCGAGATGGTCGTCCCGAGGTCGGGCTCGAGGAGGATGAGCGCGCAGAAGATCCCCGTGAGCAGCCCGAGCGGCCGCATCAGCTCCCCGAACGTCCGCGGCGGCGGCCGCCTCGCGAGGTACACGGCAGCGAAGAGGCAGAGCGCGAGCTTCGCGAGCTCTGACGGCTGGAAGCTCGCGGGGCCGAAGAAGAACCAGCGATGAGCCCCGTTGACCGCCGGCGACGCCACGAGGACCGCCGCGCACAGGGCGAGTGCGGCGAGCAGCAGCCCGGGCGCGAGATAGCGGAGCCGGTGGTAGTCGAAGCGGGAGGCCGCGGTCATGAGCACGATCCCGAGGACTGCGTATGCGGCCTGCCGCTCGAGGAACTCCATCGAGTCGCCGTCGCCGAGCGCCGCTGCGGCCGATGTCGCGCTGTAGACCATCACGAGCCCGAACGCGACGAGCCCGAGGGTCGCCAACATGAGCACGCGCTGGTCGAGGCGGCCGTCGCGGCTCGGCTCATGGGCCGGCTCCCGGCCCATGAGCGTGGAGGGGCGTGGGGAACCGGGAGGTTCCCCACGCTCTCAAGAAGAAGGGGGTAGGCTCAGCTTTCGCAAGACCGGAGTTCGCTCGCGCGAACTCCGGTCGCTGAAAGGCATGGGGAAAATGGTTCCCCCATCAACGCGAGCTGGAGGCGAGCGTCGTCATTGAGCGCCTCCACGAGGCGCCGGAACTCGTCGCCGCGCGCCTCGAAGTTCTCGAACTGGTCGAAGCTCGCGCACGCCGGGGAGAGGAGGACGACATCCGAAGGCGCAGCCGTAGCCGCCGCCGAGGCGACGGCGGTCGCCAGGTCGCCGGCGAGATCGAAGTCGACGCCGGCCGCGCTCAGCGCGGAGGCGAGCGCGTCCGTAGCTTCGCCAATGAGATACGCGCGGTCGCCGGGCTTGAAGGACGCGGCCAGCTCGTCGTACGGCTCGGCCTTCCCGCGGCCACCGAGAACGACGTGCAGCCTCGAGTCGGGGAACGACGCGAGCGCGCGACGGGCTGCGGCTGCATTCGTCGCCTTGGAGTCGTTGACGTAGCGGACGCCGTCGAGCTCGCGCACGAGCTCGATGCGATGCGGCACGCCGGGGAAGGTGCGGAGCGCCTGGGCGATCGCGTCGTCGCCGATGCCGGCGACCCGCGCCGCTGCGGCTGCGGCCGCGGCGTTCTCGCGGTTGTGCGGGCCCGGGATGCGGGGCTCTGCCGGCAGTGGATCGTCGAAGCGGAACTCGACGCGCCGAGCTGCGCCGGGCACCTCTCCGAATCCGCGCGGCAGCACCGCCGTGTCGTCCTCGGTCTGCTGCTCGAACATGCGGAGCTTCGCGTCCACGTACCACTCGAATGTCGCGTGCCGGTCGAGGTGGTCGGGCTCGAGATTCAGGAGAACGCCGATCCGGGGCCGGAGCTGCTCGACGTCCTCGAGCTGGAAGGACGAGAGCTCGCACACGACCCAGGTCGACGGGGGGACCGAGCCGACGAGCGACGTCAGCGGGCGCCCGATGTTCCCGGCGACCTCGACCGCGTGTCCTGCAGCACGGAACATGGCGCCCAGGAGCTCCGAGGTCGTCGTCTTCCCGTTCGTTCCGGTGACGCCCAGGATCGGGTTCGGAAGGAGGCGCGCGCCGAGCTCGATCTCGCTCCAGACGGGGATGCCACGCGAGCGCGCGCCTGCGACGAGCCGCGTCTCCCCCGGGACGCCCGGGCTCTTCACGAGCAGATCTGTCCCCTGCAGCAAGGTCTCCTCCTCGTCTCCCAGCTGGAGTTCGACGCCGAGCCCGCGGAGCCTCCCGAGCTCGGGGTCGTCCTCGAGGCGCTCGTCGCGGTCGAAGGCGACGACGAGCGCGCCCTGCGCGAGCAGCTGTGCGGCGGCCGACTTCCCGGAGCGCGCGAGACCGACGACGAGGACGCGCAGGCCGCGGAGCCCGGACACATCGCTTGTTGCTGGGCTCATCGCTCGACGAACTGGAGGAAGTCGCGATAGAAGAGCGCGAAGCCGGAGGCACAGAAGATCGCGCAGACGATCCAGAAGCGCACCATGATCTTCGTCTCCGACCAGGCCTTCATCTCGAAGTGATGGTGGATCGGCGCCATGAGGAACACGCGCTTTCCGGTGCGCTTGAAGCTGACGACCTGGATGATCAGCGAGAGCACCTCGATCACGAAGATTGCGCCGATCAGCAGCAACAGAATCTCCGTGTCGGTCACGATCGCGAACCCCGCGATCGCGCCGCCGAGCGCGAAGGAGCCGGTGTCTCCCATGATCACCTCGGCCGGGAACGCGTTGTACCAGAGGAACCCGATCGTCCCCCCGATCAGTGCCGCCGCCAGCGTCGCGAGGTCGAGGTAGTCGTCACTGCGGGCGCCTGGATCTCCCGAGCGGAGCCACGAGATTCCGACGACTGCGAGGAAGGTCAGCAGCGCGATGGTGGCGACGCCCGCGAGCAGCCCGTCGATACCGTCGGTGAGGTTCGCCCCGTTGACGGTGCCCGCGATGACGAGAAAGAGGAAGGGGTAGTAGAAGAAGCCGAGCTCGAGATTCCAGCCTACGACCGGGATGTAGAGCGACGTGTCGAAGCCGGCCGTCTCGCGGAGGAGCAGAGCCGCCCCGACGGTGATGGCCACCAGGAAGAGCATCTTCCAGCGACCGGGGAGCCCGAGCGAGTGCCGCCGGCGGAGCTTCAGGTAGTCGTCGGTGAAGCCGATCGCCGCGCAGCCGAGCGTGATGAAGAGCACCGTCGCCGCCTCCGTCGTGTACTGGGAGAGGACGAGGAACGGAAGGACGGCCGACCCCACGATCAGCAGCCCGCCCATCGTCGGTGTTCCCTGCTTCACCGCGTGCGACGCCGGCCCCTCGGCACGGATCTGTTGACCGAGGTTCCGCGCCCTCAGCCTCTCGATGAACTTGGGCCCGATCACGACGGCAGCGACCATCGCGAGCAGGCCCGCTATCAGGACGGGGACCATGCCTCGGCGAAGTTCGTGATCTCGTCAGCGATGCCTTCGAGGCCGACGGCCCGCGACGCCTTGACGAGCACTGCGTCTCCGGGCTCGAGGAACGCTCGTGCGACCTCCGCCGTGTGCGCAGCGTCCGGCGCCCAGGCGACGGAGTCGTACGCCCGCGCGCTCTCCCCCACACCGATGACCAAGACGCCGAGCTCCTTCGCGAGCGCGCCGACGTCCAGGTGGAACGTGCGTGAGGTCTCGCCGAGCTCGGCCATCTCGCCGAGGATGGCGACGCATCGCCGCCCACCGGCGCGTTCGACGAGGTGCTCGAGTGCCGCCTGCATCGAGTCCGGATTCGCGTTGTAGGCGTCGTTGATCACGAACCCGCCGCCCCGAAGCGGGTGCTCCTCGCCGCGCCAGGGCGAGAGTGCGATCCCGTCGACGCCTTCGGCCGCGCGCTCGAGCGGCAGGCCGAGGGCCGCGTACGCATGGAGCGCCGCGAGCGTGTTGAGCGCCTGGTGACGCTGCCTGAACGGCAGGTCGAGCTCCACGACTCGCCCATCGACATGGAAGCGCGCGTGGCCGTCGTCCACCTCGAGGTCGTCAGGCGCGAAGCGCCGGATCTCGAGGTCGTCACGCTCGAGGTGGCGCTCGAGCTCGGAGGCGGTAGACGGTACGACTGCGGTTCCGCCAGCCGGAAGCGCCGCGATCGCCTCCGCGTTCGCGGTCGCGACTTGCTCCACCGAGCCGAGGAGCTCGAGGTGCTCGGGGCCGATGCTCGTGACGAGCGCGATCGTCGGACGCGCGATCGCGCACAGGTCGGCGATCTGCCCGACTCCACGCATGCCCATCTCCGCGATCACGACCCTCGTCTCGGGCTCGACCCGGAGGAGCGTGAGCGGCAACCCGATCTCGTTGTTGAGGCTCCGCTCCGAGGCGATCGTCGCCGCGTGCGGCGCGCAGAGCGCGCGGAGGATGTCCTTCGTCGAGGTCTTTCCGGTCGAGCCCACGACCGCGACCACCTGCGCGTCGCTCTTCGAGCGGACGAGCGTCGCGAGCGCGGCGAGCGCGGCGTCCTGGTCGTCTGGCACGAGCGTGGCCGCACCTCGGGCAAGTGCTTCGTCGACGTACCGGACGCCCGTGTTCACCGCGACGAAGAGCTCGCCGGGGCCGACCTCACGCGAGTCCGCTCTGATCGCGGTGACGACGGTGCCGGACTCGCCGCCGGCGAGGCGGCCCAGTTCGAGCGCTGCGATCTCGTCGAAGCGGATCGGGATCACGCCGACCGCACCGAGGGCTCCTTACAGTGCCTGGCACTGTAAGGATCACGATTGCGTGCCAATCTGTGCACAGGTTTCTTCACGAGGACGTGCGCAGTCGAGCCAGGGCGTCGCGCGCCACCGCACGGTCGTCGAACGGATGCACGACGCCGCCGACGTCCTGACCCTGCTCGTGCCCCTTGCCGGCGATCAAGACGACGTCGCCCGGTTCCGCGAGACCGATCGCGCGCTCGATCGCCGACCGGCGGTCCGGGTCGATCTCGACGCTCGTCCCAGCTCCCTGGAGGACGTCCTCGATGATCGCGAGCGGGCGCTCCGAGCGCGGGTTGTCGGACGTGACGATCGCGTGATCCGCGAGCTCGGCTGCGACCTTCCCCATGAGCGGACGCTTGCCGCGATCCCGATCACCTCCCGCACCGAACACGACCAGCACGCGGCCCTCGGTGAGGTCGCGCGCGGCACGGAGCGCGGTCCCGAGCGAGTCCGGCGTGTGCGCGTAGTCGACGAGCACCGTGAAGGGCTGCCCTTCGTCGACGCGCTCGAAGCGGCCGGGGACGGCGTGGACGGCCGAGATCCCGGCGACGATCGCGTCCTCGTCGAGATCGAGGAGCAATCCCGCAGCTACCGCACCGAGCGCGTTGGAGACGTTGAAGATGCCCGGGAGCGCGGTCTCCACTTCGATCCCGGCCGCGCGGAAGCTGCTGCCGGTCGGCGCGAGCTCGACCTCCTCGGCTCGAATCTCGGCCTGCTCACCGAGCCCGAACGTCACGAGGGGAGCTCGATGCGTCTCTACGAGGGAGTCCGCGAGGCGGGCCCCCCACTCGTCGTCGACGTTGACCGCAGCAGGCGGCGGCTGGGCGCCGGCGAAGAGCGACTTCTTCGCGAGGAAGTACTCCTCCATCGTCCCGTGGAGATCGAGGTGGTCCTGGCTCAGATTCGTGAACACGAGCGCATCGAAGCGAACGCGGTCGAGGCGGCGGAGCAGAGCGCCGTGTGACGATGCCTCGAGCACGACGCACCGGTCTCCGGCCTCGAGCATCTCCCGGAAGAGCCGCTGGAGATCGATCGCCTCGGGCGTCGTGAACGGCGCCGGCCGCGTCTCACCCCCAACTCTCCACTCCACCGTGCCGACGAGGCCTGCCTGCCTCCCCGCAGCCTCGAGCGTCGAGTGCAGGAGGAACGCCGTCGTCGTCTTTCCGTTCGTCCCGGTCACGCCGACCACCTCGAGCTCCTTCGTCGGCTCGCCGAAGAACGTGTCGGCGGCCACGGCCATCGCCGCCCGGCTGTCGGGCACGACGAGCTGCGGGACCCGGACGTCGAGTCGGCGCTCCACGACGAGCGCCGCAGCGCCCTGCTCGACCGCCTCCCACGCGAGCTCGTGACCGTCGACACGGTCGCCGCGCACGCAGAAGAACAGCGCTCCCGGAGACACGCTTCGCGAGTCGTACGCGAGGTCGCCGATCTCGACCGGCGAGCCTCCGGCCACGTGCCCACGAGCAATCTCATCCTGGGCAACCTCGGACGGGGCGAGCGCCCGGATCAGAGCCTCGAGCTCCACCGCCCCGGAAGGCTAGCCCACTCGTCCGCGGTCGCTTCCCGACGTCCGACGGGTCAGGGCCCGGCGGTCCTCGGCGCGTCGGGTGGCACCTCGAGGTGCTGGAGGTTGAAGCGGGCGATCTCCTTGAACGCCGGCGCTGCGACGTCACCGCCGTAGTACGCGCCACGCGGCTCGTCCACCATCACCATGACGACGAGCCTGGGCTTCGTCGCGGGCACGAGCCCGACGAACGACGCGACGTACCGCGACGTCGAGTACGTCCCGTCGGGGTCGATCTTCGCCGCGGTCCCCGTCTTGCCCGCAACCGTGTAGCCGGGCACGGCTGCCCCGGTTCCGGTTCCCTCGAGCACGACGCCGCGGAGCAACGAGAGCATCTGCGCCGACACGTCGGGCGAGAAGATGCGCTTGCCCCGCGGATGCGCGACCGCGGCGCCGTCGATGCGCTCGATGAGGTGCGGCTCGACGAGCCTTCCTCCGTTGGCCACCGCGGCATAGGCGCGCGCCATCTGGATCGGCGTGACCGCGATTCCGTGCCCGATCGGGACCGTTCCGATAGTCGAGCCGGACCACTGGTCGAACGGGAGCGCGAAGCCCGGCGACTCGCCGGGAAAGTCGATTCCCGTCGGCTTGCCGAACCCGAAGCGGTCGATCCACGACGCCAGCCGGCCTTCGCCGAGCCTCTGGGCGACGGTGATCGTCCCGATGTTCGACGAGTACTCGACGATCTGGCGGACGCTGTAGTTCACCGTGCCCCGCGTGTGTGCCTCGCGGATGACGCGATCGGCGACCTGGAGCTTGGGCGCAAGCCGGAACGTCGTGCGCGGAGTGACGACGCCTTCCTCGAGCGCCGCCGCGACCGTCACGAGCTTGAACGTCGAGCCCGGCTCGTACGTATCCGTGACGGCGCGGTTTCGACGGCGATCGGCTCGCGTCGTCGGGAAGCGATTTGCGTTGTAGCCCGGCGCCACTGCCATTGCGAGCACGGCGCCCGTCTGCGGGTCCATGACGATCGCGGACGCGGCGCGTGCGCCGTGCCGGCGCACGGTCTCGGCCAGCACGTCCTCTGCATTCGCCTGGATCTGGTGGTCGAGCGTCAGGCGCACGTTCCTGCCGGGGGTCTCCGGGCGCATGCTCACCACGTCGAGTGCCCGTCCGAGCGAGTCCTTCACGACCGTCTGGCTCCCCGGACGGCCCGACAGCACCTTGTCGAGAGACCGCTCGAGGCCCTCGAGGCCGCGGTTGTCCATCCCCGCGTACCCGAGCACCTGCGAGGCGACGCGACGCTGCGGGTACGTGCGAAGCTCCTCCGGATAGAAGCCGAGGCCCGGCAGGTTCTGCTTCTCCAGCTTCGCCGCCGCGAGCGGGTCCGCCTTCCGCGCGAGGTAGACGAAGCCTCTGGACTTGTCCGTGACCAGCGGATAGACGATCTCCGGATCGATTCGGAGCGCGCGGGAGACCGCAAGCGTCAGCTGGTTCGGCTTCGTGATCTGGCGCGGGTTCGCGTACACGGTGATCGACTGCTCGCCGATCGCGAGCGGATCGCCGTTGCGGTCGGAGATCGTGCCCCGCGCCGCCGGGACGACGACCGTCTCCCGGTGCTGTTGCACCGCGAGCGCCGCGTACTCCGCGCCCATGACCGCCTGGAGCCAGAACGCCCTCGCGAGCGTCGCCAGGAGAAGGATCCCGAAGGCGAACGCGAGGACGACGATTCGCCGGTTCGCGACCGCGAGCTTCATCTCGTCCCGAGGGTCACGTAGACCATCTCGTCCGGATCCGCCGGCACGAGACCGAGGTCGTCGCTCGCTGCACGCTCGATCCGGGCGGTCGCGGCGGCGCTCGAGATCCCGGCGCGAAGTGTCGCGAGATCCGCCTTGAGCTGCGTCCGCTCGCGCGAGACTCCGTCCAGCTCGAGGTTCAGGCGAAGGACGGCCACGTTGACCGCGACGACTCCTGCGAGCAGGCAGGCGAAGAGCACGATCCAGAAGACGCCGCCGGCGAGGAATCGCGGACGTGCGCCAGTCTTCGCCGAGCGGCGCCCCGCGACGCGCGCCCTGCCGATCCGCTCCCGCTGCGCGATCGTCGACACTAGTGCCCCTTCAGGTAATGCGGCCTCGTTCCTGGCGCGCGAGGAGCAAGCCAAGCTAGGACGCAGGGAGCGCCGATATCCGTAGATATCGGCGTGACTGAGGACGACGCATGGCGCTGCTCATCGCGCGCCAGGGACCACGAGGGCATTGCCTGAAGGGGCACTAGGCGTCCGCCACCTTCACCGCCGCGCGCAGCCGGGCAGACGCCGCTCGCGGGTTGTGCTCGATCTCCTGGGAGGACGGGCGCACCACCTTCCCGGTCAGCAGCCGGGCCTCGGGCTCGCGGCCGCACACACAGATCGGGAGCTCGGGCGGACACGTGCAACCGCGTGCCCGATCGCGGAGGAAGCGCTTCGCGATCCGATCCTCCAGCGAGTGGAAGCTGATGACTGCCAGCCGCCCTCCGGGACGGAGCATTTCGAAGGCGGCCGGCAGTCCGGCCTCGAGCGACTCGAGCTCGTGGTTGACCTCGATCCGAAGGGCCTGGAAGACGCGCTTCGCGGGATGTCCTTCACCGAAGCGGGCGGGCGCGGGAATCGACATCCTGACGACGTCGACGAGCTCCCCGGTGCGCTCGATCGGCGCCTCCTCCCGCCGGCGCACGATCCCACGGGCGATCTGGCGCGCGTAGCGCTCCTCCCCGTACTTCCGGAAGATCGTCTCCAGCTCGCGCTCGCTCCAGGTCGCAAGGACATCGGCCGCGCTTGCCTCATCGGAGGGATCCATGCGCATGTCGAGCGGCGCGTCGGTCGCGTACGAGAAGCCTCGCTCCGGCCTGTCTACCTGCATGGACGACAGCCCGAGATCGAGGAGGACGGCATCCGCACGTACCCCGTTGCCTGCGAGCTGGCCCAGCACGACGGCGTAGTCGCCGCGGAGGAACCGGAGCTGCACGCCGCGCGTCGACGCCTTCAAGCGGTCGAAGTACGGGCGCACCGTGGGATCCCGGTCGATCGCGACGAGCTTGCCCTCGCCCTGGAGATCCTCGGCGAGCAGCCGCGAATGGCCACCCGCACCGAACGTGCCGTCGACGACGCTCTCGCCCGGCTGCACGGCGAGGAGCTCTCGCACCTCGTCGGCGAGAACGGGAACGTGATCAGCCGCGTTTGTCCGCAAGACGTTCGGCAACATCGCCCGCGCTCCCTTCGATCGTGTTCAGGTGGGTCGTCCACGTGGCCCGATCCCAGATCTCGACGTGGTCGTGTACGCCTGCGACGACCACGTCCTTCCCGATGCCGGCGTGCTCGGCGAGGTGCACCGGCAACAGAACGCGGCCCTGCCGATCGAGCTCCGCGACTGCGGCTCCGGCGAACACGTACCGCTTCATCTCCCGCGCCTCACGGCTGAGGGAGTCCAGTTCGGCGATCCGAGCCATGTTCTCGTGCCACGTATCGCTCGGGTAGACATCCACGTTGCGTTCGATCCCCCGGGCAAGGACGACACCACCCGCCAACGAATGCCGAAAGCGCGCCGGCAACGTGAGCCGGTGCTTGTCATCGAGGGTGTGCTCGTACTCGCCGTAGAACATGTGGGCCTGAAAGCGGTGGGATCTGTCCTCCCCACGATGCCCCACACTACTCCACTTTCCTCCACCGTGCAACACAGTTCCCCCATCAGGGGCACGGCCGGGGTGCGCGCTGTGTGTTCGGCGTCATGACCGACTCGGCGTAACGACCACCGAATGGACTGCTGACGACACGAACCGTCATCGATCCGGAACTCGGGAACGCTCTCAACGCAGACTTGTTGGCGCGAACTCGGCAGCTCTCGATGGCGCTGCGGGCGGACTAGGGCGGGCCGAGCGCCCTCCTCTGGGATGAGAGAGGCGCGAGTGCTGCGAGCGTCGCGAGATCGAGGTGCTCTGCCTTGTCGAGCGCCTTTCCAGTCTTTCCGCGCGTGCTGCGACCGAGCGCGCCGGTGATGATCCAGCGTCGTGCGAGCCGCACCACCGGGAGGCGGAGATCCGAGACCGTCGGTGTCTTGCGTGGTGAGAGGTAGAGCTCGAGCGTCAGCTTCTGCAGGAGAGCGGGATCTGGCGGCGCTCCCGTCGCCTGTTCGAAGCGATGGGCGAGGAACGCCGCGAGAATCTGCAGCTCGCGCACGCCCGCCCTGACCGTTACTCCGATGGAGACGGTGGAGGACGCGACGAGCACCCACGGCACCCGTGTGAAGCGCGCGCCGCGCAACACGAGGCGAACGACAGGCGTCGCCACAGCCACGAAGCGCTGGATCGTGTCCGCTACCTCCTCGGTGTCGTCGTCCTCGGCCAGCAGCCGCTTCCCCTCCTCCGCCGTCGTGACGCGGAGATCAGACGAGAGCAGGCGCTCGAAGGCCTGCGAGACCACCTGGCCTGCTGCTCCGGCGACCGCGTCTGGGATCGCGAGGAGGCCGGCGCGTGCGTCGTCAAGGGAGTCATGATCGGAGCTCATCGCCGCAAGCATGCCCGCCCGCCGACCCGAGCCCGTTGGAACGGGCGCCCAACCCGGCGTCACGGCGTGAGAGGATGCCCGCGATGGATGAGCGCGGTCTCGAGCTGAGGGCGCTCACCTACGGCCTGTTCATGGAGCTCGGGCGCGCGCCCACGGCGGCCGAGGTCGGCGAGTCCGCCGGCTTGTCGGTTCCGGAGGTTCACGCAGGCTGGCGGCGGCTGCACGAGGCGCACGCGTTGGTGCTGAACTCGGCAACGGCGGAGATCAGGATGGCGAATCCCTTCTCAGCCGTGCCGAGTGCCTACCGAGTGGAAGCACGTGGCCGTTGGTGGTACGCGAACTGCGCCTGGGACGCCTTTGGGATATGCGCAGCTCTCCACACCGACGGTCGGATCGAGACATCGTGCCCCGACTGCGGCGAGTCCGTCACCGTCGAGGTGCGCGACCGGCAACCCGACGATGAGAGCCTGCTCTTTCACTGCCTCGTTCCTGCCTCGCGGTGGTGGGACGACATCGTCTTCACATGAACGACGATGAACCTCTTCCGGTCGGAAGAGCACATCGAGCGGTGGCTCGGCGGACGGCCGCCCGGAGCGACCATCTCCGTGTCCACGCTCAGCGAGCTCGCTCACGCGTGGTGGAGCGACCGCCTGCCTCCCGAGTGGCAGCCACATACCCGTGAGCTCAACCAGTCAATTCTCGACCGGCTTGGTCTCACCGGCCCCTTCTGGCAGTTGGCCTAGCGACAAGCGGCTGGCCTGGAGTTGAGCGCCCCGTGCACGGAGCGGCTAGAGCAGGTGACGCCCGAAGTCGCGCTCGAAGTCGCGCCAGACGCTGTGGATATGGGTGCCGCTGTTCCGCGAGTTGTCGAACTCGAGCACGAACGTTGGGCCCTGCAGGCGGTAGTAGTGCGGCTCGCCGGGACGAGTGCTGCCGGCCCAGCCGAAGCGCGTGCGGTCGAGTCCGGCACGTTCCACACGCGCGAGCGCCTTGCGCTCCATCCCCGGCGGGTAGTTCGCGAGGTACGTGCGCACGATCTCGTGCACCCGTCGCTGTGCCCCGGAAGGAAGGTCGCCCGTGAGGACGCCCACCCGCTCGAGTGGGCCCACGCGGACGGCGTTCTGAGTGAGGTGGTCGGTCAGCGACTCCGACGAGAAGACCACCCGCCTCCGGAGCGCGCGGTCGAGCGAGAGCACGATCTCGCGGGCAGCGTCCTCCTCGCGCGGCATCGTCCTCTCGCCCTTCGCGACCGAGCGGAAGGCGCTTCCTGTCCGCGTGGGCCACGCGCCGAGGAAGAACGGCTCGGCGACGACCGTGTTCCCGACGATAGTGAAGTGCCTGGAGAGATGGTGCCCTTCGAGCCGCCAGCCCCACACGTGGGAGCCGGGAGCGCCGAAGACCGAGACGTAGTACCGATCGGGGTCGAACGGATCGCCGATGCCCGTGCTCATGCGCTGTAACACGCCCTGGAGCGCCATGATGTCGAGCGCCTTGCGATAGCCGGCTGCCGAGCTGCTCGCCCGCAACATGGTGAGTGCAAGCCGTCGCTCCTCGCCCGACATCGCACCCAGGGTGAGACCGTTGCGCGGCACCGACGAGGGCACGGTCCAGTGCCAGCGGGTGCGCTCGTCGCTTCCGAAGGGGAACGTCGCTCGGTCGCGGTTGACCTGTGAGAGCGACGCCAAGAAGGCGCGTGCAGCGGCCTCGACGGCCGCTCCGTCGGTCGGGGCAGCTCGCGCCGAGCGCACGCCGAACGTGAGCCCCGCAGCCCCGGCTGCAGCGAGCCGGAGCGCTCCGGTGCGGGTGAGTCGTCGCTCGAGCTGATCCTCGTCCACGTCGAGCTCCCTTCGACGCGAAGCTAGCAGCAATCGCCGGCGGCGGCTCTCAAAGCCTCGCCGCTGATCCGTCGCGGCGGATTGCTACAAGAGCGGCGCGAGCACGAGTGTCATCCGGCCTGTCTTGGCGCCGCGCCGGACGACGTACCGGGTGACGAGCTCCTCGTAGGCAGGATGGAGCACGGCGATGTGGATATGGGGCTCCCGACCATAGGAGGTGGGCACGGGGCCCTCGAAGCGAAACCGTCCCGAGCGATTCGTCACGACGCTGCCTCGTCCGCGCGGGCCGTAGCCGTTGGGGCCCGCCTGCCAGAGGACGACGAGGGCGTTTGCGACCGGCTTGCAGTCGGTCCGCAGAACACGCCCCTGCAGGACGTGGCCCGTGCCGATCTTCGCCCGGCGCGGCGTGGAGATGGCGTTCTGCTGGAAGGGACCGGCGCTATCACCTCGCGTGGGCCGGCAGCTCTGAGCTGCAGAAGGCGCGGTCGCGGCGAGCGCGAGCCCGGTAGCGACCGCCACGGCGATTGCCAGGCAAGCGAGCAACCGCAACATCGCCACTCAACATAGCGCAGGAGCCCGGTGTTCTGGGATCACCCGAGCCCGGCGATCATCACCGATCTTGAAGCCGAGACACGCCGCATCGTCGTCTCGATCCTCTCGTGCGTCGCGACGATGCATGCCGCTCCCGGCCAGTACGACTGTCAGCACTCGCGAGCACCGCAGGCGTCGCGGCGCTCACGAGCGCGGCCCAGCGTGGCGCGGGTCGGCCTTGCCGACCCTCTCCCTCTCAGGCAGCTCCGACGGCGGCGTCCGCCTGGCTGCCGAGATCCTTGTTCTCGAGCACGAACTGGCTCGCGATGAACGTCGCGCCCTGCGGGTCGGTGATGACCGTCATTCGGACCCACGGGGCATCGAACGGCGGGACGGCAACCGTGCCGCCGAGCTCGGCCGCCTTCTCGGCAACGGCGTCCGCGTCGGCGACCGCGAACGTCACGCTCCAGTGTGCCGCGACGTCCGGTTTGTCGTCCGCGATCGGGTTGATGCTCGCCACGACGTCCTCGAATCCCGCCGGGCCGCCGACCTCGGCGACCCGCTTGCGCAAGTCGGGGTCGGCGCGCTCGAGGTCGTCGCCATAGCCGGGCATCGTCCACATCTCGGCGCCGCCTGCCGACAGCGTGTCCCAGCCGAACACGGAGCCGTAGAACGACTTCGCGCGTTCCACATCGCGTGTGTTGAGGCCGTTGAAGTTCAACGAGCCGGGATCGTTGACGACCCGCGCACCCTTGAACTCCTTCGCCTGCCAGACACAGAACGTCGCTCCCTCGGGATCGGTGAAGACAGCCATTCGGCCGGCGCCCATGACGTCGAAAGGCTCCTTCACGACGCTCCCGCCGGCAGCGCGCACCTGGGACGCAGTCTCGTCGGCGCTAGCGACCGAGACGTATGTGTCCCACGTCGGCGTCGGCGGTCCCGATTCCGGAATCGATCCGACGGCGGCCACCTCGCCGCCATTCAGGCGGGCCATGAAGTACTTGCCCTCCGACCCCGGCGGCATCACGTTCTCGAACGTCCAGCCGAACAGACGGCTGTAGAAGTCGACCGCGGCCTCGGGGTTGGGCTGGCTCGTATCGATCCAGCACGGGACACCGGGGATGTATCCGTCGCGTTCGGGCATTGGCGCTCTCCCTTCCGGTCGTTGACACCTTCGCGCACGCTAGCCGCTATTGACGACACGATCTGTCGTCATTCCACGAGCATGCAGGAGCCAAGTCCTGCGGGCATGAGAAGGCCCGCAGGACTTGGACTGGTCGCACGAGCGGTGCTTGCTCAGGCGACGAGTGTGAGGACGAGCAGCGCGAAGACGACGCTCTGCACACTGTGCACGGCGATTCCGATCCAGGCGCTCCGGTAGCGCTTCGAGGGATAGGCGAGGATGAACATGTCGAAGAGCGCCGCCGGCATCCCCCACGGCACGTGGAGGTGGTAGCCGGTGAAGAGCAGGCCGTTCGCGACCCAGTCGCCCCGTCCGAAGGCGCCGTTCATGCGCGGAAGGAGGTACCCGCGGAAGAGGAGCTCCTCGCCGAGGGCGGTGTTGAAGAGGAACATCACGAGGAGGAGGCCGTACCAGCCCCACGCGCCGTCCAGGAATGCCTTGCCGACGTCCGACTCGACCAGCGTGGCGAGGTCACGGTTCTCGGGAGCAGCGATGGCCGGGATCACCTCGTGCACGGCCGCGAAGGCCACGATCAACGGAATGAGGATCACCCAGACCCGACCGCCGACGCGGCCGCTGCGCGGGCTCCGCGGGGAGCGAAGCCAGAGCGCCTCGCGGACCGTCGACCATCGGAGCGTCCGCTGCTCGCGGCCGACGAGGATCGCGACGAGAACGAACTGCCAGACGAGACCGACAGTGAGACACACGATCAGTGCCTTCGCCATCGGCACGATGCCGTCGCCGGCGAACCGGTCTTCGAGCACGGGCGCGACGAGCCAGGCGAGCACTGCCATCGGGAGCGCGGCGGCCGCCCAGACGGCGACGATCCCACGGATCCGCAGCTGCGGAATCTCGACGCTCGAGACCGCGGCGTCCGCGCGGGCAGTGGGTGTGAGTGGAAGCGAGACGCTCATCTGCGTCCTCCTTTGCAGGTCGATTCGATTCCTCGACGCTAGGAGGCGATTGCGCAAAGCGCCTCGTCGGAAAGCCGGAATCGAGCTCCGACGATGCGACGATTCCCGCTCCTACTCGAGTAGGAGGCGCCTCGTCAGACCGTTCGCTACGTTCAGCGCGTGAGCCGGACCCGATACGTAGCGCGCGAATACTGGTTCGAGCTGCTGATCGCGTTCCTGGCGATCGCCGGCATGCTCGAGCTCGTCGTCGGACGCGACTCGCCCGGCGCACCGCCCACGTCGCTGTGGTTCTCCATACCCACGGTGGCTGTGCTCGTACTGCCTCTGTTCGCGCGTCGGCGCTTTCCCTTTGCCGCGCCGGCGGCTTATTGGCTCCTGGCCGCAGCGATCTCGTTCGCCGACGGGCTCCTGGTCGCGTTCATCGGCAGCCTCGGCGTGGTCGGGTTGGCAAGCGCGTTCCTGCTCGGGAACCTGCGGGATCCCCTGAAGGCGGGTGCGGGTCTCCTCATCGTTCTCGCCGGGATCGTGATCGTCGTCTACAACATCCCTGGTCCGCTGCCGGCCGGCGACTTCGTCTTCATTCCCCTGCGCTTCGTGGTCGCCTGGGTCGCGGGCTACGCCCTGCGTGAGCGTGCCGAGCAGGCCGAAGCGGCCGAAGAGCGCGCGGTCCACGCCGAGCGCGAACGCGAGGCGGCTGCTCGCGTTGCGGTGGCAGAGGAGCGTGCGCGCATCGCCCGCGAGCTCCACGACATCGTCGCCCATGCCGTCAGCGTGATGGTGCTCCAGGTCGGCGCCGTCAGGCACAAGCTCCCTGCTGCACTTGCCGAGGACCGCGATGCGCTCACAGGCGTCGAGCGGGCCGGCCGGACCGCGCTCGCCGAGATGCGCCGCCTCCTCGCTGCCATGCGCCGCGAAGGGGACGAAGCCGAGCTCTTGCCCCAGCCCGGCCTCGACGGTCTCGACTCGTTGCTCGACGAGATCGGCCGCGCCGGCCTTCCTGTCGAGTTACATGTCGACGGGAACCCCGTCCCGCTTCCACGGGGGATCGACCTCTCTGCCTATCGCATCGTTCAAGAAGGCCTGACCAACGCGCTGAAGCACGCGCAGGCAAGCGACGCGGACGTGACGGTCCGTTATCGGCCGGACGAGCTGGAGATCGAGGTACGTGACAACGGCCACGGCACCGCGACGAGCGACGGGCTCGGCCACGGGCTCATCGGAGTACGGGAGCGCGTCAAGATCTACGGCGGCAAGATGACCGCGGGAACCGCTGCCGAAGGCGGTTTCGTCCTCAGCACACGACTCCCGCTCCGCCAGGACGAACGATGACGATCCGCGTTCTCGTCGCCGACGACCAGTCGATGGTTCGCACCGGCTTTCGCATGCTCCTCGCCGGCGAGGAGGGCATCGAAGTGGTGGCCGAGGCCAGCAACGGGCTCGAGGCCGTGGATAGCGCCGCGCGCTTTCATCCGGCTGTCGTCCTGATGGACATCCGCATGCCCGAGCTCGACGGGCTCGAGGCGACACGGCGCATCCTCGCGGCAGACAACGGCGCGCGAGTCTTGATTCTCACGACGTTCGACCTCGACGAGTACGTCTTCGAGGCGTTGAGAGCCGGCGCGAGCGGCTTCGTCCTGAAGGACGACTCTCCCGAACAGCTGATCGCCGCGATCCGCACGGTCGCCGCTGGCGAGGCGCTCCTCTCACCGACGATCACGAGACGCGTCATCCAGAAGTTCGTCCGGATACCCCGTCCGGATCCTCCGAAGGAAGTCGAAGAGCTCAGCGAGCGGGAACGAGACGTCTTCCGCTTACTCGCTGGTGGCCTCTCGAACGCCGAGATCGGCAGCGAGCTCTACATCAGCGAGACCACCGTCAAGACTCACGTCACTCACATCCTCCAGAAGCTCAAGCTCCGCGACCGCGTGCAGGCAGTCGTGCTCGCGTACCAGACCGGGCTCTTCGAGCCGGACCCAACGCTCCCCGAGTAGGTGGTCCGGGCGCGACGGCGCGGCCAGGCGACGGCCGGCGAGTGGCGCTACCCGCCCGCGGGTGAGCCCGACTTCTCCCAGACCGAGACGTGCTTGCTGCTGTCGCTCGTGAACGGCTCGCGGTTCCAGTCGCTCCAGCGCTCGCGGAGTGTCATCCCCGCGAGCCGCGCCATCAGGTCGAGCTCAGACGGCCACACGTAGCGAAACGGCATTGAGAGGACGTCGAGCTCGCCGTCGACGACCGCGTAGTGATGCGAGATCAACCCCTGCGACACCACGTCGTACTCGTCGAATCCGAGCCTCGTCGCGCTGACCTTGAACGGCCTGAATGCCTCGCCCGCAGGGAGTCGCTGAAGCTCCGGGATCCCCACTTCGATGACGAAGCACCCGCCGGGCTCGAGATGCGCGGCGACGTTCTGGAAGCACGCGACCTGTGCGTCCTGCGTCGTCAGGTTCATGATCGTGTTGAACACGAGGTAGGCGACCGAGAACGCCCCCTCGACCCTCGTCGTCGCGAAGTCGCCGATCGTCACGCCGATGTCCTCGGCGCCGGGCTTCGCGCGCAGCCTCGAGACCATCGCCGCCGAGAGGTCGATGCCGTGCACGTGGACGACGCGCTCGGAGAGCGGCAGCGCGATGCGGCCGGTGCCGATGCCGAGCTCGAGCGCAGCGCCGTCGCCCGCGAGATCAGCCAGGAAGTCGACGGCGGGGCCGACCACCGCTGGATCGAACATCTCGGCTGACGACTCGTCGTACCGCTCCGCCACGCGCTCGCCGAAGTGGTCTTCGGGCATGTGCGCACTCTGCCAAGGCAGAGCTCCGCCCGGAGTCCCACGTACGGTAATGCGGAGCCCGCCTACGGAAGGGCTACGGCCTCGGCGTGCACGCCGCGGCCGACGAGCGCGCCTGCGCCGCAGTTCGCGGCAAACGCGAGTGCCTCGGGGGTCTCGAGTCCCGCGCCGAGCCCGAAGGCGAGCCCGGCGGCGAAGCAGTCACCGGCGCCGTACACGTCGACAACGGGTCCCGGCGTCGTGCCGCCCGCGAACGGGCCTCCGGGTTGGGCCCAGCCACCGAGCGCGCCCGACGTCGTCACGACGAGCCGCGGCGCCGGGTCGAGATCGCCCGCTCGGTAGCGCTCCGACTCGTCCTTGCCGCTCCCGACGAGCGCATCGAGCTCGACCGCGCCCCGCTCGAGCGTCGCGAGGACACGAGCGGTCGCGACGAGCACGTTCGCACGCCGCGCGCTCTGCAACGCATCGACGTCGCCGGCGCAGAAGTAGACGGCGTCGCAACCCGCGAGCTCGTGCCAGGGCAACGCGTCGTCGTGGCCGCGTGGTTCGAGCCGCGAACCGATCGTCGTGATCGTGCGCTCCCCGGTCTCGTCGACGAACGTGAAGCCGCGGCGCTGCGGGGCCTCCACGAACGAGGCGTGGACCTCGATGCCGCGCTCCTCGAGCTCCTGCTTCGCACGCCGCCCGAGCTCGTCGTCCCCGAAGACCGTGAAGAAGAGCACGGAGTCGGCCAGCTTCTCGAGCTGAACCGCTGCGACTGAGCCTCCTCCCGCTGCCTCCTGCCAGGTATCCAGGGCGTGGACGATCTCTCCCGGCGCGGGAACGTGCTCTACCGGCACGAACTCGATCCATTCGACGTGACCGACGACTGCGGCTCTCACGCGCCCATGCTCACAAATCGGCCACCTGGTGCGTTGACAGGGAATGATGCAGGCGGTGGAGATACCTCCGTTCGAGCGCTTCTACGAGGAGCACGGCGCCGAGGTGATGCGGCTCCTGCGCCGCCGGCTCGGACGCGCACGCGCCGACGACGCATTCCAGGAGACGTTCCTCAGAGCGCTCCAGGCTTACGGTCGACTCGATCACGGCGAGCATCTTCGCGCGTGGGTGCTGACGATCGCCCGGAACGTGGCGATCGACACGGTGCGCCGGACGAGGCCCACCGAGGAGCTCGTCGACGCCGGCAGCGAGGACGGGGTCGCCGCATACGACGATCTCGCACCCTTGACCGACGGGCTCCCACCCAAGGAGCGCGCAGCCGTCGTTCTGCGCTACGGCTACGACCTTTCCTACGAACAGATCGCGCGCGCACTCGGCTCGAACGCCGATGCCGCTCGCCAGGCGACGTCCACGGGCGTCCGGAGGATCCGCAAGAGGAGGACTGACGAATGACCATCTCACCCGATCTCGATCGCCGATTCCGCGAGGCGGCTTCGAGCCTCGGCCTGCTTGATCTCGGCTACGACCTGGTCGATTCCCCGATCGGCCCGCTGTTCGTGGCTGTCTCGACGAAGGGGCTCGCGGCGCTGTCGTTCCACGACCAGGACGACACGGACCTCGAGCGCCTGGCGGCGTTCGCGGGGCCGCGCGTGCTCAGGGCCCCGCGGAGCGTCGATCGCGTGCGCCGCGAGCTCGACGAGTACTTCGCGCGCAAGCGGCGCGTTTTCGACCTGACGCTCGACCTCCGAGGCATGCCAGCGTTCACGCTCTCCGTGCTCGACGCGCTCGCCGAGGTCCCGTTCGGGGAGACGACGACCTATGGCGCCCTCGCAGCTCGCGTCGGCCGTCCGAAGGCGGCCCGCGCCGTCGGCACGGTCATGAACCGGAACCGCATTCCGATCGTCCTCCCGTGCCACCGCGTCGTCGGCTCGACCGGCGATCTCGTCGGCTACGGCGGCGGCCTCGACCGCAAGGTCGCGCTGCTCGAGCTCGAGGGCGCGCTGCGCTAGCGCTCACTCCAGCAGTCGGTACCCGACGCCCCACACGTTCACGACGAAGGAGTCGTCGGGCGCAACGCGGAGCTTCTTCCGGAGGCGGGATGCGTGGGATTCGAGAGTGCGCGTCCGCCCGAGCGAACGGAACCCCCACACATCGCGGAGCAGCTCGGTCTTCGTGAAAACCCGCGCGGGCTCTGCCGCGAGCCGTACGAGCAGGTCGAACTCCTTCGCCGACAGCGTCACCTGCGTGTCCCGTACCGAGACGCGCCGCGTGCGCCGGTCGACGACAAGGTCGCCGGCGACGAGGACCTCGGCGACGCCCGCCGTGGTTCGGCGGAGGACGGCCCTGATGCGCGCGAGCAGCTCCTCGTAGGCGAACGGGCGGGCGATGACGTCGTCCGCCCCGCGGTCGAGCGCGCGCACCCGCTCTACGGGATCGGACGACGGCGCGAGCAGGATCACGGGGACGTTTCGATCCCACGTGCGGCCCGGCTCGCCTCGCCTGAGCCGAAGGCAGAGGTCGAGCTCGGCGAGCAGCACGATGTCCGGCCGGGTCTGCTCGACGAGATCGAGCGCCTCGCTCCTCCGGGCTGCGTCGAGGACGTCGAAGCCGTCGTCGCGGAGCTGGCGGCCCAGATACTCCCGCGCCGCCGGCTCCGGCTCGGCCACGAGGACGGCACTCGGCATGCCAGCGACGCTAGCCGCGGCGGCGACCTACCGCCAGATGTCCATTGCGGAGGAAGCGTGAAATTGCTTCCTCACCGGCCTCGACCGGCCATGGCTCCGAGGGTCAGAGCCGCCCGTGGCGGTAGATGCCCCAGACGAGCCAGAGCCCGAACGCGCCGGACAGCACGAAACCGACCACCGAGAGCAGATGGATCCCGAGGACATGCGGTCCTTCTTCGGCGAACACGCCCGAGGATGGCCGAGCCCAGGAGCCCGCCGACGACGACGAGCGCCACGGAGAGCCGGTTCGACGCCTTGTCGATGTGGTCGTCGATCTCGTCGATCCCGGGGTTCTCGATCTTGACCTGGAACGTGCCGTCGCGCAGGCGTTCGAGCACGTCGTGGAGCTGGTAGGGAACCTCGCGCGCGATCGAAGCGAGGGCGAACGCCTCGTTGCGGGCCTCCTTCGCGAGAAACCGAGGGTGGAAGCGCTCGGCGAGCAGACCGCGCGCGTACGGCTTCGCGACCTCGAAGACGTTGAAGTCCGGGTACACCTCCTGCCCGACCGAAGCGAGCGTCGCGATCGCCTTGTCGAGCATCACGAACCGCGACGGCAGCTTGAGATTGAGCGAGTAGATGAGCTGGAACGCCTCGCGGATGATCTGGATCGGGTCGATGTCCGAGAGCCGCGTCCCGTAGTAGCGGTCGAAGAGCACCTGCAGCTCCCGCCGGAATTCCTGCTCCCGCTCCGGGGCGTACTGGACACCGAGCTCGCGCAGGCGGCGCGGGATCGCGTCGACGTTCTCCGTCGCCGCGTCCACGAAGAGCCGCGTCAGGCGGGACATGTCCTCGTCCGTCAGCTTGCCCGCCTGGCCGAAGTCGACCAGCCCCAGCTCGCCGGACTCGAGTACGAAGATGTTCGCCGGGTGCGGGTCCGCATGGAAGAAGCCGTGCCGGAAGACCATCGTCATCCACGTGTCCGCCATCCGCGTGACGACGTCGCGACGCTCCTCGCTCCTGCATCGCCCCGAGGTCGAGATCGGCGACCTTCCGTCCGTGGAGGTAATCGAGCGTCAGGACACGCGCGGACGAGTAGGGGCGGACGACACGCGGGACCACGACACGCCGATCCCGCGCGAAGTTCGCGTAGAACGCTTCCGCGTTCCGAGCCTCGTGGAGATAGTCGAGCTCGAGCCGGATCGAACGCGCGAACTCGTCGACGAGCTCGCGGGGATCGACGAAGTCGAGGGCGCGCACCCGCTCGTGCAGGAGCCTCGCGGCCTGGTAGAGCAGCGCGAGGTCGGCCTCGATCTGGGCGGGCGCCGCAGGCTTCTGCACCTTCACCGCGACCTCCCGCCCGTCCGGGAGCACCGCGCGGTGGACCTGCCCGATCGATGCGGACGCCATCGGCACGACGTCGAACTCGAGGAACGCCCGCTCGACGGTCAGGTCGAGCTCGGCCTCGACAACGTCTCTGATGTCGTTGAACCCGACCGGGCTGACCGAGTCCTGGAGCCCGCGGAGCTCGGCGACGATGTCCGGGGGCACGACGTCCGGGCGGGTCGAGAGCAGCTGACCGAACTTCACGAACGTCGGCCCGAGCTCGTCGAGCATCTCGCGCAGCCGCCGCCCGCGGTCGGACGCGCTCTCGTCGAAGTCGGTGCGCTGTCCGCGCGGCAGGAGGTCGCCGATGCGGTACTTGCGGAGCGCGTACCCGAAGCCATGGCGCGCGGCGACCTGTGCGATCTCGGACAGGCGCCCGAGGCTCCGCGGTGACTTCACCTCCGGGGCAGCCATCCGCCGATTGTACGGCGGTGCCCTGTCGCCCCTGACCGTAGGGGCCGAGATATGTCTCGCCCTACGAGCGCTCGAGCAGCTTCAGGCGATGCTCGAGCTGCGCGACCCTGAGCTCGAGGTCGTCCACGACGTCGCGCGAGGCGACGCCGAGATCCTCCGCGATGCGCCCCGCGGCGTCCCCCGTGTGCTCGCCGACGCGCTGTGCCTCGCGGCGCCAGCGTGTCGAGCGCCTCGCCGAGCGCAGTCCGCAACTCGTCGCGATCGATGCCGAGCCGCCGCGCGACGTCGTCGGCGACGCCGTCGATCCGTCCCGCCCCGAGCGCGAGCGCTCCGATCCCGGCGAGGGTCAGTTTCTCGAACGGGCCCCGGGCGTCAGCGCGTTCGGCCATGCGGCTTCGTGGCGCGCCGCTGCCGGCGGCGCTCGCGCTGCGACGTGACGCCGGGCGCGGGCGGAGCACCCGCCGGAAGCGGCGTCTCGGGCTCGGGCTCCGGCTCCTGCAGGCCGCTCTCGTCCTCGGCCTCGTCCGGATCGGCGACGCCGTCGCCGGCGAGATCGTCGGCGGTCAGCATCCCGCTCACCGTCGTGACGCCCTCGAGCGCGCCGAGGTCGTCACGGCGCTTCGCGAACTCTGGCTCGCGCTGCTTCAGCACGGCCACGAGCGGGGCCGCGAGGAAGATCGAGGAGTAGGCGCCGAATCCGATGCCGACGAGCAGCGCGAAGGCGAAGTCCTTCAGCGTGTCGCCGCCGAACACGTACAGCGACACGATCGGGAGCAGCGTGATGAACGTCGTCGCGAGCGAGCGCGGGAGCACCTCCCAGAGCGAGACGTTGCCGATCACGCGGAACGATGCGCGCCGCATGAGCGGCACGTTCTCGCGTATTCGGTCGAAGATGATGATCGTGTCGTAGATCGAGTACCCGAGCACGGTCAGGATCGCCGCGACCGTCGCCGTCGACACCTCCCTCCCGGTGAGCGCGTACACGCCGACCGTGATCAGGACGTCGTGGGCGAGGGCGACGAGCACGCCGACCGAGTACTTCCACTGGAAGCGCGCCGTCACGTAGACGGCGATCAGGAGCAGGCTGACGATGATCGCGAGGATCGCCGAGTTCGCGATCTGCCTTCCGAAGCTCTCGGAGACGTTCGTCGCGCCGAACGCAGTCGCACCTACGGACTGCGCGAGGTCCTCCTGGAGCGCGTTCTGCTCCTCGATCGTGAGCGAGTCCGTCCGGATCTGGAAGTTCTGGTACTGGTCGTCCACCGCCGAGCCGCGGCCCTGGATGACGGCGTCGGCCTGGCCGATTGCAGCCGCCTGGTCGCGAACGGTCTCGAGCGAGGTCGGCTGTGGCGTCCGGAAGTTGATCTGCGTCCCGCCCTCGAAGTCGATGCCGAGGTTGAGGCCCTTGAAGAGGATCGCCCCGATGGAGATCGCGACGACGAGGCCGGAGAACGCGAACCAGATGTTCCGCTTACCGATGTAGTCGTACTTGAGCCAGCGCGGGATGCCCTGACCCGTGGCGCCCATCAAGCGCGGATTGTCGATCCAGCCGAAGCCCCCGAGCAGGGCGAGGATCGCGCGCGTCGCGAGCACCGCGGTGAGCATCGAGAGAGCAGTTCCGATGAGGAGCATGAGCGCGAAGCCGCGCACGCTGGCGGTCGCCACCGCGAACAGCACCAGCGCGGTGATGGCCGTGACGACATTCGCGTCCACGATGGTCGCGAAGCCCTTCTTGTAGCCCTGCGAGATGGCGGCCCGCACCGAGCGCCCCGCGCGTACCTCTTCCTTGATGCGTTCGAAGATGACGATGTTCGCGTCCGCTGCGACGCCGAACGTCAGCACGAGGCCGGCGAAGCCCGGGAGCGTCAGCGTGACATCGAAGGCGAGTATCGTCGCGTAGAGGAAGGCCGCATAGATTCCGAGCCCGATGACGGCCACGACGCCGAG
Source organism: uncultured Actinomycetes bacterium (assembly GCA_963763815.1). Taxonomy (GTDB): domain Bacteria; phylum Actinomycetota; class Thermoleophilia; order Gaiellales; family Gaiellaceae; genus GMQP-bins7. The sequence goes on from CAVXPS010000011.1 coordinate 305,988, forward strand.
GAAGCGGTAGAAGAGCAGCAGGAAGATCGCGACGAGCAGGAGGCCGCCGATCGCGGCCTTCTTCGCCTCGTCGAGCGAGTCCTGCCCGAGCGTCGCGGAGATGTCCGTACGGGTGAGCGTCTCGAAGTTGACGGGGAGCGCGCCGGTCTGGAGGACGATCGCGATGTCGCGCGCCTCGTCGAACGACTCGAGACCCTCGATCTGCGCCCGGCCGCCACCGATGCCGCCCGCGAGCGAGCTGTCCTCTGGGTCGATCTGCGGGAAGGTTCGGATCTCGCGGTCGAGGACGATCGCGAAGTGCTGTGGGGTCTGGCGGATGCGGCCGCGCGTCCACTCGTCCCGCGTGATCTCCTCGAACTTGTCCGAGCCTCGGCCGGTGAACTCCATCGTCACGATCGGCCGGCCGCCGCCGGTCGGGCTCGTGTCGAAGTCTGCGCGCGTGCCGTCGAGCTTCAGGTCCTCGCCGGTCATCTGCGGGATGTCGGGCGGCTCGTACTTGAAGAGGTAGTAGTACGTGCGGTCGGGAGCGACGCCGGATCCCTGCGGCCCGCCAGGACAGACGACGGCGTTCTCGCCGCACGTTATGACCACCATCGCGTCCGGAACGGCAAGCACTTCGCGCTGCTCGGGGCGCTTGGCCACGACGTTGTCGGCCTGCGCCTTCGTGTCGAACGGCCCGTCGACGAGCCGCTTCGTGTTCTTGTTGAAGACGTAGTAGGCGCTCGGCGTTCCTTGCGCGGCCTGCGCCTGGACCCGCGCGAGCAGGTCGTAGAGTGACGCGAACTCGACGGGCTCTCCTCGGATGGAGACCGACGGGCCCGTGAGCGACGTCTCGAGGTCGTAGAGCTCGAGCTGCGCCGTCTTCCCGATGATGTCGGCGGCGGCCTCCGGGTCGCTCACCCCGGGCAGCTGGATGACGATCTGGTCGTCGCCTTGCGTACGTATCTCGGGCTCCGTGACGCCGAGGCGGTCGACGCGGCTCCGCATGATCTCGACGGAGCGGTCGAGGTCCTCGTCGGTCAGTTCCCGATCCGGTGGCGGGACCGCCTGCAGCGTGACCTCGAGCCCTCCCTGGAGGTCGAGCCCGAGCGTCGGATCCTGTTTGAGGGGCGATCCGGGTACGACGAGCAGCGCCACGCCGATGAGCGCAGCGACCAGAAACCCGACGACGAGGAGGGATGAACGTCGATTCACGGTCGGTTCAGGAGGTTAGCGCCGGTCTGCAGTCGTCGCGTCCGCGTCGACCTCGGCCGTAACCGGTTCTTCGTCCACCGTAATGAAGGCTTCATCCGCTTCCGGGGCGGATTCCCCGACCTCGTCGCCGTCGACGATGTCGTCCGCGCCCTCTGCGTCCTCTGCCTCCTCTTCGTCTTCGTCGGGAGGCAGCACTGCGGCGATACCTCGCCGGGTCATGTGGACCGTCATGCCGTCCGCGATCTCGACGACGAGGTCGTCCCCTTCCGCCTGGGTGACGGTGCCGTAGATGCCGCCGGTCGTGAGGACGTCGTCGCCGACGCCCGCCCTGTCGACCATCGACTGCTGCGCCTGCTGGCGCTGGCGCTGCGGCCGGATCATGAGGACGTACATGACGCCGAGCATGAGCACCATCACGATCAAGAATCCAGATCCGCCCACTTACTCCTCCTCTGACGCGTGGGCGAGCCGCGCGAGCGCATCCCGTCGAAACGTCGAGAACGCGCCCCGCTCGATCGCCGCCCGTGCGCGTCCGGTCAAGTCGAGTACGAACCAGAGATTATGCAGGCTCAGGAGCCGCAACCCGAGGATCTCGCTCTGCGTGACGAGGTGCCGGATGTACGCCCGCGAGAAGCGCGCGCACGCCGGGCAGCCGCACTCCTCGTCCAGCGGGCGCGGGTCGGCAGCGTACTGCGCGTTGCGGAGGTTCAGGCGGCCGGCCCAGACGAGCGCCGACCCGGTTCGCGCGGTCCGCGTCGGGAGGACGCAGTCGAACATGTCGATCCCGCGCGCGACGACCTCGAGGATGCCGACGGGGTCGCCGATGCCCATGAAGTAGCGCGGCTTGTCCTCCGCAAGAAGCGGAGCAGCCCAGGACACGCACTCGAGCATCTCCTCCTTCGACTCGCCGACCGCGAGCCCACCGAGCGCGTGGCCGTCGAACGGAAGCGCAGAGATCTCGGCGATGCTCCGCCGGCGCAGCTCCTCGTCCGTGCCGCCCTGCGCGATGCCGAAGCGGAGCTGTTCGTCAGCCTTGACGCCGTCCGCCTGGCGCTCGGCCCAGCGGGTCGTCAGCTCGACGGCCCGTTCGTGCTCTGCCCGCGGAGCATCGGCTGGCGGGCAGACGTCGAGACACATCGCGATGTCCGATCCGAGCTTGCGCTGGATCTCGACGACGCCCTCCGGCGTGAACGTCTCCTGCTTGCCGTCGTAGACCGACCGGAACGTGACGCCGGACTCGTCGAGCGAGAGGATGGTGTCGCGGAGGGAGAAGACCTGGAAGCCGCCGGAATCCGTGAGGATCGGCCCGTCCCAGCCCGAGAAGGCATGGAGCCCGCCGAGGCCCTCGACGACCTCGGCGCCCGGCCGAAAGTGGAGGTGATACGTGTTCGCGAGCACGACGCTCGCCCCCAGCTCGCGAACCTCGTCGGGATGAAGCGTCTTCACCGTCGCCTTCGTCCCGACGGGCATGAACGCCGGCGTCGGGATGTCTCCGTGCGCGGTTCGCAACACCCCCGCTCGAGCAGCGCCGTCGGTGGCGGTGACCGTGAACGGGGTCACGCGCTGACCGCGTCGGGCGCGGCGCCTCGTCTGCCGCAAAATGCGGCCGTCCCCAGGGGCCTCCCCGCGCCTCCACCCGCTTCGAGCGTAACGCGGAAGCGCTCACGCATGGGACTCGGATCCGTCGCAAGACCGTGCCGAGTCATCCACCACGGCCGGCGCGGGACAAGACACGTCACAGGACGAGCATCGCATCGCCGAACGAATAGAACCGGTACCTCTCGTCGACGGCGATCCGGTACAGCTCGCGCGCCTGCTCGACGCCCACGAACGCCATCACGAGCGCGAGGAGCGTCGACCGGGGAAGGTGGAAGTTCGTGAGCAACGCGTTCACCCGGCGAAATCGAAGCCCGGCGTGACGAAGAGCGACGTCCGTCCACGCAGCTTCCCCGTCCGGATCACGGTCTCGAGGACGCGCACAGTCGTCGTTCCGACCGCGAGCACGCGCTCGGCCTCGGCGATCCGTGCCCAGGAGGAGCGCTCGACCGAGTAGCGCTCGCCGAGCAGCTCGTGCTCTTCGACTCGAGCTCCTGTGACCGGGCGGAACGTGTCCAGGCCGACGTGCAGCGTGACGGCAACGTGGTCGAGCCGCGCGAGGAGCTCGGGGGTGAAGTGCAAGCCGGCAGTCGGGGCCGCAGCCGAACCCGATTCGCGCGCATACACGGTCTGGTAGCGCTCGGGATCGGCGAGCGGCTCGTGGATGTACGGCGGCAACGGCGCCTCACCCGCCGGCTCACCCTCGAGCTCGAGCAACCAGCGGCCGTCGCCGAGCCGGTCTCGAAGCAGCACCGGGCCGAGTCGCTCCCCTACGCGGAGCTTGCGCGCGGGACGGACGAGACCCTCCCAGAGACCGTTCTCCCCGACCCGTTCGACGAGGAGAACCTCGACTGCACCGCCGCTAGGACGGCGAAGCCGCAGTCGAGCAGGGACGACCCGCGACTCGTTCACGACGATCAGCTCGTCCGCCAGGAGGTCGGGCAGCTCGCCGAACGTCCGGTGCTCGACCGTCTCCGCCTCGCGCCGGTACACCAGCATGCGCGAGGAGTCGCGTGGCTCGACCGGATGCTGCGCGACGAGCTCGGGCGGAAGGTCGTATTCGAGGAGCGCGGTGTCCATCCGACGCTGAGAGTAGCCTCGCCGGCCATGGACGACGCAGCTCTGGAACGAGTCCAACAGCGGATCTCCGCGGCATCGACGAGCACGACGCGGACGGTCGATCTCGAGGCGGCCATCGACGGTGCACGCGCCCAGATCGAGGCTCTCGCGACGGCCACGGGCGAGCTCGAGGCGACGCTTACCGGGCAGATCGGCGCGGCGGTTCGCACGGGCCTGCGTACCGAAGTGCTTCCCGTCGCGAGGCACATTGCAGAGCTGCGAGGCCTGTTCAACCAGACGAACCGGCGGCTCGAGCGGATCGAGGCGGACCTGCTCGCCGAGCGGAAGGCTCGCGTCGACGACCTCGCCCTCCTCGTCGAGCTCGTCAGCTCGGGCTGGCGGGGCGTCGACTCACGTCTCGCGCGTCTCGAGTCCTCCGTCGCACGACGACCGCCGCGTCGAGCAGCTGCCGGCGCAGAACGTGCCCGACGCAACGCCCGACGACGCGATCGTCGATCAGGCCGCCTAGGCGCGGACCTGGCTCAGCGACACCGGGAAGCACGAGCCGGAATCGGCTGCCGCTCCCGGGCTGCGACTCGAGCTCGATCCGCCCTCCGAGCGCGAACGCGAGCTCGCGGGCGATCGGGAGCCCGAGCCCCGTTCCGTCGACGTCGTGCGAGATGAACGCTTGGAAGATCCGCTCCTTGTGTTCGGGCGGGATGCCCGGGCCCGAGTCGACCACGTCGACCTTGACGGCGCCGTTCGCGGCGTGCAGCTCGAGGTCGATGCGCCCGCCGTCAGGCGTCCAGCGGAACGCGTTCGACAGGAGGTTGGAGATGACCTGGAGCACGCGATCGCCGTCGGAGACGATGACGGGCGCTTCGTCCGCGGAGACCTGGTAGTCGATCTCGCGGCGGCGTGCCTCCTCGGCGAACGCGCCGAACGCCTGGTCGACGACGCGTGACATGTCCACTTCCTCGTGGCGAACGGTGAAACGGTGCGCCTGGAGCTTTGCGAGGTCGAGGACGTCGCCGACGAGCCGTTCGAGCCTATCCGTCTCTGCGGCGATGATCTCGAGGGAGGCCACGACGTGATCCGGATCCGTGACGATGCCCTCGCGCAGCGCCTCGACGTGACCGCGGATCGCGGTGAGCGGCGTGCGCAGCTCGTGGGACACGGACATGAGGAACGACCGCTTCAGGCGCTCCGCCTCCGACAGCTTGTCCACCATCCCGCGGAACCGCTCGGTGAGCAGCGAGATCTCGTCGCTGCCATGACGCTCGGGGATCTCGACGTCGTACCGGCCTGCGGCGACGTGCTCGGTCGCGCGGGTCAGGCCGAGCACCGGCTCGGTGAGCCTCCGGGACAGCCACCAGAAGAGGAGCCCGGCGAGTGCGATGCCCACGGCGAGCGCCAGAGCCAGTCGCCCGAGGAGCGTCAGCCACTGCTCGCGCAGCTCGGCGACGGGCTTCGCGACGATGAGCCAGCCGAACGGCTCGGTTCCCATGGCAAGTCGAACTGGTTGGGCGGCGGCGAGGAGCTTCTGGTCGGCACCGGGCGGCGTGAACTCGAACGTCACGAGGCGATCGCGTTCCAGCTGCACGTCCCCGAGGGAGCCGCGGAGGATCCGCTGCAAGCCGAAGCGCTGCCCGGGGAAGAGCGAGGCGCCGACGTAGAAGAGCTGGTCACCCGTCGCGAGCTCGAGGCTCTCGGCGGCGAACTCCGGCGCCTTCGTCCCCTCGTCGCTCGACCGGATGGCCGACGCCGCGTAGAGCGCGGCCAGCCCCTCAGCCTCGCGTTCGAGCTCCCGCGTCAGCTGCGACCGGGTCACGTCCTGGAACAGGCGCACGGCCAGGGCGATCGAGACGAGCCCGAACACGAGGACGGCCATCAGGAAGAGGGCCGTCAGCCTGAATCGAAGCGACCCCAGCATCGTCGCTCAGGGTACGTCTTTCCCCGGCGCGAAGACGCCCGTCAGGCTGCCGCGGTGGGCGAGCGCTCGGACGCGACCTTGTAGCCCACGCCCCACACGGTCACGATCGGCGACGCGTCGCCGAGCTTGCGCCGGATCTGGCGCACATGGACATCGACGGTGCGTGTGTCGCCCGCGAACGTGTACCCCCACACCCGCTCGAGCAGCTGGTCGCGCGTGAGCACGATCCCGCGATGATCGAGGAGCTCCCAGAGCAGGTCGAACTCCTTCGGAGCGAGCCGCACCTCCTCCTCGCCCACGTGCACCTCGCGCTTTCCGGCGTTGATGACGAGGTCGCCGTGCGTCAGCTCGGCAGACTCGGACCGGCGCCGTTCCGGCGCAGCGCGCCGAAGGACGCTCTTCACCCGGGCCACGAGCTCGCGCGGGTTGAACGGCTTCGTCATGTAGTCGTCCGCACCGACCTCTAGCCCGATGATCTTGTCCACGTCCTCGTCCCGCGCGGTGAGCATGAGGATCGGGACGTCGGAGCTCTTGCGGATGCGCCTGCAGAGCTCGACCCCGTCGCCGTCGGGGAGGTTCAGGTCGAGCACGATCAGCGCAGGCATCTCGGACGCGACCTCGGTGAGTGCCGCCTGCGAGGTCGCCGCCGTCCGCACCGCGTAGCCCGCGTTCTTCAGGTACGCGGCGACGAAGGAGGCGATCGAGGTCTCGTCCTCGACGACGAGGATTCCGTGCTGCGTCATCCGGCGCCCTTCTGCCCCGGCTGCGGCTGCGGCTCGGGCCCGCCGAGCTTCACGCGAACAGGCTCGTCCGGGATGGGAGTGCAGCTCAGCGGCTCCATCCCGCAGTCGACGTCGCTCTCGACCGAGTACACGCCGAGGTCGTCGGCCAGGAACCTGGGCTCGCCGTCGATCGAGACCGTCCCGCGCGCGACGGCCGAGAGCGAGATCCCCTGTCCGCGGATGATGATCCGGTAGCTCCCGCCGAGCATGCGGAACCTGAGTCCCTGCCCACGCACGTAGAGCTTCGTCGGTGTGAGCTTGCGCTGCACGATCACACGCCTCCCGGTGACGGTGGCGACGTAGGCGTCGTTCGGTGTCCGGTCGGTGACGGTGATCGAGCCGTTCGTGAGCCGGCCGAGCACGTTGCCGCGAACCTCGAGCGTCACTGTCCCCTTGCCGCGCTCGATGGAGAGATATCCCGCCTCGGGATCGGCAGCGCGAGCGCCCCAGGCGGGGGCCGCCAGGACGCCACACATGCAGGCAAGAAGGATGAGCCTCCGCATTGCTCCTCGCTCAGTATCGGGACGGCGAGTGTGTCGCCGGTGAGAAGCGTGTAAAGAGACTGTTAGTTGCCGTCGCCGTACGTGTAGAAGCCACGCCCGCTCTTGCGCCCGAGCAGACCGGCGTTCCGCATCGCCACGATGCGGGGCGGCGGAGCCATCCGCGGCTCGCGGAGCTTCTCGAAGAGCGCCTCGGATGCGTGCACGTGGACGTCGATGCCGACGAGATCGACCAGCGTGCACGGCCCCATCGGCCAGCCCGCGCCGGCCGTCATCGCCGTGTCGAGGTCCTCGGGCGTGATGCGCGCCTCGTCGAGCGTCCTGATGCAGTCGTTCAGGAGCGGGATGAGGATGCGGTTGACGACGAATCCCGGCGTGTCGTGGCACCGGATCGGCTTCTTCCCCATCCGCTCGCCGACGGCGAAGGCCGCCTCGACGGCGTCGTCCGAGGACAGCTCGGCACGGACGATCTCGACGAGCGGCATCAGCGGCGCAGGGTTGAAGAAGTGCATGCCGACGACGCGCTCCGGCGACGACGTCGCCGCCGCGATCTCCGTCACGGAGAGCGCCGACGTGTTCGTGGCGAGGATGCAGTCCGGCCTCACGATCCGCTCGAGCTCCTCGAAGAGCTCCGTCTTCGCGTCCAGGTCCTCGACGATCGCCTCGATGACGAGGTCGCAGTCGGCGAACGCGGCGAGCTCGGTCGTGAGCTCGAGCCGGGCGAGCGCGGCGTCACGTGCCTCTGCGCTCAGCTGCTCCTTCTCGACCTTGCGCCGGAGGAAATGCGTGATGCGCTCCGCGGCCTTCGCGCCGAGCTCGTCGGTGACCTCGCGGCCGACCGTCGCGTATCCGCCTTCGACCGCGAGCTGCGCGATCCCGGCGCCCATCGCGCCGAGACCGACGACGCCGATCGTTCGAATCTCGGCCACGGCCACGACGCGCGATCCTAGCGGCGCGCGCCGTCCGAGGCCGAGCCGCTCTCAGTCGGCGAGGTGACGCCTGTACTCGTGGTCGTCGACGCGCGAGTCGACACCGGCGAGGTACGCGAGCGGGCCTACGACCAGCAGGAAGGTGAGGAGAACGAAGCCGAACATGACTCAATTGTCGCGTGCGCAGGTCAATCAGCGCAAGTCGATGTTGCTTCCTTATCGATCAGCAGAGCTGATCGACGCGACGGCTCAGAGGCGCTCGACGACGCCTGCGATGGCCTGTCCCTGGCCGATGCACATCGTCGCGATCCCGTAGCGGGCGCCACGCCGGTGGAGCTCGCTGAGTAGCGTCGCAGTGATGCGGGCGCCCGTCGCGCCGAGCGGATGCCCGAGCGAGATGCCGCCGCCGTTCGGATTGACGTCGCCGGCTTCCCAGCGCTCGTGCAGGCCCGTGTCGGCGAGGAACTGGAGCACGACCGAGGCGAACGCCTCGTTCACCTCGATCACGGCGATGTCGTCCCACGTCAGGCCCGCCTTGGAGAGCGCGCGGGTGGACGCTTCCGGGTTCCCGTGGAGCATGCGATAGGGGTCCACACCCGAGAGCCCGAACGAGACGAAGCGGCCTCGCGGCTCCAACCCGAGCCGTTCGACGGCTTCGCCGCTCGCAAGCAGCATGGCCGCCGATCCGTCCACGATCGAGCTCGAGTTCCCCGCCGTCACGACACCGTCCGGCTTGAACGCGGGCTGCAGCGAGGCGAGCTTCTCGAGAGACGTGTCGCGGCGCGGTGTCTCGTCGACGGCGAACAGGACGATCGCTCCGCCCGCCCCCACTTCCACCGGCACGATCTCGTGCTCGAACCTGCCCTCGTCGATCGCGGCCACGGCACGCCGGTGGGATTCCAACGAGTACTCGTCGAGCTGCTCTCGGGTCAGGTTCCACTCCTCGGCGATCACCTCGGCCGAGATTCCCTGCGGCACGATCGGCCAGCGCTCGCCGATCTTCTCGTTGACCGCGCCCCAGCCCAGCTCGCCGAGGTTGGAGCCCATCGGCACGCGGGTCATGTGCTCGACGCCGGCGGCTACCGCGACGTCGAGGTGGCCGGCCTGGATCGTCGACGCGGCGTTGAACGCCGTCTGCAGCGACGACCCGCACTGCCTGTCGACCGTCGTCGCCGGCACGGTCTCGGGCCAGCCTGCTACGAGCACCGCACCGCGGCCGACGTTGAGTGCCTGCTCGCCCACCTGCGTCACGCAGCCCATCTGGACGTCCTCGACCTCGGCGGGATCCAGCTCGACCCGTCCGACCAGGCCGTTCAGCACCTGCGCGGCCAGTTCATCGGCGCGCAGATCGGAGAGTGAACCGCCGCGCTTGCCGATCGGCGAGCGGACCGCCTCGACGATGAATGCTTCGCCGGCCATCCGTTACAGCATAGAACGGCCTCGTGCCGTGGCTGCCTGCGCGCCGCACCGCGGAGACTCCCATCTAGACTCAGGGCATGGCCACGACCGCGGCCGAGCGGAAGCTCCTGATCGCCGGCGAGTGGGTCGAGACCGGCGAACGGATCGAAGTCTCCTCGCCGTACGACGGCTCCCTCGTGGGATCGGTGCCGCGTGCGGGAGAGAAGGAGGCGGTGCGTGCGATCGACGCAGCGGAGAACGCGATGCGCGAGCCGCTGCCCGCCCACGAGCGCGCCGCGATCCTCGACCGAGTCGCGGCCGCCCTCGCCGAGCGCGCGGACGAGGCAGCCCGCACGATCTGCGCCGAGGCCGGGAAGCCGATGAAGGCGGCACGGGTCGAGGCCTCCCGCGCGATCTCGACGTACACGATGGCGGCCGCGGAGGCCCGTCGGCTCGCCGGCGACGTCGTGCCGATGGACGCGTCGCCCGCGGGCGCGGGCAAGCTCGCCTTCACGATCCGGGAGCCGATCGGCGTCGTCGGCGCGATCTCGCCTTTCAACTTCCCGCTCAACCTCGTCGCGCACAAGATCGCGCCCGCGCTCGCCGCCGGCTGCGCGGTCGTGCTGAAGCCCGCGAGCCAGACTCCGCTCTCTTCGCTCTTCCTCGCCGAGCTCGAGACCGAGGCGGGCCTCCCGCCTGGCTGGCTCAATGTCGTCTGCGGCCCAGCCGGCGAGATCGGGGACGTCCTCGTCGCGGACCCGCGGGTGAAGCTCATCACCTTCACGGGGTCGGCAGGCGTCGGCTGGGGGCTGCGCGAGCGCGCGTCACGCAAGCGGGTCAACCTCGAGCTCGGCAACGCGACTCCCGTGATCGTCGCGGCGGACGCGGACCTCGACGATGCGGCGACGCGGCTCGCCGCGAACGCGTTCTCGTTCGCGGGCCAGAGCTGCATCTCGGTGCAGCGCATCTATGTGGAGCAACGTGCGTACCAGCCTTTCCTGGACGCGTTCCTCCCGCGCGTCGAGGCGCTGGCGGTCGGCGATCCCGCCGACGAGGACACCGACGTCGGTCCTCTCATCTCCCCTTCCGAGCGCGACCGTGTACTCGCCTGGATCGACGAGGCTAGGAAGTCCGGCGCCGAGATCCTCAGCGGCGGGCGCCTCGACGACGACCTCCTGCTGCCCACGGTCGTGGGCGGTGCACCGCCGGACGCGAGGATCGCGTGCGAGGAGGTCTTCGGCCCGGTCTGTGGCGTCTGGCCCTACGACACGCTCGACGAGGCGATCGCACTCGCGAACGGCACCCGCTACGGGCTCCAGGCTGGAGTCTTCACGCGGGACGTCAAGGCTGCGCTGCGGGCGGCCCGTTCGCTCGAGTTCGGCGGCGTGACGGTCAACGAGGCGCCGACGTTCCGTGCCGATCAGATGCCGTACGGAGGCGTGAAGGACTCCGGAAACACGCGCGAAGGGCCTGCGTACGCCGTTCGCGAGATGACCGAGGAGCGGCTGGTCGTCATCCAGCTGTGACCGCGAACCCGACACGATCGAGCCGGTCCGACCCGGGAACTGGCTGATGGCGCGCCGGCGAACGAGGAACGGTGATGTCGCCGAGACCTCCGCGACGTACGTCGTACCCCCTGTGCGCGACCTCAAGCGCGAGCGCAAGGCGCTGCTCCTCATCCGCGAGGAACGGCTGCGCGATCTCGGCGGACTGACGCTCGAGATGTACAAGCGCGACCGCTTCAACGCCGGTCTCGTCGTCGAGCGCTGCGCCGAGCTGGTGGCCATCGAGGCTCGCGTGCAGGAGATCGACGCCCTGCTCGACGGCACGGTCAGCCTGCACACGGGCGGTGGTGCGGTATGCAAATGCGGAGCGCCGCTGCTGCTCGGCGCGCGGTTCTGCGCGACCTGCGGCCAGCCGGTCGGCGCCCCGCTTCCGGCGAAGCGCGACGACGAGGCGACGGGCGCGTGACCGCGTGCCCGCGCTGTGGCGAGGACATCGGGCTCGGGCAGGAATACTGCCTCGAGTGCGGCACCCGGATCCCGGGCCCTCACCTGCACGGCCAGGATCCAGGTCGCGGCTGGGTGCGGAGGGCGCTCGTCGGGCTCGCTGTCGCCGTCGCGGGAGCCGCAGTGGCAGTCGCTGCCACGGGCGAGACAGGTACGGGACCCGAGCTGCTCACCGCGACCGGCGGATTCGCGACCACGCCGAGGACCGATACGGGAGCCAGGGCCGACCGGGGGGTCGGCAGCGATCGCAGAGTGGCCGCCCACGCAGGAGGGTTGGACGATCGCCCTCGCGTCGATCCCGCAGTCCGAGGGCAAGGGCGCCGCGTCGCGTCGTGCTCGCGAGGCGCGAAGCAGCGAGCTGGAGACCGTCGGCATCCTCGATACGTCGCGCTACGCGAGCCTCCATCCCGGCTACTGGCTCGTGTTCACCGGCGTCTATACCTCGGAGGCCGAGGCCACGAGCGCGCTTCCACCGGCTCGCGCCGTTTCCCGGACGGCGGTCGTCCGCCGCATCGTTCCGTGATCGTGTTGTCCTCGACGAAGACGCAGGCTCTGACTTTGTAACACGTCCGAAAACTCGCTACACTGTCCTCCTGCGGAGCGATCGCTCCGCTCTTTACGAGCTAGGGAAACGGATTTCCAGGAGAGCTCGCCCCCCGGATGGAAGATCGCGTCGCACAGCTCCGCTCTTGTATGTATCAATACTCGCGAGCGATTTATCGATCCATCAAGGACCTGATCGATCCGTACGCGGATACGACCACGAAGCTGGAATATCGCCGTGCCGTGCTCGAGCAGTGCGAGGAGACCATGGAGCGCCTCGCCGACGACCCGCACTACTTCGCTCGTCCGGATCGTGCGCTCTTCGCGGACATCCGTCGCTACTTCCCCATCACCGCGCAGGCTCGAGTGGCCTGGTCGGTACGTGAGGGTGTGAGCGCAGCGACCACATTCATCGAGCAGCAGGTCGAGGCCGGGCTCCTCGACGGCGGCGTCGCCCGCTGCCATGCGACGACGCGCAAAGGAAAGGCGTGCCAGCGGACGCCGCTTCCCGGGCGCGACTACTGCCCGTCGCACCAGCACCTCGAGCAGACCGTCACGGTCGCGGCGTAAGCACCTCGGAAGCACTCATGGGCTCGCGCATCCGAGCTTCGGCTCGTGCGGTTGCCGAGCGGTAAGCTCGACAGCACATGTCGCACGACGCCGACAAGCTGATCCGGCAGCTCTCCCTCGTCGCTTTTCTCATGGCCGAACGGCGGCCGCTGACCGCCCGTGACGTCAAGTCGAACGTCGAGGGCTACAGCGAGATGTCCGACGAGGCATTCGCGCGACGCTTCTACTCGGACCGCGCGGAGCTGACGGCGCTCGGCGTCCCGCTCCAGTCGCAGCGCGACGAGTTCACGGGCGAGGAGCTGTACACCCTTCGCTCGGAGAACTACTTCCTCGACCGGCTCGAGCTCGACGACGACGAGCTCGCCGCCCTCCAGACCGCGCTCTACTACCTCGAGGGCAAGTTCGCGTATGCGGAGCCACTTCGCCTCGCGCTCCAGAATCTCGCGCTCGGCCGCGCCGGCTTCGCGGGGCCGCCGACCGAGACCGCCGAGCGGGTTCGCGTGAGTGCCCCGGACTACTCGCCGGAGCTCGCGGGGCGCCTGTCGAAGCTCGAAGCGGCGATCTCGAAGCAGCGAACGGTCCGCTTCGGCTACTGGAGCCCGAAGCGGCCCCGTCCTGCGGAGCGTGTCGTGAACCCGTACGCGCTGCGCCTCGACGACGGGAACTGGTACGTCATCGGGCACGACCTCGGCCGGGACACGGTCCGCACGTTCAAGGTCTCGCGGATTCGAGGCGACATCCGCTTCGCGACGCGCCGTGAACGCGACTTCCGTGTCCCGGCCGACTTCGACGTCGAGGCGCACCGGATTCCGCGCCCATGGCAGATCGGCGAGACCGTGGGCACCGCTCGGATCGCCCTCTCCGGCGACACCGCCTGGTGGGTCGAGCGCACGCTTGCGGACGCGGGGACCGTGGAGGACGAGGTCTTCGAGACCGACTACGCACAGGTCGAGCTGCTCGCGAGTTGGGTCCTGCGGCAGAACGGCCGCGCCGTCCCGCTGGAGCCCGAGGAACTGCGTGAGGCGGTGGCGGACGGGCTCGCGCGGCTCCTCGCAGCCCATCAGGGAGAGCCGCCTGCGCCCGCCGGCCCGAAGCGCGCTGACTCCAGGCAGCCCGTCCTCGAGCGGCCCAGCGGCCCAGTGGCTCCCGAGAGGTTCGGCCTGCTTCAGGCACTGCTTGCGCACCTGCTGGCCGCGTGCGGCGACGAGAAGACCGCGACGCTCGACGCCGCCGAGCTCGCGGAGGCCTTCTCGATCCCGCTCGAGGAGCTCCAGGACAACCTCTCGCTCCTCAATCTCGTGAACTTCGGAGGCGGCTGCTACGCGGTCTACGCGGAGCACGAAGGCGAGGTCGTCCGGGTCGACAAGGAGCTCTACGGCGACGTCTTCCGTCGCCCACCGAAGCTCACACCGCTCGAGGCGCGCGCCATCCGGCTCGCCATCGAATACGTCGGCCCGACGATCGCCGCGGATGCGCACACCAAGCTCGTGCGGGTCAGGAAGAAGCTCGAGGAGACGTTCGGCCGCTTCGACCTGAACGCGACCCCCGAGCCACGCATGGCGTCCGACGAGGAGGCGCTCGTCAAGGTCCTGAGCGACGGCGCGGAGAAGAGCCGTGTGGTCGAGATCGAGTACCTGAAGGAGGGCGACAAGCCGACCCTACGACGTGTCGAGCCGTACACGATCGAGCGGGAGCTGCCCGTGTGGCGTGTGCACACCTGGGACCGAACCGTCGACGCTGCTCGCACGTTCCGACTCGACCGCATGCGCTCTGCCGAGCTCACTGACGAGCGTTTCGAGCCTCGCGACGGGTTTGATCCTTCGTATCTTCGGAACCCGCGCGTCGCCCGCCTGCTCCACTCCCCTGCCGTGGCCCGCTGGAAGCTGGAGCGAGGCGCGCAGCCGCTGACCGACGGCTCGGCCGTCGCCGCCGTTCCGTACAAGACCGAGGACTGGCTCCTCTCGGAGGTGCTCGCCGACCGGGGTGAGACCGTCGTGCTCGAGCCCCAGCGGCTCCGAGACGTCGTCGCGCGCCGCGCCCGGCGCCTCCAGCGCGACCTTCTGCGGGTCGCGTCGGCGCGCTCCTAGCCGACCTGCCACTGAAGCGCGCCAGAACCGTGCCGAAAGGTGCGCGCTGCGGCCCGCGCAGGCTCGTCCGCCGCTACCGTGGCCGTTGTCTTCATTGCTTACGGAGGTGGCCATGCACAACACGACGACACTCGAGCCATGCGCGCCGCGGAGGCGTGTCGCGATTCTTGGCCTCGCCCTCGGCGGACTACTCGGCGTCGTCTCCGCCCTCGCGACTGGCAGCGCCGTCGCCGAGCGGCGGGCGGAGGTTGCAGCTCCGGACCTCGACGCGACGCACCTCCCACCCCTGCTGACGACCGCTGGCGAGGACGTGGTGCTGCGGTACGACGTTCACTGCGCTGGCGTAGCCGAAGCTGGCGCCGTCGAGGCCGGAGCCGTTGAGGCCGGGGCGACCGGGGACTCCGAGGCTGCTGCCTGCCAGACGGCCGGGAGCGTGTTCATCCGGGAGGGGACGTCCGGGCCGTTCCGCGCCTTGCGTCTCGAGGTCGACGAGAGCGTCGTCGAGGGACGCCATCACGTACGCGTGCCCTCCGCCCTCGCAAGCTCGAGACGCGGGTTCTCGTACTACGCCGTGCTCGAGGCGAGCGACGGCCGGACGACCGTGACCTTGCCGGCCGGCGGAGCCGACGCGCCGCATCGGAGCGTGCCACTCGGGCCTGCGGTCGAGGTATCTCTCGGCAAGCATGCCTTCGGCCAGGTGCGACGCGCTGACGACCGCGTAGCGGAGGCGCGCTGGGGACGAGGCGCTGGTGAGGTCGGCCTCGAGGGTGGTCCGAACGCTCCTCCGGTCGGCGGCTCGTCCTTCGACCTCGACGGTAACCGCAACGTCGTCGTGCTCGATCAGGTCAACAGGCGGGTTCTTCGCTGGGCTCCGGGATCGTCAGGTCCGATGGCCGTGGCCGTGCCCGTCGACGGCACGCTCGCCGACCTGTCGGTTGCGCCTGACGGGACGATGTACGTACTCGAAGGAGCGCGGGCGGGGCGCGTTCCACGACTGCGGACCGTTGACCGCTCGGGTCGCGAGCTCGGAGTCACAGAGCTCGGAGAGCGCACAGCGACGCAGGTCAGGGTCGGTCCGTCGGGACCGCTCGTCCTGCAACAGCCATCGGGTCAATGGGTCCCGCTCGGTCGCGACGGCCGTCCATGGTCCGGGACGGCTCCAGAAGTAGCCGGACTTCCCGGCCGCGCGCTTCCCGGAGGCGATGAGGTCATCGTCCTCCGCACCGGGAACGAGATCCGCCTCGCCCTGGCTCGCGAAGGCATCGTGCGGCGGTCGTGGCGTGTGACGAGCGAGACGCCGCTCGCCGAGGTTCAGTTGGCAGAGCCGTTCGGCGAGGGCCTGATCGTTGTCGTTCGTGTGTACACGGACACCGACGACGCGTTCCTGGCGCTCCGGCTCGGCCCACGCGGGCTGCTCGGCAGTGCGTCGCTCGACTCGGCCGACTGGGCCGAATCCGCTCCGCTCAGCCGCTTTCGGCTCGCCGGGTCGTCGCTCTACCAGCTTGGCTCGACCGAGCGCGGGCCGTTCGTCGACCGCTTCGACCTGGAGGTGAAGTGATGAAACGCGCAGCCGCAATCTTCCTCGCCGCGCTTACGCTCGCGTTCGGGATCACGGTGAGCGCCGCATCCGCGTACCACACTCAGTTCGTCTCGAACAATTGCAACTACGCCGCTCCCACTCCCACGCCGTACATCACGAGGGACGGGTCGGCCGCGGTGGCGCTGCGCGCACGCTTCGAGGGCTATCAGTGGGCGGGCGGCTGTTGGAACGACAACGACAACGACGACTCGCCCGGCGACCCGACCGAGAACCCGTCCACCGGCGGCGAAGGCCCCGATTGCTCCGGGTTCACGTTCAAGGTGTGGCGCGAGTCCGAGAGCACCGGGAACAGCGGCTTCTATCAGTGGGGGATGTTCCGAAACGTCCACGGCCCGTACACGGCTGCAAGCTTCAAGAACGGCGTCGGAGCGCCGAATTCGACCGTGTCCAAATCGGCCACGGTCAAGATGGACGCCTTTGCGAGCCAGAACCACATCGGGATGATCTACGCGAAGAACGCCGACGGAACCGATCAGATCATCGAGGCGAAGGGCGAGGCGTACGGGACCGGAATCTGGACGCGGACGTACCGAGGCGATTCGAGCTACAGCGGTGTGCGACGCATCGGCTGGAGCAGCTGACGCGGCCGGAAGGAAGCGCGCTTGCGTTTCTTTCTCCCTCGCACTGGCGGCCCTGGCAGCGATCCTCGGCGGTTGCAACGGCGGTGGCGGACCCGAGCGGCCGAGCGCGCTCCTGGACGGAACGCCGGCGCATGCGCCTCCGGTCGAGCTCGAAGGACGCTCACTCCCGGCCGTTCTGACTGCCGTTCACGTACGGCGCGTGGAGGACGTACAAGCTGGATCGCCGTCCGCGTCGTGCCGCCTGGCGTCCGTCGCCAACTCCCCGCCGAGCAGTCCCTTCGTGGAGCGTGTCGGAGTCGTGAGCTCGAGCGTCACCTTCGCGACGCCGTCCGGGCTCCAGGGTTGCGACAACAGTTCCGGGTCACGAGATGGCGGACGGCGTTGGTGTGGGACGTCGTTCGGCGTCTTGTCCGATGGACGCCTGCAGGACCCTCGGCTGGACATTGCCGGGTGCCGGGCGGATGCCGGACAGCCAATCGGCCTCGCCTGGATCCAGCACCAACCGGATGCGCGCTACCTCGCGGTCGAGCAGGAGGGCTATCTCGAGGTCTACGAGGCGGCAGGCTCGCTACCCGTGCGAATCGCCACGACGTCCGGGGTCGAGATGGCGGGCTCACGGGCGACGTTCCGCGTCTCCGAGCACGACGCCGCGGGAAGGCGACTGCGGCGCTACGAGTTGGTCGTTGCCGCCGCCGGCTGACCGCGGTCGATCGGCAGGACCAACGTGAACGTCGCTCCTTCCCCGGGCGACGAGTCGACGCTGGCCGAGCCGCCATGAGCGTCGGCGATAGCCCTAACGATCGTCAGCCCGAGCCCGGAGCCCGTCTCGGAGCGACCGCGATCGAGCCGAACGCCTGGCTCGAAGATGCGCGCGTGATCCTCGGCGGGAATGCCGATCCCACGATCGCTGACCGTGACGACGAGTAGGTTCCCGTCAGCCCGGACGCTCACGATGACGTCACCGTCTGCCCCTGCGGCAGCGACGGCGTTTGCGATCAGGTTGTCCAGTGCCTGCCGTAGCCGAACGCCGTCTCCGACGATGACGGGCAGGTCGCCGTCGAAGTTCGCGCGGACGCGGGCTCCGCCCAACAGAGCACTCGTGACGGCGCCCCGCGCGATTGCCGCGACGTCGACGTCCGTGAGTCGCAGCGGACCGAGAGCGGCGTCCGTCAGGATGCGCTCGATGCTCTGACAGGCGTCGAGAGAGAGGTCGACGAGCGTTCGCAGCGTTTCGGCGTCGAGCTCGCTTTCACCGAGCGCACCGACGATTGCCGCGAGTGCCGCAGCCGGGCTCCGCACCTCGTGCACGACGAACGCGATGCCCTCGTGCTCGTCGCTACCGGTCATGCGGTGCGCGCCGCGATGCGTTCGACTGCTCGCGTACCCATCTCGGCGAGGATCGGGTCGTCACCGGCGGCGTGCGCCTCGACGGACGCGATCAGCTCTGCGGTGCCGACGTTCCCGGCGGCGACGAGCGCGTTGCGACGGAGCCAGCGCGGGTCCTTGCGCGGAACGTAGAGGCGGTCGAGCTCGGCGACGAGCTCCGCGCCGTCCCTGTCGAGCCAGTCGCGGAGAGAGACAGTCGGTGTCGACTCCTCGCGCGTGCTCGCGTCGGCGCGACGCCGCTCGATTGCACGGTTCCATGGACACACGTCCTGACACACATCGCAGCCGTACACCATGTCGCCGAGCTCGGGGAGGTACTCCGACGGGATCGGCTCGGGCGCTTGTGTCCAGTACGAGAGGCAACGCGTCGCGTCGAGCTCTCCGGGCTCGTCGAGCGCCCCGGTCGGGCACGCGTCGACGCAGAGCCGGCACGAGCCGCAGTCGAGCTCGAGCGGGGGCGTCGCCTCGATCTCCACGGTCGTGACGAGCGTCCCGAGCACGACCCAGGAGCCGTACGACGGATTGATGACCATCGTGTTCTTGCCGTAGAAGCCCACTCCGGACCGGGTAGCGGCTTCTCGATCGACGTGGTCGTTCGCGTCGACGAGCACGCGGTAGCGTCCCCCCAGCCGCGTTCCGAGCTCTTCGAGCCGCGTGCGAAGCTCCGAGTAGACGTCTCGCCACGTGTATCGCGGCAAGCGCCCTTCGTCCGGTCCAGGCTCGGTCCCGGGCTCGTAGTAGCAGACGGCGGCGGAGACGACGGTGCGCGCGCCGTCGAAGAGGAGCTCCGGGTGACACGAGACCTCGGGCTGCGCCATGGTGAACCGCATGTCCGCGAAGAGGCCTCGCGCTCGACGGTCGCGAATGTGGCGCTCCGTCGCCTCGTAGGGCTCCGCGGGCGCGGCGCCGACGACGTCGAGCCCGAGCTCGGACGCCAGCCGGCTCAGCTCGGCTGCGGTCATGCGAGGATTCTGCCTCGTGAAGGCGGTCAGGATTCACGAAGACGGTGGTCCCGAGGTCCTCACGTACGAGGACGTCCCGGATCCTGTGGCCGAGCCCGGTGAGGTGCTCGTGTCGCTACGCGCCGCCGGCCTCAATCACCTGGACATCTGGGTTCGCAAGGGTCTCCCTTCCGTGCCGAAGCCCCGCATCATCGGTGCGGACGGCGCCGGGGTGGTCGCGGCGGTCGGCGAAGGGGTGACCGGCTTCGCCGAGGGCGACCGGGTGGTCGTGAACCCGGGGATCGTCCAGGCCAACCGCGTCATGGTCTTCGGCGAGCACAGCGACGGGACGTACTGCGAGCTCAAGTCGATTCCGGCGCCACAGCTGCACCAGCTCGACGAGCAGCTGTCGTTCGCAGAGGCGGCAGCGTTCCCCCTCGTCTTCGAGACGGCCCACCGGATGCTCGTAACGAAGGCGTCGCTCCGTCCGGACGAGTGGGTGCTCGTGTGGGGCATCGGCGGCGGAGTCGCGCTCGCGGCCTTCGAGATCGCCCGCGCGCTCGGCGCGCGAACGATCGTCACCTCAGCGAGCGCGGAGAAGCTCGAGCGGGCGCGCGCGCTCGGCGCCGATCTCGCTGTCGACCACGAACGGGACGACGTGGTCGAAGCGGTCCGGGAGGCCACAGGAGGCCGAGGAGCGGACGTCGTCGTCGAGACCGTGGGCGAGGCGACCTGGGAGCGCTCGCTGGCGGCGGCGGCCTACGAGGGCCGCGTCGTCGTCTGCGGCGCGACCAGCGGGCACAGTCCTCCCGCCCGTCTGTACCGCCTCTGGTGGAAGCAGCTCGCCATCTACGGCTCGACGATGGGCACGCCGGACGACTTCGAACGCACATACGAGCTGATCCGGAGCGGACGAGCTCGGGTCCACATCGACTCCGTGTTCCCGCTCGCCGAGGCCAGGCAGGCACACGAGCGCCTCGAGTCGGGCGCGCAGTTCGGCAAGGTCGTCCTCTCGGTTCCCGACTGACGGGCGAGACTCGCTAGTCGACCTTGTCGAGCGCTGCCGCGACCAGGCCCGTGGCGACAGCGCCCAATGTGGCACCGGCACCGGTTGCCGTCAGGAAGAGAATCCCTTCGTTTGGCACAGCGCCGGTGCTCGGTGTGACGGCAATCTGGTAGACGCAAAGCAGAATCACCGCGACGGCCGCGGCAAACGCGAGCAGCAGGACCCACGGAATCACCATTGCCCAGAACGGCGTGGACGGATTCTGCACCGTCCCCTTGGCGGCCCACTGGCGTGGCACGAGAGCGGAGAACGCCACGAGCGGTAGGGCTGCGACGCCGGTCAGAGTGAGAATCTGCTGCCAGTAGGTCGTTGTGAGCGACCTACCATCGAGCTGGTTCGCGAGGATGGCTCCGGCAACCGCCCCGCCGGGGAACGCCAAGAGCGCGAACGTGACGATCACGCCGCGCTCGAGAGGATCGAGCGTCCGTATTGCCACGGCCGGCGAGTATACGATCGCCGGCGATCTGAGGCAATCCGGGCTGGGTCAGCCCAGACGCGTGACGTGCCTATCCGAAGCCGAGGATGAACTTCGCGTCGTCCGACATGCGATCGGGCGTCCACGGGGGATCGAACGTGAGCTCCGCCTCCACTTCCTCGACGCCGGGAACCCCTCGCGCCGCGTCGACGATGCCGTCGGCGATCATCGCTCCCGCGGGGCAACCCATCGACGTGAGGCTGTAGAGGATCTTCACCCTGGGGCCGTCGACCTCGACGTCGTACATCAGCCCGAGCTCGACGATGTCCATGCCGAGCTCCGGGTCCTCGACCCCGTGCAGCGCCTCGACGACGTCCTCGCGTACGACCACGCGGCCAGTGTAGACCGCCCTGGGCTCCCGACCGTCGGCCGACGCGCACTCGAGCGACGCCAGCACGGGCCGCCGCTCTCGAGGGACGATCAATCGCTCAGGAGACCGGGTTGCCGACGAGCTGGTCGGCGCGGCGCAGCACGAGGTCCATGACGTCCGCGATCGCGTGGTCGAACGAGTCGTTCACGATCACGGGAACGTCGTGGCGCCGTGCGCGCTCGATGAGGTAGTCCTGGATCTCTCGAATCTGCGGGAGCGAGTCGAGGTACTTCTCGAGCGGGCGAAGCCCCTCCGTCGCGTAGTCGCGCACCCAGAAGTGGCTGCGGTGGAGGTTCTCGTCCTCGATCGCGACGACGCACTGGACGACGAAGGCGTGCTGGACGTCGGTGACGACCATGCCGGGGACGAGGTGGACACCTTCGAGCACCATGGACCACCGCTCGGTGGCTGCCCGTTCGAGTGCTGCCTGCACCCCGACGATCACGTTCCTCGTCTGGTCGAGGAACCCCAGGATCGCGGCATCGCCGGATTCCTCCTCCTCGGCCCGAGTCAGGGCCAGGCGCGCCTCGAAGCTCGAATAGTGGACGGACGGCATGAACTCCTCCGAGAAGAACGCCCGCATCGTCTGGCGGATGAAGTCGGTCGACGTGACACGCGTGATCCCGAGCCGGTGCGCCGCCTCGGTCGCGATCGTCGACTTTCCCGTTCCGGTCGTGCCCCCGACGAGCAGCAACAGGGGCTCGTCGAGTCGCTGCAGCGCGTCGAGCCGGCGCAGCCGGCGCACCGTGCGATCGGCCTCGTCCTCACCGACGACGTCCGCCGCGATTTCGCCGAGGCGATCGAGGTCGAGCGACGTCACGTTCCGGTCGGCCAGATCCTTGTCTACAAGCCGCGCGATCGTGTGAGCGCGGTCCGGATCGAGGCCGGTGACGATCAGCGCCCGCGCCATCAGACCCTTCGAGAAGGGAATCTCCTCGCCCAGGGGCAGCGGGATGACCTGGCGGCGATCGCTCATCACGTCATTCCTGCCATTTCGAGCAGGGTCTCGTCAAGTACCCGGTCGGAGGAGATCGAAATCACGTCGTTCGCAGCAAGCACCACCTCGGCCCCGCGCGCCAGCGCGTGCTCGGCGACGACGTCGATGGCGGCGGCCTTCAGCTCGACGAGGAACACGTCTGCCTCCACGTCCGGCAGCTCCTCGCGGAGCGCCGACCGGTCGGCGAGATTCCCGGATACATGGACGATGTCGGCACCGTGCTCATCTGACAGATGCGCGGCGAGGGTCGCATGCGCGCCCGACGGGGCGGTCGAGAAGAAGGCGACCGAGCGCCCGCGGACTTCCTGGGCGGGCGTAGGTCGAAGCACGGTCGGAACGACCGCGACACCGGGTCGCACCGTCGTTCGCACCGAATCCCCGACAGCCTCCCAACCCGAGCCCGCCTCCGCCATCGTCACGAGCACGAGGTCGGCCAGCTGGAGCCGGTAGGAGTTGAGGTAGCCGGCCACGACGTGCGGTTCCTGCTGGCCGCCGACGACCGCGATCCTCCGGTCGGTCGCGATCGGCGGCAGGGCCGCACCGCTGCCGTCGAAGATCGCGAGCTCCCGCTCGAGGCCCGCCGCGATGCGCGCTCCTTCCTCCACGTTCGACGTGTACACCGCCCCAGCGAGACCTCCTCCGCACCGCCGGCACCCGATGGTCTCGACGCCGACGAGCGCAGCGGTCTCGAGATGATCCGAGGCTGCGTGCCGACCGGCCCGGGACAGCGCGACGAGCGCCTCCACCGTCGGCGGGACGGTGATCAGCTCGGGCTCCGGTGGGCCGCCTCGACCCATCGCGACAACCACCACGCTCGAGCGCGCTGCGACGAGCCGCGCCACGTAGCCCGTCACAGCCGTCTTCCCGACGCGCTTCCCCGTGCCGAAAACGGCAAGTGAACGACCCGGGAACGGCTGGAACGAGGGTGGATCGAGCCGGAAGTCGGCACCGACGTACGCGATTCCGGCCGCGAGCACCGCGCTCGCCAGCCGGAACCGCTCCACGGGCCCGAGGACGGGCTCGTCGGAGAGATCCACGACGACGTCCGGGCGAAGCAGCTCGATCGCCTCGTGAACGCCGTCCAGGAGCTGGACGCCGTACTCCTCCCCGCCGCGGAGCTTCTCGGTGCCGCCGACGAGCACCGCGCCGACGACCTCGTACGGAAGCTCTGCGATCGCGTCACGGACGACGGGCGCGTAGTGCTCGCCGTCGACGAGTGCGAGGGCCCTCACGTGCGAGCCGTGACCTCGTCCTCGATCGCGCCGGTGAACTTCGCGTACTCGAGCGTGTCGAGCGAGAAGGTCACGAGCTTGACCTGCCCATGGAAGGGGTGACGGCGCCAGATGTTCACGTGGCGATCCGCGATCTCGATGAGGTTGTAACAGGGCCTCGTCTTCCCGCGCAGGCGAAGCGAGGACACGGTTCCCGCGTTCACGACGAAGAGGTCCTCGAGCCGCCACACGTACGGAACGTGCTTGTGGCCGGACAGGACGAGCCGCACGCCCGCGCGCTGGAGGCATTCGATCGCGTCTCCCGCGTCATAGACGACGTTCCGCTCGCGCCCCGTTCCCGGAACGGGCAGCAGGTGATGGTGCAGCACGAAGATCCGGAGCTCGGCCGGCTCCTGGGCGAACTGCTCTTCGATCCAGCGGTAGCGCCCGCGGCCGATCTGACCGTGGTCGAGGTCCGGCTCGCTGGAGTCCACGGCGACGATCGCGACCCCGCCCTTGGCGAGCACCGAGTTGCGGCTCCCGAACATCTCCTCGAAGTGGACGTAGCCGACGTTCCGTGAGTCGTGGTTGCCGGGCACGACCACGAGCGACTCGCAGACGATGCGGTCGAGGTACTCGCGCGCGGTGAGGTACTCGTGACGGAACCCGAAGGTCGTCAGGTCACCGCTACAGACGACGACGTCCGGCGCGAGCTCGTTGACCTCGCTGATCGCGCGCTCGAGCAGGCTCGCCTCGAAATAGTTCCCGCCGCAATGGAGGTCCGAGATGTGCGCGATCGTGAACACGCGGCCGTCCGTCGCCATGAACAGAGTCTACGAGCGCCGACAAGTGCCGGCGAATCACCATCCGAGGTCGCGGACCGCTGTCCGGATCGGTTGGTACCCTGGCGCAGGTGCATTCGGAAAGCACCGTTTTCCAGGCATATTGCGGCTTGGACCCCCCTCGGTTCGCGAATCGCACCGAGCTCGAGTGCGCGAAGATCCTCGACTACTACGGCATCCGCTGGGATTACGAGCCGCGGACGTTCGTCCTCGACACCGATGAGGACGGGCGCATCGCGAGCGCATTCACGCCGGACTTCTATCTTCCCGAGCAGGATCTCTTCATCGAGGTGACCGTGATGAAGCAATCGCTCGTCACCCGCAAGAACCGCAAGCTCCGTGAGGTTCGAAGGCTCTACCCGGACGTCAACGTGAAGCTCTTCTACCGACGTGACATCGAGCGCCTCGCGCAGCGGTACCGGCTGCGCTGGGCGTCGTAGCCGCTTCGTGCCGAATCGCCCCGCTTCCCGAGTCACTCACACGAGAGCACCCGCACCCTCCGAGCACGGAGATGTAGGCGCGGTCTACCTCGGGCGCCAAGAGATCGCGGAACGCGTCGCGGAACTCGGCGCCGAGATCGCCTCCGACTACGACGGGCTCGATCCGCTGCTCGTCGCGCCGCTCAAGTCGAGTGTCGTCTTCCTCGCCGACCTCACTCGGGCGCTGCCCATTGCGCACACGCTCGACGTCGTCGAGCTCGCTCCCTATACGGACACCTCTGCGGTTACAGCTGGTGCCGGGGCGCGGCCGGGCGTGCGGCTGCTCAAGGACGTGGACGTACCCCTCGCCGGCCGCCACGTCCTCCTCGTCGAAGACGTCGTCGACACAGGGTTGACTCTGCGCTTCCTGTGCAAGACGTTCGGCCTGCGCGAGCCCGCGAGCCTCGCCGCCGTGACGCTCCTCGACCGGCCGTACAGACGGCTCGTCCCGAAGCTTCCGCTGCGCTACGTCGGCTTCACCGTGCCGGACGAGCTCTTCGCCGGCTACGGCCTCGGCCTCGAGGAGCGCTGGCGCGCGCTGCCCGATCTCCACCTCGTCACGGCGACCGAGCTACCAGCTGCGGCCCACGATGCCGCCTAGCGCGCGCAGAGCGCGCGACGCCGCCTAGCGCGCGCAGAGCGCGCGACGCCGCCTAGCGCGCGCAGAGCGCGTCAGAGGTAGAGCAGCGGGTCGACCGCCGCGCCGTTCACGCGCACCTCGAAGTGGAGGTGCGGGCCGCTCGAGTTTCCCGTGGAGCCGACGAGCGCCACGGTCTCGCCCTGCGACACCTGCTGCCCGACGCCGACGAGGATCGCGGATGCGTGGGCGTACGCGGTCGAGAGGCCGCCGCCATGATCGACGACGACGAGGTTGCCATAGCCGCCGAGCCAGCCGGCATGGATGACGGTGCCCGAGGCGGCTGCCCAGATCGGCGTTCCCGACGACGCGGTGATGTCGATTCCCTCGTGCATGCGCCCCCAGCGCATGCCGAACCCGCTCACGACCGTTCCGCTCACCGGCCAGATGAAGCCGGACGCCGACGGTGCGCCCGCGCCAGACGATGCTCCACTCGCCTGAGCGCTCTGGATCTTCGCGGCAAGGCTCGCGCTCTCGGCAGCAAGCGTTTCCACCTCGGCAAGGTGCTCCGTACGGGACTCGTGGACATCGGCCAGCGCGGTCTGCTTGAGCGATTCCGCGGCCATGAGGTCGTCGCGACTCGCAGCGAGTTGATCGCGCACCGTGCGCGCCTCCTGGGTACGAGCGGAGATGACCGAGACCGTCGCAGCCGCCAGCCCTCGCGTGTGTGCCGTCGCTCTGCGCTCCGCGGCGGCGGCCTCCTTCGCCGTCCGTACTTCCCGCGCGATCCGCTGGTCCTGCGCTCCGATGCGCTGCACGAACTCGTAGTTGTCGATGATCTCGGCGAAGCTCGAGGCCGAGACGATGAAGGCAAGCGTGTCGGGCGGCTCGTTGATGTACGCCTCCCGCACACGTCGCTCCAGGACGTCCACCGCGCGCGCGTACTCGCGCTGGAGGCGCACGAGCCGGCGCGTCTGCTCCCGGAGGAGCGTGGTGAGCCGCTCGAGCCGCTCGCGCTGGCTCGCGAGCTCCGCCTCCAGCTGGTCGAGGCTCGTCTGCGCGGTGTCAACGGCCGCCTCCGCGGCCCGGAGCTCGTCGACGACCGCCGAGAGCTGGGACGTCAGCACGCCTTCCTGCTGCTGCGCGGCCTCGATTTCCGCGCGCAGCTCGGCGATCCGCTCGTCGATGCGCTGCTTCTCGGACTCGATGTCCTGCCCCGAGGCCGGCGCGATCAGAGCCGGCGAAACGAGCGCAAGCGCAGCCAGGGCAAGCGCGAACGCGAGAACAGAGACGAGCAGCGACCGCCGTCCCATGCCCACTAGGTTCGCTCCTCCGGCGGACGTCCCTCCCGGTCCAGGGCCCGCAACGCGTTGGCAGCCTCGCGCCGCAACGGGCCGAGCAGCGCACGGTAGTCCTCGTCGGAGATCGTGCCGGTCCGATGCTCGAACTCCAGCTCCTTCAGCGCGGCGAGCGAGCGGTCGCGGTCCTCGAGCAGCTCCAGCCGCCGGCGCTCGTCGGCGTCCGGCTCGTGGAGGTCGTCCGACGCCGGCTCGGGCTCCCTGATGAACGGAAGCGCAACGGCGACGACGCAGCCGACCGCGAGAATCGCCGCAAGCACGAGCGCCAAGGTCAACGGGTGGCCGGAAGGCCGATTTCCCGCATGCGCTCGACGAGGCGCCGCTGCTCGCGGGCGTCCGGCCAGAGCGCGATCGCCGATCCGAGCAGGAAGACGAGCCCGGCGAGCCAGATGAGGTTGACGAGCGGCTTCACGAACACACGAAAGTAGACCGTGCCGTCGGGGTCGATCTGCTCGGCGATCACGAACAGGTCCTCGCCAGTGAGGCGATCGCTCCTGATCCCGACCTCGTTCGACACTTGCTGCTCGACCGTGTACGCGTTCTTCCCGGCCTCGATCGTCCCGAGATCGCGATCGCCGCGCCTGACACCGAGCTCAGCACGGATCTCGGTCGCGTTCGCCGTCTGGCGCTCGTCGAGCGAGCGATAGACGAGCGTGTAGTCCCCGATGGTCATCGCGTCGCCGCGAGCCAGGCGCGCCTCAGAGACGGTGTCGAACGCGCTCGAGCCCGCGATCCCGACGGCGAGCAGCACGATCGACGCGTGCACGACGTAGCCGCCGTAGCGCCTGCGGTTCCGGCCGAGGAGCGACGAAAACGCGTTGAACCACGTCGTTGCCCCGAGGGCTTTCCGCGCCCGCGTCCCACGTGCGAACTCCATGACGATCGTCGTCAGGACGAAGGCGGAGAACGTGTACGCCACGAGGCCGGGGATCGAGCTGCCTGCGCCGAGAAGCAGGAGCACGAGGCCGGAGGCGAGCGCGACGAGTGTCGGCCAGCGGAACGTCGTGAGGAGGCTCCCGAGCGAAGCACGTCTCCAGGCGATGAGCGGCCCGATGCCCATCAACAGGAGGAGCGGGAGCCCGAAGATGCGGAGGAAGAAGTCGTAGTACGACCGGCCGAGCACGACCGCCTCGCCGCGCAGGGCCTCCGAGACCAACGGATAGACGACGCCCCAGAGGATGGTCAGGCAGAGCGCGAGCAGCAGCAGGTTGTTGTAGAGGAACGCTGCCTCCCTGGAGACGGGCGACTCGAGCCTCGTCGGCGAGCGGAGCTGCGGGAGCCGCCAGAAGACGACTGCCAGGGAGACCCCGACCGTCAGCGCGATGAAGAAGAGGAACCACGGCCCGATCGAGCTCTGCGTGAAGGAGTGGATCGAGTTGACGACGCCCGATCGCGTGAGGAACGTCCCGAAGAGCGAGAGCGAGAACGCGAGCAGTACGAGTAAGACGTTCCAGACGCGGAGCATCCCGCGCTTCTCCTGGATCATCACCGAGTGCAGGAACGCCGTCGCAGCCAGCCAGGGCATGAGGGCGGCGTTCTCGACCGGGTCCCAGGCGTAGTAGCCGCCCCAGCCGACCTCGACGTACGCCCAGTGCGCGCCGAGCAACTGGCCGACGCCGAGCGCAGCCCACGCGAAGAGCGTCCAGCGCCTCGTCGCGATCAGCCAGCGCTCGTCGGAACGTCCCGCGAGGAGCGCGCCGAGGCAGAACGCGAAGGGAACCGTCAGGCCGACGTAGCCGAGATAGAGGAGCGGCGGATGCGCGAGCATGTACGGGTTCTGGAGGCTGGGCGTCATGCCGGCGCCGTCCGCGGGTGCAGCCTGGGTCGCGAAGGGGCTGGCGACGGCGACGACGAGGAACGAGAAGAACACCGCGACGCTCGCGAAGACGGGAACGACCCAGACGATGAGATCGCGCGCCCAGCCGCGGTTCAGCCGAACCGCGGCGGCTCCGAACCCGGTGAGAAAGAGCAGCCAGAGGAGCAGCGAGCCCTCCTGCCCTCCCCAGAACGCCGAGATCGTGTAGGCGGTAGGTAGCGCCTCGCTCGTCGTCCGCGCGACGTAGGTGAACGAGAAGTCGTTCCGGAGGAGCGCGGCGAGGAGCACGCCCGACGCGACGAGCGTGGAGAAGAACGCTGCGGTGAGCGCGTTCTGCGCCGAGACCGCCAGACGCCGCCGCCCGAGGTACGCGCCGGCCGCCCCTGCGACGAGCGCGTACGTGACGAGTCCGAGAGTGACGAGGAGCGCGGCCCGCCCGAGCTCAGGCATGGAAGTCCGTCAGGCGGGACCCGTCAAGCCGGGTCGTCCGCCTTCTTCGGCGCGTACTTCGACGGGCACTTCGTGATCATCGAGCCGGGCTCGGCGACGAAGACGCGATCCCGCAGACGCCCCGTGACCACGATCTCCCGCCCGACCTTGAACAGGTCGGGCGTGGATCCCGTGTACACGACGCGGACTCCGGAGGCGCGTGTGCCGTCTCGGTCGCGGAGGACGAAACGGAGGCCGGCGTTATGCGAGTCCCCGCGCACAGGCCCGGCGACGATGCCGAAGAGCTGCACCTTCGCAGTCCGGCCGTTGAGCTCGGTTGGGGCAATCGAAGGGTTCCCGCCGCCCGCGATCGAGGTGTAGAGCAGGAAGACCGCGAGCACCGCCGCGACCGACAGGGCGATGACGAGACGGGCCGGGCTCGCCTTACGTGCCACGGCGAAAGTCTACCCCTGGTTTGCGGGAGGAATCCGTCGTTACGGAAAGCTACGCGGCTTCGGGCCGACTGACGGGCACGGGTCGCTCGGGCATTCGATATCCATGCTCGACGCAGAGCGAGCCCGGTGACTCCTCGGTCAGCGCGTCGCAGTAGCCCTTGCCGTACGCCGCACGGATGAACGCCGCAACGACCTCGAGGTTCCACTCGTCCACGTCGATCGCCTCACGCCAGAGATCGGTGATACGGAGGTCGATGTCGAGCTCGAGCAAATCGATACGTGAAGGTGCACTGGACATGCTTCGAGCGTACGGACCGGAGCGGACGGACTCCAGGCACCGGCCAGAGCAAGCCTGACGCTAGGCCTCCTCAGCGCGGACGGTGAAGGGGACGCTCCAGTCCTGGCGCGCCTGGTCGTCGATCGTCAGGCGCCATTCGTACCGCCCAGGCTCGAGGGGAAGCGGGCTCGAGTTCATCGCGACGGGGAAGTCGAGCGGAGTGCCCGGCTTCAGGCCGGGAGGGCGACCGACCTCGAACTCGCCTCCGAACGCAACCGACTGCTCCTCCTCCTCCTCCTCCCCGGTCTCGAGCACGACGTGCGCCCCGTCCGCGTCGAGCAGCTCGACCGTGAACGCGTGCCTCGTGTTCGCCTGGTCCCAGGGCACCTGGATCAGAAGTGCGATGCCGAACGACGCAGGCTCGGGCCCGGTCTGCGACCAGCCTCCGCCGACGATCGTGAGCTTGCCGTCGGAGACGACCGCGTAGTCCGCCAGGAGCATGGTCGCCTTCATGGCAGGAGCCAATCACATCGAGGCCATTACCATGGCGCCGTGGCCGAGCGAATCCGTGTCGGGCCGGCCCGGATGCCGTCGCGCGACTCGCCGGAGGCGGCGATCGAGCTCATTCTCGAACGGGGCTACACGGCGTGCGAGATCGACTTCGAAACCGGGTTCTGGATGGACTACCCCTTCGCCGAGCAG
This sequence comes from uncultured Actinomycetes bacterium, assembly GCA_963763815.1. Classification (GTDB taxonomy): domain Bacteria; phylum Actinomycetota; class Thermoleophilia; order Gaiellales; family Gaiellaceae; genus GMQP-bins7. The sequence goes on from CAVXPS010000011.1 coordinate 336,150, forward strand.
CTCGGAGTGCTCGCGCGGGAGCACGACGTCGCGCTCTCGGTGCATGCGCCGCTCTTCGGCTTCATGGGCCACGTCGAGCCGAGCGGGCGCAAGTTCACGTCCGCTGTGGGTGCACTCGACCGGAGCGCGGGGATCGCGGCGGCGAGCGGAGCCGAGGTCGTCGTCTTCCACCCCGGATTCCTGCTCGAGCGATCGCGCGAGGCGGCCCTCGACGCGGTCGTCGAGCAGCTCGGCACGCTCCGCGAGCGCCTGGAAGGAAAGGATCGTGCAGTTCCGTTCGGTGTCGAGGTGATGGGGCGCGTTCGCGATCTCGGCTCGCTCGACGACGTGCTCGAGATCTCGCGGCGCACGAGCTGGGTACGACCGGTCCTCGACTTCGCGCACATGCATGCGACGAGCGACGGCGCCTACCTCGAGATCGAGCCGTTCGCCGTTGCCCTCGAGGCCGCCGACGAGGTGCTCGAGCCCGGCGCCCCCTTCCACATCCACTTCTCGGACATCGCCTTCGCGAACCGGAACGAGACGAAGCACCTGCCCTACGGCGAGGGGACGCTGCGCGCCGATCCGTTGAAGGAGGCGCTCGACCGCTTCGAGCGACCGGCGACCGTGATCTCCGAGTCGCCCGACGAGCGTTCGAGTCAGGCGATCCGCGCAGCGCTCGGCGGCGGCGGCGAGAGCTCCGCGAGCCGGGCCACGTAGGGCGCAGCCTCGTCCTCGCGACCACGGTCGCGAAGGAAGTCGGCGAAGCGCTCGAGCGGCTCGATCTCGAACGCGCGAAGGTGGCCTTCTCGTGCCATGGTGACTGCCTCGACGTAGAGCTCCTGGGCCTCGTCGTCCCTCTCCTGTGCGGCCCGAACCGCGGCGAGCGCGGTCGTCGCTGCAACCTTGCAAGCCGTGTCGTCGGGACTCAGGTCCGTCCGCGCATCGAGCGCGAGCCGCTCCGCCTCGTCGATCTTGCCGAGATCGGCAAGCGTTGCGGCGAGCACCGCCTGGTAGTCCGGCAGCATGCCGCGGTCTCCGCGCGCCGAGACCATGCGCGTCGCCTCGCGGAGCAGCTTCTCCGCACGCTTGTGGTCGCCGCGCAGACGTGCGATCAACCCCAGTTTCATGAGCGCTGTCGCTATGGCAGGCTCCACTCCGAGCTCGGCGGCCGTCACTCGAACCTCCTCGAGCACCGTCTCGGCGGCATCGAGCTCGCCCTTGGCTGTCAGGAACCAGCCGTAGGACAGCGTCGTGAGCACGCGAGCCCGCACGCTCCCGCTTTCACCCGCGAGCTCGAGCGCCCGGGTCAGGAGCAGCTCGGCCTCGTCGAGCTCGAGCCGGAGGATGTGCACCTGCGCCAGCGACTGAGCGGCCAGTGTCTGGAGGTCCTTGCGCTTCGCGTCGAGCGCGATCACGTACGCGCGCTCCATGTAGCGCACGAACTCCTCCTCGTTGCCCTGCCACGAGCCGATGATCGCGCGGACGTGGAGGGCGTCGAAGTGCGCGACCGCGTCGTCCTCGTCCTTGACGATCTCGAGCGCCTCGTCGACGAGCGACTTCGCCTGATCGACGTCGCCGCCGTGTCGCACCGCCGCCTCGCCGAGTCCCGTCAGCGCCAGCGCCTCGATGACGCGCTCACCGTGCTCGCGGGCCTGATCGTGGACCTTGGGCATCTCGACCTCGACTGCGGACCAGTCCTGGAGCCTCCACGCCGCGCGCGCCGCCACGTAGCGCGCCCACAGCGTCGGCCGCAGCTCGAGCGCCCGCAGGCCGAGGCGCCGCGCCGTGACGTACGCCTCGCGGGCGATCGCACGCTTCGCGGCCTTGACGAGCGCGCCGGCGGTCTGCTCGGCGAGCTCGGGCGGCGGGGCACCCTCGAGCTCGGTGAGAAACTCGACGGCGCGATCGAGGTGGTGCGCGCGAATCTCGAGCAGCTCGTCGCCCGCACGCTCACCCAGCCACTCGGCGAAGCGAGCGTGATGGTGCGCCCGCGCCAGCTTGGCCAGCCCGCCGTACGCGACCTCGCGGATGAGGAGGTGCTTGAACCGGTATGCGTTCTCGCCCGAGATCGACGACCTCGGTTCCCTGAGGAGGAATTCGCGCAGGAGCAGATCCTCGAGCAGCTGGTTGACGTCCTCCACGTCAGGGGAGAGGTGCTCGATCGCGCCCGCCCAGAACACGCGCCCGATGACGGAAGCGCGCTGGAGGACGGTCTTCGCGTCGGGCGAGAGATGGTCGATGCGCGCAGCGATCAGTGCCTGCAGCGTGTCCGGGATCCTGTCCGCACCACCGGTGCCGCTCTCGATGAGCATCCGGATGGTCTCCTCGACGAAGAGCGGATTCCCCTCCGCTCGCTCGATCACGTCGGCGGGGAGCTCCGGGGGCGCCGTGCCGGTCGTGCCGGCGAGCTGCCCGAGCAGCTTCTCGACGAGGAGCCGGCTCTCCTCCTCCGACAGCGCCTCGAGCTCGATTGCGGTCGAGCGAACTCGTCCTCCACCCCAGCCTGGCCGTATGTCGAGCAGCTCCGGCCGCGCGAGGCATAGGATCAGCAGCGGCGCGCGCACCCAGTCTGCGAGATGCTCGATGAGGTCGAGCAGCGGCTCCTCGGCCCAGTGGATGTCCTCGAACAGGAGGACGAGCGGCTGGACGTCCGCGAGCGTCTCCATCACCTCGCGCGCCGCCCAGGCGATCTCCTGCGACCCGCGCTCGCCCTCGAGCGCCTCGAGCATCCCGGCGGCGAGGCCGAGGACGTCCGCGACCGTCTCCTCCTCGCAGCAGGCGCGCAGCTTCTCGAAGGCCTCCTCGAGCGGGTCGTCGTCGGAGATGCCCGCAGCGGCCTTGATCATCTCCGCGAGCGGCCAGTAGGTCACGCCCTCGCCGTAGGGGAGACAGCGGCCCGTGAGAATGCTCGCGCGCTCGACGCCGTCTACGAACTCGCGGGCGAGGCGGCTCTTGCCGACGCCCGGCTCGCCGTAGATCGTGAACAGGTGCGCTCGCCCGTCGCGAGCGGTGCGTGCAAACGTGTTCTGCAGAAGCTCGAGCTCGGTCTCCCGGCCGACGAGCGGCGCGCGCGGGCCGACGGGCCGCGCGCCGCCGTCGAGCGCATCCAGCACTCGCCATGCGCGGTGCGCCGCGCCGAGGCCTCTGAGCTCGAGCGGGCCTGCGTCCTCGAGGACGAGGCTCGTCCCCGCCAGTCGGTGTGCCGTCGGGCCGAGCAGGATCTCGCCTGGCGCCGCTACCTGCTGGAGGCGCGCAGCCAGGTTCACCGCTTCACCCGTCACGAACGACGAGTCGCGCGACTGGTCGACGACCAGCTCACCGGCCTCGATCCCGATTCGAGCTTCGAGGCCGAGCTCGTCGACCGCGGTTCGGATCGCGAGAGCAGCGCGCGCGGCCCGCTCGGCGTCGTCCTCATGCGCCTGCGGGATACCGAAGGCGGCAAGCACCGCATCGCCGGCGAACTTCTCAACGATGCCCCCGTAGAGCGTCACGCACTGCGTCACCCCCTCGAAGAACTCGGTCACACGGCGCCGCACGACCTCCGGGTCGGCACCCGTGACGATGCTCGTCGAGTTGACGAGGTCCACGAAGAGAACCGTGGCAAGCTTGCGCTCCATGCCTGAATTGTAGAAACGCAGCCCGAGGCCGTGGTCATCCCACGTCGCACGAGATCGTGGTAACGACCATCTAGCATCAGGTCGTGCTCGACCCCAAGGTGTTCAAGGCGTACGACGTCCGTGGCCTCTACCCCACCGAGCTGGACGAGGACGGCGCGTACCGCGTCGGCCGCGCGTATGTCGAGCACTTCGAGCCGCGCACGATCGCCGTCGGGCGCGACATGCGGCTCTCCTCGCCGACGATGGCGGCCGCGGTGATCGAGGGCGCTGCGGACGGAGGTGCCGATGTCGTCGACATCGGCCTCGTCGGGACGGAGATGGTCTATTTCGCGGTCGCCGACGGCGAGCTCGACGGCGGCATCTGCGTCACCGCCTCGCACAACCCGAAGGACTACACCGGCATGAAGATCGTCCGGCGGGGGGCGCTCCCGGTCGGCGGTGACTCGGGCCTCATGGAGATCCGCGAGCGGGCGACTGCCGGTTTCGGAGACGTCCGCAGGCAAGGTGAGGTGACCGAGCGCGACGTGTGGAGCGGCTTCGTGGACAAGGTTCTGTCGTTCGTCGATCCTGGATCGATCCGACCGCTGCGCATCGTGGTCGACGCCGCGAACGGGATGGCCGGGGCGATGCTCCCGCCCGTGCTCGACCGGCTGCCGCAGCTCGACGTCGTCCGCTGCAACTTCGAGCCCGACGGCACGTTCCCGAACCACGAGCCGAATCCGCTCCTCCCGGAGAACCGCGAGTTCATCGTCCGGACGACGCGTGAGAACGGCGCAGACCTCGGGGTCGCGTTCGACGGCGACGCGGACCGCTGCTTCTTCGTCGACGACGCGGGTGAGTTCGTCCCGGGCGACTTCATTACGGCGCTCCTCGCGCGCTCGATCCTGGAGAAGGAGCCCGGGGCGAAGGTGATCTACGACGTCCGCGCGAGCTGGGCGGTGCCGAAGACGATCGCGGAGGCAGGCGGCGAGGCGCTCGTCAACCGCGTCGGGCACGCGTTCATCAAGCACCGGATGCGGAAGGAGGACGCCGCGTTCGGGGGCGAGGTGTCGGCGCACTACTACTTCCGTGACTTCGCGAGGGCCGACTCGGGCGTCGTCCCGTTCCTGCTCATGCTCGAACTCCTGTCGCGCTCTGGTGAGAAGCTCTCCGCGACGCTCGCCCCGTACCGCTCGCAGTACTTCCTCACAGGAGAGATCAACACGCCGGTCTCCGACGTGCCGCTCAAGCTCCAGGAGCTCAAGGAGCGGTACCAGGGCGAGGGCGGAAGCATCTCGCATCTCGACGGGCTCTCGGTCGACTTCGACGACTGGCACTTCAACGTCCGCCCGTCGAACACAGAGCCGCTGCTCAGGCTCAACCTCGAAGCGCTCTCCGAGGAGCTCATGGAGGCGAAGCGCGACGAGGTGCTCGCTCTCATTCGCGCGTAGCTCCGTAGGATCGGCGCGTGGACGACCTGCTCGAGCTCGGACACGTGACCGACCGGCGGCCGCCTTTCAAGTACGCGGCGTACGCTCGCGTCTGGTTCTCCGACACGGACGCCCAGGGCATCGTCTACTACGGCCGGTACCTCCCCTACTTCGACCACGCGCGCACCGAGTACCACCGCCACCTCGGCGGGCTCACCGGACTGGACGGCGCAGAGTTCGTCATGCGCGCCTCGCACGTGGACTATCTCGCGCCGGCCCGCTTCGACGAGCTCATCGAATCGTTCGTGCGCGTCTCCAGGATCGGCCGCACGAGCACGACCTACGAGTTCTCGGCGTGGCGCCTACCGGACGAGCTGCTGCTCGTGGAGGCGACGCAGACCCTCGTGCTCGTAGACCAGGCCGAGCGTCGTCCGACCCCCATTCCCGACGGATTCAGAGACGTGATCCGTGCCTTCGAGGGGTCTGATCTCGAGGAGTGAGCGCGTGACCACACGAGCTCTCGAGGCTCTCGACCGGATCCTCAACCGCGGCGGCGACGCGGACGACGTTCTCCGCTCGGCGGTCGAGGTCCTCGCCGAGGAGCCGACCGTCTCCTGGGCGGGAGTCGCGTTCCAGGAGGGCGGCGACCTCGTCGTCGGGCCGCAAGCCGGCGTGCCAGACGAGCCGAAGCGAACGCGGACGCCCGTCGTGTTCAAGGGCTCGCAGGTCGGAGAGCTCTGGGTCGACGGCACGGCCGACGCGGCGTTCCTCGAGCGCTTCGCGCTGCTCATCTCCCAACACGTGCTCATCGGCTGGGACACGCGCGGAGAGAACTGGGATCCGTGACCGTCCCGAGGTCCGATAGGGGAAAGGGGCAAGACGCCTCGGCCGGTGGGGATCGAGACGTGCCGCGCGCCCGCCCGGAGCGGGCGCGCGGCCCCTTCCCCTCTCCCCTCTACTCCTTGTAATCGCGCCTTCGGGGGATGCAATCCCTCGTACGAGTTACCCCGCTCGATCGAGGGATCCGTCCCCCGTTCGGGGGAGACGAGACCTGCGCTCGAAGACGAGAGGAGTCGCTAAGACCCGTTCGGTGCCGCGCCGTTCGAGTCGCCGTTCAGGCGGAGCACCATGCGCGTGCCTCCGCCCGCCGCCCTCTCCGCGACGACGTCACCGCCGTGCGCCTCGGCGACCTGGCGCACGATCGCGAGCCCAAGCCCCGATCCCGGCATGCCGCGGGCGGTGCGCGCACGATAGAAGCGGTCGAACACGTAGGGGAGGTCTTCCTCGGCGATGCCCGGCCCGTGGTCGCGCACCGTCACGACGCCGTCGGTGACGGCGAGCTCGACGCTCGAGCCGGCGGGGCTCCACTTGGCGGCGTTGTCCAGCAGGTTGCCGATCGCGCGCTCGATGGTCGAAGGAACGCCGTGCACCGTGGACTCGGCGAGCGCCGAGGCGAACTGAACGTCGGGATGGTTCCGACGGGCGCGCTCGAGCGCCTCGGCTGCCGCGACGTCGAGTCGCACGTCCTCCGGCTCGACCGACTGCTGCTCGGCGCGAGCCAGCTCGATCAGCTCCGCGATGAGCGACGTCATCTCGCCGAGCTGATCCACGACGTCGGAGAGCAGCCGCTTCCTGTCCTCCACGGGCAAAGCCCGGTCGCTCGCCAGCACCTCGATGTTCGTCCGCAGGCTCGTCAGAGGCGTTCTGAGCTCGTGCGACGCGTCGGCGACGAGCTGGCGCTGCGCGCGTGTCGAGTCCTCGAGCGCGGCGAGCATGCTGTTGAAGCTCGTCGCGAGGCTCGAGAGCTCGTCCTTCCCCGTCACGTCGATCCGCTCCGAGAGGTCGCCTGTTCTCGACACGCGCTCAGCCGTGTCCGTGAGCCTGCGCACTGGAGCGAGCGCAGCACGGGAGACGATCAGCCCGAGTGCGGCAGCCCCGCCGATACCGGCCAGGGCGATGATGATCAGGAACGTGCGCAGCCGGGAGAGTGACTCGTCCACCTCGGTGAGCGGTCGCGCGACCTGGATCGCGATGCCGGGGCTGTACTGGAACGTGAGCATGCGGGCGTGAGTCCCGGCGATATCGGCGTCCGAGAAGAACCCCGGCGCGTTGCCACGTGCTACCTCGACGGCAGCATCGGGCGCCGGGAACTCGATGTCCTCGTACGGGCTCAACACGCCTCCGTCGGCCTTGACGACCTGCATGATGCTCGTCGGCTCGCCGAACCCGGGACTCAGGAGCGTCAAGCTCACGGCTTCGCGGGACTCGAAGTCGAGCGGCGTGTGCGCGATCTTGTCCGCACGCACCTCGAGCGCCTCGTCGACCTGGCTGCGGAGCTGGTCGCGCACGAGGAAGAACACGACGACCGACGCGAGCACGACGGCGAGCGCGACCGCTGCGGCGGCGGCGATGGCGATGCGGGCGCGGAAGCTCACGATTCCCTCAGCGCGTAGCCGACACCGCGCACCGTGTGGATCAGGCGGGGCTTCCCGCCTTCCTCGGTCTTGCGGCGAAGGTAGCCGATGTACACGTCGAGCGAGTTCGAGGTCGGGCCGAAGTCGAAGCCCCAGACGCGCTCGAAGATGATCGATCGCGTGAGCACCTGCCTCGGGTTGCGGAGGAAGAGCTCGAGCAGCGAGAACTCGGTGCGGGTGAGGTCGATCAGGCTCCCGGCGCGGCGAACCTCACGCGTGCCCGGATCGAGCTCGAGGTCGGCGAAGCGCAACAGGTCGGCGGAGTCACTGCCCGTGCGCCGGAGGAGCGCTCGCAGGCGCGCCAGGAGCTCGGCGAGCGCGAAGGGCTTCGGCAGGTAGTCGTCGGCGCCGGCGTCGAGGCCGGCGACGCGACTGTCGATCTCGGCCTGCGCGGTGAGCATGAGCACGGGCACGGCGTTTCCGGACGCGCGTAGGCGCCGGCACACCTCGAGGCCATCCACGCGGGGCATGAGGATGTCGAGGATCACTGCGTCCGGCTGCTCGTTTCGCCCGAGGCGGGTGATCGCCTCGTCGCCGTCGGCCGCGAGCTCGACCGAATAGCCTTCGAGCTCGAGGGCGCGGCGAAGCGACTCGCGGACTGCCGGCTCGTCGTCGACGACGAGGACGCTCATGGTCGTTCGCTCCGCATCAGCGGCATTGTGCGCGACGCTCACCGGCCGCATGGCCGCTCTTAGCGAGTTCTTAGCCCAACCTCAGGCACTCCTTAGTCGCTGCCGGTCCCATGCAGTCATGTCCGGTGGCACCCGAACGATCTCCGCGCTCGCGGCGCTCGCTGCAGCGACCGCGCTCGGCGCAGCAGTCGGAGCAGGCACCTACGCCGTGCTCTCCGACGACGCCTCACCGGAGGTTCGGCAAGTCACCGTCGAGAGCTCGGAGCCGGCCGCAGACGCAGGTACCGAGACGTTCGCGGACGTGTACGCCCGTGCGTACGAGAGCGTCGTCGAGATCACGGCTGCCGGCTCCGAGACCAAGCAGTTCGGCGGCCCGGATGATCCGATGCAGCGGGCGCAGGGGTCGGGCTTCGTCTACGACCGCGACGGCACGGTGGTCACGAACCAGCACGTCGTCGACGGGGCGTCGTCCGTCTCCGTGCGGTTCTCGAACGGAAGTACGCACCGGGCAGAGGTCGTCGGCACCGATCCGTCCACCGATCTCGCGGTGCTGAAGGTGGACGCGCCCGAGTCGCTGCTCGAGCCGCTCGCGCTCGGAGACTCGAGCGCGCTGGACGTCGGCGACGCCGTAGCCGCAATCGGCAGCCCGTTCGGCCTCGAAGGCACGCTGACGACCGGCGTCGTGAGCGCGCTCCATCGCCAGATGACCGCCCCCAACAACTTCACGATCACGGACTCGATCCAGACGGACGCGGCGATCAACCACGGAAACTCGGGCGGCCCGCTCCTCGACGCACGTGGACGGGTCGTCGGCGTCAACGCCCAGATCGAGAGCGATTCCGGCGGCAATGACGGGATCGGGTTCGCGATCCCCTCGAACACCGTCCGCTCGATCGTGTCCCAGCTGCTCGACACCGGCACGGTCGAGCACGCGTATCTCGGCATCGGGCTCGTTACCGTGGAGAACGGAGTCGCGGTGACGGAAGTGCGGGAGGACACGCCGGCGGCGCGGGCTGGGCTCCAGGCGGCCACCGGGACGGAGACGGTCGACGGCGAAGAGGTGCCGAACGGCGGCGACGTCATCGTCGCGGTCGACGGCGATCCGGTCGCGAGCTCGGCCGAGCTCCAGAGCGCGATCGACTCGCACGAGCCTGGCGACTCGGTCACGCTGACGGTGCTCCGCGACGGCGACCGCCGGACGGTCGAGGTCACGCTCGGCACCCGACCTTCTTAGAGCCTTCTTCGCCCCGCCTCAGGGGGAGCTTAGGCGGCCGCGGTTTGATGACTCCGGTGAGCGCGAACGGCGCGCTCGAGACGAAAGGAGTCACATGTAGACCACGGAAGCGAACGGCGACGAGCTTTCCGAAGGCCGCCTCCCGGCGGCCTTCGGTCTGGGTGCGTTCCTCTAGAGTCGCGTCGTGGCCGAAGGCTGGCAGAGCGTCCGGCTCGACGACATCGAGCCGATCGCGGTCGTCGAGGGGAAACTCAAGGGGAAACTCCTCTGGCGCCCAGTGCGTCGCACGCTCGACATCGGCGCGTTCGGGATCAACTCGTACATCGCGCCAGCGGTCGGCGACGACGTCGTGGAGGATCACACCGAGCAGACGCTCCAGCACGAGGAGGTCTACGTCGTGCTCTCTGGACGCGCGACGTTCACGCTGGACGACGAGACGCTCGACGCACCGGCGGGCACGGTCGTGTTCATCCGCGATCCGGCAGTGCGACGCTACGCGGTCGCCGCCGAGCCCAAGACGTCCGTCCTCGCGGTCGGCGGTCCGCGCGAGGAGGCGTACGAGCCGTCGCCGTGGGAGGACTACTTCGCCGCGGAGCGACATCGCACCGCAGGGAACTACGAGGCGTACGTCGCGGAGCTCGAGGACGCCGCGGTACGCCGGCCGGACCATGCAGCGACGCTCTACAACCTCGCCTGCGCCGAAGCCCTCGCGGGCAGGTCGGACGACGCGGCCGCCCACCTCCGGCGCGCGCTCGAGCTGAACCCGAGCTTCGCGGAGCACGCCGCAACGGATGAGGACTTCGTAGCGCTCCGCGAGCGTCCCGACTGGCCGCTCGCCCGCTGACACCGAGGGCTTCCGACACGACTCACGAGTCTCTTGAAGGAGGACAACTGCCCCCAGGGGAACTCCCGTTCCCCTGAGGTCAGCGTAACCCGAGATCGCTCACGCGCGGTTCACGGGTCCATGCCGAAAGAGCACTACGTACGAACGGCAGGCGAGCGCCGTATGGTCGACGGCAGTCCCCTCGCTAGGACGGCGTGACGCGGTACGCGTCGAACACGGCCTCGAGGTTCCGCAACGCGGCGAGGAGCGAGCGGAGGTCCTTCACTTCACCGACCTCGGCCGTGTACCAGTTCCGGGCCATCCCGTCCTGCACGACGCCGCCGTACGAGACGATGTTCGCGCCGTGCTCGGCGAACGTCCGCGCGACGTCCTCGAGGAGCCGCGCGCGATCCCAGGCATCGACGGAGATCTGCACCAGGAAGCCGGCCGACGCACCCCCCTCCCACTCCACCTCGGTGAAGCGCTCGGGGTTCCGCATGAGCGCCCTCACGTTCGGGCAGTCGTCGCGGTGCACGGTGATCCCGCGCCCCAGCGAGATGTAACCCACGATCGGATCGCCCGGGACGGGCGTGCAGCACTTGGCGAGCCGTACCAGGACATCCTCGACGCCGACGACGTTGATGCCGAGCTTCCCGCTCGAGACCGCGCTCTTGGCCCGGGCCGGCTTCGCCGTGATCCTGGGCTCCTCGGCGACCTCGTCCGTCTTCAGCCGCTGGAGCACCTTGTTGACGATCTGCCCGGACTGAAGCTTTCCGGCGCCGAGCGCGACGTAGAAGTCCTCGGCCTTCTTGAAGCCGGTCTCGCGGATCACCTGCGCGAGGACGCTCGAGCCCTGGAGCTTGCGGTACGGGAGGTTCTGCGCCTTCAGCGCCTGGTCGAGGAGATCGCGGCCCTTCGCCTCCGTCTCTCCGCGTGTCTCGCGCTGGTACCACTGCCGGATCTTGTTGCGCGCCCGCGAGGACGTCGCGAGCGAGAGCCAGTCGCGTGACGGGCCTCGGCCCGACTTCGACGTGAGGATCTCGACGAAGTCGCCATTCCGGAGGCGGTAGTGGAGCGGGACGATGCGGCCGTTCACCTTTGCGCCGACCGTGCGGTGGCCGACGTCCGTGTGCACCGCGTACGCGAAGTCGATCGGCGTCGCGTTGGTCGGGAGCACCTTCACCTCGCCCTTGGGCGTGAAGACGTACACCTCCTCCGAGAAGAGATCGGTACGGAGCGTGCGCATGTACTCGCCCGGGTCCTGCTCCTCCTCCTGCGAGTCCATGAGCGACTTGACCCAGATGAGCCACTCGTCGTCGCTCTTCGCCCGGCGGCCGTGCTTGTAGAGCCAGTGCGCGGCGACGCCGTACTCGGCCTCCTCGTGCATCTCCCGCGTGCGCACCTGGATCTCGAGCGGCCGGCCCTCCGGCCCGATCACGGTCGTGTGCAGCGAGCGGTAGCGGTTCAGCTTGGGCATCGCGATGAAGTCCTTGAACCGGCCCGGCATCGGCTTCCAGAGCGAGTGGACGAGGCCGAGCGCCGCATAGCAGTCGCGCGTCCCCTCGTCGCCCGAGCGCTCGCAGATGACCCGCATCGCGGTGAGGTCGTGGATCTCGTTGAACTCCCGCCCGCGCTTGGCCATCTTGTCGTAGATCGAGTACAGGTGCTTCGCGCGGCCGATGATGTCCGCCGGGACGTCCGCCTTGCGCAGCTCGTCCCCGAGGATCTCGCCGGCCTTCTCCGCCTGCGCCTCGCGGTCGGCGCGCTGGTCGGCGACCATCGCCTTGATCTCCGCGTACTTGCGCGGATGGAGCGTCTGGAACGAGAGGTCCTCGAGCTCCCACTTGAGCGCGTGGATGCCGAGCCGGTGCGCGAGTGGCGCGTACACCTCGAGTGTCTCGCGGGCCTTCTGCGCCTGCTTCTGCTTCCCGAGGTACTCGATCGTCCGCATGTTGTGCAGCCGGTCAGCGAGCTTGATGAGGATGACGCGCACGTCCTGCGCCATCGCGACGATCATCTTCCGATAGTTCTCGGCCTCGGCCTGCTCGCGGCTCTGGAACGTGATCCGGGTCAGCTTCGTGACGCCCTCGACCAGCTGCGCGATCTCGGCGCCGAAGTCGGTGCGGATCTCGTCCATCTCCGCGCCGCTGTCCTCGACGACGTCGTGCATGAGCGCCGCCGCAATCGTCTGCTCGTCCAGATGGAGCTCTGCGCAGATGCGCGCCACCCCGAATGGGTGGTGGATGAACTCCTCGCCCGAGCGTCGCGTCTGACCCTCGTGTGCGCGCTCGGCGGTCTCGAATGCCCGCCGCAGGAGATCCTTGTCGACGTCCGTGTTGTACGTCTCGACCTCTGCGATGAGCTCCTCGATGAGGTCTTCATGCCGTCTCGTCGCGTCGAGAACACTCATGTGTTCAGTGTACTCAGCGGTCTCCCGACCTCCTTCCGGCGGGCAGGAGGCCTCGTGAGCACGCCGAAATCGGCGAATCGATGCAGACGTTCAGACGCTGGCTCAAGCAACGGCGCGCGAGGAGGCTCGCCGTCGTCATGCGGGATGCGCTCGTCCCCTCCCGCCCAGGCCTAGGCTGATCGGCCCTGGGCTGATCAGCACCGGGCTGATCGGCACCGGGCTGATCGGCCTGGGCTGATCGGCCCTCGGCTGATCCGCGCGTTCCTGCGCCGACCCGGACCTCGCTCACGCCGCGCGTGGGAGGACATCCGGCTCGAGCAGCTCTCGGAACGCGTCGGACTCGAGCAGCTGCCGGCGTCGTCCAGACCCACCTGACGTCGCCTCGCCCGGGTCGAGGCCGAGCTCGTCGAACACGCGCCGCGCCTCGGGTGTCCAGGCGTCCTCGCCGCGTTGCCAGAGCTCCGCAAGCCACGTACGGACGCTCTCGTACGTGTCCGGAGTGTCGAACAGCCGACGCACGACGAGCTGCGGCGCCACGGTCCCGTTCCAGTGGTTCTCCTTGAGGCGGCACGCGACATCGAACCGTCCCTCCGCTCCCAGCCGAGCATTGACGCGGTCGAGCTGGGAGCCCTGCCCGAACGCGATCGCGCTGCCGGCGTCGTGCCCGTGCTGCCGGACGCGGAAGCGAAGGTGCTTGCCCTCTCCGACGGTGGCGGGCGACACGGCCTCGCACGCGGGCACGAGCAGGGTCACATCCGGGTTGCCGAGCCCGAAGGGCGCGAGGCGGTCGAGCTCCTGCGCGAGGCCGAGCGTGAGCTCCCGGCCGGAGACGACGGCATCCACGACGGTGACGGGTACGAGGTCCCGCTCGTCGAGAACGCTGTCGGCATGCGCCGCGAACGCTTCCGTGAACGACTCGAGGTTCTCGGGTGTGATCGACAACCCCGCCGCGGCCCGGTGGCCGCCGAAGCGCTCGAGGTGCGCGGCGCACGCTGCGAGGGCGCCGTGGAGGTCGAAGCTCGCGATCGAGCGGCCGGAGCCCTTCCAGCCCTCCCCGTCCCCGGCGCACGCGATGAGGACAACGGGGCGGTTGAAGCGCTCGACGAGCCGCGAGGCGACGATGCCGATCACGCCCTCGTGCCAGTCCTCGCTCCAGAGCACGTAGCCGCGCCGGCGGCTCTCCTTCGCCGGCAGCGCCTCGACCATCGCGATCGCGTCCTTGACGATCCGGTCCTCGACCGCCTGGCGCTCGCGGTTCAGCTCTTCCAGCTCGGCAGCCAGCTCTTTCGCGCGCCCGGCATCGTCGGTGAGGATCAGCTCGAGCGCGATATCGGGGCGGCAGAGCCGGCCTGCAGCGTTGATCCGGGGCGCAAGCCGGAAACCGATCGCCGAGGCGTCGATCGTCGCCGGATCGACGTGCGCGCTCCGCATGAGCGCCTGGAGCCCGGGGCGCCGCGTGGACGCGAGCGCTCGCAACCCGGCGGTAGCGAGCGCGCGGTTCTCGTCCAGGAGCGGAACGACGTCGGCGATGGTCGCCAGGGCAACCAGGTCGAGCTGACGGCGGACGGCCGGACTCTCCGCGCCGAGGAGCGCCTCTCCGAGCTTGTACACGACACCCGTGCCGCACAGCTCCGGAAACGGGTAGTCGGAGGGACGCGTCGCGACGATGGGGCAGTCGGGCAGCGTCGGGCCGGGCCGGTGGTGGTCGGTCACGATCACGTCGAGCCCGAGTGCTTTCGCCTCGGCGATCTCCTCGACCGCGGTGATCCCGCAGTCCACGGTGAGGACGAGCCCGACCCCCTCCTCCACGAGCCGGCCGAGCGTGTCGCTCGAGACACCGTAGCCCTCCTCGAAACGGCTCGGCAGGTGCCAGGTGACGTCGGCGCCGAGCTCACGCAGGAAGAGGACGGCGAGTGCCGTCGCACAGATTCCGTCGACGTCGTAGTCGCCGTGGACGCAGATCCTCGCCCCCGCGTCGATCGTGGCGCGGATGCGCGCTACCGCTTCGTTCATGTCGCCCAGCAGGGACGGGTCGTGGCCGGGCATCTCGGCCTCGAGGAAGCGCCGTGCGGCCTCGGGGTCGCCGTAGCCGCGGCGCACGAGCACGGCAGCCGTGACGTCGCTGAGCGAGAGCTCGTCCGCCAGGCCATGAGTCGACGAGGAGTCGAGCGAGTCGAGAGTCCAGACACCCGTCACGAGGGTGACGGTACGGACGAGGTCGGACGGCTCTAGCGCACGGACAAGCCGGCCCGCGCCGGGCTCAGGAGCCTTCGCGGCGGCGGCGGAGCGAGTCGAGGACGACCTTCACCCAGAGCAGGACGATGCCGACGGTGGCGCCGAGGACGATCACCGCGATCGGCGTGTAGTACGCCATCTGCTCGAGCGAGTACTTCGTCACCGCCGCGCCCACGAGCCAGATCGCGAGGACGACGACGGCCATGACGATCCAGATTCGACCGCTGCTCACCTCCTGGAACCCTAGATACCCTCAGCAGGGTGCTCGCCGCGAACTACCGGTCCGGAGACGACTTCGTCGTCGAGTTCCTGGGCCACCGGTTCGAGTTCAACGCGGAGGACTTCGGCGAGCGTGTGACCGCCGCCGCCGTCCGGCTGGAGCTGGTGGGCTCGAACGACCTCGACGACGACGAGGCGTCCGATCTCGTGGAGCTCGTGGCCGACGGTCGCATCGTGGACCCGCGTAGCGGGCTCGGCCTCTACCTCGTTCGTCACTGGGAGCACATCGCGCTCGTCGACGGCGAGTCGCTCGTCTACTGGCTCCGCAAGCTCGTGTTTCGCGGTGCCTGGCTCGACCACCGTGTCAAGGAGGGCCTGCTCGACGTGAACTGGCTCGAGGACACGGGCGAGTTCGGCTACGCGGAGCCGGAAGGCGGACGAGCCCTGCTCGAGCTCGCGCCCGTGCCTTCGTGGCGCGATCTCCAGTACCGAGGCTGAACCTGCGGAAGTCTCGCCGCGCCGGCCGCTACTCCGCGCCGGTCGGCCGGAAACGGAGCGAGACGACTCCCCCCTCGCGGGACTTCGTCTCGAGCCACTCCATGGGCACCGAGTCGGTGCCCTCCGCGAAGAGCCGCTGGCCGCGGCCGAGGACGACGGGGCGGTCCAGAGCTGGAACTCGTCGACGAGGCCGTCCTTCAAGAGCGATTGGACGACGGACAAGCTCCCCCACACGACCAGGTCCTCGCCTTCGCCCTGCTTGAGCCTCCGCACCTCGTCGACGCGCTGCCCCGGACGATCCGAGGCTCCTCCCACTTCCCCACGGCGCGCTCTCGAGCGTGCTCGAGAAGACCACCTTCGGCGTGCTGTTCAGCGCGTCGGCGATCAGCTCGGTGTCGGTCGTCTGCTCGGGCCAGTACTGCGAGACATCCGGTAGGTCACCGCGCCGAGCAGGATCGTGTCGATCCTGGAGACGAAGTCGAGCTGGTCGCGGGCGGCTTCGCTGTCGGCAGCGTCGACGCTCGTCGACTCGGCGATGAAGTCGAGCTCGCCGTCAGGGCCGGCGGCGAAGCCGTCGAGTGTCACGAATTCCTGGACGATGACCCTGCGCACCGCCTGGGAGTGTTCCCCTATGTGGCCGGGCTGAACCCGAACGTCCGCGCTGGGTCGGGCGCCGAGATCTCGATCAGCTTCACGACGCCGATCGGGACGACGAGGCGGCGCGGCTCCTCGCCGGCCTCGCGATGCGGGACGAACGAGAGGAACCCGAATCCAGGCTCGGGCTCGACGCTCTCCAGGGTGTGCCGGGAGCCGTCGGCCAGCTCGATGCGCACCTCCACCTGCTCGAGCCCGTGCTCCTGCCTGAACGACTCGACCATCCGCGTCATGCGCTTGACGAACTCGTCGAGCGGCCCGGCAGCGCCAGGGGTCCAGATCTGCGTCGACACGCGCTAGAAGAGGCCCTCGACGGGCGCCGCGGGCGGCGTGGACCCACCGGCAATGTGCTCGCGGCCGAGCTCGGTGATCACACGGCCGCGCGGCGTGCGCTGGAGGAAGCCGAGCTGGAGGAGATAAGGCTCGTAGACGTCCTCGATCGTGTCGGGCTCCTCTCCGAGCGTGACCGCGAGCGTCGAGAGGCCGACCGGCCCACCGCCGAACTTCAGGAGCACGGCCTCGAGGAGGTCGCGGTCCGTGCGCTCGAGACCGATCTCGTCCACCTCGAGGAGCTCGAGCGCCTCCTGCGCGACCGGCAGCGTGATCTCCCCTGCGTGCCGGACCTCGGCGACGTCCCGGACCCGGCGGAGGATCCGGTTCGCCACGCGCGGGGTCCCGCGTGCGCGACGCGCGATCTCCTCCGCAGCGCCGTCCTCGATCGTGACGCCGAGTATGCCGTGCCGAACGCCGAACGATGGCTCGTGAGCTCGTCGGGCTCGTAGTAGCCGAGCCGGAAGGTCATGCCGAAGCGGTCACGGAGCGGCGTCGTCAGGAGGCCGGTTCGCGTCGTCGCGCCGACGAGTGTGAAGGGCGGCAGGTCGAGCGTGAGCGTCCGCGCGGCGGCGCCCTGGCCGACGACGATGTCCAGGCGGAAGTCCTCGAGCGCCGGATACAGGATCTCCTCGATCGCGTGGTTCACGCGGTGGATCTCGTCGATGAAGAGGACGTCGCGCGGCTCGAGCCCGGTGAGGATCGCCGCCATGTCGCCCTTGCGCTCGAGCGCCGGCCCGGCGACGGTGCGGATGCCGACTCCGAGCTCCTCGCGGATGATCGTGGCGAGCGTCGTCTTCCCGAGCCCCGGCGGCCCGACGAGGAGGACGTGGTCGAGCGCGTCGCCGCGGCCGCGGGCGGCTTCGAGGGCGATCTCGAGCTGTTCCTTCGCGCGCTCCTGGCCGACGAACTCGTCGAGCTTGCGGGGGCGGAGCGAGCGCTCGACCTCCTCGTCGCCTTCCTGGAGGACTGGAGCGAGGAACTGGCTGCTCATGAGCCGTTCTCCGGCTCAGGAGCAGCGTGGAGGGGCGTGGGGAACCGGGAGGTTCCCCACGATTTCAAGAAGAAGGGGGCACATGTGGGGAAACATGGTTTCCCCCATGAGAGCGAGCCGAAGGCGAGCGACGCTGCTCACGCCGCGCTCCGCAGCGCCATCCGCACGCGCTCCTCGGCGGGCAGCTCGGGATCGATGCCCGCGAGGGCCTGCTCGGCCTCGGAGAGCGTGAACCCGAGCTCGACGAGAGCGTCCCGCGCCGTCACATGCGCGCTGCCGGAGCCGCCGGCCGCGGCGGGCAGCGCGATCACGTCCTCGCTGCCGAGCTTCTCCTTCAGCTCGAGCACGATGCGCTCGGCCGTCTTCTTGCCGATCCCCGGAATCGCCTGGAACCGCGCGGGGTCCTCGACCACGATCGCCCGTCGCAGCTCGGCGGGGGACCCGCTCGAGACCACCGCGAGCGCGACCTTCGGGCCGATCCCGCTCACGCCGATGAGGTGGACGAACAGCTCGCGCTCGGCGGCGTCGCCGAAGCCGTAGAGCTGGAGGGTGTCCTCGCGCACGTGCAGGTACGTCTCGACGACGACCTCCGCGCCGCCCTCGGCCTTGCGCGCTGCCGACGACGTGGCGGCGACGACGTACCCCACACCGCCGACGTCGATGACCAGGCCGTCGGGAGTCCTCCCCGCCGGTGTGCCGCGCAATCTCGAGATCACTCGAGAAGCTCTCTCACCGGGCGGCCTCGAGCAGCGGAGGAGCGAGTGCGTGGCAGATCGCGACGGCGAGCGCGTCCGCGGCATGCGACGAGCGAGGCACCGCATCGAGTGCGAGGATCATCCGCACCATCCGCTGCATCTGACCCTTCTCCGCTCGACCGTAGCCGCAGACGGCCTGCTTGACTCGCGCGGGCGCATACTCGGCGCAGTCGACTCCGGCGGACGCGGCCGCGACGAGCACGGCGCCGCGTGCCTGCCCGACGAAGAGCGCGATGCGGGCGTCGGCACCCACGAAGGACTCCTCGAGCGCGACGGCGTCCGGCGCGTGCGCCGCAACGAGCTCCTGCACCCCCTCGAAGATCGTCAGCAGCCGGTCTTGCGGGCGGTCGCGAGCGGACGTTCGCCACTGGCCGTGGGTGACCTCCCGGAGGCGCCCGTCGCTTTCTTGGACGATCCCGTAGCCGCAAGCAGCAGTCCCTGGGTCGATGCCGAGTACCTTCACGGACAGAAGGTATTGGTGCCCTCGGACGTTCCCCGGCCCGGGTGCCGTGCGCTTTCGCCCAAGGGCGATCAGCCGGTCGTGCAGTTCTCCTGCGCCCAGGTCCCGATCCGCTGCGAAGCGGCGGAGACGCCTGTCGAGTCGATCGACGAGAGAGCCTGCGTCAGCTCGGCCACCTGTTCCGCGCTCGGGGTCGCCCCTGGGTCGAGATCGACGTCGGCAAGTGCCGCCACGATCTCCTCGTACGCATCCGCGAGTGTCTGCATGTCCTCGCGGATCTCGTCCGGCGCGTTGTCCGCGAACTCCTGGAACGCCTCTGCCTCGTCGGAGAGGTCCGCCCCGCTCGTGGCCGATCCGAAGGCCTGACTGAACGCATTCCCGGCATTCGCGAGCTCCTGGCACTCCTCCGAGCTGAAGTCGAAGCCCGTGGTGACGTCCGTGTCGGTGTCGGTCTCGTCGGTCGTCTCCTCGTCGGTCGTCGTCTCGACCGAGTCCGTGATCGTGGTCGTGTCCGTGTCACCGCCCGCTTCGTCGTCTCCCCCACCGCAGCCTGCGCCTGCGAATGCGAGTGCAAGGACTGCGAGAACGATCAGAAACCAGCGCATTGAGCTCTCCTTTTTCGGACCACGGGGAAACGACCGCGCGCGAGCCTAACAGCAGGTCAGGCCAGGTGCCGCGAGAAGAACCCGACGATCGCGTCGTAGCAGCGGACGCGATTCGGGAGCTTCAGCACGTCGTGCCCCTCGTCCGAGAACACGAGGTAGTCGACGTCCTTCCCCTGTGTGCGCAGCTCCTCGACGAGATCGTGCGACTCGCGCTCGACGACGCGCGGGTCGTTCTGCCCCTGGATGACGAGGAGCGGCGCCGAGAGGTCGCCGATGTGGGTCTTCGGGGAGCGCTCGACGAGGAAGTCGCTCTCCTTGTCCGGATCGCCGAGCGCGAGCGCGAAGTACGGCTTCCAGGTCTCCGGGATCCTCTGCGAGAACGTCATCAGGTCGTACGGGCCGAACATGTCGACCGCGCCCTTCCACAGCTCCGGATGCATGCCCGCGAGCATGAGCGTCATGTAGCCGCCGTACGACCGGCCGACGACTCCCGCCCGCTCGACGTCGATTCGCTCGTCCCGCGGGAGCACCTCGGTCATCGCATGGACATGGTCGAGCCGGTCCTGCCCGCCCCAGTCGCGGTCGACGTGCTTCGTGTAGCTCAGCCCGTAGCCCGTGGAGCCGCGCACGTTCGGCACGAAAACGGCGAATCCCTCGAGCGTGAGGATCTGGATCAGCGGCATCGAGAACCAGGCGAAGTTGGGCCGCTCCTGGCCCTGCGGACCGCCGTGCACGTAGTACACGAGCGGTCGCGGCCCTTCGTAGCCGAGCTCCGAGGCCGGGAGGTAGAGCCTCGCGGAGACGCGCAGGCCGTCGTGTGACTCGAAGGAGGCGTCCTCACCCGCCGCAAGCGAGTCGGGCGAGATCCCGAGTGGCTTCTCGCTCGTCTGGCGCGCCGGTGGTGCGTCCTCGGCCTCGAGCACGTAGAGCTGCGTCGGCACGGTCGCCGTGCAGAACGAGAGCGCGAACCGGCCGCTCTCGTGGTCGTAGTGGAGCCCGTGGAGGACGCCGCCGGCGAGCTCACCCTCGCCGACGAGCACGCGCTCCACGGCGAGACGCCGTCCGGACTCGTCGAACCGCGCTTCGTAGGCCCACGAGCAGCCATCGATGTTGTAGCGGAGCTCGTAGCGATCACCGTCGAGGTGCGCGAGGCCTTCGAGCTCGCCCTCCCCCTGGTGCCGGATGCCGTCGACCGCCACCGGCTCGAGCTCGCCGGGCTTCTCGAAAGCGAGGAACCCGAAGCTCCCCCGGTCGTCGACGAGGCTCGAGACGAGTAGGAGCCCGTTCCCGCTCTCGACGTAGTGCGGCGAGCGCACCCCGTGCGGCGGGTACTCGGTGCCCTCGACGCGCTCGTCGAGCGGAGTTCCGTAGAGCACGTGGCGTCCGCCGTCGCCGTCGAGCTCGTAGAGGATGACGTCGCCGACCGTGTAGCCGTCGGCGAGGATCGCCCGCGTGTGGTCGGGGTTCCAGGCCGCGACGAAGGCGCCGTAGGCGCTCTCGCCGAGCGCGTCCACCTCCCCGCTCTCGAGGTCGACGCGGAACGCGCTGGTCAACGACTGCTCGCGCGACTCGGCGCCGAAGTACGCGATGCTCGTCTTCGGATCGAAGTCGAGAAGGTGCGAGCGGCGCCCCGCGAACGTCTCCGGCGCGAGCGGCTGCGGGAAGCCGCCCGTTATCGGCAGCAGGTGCGGAACGTAGTTCTCGTCCCCGTCGCTGTCGATCATGAGGACGATGCGGTCACCGCGCATGTCGACGTAGAAGGAGTACCCGCCCACGAGCTCCGGGTTCTGGAGCGCGATGCGGGGCGGCAGCAGAGGCTCCGGCACGGAGCCGTCGACGTCCATCGAGTAGAGGCTCAACTGCCCCGCGAGGCTGGAGACGAAGATCAGCTTGCCCCCCGCGAGCTGCGGCTCGACGAAGAGCCGCGCGGAGAGGAGGGACTCGATCCGGTCTTGCCTCGGGGCCTGCTCGACCCCTGCAGTCACCGCGGACATATCAGGACGCTACCGATTCCAGCAGGGTCTCGGAGATGTCGAAGTTCGCATAGACGTCCTGCACGTCGTCGACGTCCTCGAGTCCCTCGACCAGGTGCACGACGCGCTTGGCCGTCGATTCGTCTCCGATCGGCACGGTGGTCTTCGGCACCATCGAGAGCTCGGCCGTCTCGACGACGAACCCTGCGCTCTCGATCGCCTCGCGCACGGACCGCAGCTCCTCGGGAGCGGTCGTGACCTCGTATGTCGAGCCGTCGAGACCCACGTCGTCCGCACCGGCGTCGGCCGCCGTCAGCACGAGCTCGTCCTCGTCCACGCCGTCGGCGGAGACGAGCAGCACGCCTCGGCGCTCGAACTGCCAGGCGACGCCACCCGTGGTGCCGAGGTTCCCTCCGTATTGCGCGAATGCGTGACGTACCTCGGCCGCAGTGCGGTTGCGGTTGTCGGTCAGCGCCTCGACGAGCACCGCAACGCCCTCGGGCCCGTACCCCTCGTAGACGACCGCCTCGAAGGAGGAGCCTTCCGCATCCGCGCCCGAGCCCTTGGCGATCGCCCGCTCGATGTTGTCCTTCGGCATCGAGTACGAGCGCGCCTTCTCGACCGCGTTCTGGAGCGCGAGGTTGGCCGCCGGATCCGGCCCACCCTCACGCGCGGCGACGATGATCGCCCGCGAGAGCTTCGAGAAGAGCTTGCCGCGCTTCGCGTCGGCTGCGCCCTTCTTGTGCTTGATGGAGGACCACTTGCTGTGCCCAGCCATCAGTCGGCTCCGGCGCTCGTAGGGGCGAGATATATCTCGCCCCTAGACGTGCGCACGAGGTCGAGGAAGAGCGCGTGCACGCGCAGGTCGTCGGTGAGCTCCGGATGGAAGGTGGCGAGCAGCAGACGGCCGTCGCGGACGAGCACGGGCTCGCCGCCTTGCGTCCCGAGCACCTCGACGCCGGCGCCGAGCTCGCGGATGCGCGGCGCGCGGATGAAGACCCCGTGCAGCGGCAGATCGTCGCCCGCGAGCTCGACCTCCGCCTCGAAGCTCCACACCTGGCGCCCGTACGCGTTTCGATCCACCTCCAGGTCGGCGAGCCCGAGGTGCTCGCGGTCGAGGACGATCATCCCGGCGCACGTCCCGAAGACGGCGCCTTCGAAGCGCCGGATCGCCTCGTCGAGCCCGTAGAGCTCGGCGAGCTGCATGATCGTCGTCGACTCGCCCCCCGGAACGACGAGCCCGTCGAGACCGTCGAGGTCGGTGGCCTTCCGCACCTCCACGACCTCCGCCCCGAGGCTCCGCAGGGCCCGCGCGTGCTCGCGGAACGCTCCCTGCAAGGCGAGCACACCGATCCTGAGAGGCGCCTCCACGGAGGAGAAGTCTAGATTCGGTACCTCGTAGGGGCGAGGCTTGCCTCGCCCGAAGCGCCGCGCACATCGAGGGCGAGGCAAGCCTCGCCCCTACACCTCGGACGCGCCTTACCAGCCTCTGACTTCGAGCCGCTCCTCCTCGGGGAGCGAGCTCGCGGAGATCCCGACCATCGGCTGTCCGAGCCCCGTCGACACGTCGGCGAGCACCTTCGCGTCCTCGAAGTGCGTCGTCGCCTCGACGATCGCGCGGGCGCGGCGGGTGACGTCCTCGACCCAGCCTTCGTGCTCCAGGAGCGGGTCGCGACCGGACTTGAAGATGCCCGAGCCGACGAAGACACCGTCGGCGCCGAGCTGCATGCAGAGCGACGCGTCGGCGGGCGTCGCGATCCCGCCGGCCGTGAAGGTCACGACCGGGAGGCGGCCGTTCTCGGCGACCCAGCGGACGAGCTCGTACGGCGCGCGGTGCTCCTTCGCAGCCGAGTACAGCTCGTCCTCACGCGCGGACCGAAGCTCACGGATGGCGCCGTACACCGCCCGCATGTGCGTCTCGGCGTTGACGATGTCGCCGGTGCCGGCCTCGCCCTTCGTGCGGATCATGGCCGCGCCCTCGCTGATCCGCCGGAGCGCTTCTCCCAGGTTGGTCGCCCCGCAGACGAACGGCACGGTGAACCCCCATTTGTCCACGTGGTGCGACAGGCTCGCGGGCGTCAGGACCTCGGACTCGTCGATGTAGTCCACTTCGAGCGCCTCCAGGATCTGCGCCTCCGCGAAGTGACCGATGCGGCATTTCGCCATCACCGGGATCGTCACGGCCTCCTGGATGTCGCGGATCTTCTGCGGATCGGCCATGCGCGCGACGCCGCCGTCGCGGCGGATGTCCGCGGGGACGCGCTCGAGCGCCATGACCGCGCAGGCCCCGGCCTCCTCGGCGATCCGGGCCTGCTCCGCATCGACGACGTCCATGATCACGCCGCCCTTCAGCATCTCGGCGAGGCCCGTCTTCACCCGCAGCGTGCCGTACTCGGCCATGCGAAGAGTCTAGCCCGCGGGCCAGCATTACTCCCGGGCCGCTCCTTGCACGGCGCCTGTGGAACGTTGCCACGGAGTTTGTCGATTTTGCGGGAATCGAGCTGTGGAAAGTTCCGAGGACAGATGAAATCGCGCGTGCGATGTGTCACAGATACGCACCTACGGCGCGACTCCTCTCCCCGCAGGCGGAAACGCCTGGCCCCGAAGTTGCGCCAGAGGAACGCAAGGGGGCCCGCCCACCCGGGCCCCCTTGTCGTCTGACCCTAGGCGGGGCGTTCTGCCGGCACGACGGTCGCTCTCGCCGCCGCCGCCCCCGCCGCCGCCGGGAACGGTGGCGGGGGCGTCCGTGCGTCTCCCCGACCTGCGGAGTGCCCAGACGTTGCGGCGGAGGAGCACGAAGCCGAGCGGGACGAGCACGAGGAGAGTGAGGTACGGCATGAGCGCGAACCGCCCCGTCTCCGTCTCCCGCGCAACCGTCTCCCCCTCGCCGATCAGCTCGCGCACGGCGCCGACCACGTCCTCGGCCTCGCCCTCCGGTAGCACCTGTCCGCCGACGAGCGAGGCCGCGCGCGCGAGCAATGCGCCACTGCCCGGATCGGGCCGGTAGCCGCCCTCCTCCACCCCGGTCTCGTAGATCCGCTCGTCCGCGTCCCAGACGTGCACGAAGATCGTCTCGACATGGGGACGCCGCTTGAACGCGCGGGCAAGATCCGGCTCGAGTGTCTGGCTCTCGCCGTCCGTCAGCACCACGAGCACGCGTTTCTTCGCAGAAGCCGGGAAGTAGTTCTTCTCGGGAACGAGGCGCAGCGAGTTGAGGTTCGTCGCGACCGTGAGGTAGTAGGCGCCGGGCGGCGGGTGTTCGATATCGAGCGAGCGGGTCAGGGTCGACGCGAAGACCGGCCCGTCCACGGTCGGAAACAGGTGCGGCAGCATCCGGTCGGTGAGCGACGCGACGCCGAAGGGCACCTCCGGAAGCTCCTGCCGCAGCCCGAGCGCGATCTCGCGCGCGCGGTCGAAGCGCGTCGGCGCGCCGGGCTCGGCGCCGGCGAGCATCGAGCGAGAGACGTCGACGACGACGAACGCCTGCGCATCCGTGCGCTCGGAGACGGTGCGGGTCGTCTCGACCACCGGCTGGGCGGCTGCGAGGCCGAGGAGCAGCGGGACCGCCACGAGAGCGAGCACGAAGGGCAGCTGCGACCGCAGCGTCGGCTGCTCGAGCCGTAGCGCCTCGCGTATCTCGCCCAGACGTCTGCGCCGCCTCATGAAGACCGCGAGCACCACGAGCGCGGTGAGGGCGAAGAGCGCCCCGAGCGGCGTGACGAGCCTGACGTCCACTCAGTAGCCACTCCCCGAGCGGCCCTGGCCGGAGATGGTGCCCTCGGCCGCGTCCCCGCTCGGATCGGTTCCGGGGAGGTTCACGGCCTTCGCGTTGCGGAGCGCGAGCTCGAGGTTGAGCTTCGCGTCGGCGTTCTCCGGGTCGGTCTCCACCGCGCTCCGCAGCGTGTGGATGGCCCTCCGCAGGATCGTGTCCGCCTCCGTCTGGTCGGAGCCGAAGCTCTGGAGCATCTTCGTCGCGAGCAAATTCAGGTACTGGGCGCGACGCTTCGGATTCGCATCTTCTGCGCTTCCCCGTGTGAGGTCGAGCTGCACCTGGCCGCTCAGGTTCTCGAGCTCGGGCCCGAAGATCTCCACCTTCCCGGGCTCCACGCGGAGGAAGTTGGCCATCGTGCGCCGGTACGTGAGATCGTCGTCGAGGTCGAGCAGCGGCTCGACGATGCCTGGTGCGACGCCCGTGCCCTGCCACAGGCCCGCCTGGCGCTTCGGCGCCGCGTCGAAGCGGACGTCGTCGCGCTCGAGCGCGCCCGGAGTGCGCAGGACGTCCACGGCGAGGACGACCAGCGCCAGCGCGAGCGGGACGGCGAGCACGGCCGCCACGCGAATCACCCACCTGCGCCTCGTCATCGGCTCACCTCCAGCCTCGAAAGGAGCTTCTCGTTGACCGCCAGCAGCGCGACGAGCACGCCTGCGAGCGCGACGAACGCCCACGGCACGGCAGCGCCCAGGCTCCGCGCCTCTGGAGCGCGCACCGGCGCCTCCGCCGACTCCTCACGCAACACCGCCGCGCCGCCGAGGATCGCGTCCATTCGCGCCCGACGCTCGGGCGTGGGGTCGAGCGGGACGAGGCGAACCTCGACTCCCTCGCCGCGCAGGAGGCCGACCTGTGCCGCGACGCGCTGGATCTCGTCGGGAAGGATCTCGAAGTCGCTCACCAGCAGCAGCGAGCCGTTCGAGATGCCCTCCTCTCGCAGCACGTCGCCCGCGACGCGGAGCCCCTCCGAGATCCTGGTTCCCGCCCGGAACTCGTCCCACGGCGTCTGCCCCAGCGGCTGCTTGCCGTCCACGACGCTGAAGTAGCGGAGGAGCGGCAGCAGCTCGCGCCCGGGGCTCCCCGGCGGCAGGAGCTCGTACGCCGCGTCGGAGAATGCAATGAGCCCGACCCGCTCATCGGCATTCGCGAGCTTCTCGATCGTCTGCGCGAACGCGGCCTCGCTCGTGCTCGCCGAGAGGTCGAGGACGAGGATCCCCGTCCGGTCGGTGGGCACGAGCGGCGCCTGCTGCACGTCCTCGCCGCGTGCGACGAGATAGGCGAGCGCGAGCGCTACAACGAGCGCGGCCGCGAGCACTCCCCGGAGCACGGTGGTGCGGCGCGCGAGGCGGCCGAGCCGACCAGGCTCGCTCGTGGGGACCGGACGCCCGGGATCAGTTGCGCCCATCGCTCTCCTTGACCGTCTCGACGAGCGCCGCCGCAGCCTCCGGCGACGGTGACGAGGGCGACCACGCCAGCGACCGCGCGGACCACGCGAGCGCGGGACTCTCGACCGCTTCGAGCTCGACCGCGAGCACCTCGAGCGCCTCGCGCCGCTCGGCGCCGTTCTCCCGATCGCGTGCCCACTCGACGAGCGCAAGCGCCCGCTCGAGCGGCGTCAGCTCCCGCTCCTCGACGACAGCCGGTGGAGGCCGACGCCGACGCCACCAGCCGATCCCGAGCGCGACCGGGAGCGCGAGCAACGCCGCCGCTCCCGCGAGTAGACCGGCCCCGAGCAATGTCGGCGAGACGCGGTAGTCGGGCTCCGGCAGCGGCGTGACGGACGTCTTGAACACGAAGCCGAACTCCGGGACGTCGCTCTGCTTGATGCGCGAGACGGAGACGAGCTCGGGCCACGTCGCCCTCGTGAGCGTTCGCGTCTTCCCGTCGGGGTCGTCGTAGAGCACCTGCGCGGCAGGGAGAGCGAACGTCCGCCGCTCGCCCCGTCCCGTCTCGGCCTCGCCGGCAGCGCTCGGGAGGATCTCGGGGATGCAGGCGACGCGCAGGCACCGCAGGAGCCACTGGTAGCGGAGCTCCGTGAAGCGGCCACGATCGCTGCGATCCGTCGCGGTCGCCGCGATGTCGTAGGGCAGGAACTTCGTCTGCAGACGCACGCGGTCCGGGTCGAGGTGATCGCGGTCGACGAGGAGGTCGACCCGGGCGACCACGGGCTCCGCGAAGAGATGCACGGTCGGTGTGAGCGAGCCCTGCGCTGAGATCTGGCGCCCGAGCGGCAGCTCGCCGGCCTCGTCCCCTCCCGCACAGCCCCCGGCGAGCAGCGCGAGCGCCGCGAGCACTCCAAGTGTCAATTTGACACTAGGTCTCGTCACGCCCGCCCCCGGGTGAAGAGCCGCTGGTCGGCCCACGTGAGGAACGCAAAAACGATGTCCTTGCGGTCGTGCGACGAGACGACGACGGGATCCATGTCGAGGGCACGCAGCTCGCGCACGAACTCGGCATGCCGCCGCTCGTTTGCCTCCCGGCGGGCGCTGCACTCGCCGGCCGGGATCCGGACGAGCCTCACCTTCCCGGTCTCCGGGTCGGCGAAGGGGACGACCGCCCCGCTCACGTCCGGGAAGCTCTGCTCCCACACGGGATCCTGGACGACCACCGGCACGATCTCCCACCGGCGCTCGAGCGCCCAGAGCCACGCTCCGCGGGAAGGCGGAGCGAGGAAGTCGGAGACGACGAAGACGAAGCTCCCGGCGGGAAGGTCTCGACGCTGCTCGACGAGGTGACGGAGCCCGCGCTCGAGCGTGTCCTCCGGCGCGGTGAAGGAGCCGTCCTCCGTGGCGAGCTCGTGCTGGTGCGAGCTTCGCGGAGGCAGCCAGCGCGCGCCGCCTTGCGTCTCGTCGAAGTAGCCGAGCAGGCCGCGCGCCGCGACGGCGCTGTCCCCGATCAGGCGAATCGCCTCTCGTTGCGCCACGGGCTTGGCGAGCCACGGCCACTCGTCCGAGAAGACCGACATCGACGGCCGCCGGTCGCAGAGCACGACCACGCGAGGCGCCTCCTCCGCGTAGTGCTCGCGGACGATGAACTCCTCGGTGCCGCGCGCGAGCGAGAGCCGCGCGGACGCGTTCCAGTCGATCTTGTCCACGTCGTCGCCGGGCTCGTACGGCCGCGAGCTCGCGACGTCCGAGCCGAGCCCGCGGCGCAGGCTGTGGAGGCCGCCGAACGGGAGCCCGAGCACCCGCCGCCGCGGGATGAGCGGAAAGGTCGCGCTCAACTCGCGGCTGCGGCGGCGACGGCTTCGAGCTCTTCGCCCGGACGGGGAGCGAGGGCAAGGCACTGGTCGCGGAAGCGAGCCGACGCCTCGGTCCACCCCACCTCCCGCGCCGCGGCCACGAAGCTCGGCGTGAACACGATCCGGTGCATGACGACCGCGAGGAAGAGCTGCTCGACGTCAACGGGCGTCACGAACGCGCGACCGTCGAGCAGCGCCCACGAGCGGGTCGCCCGCTCGAGCGCGAGGCTCCCGCGCACCGAGGCGCCGATCGCCACGCCATCGGCGGCGCGGGTCGCGCGCACGAGCTGGATCACCCAGCGGCGGATGAGCGGGTCGATGTACACGTCGTGCACGGCGTCCCGAAGCGCGTGCGCCTCTGCGAGGCTCACCACCGGCTGCAGACGCCGAAGCGGATGCTCGCGCAGCTGGTCCTCGACGATCCGCACCTCCTCGTCCTCGCCGGGGTAGCCGAGCGCCGTGCGCAGGAAGAAGCGGTCGAGCTGGGCCTCCGGGAGCGGGAAGGTGCCCTCCTGCTCGATCGGGTTCTCGGTCGCGAGCACGAGGAACGGCTCGGGTAGCTGACGGGTGACGCCGTCGATCGTCACCTGCTGCTCCGCCATCGCCTCGAGGAGCGCGGACTGCGTCTTCGGCATCGCGCGGTTGATCTCGTCGACGAGGACGACGTTCGCGAAGACCGGCCCGGGCCTGAACTCGAAGTCGCGCTCGCGCTGGTCGAACACCGAGAGCCCCGTGACGTCCGTCGGCTGGAGATCGGGCGTGCACTGGACGCGCGCGTTCGTCGCGCCCTCGATCGAGCCGGCGATCGCGCGGGCGAGGATCGTCTTCGCAGTCCCCGGCACGTCCTCGAGCAGCACGTGGCCCCCGCAGAGGAGCGCCGAGAGCACGAGCTTGATCTCCTCGGTCTTGCCGATCACGACCGTCTCGATGTTCGCGAGCAGTCGCGCCGCGAGCGCTCCGGGTTCGGTCATCCGATCCTCCATTTCGCTAGACGCAACGCGGTAGTCGTGAGCTCGGGGTGAAAAGTTCCACGCCTTTGTCAGTCCGGGATGTGCGGCGCCCGCGGGACCGTCACGCGCGCACCGGCGTGCTCGTGCTGGCGACGTAGCAGTGGCTCGCCCCCGCGGTGACCAGGACGACGAGACCACTGATGGCGAAGAGGCGGTTCATCAGCCCTCCACGCAACCCCGTGCGGTGAAGAGGCGGGACTTCCCCGATGCGATCACGTGCGCGTACGCCACTGGCGTGCCCGAGACCGTGCGCACCATGAGTTCGGCCGACCTGGCCGGCCGATTGGCGCGCAGGTAGCCGCGGTGCGACGCGAGCACCCCGGGGGTATCGAGCGTCGCGCGCACGCGCACGAGGATCCGGCGCGGCGTGACGCAGTTGTACGGCTCCTCGAACGGTCCGACCGTCACGCGCTCGAGCCCTGCGGTATTCATCGGCACGAGGCTCGACGTCGCGCGACAGACGCCGAGCTGGACGCCGACCGTACCCCACACGCGAAACGGGAGAGGCTGGCCCGGCTCCGCGGGGGCGACGGACGCCGTGGGCGCAGGCACGCCCGCGCTGATCCAGGCGACGCTGTTCAGGATGGAGAAGTGCGCGGCGCCGGCGAGGCTCGATCCGATCGTCGCCATGGGCGGCTGCTCCCAGCCCGACCTCGAGTTGCGCAGCCCCGTGCGCGCGCGCGCTTTGATCGCGTAGACGCCCCCGATGAAGCCGGGCGCGCACAAGAACGTGCGGTCGACGTTCCGCGACGCAGCAAGATCGCTGTGGGCGCTCGAGGCCAGTCCCAACGCAGCGCCCGCGAGAACCACCAGGGAGACCAAGGCGTGCGGCCCCTTCATCAGTCCGGGAAGCAGCTCGGGGACACGAAGAGCCGTGACTTCCCGGACTCGAAGACCTCGGCGTACGAGAGTGCCTTTCCGCCTGGCGTTGCGACGACGAGCTTCGCGGACTTGACCGGGACCGTCGTCCGGAGGAAGCCGCGGAACGAGCTCAGCGTCGTCTTCGACCGAACGACGGCGCGTACCCGCACGATGACCCGCCGCCCCGGCTGGCAGTCCCACTGCTCGTCGAACGGCCCGACGGCGCCGCCGCTGAGCCCCTTCCTCGTGAACGGGATGCGTTTCGTGCTCGTGCGGCAGTACTTGCGGCTGATCGCGACGGTGCCCCAGCTCCGCATCGGGAAGGTGAAGCCAACGAGGGTCGAGACGACGGTCGCCTGGGGAGACGGTGCTCCCGCGGTCACCCAGACGAGGTTGTCGTCCACCGCTGTCGCCGCGGCGCCCGAGATCGTCGTCTTGGTCGCGGCGAAGGCAGGGCTGTCCCAGCTCGACCCGCGGCGTCCGCTCCCTGAGCGCGCGAGCGTGTCGACCTGGCGGACTCCGCCGACGAGGACGGGCACGCAGGTGACCGTGCGATCGACGATGCCCGGCGCGGTGGCCACGATCGTCGCCGCCGGCCGCCTGGCGGGCGTGGCTGCATCGGATGCGCGCCGGACCACGACTCTCGAGAGCTGCCGATCCGCTTCGGCGAGCTGCGCTGCCGACGGCTTCGGCGATCCGAAGTAGACGTGCAGCGTCACGTCGTGACGCCTGATCAGGCCCCGGATCTCGTACTGCCCGAGCGGCTCTTCCGGGCGCAGCTGCGTGCCGTACTGGATCGGCGTCGCATCCCGGATACCCAGCGGGAGCTCGAGCTCGGTCTGAAACGGACTCGAGAACAATGGGCCAGGCGGCCTGGCAAAGCTGGCGACGATGACAATCCCTTTCTCGGGCAACTTCAGGAGCGTCGAATACGGGAGCCCTGACGGGTCGGCGGCACCCGCCACCTGATCCTCGCGATCGAGCGGCACGTTCGAGGCGACCGCGACCGTCTGGTAGAGCTCGCCGTTCTCGCCGCCGGTCTGGAAGGCGTACCAGCCCGGCTCAGGCATGAACCCGAGCGAGATGGGCCCTCTCGAGGCGGTCACGCTTGGAGCGCCGAGCGAGCCGATGCCCACGGCGAGCACGGCGGCGAGCACGAGGCTGGCGCCGACCAGCGCAGCGACTCGACCCCGGCGTGGCCGCTCGCGGCGCGCCGTCGCCAGAGCCGCCGCTCGGGCGCGCTCCGTCGCGCCCGGGTCCGGCCCCGGCAGCGTCTCCTGCGCGTCACCGAGCAGCCGCTCGAGGTCGTGATCAGACGACATGCTGCTCCTCGAGCACTGCCCGCAGCTCGTCCTTCGCGCGGGCGAGACGCGAGGCGACGGTCCCGACGGGGAGCCCGAGCACGCCGGCGATCTCGTCGAGCGGCAGGTCGAGCCAGTAGTGGAGAACGACGACGACGCGTTTCCCCGCGCCGAGTGCGGCGACTGAGTCGGCCACGGCCCAGAGCCGGATGTCCTCGTCTGCCTCCTCGCCGATCGCCCACGTGTGGAACGTGGTCTCCTCGTCGGAGAGCACCTCGACGTGCCGGCGCCGCCGCAGCTGGTCCACCGCGCGGTTGATCGCGATGCGCTTCAGCCACGGTCCGAACGGCCGTGTCTCGTCGAAGCGGTCGAGCGCGCCGAAAGCCTTCTCGATCGCCTCCTGCGCGGCGTCGTCAGCGAGCCCGCGGTCCGCCGTCACGGCGTAGGCGGAGCGCCACGCGTGCGGCCAGTAGCGGTCGAACAGGACCTCGACAGCCTCGTCCGAGCCTCTGCGGGCAAGGACGATCAGCTCCGTGTCGGGGCGACGTCGCACGTGCTGCTTCCTCTACGCGCGAAGCCTGCCCGATCTATCCACTGGACGCGAGAGGGCCCGACATCGGGCCCTCTCGCGGTGCTCCTTGGTTGACGCTTACAGCGCCAGGGCGGCCTCGTCCGGTGCGGCGCCTTCGTAGACGGCGCGATACCCGAGGAGCCGACCCATCGGAGCCCCGAGCGCCAGTCCGACCCGCTGCATCCAAGCGGGCGGGAACGGAAGCCGCACGTCGTCGAAGTGGTGCTTCGCGATCACGGCCAGCCGAAGCGGGTTCGGCATGCCCTTGCGGTTCGTCTTGCCGTCCGCGGCGAGGGCGTACATCGTCGCCAGGAGCTGCTCGAACTGGAGCGCCGGACGCACCTCGCACCGGAAGCGAGCAGCCGTGTCGCCGTTGTTCCAGAAGCGGTGCGCGGTCCCGGGCTCGACGACGACCTTCTCCCCTGGGCCGGCGATGATCGTCTTTCCGCCCGCCTTGAACTCGACCACGCCCTCGAGGATCTCGAACACCTCGGTCTGGTACGGGTGGACGTGAGTGGCGGCGACGAAGCCCTCGGGCTCGACACGCACCTCGACGAGGACGTACTCGCCGTCCGTGTCGCTGGCCGAGCGGACGATGTGGACGGTCTCGCCGGTGACCGGGTTGTGAAGGGTGTCTCCGCTGCGAATCATGGTCGGCTCTCTTTGGGTTGTTGGCGTGAAGCAGTGACCCAGGCTCGCGCCAGCGAGGCTCCACGGCGGTGGGGAGATCCAGCCAGCGCGGGTGCGGTTAACCGAACGCCTGGGCGAGACGTGCCGCCAGGCGGGCCTTTCGAGCGATGGGCATAGCGATTCCTCACCCGTCGAGATTTGTGCATCTCAGCACAAGCTTGCGCTATGGTCGTCGGTGCGAAGCGTTCCGAGAATCGAGGAAGCCTCATGAGATGGTTCGCGCTGATCGTGCCGATCGTGCTGGCAGCAGCGGTGTGCGGCGGCTCGAACGCACAAGACCCGCAGTCGACCGGCACGATCGCCTTCACCCGCGGCGCGAGCCGCGCGGGCGCGGTCTGGATGATGAAGGCCGACGGGAGCGGGCAGCGAATGCTGGCACGGGGTGGTGCGCCCGTGTGGTCGCGCGACGGAGGACAGATCCTCTATGGCGTGCTCGGTCGGAACTACGGCATTCACCTCGCCGTCATCAACGCGAACGGCGGTACTCCGCGCCGATTGACCAGGCCCGAGGCCGACTACGAGCAGGACCTGGATCCCGTTTGGTCGCCCGACGGACGAAGGATCGCCTTCACGCGGTACGACAGCGACCCCAACTATGCGATCCACATCGTCGCCGTGCGAGGTGGCCCGGAGCGCAAGCTCACACCGTGGTTCTGGCCGCGTGGGGCGTTTGCAGGACCGACTTGGGCGCTGGGTGGGCGCAAGATCGCGTTCAACCATGTCCACCGCGGGATCGTGTACGTCATCAGGCCGGACGGAATGGGCTTGAGCGTGCTGGCGCGCATCGCGGGGGCAGAGCGGGTCTGGGGGGTCAGGTGGTCACCCGACGGCCGGCTGATCGCGTTCATCAGCGACGACTACCTGTGGGTCATGAATGCCGACGGCACGCAACCCCGGAAGATCGTCGACAACCGTGTGGACAACCGCGGCCTACGACGCGCCGACTTCGCCTGGTCGCCCGACAGTCGCAAGATCGCCTTCACGCAGTGCTGCCGGGAGGTCGAGGTCTACGTCGTGAACGCCGACGGCAGCGAGCTGCTGCAGCTGACCGACAACGACAATGGTGTATTCGACGGACAACCGGATTGGTCACCCGACGGGCGTTCGATCGCGTTCACGAGCGATCGCGACGGCAATACCGAGATCTACGTCATGAACGCCGACGGCAGCGACCAGCGGAACGTGAGCCAGAGCTCTCTCGCGGACTACACGCCTGCCTGGTCCCCCAAGCGCTAGCGGCTCGATGCGAGATCGGAGATTGACGCGAGTCGATGCTCATCTACGTCGGCACCGACATTCTCGGCTCGTTCGAGCGCGGGTAGCCCTCGCGAGCCGCACGGCGCGTGTCCGTCGCGGCTCGATCGCAGCAGACATGTTGGACGCCTAGCCGGGCCGCTCGGCGTACTCGACGCTGCGGAACGGCCACTCCGCGGCGATCCAGTCGCCGACGCTGCGCCACAACGGAACGTCCAGGTCGGCGCGACTGGCCCGCACCCACGAGAGCACGCGCGCGTCGTGCTCGCTGTCCCGAACCGGATAGATGTAGACGCAGCCGACGACGTCCCCGCTCGGGCGGTCGAGCACGGTGTAGGTGAAGCCCGTGCGCTTTCGGAAGTCGTCGGCATGGCGCTCGAGGTCGCCGCGGTTCTCGTCCAAGGTCATCGCTCGCGGCCACGAGCTGTCGTGCCAGCCGGGGGTCGCGTGGATGTGCTCCTTCGAGGACGTCCAGGCGTCGTAGTCGCGCTCGTTGTGCTCCGGCCCGAGCGGCTCGAGCGTGAACAGCTCGGTTTCGAGCCGGGCCGGGACTACGAAGTCGGGCGGTACGAAGTCTTCGTGGCTCATGTGCGTAGCTTGACCGTTCAATCGCGGGCGATGCATCGGTCTCCGCCGCCGCGACCGTCGCGGCGGCGAGGCGTTGGTACGTTGGCGGGGTGGCGGAGGCACCGGATCGTCAGGAGATCGGCACCACGTTCTAGGTCTTCGCCCTCACCGTTCTCCCGACGCTCTACGTCCTCGGCGTCTTCACCTTCGTACGAGTGGTCGAGTGCGGTGCCGAGGACTTCCGCTACGGCGTCGCAATCAACCGGATCCGCAACTACTACAAGCAGATCGCCGGCGACCAGGCGAAGCTCTTCCTGCTCTCCGGGCACGACGACGTACGAGGGGTGTTCGAGAACGCTGCGGTGCCGCTCGAAGGGCGCAAGCAGTTTTTCACCTTCGCGACGGTCGTCGCCGTGATCAACAGCGTGGTCGGTGGCAGCGCGATCGCGATCGCGCTCGGTGCGATCGCCGATGCCTCGCTCGGCATAGCCGCGAGCGTGGGCGGCGTCGCGGCGCTCGTTTCCATTGTTGCTCTGCTCCGTTACGCCGACCGGCTCCTAGAGGAGCGCGCGGGCCGCACCGAGTCGATCTTCCCGTCGCCGCCGTAGCGTCCGACAACTTTCGAGACGTCCGCTTGGGACGTGGCCGAAGAGTCGGAAGGCGTCGATCCCGAGGTACGCACAGAGGTACGCACGCACCGGCTCGAACCGCTCCCCTCGCACCGCGTGGTTAAGCGAAGCCGCTCAACCGAGCCGTGTCGCATGGGCCCGCCTGGACTCGAACCAGGGACCAACCGATTATGAGTCGGCTGCTCTAACCAGCTGAGCTACGGGCCCGCTCGAGCCAGCGTATCGCGGGCCGCGGGGACCGGTTCGCCGGCAGGGCCGCTCGCGCTCTTTGTCAGAATGTGCGACGGCCGTGGAGACCTTTCAGTACGAGGCGCATCTGCGCACCGCCGGCGGGCTGACCGTCACCGACATCACCGACGAGGTGCAGGAGGCCGTCAACCAGAGCGGGATCAGGGACGGGATCTGCTGCGTCTACTCGCCGCACACGACCTGCTCCGTGCGGGTGAACGAATGGGAGCGCGGCTTCCTCGAGGACTTCGCGGTGCTGCTCCGGCGGCTCGTCCCGAGCGAGCACTACTACGCGCACGACGACTGGGACCGGCGCACGGAGAACGTGTGCGCCGAGGACATGGAGGCGTCGAACGGGCACGCGCACTGCATGTCGATGCTCCTCGGTCCCGCGGGCGAGGCGATCCCCGTCCGTGGCGGGGAGCTCCAGCTCGGCCAGTGGCAGCGGGTTCTCTTCCTCGAGCTCGACCGGGAACGAGATCGCCGCTGGACCGTCCAGGTCGTCGGCGTCTAACGCCGCTCAGGTCGCGCGCCGGGCATGCCCGGCGCCTACGGAGGTCACCTTGGATCGTAGGGGCCGGGCATGCCCGGCCCGGGCGAGGCAAGCCTCGCCCCTACGTGATCATTCCGGCGTGACGTAGGCGGCCGTCAGGCCCCCGTCCACGACGAACGTCGCGCCGTTCACGAACGACGACTCGTCGCTCGCGAGGAAGAGCGCGGCATTCACGATCTCGCGCGGCTTGCCGAGGCGGCCGGTCGGCCAGTGGATCCGGCGCCGCTCGAACGCGGCCTGGTCGCCGCCGTAGATCGCGAGCAGGAGCGGTGTCTCCACCGGGCCGGGGCAGAGAGCGTTCACGCGCACCCCCTGCCGGGCGAACTGCACCGCGAGCTCGCGGCTCATCGAGAGCACGGCGCCTTTCGAGGCGGTGTACGAGATCTGCGAGGTCGCGGCGCCGAGGAGCGCGACGAACGAGGCGACGTTGATGACGGACCCTCCACCCCGCTCGAGCAGCCTCGGGATCCCGTGCTTGCAGCAGAGGAAGACGCCCTTCGTGTTCACGTCCTGCACGCGCTCCCAGGCGTCGACGGTGGTGTCGAGCACGGATGCGTCGTCCCCGGGCGAGATACCCGCGTTGTTGTAGAGGACGTCGACTCCGCCGTAGCGCGCCGCCGTCTCCTCGTACATCGAGCGCACCTCGTCCTCGTCGGCGACGTTCACGCGCAGGGCGAAGGCCTCACCCGAGCAGAGCGACACGGTCTCCTCCGCGGCGGCGAGATCGACGTCCGCGACACAGACCTTTGCGCCCTCGGCGGTGAAGACGACCGCCGCTTCGCGGCCCATGCCGCCTCCCGCGCCGGTGATGACGCAGACCTTGCCGTCGAGTCGATCCCCCATGGCCTACTCCTCCGTCGAGATGAAGACGCTCTTGAGCTCGGAGTAGCCGTCGAGGGCCTCGAGCCCGAGCTCGCGCCCGAAGCCGGATTGCTTGAAACCTCCGAACGGCGTCTGTACGCGAACGGACGTATTGGCGTTCACCGAGAGCACGCCCGTCTCGAGCGCGCGCGTCACCCGCAGCGCGCGGGCGACGTCCCGCGTCCAGATCGACCCGGAGAGGCCGAACGGCGTGTCGTTGGCGATCCGGATCGCGTCCGCCTCGTCCTCGAACGGGATGACGGCCACGACGGGCCCGAAGACCTCCTCCTGCGCGACGCGGTCGTCGTTCGAGGCCTCGACGATCGTGCATGGGTACCAGTAGCCAGGCCCGGCCGGCACGTCGCCGCGGAATGCGGGGTCTCCTTCCACGAACGACGCGACCTTCGTTCGCTGCTCGGCCGAGATCAGCGGTCCCATCTCGGTCGCGTCGTCGGCCGGATCACCGACCTTGACGTTCCTCGTCGCATCCATGAAGAGCTCCAGGAACCGGTCATAGGCGGTCCTCTCGACGAGGACGCGGGAGCGCGCGCAGCAGTCCTGCCCGGCGTTGTCGAAGACCGCGTACGGCGCTGCCGCCGCGGCGCGCTCGAGGTCGGCGTCCGCGAAGACGACGTTGGCGGACTTGCCGCCGAGCTCGAGGGTCACGCGCTTGATCGTCCCGGCCGCGCCCTGCATGACCAGCCGTCCGACCTCGGTCGAGCCCGTGAACCCGATCTTCGCGACGTCGGGATGCTCGATGAGCCGCTGCCCGACGACCGAGCCCTTCCCGACGAGCACGTTCACGACGCCCTCGGGAATCCCGGCCTCGAGGCAGAGCTCGGACAGGCGCATGGCCGAGAGCGGCGTCAGCTCGGCCGGCTTGAGCACGACCGTGTTCCCGCACGCGAGCGCCGGCCCGAGCTTCCAGCTGGCGATGTTGAGCGGGAAGTTCCACGGGACGATCAGCCCGACGACGCCGAGCGGCTCGCGGAAGGTCGCTGCAACGCCGCCTGCGACGGGGATCGTGTCCCCGCGGTGCTTGTCCACCGCGCCCGCGTAGAAGTGGAAGACCTGCGCGACCATCCCGATCTCGCCACGCGCTCCCGCGATCGGCTTCCCGACGTTGCGGGATTCGATCTGCGCGAGCTCTTCGGCGTTCTCCTCGACGAGCGTCGCAAGCCGCCGCAGGAGCCGAGCCCGGTCGGCCGGCGCGACCGCACGCCATCCCGGATAGGCGTCCTTTGCACGCGAGACGGCCTCGTCCGCCTCCTCGAGGCCGGCCTGCTCGAGCTCCGCGATCGGCTCCTCGGTCGCCGGGTTCAGGACGGTGAGCGTCACACGGCGGATTCAAACACGGTCAGAGCCCGCGGCCCTGCCTGATCCGGAAGATCCCGTAGACAACCCAGGAGAGGATCGGGACGAGCAGGAGCGCGGCGATCCAGAGAGCCTTGCCGGCGCTGCTCAACTCCGGGTTGCGCAGGACGTCCGCGATGAAGAGGACGGACAGCACGACGTAGATTGCGAAGAATCCCCAGTACACGCGTCCCTCCAGTCTCGGTGGCCCAGTCTCGATGACCGAGCGAGCCTAACGCCCGTCGCGCTCGGCGCGGAAGGAACGCGCCTCGGCAACGAGGTTCTCGAACAGCGCCTCGTCCTCGCCCGCTTCGGGATGCCACTGCACGCCGACGGTGAATCGCTTCGACGGATCCTCGACGCCCTCGAGCGTCCCGTCCGCAGCCCAGGCTGCCGGGACGAGCCCCTCCCCTAGCTGCCCGAGCCCCTGGTGGTGATGCGACGTCACCTCGGGACGCGTGCCGACGATCGAAGCGAGTCGCGTGCCTTCCTTCACCTCCACGGGGTGCTCGACGAACGTCCCCGGTGTCTGCTTGTGGACGTCGTTCCCCACCGTCTCCGGGAGATGCTGGACGAGATCGCCGCCGCGCGCGATGTTCAGCAGCTGGACGCCGCGGCACACGGCGAGCATCGGAAGGTCGCGCTCGAGCGCGGCCTCGAGAAGCGCGAGCTCGCCACGGTCGCGCCGTGCCTGCGGCGTGTCCGTCTCGGGATGGGCCTCGGCGCCGTAGAGCGCGGGATCGAGGTCGGCTCCACCCGAGAAGACGATGCCGTCGAGCAGGTCGAGCGTCTCCTCGACGCCGTCATCGCTCGGCGGGATGAGGATCGGGCGCCCGCCCGCGCGCTCGACCGCGTCCACGTAGTCGAGCGGGATCAACGCGGCCGGCAGCTGCCAGACGCCCCAGCTCGCGTCCTGCGCATACGTCGTGATCCCGATCACGGGCCTCATGCCGCCTCCTGTTCGACGATCCACAGTCTGCCGTCTCCGCACTCGTGTGCCGGGCCGTCGGCGGGCTCGAGGCTGACGCGGAGCACGCGGACGGTCTCGCCATCGAGCTCGGTCAGCGCGCCGTGCGGGCTCCGGACGGAGTGGAAACGCCAGGCGCGCACCTGGCGCTCGACCTCGGCGGCCGGTCTCGACCAGTCGATCCAGGCGTACTCGGGCTCGAAGAACGAGAGATACTCGCCGCCCTCCGGCTGCGGGTCTCCGGGATCGCCCGCCTCGACCCGTTCGAGGACATGCGGAAAGAGCTCCTCCACGGCAGACGCGATCTTCGGTCCGAGCTCGTCCCAGCCGTGCTCGTCGCCGAGCGTGATCGGCGTCTGCGCCAGGATGTTCCCGGTGTCGAGCTCGGAATCCATGTAGTGGAAGGTGAAGCCGATCTCCGACTCCCCCGCACGAACCGCCCAGGCGACCGGGCTCGGGCCGCGGTACTTCGGAAGCAGCGCCGGGTGCCCGTTCACGATTCCGTGTCGCGGCACCGCGATCGCGTCGGCCGGGATCTTCCAGGGGAACCCGCCGCAGAAGACGACATCCGGGTCGTATGAGCGGAGGAGCGGCGCGATACGGTCGCGCGTCGCCGGCATGACGACGTCGAGATCGGCCGGCGCCGCGCGAATCGCGTCGCTGAGCTCTCCGTAGCGCTCCGAGCCCTCGCGGGCCAGCACGAGCGCGACCGGCTCGTGGCCCGCCGCTCGCAACATCGAGTAGAGGCCTTGCACTGCGGGCAGCACCTGCGCGATGAGCACGACCCGCACGGGCTCACCCGCGCTCGAAGTACCGGATGCGCTCCCAGTCGGTCACGTGCCTGTCGAAGAGCGCCTGCTCGGTGCGCGCGTAGTTCAGGTAGTGGTCGACGACCTGGTCGCCGAACGCGGCCCGCGCGACGGAGCCGGACTCGAGCGCGGCGACCGCCTCGCGGAGCGTCGACGGGAACCGCTTCGCGTCAGACTCGTAGGCGTTGCCCTCGAGCGCAGGCGGCAGCTCGAGCTCGTTCTCGATCCCGTGCAGGCCCGCGGCGATGATCGCCGCGAACGCGAGGTACGGGTTGACGTCGCCCCCCGGGATCCGCGTCTCCACGCGCTTCGACGCGCCGTGCCCGACGATGCGGAACCCGCACGTCCGGTTGTCCTTTCCCCAGGCGAGCGTCGTCGGCGCCCAGCTCCCGGCCGCGTACCGCTTGTACGAGTTGATCGTCGGCGCGAGGAAGACCGCGAGCTCCTCGAACGCCGCGATCTGCCCGGCGAGGAACCGCTCGAAGAGCGCCTGCTCGTCCGCGAACGCCGGTGCGCCGTCGCGGAAGAGCGACGCATGGACGTGGCACGAGTTGCCGATCCACGACTCGAACGGCTTCGCCATGAACGTGAGCGAGCGACCGTTGGCGAAGGCGATCTCCTTCGCCCCGTTCTTGTAGACCACGTGGTTGTCGGCCATCCGCAGCGCGTCCCCGAAGCGGAAGTTGATCTCGTGCTGGCCCGGCCACGCCTCGCCCTTCGAGGTCTCGACCCTGATCCCGGCGCCGTGCATGCCGTTCCGGATCTGGCGGATCAGATCCTCGTCGTAGGTCGCGGCGAGGATGTGGTAGTCGAGGATGTAGGGGACGGACGGGGTGAGGCCCTCGTAGCGCTGCGCGAACGCCTCCTCGAAGGTCTCGCGGAGGACGTAGAACTCGAGCTCGGAGGCGAGCATGGGCTCCAGCCCGAGCTTGGCTGCACGCTCGACCTGCGTCTTCAGCACCTGCCGCGGCGACGGCTGCACGGGCGAGCCGTCGTGCCACTGGACGTCGCAGAGCACGAGGGCGGTCGCCTCGAGCCAGGGGATCCTGCGCAGCGTCCCGAGATCGGGCGCGAGCACGAAGTCTCCGTAGCCCTGCTCCCAGCTCGCGATCTCGTAGCCGGGAACGGGGTCCATCTCCATGTCGAGCGCGAGCAGGTAGTTGCACCCCTCGACCTCGTGGCCGGCACCGATCTCCTCGACGAAGAACTCGCCGTGGAGCCGCTTTCCGAGCAGCCGGCCCTGCATGTCCGTGAACGCGACGACGACGGTGTCGATCGCACCGGTCTCGACCTCACTCGTCAGCTGCTCGAGGCTCAGCACCGCGGCGATCCTATTGCGTCCGGCCGGTCTGTTGACATGACACGGAACAGGTGGAGGTAATAGCGCCGCACCGAACGACGTCGAGCCCGAGGGGGTACGTATGAGCAGCGGTCCGGGAACGCCGAGCTACCACACCTCGGAGGACGAAAAGGTCCTCCACCGGCTCGGGTACGCGCAGGAGCTCTTCCGCGCAATGGGAGGGTTCCAGAACTTCGCCATCAGCTTCACGATCATCTCGATCCTCGCGGGCTGCCTCACCTCGTATTCGATCGCGTACCTGCAGGGGGGCCCGATTGCCGTGAGCTGGGGGTGGCTGCTGGTAGGGCTCATGAGCACCCTCGTTGCCCTCGCCATGGCGGAGATCGCATCCGCGTATCCCACGGCCGGCGGCCTCTACTACTGGGCCTCGAAGCTCGGAAGCCCGGCCTGGGGCTGGTTCACCGGCTGGTTCAACCTCGTCGGGCAGATCGCAGTGACCGCTGCGATCGGCTACGGCCTCGCGATCTTCTCGACAGCGCTCCTGAACTACTGGTTCGACTACCCGAACACGAAGGAGTACGTCTACCTCGCCTACGCGGTCGTCCTGCTCGCCGCGCTGCTGCTGAACCTGCTCAAGGTCAGCATTACGGCGCTGCTGAACACGATCTCCGCCTACTGGCACATGATCGGCGTAGGCGTCATCGTCGTCGTCCTCCTGCTCGTTCCCGACGACCATCGCTCTCTCGGCTCCGTCTTCACCGACACGGTGAACGCGACCGGCTGGGGAGGCGGCACGACCTCGGGCATCGTCTTCTTCTACGTCTTCCTCACCGGGCTGCTGATGGCCCAATACACGATCACGGGCTTCGACGCGTCAGCGCACGTCGCCGAGGAGACACGCCAGGCATCGCGCTCGGCCGCCGTCGGCATGTACATGTCCGTCGTGGCGTCGGTCGTCTTCGGGTTCATCCTGCTCGTCGCCGTGACGAGGGCTTTGCCGGTGGAGCCCCAGCTCGACCTGTACATCGTCCCGTCCGGCTGGGTGGCGGCGATGGGCCAGAGCTGGGGGACGTTCATCCTGTTCATCTGCTGCGTGGCGCAGATGTTTTGTCTGACGGCTTCCGTCACCTCGGCCTCGCGCATGCTCTTCGCGTTCTCCCGCGACCGCGCGGTCCCGGGACACCAGCTGTGGCGCCAGGTCGGGCGCAATCGCATTCCGCACTTCGCGGTCATCGCGATCTGCGTCGCAGCCGCTGCCCTCATGCTGCCGACGCTCTACAACTTCTTCATCGGCTACTACGTCGGCACGGGGATCGCGGTCATCGGCCTCTACATCGCGTTCATCCTGCCCGTGATCCTGCGCTACCGGATGAAGGACCGCTTCGAGCCGGGCGCGTGGACACTCGGCAACCACTACAAGTGGATCGATCCGATCGCGATCGTCTGGGTGTTCTTCATCAGCATCGTGTTCCTGATGCCGCCCTATTCGATCAGCGTGCCCTGGAAAGACGGATTCACATGGGAGGCTGTGAACTACGCGCCGATTCTCGTCGGCGGAGCGTTGCTGCTCTTCGGAGGCTGGTGGATCCTCTCCGCCAGGAAGTGGTTCAAGGGCCCCGTCCGCATGGGCACGGAAGAGGAGCTCGAGCGGATGGAGGAGGAGCGGCTCGGCCAGTTCACGCTGCCGACGGAAGCCTCCTAGCGATCGCTTGACCGAAGTTGCGAGGGGCGCCGGAAGGCGCCCCTCGTCCCTCGTAACGGATCGCTACAAGGCCAGTGCGCGCTGGAACGCCGGTTCGGCGGCGGTGCGCTCGAGCCGCTCGAAGTGCTGCGTCGCGTACGCCTCGAAGTCGAAGTCGAGCGTCGAGACCGCGCGCTGGACGACGCCCCACATCGCCTCCCGGAAGTCGGACATGAAGCGCATGAGCCGGAGCGCGCGCAGGTCCTCCTCCCGGAGCTCGCCTTCGTAGGCGACGAGCAGCGCCTCCTGCTGGCCCGGGTCCAGCTCGAGGTTGATGGAGAAGTTCGCGAGGTCGAAGAAGCGGTCGCCCATGCCCGCGTACTCCCAGTCCACGATGCGGATCGCATCGCCTCCCTCGAGGAAGTTCGCGTTCAGGAGGTCGTTGTGGCAGGGCACCTGCGGCGTCCCGGCTCTCAGCGCCTCGATCTGCCGCGCGACGCCGTGCGCCCACTCGTACGCGGCCGGAATCTCGCCGCCGCGCGCGACCGCCGTCTCCCGGTAGACCTCGACCACGCGGAACGAGTCGAAGCTGCCAGGCAGCGGTGGGCCGTCGTGGAGCGCGCGTAGCGCTCGCGCGACTCGGACCAGCAGCTCGGGCTCGCGCAGGCGCTCCGGCGTCGGGATCGCGCCGTCGATGAAGCGCGTCACGAGCCAGCCCTCGGGCTCGACGAAGTCCACGACCTCGGGCCCGATCCCGAGCGCCGCCGCAGCTCGTGTCGCCTCGAGCTCGAGTGAGCGGTCGATGCCGAGCAGGTTCGTATCCTTCCCGGCCACGCGCAGGACGTACGTCTGTCCGTCCACTTCGACCCTCACGTTGTGATTCGTGATCCCGCCGCCGAGCGCCTCGAAGCGGGCGTCGCGGCCCGGCCAGACGCGCTCGACCGCGGCGGCGAGCTCGCTCATGCGCGGATCCGCTCTCCGGTCGGGTCGTACAGCGGCTCCGCGGCCACCCTGCCCGGGACCCATTCGCCGAAGATCTCGACCGCGATCTCTGCCCCGACGTCGTGCTCGGCCGGCAGGTACGCGTATGCGATCGAGCGCTCGACCGTGTACCCGTAGCCCCCGCTCGTAACCCGGCCGACGAGGTCGTCGCCGAC
Source organism: uncultured Actinomycetes bacterium (assembly GCA_963763815.1). Classification (GTDB taxonomy): domain Bacteria; phylum Actinomycetota; class Thermoleophilia; order Gaiellales; family Gaiellaceae; genus GMQP-bins7. The sequence continues at coordinate 380,256 of CAVXPS010000011.1, forward strand.
CCGCACCGGCTCCGAGCCGAGCGCGACTGCCCGTGGGTCGTCCAGCACGAGGCAGCGGAGGAGGCGCTCGGGCGGCGCAGCATCGGCCAGCGCTCCGCGCCCGACGAAGTCGCCCTTGTCGAGCTTGACCGCAAACCGGAGCCCCGCTTCGAAGGGCGTGTCCTCGGGCGTGATGTCGGCTCCCCAGACGCGATAGCCCTTCTCGAGCCGGAGCGAGTCGATCGCCTTGTACCCGCCTGCGGTGAGATCATGCGCGCGGCCGGCCTCCCAGAGCGTGTCCCAGAGGCGCGCGCCGCACTCCGTGGGGCAGTAGAGCTCCCAGCCGAGCTCCCCGACGTACGTCACGCGCAGCGCGAGGCACGGCACCGGGCCGACCGCGAGCTCCTGCGCGGTCATGTACGGGAACGCCTCGCTCGAGATGTCGGTCGTCGTCAGCGGCTGGAGGAGATCGCGTGCCCGCGGCCCCCACAGGCCGAAGCACGCGAAGGCGGACGTGCGGTCCGCGATCTGCACGGAGCCGTCCTCGGGCACGTGCTGGCGGATCCACGCGAGATCGTGCTGGCCGAACGCGGTGCCGGTCACGATTCGGAAGCGGTCGTCCGCGAGCCGGGTGACGGTGAAGTCGCACTCGATCCCGCCCCGCGAGTTCAGCATCTGCGTGTACGTCACCGCGCCGACCCCGCGTGCGACGCGGTTGCCGCAGAGCCGCTCGAGGAAGTCCGCGGCACCCCGGCCCGCCACCTCGATCTTCGCGAACGACGTCTCGTCGAAGACGGCGACGGCGTCGCGGCAGGCTGCGTGCTCGGCGCCGATCGCGGGCGACCAGAGCTTCCCGGCCCAGCCGCGCGGGCGCAAACACTCGTCACCGCGCGCCGCGTTCGGCTCGAACCAGTTCGCTCGCTCCCAGCCGGACTTCTCCCCGAACACGGCCCCGAGCTCACGGAGCCGGTCGTAGGTGGGAGACAGGCGCAGCGGCCGCCCGGCGCTGCGCTCGTGGCCCGGGTACCTGACGTCGTAGTACGTCTCGTAGATCTCCTGCGTTCGCGCGAGCGCGTAGTCGCGGCTCCGGTACGCAGCGCCGAAGCGGCGCGAGTCCATGTGCCAGACGTCGAGCGAGGGCGTGCCCTCGACGATCCACTCCGCGACGAGCTTCCCCATGCCGCCCGCGCCCGCGAGCCCGTGCGCGCAGAAGCCGGCCGCGACCCAGAATCCGTGCACGTCCGACGGGCCGAGGATGAATTCGCCGTCCGGCGTGAACGCTTCCGGGCCGTTGATGAGGCGGATCACCTCCAGCTCGGCGAGGCCCGGTACGCGGACGACGGCGTTCTCCAGGAGCTCCTCGAAGCGCGGCCAGTCCTCGTCGAGCAGGCGGGAGTTGAAGTCGGCGGGGATCCCGTCGAGCCCCCACGGGGCGCAGTGACGCTCGTAGCCGCCCATCACGAGCCCGCCGGACTCGGGCCGGAAGTACACGAGCAGCGACGGGTCACGCATCGTCGGCATGTCCGTCGCAAGGCCCGTGGGCTTCGTGATCAGGTACTCGTGCGCCATCGGGACGATGGGCACGTTCACCCTTGCGAGCGCTCCGATCTCGAACGCATACATGCCGCCTGCGTTGACGACGATCTCGGTCTCGATCTCGCCCTGATCGGTCTCGACCCCCTGGACCCGGTTGCGCTCGACGCGGAGTCCCGTCACGCGCGTTCCCGTGTTGACCTCGGCACCTCGGCGCCGCGCACCCTCGGCGAGTGCGAGCGTGAGCTGGCTCGGGTCGACGTAGCCGTCGGTCGGGAGATAGGCCGCGCCGAGGACACCGTCGGTCGTGAGCGGCGGGAAGAGCTCCTGCGCGTCGGTCGGCGAGACGAGCTCGAGGGGGAGCCCGAACGTCTTCGCCCACCCCGCCTGGCGGGCGATCTCCTCCATGCGCTCGGGCGAGGAGGCGAGGCGGAGCGAGCCGACCTCGCGCCAGCCGGTCTCGAGCCCGACCTCCTCCTCGAGCGCACGGTAGAGCTCGACCGAGCTCATCATCATCTTCGTCAGCGAAAGCGAGCTCCGCAGCTGGCCGACGAGGCCCGCCGAGTGGAATGTCGAGCCGCTCGTCAGCTCGGCGCGCTCGACGAGGACGACGTCGTCCCAGCCGAGCCGTGCGAGCCAGTAGAGGATCGAGCAGCCGCCCACCCCTCCCCCGATGACGACCGCCCGCGCTCGCTCCCGCATGCGGCGAGCCTATTTCTTGCGTAAGACCGGAGTCGGCTAACGCTCGACTCCGGTCGCGCGCAGACCCCTAAAGCGCGGCCGCAAGCGGCCGCGGCGCTCGTGGTTTCCTCGGTCGGTTCGCGACGCTCCCTTCCCGCTACCGGATGCCGCAATTTGCGCGAACTTCCGGTTCGCAACCCCTTGAAGGGACAGGTCCGGTTGCGTAAATTCCTCCCTGCGCCGAGCACGGGGCGCCGGTAGGACGAAGCCCCCCGAGCAGCTGTACGCGAAAGCGGAAAGCCGGTCGGGAAGGTGGACGAAAGCGTTCCCGGCTCGGCGAATTTCTTCGGCCGAGCTCCTGGGACGGTTACCGGGCTCGGCCGTTTCGTCTCTCAGATTGATCTAGAGCACATGAGGCGAAACGCAACGACATGCTGTGCGAAAAGAAAAGTTCGCAAAATGCGGAAAGTTCCGATTCGGTGACCTTGACGCCCCCCATGGGTGCCCCTAGAGTCCCCGATGCACCGAGTACGGAGCGTCCGAGGTTGATGGCCCTCCGATCGGCAGTCGCTTCGGCGGCGGTCAGTCGGAAGGCCGGACGAAGACGTCACCGGCTCGGTGCATTTCTTCGTGGACCGGCACCTGGTGGGCCGGCCGTCCGTGGATCGATTGGCGCACTTTCGGCGTCTTTACAGTGCCAGACGCTGTAAAGAAGCAGTTTTCGGAAATTGCGGACGATTCAGTTCGGGCAACGCTTGACGGCTCGTGCGCACGCTCATAGAGTCGCCATTGCACCGAGTACGGAGCGTCCTAGGTCGATGGCTCTCCGAAAGGCAGTCGCTTCGGCGGCGGTCGGTCGAAGAGCCGGACGAAGACGTCACCGGCTCGGTGCATTTTCGTGTGGGCTGGACACACCGCCGGAAGTCGTGCGGGAGGCCGCGCGTATCCTCGATCCGTGCGGCGCCGCCTGCTTCTCCTCGTCTGCTCGATCATCTTCGTGGACGCGATGCTCTTCACGGCGCTCACGCCGCTCGTGCCGGGCTACGCGGACGAGTTCGAGCTCTCGAAGGTCGGCGCAGGGCTGCTCGTCGCAGCCTTCGGCGCCGGCGCGCTCCTCGGCGGGATCCCCGGCGGGATCGTCGCTGCGCGCTTCGGGCCCAAGCACGCGGTCGTCGGAGGCCTCCTGCTGCTGGCAGCGGCGAGCCTCGCGTTCGCCCTCGCCGACGGTGCGGTGGCGCTCGGCGTCGCCCGCTTCGTGCAGGGCCTCTCGAGCACCGTCACGTGGGCTGGAGCCCTCGCCTGGGTCTCCGCAACGACGTCGAGGGAGCGCCGCGGCGAAGCGCTCGGATTCGCGTTCGGCGTCGCGGTGGCAGGCGCGATCATCGGACCGATGTTCGGTGGTGCGGCCGACTCCGTCGGCATCAGGGCGTCGTTCGCGACGCTCGGCGCGGTTGCCGTCGTGCTGGCCGCGCTCGCACTGCTCGGACGCTCGGCGCCCGGCGAGCACCTGACTGCCGATGGGCTCGCGCGCGCCTTCCATGACCGGCGCTTCGTCGGCGGGCTGTGGCTGAACGCGCTTCCCGCGCTGCTCTTCGGGATGCTCGTCGTCCTCGCGCCGCTCGCGCTCGACGACGCCGGCTGGTCGGCGCTGCTCATCGCGACCGTCTTCTTCGTGTCGGGCCTGGCCGAAGTGGTCCTGAACCCGATCCTCGGACGCGTGAGCGACCGCCGTGGCCGGCTTCTGCCGATCCGCATCGCGCTGGCCGGCTCGGTTGCGGTCGCAGTCGCGCTCGCCGTCGCGACCGAGCCCGTGGTCATCGCGCTCCTCGTGGGCGCGGCAGCCATCACGTTCGGCGCCATGTACACGCCGAGCATGTCTCTCACGTCGCACCGGGCGGAGGCCGCACGCCTCCCGCAGGGACTCGCGTTCGGGATCATGAACAGCTCCTGGGCCCTCGGCGCGCTCATCGGGCCGGCATTGGGAGGCGGTCTCGCGGAGCCCTTCGGCGACGCCGCGCCGTACCTCGTCGGTGCAAGTCTCTGCGGCCTCACGCTGGCCGCGACCTGGCGCGTGGCCACGCGGGAGATGACGCCACGTGAAGCGTGAGGAATGGGATCGGAAGTACTCCGAGCAGGAACAGCTCTGGAGCGCACGGCCGTATCGGCGCTTCGAGCCCGAGATCGCCGGCCTCCCGCCGGGGCAAGCCCTCGATCTCGCGTGCGGCGAGGGCCGCCACGCGATCCTGCTCGCCCGGCTCGGGTGGAGCGTCACGGGAGTCGACTTCTCCGAAGTGGCGATCGCGAGGGCGCGCGCGTTGGCCGAGAAGGCCGGGGTCGAGGTCGACTTCCGCTGCCAGGACGTGCTCGACTTCGAGCCCGAGCCCATGGCGTTCGACCTCGTGACGGTGTTCTTCCTCCAGCTGCCCGCGGACGAGCGGCAGTTGGTCCTGGCGCGGTGCGCGGCAGCGGTCGCCCCGGGCGGAACGTTCCTGCTCGTCGGGCACGACTCGAGGAACGCGACCGATGGGGTCGGCGGCCCGAGCGACCCGTCGGTGCTCTACACGCCCGACGACGTCGCGGCCGAGCTCCCCGGCCTCGAGATCGAGAAGGCCGAGCGCGTCCTGCGGGACGTCGCAGGCGAGGGGCGGCCCGCGATCGATGCGCTCGTCAGGGCGCGACGCCCGTCTCGGGCCTAAGCAGCCTTCTCGTCGAACGGCCCTTCGGCGAGCAAGCGCCGGAACTCCAGGAACTGGCCGCCCTTGCCCACACCGACGAGCGTGTCTCCCTGTTCGATGACGTCTTCCGGCTGCGCCCCGCTCACCGGATCGGGCTCGCGCAGGATCGCGATCACGGTGATGCCGGTGCGCGCGCGCAGGCGGGCGTCCGCGAGCGAGAGGCCGATCGCCGGGCTCGTGTCCGGCACCGGGATCCATTCGATGTGCAGCTCGCCCAGCGCCATCTCCAGGTCCTCGACGATCTTCGGGCGCTCGTAGGCCCCGCCGATGATCGCGCCGAGCTGGCGTGCCTCGTCGTCGTGGAGGTCGATCACCGCACTCGGCTCTTCGTCGTCGGCACGGCGGTAGTAGTAGATCTCGCGCTGGCCGTCGATGTGGAGGATGACGGCGAGGCGCCCGCCGTTGGCCGTACGGAACGTGTACTTGACGCCGACGCCGGGCAGCCGGGTCTCTCGCAGGTCTACTGGCATCAGAGCTCCTCGGTCAGTCTAGGGGTAGGGAACAGAGTGCGACCAAGCCGCTTCGACTCCTTCATGAGCACGATCCCGACCGTCGCCGTGACGAGAACGTAGAGCCCGGCGAACGCGACGAGGTCGCGACTCTCCCCCTCCCCGACCAGCGGGTTCTCGGAGGCGAGCTGCGCCAGGATGATCGTGAACTCGCCGTGCGCGACGAGCGCAACGCCCGCGTTGAAGCTCTGCCTGCTCGTGAAGCCACCGATCCCGCCGGCGATCAGACCGCTGGCGAGTTTCCCCACCAGGGTCAGGACGACCGCGAGCGCGACGAGCCAGCCCACCTCGGGGATCGCGCCGATGTCGATCGACAATCCGAACGTGAAGAAGAAGAGCGCGGCGAAGACGTCGCGGAAGCTGAAGAAGCGGTCCTCGATCTGGTCGCGCACGGTCGTCTCGGAGAGCACGATCCCCGCCATGAGCGCGCCGATCGCCTCGGACAGCCCGAGCTCGTCTGCAATCGCAGCGGAGCCGACGAGGAAGCCGAAGACCGCGAGCAGGAAGAACTCGAGCGGCAGCCGGTCGAGCAGGCGGTCGATCGGGCGAGAGAGCCAGCGCGACGCGGCGAGCCCGACGGTGATGAAGCCGAGCGCCTTCGCGACGAGGACGAGGGTCTCGGACGGCCCACCGCCGCCGGCTGCCGCGAAGCCGAGCATGAACGCGATCACGATGTCCTCGAAGATGAGGATCGCGAGCACGAGGTCGGTCTCGTCGTCGCCGAGGCGCCGGAAGTCGATCAGGCCCTTCACCGCGATCGCGCTCGAGGACACGTACACGCACGCTGCGAGCACGAGGGCTGCGAATGTGAACCCGAACGCGACGACGCCGACGACGAGGCCGAGCGCAAGGTTGAGGACGAGATCGACCGCACCGCCGAGCCCGACGTGACGGCCCGCGCGATTGATGCGCGAGAGGCTGAACTCGAGCCCGAGGAAGAAGAGCAGGAAGACGATTCCGAGCTCGGCGAGGAAGTCGGTCACCTCCGAGGGCTGGATGAGCGAGAACACCGTCGGCTCGTTCGGGCCGAGGAGCATGCCGGCGAGGAGGTAGGCAGGGATCGCCGAGAGCCCGAACTGGCGCGCGACGAGGCCGAGCCCGCACAGCAGCCCGACCGTGACCGCGAGCTCGGCGAGCGTCATGACGACATTCTCGCCGTCGCTCCGGAGGCGGTTCGACTAGGCGGCGAGCGCGGACTCGAGCTCGGCCGGGAACCGCGCCAGCACCCACGCGACGTCGAGCGGCTGGAGGCGGTAGTCGCGGCCGTTGACGAGCGCGTAGTCGCCCGTGCGCGGATCCATCGGCAGCCGCGACTCGACCGGGTACCAGCGATTGTGCCGCTCGATGAGGTCGTTCACCTCGTCGAAGACGACGCTCTCGGCCGTCGCGCGCCACGCTCTGGAGAACGCTTCCTCATCGTCCGCCAGCTCGGCGGCGGCCGTCTGCCAGGCCACGGCGAGCTCCTCCTCGTGCGTTGCGACCGCGCGCTCGATCTCACGCAGCCGCCGCATGTACGCGAGCGGCCCACCCCCGCTTGCGAGGTACGCGTCCGCGCTCGGGCGGAAGTTCCGGAGGCGAAGGGGGAGCGGCTTCCCCGTGAGCGGGCTCGACCGCAGGTCCTCCTCGAGCGCCGCGAGCTCGCGCTTCTGCCTCGGCGTCTCCGGCAGCACGACCTGCTGGCGCATGATCCGGTCGCGCTCGGCCCTCTCCACGCTCGTATTGAAGCTGACGGGCTAGCGGCCGAGCAGGCGGTCCAGGAAGCTCCGGCGGGGCGCCTCCTCGGGCTCGGATCGGTCGTCGACTGGCTCACCGTGATCGGGCTCGAGCTCCGCGTCAGCGATGACCTCTGGCTGTTCCGGTTCCGGCTCCGGCTCGGGGACCCGCTCCGGCTCGGGGTCCGGTTCCGTCGCCGGCTCAGGATCGGGCACGGGCACGCGGTCCGGCTCCGGCACGGGCTCGGGAACGGGCTCCGGCTCGGGCACGGGGTCGGGAACGGGCTCTGGCTCGGGGACGGGTGCCGGGACGGGCTCAGGCACGGGCTCGGGCTCGATCTCTGCCACGTCGGCGTCACGCTCTGGCTCGGCCGGCTCCTCCGACGAGCGCATCAGCTCCTGGCCGCCGCGTCGCTCCGCGAGACGCTCGAAGTCGCCGCGGATCGCCGAGCGCATGTCGTCGAGGTGGCTCTCCTCCCTCACGTCCGGGTCCCTTCACGGTCCGGAGGCGGACTCCTCCGTCGCTAACGCGGGCTCGCGAAGGTCGCGACCCACACGGCGGTGCTCGGCTCGCCGAACACGCCCTCTGCGCGGATGCGGGCGACGCCGAAGTGCTTGAAGCCGGAGCGGAGGATGTTCGCGCGGTGAGCAGGAGAGCCGAGCCAGCTCTCCACGACCTGGCGCGGGCTGAAGTGGCCCCACGTACCGAGCCAGAGGTTCTCGCCGAACCACGAGTACCGGTACCCCGCCCTGCGGAGCGACTCGGTGGGGGCCTTTCCGCACGGCGTGTGACTGAGCTGACCGCACGAGACGACTACCTGGCCCTTGAGCGACGCCGCCATGCGGAGCTTCGGCGGCGTTGCGAGTCGCGTCTTGTCCGCCTGAATTCGAGCGACGTTCACGAGGCAGACGATGGCGCTGCGCTGTACCGACTCGGGCGCGTCTCGGTCATCCGCGCCGGGACACGCTGCATTCGCCGCGAGCGGCGCGGTCGGCGAGGCCTCCACCGGACGCGCGACGAGGAGCAGCACGAGGACGGCCAGCGTCGCGCCGAGCGCCACGCGCACGGCGGAGCCGCCATCCCTCGAACCAGCCGCAGACGGAGCCACGAACCAACCGTACGAGGGACGCACGTTCGCGTCCCTGCCCCTTCTGCGTGACCCCTCGCTCCCTGAGACGAGGGACTGTCGCTCAGCGATCGTCGACTCCCCTCTCCAGCTTCTCTCCAGGGTGGTGCGTCCGCCAGGTTGCCGCGGCGAGCATACCCAGGGCGAGCGTCGGCAAAACTGTGAGGCAGCGATAGAGGAGAGTGACGGCGACCGCATCCGCGTTCGCGGCTCCGAAGGCCACGAGCGCACCGGAGAGGCCAAGCTCGACGAGGCCGAGACCCCCCGGCGTGAACGGGACGGAACCGAGGACGCGCACGAGCGACCAGGCCGCGAACGCCTCGATCCACGAGATCTCCGCCGAGGTGCCGCCGACCGTCTCGATGCACGCGAGGAGCACGAGGAACACGCCGAGATGGCCCGCGAGCGTCGCGAGCGTGAGCACGTGCCAGCGCCGCCGGATGAGATCGAGTGCGCGCCCGCGGAAGCGGGCCATGCTCTGACCGTCCCAGGTGACGCGACGCTTCAGCCGGAGCAGCCCGTACACGCGGTTGACGAACCGGGCTGCGAGGTCGCCGATGCGGACGGCGCGCGCCTTGCTCGAGAGCGCGAGCGCGAACGCGGTGACGATGACCACCAAGACGGCGACACCGACGAGCGCGGTCGTCCGCAGCGCGGGGTGATCCTCGTTCTGGCTCGTCAGCAGGGCGAGTCCGACGATCGGGAAGGCGAGCGTCGAGAGCTGGTTCCAGATGCTCGTCAGGGCGACCGCGAGGCCGACCGGCGCGCTGCCGAAGCCGAAGGAACGGAGCATCGAATACGAGCCCGCCATTCCGACGGCAGCTCCCGCGGGCGAGACGAGCGAGAGCGCCGTCGACGCCTGGCTCATGACGAACGCCTGCCGAAAGCCGATCCCGGGCAGGGCGGCCATCCATGGCGGCGCGAACGTCACGAGGTTGATCACGGTCGCGACCGTCAGGACGACCGCGTCGCTCCAGGTGAGCGTCCGGATGACGTCCCAGACATCGCGATAGTCGGCGATCCGCGGCAGGAGGAACACGAACACGAGCCCGACGATCACGAGGCCCGCCGTGCCGCCCAGTAGGCGCTTTCTGTCGCGCCAGCCTCCCCGTGGCGTCTCGGGCCGGTCGTCCTGCATCCCGCCGGAACCTAGCGGTAGCGGCAGGACGGCACTCCCATAGAGCGCTGGGCCAGGCCGCCGGCTAGGGGAGCCGCGGCGACCAGAGCGCCGAGAGCACTCCGGCCGCGACGAGCAGCGCTGCCGCGATCGCGACGAGGATGAACGTGATCTCGGTCTGGCCCGGCTCGCGCCCGAGGCTCGAGCCGAGGTTCGAGTACGCGGACTCGAGCGACTCGGCGTCGCGGGCCTCCGAGAACGCGCCGCCGGTCGTCTCCGCGATCGCCCTCAGCGTGTCGGGATCGGGGGGCACCGGGATGAGCTCGTTCGGCCCGCCCTGGCCGAAGCCGCCGAAACCGCGCCGGATCACGCCCTCGGGCGTCCCGAGAGCGACGGTGTAGACGGGATAGCAAGCCTCACGGGCAAGCTCGGCGCCCTGGAGCGGCTCGAGGAGTCCGCGCGTCTGGGCGCCGTCGGAGAGGAAGAGGATCGAGACGAGGCTGTCGTCGCCGCAGCCCGGGACAGGCGTCGGCTCGGACGACTGCGCGAGCGAGCGCGAGGCGAGGACTCTCGTCCCGCGCCCCGGAGCTGCGGTCTGTCCGTCCGACTTCGGAGGCTGGTCGACCGACTGCTTGCCGAGCTCGACAGCCGTCTGCAACGCGTCCCCGATCGCAGTTCCCCCGAAGATCAGGAACTCGCCCACCGAGTCCACCGACTGCTCGACGAGCTCGTGGTCGGCGGTCGGCGGCGTGGCGACCTGCGCCTCGCCGGCGAAGACGACGAACCCGACTCGCAGACGCTCTGGAACCCGTTCCAGGAAGAGCTTCATCGCTTCTTGGGCCGCAGCCAGCCTGGTCGGCTCCACGTCGTCCGCCTGCATCGACCGGGACGTGTCGAGGACGAGGATCACCGTCGCCCGCTCGTTCGCGACCATGCGGTTCACGTGCGGCCGCGCGAGGCTGACGAAGAGCGTGGCGAGCGCGAGTCGCGAAGAGGATCGGCGGCACGTAGCGTCGCCACTGGCGTGCCTCGACGACCGTCGCCAGCACGTCCAGGTTCGTGTAGCGAACCGCGTACCGGGCACGGCGCCGCTCCGCGAGGATCCAGAGCCCGACTGCCAGCCCGACGACGAGCAGGGAGAGCAGCAGGAGTGGCCGTTCGAAGGTCATCGCACCCTCGCACAGACTGCCTGCACCTGGACGATGGCGCGAACCCCCTCGAGCTCGGCGTCCCCGCGGACGCGCGCGACGACGCGCGAGCCGCTCACCGACTGGCTACCCGAGACGCTTGCGACGAGGCTCGCGCTCGGTGGTCTGCGCGTGTAGAAGCCGAGCGCGTGCTCTGCGCCGACGAGCCGCTCGTTGGCGTTGCAACGTGCGCTGACGGTCGTCGTGCCGGGTCGAATCCGCGCCTGGCGTACACGGCGGGCAGCCGGCTCGCCGGGACGAACCGCGCCGACCGCGGTCGGCACTCTGCCGCCGCCGCCGGTCGCCGGAATGCAGCCGATGTGCGGCCGGAACGTCGGCCCGCGAGCGTTCGTGCCGGTGTACGAGCCGAGGAAGACCGCTGCCCGGGTCGTCGTGATCCCCGGGTTCACTGGGCTGCCGAGACGGCCGAGGAAGCCGATGTCGATCCCGCGCTGGCTGAGCTCCGCATCCGTGCCTCCGACGATGTAGTTGCGCGGGCACGACAGGTTGAACTGCACCTCTGGCCTGGGCACCCCGCCCCCGGTCGGGACGACCACCCACGGCCCGGCGATCGGGACGCAGACCATCAGCCCGTCGCACTCGCGGGCCGCCCCGGCCGAGCCCGCGCCGAGCGCGAGCACGGAGGCGCCGGTCACGAGCAGCGCCGCGAGCGTCCTCACGGAACTCTCCTGAAGAGCAGAGCCGACAGCGCGCCGCCGGTGAGCAGCAACAGCGCCGACCCGGCCGCGAAGAAGTCGGTGACCTCGCGTTCCTCTTCCTTCGTACCGAGCCGCGAGCCGAGCTCCTCGTAGACCTGCGCAAGACCCTCGTCGTCGACCGCGGTGAAGAACTCGCCGCCGGAGATCTCGGCGATCCGGGTCATGATCCCGGGATCGGTCGGCACCTGGATGATGCGCCGGAAGCCGCCCGGGAGCGTCTCCTCGACAACGCCCTCCGGCGTGCCCACGAGGACCGTGTACACGGGGACGCCGAGCTTGCGGGCGCGCTCGGCCGCGGCGTCCGGATCGAGAATGCCGCCGTCTCGCGCGCCGTCCGAGATGACGAGCACCGAGGTCGGCGGGATGGCGCCGTCCTCCTCGCGCTGGCGGCGGCCCATCTGGAGCGAGAGCGCGACCGCATCCCCGATGGCCGTCCCCTCGCCGGACCTGAGCGTGTCGAGCGACCGCGCTGCGAGCTCGCGGTCCTGCGTCGGGGGCAGCGCGACGACGGCTCTCGTCGCGAACGTGACGATGCCGATCCGGAACTTCTCGGGAACGTCGGCGAGAAACTCCTTCGCAGCGTTCCTCGCAGCGTCGAGCCGGGTCGGCTCGACGTCCTCGGCCTTCATCGAGCGCGAGACGTCGAGCGCGAGCACGACCGTCGCCTCCTCGCGCGAGACGTTCATGGTCGCATGCGGTCTCGCGACGCCGACGACCATCACGGCGAGCGCGAGGAACAGCACGACGAGCGGGAGATAGCGCAGGCGGCCCGGCTTGACGGTCGACGACGTTCGGCATCAGCGCCGGGTTCCCGAACCGCTCCGCGACCTGGCTTCGCCGCCGGTCGTGCCAGACGTAGAGGCCGACGAGCAGCGGCACGACGGCGAGCCCGACGAGCGCGATCGGCCAGCCGAAGGTCACGCGCTCACCGCCTCCGCCTGCGGAGGAACACGGCGAGATCGCGTAGCCAGTCGCCCTCCGTCGTCAGCACGACGTGGCGGGCGCCGACGGAAGCGAGCGCACGCGAGACCGCCGTGCGCTCGGAAGCAGCAGCCGCTGCGAATCGCTCCCGGAGGCGCCGACTGCGCGTGTCCACGCGCAGCTGCTTCCCGGTCTCCGGGTCGACGAGCCAGAGCACGCCGACGTCGGTGAGCTCCTGCTCCCGCGGGTCGCGGATCTCGACTGCGACGACGTCGTGACGGCTGGCGAGCTCGAGCAGCTTGCGACGCCAGTCACGCCGGCCGCGGAAGTCGGAGACGACCACCACGAGTGAGCGCTGCCGGGCGAGCGCGTTCGTGCGCACAACCGCTTCTCCGAGCGAGGTCGCACCGAGCCGTGTCTCGTCCGGCTCGCGCCGAAGCGCGCCGAGAAGCCCGATGAGGCCGACCCGGCCCTGCCGCGGCGGCAACGTGCGCGGGGTCGAGTCACCGAAGGTCACCACCCCGAGCCGGTTGCCACGGCGCGTGGCGAGATGCCCGACCGCGATCGCAACGCCCTCCGCGACGTCCGCCTTGCGCCGCTCTGCCGTCCCGAACTGCATCGAGCTCGAGGTGTCGAGCACCAGCCAGCTGACGAGGACGCGCTCCGCGAGCGTGACGCGGACGTGCGGCTCGTTGGTCCGCGCGGTGACGTTCCAGTCGATGCGCCGCACGTCGTCGCCGGGAACGTACGGGCGGACGAGCGCGAGCTCCGAGCCCTCCCCGTGCAGGGAAGAGCGGTAGTCGCCTGCGAGCAGACCCTCGACGCGCCGTCCGATGCTGAGGTCGAGGGCGCGCAACAGCGTCTCCGGCATCGGGCCCGGCCCGGGTCGAGCCGGAGTCCGGGCGGCAGTGGCGACGGCGTGGGCTGGTGAAGTCACGCGGCAGTGGATCTCGCGAGGTCGATCTGCGGAACGGGCACGGCGGCGATGACCTGCTCGAGGATCGTGTCCGGGCTCACCTCCTCGGCGAGCGCCTGGTAGGTGAGCACGAGGCGGTGACGGAGCGCGTCCGGGGCAAGCGCCTGCAGGTCCTCGGCCAGCGCGTACTCCCTCCCGCGCAGGAGCGCGAGCGCCCGGGCGGCCTGGACGACGCTGATCGGCCCACGCGGGCTCGCGCCGTACGCGATGTACGGCGCCAGATCGGCGAGCCCGTGCGCTGCCGGCTCGCGGGTTGCGGTGGCGAGCGCGACGGCGTAGCTCACGAGCGCCGGATCGACGTAGATCTCCGTCACGGCCTGCTGGAGCGCCTTCAACTCCTCGAGCGAGAGCGCCTGCCGGAGCTCCGGCGGCTCGACGAGCTGCCGGTGTACGACGGTCAGCTCTTCGTCGTGCTTCGGGTAGCCGATGACGACCTTGAGCATGAAGCGGTCGATCTGCGCCTCGGGGAGCGGGTACGTCCCCTCCGACTCGATCGGGTTCTGGGTCGCCATGACGAGGAACGGATCCGGGACCGGGAACGTCTCGTGGCCGATCGTGACCTGGTGCTCCTGCATCACCTCGAGGAGAGCCGACTGCACCTTCGCAGGCGCGCGGTTGATCTCGTCCGCGAGGAGGAAGTTGCAGAACACCGGCCCGAGCTCCGTGTCGAACGTCCCTTCGCCGGCGCGGTAGATGCGCGTGCCGACCAGGTCCGACGGCACGAGATCCGGGGTGAACTGCACGCGGGAGAACGTCCCTCCGAGCACACCCGCGGTCGTCTTGATGGTGAGCGTCTTGGCCAGGCCCGGGACACCCTCGATCAGCAGGTGGCCGTGCGCGAGCAGGCACACGAGCACGCGCTCGAGCATCTCGTCCTGCCCCGCGATGACACGCCGGATCTCGAAGAGCGCCTGCTCGAGCTGCTCCTTCGCGTCTTGAGGCGACGGCACTGCGACGTTCTGGGTCTCGACATCCTGGGCTTCGTCGGTCACGTCGGCTCCTTGGTCGCTTTTGAGACCCATACGTAAGCACGCCGGGCTGAGTTTTGGGTAAGAGGCCCGTGAAGCGGGCGGGGCGAGGTCAGAACGAACACGGGCCGAGCGCCCGGTGGGGCCCGTCAGTCGCTCGCCTGAGCGTCCATCAGGCGTGCTGCCTCGACGAGCTTCGCCGGCGCGACCTCGGCGTACGCGTCCTCGGCGATCCCGGCTAGCTCGTTCCAGTCGAGGCCGCGGTCGAGCCGCAGGCCGAGCCACCCGCGGTGCCCGACGTACGGCGGGACGAAGTAGCGCTCGGGGTCGGCCTCGGTCAGCATTCGCTGGACACCATCCGGGGCAGCACACCAGATCGCGAAGCGGCCATCCCCGTGATGGTCGGTCAGCACCATCAGGAATGCGCGCTTGCCGCGGACGAAGAACGTCGGTGCGCCGTGGCTCAGCCGTTCCGAAACCTCCGGCAGGGCCACGCAGATGTCGCGCAGTCGCCCGAGCGTCCTCTCACGTTCCGACGCGCCGACCACCGGCGCATGGTCGCAGACCGGCTCGCTACGCGGCTTCGCCGAGTGCGACCGCGACGGCCTCGTCGAGCGTCGACGCCACGACGGGCGCCGCGTCGATTGCGTGCGCGCTCGTGCGGGCAGTCGGAACGAGGACGACGCGCGCTCCTGCAGCCTGCGCGGCCTCGACGTCCTCGACGGCGTCGCCGACCACTGTGCACTTCTCGGGTCGCGTGCCGAGCGCAGCGGCGGCGAGGTAGATGAGCCCCGGCGCGGGCATGCGGCAGGGGCACTCCTCGTCGGGATCGTGCGTGCACTCGAGCCAGACGTCGACCGGGCCGACGAGCTCGTCCACCCGCGCGTTCACGCGCGCTCCCTCCTCGCTCGAGAGACCGTGCTCGGCGCTCTGCCGGGTGACGACACCGACGGCGACGCCGGCCGCGCGGGCGCGGGCGACCGCGTCCGCGGCTCCCGGTGCGAGCTCGAGCTGGGCCGGATCCCCGCCGGCGGGCAGCTCGCCGACGAGCGCGCCCTCGCGGTCGAAGAGGATCGCCTCGGAGCGCGAGCCGAGCGTCACGGCGCGCAACATGCGTCCGGTGCGGCGCACGAGCTCGGCCGCCATGGTCGTGTCCGGGCTCGTGGTGTCGTCGGTCGCCATGGTCTCTACAGTGCCTCCCGCGAGTTCGGGATCTGTAAGTGCCGTCCTGCAAGCACCCGAATCCCTGCCCGGAATCCCCTGGGCGGAAGCGGCTGCCGAGCGATACCCGCCCACGGAGGAACGGAAACCGGCACCGTCGGCCGCGCGGCGCCGGCCGCAGCGCCTAGTTCTTGTCGTCGAGCTTGCCGAGCGAGCGCTCGAGCGCGTCGTGGACGCGCTTGGTGATCTTCTCGCTCATTTGCCTCGACAGCTCCTGGGCGCGTCGGTCCCAGTCGTCCTTCTCGGGAGCTCGCTCGGCTGGCGCGGAATCGACTGGCGGCGCTTCGACGCCGTCGATCGAGAGCTCGTAGATCCGCTCAGGCTCGTCCATGTCCTTGAGGTGTCGCTCGCCGACCGCATGCACCGACACGCCGTCCGGAAGCGACGAGCCGAGCAGCGCGCGGGTCGTCTCCGAGAGGAGCACCTGCCCACCCTTGCCCGTCGCCGAGAGCCGGGCGGCGCGCACGACGTCGACTCCGAGGTACCCCTCCTCGCCGACTGCCGGCTCGCCCGTGTGGAGACCCATGCGGACACGAACGTCCTCCCCACCCGGCCACTCGTGCTCGACATGCTCGCGCTGCGACTCGGCAGCCGCGGCGACGGCGTCCCGTGCACGCGCGAACGCGAAGAAGAACGCATCGCCCTGCGTGTCGATCTCGACTCCGCCGTGACGAAGGAACGTCTCGCGGACGAGCCGTCGGTGCTCCGCGAGGAGCTCCGCATAGCGCTCGCCGAGACGCTTCAGGAGCCCGGTCGAGCCTTCGATGTCGCTGAAGACGAAGGTGACGGTGCCGGATGGCAGGGTCGTCATCGGCGCATTGTCGCAATCCGGCGGCCCGGTGCCGAGGCGACTAGAGAGGCTCGTCGAGCGCGAGCCTGAGGCTGTGCTGCGAGAGGCGGAGGTTGTCCTCGACCTCGTTCAGGTGGAGCCGCGTCGTGGCGAGAGCCGCCGGGCCGAACTGGTCGTTCTTCGCCAGAGCCACGTCGGCCTGCCCGCAGGCGGCCCAGGCTGCCTCGTGCACCGGATCGAGAAGCTCGGCAGGGGGCTCGCCGACTCGTGTGAGCCTCTGGCCGCAGGAACGCAACGGCTCGAGCAGGCGTGCGTTCCTCGCCTCGGTCTCCAGCGTCATCCCTCGGTGGGCGACCACGACCTGGCGAGCGATCGTCGCGCGCCACGACTCGTAGTCCGCGATCCACGTGCGGCCCTGCGCGTCGAGGTCGCGATCGGGCTCCTTCGTGATCACGAACGTTACGACGCCGAGGCCGATCACGAACAGGAGCACGATGACGCCGATCGCCTTCACGAGCCGATTGTCCTAGACGACGGCCTCTGCCCGAAGTTGGCCGCGAAGGTAGGCCGACGGCGGAGGCCCGCGCGTGCGGGACCTCCGCCGTCGCCGCCGGTCAGAACGAGTCGCCGGTCTCCAGCAGCGTCTTGAGGCTCGAGAGGATCATCGGCCAGCCACCGCCGCCCTCTTGCAGCCGAGCGTCGCCCAGGCCGACCTGTGCCGCCGTGATCGGCGCGCCCTCGAGCTCGTGGGTGACCGTCAGCCTCGTGACGCCGAAGTCGTCGTCCTCGATGTCGTACGTCACGCGGGTGGTCTCGGCCGCGATGTCCTCGGACCAGAGCGGATGCCACGTCTGGACGAGCCTCCGCGGCGGGTCGGCCTCGAGGACTTCCCCGTCGACGACGACCTCCGGCATCCCCATCTGCTGCATCTCCGCGGGCGCGAGGAAGCGGTACTTCGCACCCCCCTCGAGGGCGTCGAACTCGACGGTCCCGCGATAGCCGTAGCGCTGCGTCCACTCCGGCTTCGTGATCGCGTCCCAGATCGCCTCCGGGGTGGCCTTGATGTAGACGCGGTAGACCTGGGTGGCCACCGCAGTCTCGATCTGCGTGCTCATGCCGTCTCCTCCAGTTCGATCTTGAGGTCTGCGAGCGCCGACACCTGGCGCTCCCTGTACTTGTCGATCCACCGGTCGTGGATCAGCCGGATCGGGACCGGGTTCAGGAAGTGCAGCTTCTCCCGCCCCGACCGTCGGGTGACGACGAGCCCCGCGCCTTCGAGGACGCGCAGGTGCTTCATGACGCCGAAACGCGTCATCTCGAGCCCCGACTCGAGCTCCGTCAGCGTGCGGCCGTCGCGCTGGAAGAGCAGGTCGAGCAGGAAGCGACGCGTCGGGTCGGCGAGCGCCTTGAACACACGGTCGTCGTCGGTCACCCCACGAGGATACGTGACTAAATAGTCACACGTCAAGTGGAGCCCGCTAGCCGACCACGGTCTCCGTCACGGTGACCGTCTCGGTCTCCGTCACCGTCTCCGTCTCCGTGACGGTCTCGGTCGCGCTTTCGATGACGGTCTCGGTCACCGTTGCTCCTCCTCCGGTGACGGTGTCGGTCACCGACTCGGTCTCCGTCACCGTGTCGCCGTCGCCGGCTGCCTGGTCCCCGGCGACGTAGCCCACGGCGAGCCCCACCGCGCCGACCACCGCGGCTCCGAGGACGGCGAGCACGGCCTTGAGCCCACGTCCGGACGGCGCTTCCTGCTCCCCCGCTGACGTGGCGATCGCGGACGAGCGCCCGACGCGGGCGATGCGTTCGACCTCGGCCTGGGCGCGCGCGGCCGCGTCCGGGTCGCCGAGAACGCGCGCAGCTTCGAGGCGGCGCTCCACGATCTCGGCCCACTCCTCCACGCGGTGCGTCGCCGAGAGGGCGGTCTCCGCCGCCTCGGCGAGCCGAAGCAGCTCCGCCCAGCGCCCCGTCTCCGAGGCGATCCGGGTGAGCTCGACGACCGCATCGAGATCGTCGATCGTCAGCCTGCCGTCCTCGGCGATGTCGATGAATCCGCGGAGCACGCGATCGACGACGTCGGCCGACGCGAGCAGGCGCTTCAGCCGGCTCTGGACACCGGCGGCGACTGCGTACCGATCGCCGTCCTCGCGCACCACGAGCCCACGCCGCTCCAGATCCGCGACGGCAGGTCGCGCGTCCGGAATGCCGGCGAGCTCGGATACCTCGGCGACGGAGAGGGATGCGCGCCCGACGACGGCGAACACCGCGAGGACGAGACGCGCGTCCGCGTCGAGCGCACGGAGCTCGGCTGTGAGCAGCGCGTCGTCCATCGCGACAATCGTTACAACTCCGGCGACTCCCCGCCGCGCAGTCGCGTCCGTGCCGACCCCGGAGGTCGGCGACGATCGGTGCCAGAGCTGGGAGTCATCAGGCAGTGGCGAGCAGCGGCCGAGAGGCGAGACTCCGCTCTACGCTCGCTCGCCGGACGGCCCGCGCCAGCGTCGGAAGCATCTGCAGTGCGCGCTCGAAGTCGGGTCGCGGCACGATGCGGATCCGCACGTCGGTGTCCGCGACGACCGATGCCGTTCGTGCGCCACCGCGGAGCAGCGCGATCTCGCCGAAGAAGTCGCCGGGACCCAGCTCGGCCAGGCCGCGCTCGTCGTGAAGCACCCTGGCCCGACCGCGCTCGATCAGGAAGAAGCCGCCTGCCGGCGCCCCTTGCCGCAGGATGCGCCGTCCGGCCGGGAAGTCGACTGCCGACGACGCGCGGACGAGGAGCCTGCGCTCGCCTCGCGGAAGCCACGAGAGCCAGGAGCGAGAGCGCGTCGAAGCGGCTCCTCCTTCGAGGACCACGACAGCGGAGACGACGAGCGCGCCGCCCACGACTTGTGCAGGGCCCAGCCGGTCGGCGAAGACGGCGAAGCCGATCAGCGGCGTCAGCGCGGGCTGAACTGCCGAGACGATGCTCGCTCGTGCCGGCCCGAGGCCGCGGATCCCGGCGATGAACGTGGTCATCCCACCGACCGCCACGAGACCCGCGGCGGCGATGAACGCCAATGCTGGTGCGCCGATGCCCGGCGAGACGTCGTTCTGAGCCAGCCCTGCGACCGTGAGCACGCCTGCCGCCGAGGTGGCAACGAGTGCAGTCAGGACGAGGGGGTCGGTGCGCTGGAGCTCACCCGCGGAGGACAGGATGTACGCCGCGTATGCAACCGCCGCTCCCAGCGCCAGGGCTGCCCCGAGCGGGTCGATCGCGCCGAGCCCGCCGATCAGGACGAGTACCGTCCCGCCGGCGGCCGTGCCGAGCGCAAGTAGTCGCCGACCGTTCAAGCGCTCGCGACGCAGCGCAACCGCGCCGAGCAGCACGAGGGCTGGGTACGTGAAGAGCACGAGGTCGACGAGACCTGCATCGAGGCGGGCGAGCGACTCCGAGAAGAGCCAGGCGTGCGCGCTGTAGCCCAGTCCGAGGACGATCCCGGCAAGAACCTGACGCCGATCCGGGCGCCGCGAGCGAGCAACCCAGACCAGTGGCCAGAGCACCGCCGCGGCGACGAGGAACCGTCCCGAGAGAACGGTGCCGACCGTCGCGCCCTCCGCATAGGCGAGCTGGGTGAGGACGCCGAGCCAGGAGAAGAAGACCGCGGACGCGATCGTGAGGCCCAGCCCCAGCGCAACGGGGCTGACGGGACGAGACGCCGGTACGGCGACCATCGTTCGAAGGTACGGACGGCGGATTGCCGCCCGCATCGGCAGTTCTGCCGAATCGAATGCCTAACCCGCCGTCGAGCGGCGACGAGACGCGCTAGAGGAGACCGTTCTCCTCGGCGAAGCGGCCGGCGGCCGCGCGTGAGCGAACGCCTGCCTTGCGGTAGATCGAGCGGAGGTGGGCGTTCACGGTCCGGACGCTGAGGAAGAGGCGCTTCGCGACCTCCGCATCGGAGAGCCCGACCGCAACGAGCCTGAGCACGTCGACCTCGCGAGCCGTCAGACCCGCCGGGTATCCCGTCGCACCGGCGTCCTCCCCGATAGAGCCGGGATCGTCTGGACGGGTGCGCGCGGTTTGCCGGGTACGCTCGTCGACTGCCGAGTAGAGCCGCCTCGCTTCGGACACGCCCCGCAGCGTGTGTTCGCCCCGGTCGGTGAAGCCCAGTCCCCCTGCTCCGGCGGCGAGCTCGCGGGTCGTTGAGCTGACGAGAATCTCCCCGCCTTCCGCCTTCGCGGCGATCCTGCTCGCGATGTGGAGGGAGATCCCACGCGCCCTCCCCTCGAGGCGCTCGAGTTCGCCGGTGTGGATCCCCGCTCGGATCGTAAGGCCGAGCTCCGCCATGCGGTCGAGAATCGCCACTGCGCAGCGAATCGCCCGGGTCGGGCTGTCGAACGACGCAACGAACCCGTCACCGGTCGTGTCGATCTCGTCGCCGCCGAAGAGGACGAGCTCATCTCGGATCGCTCGCTCGTGAGCGTCGAGGAGCTCACCCCACGCACGATCGCCGATGCGTTCGACGATCGACGTGGAGCCGACGATGTCCGTGATGAGGACGGTCGCGATGCTGCGGTCGATCACGCGGTGCGCGGTGTCGCCCTCGTGCTCACGCGGAGTCGCCGCGACGACCCGGTACGCGTCGTCGCCCGCGTGTTCCAACGTGTAGGAGTCGCTGACGGCAGCCGCGGCGTCAACCGTGACCAGCAACCCGGCGCCCGACGCGCCGCGTGCCAGATCAGCGGCGCGCTCGACCGGTGAGCCCGCCGCTCGGTAGACCCAGCGGGAGTCACCCGCCTCCGTCACACGTGTCGAACCGACCTCAGCCGGACCGCTGCTGACCGCAGCGCTCACCCAGACCGACGACCGGGACTCGTCGTCCGAGTCGTCCCCGAGGACGTCGAGCGCGGCCTCCAGTGCCGCGGTGGACCGTGCACGCGGGTCCGCGTTGTCGAACACCGCCACAAGCAGGGCGTCCTCGCCGTCGCTCGGAATCCCTCCACGCGCGAGGATCACTTCCTCAGCCGTTTCCCGCTCGCGGCGTCCGACGAAGCTCACGGCCGCATCGGGCAGACTCGCGTCGCGCATCCGCCACTCGATGGCCAGCACGGCCACGTCGCGCGTACTTCTTCCGAACTCCTCGAGATGCGCGCTCGTCCTCCGCAGCTCGCTGACGGTCTCGTCGACCGCCCGCTTGTGGTCCAGAGCCGTCCGGATCCTGGCCAGCAGCTCGCGATCGTCGACCGGTTTGGAGAGGAAGTCGTCCGCGCCAGCCTCGATGCCTCGGACGCGATCCTCGACCGCATTCAGCGCGGTCATCAGCACGACCGGGATCAGCCTCGTCTCCGGATCTTCCTTGAGGATTCTGAGCGCCGTCAGCCCGTCCATCCGCGGCATCATCACGTCGAGCAGGACGAGGTCGGGCGCGCCGGCGGCGACGGATTCGAGCGCCTCGACCCCGTCCGCAGCCGTCTCGATCACGAACCCGTGACCGTCGAGCTCCTGCTCGAGATAGTCGAGGTTCAGCGGCTCGTCGTCGACGATGAGAATGCGAGCTGGGGAGGTCTCCGTCGGCGTGGCCTGTTCCGTCATCGCTCTCCGAGATAGCGGCCGACCATCTGGACGAGGAGGACGTCGTCGATGGGCTTCGCGACGAAGTCGTCGCACCCGGCCTCGATCGCCCTCTCTCTGTCCCCCGGCATGACGCGTGAGCTCACCGCGATGATCGGGATGGTCACGCCTCGCCCCCGAAGGGCACCGGCTGCGTCCAGACCGCTCATCCCGGGTAGCCCGATGTCCATGAGGATCAGGTCGGGAGCACCTGTGGACACCAGCTCGACCGCCGTCTCGCCGTCTGCGGCGAGCGCGATCTCGTATTCGTCCTCGAAGATCTGAACGAGCAGCTCGCGGTCGAGCTCCGTGTCCTCGACGATGAGGAGGCGCTTGCTCACGCGGGCTCTCCGACGCCTCGACCTACGGCGGTAGGCTCGTCGATCGCGCTCAGCGGCAGCTGCAGCGTGAACGTCGAGCCGACGCCCACCTTGCTCTCGACGGTTACGTCGCCCCCGAGCGCTCGAGCGAGCCGGCGCGAGATGGCCAACCCCAGGCCGGTCCCGCGGCGGGACCGCGCGCTCCTCGAGTCGGCCTGATGAAACTCCTCGAAGATCCTGCCGAGTTCCTCCTTCGGGATCCCGACGCCAGTGTCGGAGACGCCGACCCGGAGCCGTCCGTCGACTGACCTGGCGCGCACTGCAATCGAGCCGTCGTCCGTGTACCTGATCGCGTTGCTGAGCAGGTTCAGCATGATCTGCTTGAGCTTGTCCCGGTCGGTGCGGATCGCCGGCAACCCGGGATCCGCCTCGACGACCAGGTGCACGCGCGGACGCTCGACCAGCGGCTCGAGCGAGTCGGTGACCTCGGTCACGACTTCCACCACATCGACGTCGCTCAGGTCGACCCGTATCTGGCCGGCCTCGATACGCGAGAGGTCGAGGATCTCGTTGATCAGGCTCAGCAGGTGCTCGGCGCTCAGAAGGACCTTGGAGAGATTGTCGACCTGCCGCTCGGGCAGCCCGTCCGCGTTCCTCGAGACGAGCCTCGTGAAGCCGATGATCGCGTTCAGGGGCGTGCGCAGCTCATGGCTCATGCTCGCGAGAAACCGGCTCTTCGCCGACGCGGCGTCCACGGCCGCGTCGCGCGCCATCTCCACGCCCCGAAGCAGCTCGGCCAGCTCCGCTTCGTTCCGCTTCCGGTCGGTGATGTCGATGTCGATGCCCGCCACCGCGACGACGCCGCCGGAGCCGTCGAGCACCGGGAAGCGCACGTCGGAGATGACGTGCTCCCTGCCTCTGCGGACGAGTTGCGACTCGCGCGAGCGCGGCTCTCCCGACTCGAGGACCTCGCGATCGATCCGAGCGTTCAGGCCGGGAGTGACGTCCACCTCGGACATCACGTCCGTCTCGTCGAGCGTCTTCCCCCGGATCTCGCTCTGGCGCAGCCCCCAGAACTCCTCGTACTCCCGGTTCACCAGGATGAAGCGCCCATCGAGGTCGCGCAGGTAGACGCTCGCCGGCATGTTGTCGATCAGCGCCCGCAGCCGCGCCTCCTCGGACCGCTGGCGCTCGACGACGCGACCGAGCTGCGTCCCGACGCTCACCAGGAGCTCGAGGAGCTCGGTGTCGGCCGGGAAGGGCCGGTCGGCGAAGAACTCGAGGACGCCGACGACCGTCGTGCCGGCCATCACGGGCACGGCGATGCCGGCACGGAGGCCGAGTTCGCCCCACTCGGCCGCGCGGCTCCCGCGCTCGCCTTCCAGCGGTACGAGGAGCGAGGCCTGCCCCCCAGGCAGCGGCTCGAGAGTGACGACGGTGAGCGTCGCCGACTCCGCGGGGCTACCGCGGAGGTCTTCACTGGACACGAAGACGGGCTTCCGCGCCTCGAACGCAACGCCGGGAAGGCCGCGGCCTGCTCGAACGGGCGTGTCCCGGGTCGCCTCGCGAAACGGCGCGTAGCGCCTGTCGGTCAAGCGCCAGACCCCCGTCGAGACGAGCAGGTCGGGATCGTCGGGACTGACCACGTACGCGTGCCCGATCGCCCAGCCCGTGAACTCGCACACCTCGTCGAGTACGACCGCGAGCGCCTCCTCGATGGACGACGACTCGTTCGCGGCGGCGGCAGTGCGCCGCAAGAGCTGAAGCGAGTCGGTACGCCGCCCGATTGCCTCGAGCACGCGGTTGTACTCCTCCGCGATCTGGCCCACCTCCGTGTGCGGCTCTACCCGGACCGGCCGCGCGAAGTCGCCGCTCCGCCGGTGCTCGTCCATGTCCCAGAGGAGATCCGTGAGCTCGGTGCTTGCGCCGTGCTCCGCGATGTTGAGCCCCGCGAGCTCTCCTTCCCGGTCGATCCGGAACGGGAAGCGACGGTTGATGAGGGACAGCACGACGAAGCCCACGCCGAACGCCCACACGAAGCACACGCCGATCCCCACCAGCTGGATGCCCAGCTGCTCGATCCTGCTCGAAGCGTCCGGGAACGCGGCCACGTCGCCGAGCAGCGCCACCGCGAGCGTTCCCCAGACGCCTGCACCCAGGTGAACGGGAACGGCGCCGACGGCGTCGTCGATCTGCATGCGCTCGAGCGCGATCGTGACCAACTGCATGACGACCGCAGCCACTCCGCCAACGACAGCGGCCTGCCAGGGGCTCACGATGTTGGCCGAGGCCGTGATACCGACCAGCCCGGCGAGCGAGGCGTTCATGATCGCGACGACATCGGGGCGGGCATCGAGGAGCCAGGTCAGCGCCAAGCCGACGAGCCCGCCGAACGCCGCCGCGAGAGTCGTGTTCAGGATGACGCCCGGCACGTCGTCCGTGAGCGCGTAGAGGCTTCCGCCGTTGAAGCCGAACCAGCCGACCCAGAGCAAGAACACCCCGATGGTGGTGACGGGCAGGTCGTGGCCCCGGATCGGAACCGCGCCGGGACCGAACCGCCCGATCCTGGGCCCGATGATGATGATCGCCGCGAGCGCCACCCAACCGCCCACGGAGTGCACGACCGTGGATCCGGCGAAGTCGACGAAGCCGAGCTCCCTGAGCCAGCCGTCCGAGCCGCCCACATCGTCGATGATCGCTGCGTCACCCCACGCCCAGTGGCCGAAAACGGGATACGTGACTGCGGCGACGAACGTCGCCAGGACGAGGTAGCCGCCGAAGCGCATGCGCTCGGCGACCGCTCCGGACATCAACGTCGTCGCCGTCGCGATGAACCCCAGCTGGAAGAGGAAGAACGCGGTCAGGAACGCGGCGTCGGTGTCGAAGAGGAATGACGACGAGCCGAGAAGGCCGCCCGCGTCGGCCCCGAACATGAGCCCGAAGCCGAAGAGCCAGAAGAGGGCAGCGGCGATCAGGAAGTTCGCGAACTTCTTGATCGCGAGGTTGATCGAGTTCTTCGAGCGCACGAGCCCGCTCTCGAGCGCGGTGAAGCCGGCCTGCATCAACATCACGAGCGCCGCGCAGAAGAGGAGCCAGGCGAGGTCGACGGTCTCGACGCTGGTCACGGGCCCATCCCGGTCGCGGGGACTCGGACGTCGCGGCGTTCATGCGCTCGTGCAGGCAAAAGCCTCACCTCGGGTCGAACGCATGCGCGCGCCGTTCGCTTCCCGCCCGGCGATCGCTTAAGACGCGATCAGTGGCCCGTGGTCGAGAAGTGCATGTAGTCCTTCGTGTCACCGCTCCAGTCCCCGCCCCAGCCCCAGCCGATCGAGCGGAAGGCACGGACGACGGCAGGCGTCACCATCCCCTTGCGGTGTCGTGAGCGGTCGACGTAGGGACGGCTCTTCGGGTCGTACACGGCGCCGCAGCCGACGTAGGGGTTCTCGTTCGGATTCAGGTCGATCGCGTGGCCGTACGCGTGGTTCGACCAGTTCCCGCTGCCGCCCCCACACGGAGACGGGACCGCCCGCCGGCACTCGAACGAGCCGCTGACGTCGCCGTCCGCCGGCCGGGCGCGCTTCGGCCCATACAGGTCGTCGAGCCGCATGTGCCGGATCGGGAAGCGCAGCTGGTAGAGCTTGCGAAAGACCTTTGTCACCGGCTTTGCGACGTCCCGGTTCACGACGAGCTGGCCGGTGTGCGGGCGACCGTCGAAGCCCCAGTGGCTGACGGTGACAAGACGCAAGTCGGAGAGCGGAACCGGGCAGCCGAGGTCTCCGTAGCGGTTCTCGAAGCTCGCCTCGAGCGGCGCGGGCAGTCGTTCGATGCTCGAGGCGAACGCCGGAAGCGCAACGAGCACGAGTGGGAGGGCGAGGAGCCGAAGCACGGCGACCGCTCAAGGGTGCTGGCTGCACGTACCGGCGTCAAGCCGGATCCCGTTCATGCCCCGGTCGCATCACTTTGCGGCCGGATGCGATGGCGTTAGGCTCGGCCGATGAGCCAGATCGAGCGCCGCCTGGACGAGCTCGCGGGCATGCAGCCGCTCAAGGTGTGGAACGGCGTGATCGCGCGTGTCGTCAACGGCGAGCGCGTGACACTCGCGGTCATCGAGCTCGCGCCGGACAGCGTGGTGCGGGAGCACAGCCACGAGAACGAGCAGCTCGGGATGGTGATCAGTGGATCCGTCAGGTTCCGAGTCGGATCCGAGATCCGCGAGCTCCGTGCCGGAGGCACCTGGCGGATTCCCTCGAACACGCCGCACGAGGTACACACGGGCCCAGAGGGCGCGGTCGTGATCGACGTGTTTGCGCCCGTGCGCGCCGACTGGGGCGAGCTCGACCTCCTGGAGCCGCAGCCTCCAGTCTGGCCCTAGTCGGGAAGCCAGCCGTCGCGGTACGCGGTCGGCTCGCGGGGCGAAACCGACGCGTAAGCCACGTCCCCATCCGTCGTGTCCGCCTCGACGCTCGCGCCGTGGCGCTTCGCGACTTCGTCGACGGTGAAGCCGATCGAGTCGGGTTGTCCGTCGTGCGCGCGAGCGCCCACGGCGATCAGGAGGCAAGGGCCGCTTCCCGCTCCGACGATCACATGCTTCGTGTGCGCCGGGCAATGCACGAAGTCCCACGCGCGCAGCTGCCGCTCCTCGCCTTCGACGATCAGGACTGCTTCGCCCGAGACGAGAAGGAAGTCCTCCTGATCGGCCTCCCAGTGGTACATGGCCATCGGTTCGCCCGGCATGAGCACGAACGGATTGACGCCGAGCTGGTCGGCGTCGCGGCGCCAGCCTTCGAAGTCGTCGGCGACGACGCAGACGGCGCCGCGACCGTCGGCGTGGCGCCATTCGGCATCGCGCATGTTGAGGACGTACCAGCCCTGCGCCCTTCGGGGCGAGCCCGTGCCCGGTCTTCTCCAGCTTCGCCTCGGGAACCATTGACTCGAACCCTGCCGGAGCCGTGGTGTGCTGCGCAACGTCCAACGACGACTCGAGTTCAATGACGCAGGCGCCGGTGAGCGACAACACGACTGTCGACGACCGCTAGCTCGGTCTCACGCGATCGAAGTAGATCGCATCTGTGGAGCCGTCTCCGTCGACGTCCGAGAACGAGATCGAGCTGACGGGCAGCCGGGCGCGCTTGATGCGCTGCCAAACACTCGAGTAGGCCCGTTCCTTCGACGAGAACGACGCGTACCAGGCGTTTCCCTGCGAGCGGAAGATGTCGGTGGTGCCATTGCCATCGAAGTCCCCGAAGGCGAGCTCGGCGAGCGGGACCTCCGACCGGCCGATGACGGTCCAATCGGTCCATGGGCTCCGGTCGCTGGTCGCGAAGGACACGTACCACCGGCTATCGCTGCCTCGTCGAAAGACATCGGTCACGCCGTCACCGTCGAAGTCCGCAAACCGCAGCAGGCCGACGTCGGTCTCGGAGCTCTTGAGCTTCTGCCACGGGCTCCACTCCGATCCGTCGCGCGTCGCGAACGACACCTGAAATCCACCGTCATACGACTGCAGAGCGTCGGTGACTCCATCTCCGTCGAAGTCGCCGAAGCCAATGCGCGGGACCGAGCTCTTGAAGTAGCGACCGATGTCCGTCCAGTCGCTCCACCCGCCTCTGTCACGGGTCGAGTACGACACTCGTCCGTTCCCGCTGATCAACCGAAACGCGTCGGTCGTCCCATTGCCGTCGAAGTCGCCGAAGCCCAACGAACTCGAGACCGTGTTCGACTTCCTGACCTCGGTCCAGTCCGTCGTGCCGGTGTAGAGGACATACCACCTGCCGTGGGCCGCAACGAACCCGTCCCCTCCCTTGCCGTCGCCGTCGAAATCCGCGAAGTGGACGCTCGAAAGCGGAGTCGAAGCCTGTTGGATCCGGAACGAGTCCGGGGAAGAGGCTCCGCGAGAGGCCATCCAGTATCCCTCCGTGCATCTGCGGTAGCTGCCGTAGTCCCCGCGCTCGCCGTACGACGGGCAATTGAGCGGCATGCTCTTCTCCGCTGTCCTATCCGTCACCCAGCGCATGCGCGCAGGAAGGAGCGCGGCCCAGTCGTCATGCCCCAGCCAGAAATTCTTCGCGCCTTTACCGCTGTGGACGGCGAAGACACGTGGATCATTCACGGGATTCGCACCGCTGGCGAACGCCCACGGCGCTCCGGAGTCGCCAGGACAAGCCTCGTTCAGTATCGGTTCGGCTTCGACGGAGATCGGGTTACCGAGGCCGAAGACGCCGTTGTCGTCGGTCGTGCCGGTGAGCTTGAAGCGGGCGATGCGCCTAACGCCGGACTGCGCATCCTCGTCGTCGCACGCCCGCCCTCTCGCGGGATCGGTTCCCTTGCCGTAGCCGGCGATCAGGAAGATCTGCCCGCCGTTCCTCCACCGGTCCGGGTCCTCGACGTTCGGGCCGTTCTCCACCCTTGCCCGGAGCTCGGGCACGACGCCGTCGTCGTACAG
Source organism: uncultured Actinomycetes bacterium (assembly GCA_963763815.1). Classification (GTDB taxonomy): domain Bacteria; phylum Actinomycetota; class Thermoleophilia; order Gaiellales; family Gaiellaceae; genus GMQP-bins7. The sequence goes on from CAVXPS010000011.1 coordinate 408,786, forward strand.
GCGCACGAGCCCGAGGTCGTCTCCCCAGTCTCCCTCGCCACCGTAGTCCGGATGGTTGTAGTAGCTCGCCCTGCCGTCGTAGAGATCACCGACGTCGGAATAGACCCGAACTCTGTGGCTCTCGTTCGTCTTTCCGCGGAGGCAGTGGGCCGCAGTCAGGATCCAGTGCTGACTGAGGGCGCTACCCGAGCACAGCTCGGCCCCACTGAAGCCCGACCGATGATCGAAGCTCTTCCTGAACACGAGGCCTACGGCCCACGGCATCTGCGTCGCCGCGGGTGCGTTCGTCACGGCAGTCGCGGTGCGTGCCGAGCCGACGACCGCTGCGACGGCGAGAACGCCGGCGACGACGAGCGCGACCGATGCAAGTCGAATCCGCATCGCTCGTCTACGGAACCGTGATCGTCGCGCGCATCGTGCGAGCGGCTGGCGACATCGTGCGGAGCGAGAAACCACTCGGCCTTCCGTTGCCCCACTCGAGCGTCGCATGCTGAGGGTTCGAGTCGACCGAGAGCAGGTTGTACTCGGAGCGATCCCAGAGCGCTCGAGAGTCGTCCCGGGCGAGGTTCGGACGGACGAGTCGCACAGCTCTCCGGATTCCGTTCATCTTGCGCCAGTTCTCCATCGTCACCGTCGGCGGTGGAAGTGCCGCGTTGTAGAGAGCGGGCGTCTCGATCACGTGCCAGACCGCGAGTCCGCGGTCCTGCAGCGCTGAATCGTGCGACGTGCCCGGATAGCGGTTCTCGACGATGAAGTATTCGTCCGGCCCGCGGTCGGGATCCATGAGGATCCAGACGCGGTGGCTCGTCTCCACGTCCGTGAGCGAGTAGCGGCCGGAGCGGAAAATGATCTTCGGTCGCAGCCATCCGAGCTTGAGCTTGTGAAACGGGTCGAAGTGCGTCGACCGCCCGTGCCAGTCCATCAGCGAGTACGTGTTGGCCTCGTACGGATTCGAGAACTTGTCGAAGTAGAAGTCCGCGGTATCGATGAGCAGATGACCTGCCTCGTGGGCGACGATGCCGGGCGCCGGCGGTGAGCCGATGCTGATCTCGGCGATGCAGGTGATCTCGACGCCGTCGACGGTGAGACCGTTCCCGGGTCCGCAACCCGTGCGAGGCCGGTAGTCCGGGCCTGGTGCTCGCCCGAGACCTCCGCCTGCGCCCTTTCCGGGTAGCACGAAGAGCACACCGAGCTCGTTCGGCGTCAACTTGCGATCGCGGTTCGTATCGTGCTCGGCGAAGTCGAAGCTGGCCGCAGCCCTCCTGATCGCCTCGGCGCCGCTATCGCGGCCAACCTTGCCGCCTCCCGGCCAGTACTCGGAAGGCGCGTACTTCGCGTCGTACCAGCCGAGCACCCCAGCGTTCTCGATCGTGAAGTTGCCCTTGGAGTTCTCGAGGTAGAAGCTGCGGACGCTGTTCGATGCGCCGAAGAGCGTCGCCTCCATCGTGGACTTCGATGGCCTCGTGATGTCAGGCTTGTGCGGATCCCAGAGGATCGTCAGGACCTTCCTCCGCTGGTATCCGGTCCGCTTCAAGGCTTCGAACGGGCGTCCGAGGGCATCGGTGAGGAACCGCTCGCGCGAAAGCCCCCAGAACACGAGCAAGCGTCCGTCGGCGTCCTGTGCAGCGAGGTGCTCGACGCCGTTCGGCGTCATCCAGCCGATTGGCTCCGACGCGACGTTGCGGCGGGCGACCTCGGACAGGTCCAGCGCCTGCCAGTCGCGCGTCCGGCGCCACCAGTTCAGAAGCAAGTGCCCTCTTGCGTTCCGGACCCCGAGCACCTCGACCGTCTCGTCACCGTCCTTCAGCTGGTACGCGGTCGGCGTCCCCGCAACCTTCTCGCCGGTGATCCCGGTCACGCTGACGGATCTCCAGTCGTTTCCGGTGGAACGCCAGAACACGAGTAGATCGCCTGACGGGCTCTGTGCGGCAAGGTGTTCGACGCGCGAAGTGCCGCTGCCGGTGGTCCAGTTCTCGACCCCTCCGGCGATCTTGCGGCCCGTCTTCTGCGAGACGTTGGTCGTCCGCCAACCGAGTGTTCCGGAATCGAAGACGAGCAGATCGCCGGTCGAGCTGCGCGCGGCGAGATGCTCGGCCTGCAGCAGCCAGCTGCCGGTGGTCCAGCTCGTCGGCCGTCCGTCGATCCTACGGCCGGTGGCAGCCGAAAGAGTCGTCGCGCGCCAGTCGTCCTCGCGGGTCCACGTGAAGACGAGTAGCTCGCCCCTCGAGCCTCGACCTGCGAGCAGCTCGGCGTTCTGCGACCCGCGCCTCGCCTGCCAGCTCGTGAGAGGGCCGGTAACACGGCGGCCGGTTTTCTGTGAGACGTTCACTGCCTGCCAGTCGCGCAGCGGCGACCACCAGAAGACCAGCAGGTCGCCGCTCGGGCTACGGCCGGCGAGGTGCTCCACGTTGTAGCTGCCGCTCTTCGTCTGCCAGCTCGTCACCGGGCCCGTGATCTTCCGGCCGGTCTTCTGGGAGACGTTGACGAGACGCCAATCGTGTTGCGGCGACCAATAGAACACGAGGAGGTCGCCCGTCGGACTCTGACCTGCGAGATGCTCGACGTTGTAGGGCCCGTTCGGGGTCTGCCAACTGGTCACCGGGCCGACGATCCTGCCGCCCGTGATTGCGGTCACATCGACGACCGCGGTCGACCGCACCGGGCCGGCGGGGGCGACCGACGCCGGCAGCAGTGTCATCGCGAGCGCGAAAGCGATGGTTGCCAGTCGGCGTATCAAGCGAGTCTCCTTCGTCTACCCTCCAGACGCGTTGCGGCGCTTTCGTCTTCCCTGGCTTCGGCCTCTTGATGCCCTACCGTTCACCGAATGAAGACGTTCAACCTCTACGGCGACGAGTGGGACGCAACGAGAGATCGCGACGGCTGGCGGGTCAGGGCGGCGTACGTCGGCCAGCACATCGGCGGCGGATTGATCGGCGCCAGCATGTGCGAGGTCGAACCCGGCAACAAGCTGTGGCCCTATCACACGCACCACGCGAACGAGGAGTGGGTGATCGTGCTCCACGGCGAGCCGACCCTTCGCACCCGAGACGGGGAGCAGCAGTTGAAGGAGGGCGACGTCGTCTGTTTCCCGCGTGGCAAGGACGGCGCGCACCAGATCAGCAACCGCACGGACTCCCGCGTCCGCGTGCTCATGTTGTCGACCATGATCGATCCCGAGACCATCGAGTACCTCGACACGGGAAAGATCCTCGCCAAGGACGCCGCGGGTGAGGACATCGTGTTCGCCCAGCCGGGGCCAACCGCCGAGTACTGGGAAGGCGAGGAGTAGCCGGCGGGAGCGCGAGAGCGGGACGCTGCAAGGTCACAGAAGCAGCCACGGTTTCCGGTGCGCACATCCTGAAACCCGCACATCTCACGCCCAGCCTGGAACACTGCGCGCACCGGTCAACTCGACCGCCTGCGAGTCCTCGTCGACTCCGGCATCGCGCTGAGCTCGGAGCTCTCCCTCGACGCACTGCTCCAACGGATCGTCGACACGGCGGCGCAGCTGACTGGGCGCGCCATGCGGCACCGGGGTGATCGACAAGTCCGGGCAGGCGCTCGAGCGCTTCCTCACCACCGGCGTCGATGAAGAGACGCATAACGCCATAGGTCGTCGATCCGCACGACGCGAGTGCCCTCGCTCTGCCGGCTGTGCGTGGGACGTGCGCGGCCGTCTACGGTAAGTCTCGGAGGGGTCCGTAGTTCGATCTGAAGATGCGCTCGCCAGCCAGACGCAGGGTGAGGTTTCGGACGACGGAGGGCAGGCTTCTCGTACGGTCGCGGCGCTGGGTCTGCTCCTGCACCCACGTCACCCGGGCCTGGCGCCGCTCGACGTAGCCGGCCAGCGCCGAGTCGACAGCTACGTCGGCGGTGAGCATCTCGGCGAGTACGAGCGCGTCCTCGACGGCCATCGCCGCACCCTGGGCCATGTTCGGCGAGCTCGCATGAGCGGCATCGCCGACGAGCACGACGCGGCCCGCTGTCCAGGCGGGCGGAGCGACCTCCTCGATCGGCGCGAAGTACGCGTCGGCAGCGCGATCGAGGAGGCCGGGCACCGGCTCAGCGAAGTCCGCAAACCGCGCGCGCCAGTCCTCACTCGCCGAACCAGCGGGATCGCTCGTGCTGACGTCTGCGTAGCAGTAGACGACTCCGCCCCCCAGGGAGACGGTGAGGAACGCGCGGCCTCGGCCCAGCAGGACGGTCCAGTCGGTGATGCCGGCGACGTCGTCGGCGATGAACCGCCAGGACGCTTGCCCCACGTTGGTGGCCGGAGCTCCGCCCAGAGCGAGGCTGCGAATCGTCGAATGGACGCCGTCCGCACCGACGACCAGGTCGTAGGTGCCGGTCGAGCCGTCGGAGAAGCTCACCCGGGGCGCCTCACCGTCCTCCAGGCCGGTCACCGACACGCCGAGCCTGATGTGCACGTCAGCAGTCCCCTCGAGCAGCGCCTCGTGAAGCGCGGCGCGATGAATCGCGATGCACCCACCGACACCGTCCCACAACATGTCGACGTCGATGTCTGCGAGTAGGCGGCCGCGGTGGTCGAGGAGGCGCTGCCGCTTGATCGGGTTCGCACGTTGGGCTACAGCCGAACCTATGCCGAGCTCGCGGAGAGCTCGTACGGCATTGCCCGGCAGATACAAGCCGGCACCCGACGCCTCCCACTCGCTCACCCGCTCGACGACCTCCGCCGTGATGCCGCGCTGAAGCAGGGCGCGGGCCAGCGCGAGACCGGCGATACCGGCGCCCACGATCAGCACGCGCAACGCGGTCATGCCGGCCCTGCCTTCTCGACTCGGGCTCGAGGACGGATGTTCCGGTTCGAGCGGAACACATTCTCGGAGTCGTATTTCTCCTTGACCTCGACGAGGCGGTCGAAGTTCGCGCCGTAGGTCGCACAGAGGCGCTCCAGGTCTTCGTCGGCGGTCTGGAAGTTGAGGTAGTTGCCGCCTGTCGAGAAGGGCCGGACGCTCTTCCAGGCCTGCCGCACCCAGGCGACGTGCTCGTCGTCGGGGGCGTCTGGGGGCCACTGACCGGCGAACGCGGTCATGTAGCGGGCGTCGCGGTTGCCGACAGCCCCGTCGTCGTCGGCCCGATCGTTCAACGCACCCGCGAGGTGGATGACGATCGACTCCGACAGGGGAGACGTCACGTCCACGGCACGCTCGCAGAAGGTGTCGAGGAAGGCATTCGACAGCCCGTCCAGGTACTCGGTCTTCCAGTAGTAGTGGTTTCCCTTGGGCTCCATGCCGTCGAGCATCGCCTGTTGCTCGGCGTAGGGCTTTGCGGTGACCAGGTCGGCGATCGGCGCGCCGAGGGCCCGAACGGACGCGAGGTCGGCCTGGGCGTCCGCGCCGCTATGGCAGACGAGCAGCCCGATGATCGGTCTGCCGTGCCACTCCGGGGGGAGGAACGGGGCCGGCGGCGCGAGACGCACGGTCACGGCCGCGGTCAACTCGCGCGGGGCGGCCTCAGTCAAGTCGCGGTAGGCGGCGAGCACGTCGTCGACGCGGTCGGCGCTCCAGACGACGAGGCCGCCGGTGATGGTCGGGCCAACCTCGTGCAGGCGAAACGTGAACCGGGTGACGACGCCAAAGTTCCCGCCACCGCCGCGTAGGGCCCAGAAGAGGTCGTCGTGCTCAGTGCGGCCGGCCGTGCGGATCTCGCCATCCGCGGTGACGACCTCGACCTCCTCGAGGTTGTCCGCCGTCCAGCCGAAGCGACGCGTCAGGTATCCCAACCCACCGCCGAGCGTCAGACCGGCGACGCCGACGTCGGAAGAAAAGGAGCCCAACGGTGCGGCCAGCCCGTACGCCTGTGTCGCCCGATCGACGTCCTGGAGCAGGCAGCCAGCGCCGACGTGCGCGACACTCGCTTCGGGGTCGACGGTCACGTCGCGCAGACGCGACATGTCGAGCGTCAGACCGCGCTCGGCGATCGAGGTTCCGGCCATGTTGTGGCCCCCACCCTTGACACTCAGCAACAGCCGGTGGACGCGCGCGAATGTGACCGCCGCAGCGACGTCGGCGGCCGACGTCGGCTGGAGGACAAGCGCGGGGACCTTCGCGACCATGCCGTTCCAGACGAGCACTGCGTCGTCCCAGCCCGCGTCACCCGCGCGAAGCACGGGACGCTTGACTCGCGAGTCCAGCTCGTCGAGTTGTTCCGACGTCAGCATCACGGACCGGTCGTCGAGCCCGGCGATGTCGATGGTGCTGACGTTCATGCGGGCGACCCTCCCACGTCTGCCTCGGCGAGCTGTCGCTGCCTGGCTCTCGTCATGCCGTTCCTCTCGCCGTCATCTGGCTCCACGCTACGCCCTTAGCAGCTTGGCGACTGGCGGGATTCGGCCAACTGAGTGGCCAACTGCCGAGCTGGCCGAAAACCGCTGGTACGCTCGACGCCGGATGCGACGATGAGCAGCATCGTCGAGGACTTCGAGAGCTGCTACCGGCTGAGCGAGAGCCGCGATCCGCGCTACGACGGCATCTTCTACATCGCCGCCACGTCGACGAGGCTTTACTGCCGGCCGAGCTGCCCGGCGCGGCAACCGAAGCGCGCGAACGTCCGCTTCTATCCGACAGCTGCGGCCGCGCAGTCAGCTGGCTTCCGCGCCTGCAAGCGCTGCCGCCCCGACGCGGCCCCTGGCTCCCCCGACTGGAACTGGCGCGCCGACGGGGTCGCGCGCGCCATGCGCTTGATCGCGGACGGCACCGTCGACCGCGAAGGCGTCCCCGGGCTCGCCAGGCAACTGGGCTTCAGCGAACGGCATCTTCGACGGCTGCTCGCCGACCAGGTTGGCGCCACCCCAGTCGCACTCGCGCGTGCCCAGCGGGCCAACACTGCCCGGCTTCTGATCGAGTCGACCACCATGCCCTTTGCCGATGCCGCTTTTGCGGCCGGGTTCCGTAGCGTCCGCCAGTTCAACGACACGATCAAAGACGTCTTCGCCTCGACCCCGAGCGAGATGCGGCGCCGGTCGAAGGGTTCGCGCCCACGGGCCGTGGGAGTTGCCGAGCTTCGCCTGAGCTGCCGGGAGCCGTTCGACGGAGACGCCCTGCTGCGGTTCCTCGAAGTGCGAGCCGTCCCCGGTCTCGAAGAGGTCAGCGGCGACACCTATCGGCGAGCAATCACGCTCACTCACGGCGCCGGGGTCGTCGAGCTGACCCCGGAGGCGCGTGCCGTCCGCTGCATCCTGCGTCTCGCCGATCTTCGCGATCTCGGAACGGCGGTTGCGCGCTGTCGGCGCTTGCTCGACCTCGACGCTGACCCGCTGGCCATCGCCGAGACGCTCGGCCGCGACGAGGTGATCGGCGGCCTCGTCCGGGCGCGGCCCGGGTTGCGAGTGCCTGGCTGCGTCGACGGCGACGAGCTCGCCTTGCGGGCGGTGCTCGGTCAGCACGTGTCGCTGCGTACAGCACGGACACGAACGGCCAGTCTCGTCGAGACGTTCGGTACGCCTCTGGAGCGGCCGCTCGGAACGGTGACACATCTGTTCCCGGCCGCGGCTGTCATCGCCGAAGCCGACTTCCAGGCGCTTGCCGGGCTTGGCCCACGCCGCGAAACGTTGCAGACACTCGCCGCCTGCCTCGCCGACGGTGAAGTGCGCGTCGACGGCGGCTCAGATCCGACGGAAGCGCTCGCCCGGCTAGTCGCGATTCCTGGCATCGGACCCTGGACCGCCGCGTACGTCGCGATGCGGGGATTTCACGATCCCGATGCGTTCCCGAATGGCGACGCTGGAATTCGCCGGGCGCTGAAGGCCCTGGGTCGCCCCCACGACCCCGACTCGCTCGCGGTCCTGCAACAACGATGGCGCCCTTGGCGTGCATACGCTGCCCTCCAGCTCTGGACGAGCCTCGACGATTGACCGCCAGCCGCAGGCCTCGAATCCACATAAGCCAATGAAAAAGGCCTGTTTTGCAGGTCTTTTTCACCAGTGGAGGCGAGGGAATCGAACCCCCGTCCGCAGACCTCCCGAGATCACAAGAACGCGAGGCACCTTGCACGCGGCGCGAATCGCCGCGGGCCGTTGCCTCGGCGTGACCCTAGGGCGCCCACGGCTTCGGGGTAGCCGTTTCACGCAGGCGTCCACGAACGTCACACCCGGCACGCGTTGCCGCAGGTAGTGCCGGGTGCGACGCCGCCCCGCTCGACGAGAAGACACCCGGTGCGCCATCACCTCGTGTGTCACGGCGGAGACACTCCGAAGGTCACAGCCGTGACAAACAGAACGGACGCGCGTCCCTACCCTGTCCCGAAGTCGTCAATTGCCGGGGGGCCAGAAAATGAGGTACGTAGCAGCCGCGTTCGCCGCGTCGCGGGTGGTTGCCCGCCACGAGGAGACGTCGACCCGCACGGGTCCAGAAGATGCCCGGCCGCTCGTGGTCGCGAGGCGCCGGAGGATCTGGGGCCGCGTCCGGCCGTCAGAGCTCTTGAGTCCCACGCACGCGCGAACCTAAGTCGTCGGGGGGAGGACATGTATGCGCCCGCAGTCGAGCGGCACAACTCCGCGGTCCTGCTCCTCGCGGAGAACACGGTTCACGGTGCCTCGCGCCGAGATCAGATGCAGCTCGTGCACGCGGCAGTCCATCGCCCGAGGCTGACGGCGATGCCTGAGACACCCTGACGATGATCTCGCTGCCGTTATCAGCGCCCATCGAAGCGCCAGCCGTGAGCGCCGAGCTCGACGGCGTGCTCGAAGGACACCGCGGCGCGGATCTGATCGAGCGGATCCGGGAGTCCGTGATCGGCGACAACGCCGTGCTGGAGGGCCCGTTCGGCCCACGGCGGCTGGTGTACGCGGACTACACCGCGTCGGGACGGGCGCTGACCTTCGTCGAGGACTTCATCCGCGACCGCGTGTTGCCGCTGTACGCCAACACGCACACGGAGGCGTCGGCTACCGGGCTTCACACAACGGCGCTGCGGGAGGACGCGCGCCGCACCATCCACCGTGCCGTCAGGGGTGGCGAGGACGACGTGGTGCTCTTCTGCGGATCCGGATCGACCGGCGCGATCGACAAGCTGATACGCCTGCTCGCACTGGATGCTCGTGACCGCCCGGTGGTGCTCATCGGCCCCTACGAGCACCACTCCAACGAGCTCCCCTGGCGCGAGTCGATCGCCGACGTGGTGACGATCGCGGAGAGCGCCCAAGGAGGCGTCGATCTCCATCACCTCGAGCACGAGCTCCGGCGGCACGCGGGCCGCCTCGTCGTCGGCAGCTTCTCCGCCGCCTCCAACGTCACCGGGGTCATAACGGACGTCGATGCGGTCTCGGCCGTTCTGCGCCGCCACGGTGCGCTCTCGTGCTGGGACTACGCGTCGGCCGGCCCCTACCTCCCGATCGACATGGCCCGCAAGGACGCCGTCTTCCTTTCGCCGCACAAGTTCGTGGGCGGTCCGGGCACGCCGGGGGTGCTCGTGGTGAAGCGGGCGCTGATTCGGAGTCCCGTCCCGTCGGTCCCGGGCGGAGGGACGATCCTGTTCGTCGACCCGCGGTCGCACACCTACCACCCGGACCCCGAGGTACGCGAGGAGGGAGGCACACCGGCGGTCGTCGAGTCGATCCGCGCGGGGCTCGTGTTCGCGCTCAAGGAGGCGGTCGGCGCGGATGAGATCTACCGGCGCGAGCGCGACTTCGCGCGCCGGGCCCTCGAGTCGTGGAGTCGGAATCCGAAGATCGAGATCCTCGGCGACCTGCACGCCGACCGGCTCGCGATCGTCTCGCTCGCCATCCGCCACCCGCCCCGGCTGCTGCACTCGCACTTCGTCGTCGCGCTCCTCAGCGACCTGTTCGGGATCCAGACGCGCAGCGGGTGCTTCTGCGCCGGGCCCTACATCCACAGGACCTTCCCGATCGACGACGAGTGGTCCACGCGCATGCACGCACAGGCCCGCGAGGGGCACCTCGGGGCCACGCTCTCCTTCGTCCGCGTGAGCTTCGGCTACTTCTCGAGCGATGCCGTCTTCGAGTACATCGTGGAGGCGGTCCACCTGCTCGCCGACCACGCCTGGAAGCTGCTGCCCCTCTACCGCTTCGATCCTGGAAGCGGTCTCTGGCGCCACCGTGACGCACGGCCGGCGCCGACACTCGCCGACGTGCCACTAGCGCGGGTCACGCACGAGCCCCACTCCGTCCTCGCGACACGCCTCGAGGAGGCCCGCTGGATCGTGAGCGCCCTCGAGAGCACACCGCCTGCGGCGCTCGAGCCCGACCCGGTCGTGAGCCCCGACTTCGAGCGCATCCGCTGGTTCCCGCTGCCCGGCGACGCGCTCGACCGGCTGTCGACATGAGCGGATGACCAGCTCGACTGTCATATCGGCGGCCGCCACGCCTCGCAGCCGAGAGTCGGTGCCGTGGGGCATGCTCGCCGCGATCGACCTGCACGGCTGCGACCGCGGCCGGCTGGCCGACCCCGACGTCCTCCGGCGCTTCGTCCCGGCCCTTATCGACGCCATCGGGATGCGCGCCCACGGACCGCTCGTGCTCGAACGGTTCGGCGACGGCGACCTCGAGGGCTGGTCCGCGATGCAATTCATCGAGACCAGCTCGATCACCCTCCACGCGGACGAGCGCTGGGGCTGCTGCTTCGTCGACGTGTTCTCCTGTGCGCGGTTCGACCCCGAGGCGGCCGCGGAAGTCGCGGCCGAGCACTTCGGCGGCGCGGTCACGGTGAGGGTGCTGGAGCGATGAGCGCGATCGCTCCCGCGCTCGGGCTCGCCGCCGGGGCGGTCGGCGTCGCGGACACCATCCCCTACATCCGGGACACCCTGCGGGGCCGCACCCGCCCGCATCGCGGGACGTGGTTCATCTGGGGAAACCTCGCCGTCGTCGTCTCGATCTCCCAGTGGGCCGACGGCGCCTCGTGGAGCCTGACCCTGAGCGCGACGCAGATCGTGCTGATCGGCTTCATATTTGTGCTCTCGATCGGGCGGGGCGAGGGGGGCGTCAGCGCGCCGGAGCTCGTCATGATCGCCGTTGCCGGGGCCGGTGTGGCGGGTTGGGTAACGGTCGACGAGGCGGTCGTCGCCACCGCCTTCGTCGTCGCCGCCGACCTGATCGGGACGGCGCTGATGGTGCCCAAGACCTATCGCGACCCGGAGTCGGAGACGCTGTCCACGTTCCTGCTTGCCAGCGTCGCCGGCGCGCTGGCGGCCGGGTCCGTGGGAGCCGTCGAGCCGGCGCTGCTCCTCTACCCGCTCTACTTCTGCGTCGTGAACGGCGCACTCGCACTCCTGATCGCCGGCAGGCGGGCCGCACTGGTGACCGCGTGAGCGAGATCTGGTCGAACACCGACT
>CAVXPS010000012.1:0-51082 GCA_963763815.1 uncultured Actinomycetes bacterium
CTACCTCGTGGAGCGCATGGTCGACGCACTCGCGCTGGAGATGCAGGTCGACCCGATCGAGCTGCGGATGCAGAGCTTCATCCAGCCCGAGCAGTTCCCGTACGAGACGACCACCGGCTGGACCTACGACTCCGGCAACTACGCCGAGACGATGCGCGTGGCGATGGACATCGCCGGGTACGACGATCTCCGCCGCGAGCAGGAGGAGAAGCGCACGCGGGGCGAGCTGATGGGCATCGGCGTGTCCTTCTTCACCGAGGGCGTCGGCGCCGGGCCACGCAAGCACATGGACATCCTCGGCCTCGCGATGAACGACGGCGCCGACCTGCGAGTGCACCCGTCGGGCAAGGCGGTCGTCTCGATCAGCGCCCAGACACAGGGGCAAGGGCACGAGACGACGTTCGCGCAGATCGTCGCCGAGGAGCTCGGCATCCCGCCCGAGGACGTCGAGGTCCGCCACGGCGACACCGACAAGTCGCCGTACGGCCTCGGGACCTACGGCAGCCGCTCGACCCCGGTCTCCGGCGCCGCGGTCGCGGTCGTCTCGCGCAAGGTGCGCGACAAGGCACGTCTGATCGCGGCGACGATGCTCGAGGCGAGCCCGGACGACCTCGCGTGGGAAAAGGGCCGCTGGTACGTGAAGGGCGACCCCGAGAAGGGCGCGCTGATCGAGGACATCGCGCTGCGCGCGTACAGCGGCGAGCCGATACCGGAGGGGATGGAGGGCGGGCTCGACGCGCAGGTGATCTACGACCCGCCGAACCTCACGTATCCCTACGGCGCGTACATCGCGGTCGTCGACATCGACCCGGACACCGCCGAGGTCAAGGTCCGGCGGTTCGTCGCGGTCGACGACTGCGGCGTGCGCATCAACCCGATGGTGGTCGACGGTCAGATCCACGGCGGCCTCGCGGAGGGCATCGGCATCGCGCTGATGGAGGTGCTCACGTTCGACGAGGAGGGCAACTGCCTCAACTCCTCGTTCATGGACTACCTCATCCCGACCGCGCTCGAGTGTCCCGACTTCGAGCTCGGCGAGACGGTCACGCCCTGCCCGCACCACCCGCTCGGAGCGAAGGGCGTCGGCGAGTCGCCGAACGTCGGGTCACCGCCGGCGATCGTGAACGCCGTCATCGACGCTCTGCACTCCACGCACGGCGTCGACCACCTCGACATGCCCTGCACTCCCGCCCGCGTCTGGGCCGCGATGCAGGGACGGGCCGAGCCACCGCAGTGACGATTGGCGCCGTGTCGACGCGGGCCCAGGAGCTCGCAGCGGAGGGCACGGCGTTCGTGGTCGCGACGGTCGTCCGCGCGCAGCGGCCGACGAGCGTGAAGGCGGGAGACGTCGCGTACGTGCTCGCCGACGGCACGATCGAGGGCTTCGTCGGAGGCGTCTGCACGCAGGAGAGCGTCCGCGCGTACTCCCTGCTCGCCCTCGAGAGCGGCGAGGCGCTGCTGCTGCGGATACTTCCCGACGGATCCGCCCGCGAGGAGGACGACACCGGGCGGGAGACGCCGGACGAGGAGGGAGCGACGACGATCCAGAACCCGTGCCTCTCCGGTGGAGCGATCGAGGTCTTCCTCGAGCCGATGCTTCCCGCGCCGCGCGTCCTCGTCGTCGGCGACACGCCGATCGCAGGGGCGGTGCGGTGGCTGGGCCCGGAGCTCGGCCTCGACGTCGTCGCCGTCGAGGGGGGAACTCCCGAGCCGGCCGCCGGCGATCTCGCGCTCGTCGTCGCGTCGCACGGCCGCGACGAGCTGCACATCCTCCGCCGCGGCCTCGAGACCGAGGTTCCGTACGTCGCCCTCGTGGCCAGCCGCAAGCGCGGCGCGGGCGTGCTCGCCGAGCTGCGAGCCGACGGCGTTCCCGACGAGCAGCTCGAGCGCATCGACGTACCCGCCGGCATCGACATCGGCGCGCAGGCTCCCGCCGAGATCGGGCTCTCGATCCTCGCGAGCGTGATCGCCGTGCGCCGCGGGAAGCACACCGCGGCGTTCGACCCCGCCCGTGCCCCGCTCGTCCCCGACGCGCCGCCAGGTCCCGCGGCGCCGCTCGCGGTCGACCCGATCTGCGGGATGACGGTGGCCGCGGTCGAGAGCACACCCTCGGTCGAACATGAGGGCGAGACGGTCTACTTCTGCTGCGAGGGCTGCAAGGCCGCGTTCGAGGCGCAGCAGTCCACGCAGACCCTCCCGTGACGCCGCCCGGGGCGACCGGCGACCCCGCGGACGAGATCCGCGCGCTCGTTCCCGACATCGAGACGCTCGCGGTGCGGCTCGCGGAGGTCGACTACCTCGTCGACGAGGGTCTCGCGACCTCGCTGTTCCTGAGCCTGCGCCTCCCGCAGCCGCTGCTGCTCGAGGGGGAGGCGGGTGTCGGTAAGACCGAGGCGGCCAAGGCGCTCGCGCTCGTACTCGACACGCCGCTCGTGCGTCTCCAGTGCTACGAGGGGATCGACGCCGCGGAGGCGCTGTACGAGTGGAACTACCCGCGCCAACTCCTGAGCATCCGTCTCGCCGACTCGCGCGACACGCCGCTCGCGGAGGAGGAGCTCTTCGGCCCGGACTACCTCATCCGCCGCCCGCTCCTGCGCGCGCTCGAGCATCCCGGCCCGCGTCCCGCGGTGCTCCTGATCGACGAGATCGACCGCGCCGACGACGACTTCGAGGCCTTTCTGCTCGAGCTCCTGGCGGACGCGAGCGTGACGATCCCGGAGCTCGGCACGATCCGGGCGACGCACCCGCCGGCCATCGTGCTGACGTCGAACAGGACGCGGGACCTGCACGACGCGGTCAAGCGCCGCTGCCTCTACCACCGGATCGAGTATCCGACCCCGGAGCGCGAGGTCGAGATCGTGCGCCGCCGGGTCAAGGGCTCGTCCGAGACGCTGGCGGTCCAGGTCGCGAACGCGGTCTCGCGCATGCGCGCAAGCGACGTGCAGAAGCCGCCCGGAATCGCCGAGTCGATCGACTGGGTGGCGGCGCTGACGCTCCTCGGCGTCGAGCGCCTGGACGTGGAGACCGTGGACCGCACGCTCGGGTCCGTGCTCAAGTACTCAGACGACCAGGAGGTGATTCGCGCGGCCGGACTCGAGCAGCTCGTGCACGGCGGTGACTGACGCTCGCGTGTCCGGCGACGCGTTCGGAGTCGAGACGATCCACCTCGACCTCCCGCCGCTCGTCGGAGCGCTGGGTCGTCGCCTGCACGACGCCGGCGTTCCCGTCACTCCCGCCCGCTCGGCCGACTTCGCGCGCGCGCTCACGCTCGTCCGGCCGCTCACGCGCCGGCGGCTGTACTGGACGGCCCGCGCGGTGTTCGTCTCGGACCCGGCCCACGCGAACGCCTTCGACGCGGTGTTCTTCTCGATCTTCGGAGAGCCGCGAGCAGGTCGCTGACGAGGAGCCCCGCACAGCAGCCTCGTCCCCCGACGAACGGCCGCGCCCCCGGCACACGCGCGAGGGGGACGGCAAGAGCCTCTCGGCCGCGTCTGCGCGCGACGGGGACGAGGACGAGGACGCGCCCGAGGTCGAGGTGCCGCTGGCGCTGGCGAGCGACGAGGAACGGCTCCGGAGCACGAGCTTCGACGCGCTCGAGCCGCACGAGCTCGCGGAGCTCTACCGGCTGATGTCGCGCCTGAAGCTCTCGACCCCGCGCCGCCTGACGCGCCGCTACGAGAAAGGGAGGAGCGGGGAGCGCATCGACCTCCGGCGGACGCTTCGCCGCAGCCTGCGCACCGGCGGCGACCCGATGCGCCTTGCGCGCCGACGTCGGCGCGTCGCCCGCCGGCGGCTCGTCCTGCTCTGCGACATCTCCGGCTCGATGGAGCCGTACGCGCGCGCGTACCTCCAGTTCCTGACCTGCGCGGCGGGCAGCGGGCCGAACGCGGAGGCGTTCGTCTTCGCCACGCGGCTCACGCGGCTGACCCGGGCCCTCGCCTCCCGCAACCCGGAGCGCGCGCTCCAGGCCGCCGCGGCCGCCGCACCCGACTGGTCGAGCGGCACGCGGATCGGGGACGCGCTCCAGACCTTCAACGACCGGCACGGCCGCCGGGGAATGGCGCGCGGCGCCGTGGTCGTGATCCTCTCCGACGGCTGGGAGCGCGGCGACCCGAAGCTCGTGGGCCGGGAGCTGGAGCGCCTCGCCCGCCTCGCGCACCGGATCGTGTGGGTCAACCCGCGGGTCGGCGCGAGCGAGTTCTCCGTGCAGTCCGCCGGGATGGTGGCCGCGCTGCCGCATTGCGACGCGCTCGTGAGCGGCCACAGCTTCGAGGCGCTCGGCGAGGTCGCCGACGCGATCGGGGCGCAGTGGAGCGGACGCCGAGGAGTGCCCGCGGCCGCCGTCGCCGAGGAGCCCGAGCCGTGGGCCAGCGCGACCCCGGTCCCGGGGAGCTCGGTCGGGATGCCGAGCGGGTACGGCCCGAAGAGGGGCAGCGTCACGCCGGGCTGGGAGACCGACGAATGACCGAGACCGAGGAGAAGAAGTGCATCTACCCGGGCTGCGAGCGGCCCGCAGTGCCGCCGAATCCGCTGGGCGGGCCGCAGCCCGCGTTCTGCGACCTGGAGGAGCACAACGCGCTGACCGCGCACCAGGAGCGGCAGCGCCTCGCGAGCGAGTCCGCGCGCAGCGCGGCCGAGGAGGAGCGATGATCACGACTCGACCGACCGAGAGGAGCGGCGATGGCTGACGAGGCGTACCGCGCGGTCTTCCTGCGCGTCCACCCGACCGGAAAGATGGTGCTCAGCCTGACCACGGAGCCCGACGGGAACGAAGCTCGGTACGCGCAGCTCGTCGCCGACGAGCTCGGGGTCCCGGCGCTCGACGTCAAGGTCGTTCCCGCGGACACCGACCGGTTCGGCGTGGGCCACGGCTACAACACGACCCCGAGCGGCGGCGCCGACGCGGCGATCGCCAGCGCGGCGGGAAAGATCCGCGACAAGGCGCAGCTGCTCGCGGGGGCGGCGCTCGAAACGTCGCCGGACAGCCTCCGCTGGGACAACGGAGCCTGGGTCGCCCAGGACGGGACCGACCCCACGAACGTGAAGACGATCGAGGAGATCGCGCTCTACGCGCACGGCTCAGGTGTCCTGCCGCCCGGGGTCGAGGGCGGGCTCGACGCGCAGACCGTCTACACCGACTGATCGTCCTCTTGGCGCCCCATGCCGCGGGTGCGGACGTAGAGGAAGATGAAGAACGACGCGAGCAGCGCGTAGATCAGCGCGGTGCCACGGGCCACGTCGACGGCGACCAGTCCGAGCCAGAGGAAGAGGAAGAAGACGAGCGCCCAGACGAAGCTCGAGACGCCCGGGTCGACGATCGGGACGGGCTTCCACTCCGCCCACTCCGGAGCCCACCCGTCCGGCCCGGCTCCGCTCGGGGCCGCGTTGAGCACGATCTCCACCTCGTCGTTGACCTTCAGCGCTCCGAAGAGTGTGGAGTAAGGCTCGATCCCCCACTCGCTCTGCGTGACGACGACGCTGCCGTTCAGCCTGCCGTCGTCGTCGAGCGAGAGGTCGAGCGCGAGCGGACGGACGGTGCCGGCGAGGGACAGGTCGCCCTCGACGTGGAGCAGCAGATCGTCGGCCTGCACCGAGTTCGAGCGGAACTCGATCGCCGTCCCCTTCAGGATCTCGTTGTCGATCGTCTGCTCGATGTCCGCCTTGTCGAGGTCGCCGAGCGGCTGCATCCCGCCGACGCCCTCGTGCACGCGCAGAGACGTGGCGTCCGCCTCGAGCACGACGCTCGTCTCGGCGGGATCCGCGGCCACCTCGAGCGTCGCCTCCCAGGCGGTCACCTGGATCAGGAGGTCGTGCCCGGCCGCGGCCGCGGCGCCCCCGCGCCCGGTCTTGATCCACAGGGTGCCGTTCTCGGGCCCGAACTCGTACTTGCCTGCGGGGAGCCCCATGAGCTGCCGACTCTAGGACGCTTCGCTAGGTCCGGAGCGCCCATGGCCGTGGAGCTCGAGCATCCCTTCTCGACGTCCAAGCCGATCGACGAGAGCTACGCGGCGATTCTCGATCTCGAGCGCGTCGTGCCGTGCGTCGAGGGGGCCAAGGTGCTCGAGCTGACCGCGCCGGGCTCGGCGAAGACGCAGATCGACGTCAAGCTGGGAGCGATGTCGATGTCGTTCGCCGGCACGGTCGAGATCGTCGACCAGGACGCGGCGGCGCACCGGATCGGGATGAGCGTCAGGTCCCGCGAGGCCGGAGGCCAGGGACACGCGGACGCGGACATCGTCTTCGCGCTCGAGGACGGCGGCGGGACGATCCGCACGAACGCGCGGATCACGGGCAAGGCCGCGTCGATGGGCGAGGGCGTCGTCCAGGGCGTGCTGGATGCGCTGATCAAGGACTTCGCCGGCAAGCTCGGCAACCTCTGACGGCCCCGATGGCGACCATCGCGATGCGGAGGATTCGCGAGGGCGAGGTGCCCCCTGACGGCGGGACCGCGATCCAGGAGGACCCCGACCGGCCCGTCTTCCGAGGGAACGGCCCGGACGACTACGTCTGCGTCGAGTGCGGGAACGTCCTGGCGGTGTCGATGCAGCCCGTGCAGATGACGAAGAAGGTCCGGGTCCGCTGCGGTCGCTGCTCGACGGTCAACGTCTCCGTGATCGACGGCTACGAAGCACCCTCAGGAGGGCCCGAGCGCAAGGAGTGACGCGCTAGGGCCACGCCCGCCCGGCGCCACGGGCCGATGCTCGTCAGCTCAGTCGTCCGACTCCGTGTCCGCTGCGCCGTCGTCGTCGGGCGCGCTTCCGACCGGCTCGAACTGCGCGTCGACGTGGATCTCCACCTGCGAGCCGTCCGCGCGGCGCACCTCGACCTCGTAGACGCCGGCACCGTCGCCGTCCTGGCGCTCGACCTCGAGCACCGTGCCGCCGCCGGCTGCGGCGAGGGCGGCGCTCCTCGCCTTCTGCGCGGCCGGGCCGGTGACGTTCTCCTCCGACTCGCCGCCGACCGCCTGCGCGATTCCCGCACCCGTGGCCGCGAGGGCGGTGACTCCGACGGCTGCGATGACCACGATCCGTCGATTGACCTTCATCTCGTCCTCCTTCGTCGCATGCTTGCATCCAGATCGATAGCAACCTCGGATGAGACGGCGATGAAAGCCGTCACGTGCCCTTCCGGTACGAGACGAGCTCCTCGCGATCAGTGCCGCCGGAGACGCCCACCGCGAGCACGGGGCCGATCCCGCGGGCATAGAACTTGTACTCGAGCACCTTCGGCTCGAGCGGGTTCGATTCTCTCGTCATCAGGACCTTCCCCTTGCGGAAGAAGCCGAAGGGAACCTCGGCCTGCTCGCGGAGACTGAAGATCTCCGCCCGGTCCTCCGCCTCGCCCTCGTAGTACTCCTGGCGGAAGCGCAGGCCTGTCCTCGGCTGCGCGGGCATGATCACTCCGGCCTGCGCCCCGTCGACCCCGGCCTCGAACGAGCCGTGGGTGGAGACGGGCTTGCCGTTCTCGTATTCCGTCGTCGCCTCGCCGAGGTACCAGATGCTTCCGCACTTGTCCTGGGCGTACCAGTCGTCGGTGACCTCGACCGGCACTCCGCCCTCGGTGACCACGTCGCGGACGACCCGCGCGCGGACGCCGTTCGCGATCAGCTTCGTCCTGTTCATAACCGTGACGACGACACGCTGCTTCGCCCCTTCGGCGTCGGTCTCGCGGTAGACCCAGCGGCTCCCCGGCCGCATCGGCCACCACGGGTTGGTGATCCGGGTCGTGAAGTCCGCAGGATTCAGCTTCACGGACTGGCTCCCCTTGGGGATCGGGCAGGCGGCGGGCGCTCCCGTTCCCGCTCCGCCGCTCGCTACGGCAGTCGCCGCCGCGAGAACGGCGACCGGGACCGCGATCCATGCTCTGTTCATCGTCGCTCCTCTCGGGTCGAGACTGGTTCTAGGGAACACCGATGAGAGCGCGATGAGAGGCGGGCGCCGACGTACGGTACGGCCGTGCTCGAGAAGCTGATTCGTTCCTGGGACGGCGAGCAGGTCGTGACGCGCTTCGACCGCCCGACGGGGACGTGGATGTTCATCTGCGTCCACTCGAGGGAGCGCGGGCCGGCCGGCGGAGGCACGCGGATGCGGACGTACGAGTCGCCGGCGGACGCGCTCGAGGACGCGATGCATCTCGCGGAGGCGATGACGCTGAAGATGGCGGGCGCGGACATGCCCTTCGGTGGCGGCAAGGCCGTGCTCGCGGTACCGGCGCTACCGGAGCCTGAAGCGCGGCGCGGCCTGTTCGCGCGCTACGGCGACCTCGTGGGCTCGCTCGGCGGGACGTATCAGACCGGGCCGGACGTGAACACGTCCGTTGCTGACATGGACGTGATCGGAGAGCGGACGCCGTACGTCTGCTGCCGAAGCCCGGAGAACGGCGGGACGGGCGATCCCGGCCCGGCGACCGCCGTCGGTGTCTTCCACGGGATCCGGGCGAGCGTCGCCCGCGTCTTCGGCTCGGACTCGCTCGCCGGGCGGTCGGTGCTCGTCCAGGGTCTCGGCGACGTCGGCGGACGCCTGGCGAAACAGCTCGCCGACGCCGGCGCGCGGCTGCTCGTCAGCGACATCGACGCGCGGAGGACCGCAGACGCAGCCGGACGATTCGGCGCGGAGGTCATCCCGCCCGACGACGCGATCACGACCGCATGCGACGTCTACGCCCCGTGCGCGCTCGGCGGCACGGTGAACGCGTCGAGCATCCCGCTCCTCCGCTGCCGCATCGTCGCGGGAGGCGCGAACAACCAGCTCGCAGAGCCGGAGGATGCCGAGCGCCTGCGCGCGGCCGGGATTCTCTACGCGCCCGACTTCGTGATCAACGCGGGCGGCGTCCTCCACGCATGGGGCGGCGAGCTCCTCGGCTGGTCGGCCGACGCGATCGCCGACCGCCATCGCGGCATCGGCCGGACCCTCACCGAGATCTACGAGCGAGCCGACGAGGAGAACGTCGCGACCGCCGAGGCCGCCGAGCGCCTCGCACGCGCCCGCGTCGCCTGAGTGCGCCCGGGAGGATTCGAACCTCCGACCCGCGGATTTAGAAGCAGCCGACTTGTTTACGAAAACGCCGGTTCAGCCGCTTGTTCAAGCCAAATCTCGATCGCGAGCGCGAGGCTTTCTTATCCGCCAACTTCGCACCGCTGGTCAGCCATCCAGTAACCATCTCGCAACGACTTGTTCGATGCCGAGCCGAATGTCCGAGCCGACCGCCCGGCGCAAACGCCGGGCGGTCGGAACTCGTCCTCCGGCTAGCGAGGGATCAGCACCTGGTTAAGGGCATGAATGACGCCGTTCGACGCAGCCACGTCCGTCTTCACCACCCGCGCGCCACCGACGAAGACCTTGCCTCCGACGACGCGAATTCGGACGGTCTGTCCGTTGAGGGTCTTGGCCGAACGCAACTTGACCACCTTGGCCGCAGGGACCTTGCCGGCGATCACGTGGTACAGGAGGACCGACCTGAGCTTCGCCCGGTCGGCGCCGAGCGCCGCGAGGTTCGACCTGGGCACTTTCGCGAACGCCGCGTCGGTCGGGGCGAGGACGGTGAAGGGCCCCTTGGCCCGGAGCGCTCCGACGAGGCCCGCCTTCTTCAGCAGCGAGGCGAGCGTCGTGAACTGGCCGGCGCCCACTGCCGTCGTGACGATGTCCCCCTCCTTGCGGGTGTCCGCGGAGGCAGACGATCCCATCGCAGCAGCAGCGACCGCCGCGACGGCGAGGAGCGCGAGGATGAAGCGTGACTTTCTCATGTCGATGGTTCCTTTCTCGTGAGTGCGGTTGTGTTCGGTCAGTGCGAGGCTGATGAGGTCCTCGCGGGGCGAGTGGCGGCGGCCGAACGCCGA
Source organism: uncultured Actinomycetes bacterium (assembly GCA_963763815.1). GTDB lineage: Bacteria > Actinomycetota > Thermoleophilia > Gaiellales > Gaiellaceae > GMQP-bins7. The sequence continues at coordinate 9,836 of CAVXPS010000012.1, forward strand.
CTCGCCAGCAAGACGACGCCGTAGACGCCCGCGAGGCCGACGAGCCCATAGACGATCCGGCTCGCGACATTCGTCTCGCCGAACTCCATGCCGAAGACCGTCGCGACGAGGTCGAACTCGGCGATTGCCACGAGACCCCAGTTGAGCGCGCCGACCAGCACGAGTACGGCAGCGAGCAGGTCGAGTTTCTTCATTGTTGTTCACCTCCTGTCCAGATTTTGTTTTAGAGGCAGCACCGTACCAGCGGCCGTATCCTCTTGTCAAGGTTTCGTCCAGATTCTGTATATTCGAGGCATGTCGGAGCCATCGCAGCTGCGGATCGGCGAGCTGAGCCGGCGCTCGGGAGTCAGCCCCGAGCTGCTTCGTGCATGGGAGCGCCGATACGGCTTGCTCGATCCCACCCGCTCGCCCGGAGGTCTCCGCCTCTATTCGCTGTCCGATCTCGAGCGCGTACGCGTCATGCAGCAGCACCTGGCGGACGGGCTGGCTGCCGCCGAGGCTGCCGCTGCGGCGGTGCAGGCCCCCGGCGAAAGCACGAAGGCCGGCACCGCTCGTGGGTCGTCGGTGGCCGCAGTCGACCAGCTCGCGGCCGCACTCGAGGGGTTCGACGAGCCTCGTGCGCAGGCGATCTTCGACCGACTCCTCGCGGAGGTCACACTCGACGTCTTCCTCTCCGAGATTGTCATGCCGTACCTGCGCGACCTCGGAGCCCGGTGGGAGCGTGGCGAGGTTACGGTCGCGCAGGAGCACTTCGCATCCAACGTCGTCCGCGGGCGGCTGCTCGGGATCGCGCGGGGTTGGGGACGAGGCGTCGGTCCCCGCGCGCTCCTCGGGTGCGTCCCGGGAGAGCAGCACGAGCTGGGGCTGATCGCCTTCGGCCTCGCACTGCGCACGCATGGCTGGCGGATCGAGTACCTGGGAGCGGATACGCCGCTCGACACGATCCGGAGCGTCGCCAATACCCTCGACGTCGATCTCGTCGTCGTAAGCGCCGTGACGCCGGAGCGGATCGGAGAGCTCGTCGCGGAGCTGCGACAGATCTCGCATGCCCGGCGGCTCGCGGTCGGCGGCGCGGGCGCCGAAGGTCTGGAAGCGACTGCACTCGATGCACTCGCGCTGACCGACGATCCGGTCCGGGAAGCGGAGCGGGTGACCGCTCTTTTCTTTGCAGCAGAGCGCGGATGAGCGGCCGGACGAGACTCCTCCACCGGCGCCCGCGGTGCGCACGAAGAGATCAGCCCGCTGTCATGCGACTCCCCGAGCACTGAGGAGCTCCGGTGCGCCATGGAATCGAAGCGTGGAGCAGCGTGCAGTCGAGGAGCGAGGACGGAAGCCTCACGTCCGTCCAGCGCGCGCGCTCCGCTCGACCCGTTGTCGAGATATCCGACGCCGGGGCGAAAGACCTCGGGCAGCGGTACTGGCTGGAGGCGGTTCGCGCCAGCCGGGGGCTCGTCCACTACCGCCAGGAATCGGTGGGAGTCGAGCTGCGCCTGCTGGGACGAGGTCCGGTCCTCCTGAGCTTCCGGCCGGCCGAGACGTCCGTCGAGGGGAACCGGGTCAGCTGCAACTACTCGATTCGCGGCGGACTGCTCACACGTCGGGAAGGCGGCACGCTTGCCCTCTCGCAGATCGGCCGCACGGAGGTCGAGCTGCGTGCGGAGGTGACCGAGTTCGTTCCACGTCTCGGAGTCACACTCGGCTTCGTGCAGCGGCGATTTCATGCCGCGATCAGCCGGCGCTACTTCGCCCGACTCATCGCCGAGGCACCGTGACGGTCGCGGTGCTGGGAGCGACGGGAGTGGTCGGCACGGCCCTCGTCTCGGTCCTCGCCGAGTCCGAGGAGGTGGTCGCCGTCTCGCGGCGACCCGATGGGTCGCCGGGCGAGGGGGTGCGGACTGTCGCCGCCGACGTCACGGACGCCACATCCGTTCGCCGGTCGCTCGAGGGCGTCGAGGTGGCCTACTACCTCGTCCACTCACTGGGGACTCCGAACTACGCAAACGTCGATCGCCAGGCAGCCGAGACGGTAGCCCGCGAAGCCGAGCGCGCGGGTGTCTCCCAGCTTGTGTACCTCGGCGGGCTCGGCGACAACCGGCCCGACCTCTCCCCGCACCTCCGGAGCAGGCTCGAGACAGGAGTCGCACTCTCGTCCGGAGCGGTTCCGGTGACGACCCTCCGCGCCGCCGTGGTGATCGGTCGCGGGAGCGCCGCCTTCGAGACGATCGTCTCGCTCGTCGACCGGCTGCCCGCAATGATCGCTCCAAAGTGGGTGGCGACCCCGACTCAGCCCATCGCCCTAGCGGACGTCGTCCGTTACCTCGTCGGGGTTGCGCGCATGCCCGAGGCTTGGGGTCAGAGCTTCGACGTCGGCGGTCCCGACGTGCTCAGCTACAAGGAGATGATCGAGCGAATCGCACACATCCGCGGCCGGCGGCGTCTCGTCATCGAGGTGCCCGTGCTGAGTCCCAGGCTCTCCTCGTATTGGCTCCACCTCGTCACCCCGGTGAGGGCCGGTATCGCGCGCCCGCTGATCGAAGGTCTTCGCAACCCGACGGTCGTACGCAACGATCGTCTGCGCGCTCTGCTCCCGTTCCCGCTCACCTCTTTCGACGACGCCGCCCGTGCTGCTCTCTCGAATGGCTCCGCGGGCCGGCGGACTGATCCCGTCGCCTCTCCCGAGTGATCTCGTCTTCGTGAGGGCGATCGCGCATCGCTCTGAGTGCGCCCGGGAGGATTCGAACCTCCGACCCGCGGATTAGAAGTCCGCCGCTCTGTCCACTGAGCTACGGGCGCGTCTCGGCAGGGTAGTCGCCGCGGAGGCGGTTCAGCGCCCTCTCAGGACGCCTCATCGTCGTCGGCCTCCGCGCGGCGCTCCTCCTCGGCGAGGAAGCGGAGGAAGAACACGGCGAAGACCGCGAAGAAGACGATGGACTGCTCGACCGCCATCAGGAGCCCCGCGATCTGCTGGTCCTCCAGCGCGTCGAGGCCCCAGAGCCGCTCCGGCGCGTCGACGTAGAAGTCGTAGATCGCGCTCGGGACGAGGGCGATCACGAGCCCGATCGGGCTCCCGAGAACGAATGCGGCGAACACGACCCCCGCTCGAACGCCCGCGCCGAGGCGGTGCGGCTCGTGCGTGCACGACGCTCCACCACATCAGAACCCCGGTCGCGAAGTACAGCGCGTGCTCGAGATGCAGGAGCGAGTGCGGGTTCTCGAGCGCGGTGTCGTAGCTCCACGGCAGGTGCCAGAGCATGTAGTTCGCAAGCCAGAGCGGAAGGGCGACGGCCGGGTGCGTGAGGATGCGGACGATGCGCGGACGCGCGAGCTCGGCGGCGAGCGCCGGCGACAGCCCGAGCACGGCGAGGAGCGGCGCCCACTCCGCGAGCACGACGTTCTGGAGCAGATGGATCGTGAGCAGGTAGTTCATCGCGATCGTCTCGAGCGGCGTGATCGTGACCGCGAGCAGGAGCGCCATCGCGACGACGAAGCAGGCGACGCGCCAGGCGGGCGCAGGGTAGCGGCGGAGCGCGTAGACGTAGGCGATCGTCAAGAGCGGGACGACCACGAGCGCCTCCGCGTTCCACGACCACCGGTACGGGTCCACGACGCTACGCTAACGACGCGCGGGTGTAGCTCAGTTGGTAGAGCGCCAGCCTTCCAAGCTGGATGTCGCCGGTTCGAGCCCGGTCGCCCGCTCCTCAGGGTCGGTGGGCGGGTCGTGCTGTCCCCAGGAGACGCGGCTTCCGCGGCGAATGCGTGACGCACTCGTCACGGAGGTCGACATGGCTCATCCGCTCAACACGCGCCTCGCCGCGGAGGCGCTCGGCACCTTCCTCTTCTTCTTCCTCGGCTTCAGCGGGATCGCAATCGTCGTCGACATCGGCGCCGAGGCGATCACCCCGCTCGGCATCGCCGCCGGTTTCGGCTTCGGGCTCGCGCTCGCGATCACCGCGTTCGGGCACGTCTCGGGCGGCCACTTCAACCCGGCCGTGAGCGCCGGGCTCGCCGTCGCCGGCCGGTTCCCGCCACGCGAGGTCCTGCCCTACTGGGCCGCCCAGCTCGTCGGCGGGTTCGGCGCCGTGCTCGTGATGGCGATCGTCTACTCGGGCGACGTCACGGACGCGCTGCACACGCAGCCCGGCAGCGGCATCGACAGCTGGGCGGCGCTCGTTCTCGAGATCGTCGCGACCGCGCTCTTCGTCATGGTGATCCTCACCGTCGCCACCGACGAGCGCGCGGCCTGGAACGGCGTCATGGCGCCCTTCCTCATCGGTCTCTTCATCTTCACGGCTGCGGCGACCGTCGGGCCGGCGTCGGGCGGCTCGTTCAACCCCGCGCGCTCGCTCGACCCGGTGCTCTACAACCAGGAGTGGGGCGACGTCTGGATCTACATCGTCGGGCCGCTCGCCGGCGGGATCCTCGGCGGGGCGATCTGGGCGTATCTCATGCTCCGGACTCCGCCACCCGCGCCCGATCCGCGGTTCGAGACTGCCCGGGAGGGCGGACCGCCGGCGAGCTAGCGGCCGCTCGCGGAGAAGTGCTGGTAGTCCTTGACGGACGACCAGCGGCCTCCCCAGCCCCAGCCGACCGCGTCGAACGCACGCACCACGGCGCCGCCCTCGAACGCCATACCGGGGCGGCGCCGGCTGCGATCGAGAAACGGCACGCTCGCCTTGTGTGAGGTCCGACCGCCGGACACGTACGGATTCTCGATCGGGTTGAGGTCGATCGCACGGCCGTACGCATGCTCGGACCAGCGGCTCGTCCCCTCGACGTAGCGGCAGTTGAACGCCGACGTGTTGTCGGCCTCGATCGAGCGGAAGTCGCTCGCGCCGTAGGCGTCGACGGGAACCATCCGCCGGATCGGGAACCGCGCCGCGTACAGGCGCCGGAACACCGACACGACGTCGCGGGCGACATCCCGATGCACGATCAGCCGGCCGGTTGCGACCTTCCCTTCGAACCGCCGATGGGACAGCCTCAGCAGGCGCAGGTCGCGCAGGTGCACGGGGCAGCCCGGCCGCCACGAGACGCCGGTCATCCGCTTCGCCTGAGCGGCGTCGATCCGCGAGATCGTCCCGCGGAACGCGACCTCGCTCGGCTGGGCTGCGGGGACGGCGAGCAGCGCGACCGCCGCGGCGGCTACGAGCACATGGGCTTTCACGAATCGGGGCGGACAGACTTGAACTGTCGGCCTCCTGCTCCCAAAGCAGGCGCTCTACCAGGCTGAGCTACGCCCCGGAGGCACGAAGTGTAGGCGGATAGCCTGGCGGGCGATGGTCGACGCCCCCGCCCCGATCCCCGGCGCAGTCCAGCGCGACCAGCGGGCGGGCAGGGGCTACGCGATGGTGCTCGGAGGCGCGGTGCTCTTCGCGGTCAACGGGACCGTCTCGAAAGTGGCGCTCACCGGCAGCGAGCTGACGGCCGTCGACTACACGCAGCTCCGCACCGCGGGAGCCTTCCTCTTGCTCGGGCTCGCCCTCGCGGTCCTGGCACGAGACAAGCTCCGGATCGGGCTCCGCGACGTCCCGTTCTACGCCTTCTACGGGATGTTCTCGTTCGCGCTCGTCCAGTGGCTCTACCTCGTCGCGATCGAGCACCTGCCGATCGGCATCGCGCTGCTGATCGAGTTCACCGGGATCGTGCTCGTCGCGCTCTGGGCGCGCGTCGTCATGCGGGCGAACGTGCGGCCGCGCGTATGGGCCGCGCTCAGCCTCACGCTCGTCGGCCTCGCGCTCGTGTCCGAGCTCTGGCTCGGCTGGACGCTCGACACGGTCGGAGTCGTCGCCGCCGCGGGCGGCGCGATCGTGCTGGCGATCTACCTGCTCGCGGGCGAGCGCGCGGTCGAGACCCGCGACCCGCTCGCCGTGCTCTGCTTCTCGCTGCTCTTCGCGGCGATCGTCTGGTCGGTCGTGCAGCCGTGGTGGACGTACCCGTTCGGGGAGCTCACCGAGGAGACGTCGCTCCTCGGCAACCTCGATCACCTGTCGGCGCCGGTCTGGACGCTCGCGCTCTGGACGATCGTCCTCGGCACGATCGCGCCGTTCGCGCTGACGATCGGGGCGCTCCGGCACCTGGCGGCGACCAGGGTCGGGATCACGATGACGTTCGAGCCCGTTGCGGCGTCCGTCGTCGCCTGGGCCTGGCTCGGCGAGACGCTGTCTGCGGTGCAGATCCTCGGCGGAGCGGTCGTGCTGACGGGGATCCTCCTCGCGCAGACTGCTCGCTGATGGACGTATCGCTGCAAGAGGTGACCAGCGAGAGCCTGTACGAGGTGCTCGCGCTCTCGGTCGCGCCGGAGCAAGAGTCGTACGTCTCTGCGAACGCGAAGTCGATCGCGGAGGCGTACTTCGAGCCGAAGGCCTGGTTCCGCGCGATCGCCCACGGGGACGAGCTCGTCGGCTTCGCGATGGTCTACCGCGACCCGGAGGCCCGGGACTTCTACATCTGGCGGTTCATGATCGACGCGCGCTATCAGAGGCGCGGCTACGGCAAGCGGGCGGTGGAGCTCCTGCTCGAGGAGGCACGTGGCGACGGCGTCGACGAGGTAACGCTGAACGTGCAGCCCGGGGAGCACGCCGCGCTCGAGTTCTGGCGCCGCTTCGGCTTCGAGGAGACCGGCGAGGTCCACTACGGCCAGCTACAGATGCGGCTCTGGCTCGGCGAGCCCTCGTAGCCGGTCGGGGTACGCTGTCCGCGATGGTGAAGCGCATCCTCCTGGCGTCCCCGCGCGGCTACTGCGCGGGCGTGGAGCGCGCCGTCGAGACCGTCGAGCGCGCGCTCGACCACTACGGCGCTCCCGGTCTACGTACGCAAGCAGATCGTCCACAACATCCACGTCGTCCGCGATCTCGAGGCGCGTGGGGCGATCTTCGTGGAGGAGGAGACCGAGGTTCCTGAGGGCGCGACGGTCGTCTTCTCGGCGCACGGAGTCGCGCCGACCGTGTTCGAGAACTCGGCGCGGCTCGGGCACAACGTCATCGACGCCGTCTGCCCGCTCGTGACGAAGGTGCACGTTCAGGCGCGGCGCTATGCGGAGGAGGGCTACACGATCGTCCTCATCGGGCACGCGGGCCACGAGGAGGTCGTCGGCACGACCGGTGAGGCGCCGGACGCGACGATCCTCGTGCAGACGGTCGAGGAGGCGGAGGCGCTCGAGCTCCCGCCCGACGCGAAGCTCGCCTACGTGACGCAGACGACGCTGTCGGTGGACGAGACGGGCGAGATCATCACGGCGCTCCGGCGCCGCTTCCCGGAGATCCGGGCCCCGCGCAAGGAGGACATCTGCTACGCGACCTCCAACCGGCAGTGGGCGGTGAAGGAGATGCTCTCGGAGATCGACCTCCTGCTCGTGATCGGGTCGAGGAACTCCTCGAACTCGAACCGCCTCGTGGAGACCGCTGTCGCGGCCGGGACCGCCGCCCACCTGATCGACGACGAGACCGAGATCGACGAGGACTGGCTCGAGGGGGTCGAGACCGTGGGCATCACGTCCGGGGCCTCGGCGCCGGAGAAGCTCGTCGCGCGGGTGTGCGACTGGTTCCGCGCGCGCGGCGTCGACGACATCGAGGCCTACCGGCTCGTCGAGGAGGACGTCACGTTCCGGCTGCCGGTGGAGCTTCGACGCGAGCTCGAGCTCGCTGCCGACGCATCGTGATCAGGGCGCTTCTCATCATCGGCGCGGCGGGCGTCCTCGGGCTGGGCGTCGCGGCCGGGTGGTTCGGAGCGCAGGAGCTCGAGGAGACCGAGACCGTGACCGAGACCGAGACCGACACGACGACGGCCGACGTCCGGATCCGGATTTCCGACTGCCGGTCGAGGAGAAGCGGGCGGCGCTGTTGGAGGCCGCCGCCTCGGGCAACTACGAGTCGCTGCGCCCGCTCCTGCCCGAGTCGGGCGGGTTCACCTACACGTTCGGCGGCGACGTCGAAGGCGGGCCGATCGCGTACTGGCAGCAGCTCGAGCGGACGACGAACGAGAAGCCGCTCGAGACGCTCGAGGCCGTGCTCGGCATGCCGCCCGTGCTGACCCGTGGGATCTACGTCTGGCCGTGGGCATACACGGTCGCGAGCGCGGACGACCTCTCGGAGCACGAGCGCGAGCTGCTCGCCCCGCTCGGGCCGACGAGCCGGCTCTTCGTGGAGGACACCGGGTATCTCGGGTGGAGGGCCGGCATCGCGCCGGATGGCACCTGGGTGTTCTTCGTCGCCGGCGACTGAGGGCGAGGCGAGCCTCGCCCCTACGCACGGCGAACGAGGGCGCGCGCAGCTCGTCGACGAGCCGTTCCGGTCTCGTCCCAGACGCTGAAGCGCACGAGCCGCTCCGGGAGATACCGCGACACGCGGAGCGCGCGGCCGTCGCCCGGATCGCGCAGCGTCTGTCCAGGGCGCCGCTCCGGAATCGGCGTCGCCGACTCGCGACCTCGCTCACGAGGACTTCGCGATTGCCAGCTCGGCGCCGTCCGCGGCCACCGAAACCGCGAGCGTCTCGCGCGCGATCCAATCGGTGTGCTCGAGCAGGTCCTCGTCGGCCGCGGCGAGCGTCAACGAGATCCGGTCGGTCAGCTCGAGCCCCTCCTCCTTGCGCAGTGAGTTCACGCGATGGATGAGGTCGTACACGCGGCCGAGGAGCCGGAGGTCGTCGTCGAGCTCGACGTCGAGAGCGACGGTGACGCCGTCCGCGGCCGAGACCGCCCAGCCCTCCTTGCCCTGCCGCTCGACGAGCACCTCGTCCGGGCCGAGCTCGTGCCCGCCCGCGCGGAAGCCGCCGTCCGGGAGCTCCTCGAACTCGCCGGCCTCGAGCGCCGCGCGAACGGTCGCGAGCTCCTTGCCGAGCTTCGGGCCGAGCACCGGGAGGTGCGGCTTCACGCGCAGCTCGCTGGCGTCGACGGTGCCGAACTCGACCTCGCGCACGCGCAGCTCCTCGGCGATCTCGTCGAGATACGCCTGCGCGAGCGGCGCGCCCTCGACCACGAGCTTGCGTAGCGGCTGCCTCAGCGCGACGCCGACGGACGAGCGCGCCTGCCGGCCGAGCTCGACGACGCGGCGGAGCTCGGCGACCTCTGCGAGGAGCGTCGCGTCGGGCTCCTGCCCCGTCGGCCAGCCAGCGAGGTGGACCGACTCCGGCGCTCCCTCGGCCGGTGTGGCGAGCGAGCGCCAAAGGTGGTCGGTGAGGAACGGCATGATCGGCGCGACCACGCGGAGACCCTGGACGAGCGCGTACCACAGCGTCCGCAGCGCGACCTCGTCGCCGTCCCAGAAGCGCCGCCGGGAGCGACGGATGTACCAGTTGGACAGGTCCTCGACGAACGTCTCGAAGGCGCGGACGACGTTCACGGTCAGGTAGCTCTCATACGCCCCGGTCGTCTCGCGCACGAGCTCGTTCGTCCGGGAGACGAGCCAGCGGTCGAGCGGCTGGAGGTCGCCGGTCGGGCCTCGGTCGAGATCGGCATAAGTCGGCGTCCAGCCCGCGATGTTCGCGTAGTCGACGAAGAACCTCGCCGAGTTCCAGAGGGTGAGCAGTCGGCGGCGGATCTCCTGCGCGGGCCCGTAACCGAAGAGGAGGTTCTGGCTCGGCGGCTGCGACGTGTACTGCCAGCGCATGACGTCCGCGCCCATCTGCTCGAACGCCTCGTCGGCCGCGATCGCGTTCCCCCACGAGCGGTGCATCTCGCGGCCGGTCTCGTCGAGCAGCTTCTCGTAGGTGAGCACGCGCCGGTACGGCGACTGCCCGGTGAGCGTCACCGACATGAACGAGATCGAGTAGAACCAGAGCCGGATCTGCTCGCGCATCTCCGAGACCCAGTCCGCCGGGAACCACTGCTCCCAGTGAGCGTGGTCGGGCAAGTCGGCCTTCGTCAGCCCCTTGCCCGCGCCGGTCGCGTAGCCCTCGGGAACGTACTCGTCGCTCTCGAATCCGAGCGCCGAGAGCGGGACGATGCCCGCGTCGAGCCACGCGTCGCCGACCTCGGGGACGCGGCGCACCTCCGCGCTGCAGCCCGAGCATGCGATCGGCACCTCGTCGATCCAAGGGCGGTGGAGCTCGCGGAGCTGGTCGAGCCCGGAGAGCGCCCGCTCCTCGAGCTCTCGCCGCGAGCCGATCACGGTCAGCGTCCCGCAGTCCTCGCAGGGATAGAACGGCAGCGGGAGACCGAAGTAGCGCTTGCGCGAGATGTTCCAGTCGCCCATGTTGCGCAGCCAGTCGTCCATGCGCTTCGAGTAGAACGCGGGCGTCCACTCGACGGTTGCGTTGGCGTCGAGCATCGGCTGGCGGATCTCGTCGCACGCGATGAACCAGTCGTCCACGACGCGGAATAGGAGCGGCGTGCCGCAGCGCCAACAGGTCGGGTAGCGGTGGACGATGCGACCGGACGCGAGCAGCAGGCCGCGGCGCTCGAGGTCCTCGATGGCCGGCTGCTCGACCTCGGTCGTGGAAAGCCCGTCGAAGCCGTAGCCGGGAAGCATGCGCCCGGCCTCGTCGAGCGGCGCCAGCACGGGCAGGCCGTGGATCCGCCCGAGCTCGAAGTCCTCCGAGCCGGCTCCGGTCGCGATGTGCACGATGCCCGTCCCTTCAGAGAGCGAGACGTCGTCCCACGGGATGACGCGGTGGACGACGCCCTCCTGGGCGGCGACGTGGTCGAACGGGCCTTCGTACTCGAGGCCGACGAGCTCCGAGCCGCGCGCCGTCTCCACGACCTTCGCGTCACCCGCAAGCTCGCGCGCGATCCAGACGCCGTCCTCGCGGAGGACGTAGTCCGCGTCGGGGTTCACCGCGGCGGCGACGTTCGCGGGCAGCGTCCACGGCGTGGTCGTCCAGATCGCGAGCGACTGTCCCTCCCGGTCCTTGAGCGGGAAGCGCACCGTCAGGGACGGGTGGTCGAGCTCGCGGTATTCGCCCGAGAAGACCTCGTGCTGGGAGATCGACGTGCCGCAGCGCGGGCACCAGACGGTCGAGCGGTGACCCTGGTAGAGCCAGCCGCGCTCGTGCACCGCGGCGAGGAAGCGCCAGATGTACTCGATGTTCGTGTCGGTGAACGTGTAGTAGTCGCGGTCCCAGTCCATCCACATCCCGAGCCGCCTCGACTGCTCCGTGATCACCTCGGAGTAGTGGCCGACCCGCTCGATGCAGCGGTCGGCGAACTCGGCGAGGCCGTACTCCTCGATCTCGCGCTTCGAGTTGAGCCCGAGCGACTTCTCGACCTCGACCTCGACCCAGAGCCCCTGGCAGTCGAAACCGTTCTGGTAGCGCTGGTCGAAGCCGCGTAACGCCTTGTAGCGCTGGAAGACATCCTTCAACGTGCGTCCCCAGGCGTGATGAACACCCATCGGGTTGTTGGCGGTGATCGGCCCGTCGATGAAGCTGAACTTCGCGCCGCCGCGGTTCTGCTCGCGAAGCTGCTCGAACGTGCCCTCGCGCTCCCACGTCTCGAGCAGATCGAGCTCCAAACGGCCATGATCTGGCTTGTCCGGGAGAGGTGAGAAGATGGGTGCCGCCATGGAAGTCAGTCTAGGGAAGGGTTTCGGCGTACAAGTCGTTCACCAGTGAGCGTTTGACATCCGTCGAGAAAGGAATAACCAGGCAATGGCACACGACGTGACAACGGCGAGCTTCGAGCAGGACGTCCTCAAGAGCGACACCCCGGTCCTCGTGGACTTCTGGGCTCAGTGGTGCGGTCCCTGCCACGCAGTGGCGCCCGTGCTGGAGAAGATCGCCGACGAGCGAAAGGACGAGCTCAAGCTCGTGAAGGTGAACATCGACGACGAGCAGGAGCTCGCGCAGCGCTACGGCGTCATGTCGATCCCGACCATGATCCTCTTCAAGGACGGCGAGCCGGCGGCCGCCGCGGTCGGCGCCCAGCCGAAGGCCGCGCTCGAGCGCTCGCTCGGGCTTGCCGAGCGCGAGCTCGGCCTCGCTTCATAGAGTCTTCAGGCGCGACTTCCGTCCGAACGCGTATCCTGATATGAAGCAACACCAGGAAGTTTTCGAGGCTTCCCCCTCCCCTCCCCTGACCGAAGGGCCGGCTCTTCCCGGCCCTTCGGTACTTCTGGGTCGAATCATCTGGGCTGGATCATCTGGGCCGGGCGGCCCACGCGCGTAGCGCGGGAGCGAGCCAGCGGAACGCGAGCTCGTCGTCACCGGGAAGCGCGTCCCTGGCGAACCAGCGGAGCTCCGACACGTCGTCGGCCGGGGTTGGGTCGCCGGAGGCGATGCGCACCTCCCACACGAGGTTGAGAACGGCTCTCGCGTCTGCGCCGTCGCCGTACGTGTCGACGAACGCTCCGACGAAGTCACCGACCTCGCACTCGAGGCTCGTCTCCTCGCGCAGCTCGCGCTGGAGGCCCGCGATCGGGTCTTCGCCCTCCTCGACGAAGCCGCCGAGGGAGTCCCACTTGCCGGCGTCGGGCTCGAACGCGCGTCGCGCGAGGAGAACGCGGTCGTCGTCGTCACGCGCGAAGGCCGAGACGGCCGGCGCCGACGAGGCGTAGTGGGCGAAGCCGCACGCGGGGCAGCCGACGTGGTTCGACTCGACGCGGAGCTCCGACGCGCAGCGCGGGCAGTACCGCCAGCCGGTCAGAGCGCCCACCTCGGTACGGTAACGCCGTGTCTCCGCGGGAGCTCCCTGCGTCGGTCACCGAGCTCGCCAGGGTCGGGCTCTTCGGAACGCTCGCGGGCGAGACGCTCCACAAGCTCGCCGACCGGATGCGGCGCGACGAGGTGCCGGCCGGCACCGTGATCGTCCGCGAGGGCGAGCCCGGTGACCGCTTCTACGTGCTCCTCTCGGGCGTCGCGGCCGTTTCGCAGTCCGCGCTCGGCGAGCGCAGCATCCTGCGTGCCGGCGAGTTCTTCGGCGAGGTCGCGCTCACGATGCACATCCCGCGCACGGCCACGGTCACGGCGATGACGCCGTGCATCGTCGCGAGCTGCGACGTCGCGACCTTCGACGAGCTCGTGCGGCCGCTGTTCGCGGACGACGGGGAGTCGTAGGGCGAGGCTCGCCCTACGAGAGCTCCTCGACGACGGCGTCCGAGAACACCGGCCACGCCTCCTTCGCCCAGTCGCCGAACTCGCGATCGGTAAGCGCGGCGCACGCGAGCTCGCGGTCGGGGTCCACCCACGCGAACGTCCCGGAGCCTCCGAAGTGGCCGAAGGTGCGCTCGGAGACCTTCGACCCCATCCAGCTCGGAGGCGTCGTGTTCAGCTGTACGCCGAGGCCCCAGTCGAGCGGGTCGAAGCGGCCGAGGTCGGGAAGGACGCCGGTGAGGCCGGGGAACTGGACGCCCGTCATCTCGGCGAGTGTCTCGCCGGCGAGGATCGTCGGCACGAGCAGCTCGCGCCCGAGCTCGAGGACGTCCTCGAGAGACGCGTGCATCCCCGAGCCCGGGTCGCCGCTCGGATCGAGGCCGATCCCGAGGGGCTCGCACACCGCCGCGCGCACGTATTCGGCGAACGGCATCTCCGCCCGCGTCTCGAGGTGGCGGGCGAGGACGCGGAAGCCCTCGTTCGAGTAGATCCGGCGGCGCCCAGGAGCCCCGATCGGCTCCGCGCCCTCGAAGGGGAGGCCGGACACGTGCGCAAGCAGATGGCGAACGGTCGAGCCCGGAGGGCCTGCCGGCTCGTCGAGGTCGACGACGCCCTCTTCCGCCGCGACCATGGCCGCGAGCGCGGCGACCGGCTTCGAGACCGAGGCCAGCCGGACGACGCGGCGGGCGTCCCCCTCCGTCGCAACCTCCCCTCCCTCGACGACGCCGGCGGCGGCGAACGAGACCGGCCAGTCCCGGATCTGGCGGAGTGCCTGCACGCGGCGCGATACTAGTGCCCCCATGGAGCGCCGCAACATTCCCGGAACGTCGCCCTTCGAGGAGGTCATGGGCTACTGCCGCCTTGTTGTTGTCGACAGTCATGTCTACGTCGCGGGAACGGCGCCGATCCCGCCGGACGGCTCGCCGCCGCCCGAGGGCGCCTACGAGCAGACGAAGCTGTGCCTCGAGATCATCGGAACCGCGCTCGAGCGGGCGGGTGCCGGCTTCGAGCACGTCGTGCGGTCGCGCATCTACATCACGGATCCCGCGTACTTCGAGGACGTCGCCCGCGCGCACGGCGAGGTCTTCCGCGAGGTCCGGCCCGTGAACACGACCGTCTTCACCGCGCTCTTCGACCCGGCGTGGAAGGTCGAGATCGACGTCGACGCGGTCGTTCCGTGACCGGTAAGCAAGCCTTCCCGCCGTCGATCACGGGCAAGGGCGCGGTCCACTCCGGCAGCGTCCTCGACCACGCGTTCGGGACGAGCGACCCGTACACGCTCGGCGTCGAAGAGGAGTACCAGCTGCTCGACGGGCAGACGTTCGACCTCGTCCAGCACATCGAGACGATGCTCGACGCGATCAGCGGCCACGAGCTCGAGGAGCGCATCAACCCGGAGCTGATGCAGTCCGTGATCGAGATCACGACGCCGGTGTGCCGCACCGCGTCGGACGTCATGCGCGAGCTGACGAAGCTCCGCGCGTATGTCACCGAGGTCGCCGGCTCGAAAGGAATGCGCGTCGGGTCGGCGGGCACGCATCCGTTCAGCCTCTTCGAGCGGCAGCGGATCACGGCGAAGGACCGCTACCGCGCGCTGATCGACCAGATGCAGTACGTCGCACGGCGCGAGCTGATCTTCGGGATGCACGTGCACGTCGCCGTCGACGATCCGGAGAAGGCGATCAAGGTCGTCAACGGGCTGCTCCTCCAGCTCGGCCCGCTGCTCGCGCTGTCCGCGAGCTCGCCGTTCTGGCGCGGCGAGCCGACCGGGCTCGCCTCGAGTCGGCAGATGGTCTTCGCGTCCTTCCCGCGCTCGGGCCCGCCGCCGCGGTTCCGCGACTACGCCGACTACGCCGAGGTCGTCGGCCAGCTCGAGCGCTCGGGCTGCATCGCCGACTACACGCACATCTGGTGGGACATCCGCCTGCACCCGCGGCTCGGGACGGTGGAGGTCCGCATCTGCGACGCGGTCACGCGGGTCGAGGACGCCGTCGCGATCGCAGCGTATTGCCAGGCGCTCGTGAAGCAGCTTTCGGAGAGCTACGAGGCAGGCGAGGAGATCCCGTCGTTCCACCGCATCCTGACGAGCGAGAACAAGTGGCTGGCGGCGCGGTACGGGCTCGAGGCCCCCGTGATGGACCTCGTCACCGGCCGCAGGAACCGGGTGCCGATCGCGCGTCTCGTCCGGCGGACGCTGACCGAGCTCGAGCCGCACGCGCGGGAGCTCGGCTCGGAGCGCGAGCTCGAGGGGATCTCGGAGCTCCTCGCGCGCGGCTCGAGCGCCGACCGCCAGCTGCGGATCTACAACGCGAACCGCGACATCGTCGAGGTCGCGCGCGAGATCGCCGAGGCGACCGAGACACTGCCCGCGGCAGCTCCCGCCTAGCGCACGGTCTTCTCGACCTTCCAGGAGTCGGTGCGCACGGTCGCGAGCGTCACCCTGCCGCGCGTGATAGCGAGGACCCGCTTCCGCACGCGCAGCTTCACCTTCAGCGCCCACTGGTCGTCGTAGCCGACGTCGAGCGGGAGATCGATGCAGAACGCCTCGCGCTTCGCGGTGTCGAGCGCGTGCACGAAGGGCTCGTGACCCACGGCGCGCGTAGAGCGTGTACGCCCAGCGGCCGTCGGCGCTCAATGCGCGCCCGATGGGCTCGCCGCCCATGTCCCGCTCGCCCTCGAGCCGGTCGACGAGCGCGCCGCGGAGGCGGCCGGTGTCGACATCGAGCGTGCGCACGCGGTACAGCGGGTTCCTGCCCGCGCGCACGTGCTCGGTCAGGTAGAGCGTCGAGCCGTCCGGCGCGATCGCGTCGAACGACCACGAGCCTCGGAGCGCGGTGCGGAGCCTCGGCGTGAACGACTTCGTGCCGAGGACGAGGAAGCTCGTCTTGCCTTTGGCGCCGGGCAGTGGGCCGTACGACGAGAGCGCGAGCCAGCGGCCGTCGCCCGAGAGGCCGCCCGAGGTTCCGTCGTACGTGACGAGCGGGACGCCGTAGGAGCCCTTGACGACGGTGCTGCGCAGGACATGCCCGTCGCGCGGGCGGACAGCGGCGACGATCGTCGACTTCGGCATCCCGAAGGAGACGAAGTGGGCTCCTTCCTCGGCTTCCACGCCGGGCCAGCCGTGGACGAGCCCGGGCGAGTACGGCGAGCCGTTCGCACCTGCTCCGGCGACGGCGATCGCGGCGAAGAGGACGGTGGCGACAAGGGCGAGGGACGACTTCATGGTCGATTCTCCTTTCAGGGGCCGAAGACGATGCAGGCGTCGTGCGCGGCGCGGGCGACGGTCACGACCTCGGTGACCCGTCCGGCGCGGTCGAGCAGGCTGAGCGTTCCGCGGCTCAGCGACGGCGAGACGATGCGGTTCCAGCCGAAGGACACGTTGTACGAGCCGACGGGGACACGCGCCTGTCGCACGAGCTCGCCGTCGAAGCGGTGGCGACGGATGGTGCCGTCGTCCCCGGCCGCCACGAAGGCCTGGCGGTTGGTGAAGGTGACGTGCTGCGGCGGCGAGCCGGCTTCGAGGACGCGTCTCGGGCGACGCTCACGCGAGTAGAGCGCGAGCCGGCGCTCCGAGCCCGAGGTGACCCAAACGGTGCGTCCATCCGGCGTGAAGACGACGTCGTGCGCGGGGAACGGCGGGGCGATCGTGCGGGTCAATCTCGGCCGCAGCGGGTCGCTCGTGTCGAGCACGGCGACGCGGGCGGCGGCGTTGCCGAGGACGGCCCAGAGCGTGCTCCCGTCCGGGCTGATGGAGACATGTCTCGCGGGGCCTGGGACGCGGACGCGCCGGCGGACGCGGCCGTGCTCCGCGTCGAGGACGACGATCGCCTCGGTCGCGGAGTCCGTGACGTAGGCAATGGGGCGGCGGGGATGCGCTGCCGTGTAGCGCGGCGCTCCGAAGCGGTCGAGCTCGGCCCGGACTCGGTTCGTTGCCGCGTCGAGCAGCGTGACCACTCCGTGCTCCGTGTGCCCGACGACCGCGATCCGGTCGTGCAGCGACTCGATGCTGCGAGGCCCCGGACCGGTGCGAATGCGGCGAATGACGTTCGCGCCGCCGAGATCGAGCACGACGACGTGGCTCTGGAGGTCCGCGGTCACGAATGCGACCGGCGCGCCGCCGAGCCTGGCGGCGAGCGCGAGCGGCTCGGTCGCCAGCGCGAGCGAGCCCGATGCGGCCGCGAGCAGGAACCGTCGCCTATCCATGCCGCTTCTACGTCATGCCTGCCTCGGGAGGTCCCCGTGGATCGATTGGCGCCCGCTTGTGACCCAGGGACACGGCCGCGCCCGGCATGTCCCGGGTCTGACCCCGGGCTCTCAGCGCCCGCGCGGGGTCGCGGCCTGCGTTCGATCGCTCTTTGCAGAGATTCGCTCGTCCCGGGCGGACACGTCTCCGAGCACTGCGCCGGACCTCTCGAGGCGGGCGAGCCGTATCTCGGGCGTGGACCTCCGGAGGAGGCTTGGTCGTAGTGTGGACGGATGCGCGTGGGTCGTGACGAGCGCGCCCACGTTCGTGGAGCGCAGCAGGGCTCGGCCTCCGATCTCGAGGCCCTGTTTCGCAGCCACTGGCCACGCGCGTACCGCGCGGCGTATCTCGTCACGCACGACGCCGGTGCCGCCGAGGACATCGCCCAGGAGTCGTTCCTCGCAGCGATCCGGGCGCTCGACCGGTTCGACCGGCGCCGTCCCTTCGGGCCATGGCTTCATCGGATCGCGGTCAACCGAGCGATCGACTGGACGCGCTCCCGGCGGCTGCGCGCCGAGGTCGAGCTCGCCGAGTCACACGCTGCACCCGAGCCGGAGCGCCCTCCGCGCGACGACCTGCTCGCGGCGCTCGCCCGGCTGCCGCCCGAGCACCGAGCGGTGATCGTGATGCGTCATCTTCTCGAGTTCACGCCGGGAGAGATCGCCGAGGCGCTCGATCTTCCCCGCGGCACGGTCAACTCGCGGCTGCGGCGCGGCCTCGACTCGCTGGCGGACGAGCTGTGAGAGACGAGCTCGAGCGCGTCGGCCTGCCGGACGAGACGGCCGCAGGCGAGCGCGCGTGGTTCGTCGCGCGCGAGGCGTTCGCCGAGCGGGATCCGGTCCCGCGGCCGTCGCACTGGCCGCGCGTGGCCGCGGTCGCGCTCGTGCTCGCCGCCCTGGCCGCCGCGGCGCTGAGCCCCTCCGGCCGCGCCGTGCTCGACGAGATCCGCGAGGTCGTCGGCGTCGAGCGCGCCCAGCCTGCGCTCTTCTCGCTGCCCGCCGAAGGACGCCTGCTCGTGGCCGCGGACTCGGGCGTGTGGGTCGTGCAGGCGGACGGCTCGAAGCGGCTGCTCGGCGACTACCGGGAGGCGAGCTGGTCGCCGTTCGGCCGGTTCGTCGTCGCTGCGGCGGAGAACGAGCTCGTAGCGCTCGAGCCGAACGGCGACGTTCGCTGGACGCTCGCGCGGCCCGGTGTCAGCTCGCCGAGGTGGGCGGGAACGGAGGCGAACACCCGAATCGCGTACGTCGACAACTCCGGGCTCCGCATCGTCGCGGGAGACGGCACGGGCGATCGGCTGGTGGTGCCGGGCTTCCGCGGGCCGCTCGCCTGGAGGCCGGGCAACCGTTTCGTACTCTCGTATGCGACCCCTCGGGAGCTACGCACGGTCGACGTCGAGACGGGCAAGGCCCTGTGGCGCGCGCCGGTCCGAGGCGTCACTGCCCTGGACTGGTCGGCGAACGGACGGCGGCTCGTCGCCATGTCGAGGCGCGCCCTGCGGGTCTACGACGCGGACAGCACCGTGCCGCTCGACATCGGACCGGGCGCGGCGCCGTTTCTCGACGCGGCGCTTGCACCCGACGGAGCCGCCGTCACGTACGGACAAGCGGTCTCGGGCACGAGCCAGGTCTGGACGGTGCCTCGCATTCGGCCCGATGCGAACGCGGCCCGCAGGCTCTTTTCGGGTGTGGGCGACTTCGACGACATCGCCTGGTCGCCGGACGGGGAATGGATTCTCGTCACCTGGCCGGCGGCCGACCAATGGCTCTTCCTCCGCGCGAACGGTCGGAGCATCCGGGCGGTCTCGAACGTCTCCGACCAGTTCCGCTCGCGGACCTTCCCGCGCGTGGAAGGCTGGTGCTGCGCGCCCTGACACGGCTCGTTAGGCTCGGTCTGTGCTCGTCCCCGGCGATGCCGTTCCGGACGTGTCCGTGTGGGCGGCGCCGCGCGAGGAGGCCGTGCCGCTGAAGCAGACCCTCGGCGCGGGCTATGCGCTTCTCTGCTTCTACCTCTTCGACTGGTCTCCGACCTGAACGAACGAGATTCTGCTCCTGCGGGACAGGAGCGACGATCTCGCCGCGGCGGGCGTCCGACCGCTCGCGATCTCCCGCGACTCGCCGTGGTCGCACGCGGCGTGGGCTGGAACCATGGGAGCCGAGAGCGTGCCGCTCCTCTCGGACTGGAACGGCGAGGTAACGCGCGCGTTCGGCGTCGCCATCGAGCCGCTCGGGATGAAGGACGTCGCGATGCGTTCCTCCTTCCTCATCGAGGACGGGACGAGTATCGTCGAGGCGTGGACGCTCGGGCCGGAGCTTCCGGACATCGACGCAGTCATCGCCGCGGCGCAGTGATGATCGAGGTTTGCACGCCGGTTCGAGCGGGAAGCGGACCAACCGACGGTCGACCGAGGAGGATGCGATGAAGGGACGAGTCGCGGTACTCGTGGCCGGTCTGGCACTCGGGCTCGGCGCCCCCGCCTGTGGAGGCGACGACGAGGAAGCCACGACCACGGACACGACCAACGGGGAGCAAGTCGTGGCCGGGGATCAGGTCTTCACCGACAGCTGCGGAACCTGCCACACGCTCTCCGAAGCGGGCACGTCCGGGACGATCGGGCCGAGCCTCGACGACACGTCTCTTACCGCCGAGGACATCGAGGCGCAGGTGCGAAGCGGCGGCGGGGGCATGCCCGCCTTCGAGGAGACGCTGTCGGACGAGGAGATCGAGGCTGTCTCCGCGTACGTCGCAAGCCCGTCTGGCTGACGCCTGAGCTCCGTCGAAGAGGGTTTCACGCCTGCGAGCGCGGGTACTCCGTCGGTGCCATCGACGATGGAGGAGATGTCGTGCACACGGATCGCATCGCCGGCGCGAAGGTCCTCGAGGCAAGGGGCGAGGGACGCGACAAGTGGGAGGCCGTGAGGCACAAGTGGTCTCCCTGCGAGCGGCCGGAGGAGCGCCGCGCGGCAGGTTTCACGCCCACGAGCAGGGGAACTACGTCGGTGCAATCGACAGAGGAGATGTCGTGGACACCGATCGCATCGAAGGCAAGAAGAAGGAGCTCGAAGGCAAAGGACAGCAGTCGTGGGGCAAGGCCAAGGACGAGGCCCGCGATAAGTGGGAGGACGTGAAGGACAAGGTCGAGGACGTCGCCGACGACGCCGAAGACCGCTGGGACGAGCGCGACGAGAAGGAGCCGAGCGAGCAGGCCGCTTCGCGCTGACGCTCCGCACGCGGACGAGGGCCGGCGAGACTCGCGTCACCTCCCCCAAGCCGGCCTTCGTCCCACGATGAAACCGCGTTGGTGGGCCGTCGCCCACCGGCGGCGACCTGGACGAGTCCGCCTGCGCGCACGATACTGCCGCCGTGGCGGACACGCAGGGAGGAAAGTCCGAGCTCGCCGAGGCGCGCCGCAGGCTGGCGGAGCTCGAGTCGCTCGTCGAGATCAGCCCGGTCGCCATCGTCGTCATGGACGCCGACGAGCGGGTGACGGGCTGGAACCCGGCGGCGGCGCAGCTCTTCGGCTACTCGCCGCAGGAGGCGATCGGGCGTCCGATCGACGAGCTCGTCCTCGACGGTGACCTCCGGGGAGAAGGCCAGGACGTCACCCAGGAGGCGGTCGAGAGAGGTCGTGCCGACCGGATCACTCGTCGCGTACGGAAGGACGGGGAGCTGGTCGACGTGCAGATGATGCTCGTGCCGCTCAGGGTCGACGGTGAGCACGTCGGCTTCTACGCGATCTACCACGACATCGCCGAGCTCCAACGCGTACGAGAGCACGCTGAGACGCTCCTGGCCGTAACGCAGGTGCTCGGGAAGACGCTGAGTCTCGAAGACACGTTCGAGACGATCCTCCGCGAGCTGCAAGAGGTCGTGCCCTACGACAGCTGTTCCATACAGGTGATTCAAGGAACCCGCCTGGTGATCGTGAGCGGGCGCGGCTTGGATGATCTGGGGGGTCTGATCGGAGTCGGCTTCGACCTGGACGACGAGGCCAACCCCGGTGTCCAGGTCCTGCGTTCGAAGCGGCCACAAGTCTTCGCGGACGTGTCGCACCACCCGCATTTCGGTGGCACGAGTCAGCGGCACGGCGCTGGACGCATTCGCGGCTGGATCGGTGCGCCGATGATCATCGGCGACCGTGTCATCGGCATCATCAGCGTCGACAAGTTCGAGCCGGACTTCTACAACGAAGAGCTCGCTCAGCTCGCGACCGCATTCGCCGCCCAGGCCGCGATCGCAATCGAGAATGCTCGGTTGCTCGCGACCGAGCACGCCGCCCGCGGAGAGGCCGAGACGCTACGCGCGGCGGCCGAGTCGCTCGGGAGCACACTCGGTGTGCCCCAAGTCTTCGATCTGATTCTGGCGGAACTGCGCAAAGTTGTCCCCTATACAAGTGCCAGCGTCCACCAGCTAGACGGCAACGAGCTGGTGATCGTCGGTGGCCATGGCTATCCGAACGTCGACGAGCTGCTCGGAGTACGCTACGACTGGCGCGGACCCGACGATCCTGCCCGGGAGCTGGTCGAGCGGCGCGAGACCCTCATCGTCCCAGACGTCTCCGAGCGGTTCGCGCACTTCGTGGATCCCTGGGGCGAGGGGCACATCAAGTCGTGGATGGCGGTCCCATTGCTCGTCGGCGATCGCCTGATCGGGATGCTGACCCTCGACTCGTTCGAGGCCGACTTCTACACCGCCGAACACGCGAAGATGGCAAAGGCGTTTGCCGCCTTCGCCGCGACGGCGGTAGACAAGGCGCGCTACGTCACCGAGCTCCAGCGCGCACGGGAGCACGCCGAGACGCTCCTGGCCGTTACGCAGGTGCTCGGGAAGACGCTGAGCCTCGAGGCGACCTTTGAAACGATCCTCGACGAGCTGCAGCAAGTCGTGCCCTACGACAGCTCCTCCATCCAGGTGATCCAGGGGAACCGCCTGGTGATCGTCGGCGCACGCGGACTCGAAGATCTCGGCGGCCTGATCGGGGCGGGTTTCGACCTGGACGACGAGACCAACCTCACCAGTCAAGTCGTCCGGTCGAAGCGGCGACAAGTCTTCGACGACGTCTCGCAGAACCCGCATTTCGCGAGCGAGGAGCACGGCGGTGGACGCATTCGCGGGTGGCTCTGTGTCCCGATGATCGTCGGCGACCGCGTCATCGGCGTCCTCAGCGTCGACAAATTCGAGCCCGGTTTCTACAACGAGGAGCTGGCGGAGCTCGCGACGGCGTTCGCCGCCCAGGCTGCGATGGCGATCGAGAACGCCCGCCTCCTGGAGACGGAGCGCGCCGCGCGCGAGCAGGCCGAGACGCTACGTGCGGCGGCCGAGTCGCTCGGCAGCACGCTGGGCGTGCCCGAAGTCTTCGACCTGATCCTGAGCGAGCTGCGCAAGGTCGTGCCCTACGGACGGCGCCAGCGTCCAGCAGTTCGACGGCAAAGTGATGATGATCGTCGGCGGGCACGGCTATCCGAACGTCGACGAGTTGCTCGGCATGCGCTACGAGATAGAAGGGGCGGACGAGCCGGCTCACGAGCTGATCGAGCGGAGCGAGCCGATCATCGTCGCGGACGTCGGCCAGCGCGTTCGCGCACTTCCAGGATCCCTTCGGCCCAGGGCGCATCAGGTCGTGGATGGCCGTTCCGTTGCTCGTCGGCGATCGGCTGATCGGCATGCTGACGTTCGACTCGTTCGAGGTCGACTTCTACACGCCGGAGCACGCGAAGATGGCAAAGGCGTTCGCAGCGTTCGCCGCCACGGCGATCGACAAGGCGCGGTACCTCAGCGAGCTCCAGCGTGCCCGCGAGGAGGCAGACGCGGCGACGCAGGCGAAGAGCGCCTTCCTCGCCACCATGAGCCACGAGATCAGAACGCCGATGAACGCGGTGATCGGCATGACCGGCCTCCTCCTCGACACTGAGCTGACGCCCGAGCAGCGCGAGTTCGCCGAGGTCGTCCGCTCGAGCGGAGACGCCCTGCTCCACGTGATCGACGACATCCTCGACTACTCGAAGATCGAGGCGGGCAAGCTCGAGCTCGAGAAGGAGCCGGTCGATCTCCGGGAATGCATCGAGGGCGCGCTCGACATCGTCGCACCGCGTGCGTGGGAGAAGGAGATCGAGCTGGGCTGCCTCATCGACGACGACGTGCCTGCCGGAATCGCCGGGGACGCCGCGCGTCTGCGGCAGGTGCTGCTCAACCTGGTCTCGAACGCGGTCAAGTTCACCGAGGCAGGCGAGGTGGTCGTCCACGTCGGCGCGCGAGCCCAGCGGGGCGGGCGCGTACCGTCTCGAGTTCGCCGTCCGGGACACCGGGGTCGGCATCCCCGAGGACCGGATGGACCGGCTGTTCACGTCCTTCAGCCAGGTCGACGTCTCCACCACGCGCCGCTACGGCGGCACCGGGCTCGGGCTTGCCATCTCGAAGCGTCTCGTCGAGCTGATGGGCGGGACGATGTGGGTGAAGAGCGAGGAGGGCCAGGGATCGACCTTCCACATCGGCCTTCCGGTGGAAGCGGTGGAGGTGCCGGCTCGTGCGGTGGTGCAGAGCGCCCTGCCGCAGCTCGCCGGCAAGAGGATCCTCGTTGTGGACGACAACGCCACGAACCGGGAGATCGTCGCTCGCCATGCGCGATCGTGGGACATGGAGGCCGTGGCGATCGGGTCCCCCTCCGAGGCGCTCGCCCGGATCGAGGAAGGCGAGAGCTTCGACGTCGCCGTCCTCGACCTGGTGATGCCGGAGATGGACGGGTTCGCCCTTGCACGCGAGATCCGGCGGCATCGAGACGAGCACGAGCTTCCCCTCATCCTGCTGACCTCGCTCGGCCGGCTGCCCCAGGCTCAGTCGTCCGGAGACTTCACGGTGCAGCTGGCGAAGCCCGTCAAGGCCTCCCAGCTCTACAACACCATCCTGAGAGCGCTCGCCGAGCACGTCCAGGAGCCCGAGGTCGGCGTGCCGGTGCCGGAGGCAGGCAAGCCGATGACATCGTCGTTACGGATCCTCCTGGCGGAGGACAACGCCGTGAACCAGAAGGTCGCGCTCCAGCTCCTCGACCGGCTCGGCTACCGCGCCGACGTCGCGTGGAACGGCCTCGAGGCGCTGCAGGCGCTCGAGCGGCAACCCTACGACGTCGTGCTCATGGACGTGCAGATGCCCGAGTTGGACGGTCTCGATGCGTCGCGCCGGATCTGCGAGCGCTGGCCGGCGGAGGTCCGCCCGCGGATCATCGCGATGACGGCGAACGCCCTGCCCGAGGACCGCGAGGCCTGCTTCGCCGCCGGGATGGACGATTACATCGCGAAACCGATCCGACCGAACGAGCTGGGGGAGGCGCTCGGTCACGCCCGTTCGCTCGAGGGCACCCGACCGGAAAGTGTGGAGGGTGCCGGCGCCAGCCTCGATGCCAGCGCGGTCGAGAGCCTGAGAGAGCTCGGCGGCGAGGGTTTCGTGGTGGAGGTGATCGACACGTTTCTCAGCGACGCGCCCGCCCTCGTCGCGACTCTCCGAACGACGCACGAGCAGGGCGATACCGAGGAGCTGCGGCGGGCGGCGCACACCCTCAAGTCGAACGGCCAGACCTTCGGGGCGGGACGTTTCTCGGACCTCTGCCGCGATCTCGAGAAACGAGCACGCAGCGAGAAGCTCGACGGCACCACCGAGCTGCTCGATCGAATCGAGCACGAGTACGCTGCGCTCGAGGAGACCCTCGCTGCGCTCCGGTCGACGTCCCTGTCGTGAGCGCCTCGTCTCCGCCCGGGACGATCCTCATTGCGGACGACAACCGGGTGAACCGGCTCCTGCTCAGTCGCGGTCTGGAACAGCAAGGGCACACCGTCGGCTTCGCAGAACACGGCCGCGAGGCGCTCGACCTTCTGCGTGGCCGGCCGTTCGACCTGATGTTGCTCGACGTCTTGATGCCCGAGCTCGACGGCTACGAGGTTCTCGCGGAGCTGAAGCTCGACCCGCACCTTCGCGACATCCCGGTGATCATGACGTCGTCGCTCGACGAGCTCGACAGCGTGGTCAAGTGCATCGAGATGGGCGCAGAGGACTACCTGGCCAAGCCGATCAACCCGGTGTTGCTGAACGCGCGGATCACTGCGAGCCTCGAGAAGAAGCGCCTTCGCGATCAGCAGCGCGAGCTGATCAGCAAGTTCGCGACGCAGGAGGTCGCGGAGGATCTGCTGACGTCAGGCTTCTCGCTCGGCGGCAAGCATCTCGACGCGTCCGCGATGTTCTGCGACATCCGCTCGTTCACGACGATCGTCGAAGCGCGCGAACCTGCAGAGACGATCGAGCTGCTGAACGACTACTACACGCTGATGATGGACGCGATCGGCGGGGAAGACGGCATCGTGAACCAGATGGTCGGCGACGGGCTGATGGCGATCTTCGGCGCGCCGATCCCGCGCGAAGACCATCGCCAGCGAGCCGTGGTCGCGGCGCGCCAGATGGTGGACATGATCCGCCTGTTCAACGAGGAACAGGCAGCGCGGGACAAGCTGCAGATCGAGATCGGCATCGGCATCGCGTCGGGGCCGGTTGTAGCGGGCTACACGGGCACGCAGCAACGAGCGACATATACGTGCGTCGGCGACACCGTCAACGTCGCTGCTCGTCTCGAGTCGCATACGAAGGTCGTGAACCGGCCAATCCTGATCGACGAGCACACGCGGCGCGGCCTCGACGACGTGATCGAGGTCGAAGCTCAGGGAGAGCTGCTGATGAAGGGGAAGACGCAGCCGGTCAAGGTTTACGCCGTCCGCGTCGACTCGCGCGTCGCGGAGAGCGTGTGAGCGAGACCGCTACCTCCAGGGAGAACGCAGCCGCGAGCCGGTAGCGTGCCGCCCCATGAGCGACGAACCGAAGAACGACTCCAAGCAGGACGCGAAGCCCGACCACGAGCCGCCGGCCGGTGTGGAGAAGAAGGCCACCTGGACCGGCGGCGACAAGCCCATCGAGTACACGGCGACCGCCAAGTGGATCGTGCTCCGGAAGAAGGAGAAGCCGGCCGCCGAGATCTTCTCGGTCTCCTACGTCGCCGAGCCGGCGGACGAGGACCGGCCCGTGATGTTCGTCTTCAACGGAGGGCCCGGAGCGTCGTCGGCGTTCCTGCACATGGGCGCGGTCGGACCGCAGCGCGTCGCGTTCCCGCCGGACGGGACGCTGCCCGAGATGCCGCCGCGCCTCGTCCAGAACGAGGCCTCGTGGCTCTCCTTCAGCGATCTCGTCTTCGTCGACCCCGTCGGCACCGGCTTCAGCCGCGTCATCGAGAACGAGAAGAAGAAGGAGGAGGGCAAGGAGAAGAGGGAGGACTCGACCGACCCGAAGGAGTTCTTCGGATTCAAGCGCGACCTCGAGTCGCTGTGCGAGTTCATGGGTCGCTGGCTGTCCGAGAACGGCCGCTGGGGCTCACCCGTCTTCATCGCCGGCGAGAGCTACGGCGGGTACCGCGTGGGGCGGCTGCTGCGCGTGCTCCAGGAAAGCGCCGGGATCGGGCTCAACGGCGCCATCCTCATCTCGCCCGCGCTCGAGATCACCCCGCTGAACCCGACCGACTACGACGTCCTCGGCTGGATCGACACGCTGCCGACGATGGCGCTGGCGGCGGCGCACCACGGTCGCTCCCGCGCGTTTCCGCAGGGAGCTCCGCTCGAGGACGTGCAGCGCGGGGCCGAGGAGTTCGCGACCGGCGACTTCGCGTCGTTCCTCACCCGCGGCGCGTCGATGCCCGCGGACGAGCGCGAGCAGATCCTCGCGCGCATGGCCGACCTCGTCGGCCTCCCGCTCGACCTCGTCACCCGCTCGGAAGGCCGGATCACGATCCGCGTCTTCTCACGCGAGCTCCTGCGCGACCAGCGGAAGATCGTCGGCCTGTACGACTCGACGATCACCGCCACCGACCCGTTCCCGGACCGCGAGGCGTACGCCGGTCCCGACCCGACGCTCTCCGGTCTGAGCCCCGCGTACACGATGGCCGTGAACCGGATGCTCCGCTCCGAGATCGGCGTCGAGACCGACCGCGAGTACACGTTGCTGAGCTACGAGGTCAACACGGCGTGGAAGGTCGACGACGAGCACCACGCGTTCGCCGCCGCTCCGGGAGCGACCGACGACTTCCGCTACGGGATGTCGCTCAATCCGCACGTGAAGGCGTTCGTCACGCACGGCCGGTACGACCTCGTGACGCCCTACTTCGCGAGCGACCGGCTGCGGAACCTCATGCGCCTCGATCCGGAGATGGCCGGCCGCCTGACGGTGAGCCACTTCGGCGGCGGGCACATGTTCTACGCGTGGGAGACGAGCCGCGTCGGCTTCACGAGCGAGATCGCCGAGTTCGTCGCCTCGGCGATTGGTGGCTGACTGCCTCTTCTGCCGCCTCGCCTCGGGCGACGGCGAGGTGTCCGTCGTCGCCGAGGACGAGCGGACGCTGACGTTCATGGACATCGAGCCCGTCGTACGCGGGCACATGCTCGTCGTCCCGCGCACGCATGCTCCGTCCCTCGCGGACCTCGACCCCGAGGACGGGGCGGCAGTCTTCCGCTCCGGCCAGCTGGCAGCGGCGGCTTTGCGGGCCTCGGCGCTCCGCTGCGAGGGCGTGAACCTCTTCGTCGCCGACGGCGAGGCCGCCGGGCAGGATGTCTTCCACGTGCATCTGCACGTCATCCCACGCCACGCTGGAGACGGCTTCGGCCTCCGCTTGCCGCTGGACAGCTCGATCCGGCCGCGCGCCGAGCTCGACGAGGCCGCCGAAGCGCTACGGGGCGCTTGGCCGTCAGGTGTCTGAGTCGCCCGCGAGCTGCGCGGCGAGGCGCTTCGGCGCCTGGATCAGCCACGCGTCCTCGAGCCGGCCGCGGAGCTCCTCCGGGTCGATCGCTTCGAGCCGGATCTGCACGCCGGGATAGCCGCGGTAGTGCGGGCTCGTGAAGTAGACGTCGGGGTTGCCGTCGAGGATCAGCTGCTTCTCGTCGCCGTCGACGCGGACGGCAAGCCCGCCGCCGTCTCGCTCGCGGGCTTCCCACGCGAAGAGCTTTCCCTTCACCCGCCAGCTCGCCCGTCCGCCGGGCGACTCCTCCACCTCGGGAAAGCCAGAGACGATCTCGCGGACGGTGTCCCAATCGGCCACGCACGGAGGCTAACGACAGGCAGGATGGTGCCGTGACCGAGTCGGTCTCCGACTACCCGCTTCCGCCGCGCGTCGAGCCCGCCGGGCGGCGCGTCCGCGTCGTCCTCGGCGGCGAGACGATCGTCGACACCACCGACGCGCACCGCGTCCTCGAGAAGAACCTTCCGCCGGTCTACTACGTGCCGCTCGAGGACGTGCGCGCGGATGCCCTCGAGCCTTCCGGAGGGCGGACGACCTTCTGCGAGTGGAAGGGCACGGCCTCGTACTACGACGTCGTCGCGGGCGGGCAGCGGGCCGAGCGGGCAGCGTGGACGTATCCCGAGCCGAACGCGGGGCTCGAGGTGATCCGTGACGCGGTCGCGTTCTACCCGGCCGCGATGGACGCGTGCTACGTGGACGACGAACAGGTCACTGCCCAGCAAGACGCCTACTACGGCGGCTGGATCACGTCCGAGATCGAGCTCTAGTCACTCCCGGCGTACGCCTGGACGAGGCGCTTCGGCGCCCGCAGCAGCCACGCGTCCTCGATGCGCTCGGCGAGCTCGGCTGCGGGAGATCGCCTCGAGATGGACGAGGACGATCGGGTACCCGTGGTAGTGCGGCACCTCGAAGTAGACCTCGGGCTTGGACTCGATCAGCAGCGGCTTCTCGTCGGGGTCGACGCGCAGCGCGAGCGCGCCCTCGGCCTCCCGGTTCGGGCTCATCCAGACGAAGAGCTTCCCGCGCACCTTGTACGACGGGTGGCCGTACGACGTGTGCTCCTCCGTGCCGGGGAAGCTCGACGCGATCTCGCGGACGGTGTCCCAGTCGGCCACTATCGCGGCCGCCCGCGTCACGCGGTGGAGGCGAACCGCCCGCGCCACGCCCTTCAGCATGACGTCGCCGACGAGCTCGAACTCGACCTCGACCTCGGACACGTCGGCGCTCCTCCTCGCCGCCTCGCTCACGAGCACCTCGTGCGGCTGCGCATAGTCCGCGATCCTCGACGCGACGTTCACGGTCCGGCCGAAGTAGTCGCCTTCCTGCGCGATGACGGCTCCCGCGTTGATGCCGATCCGTGCCGGGACCGACGTGGCGCTCACTGCCTGCTCGACGAGATCGAGCCCGCTCACGATGGCCTTGCCCGGGTCGCTGAAGTGGAACATGACTCCGTCCCCGAGCCACTTGACCGCGCGCCCGCCATGCGTCATGGCCGTCTCCTGGACCATGCCGGCGAGCTCCGATGCGACCTCGGCGGCGGCCTCGTCTCCTCGCTCCTCCGCGAGCGCCGTGTAGCCGGCGAGATCGAGGAACGCGATCGCGGGCGGCTGCCGCTGGGGCG
Organism: uncultured Actinomycetes bacterium; assembly: GCA_963763815.1. Lineage (GTDB taxonomy): Bacteria > Actinomycetota > Thermoleophilia > Gaiellales > Gaiellaceae > GMQP-bins7. The sequence continues at coordinate 39,533 of CAVXPS010000012.1, forward strand.
CCGGCGCGAGCCCGCTCTTGTCCATGAACTCCTCGGTCACGCCGATCATGTACTCGTACACGGCGTGCTCGCGATGCCGGCGCTGGAGCCAGGGGACGAGCGTGCTGACGAGTTGCGTGAAGCCGGCGGCTCTGTCGTAGAGCATGCGATCCCGCTCCGCGTACGGCAGCTCGAGCTCCTCGATGTGTTGCCGCACGGCGGCGTCGAAGAACTGGAGGCCGGCGCTGACGAGCCGCTGGACGCTGGCGCCGTAGAGCCGTGCGATGCGCGAGAACTCGTCCTCGTCGGCGAGGTCGAGCGTGGTGACGAGGAGCGACAGCACGTCGGCGTCCTCGTCGCGAAGGCGGTCGTCCGCGGCCGGAGGCAGGCCGAGCTCGCGACTCAGCCGCCGGAGCAGGTCGGGCGGTCGGTCGAGACGCGCGCCCAGTTCCTCGAAGGTCTCGAGCCGGGGCGCGGGCTCGGGCAGGAAGAGGCCCATCGGAAACGAGAACTCGCCCGCCGCGACGCCCTGCGCCACCGCCTCGAGCGAGATCCCGGCCTCCTCGAAGGCTCCCATCAGACGGACGACGTGGACGTCGGACGACGGAAAGAGGTCGTGCTCGTCCGGGGTGAGAAGCCCGAGTGCTTGTAGGCGAGCGACGTCGCCGTCGGCGCACGGGACGAGCTCGGCGAGCTGTTGCGGGGTGAGCGCGGCCACGCAGTGACTGTAGGTCACCCGCCCGGGTCTGACCCTGAACGTGTGCCGAAAGCGTGCCGATGTTGCTCCAGTGGATCTCGCTGGTGACGCTGAGATCGACCCAGGCAAGCCGATTGCCCGTGGTTGTCGCACAAAGCGTCTGACCCTGAACCTGTGCCGAGTGCGTGCCGATGCTTCCACCGCGGTACGGGCAACCGCACAGCGCGGCACTGTCGCCGCGACCTAGGATGGTGGTCGTGCAGAACCCGTCTCTTGCTGCTTCTCCGACGGTCGTCGACCAGCTGGAGCAGTACCGGGTCGAGCTGACCGCGTACTGCTACCGCATGCTCGGCTCGGTCGACGCCGAGGACGCGGTCCAGGAGACGTTCATCCGCGCGTGGCGCGCGTTCGACCAGTTCGAGGGCCGCTCGGCTCTCCGCTCGTGGCTCTACCGCATCGCGACGAACGTCTGCTTCGACATGCTCGAGAGCAGAAAGCGTCGCGCGCGGCCGATGGATCTCGGCCCGTCGCGCGAGCCGCTTCTGGAGCACCTGCACACGATGCCCGACGCGACCTGGATCGAGCCGATGCCCGACGGGCGCGTCGTGCCCGAGGGCGACCCGGCGGCGGTCGCGGAGGCGCGGGAGTCGGTCCGCCTCGCCTTCGTGGCCGCGCTCCAGCACCTTCCTCCTCGCCAGCGGGCGGTTCTCATCCTCTGCGAGGTGCTGCGCTGGCAGGCCTCCGAGGTCGCGGAGCTGCTCGAGACGAGCGTCGCGTCGGTGAACAGCGCGCTCCAGCGCGCGCGGGCGACGCTCGCGGCGCGGAACATCGAGCACTCGACGGCCGCGCCGTCCGTGGACGCGGCGGACGAGGAGCTCCTCGCCCGCTACGTCGAGGCGTTCGAGCGCTACGACATGGACGCGCTCACGGCGCTGATCCACGAGGATGCGACCCAGTCGATGCCGCCGTACGACCTCTGGCTCACCGGCCGCGACGACATCCTCACCTGGTGGTTCGGCCCGGGCATCACCTGCGCGGATTCGCGCGTCATTCCGGTCGCCTCGGCGAACGGGGCGCCAGCCTTCGGTCAGTACCGGCCGCGCCCGGACGGCGAGGGCTACGAGCCGTGGGCGCTCCAGGTCGTCGAGATCGAGGACGGCAAGATCGTCGAGCTCACGTTCTTCCTCGACACCGAGACGATGTTCCCGCTCTTCGGGCTCCCGCTCGAGTACGCCGAGACGACCTAGCCGGGCCCTCTTCAGCCTTCAGCGCGACGACAAGGTCTCGACGCAGAGGTCGACGCCGTTCGCACGCACCGCCTCCGGTGCGCGCGAACCGGCGTCTCCTGCTGAGCGCTAGCCGGCAGTGGTCGCCTCGACGTGCTGCTCGAGCGCGGCCGGGTTCATCCAGACGACCTCCCACTGGTGGCCGTCGGGATCCTGGAAGCTTCGGGCGTACATGAAGCCATGTCCATCGGGTCGTTCGCGGCCGAGCCGCCGGTCGCGAGCGCCTTGTCCGCGAACGCGTCCACGTCCTCGCGGCTGTCGGCGGAAACGGCGATGATCGTCTCCGTCTGCGTCCGCGGGTCCACGAGATCCTTCTTGATGAAGTCCTTGAACCGTGCCTCGGTGAGCAGCATCACCGTAGCCTGCTCGTTGACGATCATGCCGTGGCGGTGTCGTCGGTGAACTGCGGGTCGAACGTGAAGCCGAGGCCCCGTGAAGAACGCGACCGACCGGTCGAGGTCCTTCACCGCGAGGTTCGAGAAACAGCATGCGGGATCCGTTCTCCTGCCATTGCCCCGCCTTCTTTCAGACTACGCTGGTCCCTCCAAGACCTTCGCAGGTCCGGGAATTCATCGGTCGGCGGTCGCTACCGGGAAGGACGTCCTCCAACCCCATGAACGCGACGAGCTCGAGCAAGTCGTCCGACGCGTGCACGAGGCGGACACAGCAGCCGTACCGTCGGGCGGCGAGCTGAAGCCGGGCGAGCGCGTCGACGGTCACCGCGTCCGGGACGATCCCCATACGTCGCAGCGAACTCGCCCGGCGCCGGCCTCCGCGAGCGCGCGCAGACGCGGTCGCAGAGCCCGGGCAGGTCTGCACGGGCGATTGGGCCGCGGATCGAGAGCGCGGCCGTCGTTGGCGCGGGATCGCCCATTCACCGCCTAGACACGTCCGAGCGCCGAAACTCATCGGCGGCGAGTACGCTCGCGACGTGACCGAGATGCGGCTCTACGACCTCCGCGTGACCGTCGAGCGGATCGAAGGGCGCTCGGTGTGCGGGCTCGAGGTCGGCGACTGGTTCGAGGTCACGGAGTCGAGCCGCGTGCGCATCCCGGACGGGAAGCACTTCTGCCTGTTCGCGCTCCAGTCGGTGCTCCCGCTGCTCCCGGCGAAGATGCGCCGGCTTCCGGACGAGGACTGGCTCGAGCGGGAGAGCCTCGTCTGCTGCCCGGACCCGGAGGAGCGGCTCGTGATGCGGATCGAGCGGATCGGGGAGCGGACGCTCGTGACGGAGGAGCTGACGTAGCCCGCGAGCTCGGCATCGGGCTTCGCACCGACCAGGAGCCCGCCGCGTACGAGGCCATCGCCAGACGAGCCGAGGACGCGGGCATCGACGTCCTCTCGGTCTTCCACGACCTGCTCTACCAGCCGGCGATCGGGCCGCTGCTACTCATGGCGCGGGTCACGGAGCGGATCCGCCTCGGGCCGGCGGCGCTCAACCCGTTCACGCTCCACCCGTACGAGATCGCGGGACAGATCGCGATGCTCGACGCGGTCTCCGGCGGGCGGGCGTACCTCGGGCTCGCGAAGGGAGCGTGGCTCGACCAGCTCGGGCTGGACGAGAAGCGTCCGCTCACCGCGCTGCGCGAGGCGGTCGAGATCGTCCGCGCGCTCCTCGCCGGCGACGAGACCGGGGTCACAAGGCGAGCGCTTCACCCTCGCACCCGGGACCAAGCTCGCATACCCGCGCGTTCGCGACACGGTGCCGCTCACGATCGGCACCTGGGGGCCGGCGACGGCGCGCTGGGCCGGCACGGTCGCGGACGAGGTCAAGGTCGGCGGCACCGCGAACCCGGCGCTCCTGCCGGTGGTCCGCGACTGGATCGGGAACGACCGCGTCAAGCTCGTCACCGGTTGCGTGACCGTCGTGGACGAGGACGGCGAGTGGGCGCGCGAGCTCGCCCGCGAGATGGTCGAGCACTACGTCGACGTCGTCGCCGACCTCGACCCGACACTCGACGAAGGCGAGCGTCCACTCGAGCGCTTCTGCATCGCGGGGACGCCGGAGGAGGTCGCCGTGCGCGTGGTCGAGCTCTGGGACGCGGGCGCCGACCGCGTCGAGCTCGGAACGCCTCAGGGCCGGACCACGACAGGCGGCGTCGAGCTGATCTGCGAGCGCGTGCTCCCGCTCCTCCGCCGCCGCTGAAGAGCGTGTGATCGCTACGGTCGAGGGCCGGTGGGAAGAATCGACGCCACCGATGAGTTGTAGAACCTCATCGAGTCTGTAGTGCATGATCTGACGCGAACCGAGGGGGGCAGGCGCCATGACGGAGCACGCGCACGGAACGGACCGAGAACGACTGGCGGCGCACGAGCGCCTCGCGACCGGAGCACTTGCAAGCTGGATGCGCGCGTGCGCGTCGCATCCGTGGCGCGTCGTGCTCGCGTGGCTCGGGATCATCGTCACGCTGTTCGTCCTCGTGTTGACGGTCGGCGGCAGCCTCAAGGACGAGTTCAGCATCCCGGGCTCGGACACGCAGCGCGCGACCGACCTGATCGAGTCCGAGTTCGTCGAGGAGCAGGGCGGCGTCCTCAACCTCGTCTTCGCCGCGCCCGAGGGCCAGCGCCTCGACACGCCCGAGCGCAGGGCGGCGATCGCGGCGGCGATCGCGCAACTGAAGACGGACGAGTTCGCTCCCACCGGCGAGGCGCCCGACGGCGACGCCGGCGTTACGAGCGTCGGAGATCCCTTCGATCCCAATACGTTCTCCGACGACGGCAGGATCGCCTACGCGGAGGCGCAGTTCGACCGCGTCATCTACACGGAGGATCGCCCGGCCGTCGAGGCCGTGCAGGAGGCTGTCCGCGAGACGGTGGCGCCCGCCGGCATCACCGTCGAGTACAACGGCGACGCCGAGTTCCCGCCGATCGAGCAGGGAATCCAGGAGATCCTAGGCCTGCTTGCCGCGCTGATCGTGCTCCTGATCGTGTTCCGCACGCTCGTCGCGGGAATGATTCCCATCGCGCTCGCACTCGTCGCGTTGCTGACGGCGTTCTTGCTGCTCTTCATCGTCGCGGGGTTCACCGACATCAACACGATCACCCCACTGCTCGTCTCGATGATCGGGCTCGGCGTCGGCATCGACTACTCGCTCCTCATCGTCACGCGCTTCCGGCAACTCCTGCACGAAGGGCTGTCGCCGCGCGACGCTGCGGCGGAGGCTGGCGCCTCCGCCGGCCGAGCCACGATCTTCGCGGGCCTGACGGTCGCGATCTCCGTCTCCGGCCTGGCCTTCTTCGGCCTCGACTTCGTTACGAAGCTCGGCGTCGGCTCGGCGCTCGGGGTCCTGACGACCGTCCTCCTGGCGAACTCGCTGCTCATCGCGGTCCTCGCGAGGCTCGGCGAGCGGCGCGGAATCGTTCGCCACATCGTGTTCGGCATCCTCACGCTCGGCCTCTACTGGTGGTACTGGGCGTACAAGACGCACAAGACGACCAAGGAGCGGACTGGACAGGGTCTCGGCGGCCCTCTCGGCCTCGTCCTCTGGATCCTGGTCTATCCCGTCAACGCGTTCGTGATCCCTGCCGAGATCGGCCGGATGTATCGGCAGGCCGGAAAGGAGACACGACTCACGGGCTGGACGGGCCTCTGGCTCTTCCCGTTCGGCCTCCTGATCGTTCCGGCATTCGTCTGGTGGTGGAAGGTCCAGGGAGCGATGAACCGCTTCCTCGACAGCGACCCGGACGTGGCCGAGCCGGCGCCTGGCATCGACCGCTTGAAGGTCCCTGTCCTTCCCCCGATCGACGACTCGGAGACCGCGAGGGAACGGACGCTCATCGCGCGCTGGGGCCGGTTCGTGACGAGGAACCACAAGCCGGTGTTCGTCGTCGTCCTGCTCGTGGCTGGTCGTGCTCGCGGGCACATCGGCGGTCGTCCGGCTCGGCGCCTCCGACCAGGGCACGCAGCCGACCGAGCAGACGGCGCGGCGCGCATACGACCTCCTGGCGGAGGGCTTCGGCCCAGGCTTCAACGGGCCGATCCCGATCGTCATCGACGTGAACGAGGACGCCGAAGCGCCGCAGCGCGTCTACGACGGCGTGCGGAACCTCGACGGCGTCGCGTCCGCGGGGGAGCCGCAGTTCAACGACGAGGAGACGGTCGCCATCGTCTTCGTGACACCCGACTCGGCGCCGCAGGACACGGAGACCGAAGAGCTCGTCGACCGGCTGCGCGGCGAGATCGTCCCGGCCGCAGTCGAGGGCAGCGAGGCGGCCGTGTACGTCTCCGGCCTGAACGCGGCGTTCATCGACATCGGCGACCGGATCATGGAGCGGCTGCCGCTCTTCCTGCTCTACATCATCGGCGTCACATTCATCGTGCTCGCGATGGCGTTCCGGTCGATCGTGGTCTCGCTGACCGCCGCGGTGACGACGATTCTGTCGGCGTTCGTCGGGTTCGGCGTGCTCACGCTCGTCTTCCAGGAGGGGTACCTGCTCGACGTCATGGGGCTCGACCGGACCGGCCCGATCGAGACGTTCGTGCCGCCGATCGCCTTCGCGATCCTGTTCGGCCTCTTCATGGACTACATGGTCTTCCTGATGAGCCGGATCAGGGAGGAGCACGTGCACGGCCTGAACACCCGTGAGGCCGTCGAGCACGGCATGGCCGCCATCGGCCGGGTCGTCGTCGCCGCTGCGCTCATCATGGGCACGGTCTTCGCGGCGTTCATCCTCACGTCCGACCGCATCTCGAAGGAGTTCGGCCTCGTGCTCGCGGTCGCGATCCTCGCCGACGCCCTGATCGTGAAGATGACGCTCATACCGGCGTTCTTCACCTGGCTCGGCGAGAAGACGTGGTACATGCCGCGTTGGCTCGACCGGGTGCTGCCGAACATCACCATCGAGCCTCCGCACGACGGCGGAGCCGAGCCCGCGCGCGAACCGCGCCCGGCCGGCGCGGAGCCCAGAGAGGCCTGACGCGAGCTATCCGGCGAGGACGTCCGCCAGCCACGTCGCGGACGGCCTCGCCGATGGCCGTGGACGAGGAGCGGAGGCTGTGATCACCGGGCACGAGCACGATCTTCCGGCTCTTCGAGGCCGGCGGGATGCCGAAGCGGTCTCGCTCGCCCTGGACGACGAGCGTCGGGACCTCGACCGCGTCGAGCTCGGGGAGACGGCTCACCGGAGCCGCGCCGCCGCGCCGTTGCGGCGGCACGAGCGGGAAGGCGAGGCAGAGGACGCCGGCCGCGCCGGTCGCCTCGGCCGTGCGACAGGCCACCCGCGCGCCCGCGGAGCGGCCGCCGGTGACGAGCGGGAGCCCGTGAAACGCGCTCCGTCCCGCAGCTGCGCGACGACCGCCGTCCACGCCGTGTCGAGCTGGTGCGCGGGAGCCTGGCTCCGCCGCCCGGCCACGCGGTACGGCTGCTCGACGAGCGCCACGCTCACCCGCTCGGCGAGAGCGGCGTCAGTCGCGGCGACGAGGTCCGGCGCGGTCACTCCACCCCCGGCGCCGTGACCGAGGATCAAGCCCGCTCGAGCGTCCTCGGCCGCATGCAACGTGCGCCCGCGCCGGCCCGTGCGGGGTGTCCAGGTCGAGGATCTCCACGCCGGTGATGCTGCCAGGACCCGACCGATGAGTTCCTCGACCCTCGGCGGTCTGACGTTACGAAGACCGCAGACCGGGAAAGGAGCTCGTTCGGCATGACCTTGGACTCTCGCGCACGCTGGCTCGCCCTTCTCGTCCTCTGCCTCGGGGACCTGATGATCGTCCTCGACGTCACGATCGTCGGGGTCGCGCTGCCGTCGATCCAGGAGGACCTCGGGTTCTCCGAGGAGTCGCTCGCTTGGGTCGTGAACGCGTACCTGATCACGTTCGGGGGCTTTCTCCTGCTCGGCGGCCGGCTCGGCGACCTCTTCGGTCACCAGCGGCTGTTCCTCGGCGGGATCGCGCTCTTCACGCTCGCCTCGCTCGCGTGCGGGCTCGCGAACTCGCAGGAGTTGCTCGTCGGCGCGCGGGCGGTGCAGGGGCTCGGGGCCGCGGTCGTCTCCGCGGTCGCGCTCTCGCTGATGATGACGCTGTTCACCGAGCCGGCCGAGCGCGCGAAGGCGATGGGCATCTTCGGCTTCGTCGCCTCGGGCGGCGGGTCGATCGGCGTGCTCCTCGGCGGCGTCATCACCGACACGCTGAGCTGGAACTGGATCTTCCTCGTCAACGTCCCCGTCGGGATCGCCGTCGTGGCGCTCACGTTCGTGCTGATCCCCGCCCAGCGCGTGGCGACCGCCGCGCAGCGCCTCGACGTCGCCGGCGCGGTCACCGTGACCGTCTCGCTGATGATCGCGGTCTTCGCGATCGTGAACGGGAACGGCGGTCGGTTGGCTGACCCTGCGCACGCTCGGGCTGCTCGCGGTCGCCGGCGTGCTCCTCGCGCTCTTCCTCGTCATCGAGTCCCGGGTCGACTCGCCGCTCGTCCCGCTTCGCCTCTTCCGGCTGCGGAACGTCGCCGTCTCGAACGTCGTCGGCGTGCTCTGGGCGGGAGCGATGTTCGCGTGGTTCTTCCTCTCCGCGCTCTACCTCCAGTACGTGCTCGGGTACAGCCCGCTCGAGGTCGGTCTCGCGTTCCTGCCTGGGAACCTCGTCATGGGCGCGGTGTCGATCTTCCTCTCTGCCAGGCTCGTCATGCGCTTCGGGATCAGGCTCCCGCTCGGCGTCGGGCTGACGCTGGCCGGGATCGGGCTCCTGCTCTTCGCGCGTGCGCCCGTGGACGGGAACTTCGTCGTCGACGTCCTTCCGAGCATGATCCTGCTCGGCCTCGGCGCCGGCATGGCCTTCAACCCGGTGCTGCTCGCGGCGATGAGCGACGTCGAGCCGACCGAGGCGGGCCTCGCATCCGGCGTCGTGAACACGTCGTTCATGATGGGCGGCGCGCTCGGCCTCGCGGTGCTGGCGAGCCTCGCCGCGTCCCGGACGGACACGCTGCTCGCGGACGGAGCGAGCGAGTTGGCCGCGCTCACCGGCGGCTACCACGCCGCGTTCCTCGTCGGCGCGATCTTCGCGTTCGCGGCGGCGGCGATCGGCGGGCTGCTCCTCCGGCAGGGCGCGTACGCGGCGGCTCATCCCGAAGCGGAGCCCGAGCGCAAGCCGGAGCCCGCCACCGAGGCCGCGTAGCGAGCTCGTGGGGAAGGTCGTTCTCGACATCTCGTCGTCGCTCGACGGCTTCGTCGCGGGGCCGAACCCCTCGCGCGAGCTCCCGCTCGGCGAAGGCGGCGAGAGGCTCCACGAGTGGGTCGTGGCGCTCGCGAGCTGGCGCGAGCGTCACGACAAGTCGGGCGGCGCGACCGACGCGGACGACGAGGTCGTCGCAGAGCGCCTGGCCGGTACGGGAGCGATCCTGATGGGCAGACGAATGTTCAGCGGCGGCGAGGGCCCGTGGGAGGGCGATTCGAAAGCCGGCAGCTGGTGGGGTGATGAGCCGCCTTTCGGGGTCCCGGTGTTCGTGCTCACGCACCACCCGCGTGAGCCACTGACCAAGGGCGACACGACCTTCACGTTCGTCACCGACGGCGTCGAGAGCGCCGTCGAGCAGGCTCGGGCGGCCGCAGGCGACTTGAACGTCGCCGTCTACGGCGGAGCGAGCGTCGCCCAGCAGGTTCTGAGCGCGGGTCTGCTCGACGAGCTCGAGGTCCATCTCGTTCCGGTCCTTCTCGGCGGCGGGACACGGCTGCTCGACAACCTCGACCCCGGTATCAGGTTGGAGCGCACTCGCGTGGTGGACTCGCCGACGGTGACTCATCTCCGGTACAGAGTCCTTCGCGAGGCGCCGCAGTGAGCGCACACGTCGCGGAGAGCTTGGACGAGCTGCGGCGATCGCTGGCCGGCACCGTCATCGGTCCCGCCGACCCCGGCTACGACGCCGCGCGCCGCTGCTTCAACGCTGCTCGTCGACCGGCGGCCTGCGGTCATCGCGCGCTGCGCCGGCGCCGACGATGTCGCGACCGCGTTCGACTTCGCGCGCAGCCACGAGCTGGAGATCGCCGTGCGTGGAGGCGGGCACAACCCGGCCGGCCACTGCGTCCTCGACGACGGTCTCGTGATCGACCTCTCGCAGCTGCGCACGGTCGAGGTGGATGCCGGCGCAGGCATCGCCCGCGCTGCCGGTGGCTCGACGTGGCTCGACTTCGACGCCGCCACGCAAGCGCACGGCCTGGTCACGCCGGGCGGCGTCGTCGGGTCGACCGGCGTGGCGGGGCTGACCCTCGGCGGCGGGATCGGCCACTTGACCGCGCAGCACGGGCTGACGTGCGACAACCTCATCGGCGCCGAGGTCGTCTCTCCCGACGGGTCGGTGACGGTGGCGAGCGCAGACGAGGACGCCGAGCTGCTGTGGGGGCTCCGCGGCGGCGGCGGGAACTTCGGCGTCGTCGACGCGTCTCGACTTTCGCCTGCACCCGCTCGAGCGGGTGGTCGGCGGGCGCGTCGCTATCGCGGGAGGTCGGTTCGCGACGTTCTCCGCCGCTACCGCGAGCTCGTTGCCTCCGCTCCGCGCGACCTCAGCTGCCAGGCGATCCTCTCCGTCGACGAGTCGCATCGCGCCGGTGCTCGTCGTCGCGCCCTGCTACACGGGCGCCAGACGGGGACTCTGTGGAGCTCGACGAGCTGCGCTCGGCGCCCGGGCTCGTGGAGGACAGCGTGCGGTCCCTGCCGTTCCTCGACCAGCAGCTCCTGTTCGACTCGCCGTACGGCGAGAACCGGCACTACTGGAAGGGTCACTTCGTCCGCGAGCTCCCGGACGAGCTGATCGACGAGCTGTCCAGCGTCTCGCGCGCTTCGGCCGCCCGCCCGTCCACGTTCTGGTCGAGTCACTGCACGGGACGCCCAAGGACGCCGACGCGCGGCTCGCCGCGGGCATCTCGTACCGCGACGCGGCGTTCAACGTCAGCGCGATGGCCGTCTGGGATGACCCGAGCGACGACGACTCGCACATCCGCTGGGCCCGCGAGACGGCGGCGGCGATCGAGCCCTGGTCGCTCGGGGGCGGCTACGCCAACTACATGCAGGCGGACGAGCCGATCGAGCGGGTGCGCGCGGCGTTCGGGGACGAAGCGTTCGAGCGCCTGCAGGCGCTGAAGGCGCGGTTCGACCCCGACAACGTGCTACGTCGCAACCAGAACATCCCGCCTGCTCCTGGTGTTCAGAATGCTCCCACTCGAACCTGAGAGGAGACAGCGATGGACCTGAAGCTCGAGCTCGTACTCATCCCCGTCACGGACGTCGACCGCGCGAAAGCCTTCTACACGGAGAACCTCGGCTTCAACCTCGACGTCGACACGGCGCCGGTGGAGGGCTTCCGCGTCGTCCAGATGACGCCGCCGGGCTCGGCGTGCTCGATCACGATCGGGACGGGGATCACGGATGCCGCCCCCGGCTCGTACCGCGGAACGCACCTCGTCGTCTCCGACATCGAGGCGGCGCGGGCCGAGCTCGTCGCGCGCGGCGTCGCGGTGAGCGAGGTCCGGCACTTCGACCGCGAGCGGGGCGAGTGGCAGCCGGGGGTGGACCCGACACACGCCGAGTACGGCTCCTTCGCCGACTTCAGCGATCCGGACGGCAACACCTGGGTGCTGCAGGAAGTCGGGTACGCGGCGGGCTAG
>CAVXPS010000013.1:0-349240 GCA_963763815.1 uncultured Actinomycetes bacterium
GGCTCCGATTCCTTCGCCGCGCCGCGTTATCTCGGTACGAGTGCGGCCGATGAGGTCGACGGCCTCAACCTCGCGTCCACGTAACGCAGCAAGTCCCACCTTGCCGTAGGGGGCTAGGGTGCCACCGATTGCGTCGGTTGCCGCGTCGATCTCGTCGACGAGCGACGCCGCCGCCGTCAATTCGCCCGCAAGGAGATGCATGTACACCCGCTGGGTGAGGGCTAGCGGGAGGTCACCAAGCGCTCCTGTCCGACGGGCGAGTCGAACGTGCCGCTCCGACAGCGTCTCCCATCCTGTGTCGTCCCATAGTTGGACTGACGCGATGGTCGCCAGCCATAGCCAACGCAGCTGTTCGATCGCGAGCTCGTCGGTGCCGAATGCGGCCTGCGCCCGCCGGAGGATCGGCACAGCAGACTCGTAGGTGTCGGTGAACAACGTGGCCAAAGCGTCGAGCAGAAGATCGGACCCGCGCGGCGCGTGCGGCGGTGGCGCGGCGCGCGCGGCGCGCGCGGCTTGGGCTACCTCCAGCACGCTTCCGCCTGGTCCAGCGAATCGCCCCGCGAACATCGCCGCAGACAGTGCGTCCAGATAGGTCTCGCAGGCAAGGCTCGGATCGAGCTTCGCCAGCCGTCGCGCCGCCTCGAGCAGCAGCGGTGGCGCATTGCTTCCGCGCGTGGCGACGAATGCGATCTGCGCGCGCAGCAATCCGACGCGGGCGCGATCGAGCTCGTCAAGCGCGGCGACGTCGGTCGAACCCAGCAGAGCGAGCGCATCGTCGAGTGCGCCCGCCCGAAACTTCGTCTGAGCCGCGGCCAGCGCGCGCTGCGCACGGCGTGCGCGAGTCGGCGTCAGCGTGGCCGCGCGTTCGAGGAAGGCGGCGGCCGCCGCGAAGCCGCCACGCGCCTGCGCCCGCCCCGCGGAGCGCTCAAGCTCGTCGGCCACCCCTTCGTCGGGCACGGACGCCGCATGCGCACGGTGCCACGCGCTGCGATCCGGGTCGATCTGGGGATCGGTCGCGTCCGCCAGCGCGCGGTGAGCCTCGCGCCGCTCGTTGGGCTCCGCCGCCCCGTACACCGCCGAACGGACGAGCGGATGCCGGAACACCACTGCACCGTCCAGCGTCAGCAAGCCTTCCGCCTCCGCGGCGTGCGCGGCCGTCTCCGGGATCCCAAGCTGCTGCGCCGCGCGCCACAGAAGCGCAGGGTCGCCGAGCGGTTCTGCTGCCGCTAGGAGCAGCAGCCGCCGCGTGTCGCGCGGGAGCCGCGCCAGCCGCCGCGTGAAGCTCTGCTCGATCCCGGTGGACAGAGGCAGCGCTGCAGGCAGCCCGAAACCTCCAGCGAGCTGGGCGGGCGTCAGCCCGCGCGGGAGCTCCAGGAGCGCGAGCGGATTCCCGCCTGTCTCGGCGATGATCCGCTCGAGCACGGACTCGTCCAGCCGCGCCGCGAGGACGGACTCCAGCAGCGCCCGTGCATCCCGGCGGCCCAACGGCTCCACGCGGAGCTGCGGGAAGCGGGCCAATCCACTATCCACCTCACGCGTCGCGAACGCGAGCGCGACCCGCTCCGCCAGCAGGCGGTGAGCCACGAACGCGAGCGCTCGGGCCGATGCGCCGTCGAGCCACTGCGCATCGTCGATCACGCACAGGAGCGGCTGCGGCTCGACGGCTTCGGAGAAGAGGCCGAGAACCGCGAGCCCGACAAGATACGGGCTCGGCGCCTGTCCGGCGCTGAGCCCGAAGGCGACGCCGAGCGCGTCCCGCTGAGGATCGGGGAGACGCTCGATTAGGTCGAGGAGCGGCGAACAGAGCTGCTGCAGCGCCGCGTAGTCGAGCTCCATCTCCCCCTCGACGCCGGCAGTTCGAACAAGGCGAAAGTCCTGGCCCGCTTCGACCGCGTACTCGAGCAACGCGGTCTTGCCGACGCCTGGATCTCCATACACCACGAGGGTCGCGCCATGGCCGTCCCGCGCGGTATCCAGCAGCCGCTCGAGCACCGCCCGCTCGCGTTGCCTGCCAACCAACCGCTCCGCCTGGAGTCTCACGACCATCCCGGCAGCATGCCACCCGGGTCGCGGACTACGGATTTCCGGGATTCGATCGACCGGCTGCTGCGGCCACGATCCGCATATGGGCGAAACAGCCACAGAAAACCTCTTGGCCGTCCGCACAGAGCCGCCGGTGCGTAGCTCAACGAATTCCTGGGTCGTTCTCGTCCTGATCTGCCTGGCGCAGTTCATGGTTGTCCTCGATGCGACGATCGTGAACGTCGCGCTCCCCTCGATCCAGCAGGATCTCAACTTGTCGGAGGGGAACCTGCAGTGGATCGTCAACGCCTACACGCTCGTGTTCGGCGGCTTTCTGCTCCTCGGCGGCCGCGCCGGCGACCTCCTTGGGCGTAAGCGCGTGTTCCTGGTTGGGCTCGTCATCTTCACCGCCGCGTCGCTCCTTTGTGGCCTCGCATCGAGCGAGGGCACGCTCATCGGCGCGCGGGCTTTGCAAGGCCTCGGTGCCGCGCTGATCTCGCCGGCCGCACTTTCGATCATCTCGACGACGTTCGCCGAGGGCGCCGAGCGCGCGAGGGCGCTGGGCGTCTGGGCCGCGATCGCGATCGGCGGCTCGGCGGTCGGCCTCGTCCTCGGCGGCGTGCTGACGCAGTACTTCTCCTGGCCGTGGATCTTCTTCGTCAACGTGCCTGTCGGCGTCGTCGCCTTCGTGCTCTCACTGCGACTCGTCCCGGAGTCTCGCGACGAGCACGCACACCGCAGCTACGACGTCGCCGGAGCGGTCAGCGTTACGGGCGGCCTGATGGCGCTCGTGTACGCGATCGTCGACGCGCAGTCCGCGGGCTGGGGATCGGCAAGGACGATCGGCTTCTTCGTCCTGGCTGCTGTGCTGCTCGTGGCGTTCGTCGTGATCGAGTTGCGGGCGAAGTCGCCGCTGGTGCGGCTCTCGATCTTCCGCATCCGCTCCCTGCTGACGGCGAACGTCGCGATGTTCCTGGCGATGTCGGGCATCTTCGCGATGTTCTTCTTCAACACGCTCTATCTCCAGCGCGTGCTCGACTTCGGGCCGCTGAAGGCCGGCCTGGCGTTCTTGCCGTTGTCCGCGGGCGTCATGGTCTCGGCCGGCATCGCCTCGCAGTTCGCGCCGCGAGTCGGCGTTCGGCCGGTCGCTGCCGTGGGGATGCTCCTCACTGCGGCCGGCCTTCTGCTGCTCACACAGCTGCCGGTGGACGGCTCGTACGCGGCGGATGTGCTGCCGGGGCTCGTGCTTTCGTCGCTCGGCATGGGCGCGGTCTTCATGACGCTGACCCTGATCGCGACCACGGGGCTCGACGACGACGACCAGGGCCTCGCGTCGGGGCTCTTCAACACCTCGCAGCAGATCGGCGGCGCACTCGGGCTGGCGGTGCTGTCGACGCTGGCCACGAGCAAGTCGGCCTCCGCGGGTGGTTCGCCGGCACACGCGCTCGTCGTCGGCTTCCACTGGGCCTTCGCGGGCGCCGCTGCCATGATGATCGCAGCGCTGATCGTGATGCTCGCGCTCCTGCGCAAGCGGCACGTCGCTCGCATCGAAGCGCAGGCCGCGTCCGACGAGTCGGTCATGCGCGAAGCGGCGACGCGTTCGGCCTCGACTCGTGGGGGCTGCATCCCCGCGCCGGCGTACAGCGCGACCTCGACCGCATCCCCGAGGCGGCTTCCGACGCTTACGCCGAGGTCGGCCCGGACGTGACGCTCCCAGGGCGGCCAACCATGAGCACAACCCAAACGCCCGACCGCTTCACCACGCTGCCCGACGAGGAGACGGTCGCGGCGACGGTCGTCGCGCTCGAAGAACACGGATTCAGCGTCGAGGTCGTCGACGACCTCGACGCCGCGCGGGACGCTGTTCTCGCCCGTATCCCAG
Organism: uncultured Actinomycetes bacterium; assembly: GCA_963763815.1. GTDB lineage: Bacteria > Actinomycetota > Thermoleophilia > Gaiellales > Gaiellaceae > GMQP-bins7. The sequence goes on from CAVXPS010000013.1 coordinate 3,905, forward strand.
AAGGCTCCTCGGTGATGACCAACACCTCGGTGACGCTGTTGGAGACCGGGATCGCGGACGCGATCGACGCCGGTGGGCCCTACGGGTCGGCGCGCAACAAGATGATGGCGCTCGACTTCGCGACCCAGCTGCAAGAGATGAAGGCGCTCGCCGGCCAGCCCGACTTCGCCCTGGGCAGCGTCCACGCCGTCACCCGGGACGGGGCGCTCGTGATCGCGTCAGCGTCCGGCAGCCAGCTCGCCTCTTATGCCTGGGGCGCCGCCAACGTCATCTTCGTCGTCGGCGCGCAGAAGCTTGTCCCCAACGCGGAAGCGGCGCGCGAGCGGATCTACGAGCACAGCCTGCCACTCGAGGACGCCCGTGCCTACGCCGCCTACGGGCAGAACAGCCGCGTCGGCAAGATCCTCGAGATCCACCAGGAGGACCCTGGCCGCATCCACGTGGTGCTCATCCGGGAAGTGGTCGGCTTCTGATAACCGACCATGATCGCGGCGGCGTCGGACCCGAACCTCGAACGCTAAGGGCGGCTCCCTGTTGGCAGTTTGATAAACAGACAACACGTCGCGGGTACGAGACGGGTACATCAGCCTGAGCACGCGCGGGCACGCGCGGGCACTCGCGACACAGCGCGAAGGGCCAATTTGCAGGAAAAACGTGACCCCGAGTGCCCGGCCGTGCCCGCCAGTACCGCCCCTGAACCTCCATGGTAAGGAGGGGGTCGACGGTTCGAGTCCGTCAGAGGGCTACGGAAAAGGCCCGCAAACGCGGGCCTTTCTCTTGACTGGTGCTGGGCCAAGACGCCTCAGTTGCGATCGGTCAACCTCTGGTCAACCTCGGGCCGGACGCCGATGCCGCGAGCCGCAAGCCTGCTCACGATCCCGCTCCGAGACTCGGCATCTCCGCGTGGCTGAACGTAGCTCCTCCACCACGTCCTGCTCGTCATGCCCGGTAAGGGCAGCACCCTCCGCAGGGGAGATTTGGGGGTCTTCCGCAACGAACGTGCAGAAGCGCGGCGGAGAAGCGGCGCTCCGGGAGCGGGTCGCTGCGCTCGACGAAGGTCAGCCGCGGCGGAGAAGCGGCGCTCGGGGCGGTCGCTGCGCTCGACGAAGGTCAGCAGCGGCTGCTGCGCGCGGCGCTAGACGAGGTCGCAGTCGGCAAACGGGTTGAGCAACTGTTGACCAACCCTCGCGAACCTAGTGTTCATGCCACTTTCCAGCTGACCCCCTACTCACGAGGTAGGAAGGTCGCCGCGATGTCACCCGACGCGAGCGCGCCGAGGCTTCTTGGCGGCCGAAACCGTGCGGCGCATCACGCAGTGGTTCTTGCCCTTCGGCCGGTCGTAGCTGAAGCCGGTCTGCTCATAGAGGCTGCGCGTGGTGTTGTAGAGAAACTTGGCCGAGATCTTCTTGCCCTGCGTGTCCTGTGGATAGCCCTCCACCACGCCACCGCCCGCCTTCGCGATGAGGTCGAGCGCACCACGAAGCGCCTCACCGGCGACGCCTTTCCGTCGATAGTCCCGGTCCACGAAGATGCACGTGATCCGATAATCAGGGTGCTCATCCGTGCGGGTCGCCTCGTAGTCCTTGCGGTGGTGGATGTTCGGAAGCTCGTCTGGAGAGCCGTACTGGCACCACGCCACCGCGTCGTCGCCGTCGAAGACGAGGGCGGCATGAGCGTTCCCCTCGCGAACGAGACGCTCCTTCCACGGGCGGCCCATTTCGCCCTCGGGCCTGCCCTCTCGCGAATGGAACCACGTGCACCAGCAACCGCCGAACCCCATGCCGTTGTGCTTCTCCGCGAGACGCGCGAAGGCATCCCACGTCGAGGCATTGAGCGCCCGGATCGCATACTCGCTCATGCACTCCTCCGTTCACCGGCTGGCCAGCTGACGAAGGGACTTTAGGCGCGTCTGGTTGGCATGCGCGAGTGTGCGGGTATGTCCTTTCAGACCTGGCTAGTGTTCATCCAATGAAGACTTTCAACCTCAATTGCGACGAGTGGGACGGGACGAGGGACCGCGAGGGCTGGCGCGCCAAGGGCGCGCTAGTCGGACAGCACATCGGCGGTGACTTGATCGGCGCGACCATGTCCGAGGTCGAGCCCGGCTGCAAGCTCTGGCCGTACCACACCCATTACCTGAACGAGGAATGGGTGATCGTGCTCCGCGGCGAGCCGACGTTGCGTACGTCCGAAGGCGAGCAGGTGTTGAAGGAGGGTGACGTCATCTGCTTTCCGCGCGGCAAGGACGGTGCGCATCAGATCATCAACCGGACCGACTCGCCGATACGCGTACTGATGCTCTCGTCGATGATCCGCGGCGAGGTCATCGAGTACCTCGACACCGGAAAGATTCTCGCCAAGGACGTCGAGGATGAAGACATCATGTTCGCGAAGCCCGGCCCCGCGGTCGAGTACTGGGAAGGCGAGGACTAGCTCCGGGCGCCGTGAAGACGACGATTTGGGCCTCAGAAGCACACGCGAGTGCGCTTGCGAGATCGCCCTGGATCTGAAGCGAGGTCTCCCGTATCGCTCCGGAAGGCAACTCTCCGCCTCCGCCCTTGATCACGTCCCCTGCTCGTGCTGTACCGCCACCGGGCAGGTGAAGCTCCGGCGGATCAGTGGTGAGCGTCGTCTCTGCGGGCCAGACGACAGGCTTCCCGTCGATCAGTGAGGAAGACAAGCAGGAGCAGCGCATGTCGCTTTCAGGTCAGATCGGGTCTTTCGCAGCGCCACCCGGGCGCCGTTGCGATATCCACGATCAACAGACCTCATCCCCCGACGGTTCAAGGGACCGCTGACCGGGCCCTAGTCTCTGGTACCGAACCGACCGTGTGATGGGCCAGCGTTCCGGAATGACGCCATAGGATTACGCCGTGCCGTTCACGCTCAGGAACATCAAGGAGGATCTGGAGGACATCGGCTCTAGATTCGACGGCGCGCCGGACCTGGAGTTCCGTGCGGCGACCAAGGCGCTCGAGCTCGAGAAATCCGGCCTGAGCTACCAGCGCGTCCCGCCCGGCTATCGCTTTCCGTACGGCCACACGCACATGAAGCAAGAGGAGGTGTACGTGGTCGTGCGCGGGAGCGGGCGGATGAAGGTCGACGACGAGATCGTCGAGCTCAAGGAATGGGACGCAGTCCGGGTCCCGCCCGGCGCGTGGCGAGGCTACGAGGCCGGGCCAGAGGGCCTCGAGATCCTCGTCATCGGCGCGCCCAACCTCGGCGAGGCTCCGCGCGAAGACGTCGATGGTCAGCGCGACTGGTGGGCTGAATAGCGGAGTTGTCCGGAAGTTCGATCGTCACGTCGCAGCGCAACCCAGGCGCTCGACATCGAAGCCGTGACCCTCGCCTGCGCCAGTGTGCCGCGATGACGCCCGAAGAAGTGAGGCTGGATCTGGCCGGACCGATGAGTTCTCGGTGGTTTGTCGGTCCCCATTGCGCGCGTGTCCGCAGCACGGTGAGATGCGGCCGGAGCAGGCCGCCGAGAAAGGAGTCGTGAGATGACGCGGTATCTGATCTCGTTCGATGACGGCGCAATGACGTTTCCCGAGGAGGATCTCCCCGACGTGGCCGAGGCAGCGCACGCGGTGGTGCGAGAGGCACAGGACGCCGGGGTTTGGGTGTTCGGCGGCGGGCTGCATTCCTACGAAGAGGTGAGCGTGGTGGCCACCGACGGGACGGTCACCGACGGCCCATACCCTGAGAGCAAGGCGTACATCGGCGGATTCTCGGTTGTCGACGTTCCCTCACGCGAGGAGGCGCTGGAGTGGGCTGGCAGGATCGCCGTCGCCTGCCGTTGTGCGCAGGAGGTTCGCGAGTTCGGGCCCGGCTCTACGCCCTGACGCTCCGGCTCGAGTCGTCCTAGTTCCTGCGGGGAACTTTCGGCCCACGTTCCGCGTGCGTGAGCCACGTTGGAGCGGCTAGGGCGAGCACGCGCCGCTGTCCCTCGGTCGCACCGCTCCCGAGTTCGCCGTACGTGTACGCGACGTCGCCGCCGATGACGACGAGCCCGTCAGGCGTGTCGACGAGGACGCTCTGGTGGCCGTCTGTGTGGCCGGGCGTCGGCAGCAGCCGGATGCCGGGGAGCACCTCCGCCTCGCCGTCGTGCTCGACGTAGGTCGCACCCGGGAAGTCGACCCATTCGGGCGGGTCATAAGGCGCTTGCAGCTCGAGCCGCTGAACGTGGATCGGCACACCGGGAAACAGGCGGTTGCCGCCGCAGTGGTCGAAGTGAAGGTGGGTGTTGATGACGCACACGACGTCTCGGGGGATGTTCTCCGGCATCGGCACCGGCGCGCCTTCCTCGTCCAGCTCCGGCGTCGAATCGATCATGCCGGTGTCGACGAGGACGACGCCGTCGGCGTGCTCGATCGTGTGCACGTAGACGGGTAAGTCCGCGAAGGTGGCCGCGAGGTGAGCCGTAATCGCGTTGGCGGAGAGCTTGGGAACGCCAGTGTCACCCTGGTTCGGCAATTGGTCCTCCAGATCGCTGGTTGTGGATCGGCCTTCGGTGTTGAGACTGCGATCGGGGACGGAACTCATCGAGCTGGGAAGATCGTCTAGGTCGCGTCAGTCGCCTGTGAGGCCGCTAACGCTTGGTCTCGAGCCGGGTCGGTCGCCGCACGCGTGACTCCGGCTGCTGCGTACGCTTGGTCCTCGTCGAGCGTCTCGTGCTCGAGCAGCGCCTGGGCGAGCGAATCGAGCTTGTGGCGGTTCTCCCGCAGCAGGGCGACGACGTGCGCGTGGGCCTCCTCGACGATCCGTCGCACCTCCTCGTCGATCAGCCGCTGCGTGTGCTCCGAGACGTCGGAGGCGCCCGGCAAGAGCGGCCCGCGTCCGTCGACGGGGAGGACGGCGAGCGGTCCCACCTTGTCGCTCATGCCCCAGCGACCGACCATTTGGCGTGCGATCTCGGTCAGCTGCTGGATGTCCGACTCGGCGCCGGTCGTCGGCTGGTTGAACACGATCTCCTCGGCACCGCGCCCGCCCAGGGCGACCTTGATGCGGGCCTGGAGCTCCCGCTCCTGGTAGTTGTAGCGGTCGGCGTCCGGCGCCGAGAAGGTCACGCCGAGCGACTGCGCTCGCGGAATGATGGAGATCTTGCGCACGGGGTCGGCGCCGTCGGTGAGCATGCCCACGATCGCGTGGCCCGCCTCGTGGTAGGCGGTGCGGCGCCGGTCTTCCGGGCCGATCATGATCTGCCGCTCCGCGCCGAGCACGATCCGCTCCAAGGCGTCCGTGAAGTCGGATTCCTCGACTGCCTCGTGCTCGCGCCGCGCCGCGAGCAGCGCGGCCTCGTTGACCAGGTTGGCCAGGTCGGCACCGACCATCCCCGGAGTGTTGGCGGCGATACGGCCCAGGTCGACATTCGGTGCGAGCGGCACGCCGCGCGCATGCACCTGCAGGATCTGCTCACGGCCGGCGCGGTCGGGTGGCTGTACGGCGACACGGCGGTCGAAGCGACCGGGGCGGAGGAGCGCCTGGTCGAGCACTTCTGGGCGGTTGGTCGCGCCGATGACGATCACGCTGGTCGAAGAGTCGAACCCGTCCATCTCGGTCAGGATCTGGTTCAGCGTCTGCTCGCGCTCGTCGTTTCCGCCGCTGAAGCCCGCGATCCCGGCGGTGCGCGAACGACCGATCGCGTCGAGCTCGTCGATGAAGACGATCGCCGGGGCGGCCTGCTTGGCCTGCGCGAAGAGATCGCGAACGCGCGACGCCCCGATGCCGACGATCGCCTCGACGAACTCGGAGGCGGACAGGGAGAAGAAGGGCACGTCGGCCTCCCCTGCCACCGCCCGCGCGAGCAGCGTCTTGCCGGTGCCGGGCGGACCGACGAGCAGCACACCGGCGGGGACACGGCCTCCCAGCCGCCGGTACTTGTCGGGCCGGCGCAGGAAGTCGACAACCTCGACCAGCTCGCTCTCGGCTTCCTCGACGCCGGCGACGTCGGCGAACGTCACCTTGTCGCCGGAGGGCTCGTAGCGGCGTGCCCGCGAGCGGCCGAAGGCCCCGAGCGCGCTCTGGGCGCTGCCCGCTCGGCGCAGGAAGAAGATGAGGAGCCCGACGAGGAGAAGCGTCGGCCCGAAGCCGATGAGCAGCGTCTGCCACCAGGGCGAGCCGGTGTCGAGCGGCTCGGCGTTGACGATCACGTCTCTGCCCTCGAGCGATGCCGAGAGCGCGTCGGTGTCGGCGAAGGCGGGGACCTCCGTCTCGAACTCCCGCGTCGGCTCCGAGCCGCCGTAGCGCCGGGGGCTCCTGAACGCTCCCTGGATCGTCGTTCCCTCGGACGTGATCTCCTCGACGTTTCCCTCCTCCACCTGTGTGAGGAAGAAGGGGCTGTAGGGGACGCTCAGCCGGGGCTCGTCCTCGGTTACCCGCGTGCCCGCGTAGTAGTTGAGGGCGAGCACCGCGAGCAAGAACGCGATCCACCACATGCGGATCCGAGGGCGCTGCGGCTTCGCAGGCGCCGCTGGAGAGCGCGGCGGGGTCGGTGCCTCTGGCTGGTCGCCCCGGTTTGCGCCTTCCTGCTGTGCCACCTCGACTCCCGCTCCGGACTGTCTACGTTGCCGAGCGCTTCGCCTTCCGCCCCGGCTTCAGCGCGCTTCCTCTTCGACCGTGCGCTCGGCGGTGGGGACAGCTTCGAGACGCTCGTCCGGGATCGGCTTGCCGCTCTCGGTCGAGAGGCCGTACGTCCCGTCGGCAAGACGCGCCTCGGCGCGGTCGACTGCGGCGAGCTCTTCGCGTAGATCGTCCGCCAGACCCTCGTCGAGCTCGTCCTCGTACAGCTCGGACGCCGCGTCGGCTAGATCCACGTCGTGCTCCTGCTCGCCGGTGTCCTGACGCTTCAGATGGGCCAGCGCTCGGTCGATCCGAGCGCGCTCGGCGACTAACAACTCGCGGGCTCGCTCTGGATCCATCAAGCCACGTTACCTCGGCGGAGCTGCCGGAGGCGTGAGCTCCCTGGGGCAGCGAGGCGGACGTCGCGTCGCCTCTTCGGCCGGGTAGGGCGGGTCGAAGCGATCGGCGATGAGCGAAGCGACGGTGCCACCCGCGAGAAGCGCTCCGACGATGGCGAGCGAGGCGACATCGCTGATGTCGACGAGGTCGGCGGCGAGGATCTTGATCCCGACGAAGCCGAGGATGAGCGCGATCGTCTCGTCGAGATAGCGGAGGCGGCGTACGAGCAGCTCGACGAGTACGAGCAGAGAGCCGAGCCCGAGGAGCGCGAACGCGTTCGCGGTCCAGATCACGACCGGGTCGCGGGTGACCGCGAAAGCGGCGGGAATCGAATCGATCGCGAAGGCGATGTCGGCGACGATGATCGCGACGACAACGAGCAGCAGCGGTGTGCCGTAGCGACGGCCCGCTTCGCGGACGAACAGCCGGCGACCGCGGAAGCCGTCCGTGATCGGGACGGTGCGCCGAACGAGCCGCAGCACCGGGTTCGCGGATGGGTCGGACTGCTCGGCGGCGCCACGGAAGGCGCGGTAGGCGACGTAGAGGAGCAGAGCGCCGAACACGTAGACGACGGCTTCCACGCTCTCGATCAACGTGACTCCGGCGGCGATGGCGATGGCGCGGAGCAGGAGCGCGCCGGCGATGCCGATGACGATCACGCGGCCGCGCAGCTCCGGCGGCACGAAGAAGTACGCGAGCAGAAGCGAGAACAGAAACACGTTGTCGAGCGAGAGCGAGCGCTCGATCAGGTAGACGGTCGTCCACTCGCCTGCCGGGCCACCGCTGAGCGCGATCGCCACCGCGACCGCAACGGCGAGCAGCAGCCAGCCGATGCTCCAGAGGATCGCCTCCCCGCGCCGGGCCTCCCGGCTCGGGGAGAAGAGACGCAGCTCGAGCCCGAGGCCAGCGAGGACGGCGATGGCCGCGGCGGGAGCCAAAGCGGCTTCCACGACTCAGCCCGTCACGACGTCGCCAGCGTCGCCTGCGCGCCCGCGGCGCGCACAGCCGCCGAGAGGGTGGCGATGTCATAGGCGCCGTGGTGGCGTCGACCGTTGATGAAGAAGGTCGGCGTGCCCGAGACGCCGCTCAGGTCGGCGCTGTCGACATCATCCGCGATGCGGGCGGCGCCGGCGTGCTCGCGCAGGTCGTTCGTGAAACGTTCGACGTCGAGCCCGAGTTGCTCCGCGTAGCCGATCAGGTCGTTCGGGCGAAGCGCGTCTTGATGCTCGAGCAGGTGGTCGTGCATCTCCCAGAAGGCGCCCTGGTCGGCGGCGGCCTCGGCGGCCTCCGCGGCCAGCTGGGTATCGGGGTGGACGTCGTTCAGCGGCAGGTGCCGCCAGACGTAACGCACGTCGCCGAACTCACGCAGGAGCTCGCGGAGGACAGGCTCCGCCAGCCCGCAGAAGGGGCACTGGAAGTCGCCGTACTCGACGACCGTGACCGGAGCCTCGATCGGGCCTCGAATGTGGTCGCGCTCGGGGTCGACCTCGATGTAGAGGTCGGCGAGCGGCTCCGCGGTTCCGAGCAGGCCGCGGATCCGCATGCTCCGTGGCAGCAGCGCCGTCGCGCGAAACAGCAGCCAGGTGAGGAGCGCCGCGCCGACCGCTGCGCTGAGGATGCCGAGCTTTGCCTCCTCGAGCTGTTGTCCCTCGAACGCAAGTGCGGCGACGAGCAGCGCGATGGTGAACCCGATCCCCGCGATCGTGCCGCCGCCGGCGACGGCCACCCAGCCGACCGGGGGCCGCAGCCGACCGCGGCTGAGCCGTGTGAGCAGCCACGAGCAGCCGAGAATGCCGACGGGCTTGCCGATGACGTAGCCGAAGAGGATTCCGAGTGTGATGGGCGAGGTGAAGGCCTCGGCGAGGAAGCCGCCATCGATTGCGATGCCTGCGTTCGCGAGCGCGAACAGGGGGACGATGAGGTAGCTCGTCCAGGGGTGGTAGAGCTGCTGGAGCCGCTCGTTGGGCGAGACCGCCGCCCTGAGGCCGATGCCGACCGAGCGGGCGAGCTGCGGGGTCGGCTGCTCGCGGAACTCGCGGAAGCGCTCGGTTGCCCGTTCGAGCTCGGAGCGCTGGGCCGGGTACGCGTAGGCCAGGAGCCCCATCGCGAGCCCGACGACCACCGGCTCGACCCCGGATTCGAGCAGCGCCACCCAGATCGCGACTCCGAGGGCGAAGTAGACGAGCCCGACTCGTACGCCCAGTGCCCGCGCCCCGAGCACGGCGCCGAACAACCCGAATGCCGCAAGGAGCGCCGGGGCGTTGACCTGCTCCGTGTAGACGGTGGCGATGACGACGAGCGCGAGGATGTCGTCGACGACGACGACCGTGAGCATGAACGCCCGCAGCCGGTCGGGGAAACGCGGGCCGACGAGCGCGAGCAGCCCGAGTGCGAAGGCGGTGTCGGTTGACATTGCGACTCCCCAGCCCTGCGCGGAGGAGCGGCCGGCGTTGAAGGCGAGGTAGATGGCGACCGCCACCGCCATGCCGCCGATTCCGGCCAGCAGCGGCAAGGCGAACCGTCGCCGTTCTCGCAGATCTCCGAGATCGAACTCGCGACGCGCCTCGAGCCCGAGGACGAAGAAGAAGAACGTCATCAGGCCGCTGTTCACCCACTCGCGCAGCTCCAGCTCGACGCCCGAGCCAGCGAGGTCGATCGCCAGAGTCGTCCCCCAGAGCGACTCGTACGACGAAGCGTCGACGTTTACCCACACCAGTGCCGCGACGGCCGCAGCCAGTAGGATCGCCGCCCCGCCCGTCTCGGTGCGGAGAAACTCCCGCAGCGGCGTTTGCACATTTCGCGCCCACGCCGTCCGTCCCGAGAACGGTGGTGGCTGGGTCTCGCTGGCCACTAGCTTCGTCGAGCGGAACTACTGCTCGTAGCGCTCGACCACCTCTGCCTCCTGACGTCGGCCGCTTCCGGGTCAAGACCAGCTTCCCGCAGGGCGCGGCGCTGTCGCAGCAGGTCCCAGCACTGGTCGAGCGAGATCTTGAGTTCCTGCAAGCGCCGCCGGTCGGCCTCGCTCGCGTTCCCTTCCGACTCGCGCCCCCAGAGTTCGTGCTCCTCGGCGACAAGCTGCTCGATCGTTCCATGTATTTGCGGGTCTTCCATCAGGCCTCCTGAGGTACTCGATGTCCGGTTCTGAACGCGGAAACCCGAAGCCTGGTCGGGGGCCGGCTCAGGGCCCCGTACAGCTGACCTCCCGAACATCCCTCGGCCTCGTGATGATGCCAGCGGTACATCTGGTCGCTACGAGCGCCGCGCAGCCCAGGACGACCTGGCGGAAGGCACTCGTCCTCACCCAAGCCGCCGCGATCCACAGCTCCTCCCGCGTCGCGCTCGACGTACCTGCGCTCCTATGACCTGTTGAGATTTGGTCAAGCGTTTGCTTGAATAACCCTGCGATGGAATCGGCGAGGCCTGATCAGCGTCGTGAGGCCGGTCTGCGGACGCGCGCGCGTCTCATGGACGCTGCGCTGGACCTGATCGCGGAGCGGGGCGAGAACGGTCTGACTCTGCGCGAGCTGACGGACGCCGCCGAGGCCAACGTGGCGGCGGTGAGCTACCACTTCGGCTCGCTGGGCGCGCTCTGTGAGGCGGCGATCGAAGACGCGCTGGAGCGCTACCTGGACGCCCAGCAGGAGGCCGTGCGCGCGTTGGGCCCCGACTCCACGCTCGAGGAGCTGGCCGCGGCCTTCGCCCGACCGATGCTGCGCGCGCTGAGCTCCGGAGGCCGTGATCTCGCCGTGATGCGCATCGTCGCGCGGAGTGGCATCGATCCCCCGCGAGGATGGGACCGCCTTGACCCCAGGTTCGAGCAAGTCCGGGCCGACTGCCGTCGCGTCCTCAAGGCGAACCTTCCGGATGTCAAGGACAAGGAGCTGGACTTCCGCACGCGCGCCGTGGCCGGAATGCTGAACTGGTTGGTCCTCGCGCCCATCGGCCAGGAGCTCAGGAATGCGTCCTCCAGGCAACTCGAGCGCCGGCTCGTCCCGGTACTCGCCGGCGCCTTCCGCGGCTAACCGCTATCGAACAATTCAAGCGGCCGCTTGACCAGCTCTGCGTGTTTGGGATATTGTCAAGCGATCGATTGAACTAATATCCTCGGGAGGAGACAGCGCTATGAGCGCCACCGAGACATCCGCCCTGCCGGACTACGCCCCGGTCCCACGCTCGTCGCTCGGCCCGGCCCTGAACGAGCAGGGCTACTACGTCGGCCGGGTCGAGCGGAACCTCTACTGGATCACCGACGGCACCTACCAGTCGGCGTTCCTGACGACCTCGGACGGCGTCGTGCTGCTCGACGCGCCGCCCACGATCGGGAACAACATCCAGCGGGCCGTCGACGAGATCGCAGCCGCCAACGGCGTCAGCAACAAGGTCAACTACCTCGTCTACTCGCACCACCACGCCGACCACGCGGGCGCGTCGTCCCTCTTCGACAAGAACGTCACCCGCATCGGGCACGAGGAGACACGGCGACTGCTGCTGCGCGACGACGACCCGGCCCGGCCGCCGAACGAGGAGACGTTCCAGGACCGGCGCACGCTCGAGATCGGCGGCGAGCGCATCGACCTGGCCTGGCACGGCGCGAACCACTCGCCCGACAACATCATCATCCACCTGCCCGACCACGACACGCTGATGCTCATCGACATCGTCAATCCCGGCTGGGCGCCGGTCTACGTCGCCAACCTGACCGAGGACATCCCCGGCTACATCGAGGCTCCGGCGAACGCGCTCGCCTACTCGTGGAAGCACTTCATCGGCGGCCACCTCGGCCGGCTCGGCACCCGCGACGACGTCACGCTGCACCAGCAGTACATGGCCGACATCGCCGAAAGCTCGCGGAAGGCGATCGACACCGTCGATCCCACGCGGTACTTCGTGAAGTACGGCGAGAACACCTGGGCGGCGGTCAAGGGGTATCTCGACGAGGTCACCGCGGTCGCCGCGGCACCCGTCATCGAGAAGTACACCGGCGTGCTCGCGGCCGCAGACGTCTTCACCGAAAGCACGACGTTCTGGGTGATGGAATCGATCCGGCTTGATCTCGGCTACGGCTCCCAGGTGCACCTGATGCCCCCACGAAGGGAGATTCCGTGAGCACCGAGCAGCGAGAGAACCTCGAAGCAATCCTGCGACAGTCAGCCTTCCCCGTCGGCAGCGATGTCAACGAGCAACGGCGACTGCTCCGAGAGTTGCTATCGGCGCAGCCGCTGCCCGCCGACGTGACCGTGACCGCAGCCGCACTGGGCGGCGTCCCAACCGCCGAGATCACAGTCGACGAAATCGAACCTCGCCACGTTGTTCTTTATTTCCACGGCGGCGTGTACGTGATGGGGGACGCCTTTCTCGCCGCTGACCTGGCCTCGCAGGTCGGCCGGCGGGCGCAGGCAAAGGTCATCTCCGTCGGCTACCGGCTCGCCCCCGAGCACCCGTATCCGGCAGCGGTTGACGACGCTCTTGCGGCCTATGAAGCCCTCCTGCACGACGGCATCGCCCCTTCGGACATCGCCTTCGTGGGAGAGTCCGCCGGCGGCGGCCTCGCCATCGCCACCTTGGTCAACGCCCGCGATCACGCGCTGCCGCTGCCAGCCGCGGCCTTCGTCATGTCACCGTATGTCGATCTCACCCTGGCCGGGACGACCATCGAAACCAGGAGCGAGGTCGACCCGCTGCTCAGCCGGGAACTCCTCCAAGCCCGAGTCACCGACTATACGTCGGGACAAGACGCCGCTCTTGGCCTCATCAGCCCCGTATTCGCCGACCTGTCCGGCCTGCCGCCCCTGATCATCCAGGCCGGAACTCACGAGGTTCTCCTCGACGACGCCGTCCGCCTCGCGCAACAAGCCGCCACCGCCGACGTCGAGGTCGTGCTCGACATCACCCCTCGGGTGCCCCACGTCTTCCAGGCCTATTACCCGATCCTTGACGAAGCGGCCGCAGCGCTGGACAGAGCCGGACAGTTCCTGTCGGCGCATCTCGCCGCTGCAAAACGCGTCACCTCCCCGGTGCATCCCTGATAGCCGGCGCACCGATCCGCGATCCGCTGGCCGACCACCTGCTCACGCCGGTAAACGCGGCGCTCGTCGTGATCGACTACCAGCCGTCGCAGTTCGCAGCGGTCCGCTCGATGGATCCAGACCTGCTGCTCGAGAACATCGTCTCGACCGTGAAGACCGCGAAGGCGTTCGGCGTTCCGATCGTCCACCGAGCGGCTGCTAAAACATGAGTGTGGATGCTCCATCCCGCGAGCGAGCCGCGATTGATGCAGCAGATCCACCACCCGCTCGCCGGTGTCAACCTCATCCGACTCTGAGGAGCTTCCACCCATGGCCGTCCACGCCGAAGTGACTCCGGCCGAAGCCGCCGACCGCCTCGCGATCCGCGAGCTGTTCGACGCCTACGCCCACTGCGCCGACCGGCGCGACGCGGAGGGTCAAAAGGCGCTCTTCACCGTCGACACGCGCTTCGCCGTCTACATGGACGGGGAAGGCAGCGAACCGACATACGTGCTCGAAGGACGAGAGGCACTCACGCCGGTGTTCGCCGACCTGAATCGTTACGAAGCGACAACGCACTTCAACGGACAGAGCACCGTCACCATCGACGGCGACCGCGCCACCGGCGAGAGCTACACGATCGCCCACCACCTCTTCTCCGAGGACGGCGACCGCAAGATCATGATCGCCTCGCTCCGATACCTTGACACGTTCGCCAAGATTGACGGTAGCTGGTACTTCGCCGAGCGGAGGCTCCTCCTCGACTGGAGCGAGACGCGGCCGTCGATTCCGGGGACCTGACCCAGACGCCTCGACTGTCGTCTTCGGCGCCCATCGCCGTCACGGAGGAACGAACGTGTCAACACCAGCGAGCCCACCACTCTCTCCGTCGCAGCTAGCGGCTCTGGCCGAGATCGGCGAGGAGCGCTCGGCGCCTGTCGGAGAACTGCTGTACCGGGTCGGCGATCGGATCTACCCGTTCGTGGCGATCCTCGAAGGAGAGGTCGCGATCATCGACGCGGCCGGGAACGAGCTGATCAGGCACGGCCCCTCGGGCTTCCTCGGGGAGCTGAACCTCCTGTCGGGGCAGACGGTGTTCATCAGCGCGCTCGTCGTCGAGCCGCTGCGCTACATCGCGGTCGAGCGCAGCGCGCTGCGCTCCCTCCTCAACGAGGACGGCCCGCTCAGCGACCTGCTCCTCTCGACGTTCATCTCCCGGCGCGAGGCGTTGCAGAGCGTCGAGGGGATCGGCCTGGAGATCGTTGGCCCGCACGGTTCGGAGCCGACGATGCGCATGCTCGAGTTCGCACGCGCGAACCGGCTCCCATACACCTGGCAGGACACACCCGCGCCCGACGGCAGCACGGTCCCGCTGGTGCGACTGCCCGGCGGCGGAGAGCTGCACGGTCCAACCACCGGCCAGGTGCTGCGCGCTCTCGGGATCGGGCTGGAGCTCGCACCTCGCGAGGAGGTCGACCTGCTGATCGTAGGCGCCGGCCCGGCCGGGCTCGCGGCCGCGGTCTACGGCGCCTCCGAAGGACTCGACACGCTGGTCGTCGAGAGCACCGCGCTCGGCGGCCAGGCCGGGTCGTCCCGCCGGATCGAGAACTACCTCGGCTTTCCCGCCGGGATCAGCGGCACCGAGCTCACCAGCCGCGCTGTCACCCAGGCGCGCAAGTTCAACGCACGCACCGCGACGCCGTACCGCGCGCTCTCCCTCGAACCCGGGAACGGCCGGCATCTGGTCCGCCTCGAGGACGACCGGGAGATCGCCGCGCGCGCAATTCTGCTCGCAACGGGCGCTCAGTACCGACGGCTGCCCGTCGACCGCCTCGCCGAGTTCGAGGGATTGACGGTGTTCTACGCGGCCGGGGCGCCCGAGGCGCAGCTCTGCGCCGGCTCGCGTGTCGCAGTCGTCGGCGGCGGCAACTCCGCCGGCCAGGCCGCCGTCTGGCTGGCCCGCGGTGGCGCGCTCGTCACGCTCCTCCACCGCCGCGCCGACCTCCGCGAGACGATGTCCGACTACCTCATCCACGAACTCGAGCGGTACGGCGTCGTCGTTCGAGACGGGAGCGAGATCGCCGCCCTCCACGGCGAGGACGGACGCCTCGGGGCGGTCACGCTGAACAGCGGCGAACGCATTCCCTTCTCGTTCCTGTTCCTCTTCCTCGGCGCCCTGCCGTGTACCGAGTGGCTCGATGACACGGTCGGCCGCGACGACGACGGCTTCATCCTCACCGGAGCCGCAGTCGACACCGAGAACCTTCTCGAGACCGACGTTCCGGGCGTGTTCGCGGCAGGCGACGTCCGCTCCGGCTCGACCAAACGCTGCGCCACCGCCGTCGGCGAAGGCGCGATGGCCGTCCAGTTCGTCCACGCCCACCTCGCCCGCACCGCCACCGTCGAGGGAGCGCGGTGAACAACGTCGTCTGTACCCACCTGGACGAGATCGCCGTACGCGAGCTGCCAGCTTCCGTCGAGGGCTGCGAGGACTGCCTGCGGACGGGCGGCAAGTGGCTGCACCTCCGGATCTGCCTCATCTGCGGTCACGTCGCCTGCTGCGACGACTCACCCAACCGGCACGCCTCCGCGCACGCCCAGGCCACGTCGCACCCGATCATCCGGTCACTCGAACCGGGCGAAGACTGGAACTGGTGCTACGTCGACGAGGTTGCCTTCCTCGTCGACGGGATCCGCGGCAAGACCCGCATCCCGCCGTCACCGCTCATGCACTAATCCGGCGGCCTCGCGTGGCCCGCGAGCGCGCGGCTGTGACGAAACGCGATCGCGGACACGGCCACTCGCTCGAGGAGGGCGAGACGATCGTCTACCGCCCCCTCGGGTCGAGCCGCTTCCGGCTTCTCGGCCGCATAGTCGCAAGCGACTGGAGCACGCTCCGCCCAGCCTGAGCAAGTTGCGCCTTGCGCGCGAGCGGGACGAGATGGGCGTTCCCCACCTCGTCCGCGCTCGCACTTAGCAGTCGACTCCGCCCGCAGCAATGCGACCGTGTCCGCCTTGCGCCTCGCACGCGACCGCGGCACCGGCCTCACGCCGCGATCTTCGCCAGCACCGCGTCGACGCGTTCGAAGCCCTGCCTCGCGCCCTCCTCGACGCCGTACTGCATCGTCGTGTCGCGCTCCTCGGACGTGGCGAAGCGCATCGTCTGCGTCAGCTTCGTCTGCTCACCGAGATCCTCGAACTCGAGCGTCTGCAGGTGATTCTGGAACGTCTGCACGAGCCGCTCGGGCGCGCTCGACCTCGCGGAACTCGCCCTCGACGACGCCCATCGGCGTGCGGAAGCGGTACCTGCCGCCGGGGCGGACGTCCATCTCCTCGACGACCGTGCCGTCGCCCCACCATTCGGGGATCAGCTGCGGATCGGTCCAGACGGAGAAGACGTGCGCGGGCGGCGCGTCGAAGACCCGCTCGACGCGGATCTCGAGCTCGTTCGGAGTGGTAACCGTGGTCTCGTTCATCTTCAGCTCACCGCCTGCTTGAGGAGCTTCGCGATCCTGTCCTCGTCGGCCTTGGTCAGCTTGGTCAACGCGAACGCGACCGGCCACATCGACCCGTCGTCGAGGTCGGCGGTGTCGTTGAAGCCGAGCATCGCGTAGCGCTCCTTGAACTTCTCCGCGTTGCGGAAGTAGAGGACGACCTTGCCGTCCTTGTTGGCGTACGCGGGCATCCCGTACCAGGTCTTCGGCGTGAGGTCGGGGGCGGTCTCCTTGACGAGCGCGTGGATCCGCTCGCCGAGGGCGCGATCGCCAGGCGACATCGCCGCGAGCGCGGAGAGCACGGCCTCTTCCCCCTCCGCGGCCGCCTTTAGCTCCTTGGCGCGCGCTTTCATCGCGGCCTTCTCCTCGGCCGTGAATCCATCCTTCTTCTTGGTGGTGCTCATGGTGCTCCTTTCGTGCGTTGGACGACCTGCGCGAAGCGGTCGAGCCGCTGTAGCCACGTGCTGATGCCCTCGAAGGCGTAGGGCACGAGTGCGCACCTGCGGGCACGGCCGACCTTCTCCGTCGTGACGAGCTGCGCCTCCTCGAGCAGCCGGACGTGCTTCTTCATCCCGGTCAGCGACATGCCGAAGGGCTCGGCGAGCTCGCTGATCGTCGCGCTGCCGGCGCCGAGCCGTTCGAGGACGGCGCGGCGGGTCGGGTCGGCGAGGGCGGCGAAGGCGCGGTCGACGGTTGTCACATACTGAACCATTGGGTTCACTATAGCTTACTTCCCGCTCATACCGTTCGCAACGCCACGGTGGGCGGCATCCGAGACGCTCGAACGGCCGGCATCAGGCCAGCGAACGCGCCGATCAGGATGGCCGAGGCGATGCGCCCGTCCACGCCTCGACGGGGATCACGACGGCCCAGTGGTGTGTTGACATTCGTGTTGGTCACTGCTGCGTCCTTGGGTCGTGCGTCGGGTCGGCGTACTTGCGCGGGCACCCGTGATCGATGGCTTCGGGGCGCAGTTCGTAGTGCCACGGTTCGTTGCTGTAGATCTGGCAAAGCCCGTACGCGGCGCCTTGCTCGGACAGCCACGCTGTGGCATCGGAGCGCCCGATGTCGACCGCCTCCCCCGACACGTGAGCAGACTTGTCGGGGGTTGCCACCCATCGGGCAGCTTCCTCTTCTGAGCCGTACTTCAGGACCGCGTCCTGGAGCAGCCGCTCCTGGTACTCCGGCGAACGCCAGCCACTGTCGACGAAGAACTGGACCCCGTCGCCCGCGGCTTCAGTTGCAGCCTGGCGCAGGGCACCGAGGAGAGCTGGATCAAGGTTGGCTACACCCGGAACCCCGTCATCGAAGACCGTCGTGCCGCCGGGGACGGCACCGTCAGCCTCGCCAAGCGCACCACGGTGCACGCTCGGAAGTCCACGGGGATCGCTGCGAGGGACGCCGATCGGTGATGTGGCCGTCGACGACGAGGGCACCGTCGACGACGCGGACGCCGTCGAGGACGAGGACGCCAGCCACTGGTAGCCGAGCGCTGCGGCGATCGCCGCGATGACGACGAGCAGGCCGGCGACACGGATCCCAGCGAATTCGAATCCGACGGGGCGTTGTTCGTGCTCGTTTGCTGTAGGTCACGCCTCCATTCAAGGCGGCGTGGTGTTGCGAGCACGTATCTGGTTTTCGATATGCCGACGATATGCGCCGGCTCTAGCATCGGGTCATGCGCGTGCTGATCGTCGAGGACGAGCCGTATATGGCAGAAGCCATCCGCGACGGCCTTCGCCTGGAAGCGATTGCGGCCGACATCGCTGGTGACGGCGATACCGCTCTGGAGCTGCTGAGCGTCAACGCCTACGACATCGCCGTCCTCGACCGTGACGTCCCCGGGCCTACCGGTGACGAGATCGCCGAACGCATCGTCGCCTCAGGCAGCGGCATGCCGATCCTCATGCTCACCGCTGCCGACCGTCTCGACGACAAGGCCACCGGGTTCGAGCTCGGCGCCGACGACTACCTCACGAAACCGTTCGAACTCCGAGAACTCGTACTCAGGATCAGAGCACTCGACCGCAGGCGTGCACACCACAGGCCGCCTGTTCGAGAGATCGCAGGTCTGCGGCTGGATCCGTTCCGCCGAGAGGTCTACCGCGACGGCCGCTACGTCGCGCTGACCAGGAAGCAGTTCGCAGTGCTCGAAGTCCTCGTCGCTGCCGAAGGCGGTGTCGTCAGCGCCGAAGAGCTACTGGAACGGGCGTGGGATGCGAATGCAGACCCGTTCACCAACGCCGTGCGCATCACGGTCTCGGCACTGCGCAAACGCCTCGGCGAACCCTGGATCATCGCGACCGTGGCCGGCGTCGGGTACCGCATCGACACGCCATCCGGCACCGGGCGCGAGGGAGGAGAGCGTGGATAGAGCCCCCGGCTTGAGTGTTCGCCTCAAACTCACCCTGAGCTACGCCGGGTTCCTCATGCTGGCAGGCGCCTTGCTGCTCGCGGTCGTGTGGGTGTTCCTGCTCCGTTACGTACCCGACCGTGGACTCCCAGGAGAATCCCCCGGCTTCGGTCCCACCCGCTCCGACCTCTTGGACGCTTTCGCTCCCAAAGCGGCCATCGCGCTGGCGTCCCTGCTGGTGTTCGGTCTCGTGGGAGGGTGGCTTCTCGCCGGGCAGATGCTCGCCCCCCTGACTCGCATTACAGAGGCGACACGCTTGGCCGCGACCGGATCGCTCACCCACCGAATCCGGCTCGAGGGTCGCAGCGACGAGTTCCGCGAGCTCGCCGACGCCTTCGACGCCATGCTCGAGCGCCTCGAAGCGCACATCGCCGAACAGCAGAGATTCGCAGCCAACGCCTCCCACGAGCTACGCACCCCGCTGGCGGTCACGCAGACACTTCTCGACGTCGCCCGCAACGATCCGAACCGCGACACCGGCGAGCTCGTTGACCGCCTCCACGCCGTCAACACCCGAGCGATCGACCTCACCGAAGCATTGCTCCTGCTCAGCCGCGCCGACCAGCGGTCCTTCGTCCGAGAACACGTCGACCTGTCCCTCATCGCTGAAGAAGCCACCGAAACGCTCCTCCCCCTCGCGGAAGAACGTGGCCTCACCATCGAGACCTCCGGCGACATGACCCCCACCATCGGCTCACACGCGCTCCTGCTGCAGATGACTACGAACCTCGTGCACAACGCGATCGTCCACAACCTGCCCGACCAGGGCACCGTGTGGGTCACGACCGGCGTTCACCCCAAGAGTGTGATGCTCACCGTCGAGAACACCGGCGAGAAGCTCACCCCACAATTGGTTTCCACGCTTGCCGAGCCGTTTCTTCGCGGCAGCAGACGCATACACACCGACCACGCAGGCGTCGGCCTCGGCCTGGCAATCGTCAAGAGCATCACCCACGCACACGACGGAGCCCTCACCCTCAACCCGCGGGCCGCTGGCGGGCTCCGCGTCACGGTGGAACTACCCGCCGCGCCACCGCACAACGGCAGATGACGAGCAGCGGAATTGCCGCACGCCCTGGCTCCAGCGTCTCGCGGTCGCGCCCCTAGCTCGTCTCGCCAGGCGCCGCGGACACGGCCCGCTCTACCCGCGGAAGCCAGCCCCGACACACCGCCCCGACTCGACACCGACCTCAGCGCCGCACGACCCGGGCCGGGCGCTGGGAAGGGTGATGCAGATGTGCCTCGATTCTCGTGGGTGTCCCCTTTCGCCGCGTGCGTTCGTCGTAGAGGCGAGAATCCGCTGCAGAGGAGGAACGCCGTGAAGTACCTACTCCAGATCTATCCGCCGACCGGCGAGCTCGAGAGGCTCTCCGAAGACGAGCAGGACGCGATCGTCGGCGAGTACCTCGCGATCAGCCAGTTGCCTGCCGTCATCGGCGGTGACCAGTTGCAGCCGGTCGAGACCGCGACCACCGTCCGCGTCCAGAACGGACAGACGCTTCTTACCGACGGTCCGTTCGTCGAGGCGAAGGAACACCTCGGCGGCTACCTCCTCGTCGACGCCGACGATCTCGACGCGGCGCTCGAGATCGCCGAGCGGATTCCGGCCGCGCGGATGGGGGGCGCCATCGAGGTGCGGCCCGTGGTGGAGAGGTAGGCGCTGCTCGAGCAGGTCTTCCGCGACGAGTGGGGCCGCGTCCTCGCCAGCTTGGTCAGGTTCCTCGGTGATTTCGACCTCGCCGAGGAGGCCGTTCAGGAGGCGTTCGCGGCCGCATCCGAGCGCTGGCCTCGTGACGGGCCGCCGGCCAATCCGGGCGCTTGGCTCACGATCACCGCCCGCAACCGCGCGATCGACCGCCTGCGCCGCGACCGCCTGCTCACCGAAAAGACGCGCCTGCTCGACGTGCCCGAAGCCGTGGAGGAAGACATGGAGGAGACGAGCTTTCCCGATGAGCGGCTGGAGCTGATCTTCACCTGCTGCCATCCGGCCCTCGCGCCCGAGGCCCAGGTCGCCCTGACTCTGCGCGCGCTCGGCGGTCTGCGCACCGACGAGATCGCCCGCGCGTTCCTCGTACCCGAGGAGACGATGAAGCGGCGGCTCTCGCGGGCGAAGCGGAAGATCAAGGATGCGGGCATCCCCTTCCGCGTTCCGGACGACCACCGGCTCCCGGAGCGCCTGGCGGCGGTGCTCGCGGTCGTCTACCTGATCTTCAACGAGGGCTACGGCGGGCGCGGCGACCTGGCCGCCGAGGCGATCCGGCTCGGCACGGCACTCGCCGAGCTGATGCCCGACGAGCCAGAGGTGCACGGCCTCCTCGCACTGATGCTGCTCAACGATGCGCGCCGCGACGCTCGGTTCAAGGGCGGCGAGCTTGTGCTGCTCGCCGATCAGGACCGCTCGCGCTGGGACGCGTACCAGACCGCGCTCGGGCGTGAGGCCCTCGACCGCGCCTTCGCGTTGCCGGGCCGAGGCTCGTACGCTATTCAGGCCGCGATCGCGTCGCTGCACATGGAGGAGCCGTGCGACTGGCCGCAGATCGCCGCTCTGTACGGGGAGCTCGTCCGACTGACCGGCTCTCCCGTCGTCGAGATGAATCGGGCGATCGCCGTGGCCGAGGCGGCGGGGCCGGAACGGGCGCTTGCGCTCGTCGACCGGCTCGAGCTCGACGGCTACCAGTACTACCACTCGACGCGCGCCGACCTGCTCCGCCGCCTCGGCCGAGCGGACGAGGCGCGGACGGAGTACGAACGCGCTCTCGAGCTGGCACACACCGAACCGGAGCGCCGCTTCCTGCAGCGGCGCGTCGCCGAAGTCAGCGCGTAGGAGGGCCTGGCGGGACGGGCCCTCGTACCTCGCCCGCCTCGGCGACCTGTCCCCTTGCCCGCCTCCCGTTCGTCGTCGTCATGACGACATCGCGCAAGGAGGAAATCCGATGGTCACATCCGACCGAACGAGATGGTTCGCGCTGGCGCTGCTGTGCGCCGTCCAGTTCATGGTCATCCTCGACGTCTCGATCGTGAACGTCGCGCTCCCGTCGATCCAGGAGGATCTCGGGTTCTCGCAGGACAACCTGCAATGGGTCCTCAGCGCCTACGCGCTCGTCTTCGGCGGCTTCCTCCTTCTGGGTGGGCGGCTCGCCGACATCCTCGGGCGCCGCCGTGTGTTCATGGTCGGGCTCGTCATCTTCACGGTGGGCTCGCTCCTCTGCGGGCTGGCCTGGAGCGACGAGTCGCTCATCGGCGCTCGCGCCCTGCAGGGGCTCGGCGCGGCCACGATCACGCCGTCTGCGCTGTCGATCCTCACGACCACCTTCAGCGAAGGGCGCGAGCGCAACATCGCACTTGGCGCGTGGGGCGCGGTCGGCGGCTTCGGCGCCGCGGCCGGCGTCCTTGCGGGCGGCATCCTGACCGACCTGCTCTCCTGGGAATGGATCTTCTTCGTCAACATCCCCGTCGGCGTTGCGGCGCTCGCGCTCTCGCCGGTCCTCCTCAGGGAGAGCCGGGACGCGCACGGCCAGTCGCACGACGTCCCAGGAGCAGTTCTCGTCACCTCGGGCCTCGTCCTGCTCGTCCTCGGCATCACGCAAGGGCGGCAGTGGGAATGGCTCTCCGCGCAGACGCTCGGCGTCTTCGCAGCCGCGGTGGCGCTACTCGTGGCGTTTGTCGTCTGGGAGAACCGTCAGCGGGAGCCGCTCGTGCCGCTCTCCATCTTCCGGCTGCAGACGCTCACCGCAGCAAACGTCGTCGGCCTGTTCATGGGCGCGGCGAATTACTCGATGTGGCTGTTCCTCACCCTGTACATGCAGCAGGTGCTCGGGCTCTCGCCGATCGAGACCGGGCTCGGCTACCTCGCGGTCGCCGGCACGGCGGTCATCTGGGCGAATGTCGCGGCACAAGCTGTGAACCGGATCGGCGTCAAGCCGGTGCTGATCCTCGGCATGAGCGCGCTCACGGTCGGCCTCCTGTACTTCACCCAGGTCTCCGTCGAGGGCTCGTACTGGGCAGATCTCTTCCCCGGCTTCCTGATCATCGCCGTGGGACTCGCGTTCGCATTCGTGCCGATCACGATCGCGGCGCTCGCCGGAACGAAGCCTCGTGAGGCCGGCCTGGCATCGGGACTCATCAACACCTCGCAGCAGGTCGGAGGCGCCGTCGGGCTCGCTCTCCTCTCGACGATCGCCGTCTCGACAACGGAGGACGAGCTCGCGCGCGGAGCCGCCGAAGCGTCCGCGTTGACCGAGGGGCTCGTCAACGCCTTCTGGGCGGGAGCTGCGATCGCCGTCGCGGGCTTGCTCGTCTCCATCTTCCTCGTTCGCGGACGTGATCTCCGCGCGTCGGAGCCGGCGCTCGAGGAGACGACGCTCGAGGAGGCCGCGCTCGAGGAGGCGGCGTAGCAGCCCGCTGCGATGAGTTTCGACGCCGTACCGGGTCGGAAAGAGAGAAAGGAGAACGACCGTGTCAGCTAGCACCGCCATTTCCATCTCGCAGCACCGAGCAGACCTCAACGGAAGAGTCATCGCGCCGGGAGAGCCCGGCTACGACGAGGGCCGCACGGTCTTCTACGGAGGAATAGACCGCAGGCCCGCGGCGATCGTTCGCGCGGCCGACGCGGACGACGTCTCGCGAGCGATCGCGCTCGCGCGAGAGACCGGGGTCGAGCTCGCGGTCCGGAGCGGCGGCCACAGCATTCCGGGCCACAGCACGACCGAGGGTGGGATCGTGCTCGACCTCCGCGACCTGAACGGGCTGGAGATCGACGTCGCGAACCGCACGGCTTGGGTGGGCGGAGGTGTGACCACCGGCCGCTACACGGAAGCCGCCGCAGAGCTCGGCCTGGCGACGCCTTTCGGCGACACCGGCTCGGTCGGGATCGGCGGGCTGACGCTCGGCGGAGGAATCGGCTTCCTCGTTCGCAAGCACGGCCTCACAATCGACAACCTGCTCGCCGCCGAGCTCGTGACCGCGGACGGGCAGCTTCGGCGTGTGGATGCCGAGTCGCACCCGGACCTGTTCTGGGCGGTTCGCGGCGGCGGCGGCAACTTCGGTGTCGCGACCCGGTTCCAGCTCCGGCTCCACGAGTTGGACGGAATCGTCGGCGGAATGCTGATCTTGCCGGCGACCGCGGACACGATCTACGGCTTCGTGGCCGAAGCGGAGGCCGCGCCCGAGGAGCTCTCGGCGATCGCCAACATCATGGCGGCGCCCCCTATGCCGTTCCTACCGCCCGAGCAGCACGGCCGGCTGGTGATCTTCGCCACCCTCGCTTTCGTCGGCGACGTCGATGCCGGCATCCGCGCGGTCGCGCCGTTTCGGGCACTCGCCGAGCCGGTCGCCGACATGGTGCGGCCGATGCGCTATCCGGAGGTCTTCGAGGGCCCCGGCGAGGAGGGCGATTTTCATCCGGTTGCGAGCGTGCGCACGATGTACGTCGACAGCATCGACCGGGCGGCGGCGCAGACAATCGTCGAGCAGATCGAGGCGTCCACCGCGATGATGGCCGTGACCCAGCTGCGCGTGCTCGGCGGCGCGGCCGCCCGCGTGCCCGTCGAGGCGACGGCGTACGCGCACCGGCAGAGCCCGATCATGGTGAACGTGGCGGCGCTCTTCGAGACGCGCGAGCAGGCGCCCGAGCACGAGCCCTGGGTCGTGGGCCTCGCGGAAGCCCTCCGCCAGGAAGATACGGCCGCGTACGTCAACTTCCTGGGCGACGAGGGCGAGGAGCGGATCCGCGCGGCCTATCCCGGTCCGACCTGGGAGCGGCTCGTCGAGATCAAGCGCCGCTACGACCCGACGAACCTCTTCCGCCTGAACCAGAACATCCCGCCCGGCTGAGGCGGGCTACTCGAACGGATGTCCCCTCCGTCGCCTCCCGTTCGTCGTCATGACGACACCCACGTGAGGAGGGGAGAAATGTTGAACACCGCACTCGACGGGAGCAGCGTGCGCGCCGGCTGGGTCGAGCTTGCGAAGCGAGCGGCGAACGGGTTGGAAGTGGCTCTTCTCTGGAACCGCTCGAGCAATCGGGTGAAGGTCGCCGTCAGCGACGACCGGGTTTGCCACCACCTCGACTTCGAGATCGCTCGGGAGGACGCGCTGAGCGCCTTCTACCACCCGTTCGCATACGCAACGTCACACCTTGCCGACGGCGCTCGCGGTGCAGCGTTCGTCTCCGGACCGATACCCGAACGAGAACATCGCTGAGAGTCTTCGCCGCCGAACCCTCGAGGGGGAGGCCGCTGCCGCGGCCCCCTCGTGCGATGAGTTTTCGACGCGGGAGCGGTCGTATGGCCATGACCACGCACATGCTCGAAACTGCCGACGCCGAGGTCGCCTACGACGTCCGTGGCCCGCTGCCCACCGTCGACGGACGCCCACCGCTGTTCATGATCGGCCAGCCGATGGACGCCAGCGGCTTCGACACATTGGCGTCGCACTTCCCGGACCGGACCGTGGTCACCTATGACCCGCGCGGCCTCGGCCGCAGCGTCCGCAAGGACGGCCGGGTCGACAACGCGCCCACGGTCCAGGCGGACGACGTACACGCCGTCATCGAGGCGCTCGACGCCGGCCCCGTCGAGATGTTCGCAAGCAGTGGCGGCGCGGTGACCGCGCTTGCGCTCGTGGCGGCCTATCCCGACGACGTGACAACCCTCGTGGCCCACGAGCCGCCACTCATCTCGGTGCTCCCCGACGCCGCTGCGGCCGAGCGCGCCCGCGCCGCCATTCGCGATGCGTACGAGGCCGAGGGTTCGGGCGCCGGCATGGCGGCCTTCATCGCGATGACCTCGTGGCGAGGCGAGTTCACCGACGAGTACTTCGCGCAAGCTTCACCGGATCCCGCCCACTTCGGGCTGCCGGCCGAGGACGACGGCGCCCGCGACGACCCGCTGCTATCCGACCGGTCCTGGGCAGTCACCAGCTATCGCCCCGACGTCGACGCGCTGAACGCGGCGCCGACACGCATCGTGATCGCCGTGGGCGAGGAGTCGCTGGACACGTTTACAGGACGGTCGGCGGTGGCTACCGCCGAGCTGCTCGGTCAGCGGGCGACCGTGTTCCCTTGTCACCACGGCGGCTTCCTCGGCGGCGAGTTCGGATACGCCGGTCAACCCGAAGCCTTCGCTCGCAAGCTGCGCGAGGTGCTCGACGACGACTAACTGACGACGCATGAGCGAACACGAAGGCCGCAAACCCGACACCAGACTCCACACCATCGCCGGACGGTGGCAGACGTCTGGTCATGTGATCGACGAACCGGAGATTCCTGTCGCCGGCACCGACACCTACGAGGTGCTGCCGGGCGGCTACTTCCTCGTGCATCACGTTGATGTGACCGTCGGCGAACATCCGGTCCGAGCCATCGAGATCATCGGCGAGCCGGATGCCATGAGCGGCGGGTTCCTCGCGCGGAGCTTCGACAGCGATGGGAACGCCGAGCTGATGCGCGTCACGATCGACGACAACGGCGTCTTCCACTTCACCGGCGGAGCCGAGGTCGCATCAGCCGCACAACCGAAAGACGCCACCACCGCTCGAGTCCGATCCACGCTGACCATCGCCGAAGACGGACAATCGATGACCGCCGTGTGGGAGCGGTCCGAGGATGGCATCAACTGGAAGCGCTGGATGGATATCTCGTTCAGTCGGAGTGACTAACGCCACCCCAGCGACTGAAGCCGAGGACGAGCAGCGGCGCGACCCCGCCGACTATCGGGCGATCAACTCGACCCCGGGCGTGAGCTCGGGCGTTTGGATGGAGTCGCCCGAGGCGGCGACGACCGCGCCAGTAGAGCGCGGGCGACGCTGACGACCGACGGGCCGTCGCCGTGAAGGATCCTTCGCTGCTCAGGCGATTACTTCTCGGCAAGAGCGAGGTCTACACGGCAAGTACCGACACGGAGGTGAGGAGTGGGAGCAATACACGTTCACGAGTTCATGAGCCTCGACGGCGTGATCGACGCGCCGACTTGGACGTTCGAGTACGGGTTCGACCCGAAGATGGGAGAGGTGCTGGGCGCGGTCACGGAACGCTCTCGAGGCATCCTGCTCGGGCGGAACACCTACGAGGGGTTCGCGCAGAGCTGGCCGACGCGCACGGTGGAGGACGATCCAGGGGCGCCGTTCTTCAACGACACCACGAAGTACGTCGTCTCCGGGACGCTCACGGATCCGACCTGGAGGAACACGGAGGTCATCGGGCCGTACGACCCCGACGCGATCCGCAGCCTGAAGGACGAGGTCGACGGTGACCTCTACACGAGCGGCAGCGTCGCGCTCGTCCACGCGATGCTCGCGGACGGCCTGGTCGACGAGCTGCACCTCTGCGTCTATCCGCTCACCCGCGGCTCCGGCCCGCGGCTCTTCACCGAGGACGCCGTGCCCGCCAAGCTGTCGCTGGCGGCCTGTGAGTCGTACGAGAACGGCGTGCTCTACCTCAACTACCGAACGCAGGCATAAGGCCGCCGCGCCCGGGACTGCGGCGCATTGCAGATGCGTGCGTGGCTTCGGCGTTGTTGAAGTAATCTCGACGCATGAGCATCATCGATCGGATTCGAGAGCTCTTCGGCGGCAAGCCGCCCGGTGCGGAGTCCACGGCTGCTGCAGGCGGCTCGGTGGCCGCAACGTCCGGCGACGACAGCGCCGACCGGCAATCCGACTCCGGCTCGCCTGGTGGCGGCGAATCGGGCGGAGACGGAGGCGGTGGAGGTGGCGGAGACGGGGGCGGCGGCTAGACGTCGTCGAGCGCCCGCTGGGTGAGGACACGCTCGCCCACCGTCACGTGCCGAGGATCCGATCCGCGATCCCCCGCGACCGGCGCTCGTCCGCGCTGGGGGTGTCTCGCTGACGCCGAGCTGCGGGCGATCGGCATGGAGCTGTCAGGAAGCCGAGCTGTCAGGAAGCCGAGCGGTCGCGAGCGACGGCAACCGGAGGCAAGTGGGCGCGTAGCACCTCCAGCACGTCGTCTTCCTGCCAAAGCCGGCGCTCGAACCTCGCGGCGACATTTAGCGAGGCGTCGAGCACCACGAGGTCGATTCGGTGGCGGTTGACGGTGACCGGGCCGAAGCCGACCCCCAGCTCGAATGCGTCCCTCAGCTGATCGAACGGGCCGACGGTGCGCAGGAGAGAGCTGCGCGGCGAGAACGGCATGCCGCGGTCCCGACCGTAGGTCTGGAGGCGTGCCGGACGGTCGAAGCCGGGGTCGTAGGAGATGCCTACGACATTCGCATCGAGTGCTTCCGCGGCGACATGGTGAGCGAGGCGGGCCAGCTTCGTGACGGTGAGCGAGCACTTGTCCGGGTTCATGCAGCGCGTGTAGAAGAACGAGAGCGCGGTGGGGCGGCCGAGAAAGGCCTCGGAGAACGTGAGCTGCCTCCCATCCTGGTCCTCCAGGGAGAGCCCCTCGAGCTCCGCCCGTGCAGCCAACGGGATCGGGGTCCGAACCTGCCTGACCTCGGTCTCGGCCTCCTCCTCCGCGCAGCAGCAAGCGGGGGTCGACACTTCAGGCCGGCCGAGCGCTTCCGCGGCCCTGGCGAGCTCGGCTCGAACCGCAGGCGAGAAGCTCTCCCCCTCGGCAACGAGCGTCCTCAGCTCCGGCAGCGCGCGGTTCGCCCGCGGCCCAAGGACCACAAGGGTGCGCGCGAGCTCGACGAGGGCGGTGACCGCGCTCCCGCTCGTCGCAGTCGGGGCGAAGCGCTCGAACGACACGACGTCGTCGGCGCCTCTCAGCCGAGCGATCGCGCCGACGAGAAGCTGTGGCGCCTCTTCCGGTACGACCGCTGCACCCCGCAGCGCTCTTGCCGCGGCAGCGACGGTGTAGGGGCTGTATCCCGTCTCGAGCTCCTCGAGCACGAATGGAACGGCCTCCTGCGGCAGCCCGGTCGTCTCGAAGCTCGCGAGGATGTAGCCACGGAGGCGCTCCGCCTCGTTGGTGCCGAGTCCGGAAAAGAGCGGCGACTGCTCGTCGAGCATCGCGGCGAGCCCTCGCGCCGCATCCGGAGTCCTCCGGGCCACGTCCACGTAGGCGACCGCATCGGCAACGGACGCGGCGCGACCGCCGGCCGCCGTGTGCGCCGTCATTGCTGAGTTGATCGCAGAAAGCGCTCGATCGCGGAGCGCATCGCAGGGGACCGTTTCTTCGCGGTCAGCTTCTGCACCGTCTCGACGAGCTTCGGGTCGGCCGGGGTCTCACGCGCTTCGCGACCGTAGGCAAGGGCGGCAAGGCTGGCGGCTCGAATTTCGTCGTAGTCCTTGTCGTCGGCGACGATCTTGCGCGCCGTCCTCTCGAAGGACTCCGGATTGAGGCTCTGCAGGCCAGACGCGCTGATCCGGCGGACGTTCGACGTCTCCGACTTGTCCTGCAGCAGGCGTGCCAGCAGCCGCTCCGACTGCGGATCGGTGGCGAGCAGCTTGAGCGCCTGCTCGCGAGCGGGGCCAGTCGAACGTTCGAAAACCTTCCGCGCCAGCGGTGCGAAACCGCCATGGTCGTCATAGCCGAGAAACTGGATCGCCTTCGCGTCGGGTACGAGCGCTTCCTCGGGCTGCTCCAGCCCTCGCACCAGCACCTTCTGGGCGTACGGATCCTTGGCGATGGCGAGAAGCTCCAGCGCGCTCTCGCGTAGCTTGGCCTGCGGGTCGGTGGCGAGCTCTCGGAGCGCCTGCTTGTAGTCCGCCCGGTACGGCTCGAAGCGGGGACCGAGGAAGTCGAGCGCGCCCAGGGCCTGCAGCGCGGCCGTGCGGACCGAAACCGGCTCCGCGCGATTCCGCAGGATGGCGAGCAGCTCCGCGACACGGTCGGGAAGTCGTTCGAGCTCGATCGGCGCGGCTTTGATGGCATTCGCTCGGTCGGCGGCGCTGGCCGGCTCTTCCCCGGCCGCCTGCATGCGCGCTCGCTCGCGTTCGAGCGACGCCGCTGCCTTCTTCAGCTCGGCTTCGTAGCGCTTTCGGTATCGGGTCACGTCCATGGAGCTGGTCTCCGGTTGGTCTGCTTACACCTCGAACGGTACGTCGTCATACGCAAAGCCGAGCAGCGGGCTGCCTGCAACCCCCTGGAAGTCGAGCATCGCGCCGACGGTTGGAGTGGCTCCCGGCGCGGTCGTCGACGGCGAGGCGGCAAACGCGCCACCGGGCGCCGTCGAAGGCCTCGGTGGTGTTGTGACGCCGTTCCACGGCCACATCGTGTCAGGAAGACGATGTCCGACGCGATTGGGGACCGCCGGAGCGAAAGCGAGCGCGTCGGCCGTGCTCATTCTCCGGTGCACCCACTGCCACTTGGCCCAGAGGCGGTCGACGTTGCCGTGAAGCATGAAGAAGAGCGGGTCGCGCGGCAGCAGTTTGAATGGAGCGGATGAAGCCCGCGGCGAAGCTCGTGTGCGCAAAGGCGTGTGGATCGATTTCCATGCTCGCGAAGTTCCCGTAGGAAGCCGTGGGTGCGGGACCGCCGAGCGCGATGGTCTGCGCCTCGGTGCTGAGAAACGGTGCAGTTCCGCCGAACGACCCCACCCTCGTGATCCCCAACGCTCCGTCCGTGCGCCAGGTGCCGAAGGGATGTCCGGCGCTGAACTGAACGCTGCCCACGGAGTCCGGGACCCCCATGAACTCGCGCGTGAAGAGCTTCGGAGCCGGACGGTCGAACCGCCAGTAGGGCAACGCCACGCTCGGGTCGATCGCCTGCAGCTCACGTTCGAGATCGAGCAGGTACGCACGATGCCAGGGCAGGAAACCGACGTTGCCGTGCTCCTCCGGGTTCGCAGCGAGAACGTGCATGTTGCGGAAGTCGGTGAAGCGGCCGGCGCCGCCGCCGTTCAACGTCGCGAAGGCAGCGAGGAAGCGGTCGCGTTCTGCGGGGGTGAGCGTCTCGGCGTCCTTGCGGACCCGCACGGTGACTCGCTTCTTGCCGAGGACGACATTGCTGCCGAAGCGACGCGCGATGATCACCGCATCGCCGAGGTTGACACTCGGACGCCCGAACTCACCGGCGACGAAGAACCTGACCGGGTTGCCGTTCGCCGGCAGCTTGAGCCTGAGCCTCGGCGTGCCATTGTGCGTGCGCGTTTTTGCGAATCTCAGGCGACCGCGCCTGCCGGTGCGATTGCAATCCAACGTGATCACCACAGCGGCGGTGCCCACCGGATTGACGACCCTCGCGCGCGCCTCGATGGGAGTCCAGGTCAAGAACACCCGGCCCATGGCGTCGGCGCCGGGAATGTCGAACTCGACCTTCACCCCTGCCTCGAATCGTCGGTCAAGGCACCTGCACTCGTGTCGAGTCTCACACGCGCGCGACGGCGTCGCACGTGCACGGGAGGGTACAACCTCGCGCGCGAAAAGGCGAGGCGTCGCCGTTGTAGGCTACAAGCGAACCCTGACTTGGAGGTAGACCATGCCGGAGGTCATCTTCCCGCCCAAGGAGTTCGACCCGTCGGACTTCGGTCTCCCGGAGAGCGCGCTCGAGAGCACCGAGCTGATCGACCTCAGCACGCTCGAGAGCCAGTGCGGCGGGGTCAACGATTCTCAGAACGTCGAGACGTATGACGGCACGCTGGGGGTAGCGGTGGAGTTCGTCAATCGACACCAGCGAGCCGTCGGCCAGACCATGCGTGGCAACAGACGGTCCTGCTCCGGGACGCTCATCGGAGCAGATCTGTTCATAAGCGCAGGGCATTGCTTCGACCCCAATCCGTCTCCGCAAACCCAGGTCACGTTCAACTTCCAGACGGATCCCGCAGGTAATCCACGGCCGGAGCAGCGATTTCCGATTCTCGGCGTACTCGAGCACCGGCTCGGCGGTTTGGACTACGAGATCATCCAGGTCGGCGGCAACCCTGCAGGCGCATTCGGCTTCACTCTTGTCTCGCCGGTCGACGCGGCTCAGGGAGATGCCGTCTGCATCATCGGCCACCCCGCATCCGCGCCGAAGCAGATCGAAGCGGGCGTCGTCGCATCCTTCAGCGGCAACCGGATTCGCTACAACGACCAGGACACGCTGCCCGGCAACTCGGGATCGGGCGTTCTGCACGGGCCCAGCGGCCGGCTGGTGGGGGTCCACACGAACGGCGGCTGCACCGGGATGGATCCTGAAAGGGGGTTCAATCTCGGGGTGAGAATTTCGGCGCTGATAAACGCGTCTCCCATCCTTCGTGGCCTGGTCGACCAGCGTGCCGGTATCTTCGCGGCGATCTGGGAGGAAGGCGGGGGCCCGGCCTTCGCGGCCCGGCACGGTCTGACGTCGGCTGGATACCAGCAGGCGTTCGACCAGCTCGTCGGCCAGGGTTTCCGGCTCACGTGCGTCAACGGGTACACGGTCGGCGGCCAGGAGCGGTTCGCCGCGATCTGGGAGCAGGACGGCGGCCCGCCGTTCCACGCCCGGCACAACCTGACGTCGGCCGAATACCAGCAGGCGTTCGACCAGCTCGTCGGCCAGGGCTTCCGGCTCACCTGCGTGAGCGGGTACACGGTCGGCGGCCAGGACCTGTACGCCGCGATCTGGGAGCAGGACGGCGGCCCGAGCTTCGCGGCCCGGCACGGCATGACGTCGGCTGGATACCAGCAGGCGTTCGACCAGCTCGTGGGACAAGGGTTCCGGCTCACGTGCGTGAGCGGGTACACGGTCGGCGGCCAGGAGCGATTCGCGGCGATCTGGGAGCAGGACGGCGGCCCGCCGTTCCACGCCCGGCACAACCTGACGTCGGGCGAGTACCAGCAGGCGTTCGACCAGCTCGGCGGTCAGGGGTTCCGGCTCACGTGCGTGAGCGGGTACAACGTCGGCGGCCAGGACCTGTACGCCGCGATCTGGCAGCAGGACGGCGGCCCGAGCTTGGCGGCCCGGCACGGTCTGACGTCGGGCGAGTACCAGCAGGCGTTCAACCAGCTCGTCGGCCAGGGGCTCCGGCTGCGGTGGGTCGATGGACTGGAGCGCATCTGACGGCAGGCCCCATATGCCGTAGCGTCGGGCGCTCGCAGAGGAGTACCTTCAGAGCCAGAACCGCAGAGATCAACGTCAGGAAAGGGGGAAAGAATGGCCTTGAAACTGGGCGACACCGCACCGGACTTCACGGCGGAGACGACCGAGGGGACAATCAGCTTCCACGACTGGATCGGTGACTCGTGGGCCGTGCTGTTCTCGCATCCGAAGGACTTCACGCCCGTCTGCACGACCGAACTCGGCTACATGGCGAAGGTCAAGCCGGAGTTCGATCGCCGCAACGTGAAGATCATCGGCCTCTCGGTCGACACGACGAGCGACCACGAGGGGTGGGTGAAAGACATCGAGGAGACCCAGGGGCACGCGCCCAACTACCCGATCATCGGCGACGCAGACTTCAGCGTCTCGAAGCTGTACGGGATGCTCCCGGCCGAGGTCGAGGGCGACCCGAAGTCGCGGACTCCGGCCGACAACCAGACGGTGCGCAACGTCTTCGTCGTCGGCCCGGACAAGAAGATCAAGCTCCTCCTCGTCTATCCGATGACCACGGGCCGCAACTTCGACGAGGTGCTGCGCGTGATCGACTCGCTGCAGCTGACCGCGACCCACAAGGTGTCGACGCCGGTCAACTGGCAGCACGGCGACGACGTGATCATCGCCGGCTCCGTCTCCAACGACGAGGCGAAGGAGATCTGGCCCGAGGGCTGGGAGGAGCCGAAGCCGTACATCCGCATCGTGCCGCAGCCCGACCTGACTCGCGCGGAGGTCTGAGCGCTCGCCGTCGCGGATGCGTTGACTCGTTGAACAGCTCCCCGACGAACGACGTCCGCGCGGTCGTCCTCGTCGAAGGGATCAGCGACCAGCGGGCGGTCGAGGCGCTGGCTCGACGCCGTGGCCTCGATCTCGACGACGAGGGGATCTCCGTCGTTCCGATGGGGGGCGCGCAGGCAATCGCGGGCTTTCTGGAGCTCTACGGCCCGCCGGGCCTCGACGTCGGGCTCGCGGGACTGTGTGACGCCGGGGAGGAGCGCGACTTCCGGCGCGGCCTGGAGCGAGCGGGCCTCGGCTCGGACCTCACACGCGACGACATGGAACGACTCGGCTTCTACGTGTGTGTCGCCGACCTCGAGGACGAGTTGATCCGGTCCCTCGGCGCCGAGGCCGTGGTGCAGGTCATCACGGCCCAGGGCGACCTCGGTCCCTTCCGCACGTTCCAGAAGCAGCCCGAATGGCGAGGACGGCCCATCGTTGACCAGCTCCGGCGCTTCATGGGCAGCGGCGGCCGCCGGAAGATCCGGTACGCGAGATTCCTCGTCGACGCGCTCGATCTCGCGCACGTTCCGCGGCCCCTCGATCGCGTGCTCACTCGAGTGCGCAGCATTGGTGCTCGTATCGACCCGTGACGATCGATCGAGCGGCCAGGTGTCCTTTGCTCGTGCCGCCGTTCGTCTCAGAGGCGACCATGCTCCAGGACGAAGGAGGAAGCGGTGAAGTACATGCTGTTGATCCACCAGGGTGACGCCCCGACGCCGCGGTCGCCCGAGGAGTGGGCCCGCCTCTCGGAGGACGAGCAGCAGGCGGTCTATGCCGACTACCAGGCGATCAACCAGACCGCCGGTGTCACCCCCGGTGTCCAGATGGATGCGCCGGAGCTGTCGACGACCGTGCGCGTGCAGAACGGCAAGACGCTGACCACGGACGGGCCGTTCGTCGCCGTGAAGGAGGCGCTCGGCGGCTACCTGTTCTTCGAGACGGACGATCTCGACGCCGCGATCGAGCTTGCGGCGCGCATTCCGGCGGCGCGGCTGGGCGGTGCCGTCGAGGTGCGACCGGTCGTGTAGGGGCGAGATATATCTCGCCCTTCCGACAGCCTCGAGCAGGTATTCCGCGACGAGTGGGGCCGCGTCCTCGCCGGCCTGATCGGCTTCCTCGGCGACTTCGACGTCGCCGAGGAAGCCGCCCAGGAAGCGTTCGCGATCGCCGCGGAGCGCTGGCCGCGCGAAGGCACGCCTGCCAATCCGCGCGCCTGGCTCGTGACCACGGCGCGCAACCGGGCCATCGACCGCATCCGCCGAGAGCGCACGCTCGCGGCGAAGACCCGCCTGCTGGTCGTGCCGGAAGCCGTGGAGGAAGACATGGACGAGACGACGATCCCGGACGAGCGGCTCGAGCTCGTCTTCACGTGCTGCCATCCGTCCCTTGCGCTCGATGCCCAGGTGGCGTTGACGCTGCGGACGCTCGGCGGACTCGCGACGGAGGACATCGCGCGCGCCTTCCTCGTCCCCGAGGAGACGATGGCCAAGCGGCTCGTCCGCGCGAAGCGGAAGATCAAGGCCGCCGGAATCCCGTTCCGCGTGCCGCCCGCCCACCTGCTGCCCGAGCGCCTCGCAGCGGTCCTGGCGGTCGTCTACCTGATCTTCAACGAGGGCTACGGTGGCCGTGGAGACCTCGCCGCCGAGGCGATTCGGCTCGGCCGGGCGCTCGCCGAGCTGATGCCGGACGAGGCGGAGGTACAAGGACTGCTGTCACTCATGCTGGTGAACGACGCGCGGCGCGAGGCGCGCTTCGCGGACGGCACGGTGGTCGTCCTCGCCGAGCAAGACCGCTCGCTCTGGAACAGCGAGCAGATCGCCGAGGGACGGGCCGTGCTCGATCGCGCCCTGGCGCTCGGCGGCCGCGGGCCGTACGTGCTGCAGGCGGCGATCGCGTCCCTCCACGCCGACGACCCCCAGGACTGGGCCGCAGCTCGCAGCTCTCTACGGCGAGCTCGCCCGCCTGACCGGCTCGTCGGTCGTCGAGCTCAACCGAGCCGCCGCGCTCGCGGAGGCAGGCGAGGTCGAGGATGCGCTCGCCCTCGTCGAAGGTCTCGAGCTCGACCGCTACCACTACCTGCACGCGACGCGCGCGGAGCTCCTGCGTAGGCTCGACCGCGTCGACGACGCACGGGCCGCATACGACCGCGCGCTCGAGCTCGTGCACTCGGACGCCGAGCGACGCTTCCTCGAGAGACGGCTCGCGGAGCTTCAGAGCTGACGGCGCCAGAGCGAGCGTCCACGGCCACGCCCCGGCTTCACCTGATGGAACCCGGCTCGCACGAACATCGTGTCGTAGCCGGTGTACGGATCGACGCTCGGCGCCTGGACCGGATACGCCTCGAGCGCCGTCGCGCCTCGCTCCGCTGCTCTCGCGATCGCGGCCTCGAGGAGCGCGGCGCCGACTCCCGTGCGCCACGCCGATCGATGGACATAAAAGCAGGAGATCGACCAGGTCCGGTCGTCGCCAGGATCGGGCTCGGACCGCAGCCCCGGTGAGTGCTCGAGGCGGACGAGCTCGGAACGTGGGGAGACGGCGACCCAGCCAACCGGCCGCTCGTCTTGGTACGCGAGCAGGCCCGGCACGGTGCCCGCGGCGACGATCTTCTTCATTCGCGACTTGTTCGGGCCGCCGGTGATGGCTTCGAGCGAACGCGCCCGGAACGCCTTGTCGTACTCCGCCGGCGGCAAGCGCCAGAACATGCAGTAGCAGGCACCCGTTCGCGACCACGCACCGCGTGGCCCCGGCCGCTCGAAGAGCTCCACGAGATCCGGCCAGCGATCAGGCGTGACCGGATGGATGCGCTTCGAAGTCATCGGGGGAGCAGAGCACAGGACCGCCGATGCGTGCGTCGAAGGAGCTGTAAATGGGCAGCCGCAGCGAGCGCGCGGAGACTCGCCGGCGCCGTTGGCGGCCGGAGCGACCTGACGCCTTGCGGCTGTTCGTCCTCACCCGCCACGGCGAGAGCGAGCTCAACGCGCTCCGGCGGGTGAACGGGGACCCGGCCGTGCCGGTCAAGCTCACGCCGGCCGGCGAGGCGGAGGCACTCGGGCTCGCCCTCCAGGTCGCGAACCTCGAGCTCGACGTCTGCGTCCACACGCGGTTCCTCCGCGCACGCCGTACGGCCGAGATCGCCGTCGGCGAGCGCCCGATTCCGCTGGTCGAGGAGCCGCTGCTGGACGACATCGACGTCGGCGAGCTCGACGGCCAGACGATCGAGGACTACCGCGCCTGGAAGCACGGCCACGAGCGGCACGAACCCTTCCCCGGCGGGGAGAGCCTCGACGACGCTGCCCGGCGCTACGGGACGGCGTTCAGGCGCCTCCTCGAACGGCCCGAGCGCCGCATTCTCGTGGTGTGCCACGAGATCCCCGTCCGCTACGCGCTCAACGCCGCGGTTGGATCGGACCTGCTCGACGGACCGGCGCACGAGATCGGGAACTGCATCCCGCATCTCTTCGACGAAGCCGGCCTCGAGCGTGCAGCCACCGGGATCGACCGCCTCGTGGCGCACGGCCCGGGCGGGTAACCGCACCTCTCCGCACACCAGCTAGCCCCAGTCCGGACGCCGGTGGCCGCCATTGGCCAGCCCGCGCCACCCAGGCAGCCTCGACTCATGGGTCAAATCCACGAGAAGGGGGCAGGCATGAGACTCAACATCGCAGCTCGGGCGGCGCGCTGGAGCGCCGCACACTGGAAGACGGCGACCTTCGGCTGGATCGCGTTCGTGATCGTCGCCGTCGTCCTCGGCGGCGCGATCGGGACGAAGCAGCTCGGCGAGGGCGACTCGCCCGGTGAGTCCGGGCGCATGTCGAAGATCCTCGACGAGAGCTTCGAGCAGCCCGCCGAGGAGAGCGTGCTCGTCCAGAGCCGGACGCTCACGACCGCGGATCCGGCGTTCGTGGCGGCCGTCGAGGACGTCGATCGCCCGCGTCTCGGCGGTTCCAGCCGCGACGAACGTGCGCGATCCGCTGGAGCCGGCCAATGCCGACTACGTCTCGTCCGACGACAGGTCGGCGATCGTCGCGTTCGACATCCGCGGTCCGCCGGAGGACGCGGCCGACAAGGTCGATCCACTGCTGGCCGCAGTCGACGAGGCCAAGACCGCGCATCCGGAGCTCTTCATCGGGATGCTGGGCGAGGCAAGCGCCGAGAAGGAGATCATGGAGACGGTCGGCAAGGACCTCGAGCAGGCGGGCTTGCTCTCGCTGCCGGTCACGATCGTCGTCCTGATCGTCGTCTTCGGTGCACTCGTCGCCGCGGGCATTCCGCTCCTGCTGGCCCTCACGGCCGTGATCGCGGCGACCGGACTCCTCGCGGTGCCGAGTCAGATCTGGCCCGTCGACGAGAACGTCACCGCGGTCGTGCTGCTGATCGGCCTCGCCGTGGGCGTCGACTACTCGCTCTTCTACCTGAAGCGCGAGCGTGAGGAACGAGCCGCCGGCCGCAGCGAAAAGGCGGCGCTCGAGGCGGCTGCGGCCACCTCAGGGCGGGCGGTGCTCATCTCCGGCCTCACCGTCATGGCCGCAATGGCCGGGATGTTCCTCACCGGCGACCAGGCGTTCAGCTCGTTCGCGACGGGGACGATCCTGGTCGTGGCGATCGCCGTCCTCGGCTCGCTGACGGTCCTGCCGGCACTGCTGTCGAAGCTCGGCGACCGCGTGAACAAGGCGCGCGTGCCGTTGCTCCACCGGCTGCAGCGTCCTGACGGCGGGCGGTTCTGGGGCTGGACGGTGGACCGCGTGCTGCGCAGGCCGAAGCTGGCCGCCGCAGCGTCCGCGGGCCTGCTCGTCGCACTCGCACTCCCGGCGCTCGGAATGAAGACGGTCGTGCCGGGCGTGGAAGCGCTCCCGCAGGACCTCGGCGTCGTGCAGGTCTACAACCGGCTGCAGACCGCCTTCCCCGGCGAGCAGGAGCCGGCCATCGTCGTCGTGAAGGCGGATTCGATCGACGGTGAGGTCGAGGCGGCAATCGGAGATCTCCGACGCGAAGCCGTTGCGAGCGGCGCGGCGCACGAGCCGATCACGACCGAGGTGAACGCCGCGGGGACGGTGGCACGCGTCGAGCTGCCGATCGCCGGAACCGGCAGCGACCAGGCGTCCTACGACGCGCTGGCAACCCTGCGGAACGAGGTCGTGCCGTCGACGGTCGGCGAGCTCCGGGGCGTCGAGGCGGGCGTGACCGGCGAGACCGCGTTCGCCAAGGACTTCGGCGACGCGGTGCGCGGCAAGGCGCCGCTCGTCTTCGTCTTCGTGCTCGCACTGGCGTTCCTGCTCATGCTCGTCTCGTTCCGCTCGGTCGTCATCGCGGCGAAGGCGGTCGTGCTGAACCTGCTGTCGGTCGCGGCCGCATACGGCGTCCTCGTGCTCGTGTTCCAGCACGGGCTCGCGAGCGGGCTCCTCGGTGTCGAGTACACGGAGGGCGTGATGGCCTGGCTTCCGGTCTTCATGTTCGTGATCCTCTTCGGCCTCTCGATGGACTACCACGTCTTCATCCTGAGCCGGATCCGGGAGGCGTACGACCGGGGCATGCGAACCGAGGACGCGATCGCGCACGGGATCAAGTCGACCGCGGGCGTCGTCACGAGCGCTGCGATCGTGATGGTCTTCGTGTTCTCGATCTTTGCGACGCTCTCGCTGATCATGATGAAGCAGTTCGGCGTGGGGCTCGCGACCGCGGTGCTGATCGACGCGACGATCGTCCGCGGAGTGCTCCTGCCGGCGAGCATGAAGCTCCTCGGCGAGTGGAACTGGTACCTGCCGCGCTGGCTCTCGTGGCTTCCGAAGGTGAAGCTCGAGGGCGACACGGCGGCACAACCCGCGACGGAGCTTCGTTAGTGACCGTGATGCGCAGGTTGCTCGCTCCGCTGGCCAGTCCCGAGACCTACCGGGCGCTGCTCTACCAGCTGGTAGGGCTGGCGCTCGGTAGCGTCGCCTTCGGCGTGCTCATCGCGGGCTGGACGACGACGCTCGTCCTGGCGATCACGCCGCTCGTCTTCCCGCTGCTCTTCGCCCTCCGCTGGGTCGTCGGCCAGCTCGCGCGCGTCCAGGGACTCGCCGCCGACGCGCTCCTCGGCACGTCGACGAGCGTGCCGACGCGCACCACCAGAGGCGCGAGCTTCTGGACTCGCGCCCTGAACGTCCTCCGCGACCCGGCGTTCTGGAAGCAGCAGGCGCAGCTGCTGCTCTCCTGGCCGATGGCGCTCGTCCCGCTGGCCGTGCTCAGCTGGGGGCTTACAGCTGCTCACGCTGCCGGTGTGGCAGCGCTGGGTCGACTCGAGCGACGTCTTCGGCTTCCTCGAGATCGACAGCTTCGTCGAGACGCTGCCCGCCGCAGCCGCCGGCTTCGTCGTCCTGCTCGGGCTCGCGCACGCGCTCGGCCCGTACACGCGGCTCTCCCGCTGGCTCGCGTCCCGCTTGCTCACGGGCGAGCCCGGGCGCGGGCGCATTTTCTCCCCGGCGGAGCTGAGAGCCCGCCGCTTCCGCGACCTGACGATCCTCTCCCTGGTCTCGACCAGCATCGTCGTCGTCCTGGTCGTCATCTGGGAGCTGACGTCCGACGGCGGGTACTTCTGGCCGATCTGGCCGCTGCTCTCGCTGGCGCTCGTGGTCGGGATCCCGGGCTGGATCGTCGCCGTGCTCGAGAACCCCGACATTCCTCGGATCACGCTCGGCAGCCGAGCGCTGGCGATCCAGGTCGGCGTTTCCGTGGTGGTCTCCGGCTTTCTCGTCGGGGTCTGGGCGATCACGGGAGGCGGGTACTTCTGGCCGGTGTGGGCAGCCCTCGGGCTCGCCCTGCTCGCGGCGGTGCATGCCGCCGTCGTCTACGGCCTCCGCGAGCACCGCATCGAGCGACTGAGGGCGAGCCGCGACGCAGCCGTCGACGTCCAGGAGGCGGAGCTGCGGAGGATCGAGCGCGACCTCCACGACGGCGCGCAGGCACGGCTCGTCGCGCTCGGCATGAGCATCGGGATGGCGGAGGAGAAGTTCAGGACCGATCCTGAAGGCGCGATGGTCCTCCTCGCGGAGGCGCGAGGGGACGCGAAGCAGGCGCTCGAGGAGCTCCGCGACCTCGCGCGGGGCATCCACCCCCCGATCCTCACTGACCGCGGACTCGAAGCGGCAGTCGCGGCGCTCGTCCGACGCGGCCCGGTGCCGGTCACGCTCTCCGCCGACGTCCCACGCCGACCTTCGCCGGCCGTCGAGACCGCCGCCTACTTCGTCGTCGCCGAGGCGCTCGCGAATGCGATCAAGTACGCAGATGCCGACCGCATCGACATCAGGATGCGGCTCGCAGACGGCACGCTCGTCGCCGAGGTCGAGGACGACGGGAAGGGCGGAGCGAACCCCGCGGGGAACGGCCTGACCGGCCTCGAGCAGCGCGTCCGGGCCCTCGACGGGACGCTGCGGGTGGAGAGCCCGGACGGCGGCCCGACGACCGTAAGGGCAGAGCTGCCATGCGCGTAGTGATCGCCGAGGATCTCGCGCTACTCCGCGACGGCCTCACGCGGCTCCTGCGAGACAGCGGGTTCGAGGTGATTGCGGCAGTCGAGGACGCCGACGCGCTGCTCCGAATCATCGCGACGGAGAAGCCCGACATCGCGATCGTCGACATCCGGCTCCCGCCGACGTTCCGGGACGAGGGCGTCCGCGCCGCGATCGAGGCGAGGCGGCGTGCACCGGAGACCGCGATCCTCGTCGTCTCGCAGTACGTCGAGCAGACGTACGCGACCGAGCTCCTCGCGGACGGGCGCGGTGGCGTCGGGTACCTGCTGAAGGACCGGATCATGGACGTCAGCGACTTCGTCGACGCGGTCCGCCGGGTCGCCGAGGGAGGCACCGCGCTCGATCCCGAGGTCGTCGCGCAGCTCTTCTCGCGCAGGCGACACGGGCCGCTCGAGCGGCTGACGCCGCGCGAGCTCGAGGTGCTCGGGCTCATGGCCGAGGGCCGTTCGAACGCGGGGATCGCGGAGACCCTCGTGCTCACGGTCGGCGCGGTCGAGAAGCACATCGCGAGCATCCTCGGCAAGCTCGACCTCCCGCCGTCGGAGAGTGACCACCGGCGCGTGCTCGCGGTGCTCGCCTACCTCTGTAGGGGGAGCTCGTTGTCGTCGTCGGCGCGGGCGCATGCCTCGCGCGAGCCGAGGCAAGCCTCGGCTCCTACAGTGCGGGCACGGGTAGCGTGCTCGTCGATGGAGTACGTGAACCTCGGGTCGGACCGGGCTGCGCGTCTCGCGCATCTGCCTCGGGATGATGAGCTTCGGCAAGCACGAGAGCCGGGAGTGGGCGCTCGACGAGGAGGCTGCCGAGCCCATCGTCCGGCGCGCCGTCGAGGGCGGCGTCACCTTCTTCGACACGGCCGACGTCTACAACGGCGGCCAGAGCGAGATCGTCACCGGGCGCCTGCTGCGCGAGCTCTTCGGGATGCGGGAGGAGTACGTCGTCGCGACGAAGGTGAACGGGCGGACGATGCCGGGTGAGAACGGCCGCGGCCTGTCCCGAAAGCATGTGATGGCATCGATCGACGGGTCGCTCGAACGGCTCGGGCTCGACTACGTCGACCTCTACCAGATCCACCGCTGGGACTCGGCGACGCCGATCGAGGAGACGATGGAGGCTCTGCACGACGTCGTGAAGGCGGGGAAGGCACGGTACATCGGCGCGAGCAGCATGTACGCGTGGCAGTTCGCGAAGGCGCAGCACGTCAGGCGCGACGCCGATTCGTCTCGATGCAGAACCACTACAACCTCGATCTACCGCGAGGAGGAGCGGGAGATGATCCCGCAGTGCGTCGACCAGGGCGTGGCGCTGCTTCCGTGGAGCCCGCTCGCCCGCGGTCTCCTTGCCGGGAGCATCACAGCGGGCGGCGAGCGGCTCACGACGCGCGCCAACACCGACCCGTTCGTCCATTCGCTGTACAAGCCCGACCTCGACTTCGCGGTCATCGACCGGGCAGGGGAGGTCGCAGCCGACCGCGACCTTTCGCGTGCCCAGGTCGCGCTCGCCTGGCTCCTGCACAAGCCCGGCGTGACTGCTCCGATCGTCGGTGCGACGAAGCTCGAGCACCTCGAGGACGCGCTCGCCGCCGTTGAGGTCACGCTCTCGGACGACGAGGTCGGACGGCTCGAGGAGCCGTACGTTCCGCACCCCGTTTCCGGGATCGCGCTGTAGGAGGCGAGGCAAGTCGCGAAGACCGTAGGAGCCGGGCATGCCCGGCTCGCGCGAGGCATGCCTCGCGCCTACGGAGATTGCGCCGGACGCGACGGAAGGCAGCGCTCCGCGATCCTCGCGGCCTGCTCGGCACGGCGCGCGTAGCCCTCTGGGCTGGCGTGGATGCCGTCGGCGGCGAGGAGCTCGGGTGCCTCCTCGACCAGCGCTGCCCAGTCGGCGAGCTCGAGGTTCGGATGCCGACGGGCAGCGTCTGCGAGGACGTCGTTGAACTCGTGCAGACCGCCGAACCAGATGGTCGCCCAGATGACGCAGCGCCGCGGCCCGGCGAGCTCGAGCAGCTCGTCCACCTGCTGACGGAACGTCGCGCTGTCGCTGTCGAAGTCGTTCGTGCCCAGGCTCACGACGACGACGGGCGCCACGTCGCGACCGAGCGCGCGCAGCTCGGCGATGCCTTCATCGGTTCTCCGCCCGTTCTGGTTGTGATGGGCGACGTCCCAGCCCTCGAGCTCCTCGTCGAGGTACGGCTCGCTGCCGACGTTCAACGAGTCACCGAGAGTCGTCACGCTGCCGACCACCCGGTCGCTCCCTCCTCCCCGGTCCACGAGCACGAACCCCGTGATTGCGAGTGCAGTCACCGAGGCTGCAGCAAGCAGAAGAACGTAGGGGCGAGATATGTCTCGCCCCTACCGGTCGTCGTACACGCGGATCGTGCCCGTGTAGCAGGCCACCCAGACCCTCTTCGTCGCCCGGTCGTACGTGATCCCGATCGGGTGGTAGCACGCGTTGACGGTCTGGAGCGTCTTCATGTCGGACGTCCGGAGCTTCGTCACGGTGCCGCTCTCATAGTTCACGACGTAGAGGGCGCGGCCGTCGGCGGCGAGCGCGAGGCTGCGTGGCGCGCTCCCGGTCGAGACCTTCGAGCGGACGACGCCGCGCTTCAGGTCGAGCTTCGCGACGCGCCCTTCCGCGTTCAGCGACACGAAGATGTAGCGGTCGGACGGATGGAACTCCGCGGCGCGCGGCCCGGCGCCGACACCGATGCTCGACGTCGTCCAGCGGCGGAGGTCGACGCGCACGAGGTGGTTCCCGCCCATGACCGCGACGTAGGCGGCGTTCCCCTTGGGCGAGACTGCGATCCCTCGCGGGTACGGCCCGATGGGGATCCGCTTCACCTGCCGGCGGAGCCGCGTCGAGATGACGCTCAGGTCGTACGAGCACCAGTTCGTGACGAGGACGTAGCGATCGTCGGGCGTCACGGCGACGACCTTCGGCACCGCGCCCACTTTGTAGGCCTGGTC
The DNA here is from genome assembly GCA_963763815.1 of uncultured Actinomycetes bacterium. Taxonomy (GTDB): domain Bacteria; phylum Actinomycetota; class Thermoleophilia; order Gaiellales; family Gaiellaceae; genus GMQP-bins7. The sequence continues at coordinate 47,976 of CAVXPS010000013.1, forward strand.
GATCTTCAGGGTGCGCATGTCGATGCGGTACACGAAGCTCCGGTGGTACCCGGAGCTCGGCGAGCACGTGTCGCTGCCCTCGGAGCCGAAGCCGGCTCCGTACATCGAGTAGTTCGAGACGTACGCGTAGCGCCCGTCGGACGAGAAGGCGGCTTCGACGGGCGCCCCACGCGAAACGCCGCGGTACTCGGGATAACCGAGCCGAGAGAGCCGAACCGCATCGGAGATCGTCCGCACGAGCTTCAGGCGCCGCGAGTCGTAGACCGTGACGGAGTGCCGGTACATCATGTTCTGGGCCGTCACGAAGCCCGCGCCGGAGGCGGCGACGGACTTCGGCGAGATGTTCCCGCTCAGGACCTTGCGCAGCCGGAGGCGGGCGCGATCCGACGGCCTCGCGTCGTCGACCTGCTTCTGGAGCGCGGCGAGCTCTGGTGACTTCGACTGCCGGCCCTTGCGCGCCGTCGCGGCCCTGGCGGCGATCGTCTCCGGGAGAGGTGACGTGGCGGCGGGCTCGGAGTCGGCGCCCACTCGCGGGACGAGCCACGCTGCTGCCACCGCAGCGAGCACGCCTGCGACCGCTGCTGCCGCGAATGCCCGGCGCCTGCGGACGGCTCGGCGCCGCCGCTCTGCGTGAGAGATGGGAGTCACGATTCTCGACGGCCTCCGACGACGCCAAGGCTAGCGTCGCCGAGCGCAAGGCGGTCCGGTCTCGGCAACGGCGGCGGGACGCGTCAGAAGGAGAACGACGGGCGCCTCGAATACCCTCCTTCGGTGCGCCGTCCGCTCGCCGTTGCCTCGCTCGGCCTCGCCGCGCTGCTGCTTGCCGCATCCCCGGGCGCGGCGGAGGAGCCGATCAGAGCGACCATCGTCGGCGATTCCGTCGCCGCCTCGATCGGTTACATCCCCTCGGCTAGGACGCAGCTGCGACGCGGGCTCGACGTCCAGCTCGATCTCGCCGTGTGCCGCCGGCTCGTGCAGCCGAGCTGCGTGCACAACGGGAAGGCGCCCTCGTCCGCGCTCCAGGCCGTCCAGAGCTACGGACATTCGCTCGGCGATGCCCTCATCGTCGACGTCGGCTACAACGAATCCGCGCACGGATACGCGTACGGGATCGACCGGGTAATGCGTGCAGCGCGCAGACAGGGCGCGAAGGCCGTCGTCTGGGTGACGCTGCGCGAGACGCGCGACCTCTACGCCCGGACGAACGCCGCGATCGAGCAGGCGGCCGAGCGCTGGCCGCAGCTCACCATCGCCGACTGGAACGCCTACAGCCGCGGCAAGACCTGGTTCCGGGTCGACGGGCTCCACCTGACGGCGACCGGAGCGGACGCATTGGCCGCGTTCCTTCGGCAACGCGTGCTCGAGGCCGTGAGCCGAACCGCGAGCAAGCGGTAGACGCGCCGGCTTCGCGCCGACGATCGTCCCGGCGGCCGTGGCACCATTCGCGTGCTCGACGTGGCCACGACCAGCCCTCCTCCACTGCCGCCCGCGAGCGATCCGGACTCGCCGACCGCGGAAGGCGCTTCAACTCGGCCGAGACGCCGGCGCCCGCCGCGCACGGGCGAGGGCGAACGCCGGCTGTGGAGCGCGGGCCACGCGCTCGTGGTCTGCGTCCTGGCCCTGGTGTTCGGAGCCCTGCTCAACGCGCAGGGAATCCACAAGAGCGCGTACAACCAGCCCGAGGGCTGGAAGCGCGACCTCGCGCTCGCTTTCACCACGCCGCTCCAGGCCGTGAGTCACGCGTTCTTCCTCGATCGGCCTCGCGAGGGCGTGCAGGCGCTGATCGGTCGTAGCGGCATCGACGACATCGACACCGAGCTCGGCATCGCCGAGCCGGGCCCTCCGCCGGCGAGCCTTCCGCCCGCGGCCGAACCTGCGGCCCCGCCCGCGAAGCAGAAGTTCTCGCCGAAGCGCCCGCTCCGCCTGTGGATCGCGGGCGACTCGCTCGTCATCACGCCGGGCTTCGCGATCCAGCGCGCCGCCGCCGAGAATCGCGCGATCGCGCGGGTCCCCGAAGTCGAGGGCCAGGTCGCGTCGGGGCTCACGCGGCCCGACGTCTTCAACTGGTTCGAAGCGATCCGCTCGCAACTCCGGGCGGAGAAGCCGCACGCGATCGTCCTCGCGTTCGGCGGCAACGACACGAACGACTACATGACCGGTCTGCCCGAGGGCACCTCCGTCGACAGCTTCGGCAGCGCAGCGTGGGTCCAGGAGTACCGACGGCGAGTCGCGGGCCTCCTCGACATGGCCCGTCGCGCGGGCACGCACGTCGTCTGGCTCGGGCTCCCGGTTACGACCGATGCGAGCCAGAGCCAGCGCTTCGGGATCGTGAACGCGGCCGTGGCCGCAGAAGCGCGCGAACGCCCGAACTCCGTCTCGTTCATCGACACCTACCTCCTGTTGGCGGGCCCCGACGGCGGCTATGCCGAGTACCTGACGACACCCGGAGGCGGTCAGATCAAGGTTCGAGCGCCTGACGGCATCCACTTCGAGGGGGCGGGCGGCGACATCATCGCGCGCGAGGTGCTCGAGGCGCTGAACGGCGCATACGACCTCACGAGCTGGAAGACGCGCGGCTAGCCCGAGGGCTCTTCGAGCGGGCGATCGGGAGCCACGACCCTCGGCTCCTCGCCGTCGTGTGGCGGCTCGATCGTGATGTTCGGGAGCAGCTTGTCGAGCCAGCGCGGGATGTACCACGTCTTCTCGCCGAGCCAGGTGAAGAAGGCCGGCACAAGGGTCATCTTCACAACGAGCGCATCCGTCAAGATCGCGACCGCGAGCACGAGGCCAAACTCTTTGCTGATTCGGTCGGACGTGAGGATGAACGCCGCGAAGACCGTGCCCATGATGAGCGCGGCGGCGACGATCACGCGCCCGATCGCGGCGATACCGTGCTCGATCGCCTCGCGCGTCTCCAGACCGTGCACGTGCTCCTCCCGGATCCTGCTCATGAGGAAGACCATGTAGTCCATGAAGAGGCCGAACAGGATCGCGAAGGCGATCGGCGGCACGAACGTCTCGATCGGGCCGGTCCGATCGAGACCCATGACGTCTAGCAGGTACCCCTCCTGGAAGACGAGCGTGAGCACGCCGAACCCGACGAACGCCGACAGGATCGTCGTCACCGCGGCGGTCAGCGAGACCACGATCGACCGGAACGCCATCGCGAGCACGATGAATGTGACGCCGATGATGTAGAGCAGGAAGAGCGGCAGCCGCTCCATGATCCGGTCGCCGATATCGATGAACGCCGCGTTCAGGCCGGAGACGTACACGGCCGCATCGCTCCCCTCGGTTGCGGCAGGCACGATCTCGCCGCGCAGCCGGTCGACGAGCTCCTCGGTCTCCACGTCCTGCGGTGCCGAGTCGGGTGTCACGAAGACGATCGCGACCGTCTCCTCGTCGTTGAACTGCGGCTCGCCCGCCGACGCGACGCCGTCGAGGTTCCGCACGCCTTCGTAGAGGCGCTGCGGCGCCTCGGCGTCCCCGTTCACGTCGATGACGATCGGGATCGGCCCGTTGAAGCCGGGGCCGAAGCCCTCCGCCAGGAGGTCGTATGCGCGCCGCGCAGTCTGCTCGGTCGGCTGTGTGCCCTGGTCGGAGGCGCCGAGCCGGACGAGCGCCGATGTGCCCGCGACCAAGACCGTCACGAGCAGGACTACTACGAGAACCGGCCTGTGGTTCCTCGTCACGAACCTGCCCCAGCGCGCGATGAGCGTCCGCTCCCTCGCGGTCTCGGAGTCGTCGATCGGGGGAAGGACAGGGACCTTCAGCCGGTCGATGCCAGGCGCCGGCTGGGCCACGTCCGGGTCGCTCTCGAGGAAGCGGTTCATTGCCCCCTGAACCTTCCACCACCAGACGAATGCCGGGACGATCAGGAGGCCGAACGGGAAGAGCCAAAGGCCCGTCCAGCCCGTCAGTCGTGTCTCCTTTCCGGCCTGCCGATACATCCGGCCGATCTCGGCAGGGATCACGAACGCATTGACGGGGTAGATCAGGACCCAGAGGACGAGTCCGAGAGGGCCGCCGAGACCCTGCCCAGTCCGCTCCTTGGTGGTCTTGTGAGTCTTGTACGCCCAGTACCACCAGTAGAGACCGAGCGTGAGGATGCCGAACACGATGTGGCGAACGATTCCGCGCCGCTCGCCGAGCCTCGCGAGGATCGCGATGAGCAGCGAGTTCGCCAGGAGGACGGTCGTCAGGACCCCGAGCGCCGAGCCGACGCCGAGCTTCGTGACGAAGTCGAGGCCGAAGAAGGCGAGGCCGGAGACGGAGATCGCGACCGTCAGGCCCGCGAAGATCGTGGCTCGGCCGGCGGACGCGCCGGCCTCCGCCGCGGCGTCCCTCGGCGACAGGCCTTCGTGCAGGAGTTGCCGGAAGCGCGTGACGATGAGGAGCGAGTAGTCGATGCCGACGCCGAGCCCGATCATCGAGACGAGCAGCGGCGTGATCGTGTTGATGTCGGTGAAGCCCGCGACGATGAAGAGGAGGAAGAACGCCGTCAACAGCGCGACGAGTGCGAGCGCGATGGGGATCATCCCTGCGACGAGCGTGCGGAACACGATCAGGAGCACGATCAGCGCGGCCAGCAGGCCTAGGGCCTCCTGGATTCCCTGCTCGATGGGCGGGAACTCGGCGTCGCCGTTGAACTCGACGACGACGTCCGCCGGCTCGACCGTCTCGCGTACGGTCTCCTGCACGGCCTCGACCTGCGGGCGATCCTCCGCGTAGATCACGCGGTCGAACTGTGCCTCTGCGTACGCGATCCTGCCGTCGTCGGAGAACGTGTTCTCGTCGAAGGGATCGCCGACGCTCGTGATGCCGGCGTCCCCGTCCGGCGCCTCGCCGGTGGGAGCGAACTCGTCGGTCTGGAGCTCCGCGATCGCCTCCTCGATCGCTGCGCGGCGCTCGGCTGTGTCGAGGCGTTCGCCCTCCGGGGCGGCGAAGACGAGGTTGAGGACTCCGCCCTGCTCCTCGACGAACTCCGCCTCGATGAGGTCGGTCGCCCGCTGCGTATCGGACCCGGGAATCGAGAACTCGTCCTTGAGGCTGCCGCCGATCGTAAGGACGAGGACGAACAGCGCGATGATGATTCCGACCCACGCGAGCACGACGCGCCACGGATGCGACGCGCACGCGCGCATCCAGCTCGCGAGCGCTCCGGTCGAGAGGCGCTCGTGCGCGGCCAGGCGCTCTATGTCGGGTCTGTTCGTCGGCGGCTCGATCTCAGTACTCCTATCAGTTTCGTCCCGGTCTACCCCCACGCCAACTCACCCTCCCTGGCTCGAGTCTCGATGTGGAGACCGGTTGGCAACCGAAAAGTCATCGCTCGCGGCGCAGGAACGCGCCGACCGCGGCAGGCATCCTCAGGGCGTGGAGAGCTCGAGCTCCGCGGGTAGCTCCCGCTGGTCGAGCACGGGCTCGAGCTCGACCCGCGTCCGCGCGTCGAAGTAGACGTAGGCGGTGACGAGCCCGACGAACGGGAGCGCCGCCGCATAGACGATCCCGGCGACGAGATTGATCGTCGCAAGCGGTGCGTCGACGACGAAGATGAGAAGCGCGCCGAGGAGCGGGCCGAGCCCGATCGAGATGACCGCGCTGAGCCCCACGAGCGAGGCGGTGCGCCACCAGCGAGCCCGCACGAGCTCACGGCTCCGTCCGAGCACGGCTCGCGCGCGGTTCTCCTCGAACGTCGCCACGGGTGCCAGGAGGCACCAGCGGATCGCGAGCCAGATCGCCACCGGGAGCAGCACGACCGTCGTCGTGAGGACCACCCACACGAGGACGAAGAGGCCGATGGCACGGAGGAGTGGCCGGAGGCGCCGAAGCGCATGCCTGTACGCGCTCACCGCGTTGACCGGCCGCTCCGCGTCGATCTCGACGAGCGCACACGCTGTCGCAGCCTGGACGAGGCCGAGCCCGAGCAGCGTGAGGACCATGCCGATCACCAACGCGAGGAGCGCCGAGCCACCCGCAGTCTCGCCCGAGAGGTTCCCGATCTCGCCGATGCCCTCGAGCGCGAGCCACTGCAGGAACGCGGTGATGAGCCCGATGGGGATCAGCAGCAGCCCGATGCCGAGGAAGATGCCCGGCCGCCGGACGTACATCGACGCAGACGCCGAGAGGATCTGGCCCCAGCTGCGCCGCCGGCCCAGGCGCAGCGGCGCGACCGGCGTCCAGGTCGGGCGCACGACGACGAAGGCGATCACGCCCAGCAGGGCCGCCAGCAAGAGCGCGACGAGCCCGGGGTCTCGCAGGAGGAGGATGAGCGCACGCGAGCCTTTCTCGACCCCGCTGCAGAAGACGTCCGTGGCCCCCGTGCCGAAGATCCCGCCCGTGGGAACGGCGTAACTTCGATCCCGCCAACCTTCGGACCACGAGATCGGTTGCGTCCACTGACGCTTGAGGTTCGGTCCTGTCGGGCCGTTGAAGAACGCCTCCTGGAGCTCGCCCCAGCGGCCCTCGAACTCGATCCACGGGAATGCCGTCGCCGCGGCCGCCGATTCGCTCGGGATCGTCTGCACGACGGGCCGAAGCTCGCGATGCGGACCGCGCGTGTCGTCGCACCCGACACCTGCCTCGGCGGAGCTGCCGAGGTAGAGCGCATCCGTGTACTTGTTCGCGTGCGAGCCCGCGCCGGGATAGACGACCGGATGCGTCTCCTCGACGATGTCGAGCTTGTCGTCGTCCCACTCCGCGCTCTCCGCACCCTCGTGCGAGCTGTAGCCGACCAGCACGGGCTCGGAGTCGAGAGCCTCGCGCGCGTCATCCGTATCGAAGACGAGCTGGATCATCTCCCAGTCGCCCTCGTGCGTGTTGTTGAAGTCGTTGAACGCGTAGAAGAACCAGTACTGGAGCGCGAGCCGGCCCGGCCGGCCCGCCTCGGTCGCGACGTGCGCGTACATGGTCGGCTCGCTGCCCTCGGCGATGCGATCGTTCCAGCGCTCGTAGTCGCACCCCGGGCTGAGCGCGTCTCCCGGGAAGTCGAGGTGGTACTCGAAGCGGTCCCGAAGGTCCTCGGCTAGCGGGCCGATCTTCACGAGGTCCGTGCGATTCCACGGCCCGCGCAGGGCGACGGTCGGCTCGGCGTCGAGCAGCAGGTCGACGTCGAGCGGGTCGTACGGCTCGCCGGGGCTCTCGCAGGGCACGTCCTGCTCGACCAGGCGGACGACGGGCGCGAAGCGCTCGGCGAGCGCCCGCTCGTCGGCGAGGTCGGCGGCGGCGACCGGCGCTGCGGCGAGGGCGAGACCGGCAACGGCCACGATTGCGAGCAGCGTCCGAGGACCCATCCACCGCGATCTTCCCAGGGCAGTCGGACCGTGGCCGCCTCCCACGATGACAGCGCGGAATACGCTGCGCCCGTGACCGCGGAAGCCGCGTGGAAGACCGACGGGATCGAGTACCTGCTCTGGCGCGAGCAGCTCGACGACGGCACGGTGACCACCCTCTACGCGGTGCGCCATCCGCGAGCGGCCACACGCACTCGCGTCGTGCACTTCCCGGAGACCGAGCGCCTCGATGTCTGGTGCGCGGCGCACCATGTGGACGAGGCGGTCATCGGCGGCTTCTTCCTGCGCGATCCCTACCGTCCGCTCGGCGATCTCTGGGTCGACGGCAGCGAGGTGCCGCACGAGCAGATCGTCGAGCCGTACGGCTCGCAGCGGGCATGCGTGCTCGTGGAGGACGGCGACACACGGCTCGCCGCACGCGAGGACGCCCCGGCGAGCCCGTCGGGAGACCTGGTACATGCCGGCCCACTGCTCGTCCGCGGCGGCGCTGTGGTCTACGACCCCTCAGAGGACCCCGAGGGGTTCTCCGCGGGCTCGGGCCAGTTCGACTCGGACATCACGCAGGGGCGTCATCCGCGTGCGGCACTCGGGCTCTCGGACGAGCTCGTGCTGGCGGTCGCCTGCGACGGCCGCCGTTCGCGCGTCGACGGCGGCCTCACGATGACCGAGCTCGCCGGGGTGCTGGTCGAGCTGGGAGCGGAGAGCGCGATCAACCTCGACGGAGGAGGCTCCACCACGCTCGTCCACCGCAGGCATCTGCTGAACCGGCCGTACTCGACACAGGATCAACCTGCTCCGAAGTCGCGGCCGATCGTGAGCGCTCTCGTTTTCGAGCCACTCGCCTAGTCAGACGCCCGTGTAAGGGCGACCTTACAGATCGGCTACCGTAGGTTGGTGGCTGTCGTGGACGCGCGATCCGGGGCCGAGGCGACGAGTCGCGCGTTCTGCGCTGCAGTCTCCAGCGCGAGCGACGAGCCGCTTGCGGCGACCGCGAGCCGCCTCGACCACTGGATCCTGGTCGAGTACCGCGGCGCCTGGACGAGGGACGTCCTCGGCGGAAGCCTCCTCTCGCCGGAGCTGAAGGCGCACCTGCGCGCACAGCTCGACGCGCTCGGCCGCTCTCGCCTCCTCTTCGTGAAGAAGCCCGAGCGGCGTTCGCAGTCCGGCCGCTCCGTGTTCTTCGGCACGTCCAGGCCGGGGAACGAGCGGTTCTTCCAGCTCGAGGTCGAGCACCAGGACGACCTGCGCCAAGTCGACTTCGTGCAGCGCCCTCGCCTCCGACAGCGCGTCCGTTCACTCCGGTCGCGGGACCGCTCTTCGTCGTCTGCACGCACGGGAAGCGCGACCGGTGCTGCGCGCTGCATGGACGCCCGCTCTACGACGCGCTCCGCCACGAGACGGACACCGACCGCGTGTGGCAGTCCACGCACGTCGGCGGGGACCGCTTCGCCGGCAACGTCGTCGTCCTCCCGCACGGCCTCTATTACGGGCGGGTAGGCCCCGCGGACGCCGGCGGCCTCGTCGCAGCGCACGCCGCCGGGCGTGTCGACCTCGAGCGGTATCGCGGGCGAAGCGGGTACTCGCCGCCGGTGCAGGCGGCCGAGCATGCGATCCGGGAGTCGGAGGGGCTCCTCGGGATCGGCGATCTCGCCGTCCTCGGCTGCGAGCGGCAGGGGGACGAGGCGTGGCGCGTCCGCCTACGGACACCGGACGCCGCTATCCACGAGCTAGACGTCGTGGCGGCCCGCGCGAGCGAGCCCGCGTACCTCACCTGCGAGGCGGCCGAGCCTAGGCGAGCGCTCCGGCATGACGTCACCGCGCACCGCGTGCTCAGCCGGTAATCCGGAGAAAGCCCTCGCGCACGAGCCTGCGGACGAGCACGAGCCGCCCGGTCGTGTCGAGCTGTCCCTCGAGGTCTTCGACCCGGAACGGCTCGTCGGTCTCGAAGCACCCCTGCACCTCGGCCGCGGCGTGCGCGGGAAAGCGCACCTCCCGTCCCTCGAAGACGAGTGCGACGCCGTCAGGCGTCTCCTCGAGGTCGGCGATCACGGTCTCGCGGCGCTCGAGCAGGGTCTCCGCGTCGAGTCGCTCGAGGGCGCGAAGCTGGGTGATCCCGTCCTCGCGGATCGGCCGGCGCGAGTCGAGGAATCGTCGCCGCCGTCGCCGCTCCACCAGCTCGGGCTCGAGCTGCTCGGCCATGAGGTCGAGGAGGCCGGTCGGCGTCTCCCCGTCGAGGCCCCGCCTCAGGTCGAGATCGTCCTCGCCGGCCTCGAGAGCGCCCCTCGCCGCGTCGAGCCACGTATGCGCCGCGATCCCGAGCGTCACGTGGAGCGAGTCCGTAGCCGACGTCTCGGCCTGGTGGAGCCACCCGCGCGGAAGGTAAAGCGTGTCGCCGGCCCTGAGCACGATGTCGTCGGTCGGCTCGCCGTGCTCTCCCAGCGCAGGCGAGTACCGCTGGTGCTTGAGCGGCAGCTCGAGCAGGGGCTCGTAGAGGAGCCAGCGCTTCTCGCCCGCGACCTGGAGGACGAGGACGTCGTGTGTGTCGTGGTGCACGGCGAAGCCCTGGGAGCCGCGAGGCGTGTAGTACGCGTTCGCCTGCACTGCGGACCCGAGAGCCGCTTCCAGCAGGCGGCAGAAGACCGCGAGCGGATGCCAGTTGACGTGGAGCGCCTGGAGAACGATGGTCGCGCCCGCCTCCCACTCGGCGAGGACGCGGGGAACGTCGACCGTCCTCGGGAACGGCGGGCGCCACGAGACCTCGCGCGTGTACTCGCCGACACCGAGCTGGCTGCCCTCCCGGACGAGCCGAAACGCCGGATACCGGATGGCCGTCGCCAAGACGAGCCGCTCCACGTCGTCTTCCGAGAGCAGGTCGTCGTACCGGCCGGGCTCGTCCCGAGGCACGACGAGCGGGCGCTGCTCCCAGTGCTCGGCGAGGAACGTGGCGGGTTCGATTGGGCCGAGGCAGCGGGCGAGCGCCGCCTCGGCGGCCCTACGCGCTGTCGCTGTCGTCCGCGTCTGCGTCGCTGCCGTCCGCGTCCGCGTCGTCTGCGTCGGCGTCGGCGTCGTCCGCGTCTGCGTCCGCGTCGTCACCGTCCGCGTCGGCCGAAGGCTCGAGCCTCTGGCTGCCTGTCACGATGGTCTGGATCTCGTCGTCACTCAGAGTCGTCATCGCGTCCTCCTCGTCCGGAAGGTAACGCGGGCAACGCTACCTGCTCGACCCGGGGCTGCGGGAACGGCGCGCCCCGGCCAGAACGCCGCGTCTCCTTATGGGGTCGCCGGCGTCGGTTCCGGCTCCGGCGGTAGCTGGCCGGCGACGGCGGTATCCGCCCGCGAGCCCTCGCGCCGGCTGAGCAGCAGGAACGGCACCGCGAGCAGCTCGATGAGGCCGCCGATGACGAAGGAAGTCCCGTAGCTGTAGACATCTGCCGCCCGCCCCAGCGCCGGCTGGATGACCACGCCGCCTGTGCTCCCCATGAGCGAGTCGAACGAGAGCACGGTTGCGCGCTGCTGGGACGGGATCATGTCGTTCAGGTAGGCCTGGCGGATCGGCATGCTCGCGGCGAAGAGCAGTCCCCACATCGTGACCAGAGCGAGCGCGAGCCCGAACACACTGGTCAGTCCGAGGGTGACGAGGATCGCGCTCGTCACGATGGTGGCGAGGATGAGCGCGCTCGTCCGCTTCTGGAACAGGCCGCGGATCTTCGGCGCCGCGTAGCCGCCCGCGATCTGCGCCCCGGCGACGATCGCGGCGGCGAGCCCGGCGATCGAGTACGCCTCGGGGTCGCCGTAGAGCTCGAGCAGGTACGGCTGGAGTGCGTAGAAGGCATAGAAGCCGACCCCCGACGAGAACGGGGCTGCGAGCATGACCCAGCGAACCGGAGGGTTCCTGAGGCCGTGCTCGATGGACGACGAGAACACGTGGTTGACCGCCTGAAGGGGGCCTCTGGAGCGGTCGGGCGTGAAGCCGAGGTCGTGCATGAGCCGCCACGCAACGGCGAACATCGCGACGAGGACGGCGACCCGGAGCAGGAACGGGACGCCGAGTGTCGTCGCCTGGGCGATTACGCCTCCGGCCACCGACCCTCCGAGCATTGCGGCGCCCGCGATCATCTGCCCACGGCCGAGCACCGTCTCGAGCCCGCCCTCGTACCCGGCGTAGTCGAGCGCGTCGACAAGCCAGGCCTCGGTCGCACCGGAGAAGAACGTGAAGCCGAGCCCGAGGAGGATCGAGACGACCGCCCACGTCCAGAACGGCCCGTTGAGCACCCACAGGACGTAGTAGAGGAGCGTCGACCCGGCGAGCGTGACCGTCCCGAGGAGATACGACGTCCGCCGGCCCAGCGTGTCGGCGACGACACCCGTGGGCACCTCGAAGATCACCATGCCCGCCGTGAAGAAGGCGTTCGCTGCGAAGGCCTCGAGATTCGAGAGCCCGGCGTCGAGGAGGAAGAGCGTGTTGATGCCCCAGATGAACGACGCGGCGAGCGTGTTGCCGAGGAGAAGCGTGAGATACGTGCGCTGAATGCTTCGCGCGAGGTCGTTCATCTGCTCGTTCTAACCCTCCTCCGCGGCGAAACCTTCCAGGTCCGGGTCGTAGGCGCGAGGCGTGCCTCGCGCGGGCCGGGCATGCCCGGCCCCTACGGTGCCCGCCGGCGGCACCAGAAGTCGGCTCAGCGGGTCACGGCTTGGCGGTAACGCCAGGCCGAGAGCGGCGCAAAGACGACGATGATCGCCACGCACCAGACGACGGCCAGCCAGACGTCGTTCCCCGCAGGCGTGCCGATGAACAGCGCGCGCACGGCGTCAACCATTGTCGTGAACGGGTTGTGCTCGGCGATCGGCTGCAGCCAGTCGGGCATCGTCTCCGGCGGCACGAACGCGGACGAGATGAACGTGATCGGGAAGAGGATCGTGAACCCGTACCCGTTGGCCGCCTCCGGCGACGAGGCCGCCAGACCGATGAAGGCGAACACCCACGAGAAGGCGTAGCCGATCAGGAGCAGGAGCGCGAGGCCCGCGACGACCTCGGGCGCGCTGGTCAGGAACCAGAAGCCGATCGCGAAGCCGACGGCGAACATGATCACGAGCTGGATCACGTTTGTCCCGATGTCTGCCAGGACTCGCCCCGTCAGGACGGCGGGGCCCCACATCGGCAGCGAGCGGAAGCGGTCGATCAGCCCCTTCTTCAGGTCCTCTGCGAGCCCGAGAGCGGTCACAAAACCGCCGAACGCGACCGACTGGACGATGATCCCGGGCATCACGAAGTCGACGTAGTCGTACGGGTCGGTGTCGATGGCCCCTCCGAAGACGTAGACGAAGAGGAGCACGAACATGATCGGCTGGATCGTGAACCCGAGGAGCAGGTCCGGCTGCCGCGGGATCCGCAGGATGCTCCGCTTCGCGAGGACGAGCATGTCGGAGACCGCGAACGCGACGGCGCTCATCGCCGTACCTCGACCTTCTCGACCTGCTCGACCTGCTCGGTCTCCTCGTCCTCCTCCACCTCCGCCGCATGGCCGGTCAGCTGGAGGAAGACGTCGTCGAGCGAGGGCTTGCCGACTGCGATGTCCTCGATGCCGATGCCCGCCTCGTCCAGGAGCCGCACGGCGTCGGCGATCTCGCCGCGCCTGCGCTCGAGCGGGACGCGCAGCGCTCCGTCCTCGAACGAGGGCCGCCCGTCGGCGACCGGTGCGAGCGCGGCGAGAGCGGCGTCCGCCCGCGCTGCGTCGTCCAGCCGGATCTCGAGGCGGTCGCCGCCGACGCGCATCTTGAGCTCGTCCGGGGTGCCTTCCGCGATCACGACGCCGTGGTCGATGACCGCGATCCGGTCGGCGAGCCTGTCGGCCTCGTCGAGATACTGCGTCGTCAAGAGCACGGTCGTGCCGCCGGCGACGAGCGCCTCCATCGACTCCCAGAGCGCCATGCGGCTGCGGATGTCGAGCCCCGTCGTCGGCTCGTCCAGGAACAGCACCGGCGGCCGCGCGACGAGCGCGGCGGCGAGGTCGAGACGGCGGCGCATTCCGCCCGAGTAGGTCTTGACGAGCCGATGTCCGGCCTCGGTCAGGTCGAAGTCGGCGAGCAGCTCGCGCGCTCGCTCGCGCGACGGCCGTCGTCCGAGGTGGTACAGCCGGCCGACCATGTCGAGGTTCTCGTGACCAGTGAGGTTCTCGTCCACGGCCGCGTACTGGCCGGCGAGGCCGATCCGCCGTCTCACGCCGGCGGGATCGGCGAGGACGTCGATGCCCGCCACACGCGCCGAGCCGCTGTCGGGCGGAAGGAGCGTGGTCAGGATCCGAACTGCAGTCGTCTTCCCGGCGCCATTCGGCCCGAGCAGGCCGTAGACCGTCCCGGCGTCGACCTCGAGGTCGACTCCGCAGATGGCCTTGACCTCGCCGTAGCTCTTGCGGAGCTCGCGCGCTTCGATCGCGATATCTGCGGCCATGCCTCCTCCCTGGGATCAGGCGGCGGAAATCTCGTCAACGTCGAGACCGGCCGAACCATTCCTGAGAGAGGTGGCGTTCAACCGCCGTTGGCCGCGGCCGGGCGCGAGGTGCGAGAGGACACGTTGCCACATGGGGACGATCAGGAGGTGTCCTGCACCGGGCACGACCTCGAGTCGCGAGTCCGGAAGCTGCTCCTTCCACCAGCGGCCGTGCTTCGGACCGGCGAGCAGGTCCCGCGAGCCGTAGAGCAGCAGCACCTTGGCCTCGATCTCACCCGGCTCGAACCCCCACGGCTGGAGGCAGTAGCCCGCGAGGTCCGCGGCAAGCCCGTCCGGGCCCTGCATGAACGCCACCCGGAGCATCTCGCCCAGACGAGCGCGGGTTCCCGGCGTACGCGCTGCGTCGGCGTCCGCAGGGCCGGCTCCGACGAGCTCGAGCGCCTCGTCCGAGAGCAGATCGTCGGGCACGACGTCTGCCAACCGGTGGGCGAGCGCGGCGTGCACGGCGGACGGAGCCAGGCCGCTGAGGCTCTGCAGCTCCTGCTCGTAGTCGGGCGAGATCCAGGGCACCGCGTCCTGCGGCGCCGGCGTCGCGGCGACGACGACCCTGTCCACGAGCTCGGGCCGCCGCGCGGCGAGCGCGAGCGCGACGCGGCCGCCGGCCGACCAGCCCACCACTCCCGCCCGCCTCACGCGCAGGCCGTCGAGCACCGTTCCGATGTCGTCCGCCGCCGAGCCGACCGACGCCCACTCGTCGTCCGGCATCGGATCCGAGCCGCCGTAGCCAGGTCGATCGACCGCGAGCAGCGTCACGTCGCGCGCCTGCGTCTCGACGGGATCCGGATCGAAGATGCCCGCACCCGGAGCGCCGTGGCAGAAGACGATCGTCCGCTCGACGTCGCCGTCGACGATCCCGGCGCTTGCGAGCCAGCCGGCGCGGGTCGCCGTCCGGTGCACCGCGACCCGGCGGTCGTCGTCGACGAGGACGTGCATCACAGCCCGAAGTGCCATGGTTCAGGACAGTAGACGGGATTCACGCCATCTTCTGTCGTGTTAACCACATACTGTTGAATCGTGCGCGCAAGCCGGCTCGTCTCGTTCCTCCTCGTGCTCCAGACACGCGGGCAGCTGACGGCGGCCGAGCTCTCCGAGCGGCTCGAGGTCTCGGAGCGAACCGTGCAGCGCGACGCCCAGGCGCTGGCAGCGGCGGGCGTGCCCCTCGTCTCCATTCGCGGGCCTGCCGGCGGCTACCGCCTGGACCGCGGCTACCGGACGAAGCTCACCGGGCTCGACGCCGCCGAGGCGGAGGCGCTCTTCGTCGGCCCCGCCGCGGAGCTCGGGCTCGGGCGTGAGCTCGCCGGCGCGCGGCTGAAGCTCCTCGCCTCGCTCCCCGCCGAGGTTCAGGAGCGTGCGAGCCGCGCCTCGCAGCTCTTCCACGTCGACACACGCGGTTGGTTCCGCGAGGAGGATCGAGCGCCGACCCTGCCCGTGATCGCAGGCGCGCTGTGGCGCGACCGGCGCCTCGACATCCGCTATCGCGAAGGCCCGGTGATCGTGACGCGGCGCCTCGACCCGCTCGGTCTCGTGCTCAAGGCCGGGGTCTGGTACCTACTCGCGCGACGTCGCGGGGAGGAGCGCGTGTACCGCGTCTCCCGGATCGTCTCGGCACGCGAGCGGGCGGAGCCGTCGACCCGGCCCAATGGGTTCGTGCTCGCGGACGCCTGGGCCGCCCGTTCGGAGGCCTTCGAACGAACGCGGCCTACACTCGAAGTCACCGTTCGCGTCCCCCGGAGCGAGATCCGCTACCTGCGCGAGCCGCGCATCCTCGAGGACGGCGATCCGGCGACCGTGGTCGCGCGCTTCGCCGGTCTCGAGCAGGCGTTCCACAGTCTCCTCTCCTACGGGCCGTACGCCGAGGTGCTCGAGCCGATCCAGCTCAGGGAGCGGATTGCGGAGGCAGCAGCCATGACGGCGGCGATCTATGCTCCGCACATGTCGACGTCCGGCGCGCCCCGTGGGTCCGTAGACGTCGGGTCCGCTTGAGAGTCGGACGCACCCTCATCCCCGTTGGAGCCCTGCTGACAAGCGCTGCAGTCGCGCTCCTCGCCGGGTCCGCCGCGCCGGCGTCGTCGCTGACGGCCGCCGAGCAGGCACTCCGTTCGCCGCCGCGCCAGCTCGTGCAGTTCGGCTACGTCAAGTCGCTCGCCAGGGCGGGCAGCCACTACGAGCTGCGGTTCGACCCTGCGCTCTGGCTCAGCGGAACGACGGCGAACAGGGCGGCGGTCGAGGACGGCGCGATCCCACCCGGAGACACGGTTCCGAACGACTACTACATCCGCAACGAGAGCCGTCGGCTCCTCACCTATCGGGTTCCGAGAACGGCCCCGGTGACCGTCCTCACGAACCCTGGACCAGGCCCTCGCCCGACGCAGATCACGGTCGGCGAGCTCGCGCAGATCGTGAAGGGCCGGAACCCGCGCCACCGGCGCTTGTACGACGACGGGAACCATCTCGGTTACTGGATCCGGGTGGCCGTCGACACCGCAGTCTCGCTCGACCAGCAGTACCAGCCGTAGCCGCACGCTACGGAAGCAGGGCCGCCAAGTCCTCGAACCGATCGAGCGCTTCGAGCAGCAGCCACGGCGGGACGGACTCGACGGCGTTCCGCGCGAGGGACGCGAGAAAGCCCGGGAGCGCGCCCGCTTCCTCCGCGTCGTCCACCGCACGCGCAAGACCATCCTGCACGGCCTGCTCGGCCTCGGCACGCGAGATGCCCTGTTCCTCCGCAAACGCGTCCAGGGACTCCTCGCTGCGCACGGCCAGCACGAGCTCCTCGCGCGACACGCCGAGCTCGCAGGCCGCGCCGTCGAGCGCCGAGAGCACGATCTGCTCGAGGACCTCAGAGAGCCCGTCCGGCTCTCGCCAGTCACGCGCGGCGCATGGATCGGCGACGGCCGCGGGCTCGTACGTCGCGCCGCCGAGGGCGAGATACGGAACGAGGACTACCGCGACTGCGCCGAGCGCGACGAGCAGAGGGAGCGCGCGCCTCACAGCTGCTGCCCCCGTCCGATCGCCACCGGGACGAGCGCGGCGAGCGAGAGGGCCGCAGCGAGGAGGAACGGCCCGGAGAACGCGTCGGTCACGGCTCGGTCGAGCTGGTCCTGGAGCCCGGCGAGCAGCGACCGGTAGTCGTCGTCGTCCGGCCGGTCTCGGAAGACGGTCGCGACGTTCGGCAGCTTGCCGTCGTCCTGCGCGCGCTCGACCTCGTCGAGCACGTCCTGCGCGAGGCGGAGCTTGTCGAGCGGCGGGATCCGGCTGTCCAGCACCTCCGCGGCGCCGGCGCGCACCGCCTTCTCGCGGTTCGTCTCGAGCGCGTTCGTGAGCACCGGGGCGAGCAGGAGCAACCCGAGCACGACACCTGCGTGACGCGCGGCGATCGTCCACCCGCCGTGCACGACCTGCTCCGAGCGCCCCGCCACTGCGCGCTCGGTCAGGGCTCCAAGCGTCAGCCCGAGCCCCGCGCCCACCAGGATCTGCGGCGCCAGCGTCCACGCCCACCCGGCGCGCGGCATGAAGGCAAGGCACGCGAGGCCGCCCGCCACGAGGACCACGCCCGTCGCGATGCGCATTCCGCTGCCGACGGTGCGCGGTGCGAAGCGGCCCGCCACGATCGCAAACAGCGGAATCACCGTCACGACGATCCCGGCGGCGGCCGGCGACATGCCCCAGCCGTCGACGAGCAGGAGCACGAGCAGGAAGAGCGCCGCGACGAGACCGCCGGAGAGCAGGAGCAGAGCGGCGTTGGCGGTCAGGCGCGGGCGGCCGGCAGGCGCGGGAATTCGGGCTACCGCGACACCCCCGAGCGCGGCGAGCGGCAGCAGCGCGAGCGGGACCTGCGCGAGGAAGATCGACTCCCAGCCGAGCGCCTCGGTGAGGATCCCACCCGCCGCAGGTCCGAGCGACGCGCCGAGCACACTCGCGAGCACCCACACGTGCGCCGCGCGCGCGTCGCTGCCCGTCTTCGCCGCGAGGAGATCGAGGGCCGCGACGACGACGAGCGCGCCCCCGGCCGCCTGGACCGCGCGCGCCGCGACCAGCGCTTCGAACGACGGGGCGAGGCCGCAGGCGAGCGACGCGCTCGCGAACACGAGCGTGCCGGCGACGAACGCCGGGCGCGGCCGCCGCCTCGCGACGTACGCGGCAGGCACGGCGAGGACCGCCAGTGCGAGGTTGTACGACGTCAGCACCCAGGCAACCGTCGTGACGTCGACGTCGAACTCGCCCAGGATCTCGGGGAGCGCGAGCGTGACGACCGAGGAGTCGGCGAGCGCGAGCCCGACGCCGAGACCGAGCAGCGCGGTGCTCGCTGCCGGGCGCATGCCGGGAGTCTAGGAGGTCGGCCGAGGAACCCCGTCGGCAGCCGCGAACACACGCCTCATGGCCGCGCAGCCGGAGGTCCGGGTCGTCACCGTCCGTCCACGGACGGTGCTCACCGTCATCGCCCTCAGCGTGCTCGTCGGCGTACTGCTCGTGCTCGCGTACCTGGCGTGGCAAGTGCTCACGTGGATCCTCATCGCGATGTTCCTCGCGGCGGCCCTGAACCCCGCCGTCGAGCTCTTCGTGCGCCGCGGTGTGCGCCGGCCGCTCGCCGCGACCTTCGTGTTCTTCTTGACGCTTGCGGCCGTCGTCGGAATCGCATTCCTGTTCATCCCGCCGCTGGTCAGGCAAGTGACGGAGTTCGTGGAGGCGGTCCCGGACCTCATCGACGACCTGACCGCGGGCCGTGGGCCGCTCGGGTTCCTGCAGGACGACTATCAGATCGTCGACCGGATTCGCGAGGCGATCGAGGCGGAAGGCGCCGGGCGCGTGCTCGGTCTCGGCCTGCCCGTTCTCGACGTCGTCCGGAGCGTCGTGACCGTCGTCGTCGCGGTCATCACGATCGTCTTCCTCACGTTCTTCATGCTCCTGGACGGACCGCGCCTGATCGAGCGCTTCCTCTCCCTCCTCCCCGCCGACACGCGCGTGCGCTGGGAGCGCGTCGGCCACGAGCTCTACCGCACGATCTCCGGGTATGTGACCGGCAACCTCCTGATCAGCTTCGTCGCCGCGGTCTTCACGGCGATCCTCCTCTTCGCGATCGGAAGCGACTACGCGATCGCCCTCGCAGTCGTCGTGGCGATCTTCGATCTCATCCCGCTCGCCGGAGCGACGATCGCGACCACGATCGTCGCGACCGTCGTCTTCATCGAGACCGACTGGGTCCGCTGCGTCATCGTCGTCGCCGCCTTCATCGGCTACCAGCAGTTCGAGAACCACGTCCTCCAGCCGCTGGTGTACGGGAGGACGGTGCAGCTCTCGCCCCTTGCGGTGCTCTGCGCCGTCCTCATCGGCGCGCAACTCGCAGGAATTCTCGGCGCGCTCCTGGCGATCCCCGTCGCGGGCTCGCTGCTCGCGGTCGGTCGCGAGATCCTCGAGTACCGCAAGGAAACCGCCGCCGCCCGCGAGACCGCGACGTAGCAACTCTGCGGGCTGTTCGGTTAAGCCAGAGCCGGCCCGAAACTTTTCCACCGCACCCCATTGACATTGCCCTCTCGCTGAGAGAGGGTGCGCGCGGCGTTGGGGAGGGTTGCACTACTGCGGCTGGGCGTCTGCCTGCTATTCCTGGTACCGCTTGCGGCCACGGCGAGCGCTGGTCCGGGCGATCGGGCCGGGAGAAAAGCCCGCACGTCGCCCTTCGTCATCGGAGTCGACGACGACCACGCGAAGTGGCTCGCGCGACCCGACGGCCTGATCGCGAAATACAACGACATCGGGCTCGAAGCCGTTCGAATCACGATTCCGTGGCGTCGCGGGCAGAGCAAGCCGACGAACGTCCGGGTCTACCTCCACCGCGCGGCGCTGATGATCGAGCGCGGTCAGCGGGTCGTGATCTCGGTGTTCGGTCGACCGTCCGACGCTCCGCTCGACCCGGCGAGCCGGCGCCAGTACTGCAGCTTCCTCCACCACATCCTCGTGCGGATCCCGTTCCGGGACGTTGCAATCTGGAACGAGGTGAACTCGCCGCAGTTCTGGCCGCAGTCGGCGGGCGCCGGCGCGCCGGCGTACGAGGCGCTCCTGGCGACGTGCTGGAAGCGCCTGCACGCACTGCGCCCGAACATCAACGTCATCTCGACGACGGCCGCCCGCCACGATCCTGCCGAATTCGTGCGGCTCCTCGGCAAGACGTACAACGAACGGCGCCGCACCCGCCCGATCGTCGACACGTTCGGCCACAACCCGTACCCCGACAACGCCGCCGAGCCGCCGTGGGTGCAGCACGTCGAGGAGACGACGGTCGGCCAGGGCGACCTTCGGCGCCTGCTGGACGCGATCCGCGACGGGTTCGAGGGCACTGCGCAGCCTCTGCCCGGAGAAGGGCGAACGACGGTCTGGTACCTGGAGACCGGGTTCCAGACCATGATCCCGCGCGAGAAGCGGCGCTTCTACCGCGGTGCCGAGACCGATCCGTACGTCGTTCCTCCGGTCGCCGCAGAGGACGCCGACCCGTGGGTGCGCGACCAGGCGACGCAGATCCGCGACGCGCTGCTCCTCGCGCGCTGTCAGCCCGAGGTCGGGGCGTTCTTCAACTTCGAACTGCTCGACGAGGATCGACTCGCCGGGTGGCAGTCGGGCGTGCTCTGGCGCGACGGGACGCACAAGGCGTCGTACGACGCGTTCAAAGCCGCCGTCACGCTCGTACGCTCGGGTGAGCTCGACTGCTCGACGGTGGCCGGGGCAGGCGGCCCTCTCCCGCCCTCGGCTCCGCGGGCGGATCCCGACGGCCTCGGCTAGGACGAGGTCAATCGGGCGGGCCCATCCCGGGGAGCTCGTTCGGCGCTCGAGGCCGTGGCGCCGTCGCTTTCGGCAGCCCAGCTTCTTGCCACGCCACGAAACCGCCGACGACGTCGCCGACGCGCGAGAAGCCGAGCTCGACGAGAGTGGAGGCCGCGAGCACCGACGAGCAACCGTGATGGCAGAGCAGCACGATGCGCTGCTCGGGGCCCTCGACGTAGGGAGTGCGCCAGTCGCTGTCGGGCGCGAGGCGCCACTCGAGCACCGTGAGCGGAATGTGGAGCGAGCCAGGCGCAATGCCGTCGCGCTCACGCTCCGAATCCGCGCGGATGTCGACGAGGAGCGCACCCGCCTCGACGGCGGCGAACGCGTCAGTAGGCTCGAGCCGCTCGATGCGCGCCGAGGCATCCCCAAGTAGCTCGGCGAGCGTACGGTGTGGCCTCACGCGACAACGCTAACGCCGCCGCAGGAAGGGCACAACCTGGGCGCTGTTGCCGCAGGGCAACGGCCGCGAGCAGTGTGTACAGGCAGGCGGGGCCGGGTACGCGCACTCCGTGAGGCAGGCGCTCCCGATCTGTCGCGTCTGCGGCGGCGCGATCCCCGAGCAGGCGAACTACTGCCCGAGCTGCGGGATCCGGCTCCTCGAGGACGATCCCCTTGCTGCCCCTCCGAAGGTGCGTCTCTTCGGCGTGGTGTCCCCGCTCGCGATGTTCGTCCTGGCGTGCGTGCTCCTCGTAGGGGCAATCGTCGCCTTCGCCACGAGCGGCCCGATCCTCGCGATCATGCTGCTGGCCGGCGCAGGGGCCGTCTTCGTCCTCTTCTACGGCGCCGTCGAGCGGGATCGATCGAGCGCCGTCGCGCGAGGCGCGGTGAAGACCAAGGAGCGTGTGCGCGCGGCGACGACCGTCACGACGAGCTCCGCCCGCGCCTGGTCGACCGCGGGCCGCGACGTGCTCCGGCTCCGGGGGGAGCTCCGCACGCTTGGGCGCGAGCGCGCACAGCTCCAGGAACGGCTCGGTGACGCCGCCTTCCGGGAGGACGAGCCCGCCGTCGAGGCGCTGAGGACGCGGATAGTCGAGATCGATCAGGCAACGGCCCGCGCCGAGCGTGAGCGGACGGAGGCACTCGCGCGGGCGCGACGGACGACGGAAGACGAGCGGGCGGCGGCCCGCCGCACCGAGGTTCTCGCCCCGGACGACGCCGACCGCGGCGGCGCGAGCGAGAGCTAGTTCGTCGGGGTTGGTCTGCCGGGGTGGGTGCGCAGCGTGCGCACCCACCCCGGACAGCTCTGTTGCTAGGCGGCGACGTCGAGCGCCGGCTGGCTGTCGAACGCCTCCTGCGGCTGGAGGTCGCGGCCCCGAACCATGAAGACGGAGACGAGGACGCCGACAAAGGCGATCGCGGCGCCTGCCCAGAACGCGTTCACGAACCCGTCGGTCAGTGCGACCGGCGTGACAGGCCCGTTCCCGATCGCGTCCTCCGTGGTCGAGACGGCGATCGTGGAGAGCAGCGCGATTCCCACCGCGCCGCCGATCTGCTGCGTCGTGTTGATCAGCCCCGACGCGAGACCGGCCTCCTGCGGCTTCGTGCCCGCGAGGGCCGCGATCGTGATCGGCACGAACGCGAACGGGATCGCGATCCCGAGGATCAGGAAGCCTGGGAAGAGATCGGCCCAGTACGAGCCGTCGACGGACACCTGCGTGAAGTACAGGAGCCCGACGGTGAGCAGGCTCATGCCGGCGATGAGGGCTGGCTTGACACCGACGCGGTTCACCGCGATGGCGGCCACGTTCGCCCAGATCACAGCCGTCCCGGCCACTGCCAGGTAGCCGATTCCGGTCTTCAACGGCGAGAACCCGAGCACCTGCTGCATGTAGAGCGTCAGCATCAGGAACATCGAGAACAGCGCCGTGCCCATCACGAAGCCGGCGACGTTCGCTGCGGTGAGCGTCTGCAGCCGGAAGATCGAGAACGGCACGAGCGGGTCACGCTGCCTCTGCTCCCAGAGCGCGAACGCGCCGAGCATGACGGCCGCCGCGACGAAGGTGCCGATGGTCGCCACGGAGCCCCAGCCCCACTGCTGGCCCTGCGTGATGCCGAGCACGAGCACGGAGAGACCGGCCGTGACGAGCACCGCGCCGGGAATGTCGTGGCTCTGGCCGTGAGCGTCCTTGCTCTCGGAGAGCAGCATCGGCGCCAGCACGAGACCGGCGATACCGACCGGGATGTTGACGAAGAAGATCCACTCCCACGACAGGAGGTCGGTGAGGATGCCGCCCAACAGGACGCCTGCGGCAGCGCCGAATCCTCCGACCGCGCCCCACGCGCCGAGCGCGATGTTCCGCTCGCGCCCCTCGGCGAAGGTCGTCGTGAGGATCGACAATGCGGACGGCGTGATCGTCGCCGCACCGAGGCCCTGCAACGCGCGGGCGGCGATGAGCGACTCGTCACTCCAGGCGAGACCGCACAGGAGCGAGCCGATCGAGAAGATCACGAGGCCGGCCATGAAGACCTGCCTCCGGCCGACGATGTCCGCCAGCCGGCCCCCGAGCAGCAGGAAGCCACCGAACACGAGCGCGTAGGCGCTGATGACCCACTGCAGGTTCTCCTGCGAGAAGCCCAGGTCGACCTGAATCGACGGGAGCGCGACGTTCACGATCGCGATGTCGAGCACCACCATGAACTGCACGGCGCAGAGAAGCGCCAGTGCCCACCACTTTCGTTGATCCGACGTAACCATCCAATTCCCCCTCGGGGCTCGTTGTCGTGTGGTCGTAAGAGCTGACGAACGCCGCGAGCGGAGATCGACAGCAAAGTCTCAGCAGAAGGTTGCGATCGTACAGTCTTAACTTTCAAATTGCAAGTTAAGGCTTCCCTCCAGCAAGAACACGCTGTAGAATCGCCACGTGGTGAAGAACTACGGCCAGTACTGCCCGATGGCGCACGCACTCGACCTGGTCGGCGAGCGCTGGTCGTTGCTCATCGTCCGCGAGCTGCTCGAGGAAGGTCCCCTTCGCTACACCGACCTCCACTGCCGGCTCGTCGGCTGCGGGACGAACATCCTCGCCGCGAGGCTGAAGCGGCTCGAGGAGGGCGGCATCGTGCATCGCCGGCAACTCCCTCCCCCCGCGGCGTCCACCGTCTACGAGCTGACCGAGTACGGCGAGGCGCTGCGGCCGGTGATGCACGAGCTCGCCCACTGGGGCGCACGCTCGCTCGGGCCGCCCACGACCGAACGCGAGCTCGAGGAAGGCTGGCTCTCCGGAGCGCTTCGCATCGCACTCCCACCCACCGCACAGTGCATCGAGTTCCACGTCGGAGACGAGGTCGCGTACGTCGCCGACGGCGAGGCGTATACGGGGACCGCGGAAGGGCCCGACGCGATCGTCGAGGGCGACGTGGCGGCCTTCTACGAGCTGCTGGTCAACCGCGACCTCGACGCGGTCACGGTCAAGGGGAGCAAGGCCGTCGTTCGCGACATGCTCGCCACGCTCCCGGCACGAACGCCGGCCTTGTCGGCACGGCTAGCCGCAGCGTCCTGAGAGCGCTCTACCGGCCGAGCAGCGGCCGTAGCAGCTTCTCGAGGGCGTCGAGGTACGCCGTCCCCTCGTAGCGCCGCAACGGATGCGGGGGCAGCGACTCCTCGTGGAGCACTCCGGCCCGGCGGATGTAGACGACGGGCCGAATCGTCTCCTCTGCATCGAACTCGAGCGTGACCGCCACGCCGTCCTCGCTGCCGTCCACGAACACCTCGAGCGGCAGGATTCCCTCGTCGAGGATCGCGCCTTCGCTGTCGGCCCGCAGGACGCGCGCGAGATAGCCCTTCTGGAACGCGAGCTCGGGCGAGCAGTTCAGCTCTTCGAGGAGATACACGGCCACACGATCCCCTTCGAGTTGCGGCCGCTCCGTGCTCAGGCCGAAGAGGCTCTCGCCGAGATGTCGCGCGAGGACGCGCGCGTTGTAGCGGAACCCGCCGACCATCGTCGAGAGGCTCGCGACGCCGTGCTTGCGCAGCCCCGGTGCGGCGTCGCTGACGTTCCCCGCGAAGAAGACGCCGGGGACCGTCATGCTCTCCCAGAACGGGGTGAGCGCAGGGAGGCGCCCGTCGCGGACGGTCGCGACGCCGAGTGCGGGGAGATCCTGCAGCGGTGACGTGAAGCCCGTCGCCGCGATCACGTCGTCGGCGTCGAGCAGCAGCGGCTCCGGGCGAGTCGCGTCGAGCGCACGTACGACGTACCCGTCCCCGCGCCGTTCGACGCGGTCGACCGAGGCGTTCAGGACGTACCGGCCGGGGGCGCCGCGCACGTGCTCGTCGTACGTCGTCAGGTACCACGGCCGTAGCGGAGAGCGCGCGAGCCGTCCGAGCTCGGGCGACCGCGGCGAGATGAGCGTGAGCTCGCGCACGCCCTGACGCGAGATCGCCTCCCCGATCTCGAACGCCGAGTTCCGCTTGCCGACGATGACGACGCGGCGGTCCCTGTAGCGGTCGGGCGCGCTCGAGACGTTCACGTAGTGGTGGTCGAGCACGAGGCCCGGGATCGGCGGCACCCACGGCTGCGTCATGCCGACGGCGAGGACGACCGCGCGGCAGCGGTACTCGCCGTCGCTCGTGACGAGCACGACGGAGCGCTCTTCGAGCCGCGTCGACTCCCAGCGGCACCCGTACCGCACCGGCACCGGAGCGTGCTCGGCGAAGGAGCGCATGGCGGCGACCATCTCGTCGCGAGAGGGGCGGCGGTGGCCCTCCGCGATCTCTCCCGGCACGAGCGCGCCGAGCTCGGGCTCGTCGGCCACGAGGCTGTTCTGGTCGTGGAGCTCGTACCCGCGGGAGCCTCGCTCGGCGTCCGCCCCCGCGTGCGTCCAGCTGATCAGCCGCTCGAAGAGCGGGAAGCGCTGGAACATGCCACCTGGGCCGTCGTCGGCCGAGATCGTCGCGTGCTCGATGCCTAGCCGGCGGAGGCAGTAGCTCGCCTGGAGGCCGCCCGGCCCGCTCCCGACGACCACGACCGGGTATTCCCCGGGCGGGAAGGGCTGCGAGCCCGCGCCTAGCTCCACCGGCTCGCGTCGCGGAGCCGCCGCGAGACCGCCTGGAGCATGCGCAGCATCACGGGCGGGTGCTCGAGGAGCAGCGACTCGAGCTGCGGGCCGGGAAGAACGAGGCAGCGGAGGAGCGTCTCGGCGCGGACATCCGCCATGGGCACGCCGCCGATGAGCACGGAGATCTCGCCGAAGAACTCGCCGCGTCCGAGCCGCGCACGCTCCTGGCCGTCGATGACGATCGCCGCCTCGCCCTCGAGGATGACGTAGAACGCACCGCCGGTGATCCCCTGCCGGAGCACGCGCTGGCCCTGCGCGAAGACCTCCTCGTCGAAGGTGTGCGCGATCGCCTCGAGCTCGGGCCAGCGCAGATCGGCGAAGAGCGCGAGCTGCGCGAGGCGTTCGACCGACTCGGGCGCCGCCATCTAGACGAGGCCTCCGCGGTAGCGCCAGGGGCCGGGCTCGAAGCGGATGCCGCGCTTCCGGCAGAACTCGCGCACGGACTCGAGCACGACGCCGCCCTCACCGTGGACGCGGCGACCCAGGAGATCGAGCACCGCGACGCCGTCCGGAACGTCACCAGGCGCCTCGAGCGTGAGGACGACCGCCGGGCCATCGCCGCCGCCGCCGTAGCTCGCCGCGAAGTAGACGCGTGTCCCCTCGACCTCGAAGCCGCGCTCGTCCCCGTCGCCGACTGCCGAGACGTCGTGGCCGCGAAGCGCGAGGAGCTCGTGCAGCTCGTCGATCAGCTTCCGGCCGAGCTCGACCTGGCGCGCGCGCGAGACGGTGTGCGCCGCGCTGCCCGTGACCTTGGCCGGGACGCCGATGGCGAACGCGCGCGCGGGAATGTCGCCGACGACGTACGAGTTCGACGCGACGATCGCCTCTGCGCCGATTCGCACACCCGCGTAGAGGACTGCACCGAGCCCGACCTGCGCGCGATCCTCGAGCACGACCGGCGCGAAGCGGTTCTCGAAGCCCTCGAGCGGCGAGTGGCCGATGTTGTGCGTCACGATCATCGACCGCATCGTCAGGAACGCCTCGCGCCCGATGAGCACAGGGCGGCAGACGTTCACGAACGCTTCGTCGCCGATGAACGCGAGGTCGCCGATCGCGAGCGTCGCCCACGGGTCCCTGTGCCCGCCGCCGCCGATCCTGATCGACCTCCCCGCCCAGATGCCCGCGCCGATGTACGCCCGCCGGCAGCGGAGATCGAGGTCCCGCCCGAACTGCGTCAGCTCGCCGATCGCGACGAGCTCCTCGCCGATCACCGTGCCGTACGCGTCGATCGCGACGCCGGGCGAGATGACGATCTGCGGCGCCTCGACGTACGTCCCGAGGCCGAAGACGACGCCGTCGCCGATCTCCGCTCCCTTCGCCCGGTACGCCTCGACCTTCTCCTCCGACGAAAGCGCGCGGAACGCGTCGGGATCGGCCCGGAGCGACTCGAGGAAGCCCTCGTCGAGCCGGCCCGCGTCCTCGTCGAGCTCGAGCGAGGCGGGCAGCGACACGCCTGCGGCCGAGACGCCGGCGAGCGCCGGCCTCGCGGAAGGGCCCGCGGCCGCGGCGGCCTGCGCGATCGCGGCCTCGACGTCCTTCTCGGTGATGAAGCCGCGCTTGTCGATCGAGGCGAGGTCGATGCCGTGGCGCTCCGCGAGCTCGACCGCCTTCTTCGTCGCCTTGCGGTCGGTCGGCTTCGCCTGCGTCTCGGCCACCGGCTCGCGGCGGGCGAGCGCCGCCTCGAGCTCGTCGGCGTTCTCGGCGATCAGCGCCACCGTCTTCCCCAGCTCGACCTCGACGCCGTCGTCGTAGAGCTGGACGAGCGTCCCTGCACCCGGCGCCTCGATCTCCACGGTCGCCTTCGTGGTCTCGACGACGCAGACCGGCTGCCCCTGCGCCACGTCGGTCCGGTCCTCCACGAGCCACTCCGCGAGGAGCGCGAACTCCGTGTTCGCGTCCTCGCGCGTCAGGACGATCTCGAGCACTCCTCTAGCTTCTCACGGCCTCGAGCGCGACGATCGCCTCCACGACGTCGTCCGCGCTCGGCAGCATCGCGTCCTCGAGCGGGCGCGCCGAGGGGATGATCCCGTCGCGGGCCGCCACGCGCTGCACGGGCCGGCGGAGGTCGCTCCACGCCTGCTCCTGGACGCGTGCCGCGATCTCGGCGCCGAAGCCGCCGGTCAACGTCCCTTCCTCCACCGTGACCAGCGCCCCGGTGCGCGCCACCGACTCGAAGACGGGCTCGAGCTCCATCGGCAGCAGCTGCGAGAGCGCGACGACCTCGCAGAAGAGCTCGCGCTCGAGGATGAGGTCGGTCACGGCGTCGAGCACGATCGGCACCATCCCGCCGTAGGTGACGATCGTGGCGCTCGCCTCCGTGAAGTCGGTACCCGAGAACGTGAGCGCCGGATAGCGCGTCCCGGTCTCGCGGACGGCGAGCTCCCCGATGTGGCCGTCCTCCGGGCGCCGGTTCGGGCGGCCGTACATGAGCTTGTTCTCGATGAGGAACACCGGGCGCTCGTCGTCCACGGCGTTCGCGAGCAGCCCGCCCAGGTCGTGGCACTCGCTGGCGGCGACGACGCAGATGTTCGGGATCCCGAGCAGGAGCTTCTCGAGCGACTGGCTGTGCGTCGGCCCGTATCCGCGGCGACCGCCCATGGGCGTGCGGATGACGAGCGGGACCGTGACCTGGTCGTCGTACATCTCGCGGAACTTCGCGATCCCGTTCACCGTCTGGTCGAACCCGAGGGCGATGAAGTCACCGAACATGATCTCGAGGATGGGGCGCAGACCGCGGAGCGACATCCCGGCGGCGACGCCGAAGAGGCCGCCCTCGCTGATCGGCGTCGTGAGCACGCGGTCGGGATACGCGTCGGAGAGCCCCTGCGTGACCTTGAACGCCCCGCCGTAGGGGTCGAGCACGTCCTCGCCGAGGAGGTAGACCTCGGGCCGCTGCTCGAAGACGTCGTGCAGCGCCTCGTTCAACGCCTGAACGCAGCGCTTGTGCATCATGCGGCCTCCGGCGCCGCTGCTGGAGCTGCTTCCGCAGCCTCGACGGTCTCGGCGAGCCGCGTCTCGGCGGCCTGCTCGATCGCCTCGCGCTCGGCCGCCTCCAACCGCGCGCCCGCGATCTTCAGCGGATCCCGCTCGCGGCGCTTCTCGATCTCGGCCGGGTCGCGGTTGTCGTCGCCCTTCGAGTGCGGGCTGAACCGGTACGTGTGGAGCACGAGGAAGTAGGGCTCTCCGGTCTCTCGGATACGCCCGACCGCTCGGCCGGCTGCCTCGTGCACCTCGGTGACGTCGGTCGTGTCGAGCTCGGCGACCTCGACGCCGAAAGCGGCCCCGCGTGCCGCGATCGAGCCGGCGAGCTCGAGCTCGATCGGCGTCGACTGCGCGTAGTGGTTGTTCTCGACGACGAAGAGGACCGGGAGCTGCCAGAGCGAGGCCATGTTGAGCGACTCGTACGTCACCCCCTCGCCGAGCGTGCCGTCGCCGAGGAATACGGTCGAGACGGCGCCGGTCCCCTTCTTCTTCTCGGCGAGCGCGATCCCGGTGGCCACGGGGACGATGCTCCCGAGCACGCCGTTCGAGTAGAA
Organism: uncultured Actinomycetes bacterium; assembly: GCA_963763815.1. Lineage (GTDB taxonomy): Bacteria > Actinomycetota > Thermoleophilia > Gaiellales > Gaiellaceae > GMQP-bins7. The sequence continues at coordinate 77,174 of CAVXPS010000013.1, forward strand.
GTTGCCGCGGCAGAGGTGCTGGCTCCCGCCCTTCCCTCCGCAGGTGCCGGTCGCCTTGCCCATGACCTCGCTCAGGAGCCCGAACGCGTCGTCGGTGAAAGCGAGGTAGTGCCCGTGGCAGCGGTGGTTCGAGAAGATGACGTCGCGCTCGGGCTCGAGGTGGTCGACGATCCCGACCGCATTCGCCTCCTGCCCGATGTACGTGTGCGTCGTGCCGACGAGCTTCCCCTGCGCGAAGAGGTCGAGAAGCGTTTCCTCGAAGCGGCGGATGAAGTACATCCGCTGGTAGAGCGTCGAAAGTTCGGTCACGGGAGCACCTAGAGGTAGCCGAGGTCGGCTAGCCGCTTCTCCACGACCGCCTCCTCCTCCTCCGTCAGCTCGCGCCGCTCGACCGACTCGAGCTCGTGGTAGAGGAGCTCGCGGAGCTCGGCCGGCACCTCGCCGGTCGGACGCGGCTCGCGTTCGCGCGGATCGAGGTCGAGCCGGTAGGCGGTCTCCTCCCCGCTCTCGACGTCCACGACGAGCTTCCAGGGCGGCATGCGCACCGCGAGCTTCGTGAGCGCGCCGCGGTCGGTCCCGGTCAGGATCGCCGGGCGGTCGCCCTCCTCGCGGCCCTCGACGAGCGAGAGCAGCGACTCGCCGTCCGTCTCAGCTCGCTCGATGGCCGCGAGCTCGAGCAGCGTCGGCGCGAGATCCACGGAGCGCACCTGCGAGTAGACGGCCCGCGGGTCGAGCCGTCCTGGCGCGGAGAGGATCAGCGGGACCTGGACGATCTCGTCGTGGAGCGCGGCGCCGTGCATGTGGTAGACGCCCTGCACGTCGGCCTTGTCCTCGAAGCGCTCGCCCCAGGACTCTCCGTGGTCGGAGAGAAACGCCAGCGCCGTGCGCTCGCGCAGGTCCGAGCGCCTCGAGCTCCTCGAGCAGCGACGCGACGAGCACCTCGGACTGCCGCTCGACCGCCTGCCGGTAGGCCTCCCGCGTGGCCTCGAGCGCCGAGGCGGAGTCGCTCTGGATCCCGGCGATGACCTCCTGCTTCGCCGCCAGCCAGTCCTTCCGCTCTGAGTGGAGGATGTCGTAGGGCATGTGGGTCGCCCAGTTGTGGACGAAGAGGAGGAAGGGCCGGTCGCGGCGCTCGCGGAGCCACGCGATCGCGCCGTCGAGCGTCTCGCTCGTACCCACCACGTTCGCCTCCGGCAGGTCCTTGAAGAGGTAGTTGCGGTCGAAGACGAACGTGCCGACCTCGTACCCCGCGCGGCCGAAGGCGCCGAAGATCGTGTCCGGCCAGGGATCGAGCTCGACGTCCCAGTGCAGGTACCCGTGGCGGTGCGCGTAGAGGCCGGTGATCATCGACGTCATCGAAGGGGCCGTCCAGGCCGCGGCGCTGATCGCCTGGTCGAAGCGAACGCCGCCTGCCGCCAGCTCGTCGATCGTGCGCGTATTCAGGAAGCGCGCGCCGTAGCAGCCGAGATGATCGGCCCGCAGCGCGTCGGAGACATAGACGACGACGTTCACAGCCGGGCGGATTGTAGAGACGTGCCCTCGGTCGACTAGCGTGCGCGCGCGTGAGGCGGACGCCGCTCTATGCCCTCTACGCCGCGGACGTGATCTCCCTCTCCGGGAACGCCGTCGCGCAGCTCGCGATCCCGTGGTTCGTCCTGACCACGACGGGAAGCGCGTCGCTGACCGCGCTCGCCGTCTTCTTCAACTTCCTGCCGATCGTTCTGGCGGCGTTCTTCGGCGGCGTGATCGTGGACCGCCTCGGCTTCCGCACGACGAGCGTCGCAGCGGATCTCGCAAGCGCGGCGGCGGTCGCGGCCATTCCGCTGCTGCACACGACGGTCGGGATCGAGCTCTGGCAGCTCTTCACGCTCGTCTTCGTCGGCGCGCTCCTCGACGCACCGGGGGCCACGGCGCGGGCCGCAGTACTTCCCGACATGGCTGAGCTCGCCGGGATGCGCATGGAACGCGCGAGCGGCATCCGCTCGAGCATCCAGCAGGGGTCGCAGCTCGTTGGCGCGCCGGTTGGCGGCCTTCTGGTCGCGGGGGTCGGCGCCACGAACGCGCTCTGGCTCGACGCCGCGAGCTTCCTCGTCTCCGCGGCACTCGTTGCGTTCTTCGTGCCACGACCGGCGAAGCACGCACAGGAAGAGTCGTCCGGCCGCTTCCTCACGGAGCTCGCGGAGGGAATGCGCTTCATCTGGAACCAGCGGGTCCTGCGCGCGCTCGTGCTCACAGTCCTGATCACGAATCTCCTCGACGCGCCGTTCGTCGTCGTCATGGCGGTGTTCGCCGAGAGCGAGTACGGGAGCGCGGCGGACCTCGGCCTCATGTTCGGGGTTTTCGGAGGCGCTTCGCTCGCCGGTGCGCTCCTGTACAGCGCTATCGGACACCGGCTCCCGCGTCGGCGAACCTTCGTCGTCTGCTTCAGCGCGATACCGCTCGTCTACCTGACCATGGCCACGCTTCCGACGCTGCCCGTCGCACTCGTCGCGCTCGCGATCGTCGGGTTCGCGGCCGGCCCCATCAACCCGCTCATCTTCACGCTGCTGACCGAGGTCGTGCCAACGCGCCTCCGCGGCCGCGTCTTCGGAGCGGTCCGGGCGGGCGCCTGGGCTTCCATCCCGCTGGGCGTGCTCGTCGGCGGCGCACTCGTGGGAACGATCGGGGTCGCCGCGACGTTCCTCGCCATCGGCATCAGCTACGCCGCGGTCGTGGCCTACGGCTTCTTCAACCCCGCTTTCCGGGAAATGGATCGCATGCGCCCCGAAGGAGGGGAGCAACCCGTCACGGACCCGTGACGCGCGCGGCGGTAAGAATCCCGGCGATGAGCGCGGCGGCCGAGCCCCAGGTCGAGACCGTCGTCATGAAGTTCGGCGGCTCGTCGGTGAGCGAGCCGGAGCAGGTGCGCGAGGTCGCACGCCGGCTCGTTGCCGCGCGAGAGCGCGGGCTGCGGGTCGTGGGGACGATCTCGGCGATGGGGCGGACGACCGATGCGCTCGTCGAGCTGGCACGCCGCGTGTCCTCGAGACCGGACCCGCGGGAGCTCGACATGCTGCTCTCGACCGGGGAACGGACGGCCTGCGCTCTCGTCGCCATGGCCGTCCACGACCTCGGGCACGAGGCGGTCTCGCTCACCGGCTCGCAGGCGGGCATCCTCACCGACGCCGTCTACACGAAGGCGAAGATCCGGGAGATCACGCCCGTCCGCGTCCTCCGTGCGCTCGACGACGGCAAGATCGTCCTCGTCGCGGGGTTCCAGGGGTTCTCACGCGACACGATGGACGTGACCACGCTCGGGCGAGGCGGCACCGACACGACGGCCGTGGCTCTCGCAGCCGCCCTGGGCGCCTCCTGCGAGATCTACTCGGACGTGCCGGGCGTGTTCACGGCCGACCCGAGGCTCGTGCCCGAGGCGCGCCGCCTGCTAGAGGTCTCGTACGAGGAGATGCTCGAGCTGGCGGCGTCCGGCGCCGGCGTGCTCATGCTGCGCGCAGTCGAGCTGGCTCGCGCGCACGATGTGCCCATCCATGCTCGTTCGACGTTCACGGACGAGCCCGGCACGTTCGTGCGGAGCGGCGAGGGGATGGAGCGGGCACTCGTCACCGCGGTCACCCACTCGCTCGACGAGGTGATCTTCGTCCTTCACGCCCTTCCCGACGAGCCCGGCTCCGTCGCGGCGATCTTCGACGCGGTGGCGCACGAGCACGTGAACGTGGACACGATCCTCCAGAACGTCCCCGGCGAGACCGCGGAGCTGTCCTTCTCGGTACCCGAGGACGACGTCGAGGCGGCGAGGCGAGCCCTCGAGGTCGCGCAGGGAACGCTCGGCGCGTTTGCGGTCGACGAGATCGACGGGCTGGGGAAGGTCTCGCTCGTCGGCGCGGGCATGCGGTCGCATCCGGGAGTGGCTGCGCGCATGTTTCGGACGCTCGCCGAGGCCGCGGTGAACCTGCGGCTGATCTCGACGTCACCGATCAAGATCTCCTGCATGGTCCCGAAGCCCGACGTCGAGCGCGCGGTGCGTGCGCTCCACGACGCCTTCGCGCTCGGAACCGAGACACCACCCGACGGAAGAAAGTAGTCTCGCCGCATGAGCACCCAGGCCCAGCCGACACAGCCGGTGCCCGCGCAGCCGTCTCGCGGCCGCTCGATCGCCGCCTGGGTGCTGGTGGTGCTCGCAGCGCTGCTGCTCCTGCTCTCCGCGTTCGCGATCTGGGTCAACCGCGTCGCGCTGAACACGGACGTCTTCGTGGACACGAGCACGGAGCTCCTCGACAACGACGAGATCCGGTCGGCCGTCTCGACGAAGGCCGTCGACGAGCTCTTCGCGTCGGTCGACGTCCAGGCAGAGCTCCAGCAGCAGCTCCCACCTGACTACCAGCGGCTGTCCGGGCCGGCGAGGGCCGTCGCCCGCGAAGCGGCATATCGGGTCGTCGACCGCGCCCTCGAGCAGCCTGCGCTCCAGCGACTGTGGGCGTTGGCGCTCGAGCAATCGCACCTCACGCTCGTCGCGATTCTCGAGGGCGGCAGCGACAACGTCTCGACCGAGGAAGGGGTCGTAACGCTCGACCTCCGGCCGATCGTCCTCGCGGCTGCGGACCGGATCGGCCTACGCGACCAGGTCGCGGACAACCTGCCGGAGGACGTCGGGACGATCGAGATCCTGACCTCCGATGAGCTCGACACGGCGCAGAGCATCACCCAGCTCCTGAAGGTGCTTGCGTGGGTGCTGCCGATCCTGGCGCTCGGCGCGTTCGCGCTCGCCGTCTGGCTCTCCCGCGACCGGCGCCGGCTGGTCCGGCGGATCGGATTCGCGTTCGTGATCGTCGGCATCGTCGGGCTCGTCGCGGTCGGGGCCGTCGGCAACTACATCGTCGACTCGCTCGTCGCGGAGACGCAGAACAGGGCCGCGGCCGGGGAGGCGTGGGACATCCTCACCGATCTCCTCCGTCGCACGTTCTGGTCGTTCATCCCGATCGGCGTGCTCTTCGTCGTCGCGTCGTGGCTCGCCGGCGCGGGGCGGCAGGCAGTGGAGGCGCGACGCTTTCTCGCCCCTGCGCTCCGCGCACGGGTCTGGCCCTACGTCGCGCTTGCGGTCGTCGCCGTCTTCCTGCTGCTCACCGGCCCGGTCGGTGACGCCACCCGCTACTTCGTCGTCATCGTGCTCATCGCGCTCGGCGTCGTCTGGATCGAAGTGATGCGCCGGCGGACGATGAAGGAGTTTCCAGGCGTGAGCGGCAGCGACATGTTCGACGAGATGCGCACGCGGATGTCGGGCTGGTGGGAGACGTCGCGGAAGCCGGCGCAGCCGCAGACCGTCGCTGCAGCGCCCGTCGGCAGCGACGTCACGGCTCGGCTCGCCTCTCTCTCCGAGCTCCACGCGAGCGGCGCGCTGACGGACGAGGAGTACGCGGCCGCCAAGGCACGCGTGCTCGGCGGCGAGTAGCGCCCGGCAGCGCGAGGAAGGCTCGCCGCCGCGCACGCCGAATCCCGCGGCGTGGACTCGGATCTCGCGCAGGCTCTCGTCACCGCGGCGATCTGGATCGTCGTGGTCATCGGACTGCGCTTCGCGCTCAACGCCGCCTTCGGGCGCTACGAACGCCGACTCGCCGAACGCGATCCCGCGGTCGCCGCCCGCCGGCGGACGACCTACCGGTTCCTCATGCGCGTGGCGGTCGCGCTCGTTGCGCTCATCGGGATCTGGAGCGTGCTCTCGATCTTCTCCGCGACCCAGGAGATCGCTCGCGCGTTCCTCGCGTCGAGCGCCGTGCTCGCTCTCATCGCCGGCCTCGCGCTGACCACGCCGCTCGGCAACCTCGGCTCGGGCGTCCTCCTCGCGTTCACGCAGCCGGTCCGTCTGGGCGACCGCGTCACCGTCGAGGAGCACACGGGCATCGTCGACGACATCACGCTGACCTATACGAGGCTCACGACCGACGAGGGACGCAGGATCTTCGTGCCGAACACGAAGATGGTCTCGACGACGCTCGTGAACCGGTCCGTGGCCGACCCACGACGCCTCGTCACAGTGCAACTTCCCGTTCGGCTCGGCGCCCCACTCGCCGAGGCACGCCGGGTGACGGTGGAAGCCGCGGCGAGTGTCCCGGGCGGAGACGCGCTCGATCTGGACGTGCAGGTCGGCGAGATCGCCGAGCGAACCGTCTGGCTGAGCGTCGTCGCCTACGCGCCCTTCGCGGCAGACGTCTCACGGATCGCCAGTGACATCCGCGAGAGCGCCGTCACGGCGCTCGGCGAGGCAGGCCTCCTCCCGGCCGGCTAGAGCTCGGCGAGCTCGCCGGGCCGGAGCACGCGCACGTCGACGTCGGGCGCCACCTCGCCGACAGCGGCCACGAACTCTGCAGGCGGCAGGTCGAGGAACGCCGGCAAGCGACGGAGGCCGAGGTGAAGCGGGAAGTACGTGCCCCAGTGGATCGGGATCGCGACCTTCGGCGCGATCCGACGGACGGCCTCCGCCGCGCCGCGCGGATCCATGTGCCCGCCCTTCCCCAGCGTCGGCCCCCAGCCCCAGATGGGGATGAGCGCGACGTCGATCTCCGCGATCTCGCCCATCGCATCGAAGAGGTCGGTGTCACCGGCGAAGTACACGGAGCGCGACCCCGAGATCACGTAGCCGAGAGCCTCGGCAGACGCGCCCAGCGGCCCGCGGCCCCCGTCGTGCTCGGCAGGCACCGCCCGCACCTCGAGCCCGCCGATGCGCAGCGTGTCGCCCGCGTGCACCTCGAGGACGCCGCGAAAGCTGCGGCGCCGCAGGAGCCCACCGAGCCCGTGGGGCACGACGATCGGCAGGTCCTTCCCGAGCTTCTCGAGCGACGGGAGGTCGAGGTGGTCGTAGTGCGCGTGCGAGACGAGCACGGCATCGACTCCGCGGAGGGCCCGCGGGTCCACGCGAACCCGCCGCTTGAGGTGCGCGACCCGGTTGCGCAGAACGGGGTCCGTGAGAAGCCGGACCCCGTCCAGGTCCACCGCCACCGTCGCGTGCCCGACGTACTCGATCCGCACGCGACGGAGCGTTACAGAAAGAGCCCTAGACGCAGTCCTTCAGAGCCTGGCTGAGCCCTGAGCTTCAGCTGTTGAGGGGGAACCCCTGCGAGCCCTCTCTCGGTAGGCCCTGGAGCTTCTTGAGCGTATTGTTCTCGATCTGCCGGATGCGCTCTCGGGTGACGCCGAAGGCGCGGCCGACCTCCTCGAGCGTGCACGGCTGCGAGCCGTCGAGCCCGTAGCGCAGCTCGATGACGCGACGCTCGCGGTCGGGCAGCGACGCCAGGGCGAACTCGACGTCCTCTCTGCGCAGCGAGAGCGACGCCGTGTCGAACGGCGACTCGGCGAGCTCGTCCGGCACGAAGTCCCCGAGCGACGAGTCCTCGTCCTCGCCGACCGGCTTCTCGAGCGACACGGGCATCTGCGACATGCGCAGGATCTCGCGAACCTCCTCCGGGGCAATCTCGAGCTCCTCCGCGATCTCCTCCGGGAAAGGCTCCCGGCCGAGCCGCTGCACGAGCTGGCGCTCGATGTGCACGACCTTGTTCAGCTTCTCGACCATGTGCACCGGGATCCGGATCGTGCGCGCCTTGTCCGCGATCGCGCGGGTCACTGCCTGGCGGATCCACCACGTCGCGTAGGTCGAGAACTTGAACCCCTTGCGGTAGTCGAACTTCTCGACTGCGCGGATGAGTCCCAACGAGCCCTCCTGGATGAGATCCAGGAACGAGAGCCCCCTGCCCAGGTACCCCTTCGCGATCGAGACGACGAGCCGAAGGTTCGCCTCGATCATGTGCTGCTTCGCGGACATGTCCCCGCGCTCGATGCGCTTGGCGAGGTAGATCTCCTGGTCGGCCGTGAGCAGGGGGACTTTCCCTATCTCACGGAGATAGAGCCGCAGCGAGTCGAGCGACGGCTCCACGGAGAGGTCGAGCTTGGGCACCGCCTTCTCGTCCTCGGGCGGGACCACGGGCTCCTCGTGTGGCAGCGACTTGTGCTCGACGCCTTCGACGAGCTCGACCGAATGGTCGATCAGGTACGTGTAGAAGTCCTCGACCTGCTCCTTCGTGAGCTCGACGTCGTCCAGTCCCGAGACGATCTCGTCGTAGGTGAGAAACCCCTTCTCGAGACCCTGCTCGATGAGCCGTTGGAGCTCCTCGGACTCAGGCAGGGAGATATCGACCGAAAGCATGGCCACCCTGGCGTTCTCCTCCTCCTCCTCGAACGGATACTGACCTGCGACATGCCTAGCAACGTGCATTGCGCCGGTTCCCCCGCCGCCCGGCGCTCACCTCAGCGCGGCGCATCCTAGTTGGACTTGGCCGTTTCGGGAAGGGCTCGAGAGACGATTCTTGGCCGCGCGGTCAGGATGCTCTGATCGCACCGACGATCTCGCCGCGCGAGTTCTCGAGCGGAACCTCACCGAGCGCCCCGGTGTCGAGCCCGAGCCGGCCGAGAAAGGCTGCGGTCGCGGAGCGAACCGCACGGCCGCCGCCGTCCTCGACTTTCACCGCGATCCCGAGGCCGTCGGGCGACGCGGCGCAGAGGAGCGCTTCGGCCCCGCCCTTTGCGATCCAACCGGGCAGCGTCCGCATGAGCTCCGTGTCCGCTGCCCCCGGACCACGGATGAGCTCCGGGTGCGCTCGCATCGCCCGGACGGCGAGCGCACCTCCGTCGATCCGTTCGAGCCGCGAGAACGCGTGCGCCATTCGCTCGAGTGTCAGCCCGAAGCTCGGCACACCGCAGCCGTCGACGCCGACGGGAATCTCAGCTGCGTCGACCTCTGCGGCTTCCGCGACGACCTCGAGCATCGCCTGCTGGCACGGATGCTCGAGGAGCCGGTAGTCGCGGCTCTCCCAGCCGCTCGAGCGGCAGAGGGCGAGCATCGCTGCGTGCTTGCCGGAGCAGTTGTGGGCGAGCCGCGTCGGTTCAGGACCGCATTCGAGCTCGTCCTCGGAGGCCGGTGCCTTCGCGAGCAGAGTGCGGACTGGCTCGAGCTGCTCCGATCGCGCCAGGTGCGAGGCACATGCGATCGCGATCTCCACCTGATCGAGGTCGCGACGGGCGCGGAGCACCGGCAACACCTGAATCGGCTTGGCCGAGCTCCGGAACCCGGTGAGGAGCTGCGCGTCGCCGGCCGCCGCCACGATCTCGCCGTCGCTGACGGCGACGGCATGGGCAAGATGGCGGGCCTCGAGCAGCTGTCCGCGCACGACTTCGACGACGATCGGCTCCATCGCCGCGGCAGCCTAGCCTGGTTTGCGAATGGTCGGGATATCCCGTATGTTTCGCGATCGTGGACCATTCACAGCTCGTCGATTACGAGGCTGACGACGTCCTCGTCGTCCAGGACTCGCAGCAGCTGCGCGCGCTCGCGGACGAGTTTCGGGCGAAAATCGTCTTCCTTCTCCGCGAGCGCGCCGCGAGCATCACCGAGCTCGCCGAGGTGCTCTCTTCCCCGAAGGGGACCGTCGGGCACCACGTGAAGGTGCTCGAGCGCGCCGGGCTCATCCGCGTCGTGCGGACGCGAAAGGTGCGCGCGCTCACCGAGAAGTACTACGGCCGTGTCGCAAGGTTGTTCGTGCTCCGGAGCGACGAGTCGCTGCCGCAGGAGCTCACGGGGTCATTCGGGGCGATGATGCTCCGCCAGGCGGCCGACGAAGTGCTCGCATCTCGCCCCGAGAAGGACCAGTCCGCCCTCCTGCACGCGCGGCTCACCGAGAAGGACCTCATCCGCTTCCAGCGCCGGCTCAATCGTCTCGTCGCCGACTTCCAGCGGGCCGAGGATCCGGACGGCGACATGCACGCTCTGACGCTGGCGCTCTTCCGGACGACCGGCGTGCTGCCTCGGCGAGGTGACGGTGCGTAGCTTCTGGCCAACTGGAGGCCTCTGGCGGCACGCGGACTTCCTGAAGCTCTGGTCGGCCGAGACCATCAGCCAGTTCGGGACGCAGGTGACGCAGCTCGCGCTCCCGCTCGCGGCAATTCTCGTGCTCGACGCCTCGGCATTCGAGGTGGCCGCGCTCGGCGTCGTCGAGTTCCTGCCGTTCATCCTCTTCACCCTGCCCGCCGGGGTGTGGGTCGACCGGTTGCCGCGGCGTCCGATCCTCATCGCCGGCGACTTCGGACGAGCCGCGCTCCTGGCGTCGATTCCGATCGCGTACGTCGCCGACGTCCTGACGTTGGCGCAGCTGTTCGTCGTCGGATTCCTCGTCGGGATCTGCACCGTCTTCTTCGACGTCGCATACATGTCGTACATCCCGTCGCTCGTCGAGCGCAACCAGATCATCGAGGGCAACTCTAAGCTCGAGATCAGCCGCTCGGCGGCTCAGATCGGCGGCCCGGGCGTGAGCGGCGGCCTCGTCCAGCTCTTCACGGCCCCATACGCGATCCTGATCGACGCGGTCAGCTTCGTCGCCTCGGGTCTCTTCGTCCTTCGTATCCGGAAGGTGGAACAGCCCGTCGCGGCGCCTGCGGACGGAGCGAAGCCGGGAATCTGGACGGAGTTGAAAGCAGGCCTCCGCTTCGTCCTCGGAAACCCCAACCTGCGCGCACAGGCAGGCTGCACGGGCACTTCCAACTTCTTCTCGAACGTCGCGTTCGCGGTCATACTCGTGTACCTCGTCCGCGAGCTCGAGCTCTCAGCCGGCGTGATCGGGATCGCGTTCTCGCTCGGGAGCGTCGGCTCCCTCGCCGGCGCGTTCACGGCCATGCGCCTCTCGAACCGCTTCGGGATCGGGCCGACGACGATCGCCGCCGGTCTCCTCTGGGGACCGTCGGCCCTGCTGGTCGCCTTCGCTCCGGTCGGCAACGCCGCGATCCCCTTCCTCGTCGGCACGGTGCTCGTCGGGGGCTTCTCGATCGTCGTCTACAACATCATCCAGGTCAGCTACCGGCAAGCGATCTGCCCGCCGCGGCTCCAGGGGCGGATGAACTCGGTCATGCGCTTCATCGTCTGGGGGACGATCCCGATCGGAGCCCTCGTGGGAGGCGCGCTGGGTACTTGGATAGGCCTCCGCGAGACCATCGTCGTGGGTGCTATCGGAGGCAGCCTGGCAATCCTCTGGATCGTCTTCTCGCCGCAGCGCCACCTCCGCGAGATGCCGGAGCCGATCGAGGACGAGCCGCGGACGGACGAGCTCGGGGCGGCGCGGCCCGGTCTCGCAGATCCCCTCGCTCCCGTAGACGCCTCCTGACGTGCGGATCTGGCCGACGGGCGGCCTCTGGCGACGGGCCGACTTTCTCAGGCTCTGGTCGGCGGAGACGGTCAGCCAGCTGGGGACGCAGGTCTCCCAGCTCGCGCTGCCGCTCGCCGCGATCCTCGTCCTCGATGCGAGCGCCTTCGAGGTGGCGCTGCTCGGCGCGCTCCAGTTCCTCCCGTTCCTCCTCTTCACGCTCCCCGCGGGGGTCTGGGTCGACCGCTTGCGGCGCAAGCCCATCCTCGTCGCGGCAGACCTTGGGCGCGCTGCCCTGCTCGCGACGGTTCCGATCGCGTACGCGCTCGACGCGCTGACGATCTGGCAGCTGTACGCCGTCGCCTTCGGCACCGGGGTCGGAACGGTCTTCTTCGACGTCGCCTACCAGTCGTATCTCCCGGCGCTCGTGCGGAAGGACCAGCTGGTGGAAGGCAACTCGAAGCTCGAGATCAGCCGCTCGGCCGCGTTCGTGGCCGGCCCGGGGATGGCAGGAACGCTCGTCGCGGCGCTCACTGCGCCCTACGCGATCCTCCTCGACGCGCTCAGCTTCCTCGGCTCGGCGGGGTTCCTCGCCCGGATCCGGACGGAGGAAGAGCGCCCGGAACGAGCTGTCGACGCGCACCTCGGACGGGAGCTCGTCGAGGGCCTGCGCTATCTGCTGGGACACCGCTACTGGCGCCCCTTCGCCGCCTGCACGGCCACCTCGAACTTCTTCTCGCAGGTAGTTGGCTCGATCTTCCTCGTCTACGCGGTACGCGAGCTCGACCTCTCCCCGCAGCTCATCGGCCTCTCGCTCGTTCCCGTCGGTATCGGCGGGCTTGCCGGCGCGGTCCTCGCGAACCGCATCGCGACGAGATTCGGCGTCGGACCGACGATCGTCGGGGCGGCCGTCGTCTTCGGTCCCGCGGCGCTCCTCATACCGTTGGCGCCGGGGTCGGCTCCGCTTCCTTACCTCGCGCTCTCGTTCGGGCTGCTCGGCCTCGCCGGGATCGTCTACAACATCACGGGCATCAGCCTCGTGCAGACGCTGACGCCCGAGCGGCTCCTCGGGAGGCTCAACGCGAGCCGCCGCTTCATCGTCTGGGGGACAATCCCGCTCGGCGCCCTCGTCGGCGGCGTTCTCGCAACCGCCTTCGGCCTCCGCGCGGCGCTCTTCGTCGGGGCGATCGGGTCGTGCACCTGCTTCCTGCCGATCCTCTTCTCGCCGCTCCGTACCCTTCGGGAGATGCCGACGGAGCAAGAGCCGGATCCGTTCGTCCCGCTGGCGCCGCATCCGCCGAGCCCGGTCGCACTCGATGCCTGAGCTACCCGAGGTCGAGGCGTGGGTGCGGGAGCTCTCGCCCCAGGTCTCGGCGTACCCGATCGAGCGCGCGGGGCCGGCGCACGTGGCGACGCTCAAGACCATCGACCCGCCACTCGACACGCTCGAGGGCCGCAAGCTGGCGGGCTCCGAACGGCGCGGGAAAAACCTCCTCTTCCCGACCGAGGACGGCGAGCTCGTGCTCCGGGTGCACCTGATGAGCGCGGGGCGGCTGCGCTTCCTCCCCGCCGGCGCGAAGGGCCCGAAGAGGCCGATGTTCCGCCTTCGCTTCCTCGGCGGCGACGAGCTCAACCTCACGGAGGCGGGCAAGAAGAAGCGCGCAGGGGTCTGGCTGGCGACGCCGGAGCAGCTCGCCGCCGACCTCTCCCACCTCGGCCCTGACGCCCTCGAGCTCGACACCGCGGGGCTCCGGGAGATCCTCGAGCGCGAGCGCAGGCAGCTCCATCCGCTACTCCGCGACCAGCGGGCGCTCGCCGGCATCGGGCGCGCGCACGCGAACGAGATCCTGAATCGCGCGGGCCTGTCGCCGTTCAAGGCATCGACCGAGCTCACGGACGAGGAGGTCGAGCGGCTGTCGGCGGCGATGCACCAAGACCTCGAGCGTGCGCTCGAGCTGCGCGAGCGCGGAAAGGGCGACCGCGACGTGTATCGCGTCCACGACCACCTCGGCGAGCCGTGCCCCGTGTGCGGGACGCCCATCGCGCAGGTGGACTACGAGGAGCACACGGTCTACTACTGCCCGGCATGTCAGACGGGCGGCAGGACGCTGAAGGACCGACGCCTCTCGCGCCTCCTGCGCTGAGCGCCGGAGCCGGGCGCCGGAGCTGGCGTCCGCTCGTCGCGCTCGAAATCGCCACGCTCGTCTCGGCAGCCGGAAACGGCGTTGCCCTCGTCGCCTTGCCGTGGGTCGTGCTGGAGCTGACGGGCAGCGCGACCGACGTGGGCCTCGTGGCGGCGATCGCGGCCCTGCCACTCGTCCTCTCCGCGTTCGTCTCCGGGACGATCGTCGACCGCTTCGGGCGGCGGCGCACCGCGGTGGTGTCGGACGTCCTCAGCGGGCTGAGCGTCGCCGCCATTCCCGTCGCGGCGGCGCTCGACGTGCTCTCCCTGGGCCTGCTGCTCGGGCTGGCCGCACTCGGTGCGGTGTTCGATCCGGCGGGCGTGACGGCGCGCGAGACGATGCTCCCGGCGGCCGCCGCCGCAGCGCGCCTTCGCCGCGAGCGGGTGAACGGCGTGCACGAGGCGGTGTTCGGGGTCGCGTTCCTCGTCGGTCCGGCCCTCGGTGGCCTGCTCATCGCGTGGATCGGCGCGGAGGCGACGCTCTGGGCAACGGCGATCGGGTTCGCGGTGTCGTCGGTCGCGACGTTCCTCGTCCGGCTCCCGGGCGTGGAGCGCCCGCCGCAGCACGACGAGTCGCGCCCGTTCTGGCGCGACGGGCTCGACGGATTGCTGTTCGTCTGGAACGACCACACGCTGCGAGCGCTGACGATTCTCTTCACGGTGCTCGTGGGCGCATGGGTGCCGATCGAGGGCGTCATCCTTCCCGTCTACTTCCAGGCCCAGGACGCGCCCGAGCGGCTCGGCGTCGTCCTCATGGCGATGAGCGTCGGCGGGATCGTCGGTGCGCTCGCCTACGGCGCGATCGGACATCGAGTCAGCCGGCGGAGCGCGGTCATCCTCGGTCTCGTCGGCACGTCGCTCCCGGTCGTGGGCATGGCCTTCCTCCCGTCGTTCTGGCTGCTCGTCCTGCTCGGCGCCGCAACCGGTCTCGCGTACGGGCCGATCAACCCGATCGCGAACCTCGTCCTCCAGGAGCTCGCGCCACCGCACCTGCTCGGCCGAGCGATCGGCGTCCTGACCTCGCTCGCCTACGCGTCAGGGCCGCTCGGCTTCCTCGTCGTCGGCCCGCTCATAGAGTGGATCGGGCTCCGCGCGACATTCCTCGTGCTCGCGCTCGCCCTCGTGGCCGTTGCCCTCGCCTCGCCGTTCGTCCGAGCCCTGCGCACCCTCGACGCTCCCGGGGCCGCCAAGGCTGCGGCTCTCGACTGGTAACCGTCGCAGGAAGAACGATCCGAAACCGGGCCGCAGGCGTATTCTCTTGCCGAGTGTCCGAGCTCCCGAACATCGTCGAGGACCTCCAGGCCTCGTCGCCCGAAATCGGTCTCGCGCTCTCCCACGCGGGCGTGCGCGGCGTCCAGAAGGCTGTGCGCATCCGGCGCGGCGATGCCGAGACGGTCATGGCGGCGGTCATCGACTGCACGGTCGATCTCGCCGCGGATCAGAAGGGCGTGCACATGTCGCGCTTCCCGGAGCTCTTCGAGGAGGCGATCGACCTCGTGGTCGGTCAGGAGGCGCTTCTCGTCGAGGTGCTCGCGGAGCACATCGCGCGCCGCGTGGTCGAACGGCAGGACGCCGTCAAGGCCGAGGTCTGGATCCGGGCGCAGTGGCCGATCCGCCGGCTGACCCCGGTCACCGGTCTCTCCACGCAGGAGATGGTGACGTTGTGCGGGATCGCAATGGCGAACGGGACCGGCACGCGCCGCGTCGTGGGCGTCGAGGCGGCCGGGATCAACGCCTGCCCGTGCGCGCAGGGCCTCGTGCGGAACCGAGCGGGAGAGCGCCTGCTCGAAGCCGGGTTCGACTCGGCGGACATCGAGCGCATCCTCGAGCTCGTCCCCATCGCGACGCACAACCAGCGCGGCCGCGCGACGCTCTTCGTCGGGACCGAGAACGACCTCGACGCCGAGCTGCTCGTCGGCATCGCCGAGGGCTCGATGAGCGCGCCGATCTACGACCTCCTCAAGCGACCGGACGAGCTCTTCGTCGTCGAGCACGCGCACCTGCAGCCACGCTTCGTCGAGGACTCGGTGCGGCACTCGCTGCGGGACGCACTCGACTCGCTGCCGGAGCTCGCAGACGGGGACTTCCTGCTCGCAAAGCAGGTCAACTTCGAGACGATCCACGTCCACGACGTCGTCGCGGAGCGCTACGGGACGGTCGGCGAGCTGCGCGGCGAGCTCGCAACCGGCACCCCGAGCACGCGCCAGACGACGCTCACCGGCTGGCTTTCCTCGTAGGGCGACATATCTCGCCCCTACGCGCGCCGCGGCCGGCGCAGCTCGAAGCGGTGCTCTGTTCCGGCGGCAAGCCGGCGGATGTTCTGACGGTGCATGAAGACCACCGCCGCAGCGCCCAGGATCCCGAACGCGACGATCGGCCAGGAGTAGCCGAGCACGACGACGAAGACGGGGAGCGCGACTGCGGTCACGATCGACGCCAGTGACGCGTACCGCGTGACGAGAAAGACTCCGAGCCACAGCGCGACGCAGCACAGCATCGCGAGCGGGGCGAGAGCCAGAGTCACGCCGCCCGCCGTGGCAACCATCTTCCCGCCCTTCTGGAAGCCGAGGAACACGGGGCGTGCGTGCCCGAGCATCGCCGCCGCCCCCGCGAGCACGCCGACGAGCGCACCTCCGGCCCAGAGCCCCAGCACGGCCGCGGCGAATCCCTTGCCGACGTCGAGTAGAGCGACAGCGGTTCCGAGCCGGCGCCCGTAGACACGGAACACGTTCGACGCACCGACGTTTCCGCTGCCGGACCGACGGATGTCCTCACCGTGGACGAGACGGACCAGCCAGTAGCCGAACGTCAGCGAGCCGAGGAGGTACCCGCCGACGATGGCGAGCGCCTCGACCACGAGCGCTACGCGGTTGGAATCGAGTACGACCCGACCCAGCCGTTGACGACGTTCCAGTCGAGGTTCTTGAAGAACGCATCGATGTACGCCGCGCGATCGGTCTGGTAGTCGAGGAAGTACGCGTGCTCGTACACGTCGAGCGCGACGAGCGGTGTCGCGTTCCACACCGGGAACGTGTTCTGCGCGTCGCCGATGTAGTTGAAGAGTCGGCCCTCGTCCCAGTCGTACGCCGTCCACGCCCAGCCCCGGCCCGCGATCCCGGTCGCCTTGAGATCCGCACGCCAGGCTTCCACCGAGCCGAAGTCGCGGTCGATGAGGCCGGCAATGTCGCCGTCCGGGTCGCCACCCTCGCCGCCGAGATGCTCGAAGTAGAGCTCGTGGTTCTTGATGCCCCCGACCGCGAACGTGAGATCGACCTTGAGCGCTCGGAGGTCGGAGTACACCTGGTTCGCAGCGGTCCCATCCGCGTCTCCGAGCCGCCCGAGAATCTCGTTCCGCTTCCCGACGTAGCCCTGGTACAGGCGGTAGTGGGCCTCCACGGTGGCGCGTGAGATCCCGTCCAGCTCGAGCAGAGCCGGCTTCAGCTCGCGGGGCCTGATCTCGACGAAGTTCGACATCCGGGTTTTCTCCCCCTCCGGGGCGGGAACGCCGCGGAGCATATCCTTCCCCCGACGAGGATCCGCGAGTAGAGGAGCAGAGACAGATGGCGTACAGCGTCCCCCCGCTCACGTACGAGTTCGATGCGCTCGAGCCGCACATCGACGCCCGCACGATGGAGATCCACCACGACAAGCACCACGCTGCGTACGTCACCAATCTGAACGCCGCGCTCGAGGGGACGGAGTGGTTGGACCAGCCGCTCGACGCCGTGTTCACAGTCCTCGACAGCATCCCCGAGGACAAGCGCATGGCTGTCCGCAACAACGGCGGCGGCCATGCGAATCACACGCTGTTCTGGGAGATCATGGGCCCGAACGGCGGGGGCGAGCCATCCGGTGCGCTCGCGGAGGCGATCTCGGACACGTTCGGGGGCCTCGCCGAGCTGAAGTCCCAGGTGAACGACGCCGGCGTGAAGCGCTTCGGCTCGGGCTGGACCTGGCTCGTCTGGGACGGAACCGGGCTCGCCGTGAGGTCGACCCCGAACCAGGACTCTCCCGTCATGGAGTCCCAGGTGCCGCTCCTCGGCATCGACGTGTGGGAGCACGCCTACTACCTCAACTACCAGAACAGGCGTCCGGACTACCTCGAGGCCTGGTGGAACGTCGTGAACTGGGACGCGGTCGCGGCCAGGTACGACGCGGCCCGGTCGTAGCCACCGCAATCCGGAGCGCGGGATTCGTGCGTAGCACCGGTGGATGGGTGCGGCGATTGCGATTCCGTCCCGTGTGGTCCAGAGCCGGCGGGGAACAATGACTCACGTGGCTGAGCGCGAGCGCGTGCACGACATCGAGCTGACCGACGGCCAGCTGATCACGCGCGTCGCGGACGGCGATCGTCCGGCGTTCGAGGAGCTCTACCGCAGGTACGCGCGGGCCGTGCTCGGCCTCGCGCTCCGCAGGCTCGGCGACCGCGGGCGGGCGGAGGACGCCGCCCAGGAGGCGTTCGTCGCCATCTGGCGATCGGCCGGGACGTACGACCCGCAGCGCGGCAGGGGCGCCCCCTGGCTGTACGCGGTTGCGCGCAACGCGATCACGGACGGCCTCCGGCGGACACCCGAGCCGGCCGCCGAGCTCCCCGACGGTCCCGGCGGGGACCCCGATCCGGCAGATCGCGCCGAGGCGTCCTGGACGGCGTGGCAGGTGCATCGCGCGCTCGAAGGCCTGCCCCAGCACGAGCGTCCGGTCATCGAGCTCGCCTACTGGCGCGGGCTCTCGCAGCGCGAGATCTCGGAGTACCTGGGCATCCCGCTCGGGACGGTGAAGACGCGCACTCGAAGTGCCCTCGCACGGCTCGCCGACAGCCTCGAGCAGGAGCTCGCATGACGACGCGGCCACCTGACTTCGACGAGCTCGTCGGGGACGACCTCGAAGCCTCAGAGCGCGACCGCTTGCTGCGGGTGCACCAGGTGCTCGTGGCAGCCGGACCTCCGCCCAAGCTGTCCGTCGAGCGGGAACCGCCTGCGATCGAGGCGACCGTGCATACGCTCCCCGCGCGCCGCCGCCGCCGCGGCGTTATTGCGGCCATCGCTGCGGCGCTCGCCGTCGTCGTCTTCGCGACCGGCTACCTGGCGCGCGGATGGATCGACGATCCGAGCACGTTCGACGTCGTCGCCATGGCGGGTGTCGCTCAGGCGGACGACGCGAGCGCCACACTCGAGATCTTCGACGTGGACGAGCGCGGCAACTGGCCGATGCGCCTCGAGGCGCGAGGCCTGCGACCCTCGTCCAGCGTCGGCCTCTACGAGCTCTGGCTGACGAAGGACGGCCGGCTCGCGGCGCCCTGTGGACGTTTCTTCGCCGAGGAGGACGGCGTGACGGTGGTTCCCCTGAACGCGCCGTACAAGCTCAGCGACTACGACGAGTGGGTCGTCGTCGAGGAAGGCTCGGAGACACCGCTGCTGACGACGTGACCGTCGTTCCGGAGATCCAGATGGCGACCAAGTTCTGGGTCGAGCACGGCATTCGCTACTAGCGACGCAGCACGTACTCCCATCCTTCCTGCCACCGAAACGGCGCGCCGACCAGATCCTCGAGAGGCGTGCCAGTGAGCAGGTGGTCGAGCGCCCAGCGGGTCGCCGCGTGGCCGATCACGACGATTCGCCCACCCTCGAGCTCTGCCGGCAGGTCCGCGAGCAACCGATCGACGCGCTCGACGACCTCCCGGTAGCTCTCTCCGCCGGGGTATGGAGTGTCGATCCGCTTGGGCGGCTCACCCTCGAACCGCGTGAGCGGGGCGCCGTTGAGGTCGCCGTAGTTGCACTCGCGCAGGCGCCAATCCTGGTGAATCGGGATACCCGCCGCGCAAAAGGCGATCTCAGCCGTCTCGACTGCCCGCGCAAGGTCGGACGTGAAGACCGCGCTGATTCCGTCGCGCCTTCGGCGCTCGCCCAGTTCGCGGGCGAGTTCCCTGCCGGTCACCGACAGCTCGCCATCAAGCCAGCCGGTTCCAAAACCGCGCTCGTTGTCGACGCTCAGAGCATGCGTCTCGTAGACGACCTCGATGCTCACGGCGTCCTCCAACCTAGTGGCTCTGAGCCACCAGGTTCCTCCGCCTCGAGCGCTATCGTCGATCCATCGTGTCCGAGCGTTCGGTCCGCACCCAGTACGAGGACTTCATGCGATACGTCTTCACGAACGGCGTGCCGAAGTCGGATCGCACGGGCACGGGGACGGTCAGCGTCTTCGGCTACCAGATGCGCTTCGACCTCGCCGACGGCTTCCCGCTCGTGACGACCAAGAAGGTGCACTTCCCGTCGGTCGCGAAGGAGCTGCTGTGGTTCCTCCGGGGCGAGGGAAACATCCGCTCGCTCCAGGACGACGGCGTCACGATCTGGGACGAGTGGGCAGACGAGAACGGGGATCTCGGGCCGGTCTACGGCGTCCAGTGGAGGAGCTGGCCGACGCCCGACGGCGGCCACGTCGACCAGGTCGCCGAGGCCGTCCGCCTGCTGCGCGAGGAGCCCGACTCGCGGCGGATCATCGTCTCCGCGTGGAACGTCGGCGACCTGCCCGAGATGGCGCTGATGCCCTGCCACGCGTTCTTCCAGCTGTATGTCGGCGACGGGCGGCTGAGCTGCCAGATCTACCAGCGGAGTGCAGACGTGTTCCTGGGCGTCCCGTTCAACATCGCGAGCTACGCCCTCCTCACGCACATGCTCGCGCAGCAGAGCGACCTCGACGTCGGAGAGCTCGTCTGGACGGGAGGCGACTGCCACATCTACGACAACCACCGCGAGCAGGTGGAGACGCAGCTCGGGCGCTCGCCCTTCCCGTACCCGACCCTCGAGCTTCGCCGCCGGCCGGCGTCCATCTTCGAGTACGAGTTCGAGGACTTCGAGGTCCTCGGCTACGAGCATCACCCGGCGATTCGCGCACCGGTTGCTGTCTAAGGCTGGGGCGGTGTGAAGATCGCGCTCGTGGCCGCGGTCGCGCGAAACGGGGTGATCGGCCGGGACGGCGCGATCCCGTGGCGCATCCCGGAGGACGCGCGCCGCTTCCGCGAGGTCACGATGGGCCACGCGGTGGTCATGGGTCGTCGTACCTGGGACTCCCTCCCCGAACGCTTCCGCCCCTTGCCCGGACGACGCAACATCGTGGTCACGCGCAATGCCGACTGGCACGCGGACGGCGCTGAGCCGGCCGGCTCACTCCACGACGCCGTCCGTCTCCTCGAGGGAGCCGAGAAGGTCTTCGTGATCGGCGGCGCGCAACTCTATGCCGATGCGCTCCCACTCGCCGACGAGCTCGTGCTGACCGAGATCGACGCGGACGTCGCGGGCGACACGTTCTTCCCGGCGTGGGACCGGGACGCGTTCGCGGAGACCGCGCGCGAGCCGCACGGATCGAACACCCCGATGCCGTTCGCATTCGTCACCTATCGGCGTCGAACGTGACGTCGGTGGAAGGGCTCGACTCGCAGCAGCTGTCCGCGCTTGCCGCCGTGGACGCCCTCTTCGAGCGCGAGGGGCTGGCGTACTGGTTGTTCGGCGGCTGGGCCGTCGACTTCTATGCGGGCTCGGTCACGCGAGCGCACGACGACGTCGACATCGCCGTCTGGCTCGACGACCTGCCGCGGATCTTCGCGCTGCTCGAGGGCGACGGCTGGACCCACGTCCCATCTCCCGAGGACAACGGAGGGACCGGCTTCGAGCGCGGACGTGTTCGGCTCGAGCTCACGTTTCTCGTCCGAGACGAGGATGCACGCGTCTACATCCCACTCCGCGAGTCGCGCGCGTTCTGGCCCGAGAACACATTCGCCGGTGACGTGCGGGAGCTCTCGGGAGTGCGTGCGCGCCTCATCGGGCTAGCCCAGCTTGCCGACGGAAAGTCGTCCGTGCGCGACGATCCCGCGGACGCAGCGAAAGACCGCGCGGATGTCGAGGTCCTGTCCCAGCTGTAGCACGGCAAGTCGCGCGTCTGGAGCTCGGCGAGTCCTCGGCTAGGCGCGCCCTATGGCGACGACCCGCGCCTTCCAGGCCCCGCGCGGCGCCTGCACGTCGACGACGTCGCCGACCGCTGCGCCCATGAGCGCTCGGCCGAGCGGGGAGTCGGGTGCCACGCCGCCGACCGCCGAGATCTCGATGTTCATCGTCTCGCCGTCCTCGTCCTCGACCTCCACGATCGAGCCGACGCCCACGTGCTCGTCGCTGTCGTGCTCGACCGTCACGGCATGGTGGAGGCGGTCCTTGAGGAGGGCGATCCTCCGCTCGAGCATTCCCTGCTCGTTCTTCGCGGCGTGGTACTCGAAGTTCTCCGAGAGATCGCCGAACTCGCGTGCGCGCTTGATCGCCTCGACGATCTCCGCGCGCTTCGGCCCCTCGAGCTCGGCGAGCTCCGCCTCGAGGACCGCACGCTGCTCGGGGGTCAGGTGCTCGGCCTTGGGCTCGCTCACGGTGCGAAGGCTAACCATGCACCGCCCGTGTGCGCGCTTTAGGCTCTGCGCGCACGCAGGCTGCGTCCGAGTGGGAAAAGGAGGAAAGGGTGGCGACCGACCTGGAGCGCTTCGTCGAGGCCGACGGCCGTGCGGACCTCGTGAAGGAGGTCCGTCAGAGGATCGACGCCGAGGGCGTGACGTACGTCTACTACCAGTTCATCTCCGTCACCGGGCGGATCATGGGCAAGGGCGTTCCGGCGCCGCACTGGGAGACGATCGCACAGAAGGGCTTTCAGCTCGTCTACGGGTCCACGGCGAACCTCTTCACCGACCGCCACGGCGACTACATCGGGTACGGCCCCGAGGCGTGGGAGCTCGTCGGCGTTCCGGAGCCGGAGACCTTCCAGGTCCTGCCCTGGGACTCCCGGGTCGCACGTGTCTGGTGCACGTGCTTCCGCAACCGCGAGGATCGCGACGGGCCCGGGTCGTTCCTGACCTCCGACTGTCGAGGCAACCTCAGCCGCATCCAGGCCGAGTTCGAGGAGCGGACCGGCATGCACCTGCGGGCGGGCATGGAGCCGGAGATGATGTGGCTGAAGCTCGGCCCCGACGGCACGCCCTCGATCGAGGGCATGACGAAGCCGTACTGCTACCACATCGACCAGTTCTCCGAGCTCCAGCCGATCATCCACAAGGTGATCGAGTACGGGCAGAAGCTCGGGCTCGACATGATCCAGGGCGACCACGAGGACGCGCCGGGCCAGATCGAGCTCAACTTCCTCTTCGATCGAGCCGAGCGGACCGCGGACAACCTCTCGACGTTCCGTCAGGTCTGCAAGCAGGTGGGGCGCGAGCTGGGCGCGTTCCCGTGCTTCATGCCGAAGCCGTTCATGGGCGTCTCGGCGAACGGCTGCCACACGAACATCTCGCTCTGGCGAGACGACGAGAACGTCTTCCTGCCGGATACGGACGACATGCACATGCCGAGCGAGATCGGCCTGCACGCCGTCGGGGGGATCCTCGAGCATCTGCGCGCGCTCACCTGCGTGACGGCGTCGACCGTGAACTCCTACCGCCGGTTCTGGGAGACCGGGTTCTGGGCGCCCGTGTTCGCCGACTGGGGGTACCAGAACCGGACGACCGCGCTGCGGATCTCCTCCCCCGACCGCTTCGAGTACCGCTCCGTGGACTCCGCCGTGAACCCGTACCTCGCGCTCGCGGGACTCATCAAGGTGATGGACGACGGCATCCAGCGCAAGCTTGATCCCGGCCCACCCGAAGAGGGCAACATCTACGAGGCGATCGAGGCGGGCAAGGAGGTGACCCGCGTTCCGATGACGCTCGGCGAGGCGCTCGAGGCCCTCGAGGCCGACGATGTGGTGAAGAGCGCGCTGCCCGGCGAGATGTACCGTGTCTTCATGCACTACAAGCGGGACGAATGGGAGCGCTACTGCGCGACCGTCTCGGATTGGGACATGCAGGAATACCTCGATGTTCTCCCGTAACGAGCGTGGCCGATTGCGGCCCCGGCCGCGAAGCGGCCGCTTTAGGGGTGTTGCCGCCGCAGGCGGCATCCGCGGTCTGTATCCGCTCCTGCGGATGCAGACCTTGCGGAAGGTGATCTGAGTGTGCGGCATCGCGGGGATCATCTACCGGGACGGGTCGCAGCACCCGATCGGGGACGAGATGACGCGGATGCTCCAGTCGATGAAGCACCGCGGGCCGGACTCGACGGGTTATGCCCTGTACGGGTCCGAGAACGGCGACCCCAGGGCGCTCGTCATGCGCTACAAGCTCGCGGACGCGAACACGCCGCGTGACTTCGACTTCGAGGAGCGGCTCCGCCGGCATCGCACCGAGGTCGAGTCGCGGCTCAAGGCGCTCGGCGCCGACGTCACCGAGGTCGAGGAGGAGACGCCGTATGCGTTCCGGGTGTCGTTCGACTACGACGGCGACCTGAAGCTGCTGGCGGACTTCGTCGAGGACATCCCGGAAGCCGAGGTGCTGTCGCTCGGCCGCGCGCTCGAGATCATCAAGGACCTCGGCGACGCCGAGAGCGTGCACGACCAGTACGGGCTCTCGAGCTTCACCGGCACGCACGCGATCGGCCACGTGCGCATGGCGACGGAGTCCGAGGTGGACATCGCCGGAGCGCACCCGTACTGGGCCTACCCGTACTCGGACGTCGCGGTCGTCCACAACGGTCAGCTGACGAACTACTTCATGTGGCGGCGGCGCCTGGAGCGCGCAGGCCGCAGGTTCATGTCCGAGTGCGACTCGGAGATCATCGCCGTGTACCTCGCCGAGGAGATGACGAACGGGGCCACGCTGAAGGAGGCGATGGACAAGTCGCTCGACGAGCTCGACGGCGTCTTCACGTACATCGCGGTGACGAAGGACGAGCTCGGGGTGGCAAAGGACGAGCTCGCGGCGAAGCCCCTCGTCCTCTACGAATCGGACGACCTCGTCGCGCTCGCCTCCGAGGAGATCGCGATCCGCGCGATCATCGACCACGAGATCGACACGTACGACCCCTACGAGCGCGAGGTGCTCGTATGGCAGCGGTAGGAGAACGCGCGATCACCTACGACGCGCGCGGGCTCGCGGAGCCGTTCGCGGACGTCCCCAAGATCTCCGAGATCGACGGCCACCGCGCGCGGTTCGACGCGAAGGAGCTGACGACCCGCAGGATCAACCTCGAGCTCCGCTGGCTGCTCTACGAGCAGGGCGTCAAGGAGGTCGAGATCGACAATCCCGGCTCGAAGCACTCACTCGGGGTCGGCATCCTCACCCGCTGCCGGATCCGCTTCAACGGCAGCCTCGGCTACTTCGGCTGCGGCCTCGCCGACGGGCCGGAGATCCACATCACCGGCCGGGTCGGCTGGTCGGCCTGCGAGAACATGATGTCGGGCGTCGTCGTCGTCGACGGGAACGCCGGCTCACTGACCGGGGCCGCGCTCCGTGGAGGCGACGTCGTCGTGAAGGGTCGCGTCGGCGCCCGCTCCGGCATCGATCAGAAGGGCGGGACGATCCTCGTGCTCGGCTCCGCCGGCTCGATGACCGGCTTCATGATGCAGCGCGGCCGGATCGTGATCTGCGGGGACGTTGGACCGGGGCTTGGCGACTCGATGTACGACGGCACGATCTACGTCGCGGGCAAGGTCAAGGCGCTCGGGATCGACTGCGTGCCCGGCGAGTGGACGGACGCGGACACCGAGTTCATCGAGCGCAAGTTCGGCATCTACAGACTCGGCGCGCCGCCCGACTTCCAGAAGTACGTCTGCGGGAAGGTGCTCTACAACTACGACAAGCTTGAGCCTTCCGAGCGGAAGCTGGTGCTGTGATGACACATGTCGCCGCGGCGCGGAGGGCGAGGCAAGCCTCGCCCCTACGGGTCCGCACCGGCATCGTCGTGAGGCGTAGGGGCGAGGCTTGCCTCGCCCTGGACCATCGTCGACTTGCGGGAATGGAGGCGTGATGGCCGACGAATCGGCGCCCAGCCAGAAGAACGTCCTCGGCCACAGCCGGATCTTCACCCCCGAGGTCATCAACGACATCCACGTGAAGGCGGAGCTCGGCCGCTACCGCATGCGCGGGTTCTCGGTCTTCAAGCCGATGCCGCACTGGGACGAGCTCGTCTTCCTCCCCGGCACGCTCACCCGCTTCGTGATCGAGGGCTACCGCGAGAAGTGCGAGACGAAGACGGTGCTCGGCGCACGTTTCGCCAAGAAGCCGCTCGAGCTCGACATCCCGATCTACATCACCGGCATGAGCTTCGGCGCACTCTCGCTCGAGGCGAAGATGGCGCTCGCCAAGGGCGCGTCGATGGCGGGCACCGCGACCTGCTCGGGCGAAGGCGGGATGATCCCGCCGGAACGCGACTTCTCGACGAAGTGGTACTACCAGGTGATCCAGAGCCGGTACGGGTTCAACCCGCACCACCTGATGCTCGCGGACGGGGTCGAGTTCTTCATCGGCCAGGGCTGCAAGGTCGGACTCGGCGGCCATCTCATGGGCCAGAAGGTGACGGAGCAGGTCGCCGAGATGCGTTCTCTGCCCGCGGGGATCGACCAGCGCTCGCCCGCGCGGCATCCCGACTGGCTAGGCCCGGACGACCTCTCGCTGAAGGTGCAGGAGATCCGCGAGGCGACCGACTATCAGGTGCCGATCCAGCTCAAGCTCGGCGCGGCCCGCGTCTACGACGACGTGCGCATGGCAGCCAAGTGCGGCCCGGACATCATCTATCTGGACGGAGCCGAAGGCGGCACCGGCGCGGGCCCGCACATCGCGACCGAGGAGACCGGCATCCCGCTGATGGCGGCGATCCCCGAGGCGCGGCGTGCGCTCGAAGACGTCGGCCTCTCGGACGAGATCGACCTCGTCGTCGCCGGCGGCATCCGCAACGGCGCGGACGTCGCGAAGTGCCTCGCGCTCGGAGCGACAGCCGTCGCGCTCGGGCATGCCTCGCTCATGGCGCTCAACTGCAACAAGGAGATTCCCGGCGTCACCGACTACGAGGGCACCGTGGGGGTCCCGGCGGGCCAGTGCTACCACTGCCACACCGGCCGCTGCCCGGTCGGGATCACGACGCAGGATCCGGAGCTCCGCAAGCGCCTCGTCGTCGAGGAAGCGGCCGAGCGCGTCTACAACTTCCTGACGACGCTCACGATGGAGCTCCAGATGCTCGCGCGCGCGTGCGGGAAGACGAACGTGCACTCGCTCGAGCCCGAGGACCTCGCCGCGCTCACCGTCGAGGCGTCCGCGATGGCGCGCGTACCGCTCGCTGGGACGACGTACACCGTCGGCCAGACCGAGCACGAGATCCTCGCCGAGGTGAAGCGCCTGCTCGCGATCAAGGCCGAGGAGGAGCTCATCGCCGGTCAGTCGGCCGACATCGCGGATCTCAGGGCGGTGGAGACATGAGCGAGCACGTGGCCGGCAGCGGGCACGACCTCGCGTACTCCGAGCCCGAGAAGATCCGGTCGCTCGACGCCGAGTTCCTTTCCGGGCATCGCTTCCCGTACCAGGAGGACATCTCGCTCGTCGAGGACGTCGACCTGCTCGCGGCGACACCGGGTGAGGACATCAACTGGCTCGAGGACATCACGCTCCTCGAGGAGGACGGCGTGCCGGCGGTCTTCGACCGCTACAGCAATTCCTTTCTCAAGATCTACTTCCCGATCCCGGAAGGGCGGGAGGACGAGATCGCCAGAAAGGTGCTCGTGACGCACCTCCAGTCCGGCAACTCGTACGGCATCCAGCTCAAGGAGATCCACACGAAGTTCCCGCAGCCCGAGCTCGGCTCCTGGGTCGAGGGCTCGAGGACGGTCGGCACCGACTGGAAGCCGCCGGTCCTCGAAGGCTGGGAGCGCCCGGCCGGCCACTAGCTCGTCAGGGGTCCAAGAGGACTTCCCGGATCAGGGAAGCGGCGAAGTGGGTAAGACTCTGGACATGACGCCCGGGTCGGCCAGATGACATCCACCAACGGGCCCGATCGAGCCGGTCGCAGCTCCCGAGGGATCATCGGGTCGGCGCGACGCATCACGGTGCATGTGCGCGCCCTCGCGCAACTCCAGCGCGAGCTCGCGAAGGCGGAGCTCCAGCGCAAGGGCGGCACCGTCGGCGCCGGTGCGGCCGTTTACGTCGCCGCCGGCATCTTCGCGCTCTTCGCCATCGGTTTCGGCCTCGCCACGATTGCCGCCGCGCTCGCGCTCGTCATCGACTGGTGGCTCGCGCTGCTGATCGTGTTCGTTGCGCTCGTCCTGCTCGTCGTCGCGCTTCTACTCGTCGCCCGATCGCTCGTCCGCGCAGGGACGCCGCTCAAGCCCGAGCAGGCGCTGGCCGAGGCGCAGCTCACGAAGGAAGTTCTCAGGAGCGCACGTGGCGAGTGACCGCCGAACCGACGAGGAGATTCGCAGGGAGATCGCCAGCGAGCGTGAGCAGCTGGCGGACTCGCTTGCCGACCTCCGCAAGGCGATCGACGACAAGCGCGCCCTCGCGACTGTCGTCGGCGGCGCGCTCGCAGCGGGGCTCGCCTCGACGGTGGCGGTCAAGGTCCTCCGGCGCTTCAGATAACCCCTGGGGCCTACTGGTCGTGCACCGGCTCCTCGGACGGCGTCAGGTGCAGCTCGTCGCCCTCGTAGGGGTGACGAGCGGCGACGTCCTCGTCGAGCTCGACGCCGAGGCCAGGCGCTTCGGGCGGGATGACGTAGCCCGCATCCCACACGATCGGCCGCTCGAGGAGCTCGGCGTGGAACCCGTCCCACCTCTGGATGCCCTCGAGGAGCAGGAAGTTCGGGCTGCAGGCAGCGAGCTGGACGTTCGCGGCGCCGACGACCGGGCCGCAGTAGAGGTGCGGAGCTATCTGTGCGTAGTGCGCCTCGGCCATGCCGGCGATCTTCTTCGCCTCCAGCAGGCCGCCGACGCGCCCGAGGTTCGGCTGCAGGATCGACGCGGCTCCAGTCTCGAGCACGCGCGCGAACTCGTACTTCGTCGTCAGCCGCTCGCCGGTCGCGATCGGGATCGTCGTCGCGTGAGCGACCCTCGACATCTCCTCCGGAGACTCGGGCGGTGTCGGCTCCTCGAGCCAGAGCGGGTCGTATGGCTCCAGCCGACGTGCAAGCCGGATCGCCCCTGACGGCGTGAACTGTCCATGCGTGCCGAAGAGCAGGTCGCAGTCGCTGCCCACGGCCTCCCGAAGCGCGCGCACGAACGCCTCGGAGCGGTCGAGCGCCGCAAGCGTGGGTTGGCGCGGGTCGAAGACCGTGTACGGCCCGGCCGGGTCGAACTTGACGGCGGTGTGCCCGAGCGCGACGTACTCCGCGGCGCGCGCCGCAGCGAGCTCGGGATCGGAGTACACGTCCGTCTCCTCCCCCGGCTCCGGATAGAGGTACGTGTAGGCACGGAGTCGCTCGTGTACGCGCCCTCCGAGCAGCTCGTACACGGGCTTGCCGACGGCCTTGCCGACGATGTCCCAACACGCCAGCTCGAGCCCGCTGAGGACTCCCCCGAGCGAGATGTCAGGCCTGCCCGCATACCCCCTCGCGTAGATGCTCCGCCACATCGCCTCGATCCGGAAGGGGTCCCGGCCCGCGACGTGCCGGTCGAACACCTCTTCGATCATCGTCACCGTCGTCCGAGGGCCGAAGGTGGCGCCGTAGACCTCGCCGATGCCCTGGATGCCGGCATCGGTCCCGAGCTTCAGGAAGACGAAATACCGGCCGCCGTAGTGCGGCGGCGGGTTGCCCACGACGAAGGTCTCGAGGCTTGAGACCTTCATCAGACCTCGTGGTGCGCCACTCGGACCTCGCCTACGGACGCCGCGACAGCACCGACGGCAGCCACTGGACGAGCCCGGACAGCTCGGAGCCGAGGGCCAGCAGGTCGGCCACGATCGCCTCTCTCCGCTCCGGCGTCATCCGCGAGATCGGGATCAGAGTCGTCAGCGCGCACAGGGTGACGCCCTCGTCGTTGACGACGGGCACCGATGCGGCGAAGAGCCCTTCCGCGGTCTCCTCCACGTTCTCCGCGTAGCCGCGCCTCCGCACGTCGGCGAGGATCGACTCGAGCTCGGCGACGCCGTTCAGCCGGCGTCCGGTCGGAGTGACGAGCAGCTGCCCTCCGAACGTCGCCGCGACTGCGGCCGGGGGTCGGGAAGCGAGCACGACGCGACCGCTCGCGGACGCGAACGCCGGCGTCTTCGAGCCGACGTGCGTGACCAGCCGCACCGGCTGTGAGGTCTCCTCGAGCGCGATGAAGAGGGACTCGACCCCGTCGAGGATCGCCAGGGCGATCGTCTCGTCGTGTCGTGTCAGGAACTCGGCGGCGACCGTGCGGAACGCGGTGACGATCGGGAGCTCGGAGGACGCCGACCCGAGGCGGAGCGCGCGGATCCCGAGGTCGAAGCGGCCTTCGCCGTCTCGGACCGCCCATCCGCGCTCGACGAGCACCGAGCAGATGCGATGTAGGGTGCTCTTCGCGATGCCGAGCTCGCGCGCGATCTCGGAGAGGGACAGCGGGCTCGAGGCAGCGAGCAGGTCGAGCACCGCGAGCGTCGCCTGCACACCGGTCGACGTGCTCTGCCTGCCCCCGGCCGGTTTCGCGCTCGGATCGGCGACGTCGAGGCTCATCGCATGAGCGTACTGCTGTTTCGAACGGGATTCCAGATGGGGAACATTTCGGTTGACATGGCCGAGTCGAACTCGTCATGCTCGTGGTCAACGTGGGACGGCACTCCAGGTGCAGAACCATCGAGGGTTGAGCGCGAGGCAATCCGACGTGCGCTCGCCTACGTCATACCCATGAGAGCTTTCGACGAGCGTCCACGACCTTAGGAGGGCGGATGGACAGGGAGACCAGAAGGACGATCGAGGAATACCGCCGTCACGAAGCTGGCGACATCGAGAACAACCTCATCGACGAGCTCGTCGGCGGTGACCTCGACCGCGAGGAGTTCCTCCGACGCGCCACGATGTTCGGCTTGTCGGTCGGAGGGATCGGCGCGCTCCTCCGCTACGTCGGCGAGTCCGACCTTGCGTTCGCCGCCCCCGCGGCGCCGGTCCAGGCAGGCGGCACGATCCGCGTCGGCCTCCCCGCGTTCGGCGCCACGCTCGAGCCGTACCTGCTCAACGAAGGCGGTGCGCTCGCTCTCGCTGGCATCCCGGGCGAGTACCTCACGTTCACGAACCCGAAGGCCAGGGTCGTGCCATGGCTCGCGACGAGCTGGAAGCCGAACGGGAACGCATCGGTCTGGACGTTCCAGCTTCGCAGGGGCGTCAGGTTCCACAACGGCAAGGAGATGACGTCGGCGGATGTCGTCGCGTCCATGAAGCACTACGTCGGCGCGGGGTCGAATGCGGGCCTCAGCACGTACTTCGACGCCGCAGGCGTCTCGGCCCGTGGCAGGTACACCGTGGTGTTCCGGCTCAAGGCACCGCTCGGTGCGTTCCCGTACCTCCTGAGCCAGACGACCTACCAGGCGATCATCCAGCCGGCGTCGATCGTGGCGAACCCCGGCACGTGGGTCAAGAGCGGGATGATCGGCACCGGGGCGTTCAGGCTCACGCGCTACGTCGACAAGAAGAGCGCGGTGCTGGTCCGCAACACCAGGTACTGGGGCGGTCGCGTGCCGCTCGACGGCGTCAGGGTCACCTACTACCAGGGCTCGGCACCACTGGTGCTCGCGCTGCGAGCGGGGCAGATCGACCTCGCCATGCAGCTCTCGCCCCAGGAAGCCCGGCCGTTCAGGAACAACTCGAGGTACAGGTACTACTCACAGCCGACGTCGGCCCACCGGCAGCTCTGCATGCGGGTCGATGAAGGCCCGCTCAGGGACGCGCGCGTGCGTCGCGCGCTCGCGCTCGTGATCAACCGTCCACAGCAGCTCGCGAGAGTGATGCTGGGGCAGGGCCAGATCGGGAACGACAACCCGTTCTGGAGGCAGTTCGCCTCGACCGACCGGTCGCTCGCGCAGCGGAGGCAGAACCTCCAGCAGGCGAGAGCGTTGCTGGATCAGGCTAACGCGGACAACCTCGACTTCAACGTCACCACGTGGGACTTCCTCGACCACACCGACCACGCGGCGTCGTTCCAGGCGTACGCGCGGCAGGCTGGGGTCGACGTCGGCATCGAGGTGATGGACGTCGGCAAGTACTACGACGCCGAGCCCGCCGGCGCGGACTACTTCACGACCACGCCGTGGCTGAACCGGACTTCCACGCTGACCGAGTACGGCTGGCGCGGGGTGCCGCACATCTACATCTCTCGCTGCTACATGTCGGCGGGCGACTGGAACGCGTCGCATTACAAGAACCCCGCGTTCGACTCGGTCGCCAGGACGTTCCTGGCCGCCGCCGACATCGCGACGCAGCGGAGGGCGATGAAGCGGTTGGCGGCGATCCTCGCCCGCGACACGCCGGTCATCACCGACTACTTCATCAACTACGTGACCGCGAGCACCTCCAGGGTGAGGAACTACGTCCCCGAGGGGATCTCGCACGTGCGGCTGGCCAAGGTCGGCCTGGCGTAACGGAAAACGCGGAGAGCGGGTGGCGGTGAAGCAGCGCCTCGTCACCCGCCCTCCGGCGTGTCCGGGGCATCGTTGACGCGTTTCCTCCTCAAGCGCCTCGGGCTCGCGGTGATCACGCTCTTCCTGCTGAGCGTCGTCGTGTTCGGGATCTCGACCGTGCTCCCGGGCAACGTCGGCCGCGCGGTCCTGGGACCGTTCGCGACCCAGGAGTCGGTCGACGTGTTGAACGAGCAGCTCGGAACCGACCGGCCGGTCTTCGTGCAGTACGTCGACTGGGCCGGCGGGTTGCTGCAGGGCGACCTCGGCACGTCGCTGACGAAGCAGGTCCCGACGTGGGACCTCCTGAAACCTGCGCTGGAGAACTCGTTCAAGCTCGCGCTCGTCGCGTTCCTGATCTGCGTCCCGTTCTCGATCCTCGGCGGCGTGATCGCGGGCCTCCGCTACGGCAGGCTCACCGACAGGTCGGTCACGATCATGGGCATCTCGCTGGCCGCGATGCCCGAGTTCGTCACGGGAATCGTCCTCATCCTCGTATTCGCGATCTGGCTCGGCTGGCTGCCGGCGACCGCGCAGGCGGAGGAGGGCGCCAGCACATTGACGCAGCTCGAGTACCTGCTGCTGCCGGCGTTGACGCTGACGCTCGTCCTCTTCGGCTACATCGCGCGGATCACACGCGCCGGGGTGATCGAAGCCCTCGAGAGCGACTACACGCGAACCGCCTATCTCAAGGGGCTTCCGTCGAGCGTCGTCGTCCGCAAGCACGTCCTGCGGAACGCGCTCCCCCCGACCATCGCGGTCGTCGCGGTCCAGGTCGGGTACCTCGTCGGCGGCCTCGTTGCCGTCGAGGTCCTCTTCAACTACCAGGGGATCGGCCTGCTCGTGTACGAGGCGGCGCGTCAGAAGGATCTTCCGCTGCTGACCGCGGGCGTGCTCGTGATCGGAATCGTGTACCTCGTCTTCACGCTGATCGCGGACATCCTCTACGCCGCTCTCAATCCGCGGATCCGGCTCGGGAGCGCCGAATGACCGACATCGACCTCGCCCGGACGAAGGCACCGACGCCGCCGCTGCGCGAGACGCGGGCCGCGCGCACCGAGCGGTTGCGGCTGCTGCTGCGGTCACCGGCGGTGCTCATCGGCACGCTCGTCCTCGCCTTCTGGGTCTTCTGCGCGCTCTTCCCGGGCGTGGCTCCGTACGACCCGATCTTCGACAACCAGTTCCCGACGAGCCTGAAGCCCGAGTGGGGGCATCCGTTCGGCACCGACACGAACGGCCGCGACATCTTCTCGAGGGTTCTCGCGGGATCGCGCAGCATCCTCGTGATCGCTCCGGCGGCAGTCCTCATCGCAACCGTGCTGGGGACGGCGATCGGCCTGGTCACGGGCTACTTCCGCGGCGTGGTGGACGACGCGATCAGCCGACTCGTCGACGCGGTCCTGGCTCTCCCCCTGATCGTGGCTGCCATCCTGATCGTGACCGCCGTCGGCAGCACGGGCACGTGGGTGGTCACGCTCACCATCGGGTTGATCTTCGCCCCGGTGATCTCGCGCACCGTGCGCGCCGGGGTGCTCGCCGAGACGGAGCTCGACTACGTGCAGGCCGCCCGGCTCCGGGGCGAGCGCTCCCCCTACATCATGTTCTCCGAGATCCTCCCGAATGTGTTCCCGCTCGTGGTCGTCGAGTTCACCGTGCGGCTGGGGTACGCGATCTTCACGGTCGCGTCGTTGACCTTCATCGGGTTCGGAGTCGCGCCGCCGTCGCCGGACTGGGCCGCGCAGATCAACGAGTACTGGACGCTGATCGACCCGTACTGGTGGATGACGCTCTTCCCCGCGCTCGCGATCGCGAGTCTCGTCATCGCCGCGAATCTCGTGAGCGACGGAATCCGCGAGGTGTACGAGCGGTGAGCAGCAGCGAGGTCACCGCTCCCGCGCTCGAGGTCTCCGACCTCGAGCTCGCATATCGCGTCCGTGGCGTCGACCGGCAGGTTCTCCGCGGCGTCTCGTTCACGATCGAGCGCGGGCAGTCGTACGGTCTGGTGGGCGAGTCGGGCTGCGGGAAGTCGACCGCAGCGCTCGGGATCGTCCGCTATCTCCCGCGCAACGGTCGCATCACGGGTGGCTCGATCTCGGTCGCAGGCCGTGACGTCCTCGCGCTGGGCGCCCGCGGGCTCAGGAACTACCACGCGCAGACGGTCTCGATGGTCTACCAGAACCCCGGCTCGGCGCTGAACCCGTCGCTGAAGGTGGGCGACCAGGTGGCGGAGGCGTTCACCGTCCTCGGCGTCCCTGACAAGGAGGCCAACGAGCGGGCACGCGGCGCACTCGCGCGCGTGCAGATCGCGGATCCCTCGAGCGTGCTCGGCCGCTACCCGCACCAGCTCTCCGGAGGCATGCAGCAGCGGGTGGTCATCGCGATGGCTCTCGCGAAAGACCCCGCGCTGCTGATCCTCGACGAGCCGACGACGGGGCTCGACGCGACCGTAGAGGCCGAGGTGCTCGATCTCGTCGCGCAGCTCCAGGCCGACCTGCACACCTCGGTCCTCTTCATCAGCCACAACCTCGGCGTGATCTCGAAGATGTGCTCCGAGGTCGGCGTGCTCTACGCAGGGCGCCTCGTCGAGGAGGGGCCCGTCGAGACCGTGCTCCAGGATCCGCGACACCCGTACACCGTCGGCCTGCTTCGCTGCATCCCACGCGGAGGCGTCCGCAAGGATCACGGTCGCCTGGACACGATTCCGGGCTTCCTCCCGCCGCTCGGCGCCGAGCTGCCGGGCTGCGTCTTCGCCGATCGCTGTGCGTTGGCGGACGAGCGCTGCCACGCGGAAGAGCCTCCGTTCTTCTTCGTCTCGACGAGACACGAGAGCAGGTGCTGGTACCACGACAGAGCCGACCAGCTACCGCGCGAGATGGCCCCCGACCTCGAGCTGCCACCAGTCGACCGCAGGCAGCCACCGCTCGTCGAGCTGGACGAGCTCACGAAGGTCTTCAAGCAGCGCGGCCACGACGTGCATGCGCTCACCGGCGTCACCGCGACGATCTGGCCCGGCGAGACGCTCGGCCTCGTCGGCGAGTCGGGCAGCGGGAAGACGACGCTCGCACGGACTCTGCTCGGCATCGTCCCTCCGACGAGCGGCAGCGCGACTCTGGACGGGACGCCGTTGCCCGAGCGGTACCAGAAGCGCTCGCAGGAGGAGCTGCGCGCGCTCCAGATCGTGTTCCAGAACCCCGACTCGGCACTCAACCGCCGCCACTCGGTCCGTCGCATCCTGCTGCGTTCGCTGCGCAAGCTCGCGGGCGTGACCGGACGTGCAGCGGAGGAACGCATGCAGGACCTCGTCTCGCGCGTGCGGGTGACCGAGCGCACGCTCACGCAGAAACCGGTGCAGCTTTCGGGCGGCCTCAAGCAGCGCGTTGCGATCGCGCGCGCGTTCGCCGGCGACCCGCGGCTCGTCGTCTGCGACGAGCCCACCTCCGCCCTCGACGTCTCCGTGCAGGCGGCCATCCTGAACCTGCTCGTCGAGCTCCAGGCGGAGAAAAGGGTGGCGTACATCTTCATCTCGCACGATCTCGGGGTCGTCCGGTACATCTCCGACCGGATCGGCGTGCTCTATCTCGGGCGGCTGCAAGAGCTCGGGCCGGCCGATGTGGTGTTCGGCGGGCCGCACCATCCGTACACCGAGGCCCTCCTGTCGGCGGTGCCGACGGTCGACGGCGGCGGTCGCGACCGAATCAGGCTCGAAGGCGACATCCCGAGCGCTGCCGAGCCGCCCTCCGGATGCGTGTTCCACACGCGCTGCCACCGCAACCTCGGCGCCATCTGCGAGGAGGAGGAGCCCCCGCTGCTCGAGGTCGAGAACGGCCATCTCATGCGGTGTCACATTCCGCTCGAGACGTTGAGACAACTGCAGAAGAAGGAGGCAGCGCGCGTATGAGGATCCGAGGCGCGGTGCTCGAACGAACTGGCGGGCCGCTGGCGGTCCAGGAGCTGGAGCTGGCCCCGCCCGGCCCCGAAGAGGTGCTCGTCCGACTCCACGCAGCGGGGGTCTGCCACTCGGACTACAACACCATCGACGGAACGTCCGAGACGCGTTGCCCGGCCGTCCTCGGCCACGAGGGGGCGGGGGTCGTGGAGGCGGTCGGGGAGCGGGTGCGGCGGGTTCGCGTGGGCGACCGCGTCGCGCTCTCCTGGGCACCGTGGTGCGGCGAGTGCGAGGAGTGCCGCCGCGGCCTTACGCAGCTCTGCGTGGACGTGTGGTCGACCACGGATGCAAGCGGCCTCATCGACGGAACCTCTCGCCTGTCGCGCAACGGCGAGCCCGTCTACCACTACTCCTTCCTCTCGACGTTCGCCGATGCGTGCGTCGTCTCCGAGCGCTCGTGTGTCCCGATCGCCGAAGACATCCCGTTCGACGTGGCCGCGCTCGTCGGCTGCGGCGTCTCGACGGGTGTCGGCGCCGTCTGGAGGACAGCCGGCTTGCGGCCCGGCGACCGCTTCGCGGTGTTCGGGTGCGGCGGCGTCGGCCTCTCGGCGCTGATGGCCGCGGTGGCCGGTGGCGCGGACCCGGTGATCGCAGTCGACGCGATGCCGCAGAAGCTCGACGTCGCCCGCTCCTTCGGCGCGACGCACGTCATCGAATGGGCCGGCAGCCCCGAGGCCACGGCGGAGGCGGTGAAGGAGGTCTCAGGCGGTGGCGTCGACGTCGCCGTGGAGGCGACGGGCCGGCCGGAGGCGATGGAGGCGGCGTTCCACTCCACGAGAGGGCGCGGCGCCGCAGTTCTCGTCGGGATTCCGCGCCCGGATGCGGTGCTTACGCTGCCTGCCGTCACGATCCCCCGCCTCGAGCGGCGCATCCTCGGCTCGATCTACGGCTCCACGAAGCCCGAGCGCGACTTCGCACTCACGTTGGACCTCTATCGCGCCGGGCGCCTGCCCCTCGACCGCCTCGTGTCGCACCGGATGCGGCTCGACGACGTCGAGCAGGCGTTCGAGCTCATGCACTCGGGCGACGCGCTTCGAGTCGTCCTCGAACTGGGAGGCGCTTCATGAACGTCGACGAGCTCGACGGGCGGATCGGCGAAGGCTGGAGCGGAGTGGCGCCGAACGGGTCGCATGTCAACGTCGTCCTCGCACGGCGTGGCAGCCCGACGGCCGCGGCAGCGATATCGATGCTTGCCCAACCCAGCCCCGGGCACACGCCCGTGCTCGTGTGCGTCGGGCCGACCCAGCAGGAGTACGAGCCCGTGTGGCCGCCGACGCTGATGATGAACAAGGCCACCGCGGCGGACGACCGCCATCAGACGCTGACCTGGGGCGCCGCGCAGCTCGGGATCGGCCAGGGCGTCCTCGACGCCGTCGCCGACGGGCTCATCGAGGCGAGCGGCGACCTGATCGTGCTCGTCGCGGTCTGGGTCGATCCGGCTGCGGCCGACGAGACCGCCGTCCGCGAGGCGAATCGCGCGGCCATGCGCAAGGCACTCGGCGTCTGCGTCGAGGGCAGGGATCCCGCGGCGGCGGCGGCCCTGGTCGAGCGGCGCGACACGCTGCGCAGCCCGTTCTACTCGGGCGAGTGACCATGCGCATCGCCGAGGTCGAGGCGCGTACCTACCGGTACCCGCTCGATCCACCCTTCGTCGCGGCCTGGGACCCGGAGCCGCGAACGCACCAGGACGCGACCATCGTGATCGTCCGCTCCGAGGACGGCACCGAGGGCTATGCGAGCGGCGATGCACTGCCGGACCGGGAGCTCCTCGAGCGGCTCTTGCGCGGAGTCGACGCCGAGCGGGCGGACGACGTCCACGCAATCTGCGAGACGGTCGACTTCCATCACGGACGGAACTGGACGCTCGAAGTCGCCGTCTGGGATCTCGTCGGACGCGGGCGCGGCGAGCCGCTCTGGAAGGTGCTCGGAGGGAATGGCAGCCGGCCCCTCGCCTATGCGTCGAGCGGCGAGCTCGTCTCGCCCGACGAGCGCGCCCGCCGGTGTGCGGCTTTGCGCGATGCCGGCGTGCGCGCCGTGAAGATCCGCCTCCACTCGAGCGACTGGTCGCTCGATCTCCCGGTGATCGAGGCCGTGCGGGAGGCGGTCGGATCGGAGCTCGAGATCATGGTCGACGCGAATCAGGGCTGGCGCATGCCGGGCGACCTGACCCCCTCCTGGGACCTGGCGACGGCGGCGGCCTTCGCCGACGCGCTCGAGCCGCTGGGCGTCTACTGGCTCGAGGAGCCTCTGCCCACGCACGACGTCGCCGGCTACGAGGCGCTGCGCCGGCGAACGAGCCTGCGCGTCGCGGCCGGGGAGATGATCCGCTCCGTTGCCGAGGCCGAGGCTCTCGTTCGCAGCGGAGGCGTGGACGTGATCCAGACGGACGTCGTCCTCGCGGGCGGCATCGAGGGATGCAGGCGGGTGGCGGAGCTCGCGGCCGCGCACGGCTGCTTGTGGAGCCCGCACACCTGGTCGAACGGCTACGGCCTGCTCGCGAACCTGCACGCGGCGCTCGCGTTCTCGACCTGCCCGTACATCGAGGTGCCGTGCGACCCGCCGGCCTGGTCGCCCGAGCGCCGCGACTGGCTCCTTCCCGTCACGCTCGAGATCGCCGCCGACGGGACGATCGCTCCTCCGGACGGCCCCGGGCTCGGCGTCGTACCGGACTGGGATGCCCTCGAGCAGTACCGGACCGGCTGATGCGGATGCGCGCCGCAGTTCTCCGCGAGCCCGGACGACCGGTCGAGATCGAGGACGTCGAGCTCGCCCCGCCGAAGGCCGGCGAGGTGCTCGTCCGGGTCGCGGCAGCGGGGGTCTGCCACTCGGACGTGCGGCTCGCGGACGGCGAGCTCGGCCCGGACCGCTGGCCCATGGTGCTCGGCCACGAGGGCGCCGGGGTCGTCGAGGACATCGGCGAAGGGGTCACGCACGTCCGCCCCGGTGACCCGGTCGGCTTCTGCATCGTCCCCTCTTGCCGCGAGTGCAGCGAGTGCCTTGCGGGCCGCTTCAACCTCTGCGTTCCCGCAGGCGTCAACGGCCCGCGCGGGACGCTGATGGACGGCACCTCCCGCCTGACCGATGCGGACAGCGAACCGCTGCAGCACGGGTTGATGACAGCCTGCTTCGCGGAGCGCACGGTGGTGATGGCCGCGGGGGCGGTACCGCTCCCGGCCGAGCTTCCGCTCTGGCAGGCCGCCTTGCTCGGCTGCGGCGTGGTCACCGCCTTCGGCGCCGTTCGCAACGTGGGCCGCGTCGCGAAGGGAGAGAGCGTCGCCGTGATCGGCTGCGGCGGAGTCGGCCTGCAGGTCGTCGCCGCCGCGCGAATCGCGGGCGCCGATCCGCTGATCGCCGTCGACCGGGATCCGGCGAAGCTCGAGCTTGCCCTGGCCCGCGGCGCGACGCACGCGGTCGAGGCCGGCTCGGCGACGACCGCGGCGCGTGTACTCCGCCTCACCGACGGAGGCGTGGAGCACGCGTTCGAGGTCGTCGGTGTTCCGGAGACCATGCGCCTCGCCTGGGACGTGCTGCGCTCGGGCGGGACAGCCGTCGTCGTCGGTCTCGCAGCACGAGGCGCCGAGGTCTCGCTCCCCGCCATCGAGTTCCTCTCCGACAAGGGGATCCGCGGTTCGTTCTACGGAAGCGGCGACCCGCTCGTCGACCTCCCGCTCCTCGCCGGGCTTGCGCTCTCGGGCGAGCTCGACCTCGCGGGCGTCATCTCGCAGGTGGACGAGCTCGACGGCGTCGAGGCCGCTCTCCAGCGCCTGCGCCGGGGCGAGGGTGCGCGGACGGTGCTCGTCGTCGACGACGAGCTAGCCGGGCACGAGGGCTAGGTCGCGCGCGAGCGCGCGTCCGGCCACCGCACGGCCCTCCTTCAGCACGAGCCAGATCCCGTCTGGCTGGGTCAGCACCCGCACGTCCGCGAGCGGATCGCCGGAGACGATCACGAGGTCCGCGGCCCGATCCTGCTCGAGAGCACCGATGTCCTCGCGCCCGAGCGCGAGAGCCGAGCCCCGTGTCGCCGCCTCGATGCCCTCGAGCGGGCTTAGCCCGCCCTCGACCATGCGAACGAGCTCGAGCGCGTTCGCGCCCGGCGGCCCGCTGTCGAAGCCCATCGCGAGCACAACTCCTGCCGAACGGGCTGCCACCAGCGTGAGGTACGCCTCTTCGAGCTGCCGCTTGGCCTGCTCGACGAGCACGGGTGGGAAGTCGGAGGTGAAGCGCTCGGCCAGGTCGTGGAACGTCGACAGCGTGGGCACGAGGACGATCCCTCGCTCCGCCATCTGCGCAAGTAGCTCCGGTGCTCGGTGCAGGGACAGCCCGTGCTCGATCGTGTCCACGCCCTCCTCGACTGCAAGGCGCGCGCCACCGAGGCCTTCCGCATGCGCTGCGACCCGCATGCCCATCCGGTGCGCCTCGTCCACGACTGCGCGAACCTCCTCGCGCGTCATCTGGGCCGGCTCCGGATCCTCGCGTACGACCGAGCGCGCGCCTGTCGCCATGATCTTCACGAAATGCGCTCCTCGGCGAATCTGCTCGCGGACGGCCTTCCGCATGTCGTCCGGGCCGTCGGCCTCCCGGTACATGCTCCCGAAGAGAGCGCCACCGGGAGCGGTTGCCGAGATGATCCTCCCGCAGGAGAGGATGCGGGGCCCGTCCACGATCCCCAGCTCGATGGCTCGGCGAAGGACGATCGCCTCGTCGTCGTAGCTCCCGACGTCACGAACGGTCGTCACGCCGCCTTCGAGGAGCGCCCGAGCGGTGTTCGCGAGCACGAACCAGCCGAGCTCGCGGGGTCGCGGCTCTTCACCCTTGAGCGGCGCGGGTGGCCCGAATCCAGGGCTGCGGGACACGTCGCTCACGACGTGCGTGTGGGCGTCGATCAATCCAGGCAGCACCGTTCGCCCGTCGAGGTCGAGGGCGCCGGCCGGAGGCTCACCATCAGCGTCGCCGATCTCGGCGATACGACCGTCCGCGATGAGGATGGACGCCTGCTCGCGGCCGTCGCCGAGCCGCGCGTTCCACAGGACGACTCCGCCTTCGCTCACACCGCATTCTCCCGCAGCGGGCGCCGCGTGCCCAGGCCGACGACTACTGCGCCGCCGCGAGCTCGTCCGCGTACGTCATCGGCATCCGGCGGACCGCGCCGCGGTCGTCAGGCTCGTAGTGGCCCATCCGCCAGAGCGCCGGGGAGTACGCGTGCAAAGAGGTTGCGGGCGGACCGCCCGCGTGCCGCACGCCGTGGATGTACGAGGAGTCGAAGCGGAACGCATCGCCGGCGTGGTGGACGTTCGTCCGCTCGCGGATCCAGCCGTCCGGGTCGCGGCCGAAGTAGTCCTCGTAGAGCCGGCCCTCGACGACGTAGACCACGCCCGACGAGAGGTCGTGGTCGTGATAGCCGGTGTCCTGTGCGTCGAGCCAGCAGATGAGCCAGAGGTCGAGGTGCGGATCCCGGTAGAGCTGGAAGAAGTACCTCGCGTTCGGGTCGTGCCGGACGAGGTGCTTCCAGAAGCCGGGCTCGGCCGCCAGGTCGGTGACGAGGTCCGCGAGCGTCTGGAGGTCGAGGTCCGTGTCCTCCGGCACGCGCGCGTGGACCCACTGGGCCAGGTCGTTCAGTTCAGCAGTCGTGACGGATTCTGTTGGCAAAGAGCGTCCGCTACAGCATCACCGAACTGACGGACGGCGTCTACCGTCGGCGCCGCGTCGATCACCGGCGTGTCCGTCCCGAGCAGGAGGTTGCCGACGCCGAACGTCGCCAAGCAGAGCTCGAGCGCCCGGCGGCCGTACGAGGAGGTCTCGAGGAAGAGGTTCTCGTGCAGGAGATCGCGCTCGGAGACGCCCCGCGAGCGCAGGCGCTCGATCTGGAACGGCCCGCCTCCGGCGAGGATCGCGAAGACGACCCTGAGGCCAGGCCAGCGCTCGACACCTTCCCCGAGCCAGCGCAGATAGGCGGCCTGCATCTGAGCGGTGTAGTCGACGATCTCAGGCCACCACGGTGGCGCGCCGGCGAGCCCGCGCGCCGGGCCCGGATGGACGAACAGGAACGCGCCGCTCCCGGCGAGCTCGTCGAGCACGGGCGCCGCGCCGTCGAGATCGAGCAGCCGGGCGGCATCGAGGCAGGTGCCCGCGAAGCCGTCGCGCGGCCGCTCCGTGGCCAGCGGAACGAGACGGACCGTTGTGGCGGCGAGCTCGAGCATGCCCTCCTCGTACGCGCCGACGAGCTCGGCCCGCTCGTCGTCGGGGAGGTCGCCGATGCCGAGCGTCGGCTGGAGCGAGACGACCGCAACGTCGATCTCGAACCGATCGAGCAGCGCGAGCCGCTTGTCGAGGTCATGGGCACCGAGATCGACCGTGGCCGGCGGCTGGCCCTCGAGCTCGAGCGTCGAGCCGCGAAGAGCGGGCGGGCGACTACGGCGCGAGAGCGCCTCGACCAGCGCTTCCGGCCAGAAGTGCTGATGCACGTCGACGACCGCCATCCGCTACTGCTCCAGCGCGCCGGCGCGGACGAGGTCGACGACGGGCTGGAGATCCGGCGGCAGCGCCTCGCCCGCATCCGTGAACGGGACGACGGCGCGAACCCGCTCGTACGCCCGCCGGCTCCCGGCTCCGAGCACCGTCGGGCGCCGCAGGTCGATCGCCTGAGCCGCGATCGTGAGCTCCACCGCCGCGACCCGCGCTCCCAGCTCGACCATCTCGGCCAGGCGCCTGGCCGACAGCGGCGCCATGGTCGTGCGGTCCTCGATCCCCTCGTGCTGCGTCGTGCTCGCGAGCTCGAAGGACACGGGCTGGGCGAGGAGGCGCGCCTCGGCCGCGAACGCCTGGACCGCGGCCCCGAGCTCGCTGAGCCCGGGCTCCGCGAGCCCCGGCTTCGCCGCCAGGCCCTCGGGGAGACCGCTGAACGGCGACTGCAGCAGCTTGAGCGCTCGCTCCGCCGCACTCGTCAGCACGGGCGCGAGCGCGATCCGGAGCAGGTCGAGGGCCGCAGCGAGCGGGACGACGTCGAAGTTCCCGACCGAGACGATCCGGCTCCCTTCGCGGACGACGAGCGGGTTTCCCTGGTGCGCGTTGAGCTCGACCGCGAGGACGCCCTTCGCGTACCGGAGCGCGTCGCGCGCAGCACCGTGCACCTGCGGGATCGTCCGGAACGAGAGCGGGTCCTGGAGGCTGCGCGGCTGGTCGCTCCAGAGCGAGCTCCCGTCGAGAAGGGTGCGCAGCCGCTCCAGGGTCAGCTGCAGGCCCGGATGCGGCCGGGCCTCTCCCACGGCCGGGTCGAGCGGGCTCGGATTCGCGGCGAATGCTTCGAGATCCAGCGCCCCGGCGCAGTCGAGTGCGCCGAGCAGGCCCTCGTAGTCGGCGATCGCGAGCGCCGCGGTCCCCGTGGAGAACGCGTTGCTGTTCAGAAGCGCAAGCCCCTCGCCCGGCGCGAGCTCGAAGTCCCCGAGCAGCTCGTTCGCGAGATCGGCATTCGCGGCGAGATCCGCCTGACCGACGGACCCGAGCGTCCGGATCCGCGGAGTCGCACCGGCGTTCAGCGCCTCGACGACGAGCTGGGCGAGCTCGGGCCGCGCACCCACCGCGCCGCTGGCGAGCCCGTTTGCGACGGTCACCATCGTCGCGCGAGCGACGTCCTCCGCGGCGAAGTCGCCCTGGCCGATCAGATGGCCGCCGATCAGCATCCGGTTGAACTGCCGCTGCTCCTCCTCGATGGCGAAGCGCTTGCGCATGCCGACGCCCGTCGTGAGCCCGTAGACGCCTTCGCCGCGCTCGACCGCACCCTCGACGACGAGCCGGGAGGCTCGCATCCCCTCGATCGCGTCCGCGGCGAGCTCGACCGTCGCGCCGCCGCGCGCGACGTCGACGACTTCGTCCACCGTCAGCGTGCGGCCTGTGAGTACGGTCGTGCGCGCCGTCACCGCGCGGAGTGTATGGCCGTCACCTCGCCGAGAAGAGCCGCCACCCGGGAAACGGTCTCATCGTTCTCGAGCCCGCGGTGGAAGAGCGTCGTGCGACGACGCAGGACGTCCTCGGCGCTGCACGCCCACTCGTGCGTGGCGGCGTAGCGCACCTGCGCGGCGATGTCTGGGCCTGCCGGATGCACGCGCTCGAGCAGGGCGGGCTCGAGCGTCGTCGGCGCGAGTACTTCCGTAGCGAGGCTCCCGTACAGGTGACTCAGGTGCTGCCGGACGTCTGGCTCGAGCTCCGCGGGCCAGGACTGCTGCGAATGGCCGGTCGCGCCCGGTAGCGGCCACGGACGCCGGTCCGGGCGGCCCAACCCGAGCTCCGGGCCGAGCCGCCGAAGCGTCTCGAGAGCGATACGACGGTACGTCGTCAGCTTGCCCCCCGCGACGTTGAGCATGCCGCCGGCGCTCCGCGTGAAGACGGTCTCACGCCGGGCGTTGACGCTCTCTCCCTCGCCGGCGGGCAGTACCCGCACGCCCGCGTACGCGGCTCGCACGCGATCGCGAGCAACCAGCCGGGCGTCGAGGGCGACGGCCGCGTCGGCGAGGATGCGCTGGGCGTCCGCAGGCCCGACCGAGACATCCGCGGGATCGCCCTCGAACTCGTCGTCCGTCGTCCCGAGCAGGAGCATCCCCGACCACGGAACCGCGAACGTGACGCGCACCTCGCTCTGCGGGATCGTGAGCGCCGCCGCCCACTTCTCGTCCGCGGGGACGAGAACGTGTGCGCCCCTGCTCAACCGCACGGAGGCCCCGGCACCCGGGTCTTCGAGCCGTCGCACGTGGTCGACCCACGGTCCGGCCGCGTTCACGACGACGCGCGCGTCGACGGCGATCT
Source organism: uncultured Actinomycetes bacterium (assembly GCA_963763815.1). Lineage (GTDB taxonomy): Bacteria > Actinomycetota > Thermoleophilia > Gaiellales > Gaiellaceae > GMQP-bins7. The sequence goes on from CAVXPS010000013.1 coordinate 121,724, forward strand.
CCTCGCCGTCCGCGCGCACGTCCGCCCCGCAGACCCGGCCCGAGTGGAAGCGAAGCGCGACGACCCGCGCGCCGTTGAGGACGCACGCTCCCGCGTCCGCCGCCGCGCGCACGTTCTCGAGGCACAGTCGCGCGTCGTTCGTCGTCGCGTCCGCGTACAGCGCGCACGAACGCAGCCCGTCGACGCGCAGTGGAGGGACGAGCTCGCGCGCTCGGTCCGGAGGCACGAGCCAGTTGAGCCGCGAGCGCGCGAGCGCCGAGTAGACGACGATCCCGCTCTGGACGAACGCAGGCCGGTACGGACCGCTCTCGTACAGGGGCAGGAGAAACGGCAGGCGGCGGACGAGATGCGGCGCGACGACCCTGGTCAGCAGCCGCCGCTCGTGATGTGCCTCCCGTACGAGACGCACGTCGCCGAGGCGCAGGTAGCGCAAGCCGCCGTGGACGAGCTTCGACGACGCGCTCGAGGTCGCCCCGCCGAAGTCGCCCGCGTCGACGAGCGCGACCGCGAGCCCGGCCCGAGCGGCGTGGGCCGCGATCCCCGCTCCGATGATCCCGGCGCCGACCACGAGGAGATCGAATCTCCGCTCGGCCAGCTCGTCGATGGCTCGTCCACGCGCCTGTAACCAAGTGGTCAACGCACGGATGGTGCCCCAATCCGTCGAGGCTGGTTGGATTGCACGCGGCATGCCCACCTCGGCACTCGCGCTCGCGCTCGGCGCGGCCTTCCTCCACGCGTTCTGGAATCTCATCCTGGCGCGGGCGCCCGATATCGAGGCTGCGACGGCGGTGGCGCTCGTCGCGGGAGTCGTCGCGTTCGCTCCGGTCGCGGCGCTCGCCTGGGATGCCGAGCGCGAGGTGGTGCCCTTCCTGGTCGTCACCTCGCTCCTGCAGCTCGCGTACTTCGTCCTGCTCGCGGCGGCGTACGGCCGCGCCGAGCTTTCCTTCGTCTATCCGATCGCCCGTGGCTCGGCGCCCGTGCTCGTGCTGCTCGTGGGCGTCGTCGTTCTCGGCGACTCGGCATCCGCGGCCGAGGTCGGCGGCGTGCTCCTGGTGGCGGCCGGGGTGCTGCTCGTGCGCGGCGTGGGCGGTCACGCACGTGCGAGCGATGTCGGCCTCGCGCTCGCGATCGCCGCGTGCATCGCCGCGTACACGCTGATCGACAAGCGCGGGATCGAGTACGCGTCCCCGGTCGTGTACCAGGAGCTCTCGATGATCCTGCCCGCGGTCGCCTTCCTCGCGCTCACGCTCCACCGCCGAGGCCGGCCCGCGGTACGGAACGCGATCGGCCTCCCTGCGGTCGCAGCCGGGCTCTTCACGTTCGCCGCGTACATCCTCGTGCTCGCCGCCCTCGAACGGGCTCCTGCCGCGCCGGTGGCGGCCGTCCGAGAGACGAGCGTCGTCATCGCGACCGCGCTCGCCGCACCCCTCCTCCGCGAGCGGGTCGGCGTCGCCCGCCTGGCGGGCGCGATCCTCGTCGTGGTCGGCGTCGCGCTGCTGGCTTAGCGCTACTGCCGGAGCGCGATTGCACTGCCGACTCCCTCGGGACGGGGAAGTCCGGCGTGCGCGGCCGCAGCCGCAGCGACGCGCCCTGCGACGGGCTCGACCCACGGACGGGTGCCCCCGGCGGCGGTGTCGACGTGGAGCAGCATGTACTCGCCCGTCGCGAGAGTCTCGCCCGTCGCTCCGTGCGTCAACGTGTGAAACAGGTGCAGCCTCTTCTCGTCGGCCCCGAGCACCTGTGTCCGAACCGTGAGCGGCTCGAACGCCGCCGCCTCGTCCAGATAGCGGATATGCCCCTCGACGGTGTAGGCGCTGTGGCCCGCTTCGAGGTACGCCGCGTCGAGACCGACGTGGCGCAGGAAGGCATCGGTCGAGTAGCCGAAGACCTCGCCGTAGCGCGCCTCGGTCATGTGGCCGTTGTAGTCGACCCAGGACGGATCGACCGCCGTCTCGAGCAGGCGAAGCGGCTGCCTCGGGTCGAGCTCCTCGCCCTGGCTCGTTCCCGCCTCGAACAGGCGGCCCTCGTGCTCGCGGAGGACCTCCCCCGCGGCGTACCGCCGGGCGCGCAAGGCTTGGAGTAACGCCACGAGGTTGTCGTCGCGGATGCGCTCGAGCTCGCGGATGGAGAGACCGCCGGCCTGCCCGTCCGACTGCGAGGAGATCGTCTCGATCAGCTCGTCCGAGAGATCGGGGACGTCCGTCAGCTTCGTCCAGGGCCACTGCAGCGTGGGGCCGAACTGGGCGAGGAAGTGGCGCATTCCCTCCTCGCCACCCGCGATCCGGTACGTGAGGAAGGTGCCCATCTGGGCCCAGCGCAAGCCTGGGCCGAAGCGGATGGCGTCGTCTATCTCCTCGACCGTGGCGACACCGTCGGCCACGAGCCAGAGCGCCTCGCGCCAGAGGGCCTCGAGCAGCCGGTCGGCGACGAAGCCGTCGATCTCCGAGCGAACGCGCAGCGGCCGCATCCCGAGCGACGAGTAGAAGGCCATCGCCCGGTCGACGGCTTCCTGAGACGTACGCTCGCCCGCGACGACCTCGACGAGCGGCAGAAGGTAGACGGGGTTGAACGGATGCCCGACGAGGAAGCGCTCCGGATGCTCGAGCACCGCCTGGAGCCGAGTCGGGAGCAGCCCCGAGGTCGACGAGCAGATGAGCGAGTCCGGCCGGGCAGCCTTCTCGATCTCCACGTAGAGCTCCTGCTTCAGGGCCTCGCTCTCGGGGACGCTCTCCTGGATCACGTGCGCGCCGCGGACCGCCTCGGCGACCGTCCCCGCGAACCCGACCGACCCTCGGCGGCGCGGAGCCAGCGTCAGCTGCTTCCATGCCCGCTCCGCGTTGGCGAGGACGTCACGAACGCGCCGCTCGGCCTCGGGGTGCGGATCGTGCACGACCACGTCGATGCCGTTCTCGACGAGCCGCCCGGCCCAGCCGCCGCCGATGACGCCGCCGCCGATCAGCGCGACGTGCATCAGTGCGCCGTAAGTCGGAGCTTCTCGCGCACCTCGCCCGGCCCGAGGATGCGGACGTTCATCGCCTCGAGGATCGCCACCGTACGCTCGACGAGGGCGCCATTCGTCGCCTTCACGCCGCGCTCGAGCCAGATGTTGTCCTCGAGTCCGACACGGACGTTCCCGCCGGCGATGGGCGCGAGCGCGACGTACGGAAGCTGCATGCGGCCGATCGCGAAGGCCGAGAACACACAGCCAGGAGGCAGCTGGTTGACGAGCGCGAGCAGGGTTCCGGGATCGTCGGGAGCGCCGTAGGGGATGCCCATGCAGAGCTGGAGCACCACCGGCTCGTCGACGAGCCCTTCGGCAACCAGCTGCTTCGCGAAGACGAGGTTCCCGGTGTCGAAGATCTCGATCTCGGGCCGCACCCCGAGCGCCTGGATCTGCCGCGCCATCTCGCGCAGCATCGAGGGCGTGTTCGTCATCACGTAGTCGCCCTCGGCGAAGTTCATCGTCCCGCAGTCGAGGGTGCAGATCTCCGGCAGAAGCTCGGCGACGTGCGCGAGCCGCTCCGTCGCACCGGCCATGTCGGTGCCGTCCGGATTCGGCGGGAGCGGGGACTCGACGCCGCCCAGGACGAGGTCGCCGCCCATCCCCGCGGTCAGGTTGAGGACGACGTCGACGTCGGACGAGCGGATGCGCTCGACGACCTCGCGGAAGAGAGCCGGATCGCGCGAGGGCCCGCCCGTGTCGGGATTCCGCACGTGGATGTGGACGATCGCGGCGCCCGCGCGCGCCGCCTCGAGCGCGGAGTCGGCGATCTCGGCAGGTGTCACGGGCACGAGCTCCGAACGGTCGGTCGTCGCCCCGACGCCGGTCACCGCGCACGTGATGAAGACCTCGGTGTTCACGACGTGGGGAGAGGCGGGTAGCGCGACTGCTGGTCGCGCGCGGCGACGTCCATCGTGTTTCGCGTGTACTGCTCCGACGCGGCGCGGGCCGGCTGGAAGTCCCACGGGTACTGGGCGCCCAGCTGGAGCGCACGGAAGACCGCGAGCCGGGCGCGCTGACTCTCGCGGACGTCGCGCTCGACCGCCCCGAGGTCCCAGCGCCGCGCGACCTCCTCACGGAGCTCGCGCACGACGTCTCCGTGCTCAGGTGCATCGGCGAGGTTGACGAGCTCCAGCGGATCGGCCTCGACGTCGAAGAGCTGATCCGGATCGCTCGGGGTCGAGACGAGCTTCCAGCGGCCGCGACGGACCATGACCAGCGGCGCGAGAACGCTCTCGGCGAGGTACTCGCCCACGACCGTCGTGTCGGGGCTCTCGGCCGCGCCGTCGAGCAGCGGCACGAGGCTCCGGCCGTCGACCGGCTGCGCCAGCTCTCGGGAGAGACCCGGTCGCGCGAGGTCGGCAAGCGTTGGCACGAGATCGACGAGCGAGACCGGCTCCCTGACGCGGCGCGCAGCGAAGCGTTCCGGCGCGTGGACGATCAGCGGGACGCGCGCGGCGTGCTCGCGGAACGACATCTTGAAGAAAAGGCCGTGCTCCCCCAAGAAGTCCCCGTGGTCGGACGTGAAGACGACGACCGTGTCGTCGGCGAGCCCGCAGGCCTCGAGAGCCGAGAGGACCTCGCCGATCCTCTCGTCCACGTAGGAGAGGCTCGCGTAGTACCCGTGGCGCGCCGCGCGGAGGTCGTCTTCGGCGACCTCGACCTCGCCGAGCCTGCAGTCGTCCCACAGGCGACGGCTGTGCGGGTCGAGCTCCTCGCGCGACAGCGCAGGCGCGGCGGGGAGGTCGATCTCGTCGTGCGAGTACAGGTCCCAGTAGCGCTGCCGGGCGACGTACGGGTCGTGTGGATGCGCAAACGAGACGCAGAGCGCGAGCGGTGCGTCGCCCTCGTACCTCGCGTAGTCGTACAGGCGGCGAACTGCGTGGAACGTGACCTCGTCGTCGTACTCGAGCGCGTTGGTCATGTCGGCCACGCCCGCCTCCTTGACGGAGCTCACGTCGTGGTACCACCAGTCGATTCGCTCGCCCGGCCGGCTCCAGTCGGGAGTCCAGCCGAAGTCGCCCGGATAGACGTCGGTCGTGAGCCGCTCCTCGAAGCCGTGGAGCTGGTCCGGGCCGACGAAGTGCATCTTCCCGCTGAGACAGGTCCGGTAGCCGTCGAGCCGGAGGTAGTGGGCAAACGTCGGGATGGACGACGGGAGCTCGGCGGCGTTGTCGTACACGCCCGTCCGCGTGGGAAGCATCCCGGTCATGAACGACGCGCGTGCGGGAGCGCACAGCGGGCTCGGCGTATACGCGTTCTCGAACACGACGCCGCGTTCCGCGAGGCGGTCGATCGCCGGTGTCCTCGTGACGCCGTGACCGTAGGCGCGGAGGAAGAGCGCACTCAGCTGATCGACCATGACGATCAGGATGTGCGGCCGGTCGGGCACAGCTACCGGCGCCCCGCCGGCTCGTTAACCGCGCTCTCCGGCACGCGACCTTCGAGCACGTCGAGGATCGACTCCGCGGCGCGCCGGTGGACCGCGTCCTCGGCGTGCTCGCTGTACCAGCCCGCGTGGGGGTTGACCACCAGCCGCGTCGCCACCGGAGCCGGCGCCTCGGCCGTGGGCGGCTCGACGTCGAGCACGTCCAGAGCGACGCCGCCGAGCCGTCCGTCGCGCAACGCTTCGAGCAAGGCGCCCGAGTCGACGAGCCCTGCCCGCGAGACGTTGACGACGTACGCGCCGTCGGGCAGCAGCTCGAGCTCACGCCGGCCGATGAGGCCCCGCGTGTCCGGCGTCAGCGGAGCGTGGACGGAGACCGCCGTGCATCCGCCGAGCAACTCGTCGAGCGCGGCCGGGCGGACGCCCGCCGCCGCCAGCTCCTCGTCCGGGACGAACGGGTCGTGCGCCCAGACGTCCATCCCGAGCGCGCTCGCGCGCGAAGCGAGCGCCCGGCCGATCCTCCCGAAGCCGACGATTCCGAGCCTCAGATCCGAGAGCCGGCGCAGCGGGCCGGCCGCCTCGTGGCTCCAGTCGCCGCCGCGCACCGATCGGTCGAGCTCGACGACGCCGCGTGCGAGCCCGAGCAGGAGCGCGAGCGCGTGGTCGGCCATCTCGTCGACGCAGTAGTCCGGCACGTTGCAGACCCAGACGCCTCGCGCCGTCGCCGCCTCGACGTCGAGGTGGTCGATGCCGACGCTCGGTGTTGCGATCACGCGCAGCGTCGGCAGGCGCCCGAGATCGGCGGAGGTGACGCGCTGCCAGGAGCAGAGGGCGACGACGTCGTCCCCGGCCCAGGGCGCGGTCGAGGAGTCCACGCCGACGTCGATCTCGGACAGGACCTCCCGCACCCGGGCGACCGGCACCGACGGGTCGCAGAGCACACGCGCCACGGGTCAGCCCCGGAGCACGGTGCACACGTCGGCGACCTCGGCGCTGACCCGTTCCATCAGCGGCAGCGGGCCGACGGTGATGCGCGCGTAGCCCGGCAGGCCGTAGTCCGAGCCCGGGCGGATCAGGAGGCCTCGCTCGGCCAGCCGCTCGGCGAGCACTGTGTCGTCGACGTCGACTCGGGCCAGCACGAAGTTCGTCACCGACGACAGCGGCTCCAGCCGTGCGGCTCGGAGGCCGTCGGCCAGCGCGTCGCGCGCTTCGGCGACCTCGCGGCGGCGCGCCGCGATCGCATCCGTCGCCCGGAGGCACGCGCAGCCGGCGGCAAGCGCCGCGCAGTTGACGTTGAACGGCTCGTCGATGAGGTCGAAGTAGGGCACCAGCTGCTCGTCGGCGATCGCATAGCCGAGACGCAGCCCAGCGAGCCCGAACAGCTTGGAGAAGCTGCGCAGCACGATCACGCGACGGCCATCCTCGATGTCGAGCTCGCGCTCGATGCGGCGATCGGGCGGGACGAAGTCGACGTACGCCTCGTCCACGACGGCGACGCAGCGATCGGGCAGCGCGTCGAGGAACGCCCGCCACTCGTCTCTCTCGAGCGCCGTCCCGGTCGGGTTGTTCGGGTCGCAGATCCAGACGATACGGGCGTCCACGCGCTGTGCCGTCTCGGCGAGCGCGTCGAGATCGAGCGCCAGTCCGAGCATGGGTACGGAGTGCACCGTCGCCCCGCGGATCGCCGAGATCTGCGCGTAGAGGCCGTAGGTGAGCGCGGGCACGACGACGTGCTGGTCCGGGCCGAGGAGCGCGGTCGCGACGGAGCCGATGAGCGCGAGGCTGCCGTGACCGGGGACGATCTTCGTCGGGCTCGTCCCGGCGTAGGCGGCGGCCTCGTCCCTGAAGTCGAGATAGGGCTGCTCCGGGTACAGCCAGAGGTTGTCGACCTCCTCGCGTACCGCGTCGAGCACTCCCGGCAGCGGGCCGAACAGGTTCTCGTTCCAGCTCAGCTTCACGACCTCGTCGAGGCCGTGCAGCGCCTTCATCTCGGCCATCGTCATCCCGAGCGGGAACTGCTCGAGCTCGCCGAGCGCAGGGTGGACGAGGCTGCTCCAGTCGGCCACGAGGGGCACTCTAGGGCGCGTCGACCCGGACATGGTCACGGGCGGTGATCTCCTCCTCGATGAGCTCGACGCTCATGCGGAGATGCTCGGCGACGAGCTCCGGTGCGCGCGGATCCCGTCGCGTGAGCGCCTCGAACAGGAGCTCGTGGTCCGCGATGTACGTCTGCCAGGGGTAAGCCGGATGGTGCCGCAGGAGCATGCGGGCCTCGGCAGCGAGCGTCTCGTAGGCGCGAGCAAGGCGCGGGCTCCCGGGCAGGGCGACGAGCTCGCGGTGGAACCGGATGTCGGCCGCGATGACGCGCTCGGTCGGGCGGTCCTGCCCGACCGCCGCCTCGCGAAGCTCCTCCATGGCCTCCTCGAGCGGCCCGAGGTCGACCTCGCCGTTCTGCTCGACCAGCCACCGGGCGGCCCAGACCTCGATCGCCTCGCGCGCGACGTAGACGTCCAGCCGGTCGACGAGCGACAGCGCCGCCACGAATGCGCCACGGTGTAGCTTCGACTGGACGAGCCCCTCCTGGACGAGGTGGCGGATCGCCTCGCGGATGGTTCCGCGGCTCGTCCCCAGCATGCGTGCGAGGCGCACCTCCCCGAGCCGCGCGCCCTCCGGGATCTCGCCTTCGATGATCGCCTTGCGCAGCGTGTTGTGCACCTGCTCGGTCGTGGACGTGCGCTCGACGGTGGGAAGCAGCCAGCTCTCGCTCATCGCAAAGTGTCCGATTGACTGACAACCCTACATCTGGGAGAATCGCCAGGCAATGGGGATACGCGGAGCGCACGTCCCGGGAGCCAGGGGACCGCCGCTTGTTTTTCGTCTCGGTCTGGAGTTGAATCGCTCCGTTCCCTGAATGGGGCTCCGAGCACGAGGAGGGCGCGCATGAGATCTGCCGACGAGGCGCTCAGTCGCGAGGTTGAGCGTGGCATGACCCGCCAGGACCTACTCCGCAGAGCAGCGGCGTTAGGAATCGTCGTCACCGGCGGCTCGCTCGGGCCGCTCACCGAGGCGGCGTTTGCGGCGACCGAGATCAGGCGTGGCGGCACCTTCAGGATTGCGGTCTCGGGCGGCTCGACCGACTTCATCGACGGCCAGCACATCGTCGCCAAGTCGGACATCGCCCGGCTCATGACCGGCTGGGACGGGCTCGCGTACTTCGACGAGAACTACAAGATCAAGCTCAGCCTGGCCGAGGAGCTCAGGGCGGAGAAGGCCAACCAGTACCTCATCCGGGTCCGCGACGGCATCGAGTTCCACAACGGGAAGACCCTCACGATCGACGACGTGATCTACTCGATCAAGCGCACGAAGAACCCGAAGCTCAAGCTGTTCGGCAACGCCGGCTTCGGCGCCATCGACCTGAAGCGGATAAAGAAGCTCGACAAACGCACCTGCCGGCTCTTCCTGTCCCGCGCCGACGTCACGCTCATGGAGGCGTTCGCGCAGTACTTCCAGGGCGTCGTGCCGGTCGGCTACCAGCCGAACGCGGTCGGCAAAGGCCCGCTGCGGTTCATCGGGACCGGCCCGTACAAGGTCCAGAGCTTCACACCCGGGCGCGAGAGCGTCCACGTCAAGAACGAGAACTACTGGCGCAACGGGCAGCCCTACTTCGACCAGGTGCGGATCATCAACTTCCCGGACGACGCGGCCAAGGTGAACGCGCTTCTTTCCGGGCAGATCGACGCCATGACGGACGTGCCGTTCGCCCAGGTGCCGGTCGTCAGGCGGCGGAGCAACCTGCGCGTCTACACGGCCCAGACGGGCGCCTGGACACCGCTCTGCATGCGCGTCGACGTCGCGCCGTACAACGACGTCCGCGTCCGGCGTGCGCTTCGCCTGCTCATCAACCGGCCGCAGGTGGTGAGGCAGGGTCTCTCCGGATTCGGGCGCGTCGGCAACGACGTCTACTCGCCCTTCGATCCGGCGTACGCGGGTGACGACTTCCCGCAGCGGAGGTACGACCCGGACCAGGCGAGATCGCTGCTCCGGCGGGCGGGCCAGGACGGGCTCTCGATCGAGCTGATCACGAGCCCGGCCGACACGGGAATGGTCGAGGGCGCGACGATCTTCGCCCAGAACGCGAAGGCGGGCGGGGTCAACGTCACCGTCAAGAACGTGGACGGCGGCACCATCTACGGCGACCAGTACCTGCAGTGGCCGTTCTCCGCCGACTACTGGGGAACGCGGAACTACCTGCAGCAGGTCGCTGCCGGCGTCCTCAAGACGGCGCCCTTCAACGAGACGCACTGGGACAAGTACTCCGGCTACCGCCGCTTCGAGTCCCTCTACCGGCAGGCGCTCGCGACCGTCAACACGAACAAGCGAGCCGAGATCATCCGGGAGATGCAGCGGATGGAGTACAACGACGGCGGGCTCATCGTCTGGGGCTTCAAGAACCTCACGGACGCCTACTCGACCAAGGTCGGCGGCTTCAAGGTCGACCGCGGCACTCTCAACCTCAACAAGTACGGCAACGGCTACCGCACGATCTACTTCGTCTGAGCGCACACGAGTGCCGGGCCGAGGCCCGGCACTCGTTCGCTCTTTGTCGCCCGTGCACGGCATAACCGGCTTCGTCGTCCGGCGACTCCTGCTCGGTCTCCTTACGCTCTGGATCACGTCGGTGGTCATCTTCGCCGCGACCCAGGCGTTGCCCGGGGACGCCGCGCGCTCCATCCTCGGGCGGAGCGCAACACCCGAGTCCCTGGCGGAGCTCCGCGCCCAGCTCGGGCTCGACAAGTCGATCCTGGCTCAGTACTGGGAATGGATCACGGGGATCTTCACCGGAGACCTCGGGACGTCGCTCGCGAACAGCCTGCCCGTTACGGACGTGATGGGCGAGCGCCTCGTCTACTCGTTCTTCCTCATGATGATCGCCGGCGTGATCAGCGTGCCGCTCGGCATCCTGCTCGGCGCCGTCAGCGCGCGTCGCCGCGACAGCACGTTCGACCAGACCACCTCCGTCGCGACGCTGGGGCTCGCCGCTCTCCCCGAGTTCGTCGTCGGAATCACGCTGGCGGTGATCTTCTCGACGACCGTCTTCCACGTCCTCCCGAGCGTGATCGTCACCGAGCCCGGCGTCGGTCCCTGGAACTACCCGAAGGAGCTCGTGCTGCCCGTGGTGACGCTCGTCATCGCGGTGGTGCCGTACACCTGCCGGATCATGCGCGCGTCGACGGTGGAGATCCTCGAGAGCGACTTCGTCGAGATGGCCAGGCTCAAGGGGCTCTCCGAAAAGCGCGTGCTCTGGCGGCATGCGGTTCCGAACGCGCTCGCCCCCACGTTCCAGATCACGGCGCTGAACCTCGCCTACCTCGCCGGAGGCATCGTCGTCGTCGAGGCGGTCTTCAACTATCCGGGGATCGGGCTGCTGCTCGTGGAGTCGGTTCGCGCTCGCGACATGCCGACCGTGCAGGCGATCGCGCTCCTCATCGCGGCGCTGTACGTGGTCCTCAACCTGCTCGCCGACCTCGCGACCATCCTCGTCAGCCCGCGCTTGCGGACCTCCCTCAAATGAGCGACGTCGCGGCAGTCGAGACGGCCGAGCTCGGCATCTCGGGGACGCATCGCAGCCCGGGGCGGATCATCTTCTCGGCGGCCTGGGCGCAGCATCGGACGAAGATCGGGCTCGGCATCACGCTGCTCCTCGTCGGGATGGCGCTCTTCGGTCGGCTCATCGCCCCGTACTCGCCGGACCAGGGGCTGGAGGGGCAGCTGCCCTTTGCGCCGCCGTCGAGCGAGGCGTGGTTCGGGACGGACACCCTCGGGCGCGACGTACTGAGCCGCTTTCTCGCGGGAGGCCTTTCCGTGCTCGTGCTGTCCGGGCTCTCGACCGCGATGGGCATGGTGCTCGGCGTCACCGTCGGCCTCGTCGCCGCCTACTCGCGGGGCAAGCTCGACGACCTGCTCATGCGGGCCATGGACGTCCTCCTCTCGCTGCCGCAGATCGTCTTCGCGCTCGTGCTCGCGGCGACGGTCGGCCCCGACCTCTGGCTGCTCGTGCTCGCAGTCGGCCTGACCACGATGCCGCGGGCCGCGCGGGTCACGCGCGGCGCGGCGGTCGAGGTCGTCGAGCGGGACTTCGTGCGGGCGGCCGAGGCGATCGGCGTGCCGCGTCGCCGGATTCTCCTCTCCGAGGTGTTGCCCAACATCTCGAGCCCGCTCATCGTCGAGACGACGCTGCGCATGTCCTTCAACGTCGCCGTCGTCGCCGGGCTCAGCTTCCTCGGCTTCGGGCTGCAACCGCCCGCTGCCGACTGGGGCCTGATGATCAACGAGAACAAGAACGGCCTCACGCTCCAGCCCTGGCCGGTGCTGCTGCCGGTGATCGCCATCGCCCTCCTCACCATCGGCACGAGCCTGATCGGCGACGGGCTCTCGCGCGCCGCAATCGGCATCGAGCGTGGCCGCACGGGTGGCGAGTGAGCACGGGAGCCCGCGCTCTCGAGGTCGTCGACCTGCGCGTCGAGATCGACTACGGCGGTCACGAGGACATCGTCGACGGGATCGGCTTCGGCGTCGCCGCAGGCGAGGTGCTGAGCCTCGTCGGCGAGTCGGGCTCGGGGAAGACGACCATCGGGCTCGCGGTGCTCGGGCACACACGCAGAGGCGCTCGGATAACGCGCGGCGAGGTGCGCATCGAGGGGCGCGACATCCTCACACTGCCGCCAATCGAGCGCCAGCGGCTGCGCGGCCGCCTCGTCTCGTACGTCCCGCAGGATCCCGCCGCGTCGCTGAACCCTGCGCTTCGGATCAGCACCCAGCTCGAGGAGACGCTCTCGTCGCACGGCTTCGGCTCGTCAGCCAAGGACCGGCGAGCGCGGATCGCGGAGACGCTCGGCGAGGTCCTGCTGCCGAGCGACGACGCCTTCCTCCACCGGTATCCGCATCAGCTCTCGGGTGGGCAGCAGCAACGCGTCGCGCTCGCGATGGCGTTTGCGAACCGGCCTCGAGTGATCGTGCTCGACGAGCCCACGACGGGCCTCGACGTCACCACGCAGGCACACGTTCTCGAGACCGTGCGCGAGCTGTGCGCCGCCCATGGCGTCGCGGCCGTCTACGTGAGCCACGACCTCGCCGTGGTCGCGACGCTCGCCAGCCGCGTCGCCGTCATGTACGGAGGTCGCCTCGTCGAGCTCGGGCCCACCGGCACGCTCTTCCGACTCGCGGCTCACCCGTACACGCGACGCCTGATCGAAGCCATCCCCGAGCTGTCCGGTCAGCACGCGCTCGTCGGCATCCCCGGAACGGCTCCACGTCCGGGGCAGAGGCCGGCAGGCTGCTTCTTCGCCCCCCGCTGCACGTATGCGGTCGACCGCTGCCGGTCCGAGTTCCCGCCGGTCGAGCGAGTCGCCGACGGCCACGAGGTGCGCTGTTGGGAGCGGTCGAGCGTCCTCGCCGACTCGCTGGCGGCCCGACCGCCCGCCGTGCCGCTCCCCGAGGTGAGTGCGGATGGGTCACTGGTCGCGGTCCACGAGGTCGACGCCTCGCACGGTCCACGGCAGGTGTTGTTCGGGGTCGGTGTCGCCGTGCGTCCACACGAGTGCGTCGCGCTCGTCGGAGAGTCGGGCTCGGGCAAGACGACGCTCGCGCGCTGCATCGCAGGACTGCACGGGACGTACGAGGGAGAGATCTCGTTCCGCGGACGCCCGCTGTCGCCCGGCTCTCGTACGCGGGACCGGGAGGCACGCCGCGAGATCCAGTACGTGTTCCAGAGCCCGTACAGCTCCCTCAATCCGCGGAAGACGGTCGGCCAGATCATCGGCCAACCGCTCCGTCTCTTCTTCGACCTCGGCGGCCGCGAAGCGCGCAGCCGAACGGCGAACGTCCTCGAGACGGTTCAGCTCAGCGCGTCGGTGATGGAGAGGTTCCCCCACCACCTCTCGGGCGGCGAGCGTCAGCGCGTCGCCATCGCGCGCGCGCTGGTCGCCAATCCCCAGCTGCTGATCTGCGACGAGGTCACCTCGGCCCTCGACGTGTCCGTGCAGGCCGCGATCGTGGACCTGCTGGCGAACCTGCAGCGCGAGCTCGGCCTCGGCCTCCTGTTCGTCACGCACAACCTCGCGCTCATCCGGACGATCGCGCAGGAGGTGGTCGTCATGAGCGAGGGCCGGATCGTCGAGCGAGGGCTCGTCGACGACGTGCTCGACCGCCCGCAGGCCGAGTACACCAGGAAGCTCCTGTCGGACACTCCGAGCCTCGAGGCGGCGGTCGCCGCCTCCGGCGTCTGACCACCGCTGAGCGCCGGACCGTCGAGTGGAGGGATGCTGGCCTTTCAGGACCGGCTCGAGCGCCTCCCCGTCCCCTCGCTCTCGGAGACCTGCACGCTCTATCTCCGGCTCGTGTCGCCACTGCTGGCCGAGGCGGAGCTGGCTGCGACGCGTCGAGCAGTTGACGAATTCGTGCGTCCCGGCGGTCAGGGCGAGCTGCTGCAGGGACGTCTGCTCCGCTGGAGCGAGCGCCCCGGCCTGGACAACTGGCTCGACCCGTTCTGGGACGACTGGTACCTCTGCGACGACACGCCGCTCGTCGTCAACGTCAGCCCCGGATTCGCACTCGCCGGCGAAGACCAGGCTCCTGTTGAGCGCGCCGCACGGCTGCTCGCCGCGGCGGCGCGGTTCAAGACGCTCGTCGACAGGGAGGGGCTCGAGCCGGACCAGGAGAACGGCGCGCCGCGGTGCATGCGGGAGTACTCCAGGGTCCTCTCGTCGACCCGGATCCCGGGTGCGACGAGGGACGCCCTCGAGCAGTACCCGGACAGCCGCCACGTCGTCGTCGTGCGCGAGAACCGCTTCTTCTCCCTGGACGTTCTCGACGAGCAGGGCCGCGTGTACGCCGCCGAGGACCTGGAGAGGGCACTGCACCGCATCGTCGACGACGTCGAGAGCGCAGGACCTCCGCTCGGCGTGCTCACGACAGATCGGCGAAGGGTCTGGGCGCAGGTGCGCGACGAGCACCTGCGGCGCGGACCGGCGCCGGCCCGCGCGTTCCTCGAGGCCGTCGAGAGCGCGATCCTGCTGTTGGTGCTCGAGAGCGGCCCGCCGCCTGCGCATCCTCGCTCGAGTGAGGCAGCCAGCCTCTTCCTCCACGGCGACGCCCGCGGGCGATGGTTCGACAAGTCGATCCAGCTGATCGTCGCCGCCAACGGGGTCTCCGGCTTCTGCATGGAGCACTCGGGCTTCGACGGGAGCACGGCGCTGCGGTTCGCCGAGCTCCTCGTCGAGAATGAAGGCTCCCACGCGCAGACATCGACGGCGAGGAACGGGCACGGGCCCGTCCCGAAGGCGCTCCGCTTCGACCCGGAGCCGTTGTCGACGGAGATCGAGCGAGCCGAACGCGGCGCCGCTGCGCTACTCGGCAAGACGGATCTCGCGGTGCTCGACTTCTCGGAGTTCGGCAAGCGCAGGGTCGTCGCGCATCGATTGAGCCCCGACGGCTTCCTCCAAATGGCGTTCCAGCTGACGTACTTCACGCTCACCGGCGAGACGGCATCGACCTACGAGTCGATAAGTACGAAGCGGTTCCTGCACGGGCGAACGGAGGCGATGCGCTGCGTCTCGCCGGAGAGTGTCGCCTTCGTGCAGTCGCTCCGGGGAACGCATGATCGGGCACGCTCCGCAGACGCGCTGCGCGCCGCGATCGCGAGCCACGCCGCGACCGTGCAGCGCTGCCAGGAGGGACGCGGCGTCGACCGGCATCTGCTCGGCCTGAGCCGCATGCTCGAGCCCGGCGAGCCACTCCCGGCGCTGCTCGCGGACAAGGGGTACGCGACGCTCACGCGCAGCGTGCTCTCGACGAGCGCCTTGCGCGCGTCGCCTCACGTCGAGCTGAGCTGCTTCGGCCCGGTCGTCGACGAGGGCTTCGGCCTCTCGTACTCGATCTCGGACGACGCGGTGCGCTGCGCGGTCACGAACTTCCACGGGCTCGCCGCCGCTTTCGCCGAGCAGCTGGAGCGCAGCGTGCTCGAGCTGGAGGCGTTGCTGGCCGGCGGACGCTAGAGCACGCGGAACGCCCAGACGCGCACGAGGACCTCGGGCTCCCCGAGCGGGAGCGCCTGAAACTCGTCGCCGCGCTCGACGAGCTCCCAGCGGCCCGCGCTCTGCAGCTCGGCGATCTTCTCCTCGAAACCGGATGGCATCTGGTCCGACCGCAGCGTGAAGATCACGTGCCCGCCTGGACGGGTGATGCGGACGAGCTCGTCCAGGGACGCCGCGGGTGCATGTCCGGTCGTGAGGACACCCGCAGAGACGACTGCGTCGTAGGTTCCGTTGTCGTACTCGAGCTCGTCGCCGAGCCTGCCCGCGCGCAGGTCGCCGTACACGTGCTTGTGCGCAGCCTCGGCGAGCATTCCGGGCGAGAGGTCGAGCGCGTCGAGGCGCGTGAATCCGTCGCCCGTGAGCGCAACGCCGAGCAGCCCGGTACCGGCACCGGCGTCGAGGATCCTGGCATCGGCCTGGAGAAGCCTGCGCGCCACAGCCGCCACGGCGGCCGGCGAGCGGTAGCCCATGCCGCCGGTGAGCTCCCTGTCGTACGCGGAGGCGATGCGGTCGTACTCAACGCGAAGCTCGTCGAGGTCGCGCGCGCCGTACAAGCGGTCGAGGTCGATTCCCGCGCGACCACGGTCGGCGCGGATGAGCCAGAGTCCGAAGAGGGCGCACCACACCACCATCAGCGCATACGCGGCTCTCGCTCCGACCGCATCGGCGATACCGCCGGCGATGAGCGGCCCGGCGGTCGATGCCGCGGCCCAGCCGAGCATGACGAGCCCCATCACGGATCCACGGCCGAGCGCGGATCGATGTGCGCCCGCCGCGGCGAGCGGGTAGATGATCGTGTCCATCGTCGACCAGGGCGGTGCCCGCAGGAGCACGAACGCGACGGCCGCCCACGTCGAGCCGCTCACGAGGACGAGCACGATCGAGAGGCCGGTGAGCAACGCGGCGACGCCGCCGACCCTGAGGGTCGCCGCACGGTCGCCGAGCCGGGCGACCGCGGCGCTCACGACCGTGTACACCGCCGAGGCGATGGAGAAGAGCAGGCCGATCTCCGCCGCCGAGACGTCGTTCTCACGGAGCTGCAGCGGCACCAGCAGGTTCACGCCGCCGCCGACGAGCCCGATCAGGACGATGATCGCGATGCCCGCGAGCACGTACTCGTCGCGGCGCGCGACGCGGAGCAGGTCACCCAAGCGCTGACGGGGCGGCCTCGTCTCGACGAGGGGTGCCGCGACCACGAGTGCGGCGGTTACGGCCGCCGCGCCGACGGCGGCGACCAGGAACGGCGTCCCGGTGCCGTAGCGATCCGCGAGCACACCTGCGAGCAGAGGTCCCGCCGTGAAGCCGACGCCCGCGACGGTGGCGGCCGCACCGAGCGCCCCTGAACGTCGGTCGTCGGCGAGCGAGTCCGAGAGCCACGCCGCGCCGGCTCCCCAGAGCGCGCCGAACGCGACCCCGAACGCGGCACGACCGAGAAGCAGCGTCCAGAACTCTTCGGCCAGACCCTGCCCGAGCGTCGCGAGCGTGAAGACGACTGCCGACGCGATCGTCACCTGGCGCGCGCCGAGCCGGTCCGCGAGCACCCCGAGCGGAAGTGCAACGACGAGCGCCGCCAGGCTCGCAGCCGCGAGGATCATGCCCGTCTCGACCCCGGAGAGCGCGAACTCGTCCCTGAACGTGGGAGCGAGCGGGACCATCGCGATCCAGACGAGGGTCTCGAGCAGGATCAGGGCGTAGATCGGGAGCACCGAACGGCGCATGCGCCCGGAGTGTCCCACCGACTGCCGAGACGGGCGAAGCTCAGCCGAGCGAGACGACGACGGTCTTCGGTTCCGTGAACACGTCGAGCGGGTGGCGGCCTCCGACGCGCCCGACGCCGGAGCGCGAGCCCGACCTCCCGCCGAACGGGAGGTGGCTCTCCCAGTAGTTCGTCGACTCGTTCACGTTCACCCAGCCCGCGCGCACGCCTTCGGCGAAACGCAGGCCGCGTGCGAGATCCCGAGTCCAGACGGCCGTGAGGAGCCCGTACGGGGAGGAATTCGCGATCGCGACCGCCTCCTCGTCGGAGCGGATGCGCGTGACCGGCACCACGGGCCCGAACGTCTCCTCTCGCGCGATGGCCATGTCCTCGGAGACTGCGGAGAGGACGGTCGGCCGGTAGTAGAGCCGCGTCGGGTGGCCGTTCGCGCGTCCTCCCTCGAGGATGAGCTCGGCACCAAGCGCGAGCGCGTCGTCCACGTGGCGGTCCACCTTCGCCGCGGTCGGCTCGTTGTTCAGCGGGCCCATCGTCGTCGAGTCGTCGAACGGGTCGCCGAGCCGGATCTCGCGCGCGATCGCACCGGACAGCGCATCCAGGAACTCGTCGTGTACCCGTTCGTGCACGAGGAAGCGCTCCCCCGCCGTGCAGCTCTGGCCCGCGCAGAGAAACGCGGCCGCGAGGCTCGCCTCGGCGGCTCGTCCGACGTCCGCGTCCTCGAGCACGACGAACGGCCCGTTCCCGCCCATCTCGAGCAGGAGCGCCTTTCCGGCCGCGCGCTCGGCGACACGGTGACCGGTCTCGATCGAGCCGATGAACGCGACCGCGTGCGTGCCCGGGCTCGACGCGATCTCGTCACCCACGACCGGCCCAGGCCCCGTGACGAGGTTCAACACGCCCGCCGGAAGGCCGGCGTCCGCGACGCACCGGGCGAGCGCGACCGCACACACGGACGTCGAGGGCGCGGCAGCCCAGACGACGGCGTTGCCCGCCGCGAGAGCCGGCGCGATGACCTCCGCGGGCATCGTGTACGGCCAGTTCCAGGGCGTGATCACGCCGACCACCCCGCGCGGAACGCGGTAGACCAGGACGCGCTTCGCCGCGTCCACCGAAGGCGGCAGCGATCCCTCGAGGCGCGTCGCGTCGGCGGCGGCATGCCGGAAGTACCCGGCCAGCTCGTCGACCTCGTCGAATGCCTCCGCGGCGAGCGGCTTGCCCTGGTCGAGCGTCAGCGTGCGGGCGAGCTCGTCGCGCCGCTCTCCGACGACGTCGGCGACGCGCTCGAGCGCCGCCGCGCGCTCGAACGCGGAGGCGGCCGCCCAGGCCGGCCACGCGTCGTTCGCGGCCGCGATCGCCCTCCGGGCGTCCTCGCGCGTGCCCTCCGGAACGGTCCCGATCGTCTCGCCCGTGGCCGGGCTCTCGGCCGCGAATCGGGCCCCGGATTCGCTCTCGACCCAGGCGCCCCCGATGAGCATCGAGTAGTCGATCGGCTGGTCTCCGCGCCGCTTGACGTAACGCTTGACTCCGGCGCGGCGGAAGTATATTCACCGTATACCAGTGGCCTGGTGTCCGTTCTGAGCGGCGTGGCCGGCGTCGAGCGCGTGGAACCGAGCGGGGCTCCGCTCATCCGCGCACGTGGCGTCTGGAAGATCTTCGGCGCGAAGGCCGACCGCATCATCGGTACGCCGGAGGCCGAGCTCTCGCGGCGCGAGCTCCTCGAGCAGACCGGCTGCGTCGCGGCGGTACGGGACGTCTCGATCGAAGTCTGGCCGGGCGAGGTGTTCGTCGTGATGGGCCTTTCCGGTTCCGGCAAGTCGACGCTCGTCCGCACGCTGATCCGGCTCATCGAGCCGACGGCGGGCGAGATCGAAATCGCCGGCCGCGACGTGATGAAGGCGAGCCGGGCCGAGCTCCGGGAGCTTCGGCGTCACTCCGTCTCGATGGTCTTCCAGCACTTCGGCCTGCTCGCGCACCGGCGCGTGCTCGACAACGTCGCGTTCGGGCTCGAGATCCGCGGCGTGAGCAAGGCCGACCGGAACGCACGGGCGCGCGAGGTGCTCACGCTCGTCGGGCTCGAGGACGTCGCCGACCAGTTCCCCGACCAGCTCTCGGGGGGAATGCAGCAGCGCGTCGGCGTCGCCCGCGCCTTCGCCGTCAACCCGGACGTGATGCTCTACGACGAGCCGTTCAGCGCGCTCGACCCGCTCATCCGCCGCGACATGCAGGACGAGATCTCGCCGCCTCCAGGCCGAGACGGGCAAGACGATGATCTTCATCACGCACGACCTCCCGGAGGCGCTCCGGCTCGGCGACCGGATCGCGATCATGCGCGACGGCGCGATCGTCCAGCTCGGAACACCCGAGGAGATCGTCGGCGCTCCCGCGGACGAATACGTCACCAACTTCGTGCGCGACGTCCCGCGGAGCCACGTCCTTACCCTGCGCTGGGTCATGCGCGACGCGGCCCCCGGGGAAGAGACCGACGGCCCGCGCCTGGATGTCGCCACGACGGTGCGGAGAGCCGTTCCTGTTCTCGCGGCAAGCGAAAAGCCCGTCTGCGCCGTCGAGAACGGGACCGTCGTCGGACTCGTCGACCGCGACACCGTGCTCACCGCGATCGCGGGAGAAGGCGAGGCCTGATGGCCTCGATCGCAGAGCCTGTCGTCACCCCGGCTCCCGTCCTCGCCCATCGTCCGTGGTGGCGGGGAAAGATCGTCCAGGTCGCTGGGATCGTCGCGCTGATGTACGTCGCGTTCAGGTGGGGCGTGACGGAGGACGAGAACGGCGTGCCAGTGGCCCGCTTCCCCTGGCCGGACTCGCTCGTCTGGAACTCGTTGTCGGCCTACCTCGACGACTTCCAGGTGTGGATCCTCACCCAGAAGGGTCAGGAGGACGCCGGACTCGTGTTCAGCATCTTCGAGGGGTTCTCGACGGGCGTCGACCACCTGGTCGAATGGTTCAACCGCTTCCTCCTCTGGATGACCTGGGTGGGGACGACGGCGGCCGGCACGCTGCTCGTCCTCCGGTTCGGCGGCGTGCGCGCAGCGCTGATCACACTTGCCGCCTTCGCGACGTTCGCTCTGACCGGGCTGTGGGAAGAGTGCATGCAGACGCTCGTGCTGATGCTCGTCGCGGTGTCGCTCTCTCTCCTCGTCGGCATTCCGCTCGGCGTGGTAGCAGGCCGCTCGGACCGCTTTGCGAGGGCAATCACGCCGGTGCTCGACACGATGCAGATCGTCCCGGCGTTTGCGTACCTCATGCCCGTCGTCATCCTGTTCTCCGTCGGGCCGGCCGCTGCCGTCGTGTCGACGATGATCTACGCGATCCCCCCGTCGATTCGGATCACCGCGCTCGGCATTCGGGGCGTACCGGTGAACACGGTCGAGGCGGCGGCGTCGATGGGCGCGACGCGGACGCAGCTGCTGCGAAAGGTCCAGCTTCCGCTCGCGCGGCGGATGGTCCTGCTCGGGGTCAACCAGACGATGCTCTTCGCCCTGTCGATGGTGGTGATCGCAGGCTTGATCGGTGGCGGCGGGCTCGGCGCGGTCGTCACGACCGGGCTCTACTCGAATCCGGCACTCGCCCTCCTCGCGGGCTTCGTGATCGTGGTCATGGCGATCGCGCTCGACCGGTCGACGCAGGCGATAGCGGCGCGAACGGATCCGGCGCATCGGCATCTCGACGAGACTCGCAGGCGGCGACTGCGGCTCCAATCAGCGGCCGCGGCCGCGGCGATTCTGGCCGCGATCGTGATCTCGAAGACAGCCGGAGTCGCTGCGCTCTACCCGGACGAGGTGGGCGACCCACCGCGGAGCGCAACGCTCGAGGAATGGCTTCTCTCGAAGATCCAGGTCGCTCTCGACTACGTGCAGGACCCGACGACGTGGGTTTTCGCGGTCACCGAGCGCATCGGGACGTTCATCCTCCAGGAGCTACTGCTGCCGCTGCAGGAGTTCCTCATGCTGGCTCCGTGGTTCGCGACGCTCGGCGGGTTGACGCTCATCGCGTTCGTGATCAGCGGGCTGCGCCCCGCGCTGACGACGCTCGCGATGCTCGCGCTGATCGGATTCATGGGCGTCTGGGCCTTGTCCATGGACACGCTCTCGCAGGTGCTCGTCGCGACGGCGATTGCGGTCGTGATCGGCGTGTCGCTGGGCGTCCTGGCCGCCGAGAACGATCGCTTCTCCAAGGCGATGAGGCCCGTCAACGACGTGCTGCAGACGCTCCCACAGCTCGTCTACATCATCCCCTTCATCTACCTGATGCCGGTCTCGATCGTGCCCGGGATCGTTGCCGGCGCCCTGTATGCGTTCCCGGTCACCTTGCGCCTGGTCGAGCGGGGAGTGCGCGATGTCGCTCCGGCCTCGGTCGAGGCGGCGTCCGCATTCGGGGCTTCGAGGACGCAGGTGCTCAGAAAAGTCAAGCTCCCGCTGGCCGGCGACGCCGTGATGCTCGGCGTCAACCAGGCGATCGTCATGGTCCTCGCGGTCGTCGTCATCGGAGGGCTCGTCGGCTCGGGCGGTCTCGGCTACGAGGTCGCGCAAGGCTTCGTCCGGTCGTACTTCGGACAGGGCGTCATCGCGTCCGTCGCGATCCTGGCGCTCGGAATCGCGCTCGACCGGGTCACGCAGGGGACACGAAAGGCTAGGCAGGACATCGCGTGAAGGCTCACGCGCAACGACAAGGAGGAACGAATGTCGGTTCGGGGTAGTCGCCGCCGCCGCACGCTTGCGGCCGGCGTCGCGCTCTTGGCGGTAGCAGCGCTCACCGTCTCAGGGAGTGCTCTGGGACGCGGTGCGCAAAGTTGCGGCAACGTCATCATCAACGAGCAGTCGTGGGCAGGGTCGACGGCGAACACGTACGTCGCGAAGTACGTGCTCGAGAAGCGACTCGGCTGCAAGGTCAAGGTCACGAGCGTCACCGAGGGAACGCCGTACTTCCAGGCGATGCGGGACGGGAAGGTCGACGTCGCGCTCGAGGACTGGGACAACACGCTCGTGAAGTCCGCCCAGCCCTACATCAAGGACAGGTCGGTTCGTGTGATCGGCTCGAACGGGATCACCGGCGTGATCGGCTGGTACATCCCGCGGTATCTCCTCAAGCAGTACCCGTCGTTCAAGACCTGGAGAGGCCTGAAGGGGAAAGAGACGATCTTCAAGTCTCCCGAGTCGGGCTCGCAGGGGATGTTCCTCGGCGGTGACCCGTCGTACGTCCAGAAGGATCGGGCGCTCATCCAGGAGCTCGGACTCAACCTGAAGCACGTCGTGGCGGGCGCCGAGCCGGCACAGGTCGCGCGCTGGAGCGGGCTGTACAAGCAGAAGAAGCCCGTGCTCTTCTACTGGTACGACCCGCAGTACCTGAACGCGCAGTACGACCTCGTACGGGTGAAGCTGCCCGCACGCTTCAAGGGTTGCGTGGACAACGAGAAGGACCCGGGGAAGCACGCGTGCGAGTACCCGTCGTACGGCCTCGACAAGCTCATCAGCGGCAAGTTCGCGACGAGCGGCTCGCCGGCCGTCAAGTTCGTCAGGAAATGGAAGTGGACGTCCGCCGACCAGAACTTCGTCGCCAACCTGATCGCCGGCAAGAAGATGAAGCCGGACAAGGCGGCGGCGCAGTGGGTCAACGCCAACAAGGCCAAGGTCAACGCCTGGCTGAAGTGAGGAGTGCAGGCAGGGCGCGGGATCGGCCCCGCGCCCTGCCTCTCGATCCCCGCGCATGAGCACATCGCCACTCCAGATCCACCAGCCCGAGGCCGCCGAGGCGAACTCGCTCGGCGACCGCGCGTACTTCGCGATCCGCGAGCTCATCGTCACACTCGAGCTCGCCCCCGGCTCGATCGTCAGCGAGCGAGAGCTCCAGAAGCGGCTCGGCGTCGGGCGGACGCCGGTGCGCGAGGCGCTCCAGCGACTCGAAGGCGAGCGGCTCGTGGAGGTGTATCCGCGACGAGGGATCTTCGTCTCGAACGTGAACGTGCTCGACCTCGGGGTGCTCTCCGAGGTGCGCTCCGTACTCGAGGGGTTCGCGGCGCGGCTGGCTGCGGAGCGGTCGACGGCGGTCGATCGCGAGGCCACGATCGCGCTCATCGCCGATCTCGAGGAGCTCTCCGCGACGGCCGACGAGCGGCTCCTCATCGACCTCGACCAGCGCATCCACCGACACGTCTACGCCTGTGCACACAACTCGTTCCTCGAGGCGACGCTCGACGGCTACTACGTCCTCACGCTCCGCATCTGGTTCCTCGCGCTCCAGCGCGTCAGCCGGCTCGGCGACGCGGTGAAGGAGCACCTCGAGCTCCTCGGCGCGATCCGCGACGGCGATCCGGCGCGGGCGGAGGAGGCGATGCGGCGGCACGTCGCCGGGTTCGAGGAAGCGATCCGCCGGGTTCTCTGAACGACGGTGTCTGACACCGCTTCGCTCAACCACGCCGTTTCATGGCCGCCGGTGTCAGACACCTGGTGTATTTGTGATTGCAGACTGATATATGTAGCCGCCGGATGACCTCCTTGCCCGCCTCCGCCAGGGCCGTCGTGATCGGCGCCGGCATCGTCGGCTCGAGCGTCGCGCATCACCTCGCGCGCCTCGGCTGGAGCGGGCTCGTCCTGCTCGAGAAGGGCCCGCTGCCGAACCCGGGCGGCTCCACCGGGCACGCGTCGAACTTCATCTTCCCCGTCGACCACTCGAAGGAGATGACGGCGCTCACCCTCGAGAGCGTCCGCCAGTACGAGGAGCTCGACGTCTTCACGGAGTCGGGCGGGATCGAGGTGGCGCGCACCGAGGAGCGGATGCAGGAGCTGAACCGCCGCGTGTCGTCCGCGCTCGCCTGGGGCATCGAGCCCGTGTCACTCCTGACGCCCTCCGAGGTCAAGGAGCTCGTCCCCTTCATCGACGAGTCCGTGATCCTCGGCGGCTTCTATACGCCGAGCGTCGGCGTCGTCGACTCGCTGCGCGCCGGAACCCTCATGCGGGAGCAGGCCGCGGCCGACGGCGCGCTCACCGTCGCGGCCGGCGTCGAGGTGCTCGGGATCGACGTCGAGCGCAGCCGGGTCCGGCGAGTCCGTACGACGGAAGGCGACATCGAGACGGAAACGGTCGTCATCGCCTGCGGCGTCTGGAGCCCGCAGCTCGCGCGGATGGCCGGCGCGCACATCCCCCTCACGCCCGCCGTCCACCAGATGATCGACATCGGGCCCGTTCCCCGTTTCGAGCAGGCGACGCGCAGCATCGAGTTCCCGATCGTCCGCGACATGGACACGAACATGTACGAGAGGCAAGACGGAACGTCGCTCGAGATCGGCTCGTACGCGCACCGCCCGATCCTGTACGAGCCCGAGGACCTCCCCTCGGTCGAGGAGGCGGCGACCTCGCCGACCGAGTTCCCGTTCACCCAGGAGGACTTCGCTCCCCAGCTCGAGCACGCGCTCGAGCTCATGCCCGAGATCGTCGGAGACGAGTCCGTCGGGATCAAGTACGCAATCAACGGCATCCTCTCGCTGACACCCGACGGGATGCCCGTGCTCGGTGAGTCGCCGGAGGTCGGGGGTCTCTGGTCGGCCGCAGCCGTCTGGGTGAAGGAGGGCCCAGGGGTCGGGAAGGGACTCGCCGAATGGATGGTGCACGGCGAATCCGAGATCGACCTCCACTCCTCGGACATCGCGCGCTTCCACGAGCATCACCGAACGAGCGCGCACATCAAGGCTCGCACCTCGGAGGGCTTCAACAAGACCTACGGCATCGTCCATCCGGGCGAGCAGTGGGCGTCGAACCGGGATGTCCGCCTCTCGCCATTCAACGCGCGCGAGCGCGAGCTCGGCGCCGTCTTCTTCGAGGCCGCCGGCTGGGAGCGGCCGCAGTGGTACGAGTCGAACGCGCCGCTGCTCGAGGAGTACGGCGACCAGGTGGGTCGGCGCGAGGCCGAGTGGGACGCGCGCTGGTGGTCGCCGATCGTGAACGCCGAGCACCTCGCGATGCGCGATCGAGCTGCGATCTTCGACCTCTCCGCGTTCGCGATCTTCGACGTCACGGGGCCCGGCGCGCTGGACGTGCTGCAGCACATCTCGCTCCGGCAGGTGGACGTCCCCGTCGGCCGGGTCGTCTACACGCCCTGGCTCTCGCTCGGGGGCGGGTTCAAGTCCGACCTCACGATCATGCGGCTCGGAGTCGATGAGTTCAGGGTCGTCACCGGCGGGGCGCACGGCATGTCCGATCACAAGTGGCTCTGCGACCACCTGCCGGAGGACGGCTCTGCTCAGCTCACCGATCAGACGTCCGCGTGGTGCACCCTCGGGCTCTGGGGGCCGCGCGCACGAGACATCCTCTCGAGCGTCACGAGCGACGATGTCTCGCACGAGGGCTTCCCGTTCGCCACCTGCCGGACGCTCGACGTCGGTCTGCTCCACGTGCTCGCGTCCCGGATCTCATACGTCGGCGACCTCGGCTGGGAGCTGTACGTCCCGGTCGAGCAGGGCGCCCGCCTCTGGGACGTCATCTGGGAAGCCGGCCGCGCGCACGGTGCCGTGCCGGCAGGGATCGGCGTTTACGGGACCACCGGCCGTCTCGAGAAGTGCTATCGCGCCTACGGCACGGAGCTCGAGAGCGAGTACACGGTGGTCGAGGCAGGCATGTCTTCCCCGCGCGTGAAGGACGCAGGGTTCGTCGGCAAGGAGGCACACCTCCGGCACCGCGAGGAGGAGCCGGCGGCGATCCTCTGCACCCTCACCGTGGACGATCACACCTCGTCCAACGGCGTAAAGCGCTACCCGCTCGGGCGAGAGCCGATCCTGAGCCGGGCCGGCGAACCTCTCGTCGATGCCAGGGGCCGCCGCTCTTACGTCACGAGCGCCGGCGCAGCCCCCTCGCTCGGCCAGCACCTGCTCATGGCGTACTTGCCGCCCGAGCAGGCGGTTGCCGGCACCGAGCTCCTCGTCGACTACCTCGGCGAGCGCTACCCGGTGTCGGTCGCGGTCGCCGGGGCGACGCCGGTGTTCGACCCCGAGAACACCCGCATCCGCTCGTGAACGTGCTCGTCTGCGTCAAGCGCGTGCCGCTCACGGGCGGGAAGATCGTGCTGACCGAGGACGCGCAGGAGATCGCGACGCAGCACCTCGGGTTCACGATCTCGCCGCACGAGGAGTGCGGGGTCGAGGAGGCCGTGCGGCTGGTCGAGGCGCACGGCGGCGAGTCCGTCGTCCTCACCCTCGGCCCGCCGGAGGCCGAGGAGCAGCTTCGCGACGCGATGGCGCTCGGCATCGACCGCGCGATCCACCTCGTGATCGGCGCGGACGAGTGGGACGCGCAGGCTACGGCTTCGGCGATCGTCGAGACGATCGAGGCTGAGCGCGCGGCCGGAGTCGCGTTCGACCTCGTCTTCTTCGGGAACGAGTCCGCGGACGCCTGCGGGTATCAGGTCGGGATCCGCGTCGCGCACGCGCTCGGGCTGCCGGTCGCCACCGGCCTCAAGGGAGTCGTCGTGAGCGACGGGCACGTGCGCTGCGAGCAGGAGGTGCCCGGTGGTCGGGACGTCTTCGAGCTCCCGCTGCCTGCGGTCGTCACGGTGAAGGAGGGGCTGAACTTCCCGCGCTATCCCTCCGTCCCCGGCCGCATGCGCGCACAGAAAAAGCCGGTTGCGGCAAGCTCGCCGGTGCGCCCGGAGGCCCGGCTGCGGAAGGCCGGGCTCGCCACGCCACCCGGCACGAGGAAGGAAGCCGAGATCCTCGGGCACGGGCCCGATGCGGCGCCGCGGGTGGTCGAGGTGCTCCAGCGGATCGGAGTCGCATGACCGTCCTCGTCGTCGTCGAGCGCGGACCGGAGGGAGTCGACGAGCTCTCGCTCCAGGCGCTCGCGCTCGCTCGGAGCGTCACCGCCGGCGCCCCACTTCACGCCATCGTCGTCACGCCCCCTAGTGTCAATTTGGCACAAGGTGCCAGCGCTGCCCTGGGTGACCACGGCGTCGCGGTACTGCACGTCGCCGAGCACGACGTCTTCGACTCCTACGCTCCTGTCGCGACGGCGAGAGCCGCTGTGGAGGTGGCCGGGCGCCTCGGCGCGACGGCCGTCGTCGCGGCGGGGAGCGAGCGCGGAAACGAGGTGCTCGCCCACGTCGCCGCGCTGCTCGACCAGCCGTTCGCTGCGAACTGCACGGAAGCGACGCCCGGCGAACCGTTGCGTGTGACGCGGCTGCGCTGGGGCGGCAGCCTCCTCGAGGAAGCCGACGTTCACGGGACGCCGGCGCTCCTCACCGTCGCACCGCACGCGGTTGCGGCCGAGCTCGCGCCCTCACCGAGCCCGGCGGCGGTCGAGACGTTCACGCCGACGCTCACGGACGCTGATCTCGTCGTCCGCGTCTCGGAACGAACCCAGGCGGAGACCGGTGGCGTCTCGCTCGCCGAGGCGAAGCTCGTCGTCTCTTGCGGCCGGGGGGCCGGCTCGGCCGAGGGCTTCGGGATCATCGAGGAGCTCGCGGGCCTCCTCGGCGGCGCCGTCGGCTGCTCGCGCGCGGTGACGATGGCGGGCTGGCGCCCGCACACCGACCAGGTCGGCCAGACGGGCACGAAGATCGCGCCCGACCTCTACATCGCCTGCGGCATCAGCGGCGCGACGCAGCACATGGCGGGCTGCAAGGGCGCGAAGTCGATCCTCGCCATCAACACGGATCCGGACGCGCCGATCCTCGCGAGCGCGGACTACGCCGTGATCGGCGACCTGCACGAGGTCGTCCCCGCGATCTCGGCCGAGTTGAGAAAGACGAGGGGCTCGTAGGGGCGAGGCTTGCCTCGCCCTCGCGCATGGCGAGCTCGACGATCGTCTCTGCACTCGCCTTCGCGGCGGTCGCGGCCGTCGCGCTCGCGCTCTTCTCGCGGCGCGCGCTGCTGCTCTACCGGCTCGTGCGCATGGGCGCGCCGCTCGAGCGCTTCGACGACCTCCCGAAACGCGTCGAGAACGAGGCGGTGATCGTCTTCGGCCAGCGCAAGCTCCTGCAGCGCCTCGTCCCGGGGGTCATGCACGCCCTCATCTTCTGGGGCTTCGTGGTCCTCTTCCCCACGATCCTCATCGCGGCGATCTACGTCATCGACGCGGAGCCCGACCTGCCGGCCGGGTCGCCGCTCGCGTGGCTCGAGCGCCAGGGCTGGTTCGCGCTGCTCGTGGACGTCTTCTGCTGCCTCGTACTCGTGGGGGTCGCGAGCGCGTTCTGGATCCGCAAGGTGCAGCGGCCGAAGCGGTTCGAGGGCAGCCATCTCGGGGAGGCCGACCTCATCCTCGGGCTCATCGCCGGGATCGTCACGACGCTCCTCTTCTGGCACGCGACGCAGATCGCGCTCGGGCAGAACCCCTGGCCGGAGCAGTGGTCGCCCGTGTCGGACGCGCTCTCCGGCCTCTTCTCGGACGCCACGACGACCGAGGCGCTCGAGCGCGTCTTCGTCTGGACGCATGTCTTGATCATCCTTTCCTTCCTCGTCTACCTGCCGTACTCGAAGCACCTGCATATCGCGACGGCGGGCCCGAACGTGTTCTTCACGCGGACGCGGGCGCGTGGCCGGCTCGAGCCGCTTCGCTTCGACGGTCCCGACGACGAGCTTCGCTTCGGCGCCGGAACCGTCAAGGACCTCACGTGGAAGGGGATCCTGGACACGATGTCGTGCACCGAGTGCGGTCGCTGCCAGGACGTCTGCCCGGCGTACGCGACGGGGAAGAAGCTCTCTCCGAAGCTGCTCGTGATGGACCTGCGCGACCACGTCTTCGCCGAGGGGCCGAAAGTCCTCGCCGACACCGGCTTCGAGCCCACGCCGCTCGTGCCCAACGCCGTCACCGACGAGGTCGTGTGGGACTGCGTCACCTGCGGCGCATGCGTGCACGAGTGCCCGGTGGCGATCGAGCACGTGGATCACATCGTGGACCTGCGCCGACAGCTGGTGATGGTCGAGTCGCGGTTCCCGGTCGAGGCGGAGCCGATGCTCCGCGACGTCGAGCGGAGCTCGAACCCGTGGGGGAAACCGCAGGGCGAGCGGGCAGCCTGGGCGGAGGGTCTCGATGTGCGCATCCTCGAGCCCGGCGACCGGCCGCCCGAGGTCCTGTACTGGGTCGGCTGTGCCGCGTCGTACGACGAGCGGGCGCGCGAGGCCGCCAGGTCGACGGTGAAGCTCCTTCTCGCCGCGGGCCTCGACGTCGCGATCCTCGGCCCCCGCGAGTCGTGCACCGGCGACCCGGCCAGGCGGATGGGGAACGAGTACGTGTTCCAGGCCTTCGCGGAGCAGAACGTCGCGACGCTCGACGAGGCGGGCGCGACGAAGATCGTCGCGAGCTGCCCGCACTGCTTCAACACGCTCGCGAACGAGTACCCGGACTTCGGCGGCCGCTACGAGGTCGTCCACCACACCGAGCTGCTGGCCGAGCTCGTGCGCGACGGGCGGCTCGCCCCCGCTGCCGGCGAGACGGAGATCACGTACCACGACTCCTGCTACCTCGCCAGGCACAACGACGTCCTCTCCGCCCCGCGCGAGCTCGTCGCCGCGGCCGGCAAGCCGGTCGAGATGGAGAGGAGCGGCAAGCGGACGTTCTGCTGCGGCGCAGGCGGAGCGCACATGTGGCTGGAGGAGCGCGGTTCCGGGATCAACGAGGAGCGCGTGCGCGAGGCGGCCGAGACCGGCGCTGAGACCCTTGCGGTGGCGTGCCCCTTCTGCACGATCATGCTCGACGACGGCGTCCGCCAGTCCGGCCGCGAGCTCCGAGTCGCCGACGTCTCGACCCTTCTCGTCGAGGCGCTCGAGCGCTCGTGAGCCGGGACCGCTACGACGTCGTCATCGTCGGCGGGGGCTCCGCGGGCTGCGTCCTCGCGAACCGGCTGAGCGCCGACCCCTCGACGAGCGTCCTCGTCGTCGAGGCGGGGCGGCCCGACTCGCTCTGGGACGTCTACATCCACATGCCGGCGGCCCTCTCCTTCCCCATCGGCTCCAAGCGCTACGACTGGCGCTACGCCTCCGAGCCGGAGCCGTTCATGCACGGCCGCCGGGTCGCCCACGCCCGCGGGAAGGTGCTCGGCGGCTCGAGCTCGATCAACGGGATGATCTTCCAGCGCGGGAACCCGCTCGACTTCGAGAAGTGGGCCGCCGAGCCGGGCATGGAGAGCTGGGACTACGCGCACTGCCTTCCCTACTTCAAGCGCATGGAGACCTGCGTCGAGGGCGTTGACGAGTACCGAGGCGGTGACGGGCCGCTCGTCGTCGAGCGTGGGCCGGCGACGAACCCGCTCTTCGGCGCATTCTTCGAGGCGGTACAGCAGGCCGGCTACGAGCTCACGAAGGACGTGAACGGCTCGAGGCAGGAGGGCTTCGCACGGTTCGACCGCAACGTCCGGCGGGGGCGCAGGCTGAGCGCGGCCCGTGCGTACCTGCACCCGGTCTCGAAGCGGCCGAACCTCGACGTCATGTGCCGCGCTCTCGTGACCCGCGTCCTCCTCAACGGCTCCCGTGCGGTGGGCGTCGAGATCGCGCGGGCCGGCGGCTTCGAGCGCGTGCACGCGGGCGAGGTGATCCTCTGCGGCGGCGCGATCAACTCGCCGCAGCTCCTCCAGCTCTCGGGCATCGGGGACCGGGAGCACCTCGAGTCCGTCGGCGTCCATGTCGTGCACGAGCGTCCCGGGAGTGGGCGAGAACCTCCAGGACCACCTGGAGGTCTACGTTCAGCATGCATGCACGCAGCCGCTCTCCGTCGCGCCGGCGATGAAGTGGCGCAATCGCCCGTGGGTCGGCTTCCGCTGGCTCTTCTTCCGCGACGGCCCGGGCGCGACCAACCACTTCGAAGCAGGCGGCTTCGTCCGGTCGAACGACGACGTCGAGTACCCCAATCTCATGTTCCACTTCCTGCCGCTCGCGATCCGCTACGACGGCACGCAGCCGGCCGGCGGCCACGGCTATCAGGTACACGTCGGCCCGATGAGCTCCGACGCGCGCGGCTCGGTCAGGATCACGTCGAGGGACCCGCGCGCGTATCCCGCGCTCCGCTTCAACTACCTCTCGACGGAGCAGGACCGGCGCGAGTGGGTCGAGGCGGTCGCGTGTGCGAGGCACATCCTCGGCCAGCCCGCGTTCGCCGAGTACGACGCCGGCGAGACCTCACCCGGCCCGGACGTGCGGACGGACGAGGAGGTGCTCGACTGGGTCGCACGCGATGCCGAGACCGCGCTGCACCCGTCGTGCTCGTGCCGCATGGGCGTGGACGAGCTCGCCGTCGTCGACCCCGAGACACTTCGCGTCCACGGGCTCGACGGCCTCCGCGTCGTCGACGCGTCGGTGATGCCGTACGTCACGAACGCGAACATCTACGCGCCGGTGATGATGATCGCGGAGAAGGCCGCCGACCTGATCCTCGGCGCCACCCCGCTCCCGCCGGAGCGGCTGCCGTTCTACCGCCACACGTCTGGGGGTCAGGCTTCAGGCTGACCCCGGTGTCGGGTTCAGCGCTTCAACCCAAAGACGGGGTCAGGTTGAAGCCTGACCCCAGCGGCGGCTCACTGCCTCCGCTGCGGAGACGACCTCGGCCATCGTCCGTCCCTCTGACCCTCGCACCGGGAAGCGATACGCGGGGCCGTGGACGTGGAGCGCGGCGACGGCGTTTCCGCGCGCGTCGCGGACCGGTGCCGCCACCGAGTTGATTCCGTCCGCGTACTCCTCGAGCCCCCACGCGTAGCCGCTCCGACCGACGTCCTCCAGGCGCGCGCGCAGCTGCTCGGGGTCGACGACGGTCTGAGGAGTCAGCGCGGCGAGCCCTTCTGCCGAATACGCGGCGACCGCCTCTTCCGGCCAGTCAGCGAGCAGGACGAGACCCGAGGGAACCGCATGCAGCGGAGCGCGCGTCCCGGTCCAGTCGCGGATCTGCACCGGGTGGTCGCACTCGACCTGGACGACGTAGTGGATCTCGTGCCCATCGGGGACGCCGACGCCCGCGTCCTCGCCGAGCGACTCGACGAGACGCACGAGCTCCGGCCGCGCGAGCGCCGCCAGGCTCCGCTCGAGCGGTGCGGGGCCGACGAGCGCCTCGACTCCCGCTCCGACCGCCCAGCGCCGGCCGTCCACCCGCTCCACCGCGCCGAGCGCCTCGAGCGAGGAGAGCAGGCGCGCAACCGTGCTCTTCGGCAGGTCGAGCTGGGTCGCGAGCGCCGAGACGCCGGCCGGCTGATCCGCGACCGCGGTGAGGATCGCGAACGCCCGCACTAGCGACTGGACCATTGCACCGCGCGCGTGACTCGACTAGTGTCTCTCATGATGCAGCACAGTTCCACGATACGGAACATATAGCACCGCGTCCGAGGAGGGAACAAGCCTTGAGCGAGATCAACGAGCATCCCGGCGTCCTGCAGTACTCGCGGATCCGGCGGTCCCCGTACTTCTACGCGTCACGCCGCCACGGCGTGCAGCTCTACAGCTTCTACAACCACATGTACCACCCCCGGCACTACGGCGATCCGGTGGAGGAGTACTGGCAGCTCCTGAACGGCGTCACGCTCTGGGACGTCGGCGTCGAGCGCCAGGTCGAGATCTCCGGCCCGGACGCATTCACATTCACGAACATGCTCGTCCCGCGCGACCTGACGAAGTGCGAGGTCGGCCAGTGCAAGTACGTGTTCGTTACCTCGGCCGAGGGCGGGATCCTCAACGACCCCGTGCTGCTCCGGCTCGAGGAGAACCGCTTCTGGCTCTCGCTCGCCGACAGCGACATCCTCCTCTGGGCGTGGGGCGTGGCGCAGAGCTCCGGTCTCGACGTCGAGATCACCGAGCCGGACGTCGGGCCGCTCCAGGTGCAGGGGCCGAAGTCGAAGGACGTCATGGTCGACCTCTTCGGCGAGAGCATCGTCGAGATCCCCTACTACTTCATGCGCGAGTACGAGCTCGACGGGATGAACGTCGTCGTCTCCCGCACCGGCTACACGGGCGAGCTCGGCTACGAGATCTACCTGAAGAACGCCAGCCGCGACGGCGTGAGGCTCTGGGACGCGGTGCTCGCCGCGGGCGAGCCGCACGGGCTCTCGGTCATCGGGCCCTGCCACATCAAGCGCATCGAGGCCGGCATCCTCGCGCTCGGCTGCGACATGTGGTTCGACACGAACCCGTACGAGGTCGAGATGGGCTACGAGTGGATGGTCGACCTCGACCAGGAGGCCGACTTCATCGGCAAGGACGCGCTCAAGAAGATCAAGGCCGAGGGCGTCTCGCGCAAGCTGGTCGGCGTCGAGATCGACGGGCCGGGGCTCGGGAGCTACAACGACGGCGCGATGATCGACTACTTCCAGGTCTCGAAGGACGGGAAGCCGGTCGGCCAGATCACGTCGGCGTGCTACTCGCCTCGGCTCGAGAAGAACATCGGCTACGCGATGCTGCCCATCGAGCTCACCGAGTTCGGGACGGAGCTCGAGGTCGAGGCTTCGACGGGCGGCAGAGCGCTGTCGTCGTGCGGAAGCCCTTCATCGACCCGGCGAAGGACACGCCGAAGCAGGAGGTCGCGATCGGCGCGGCCGCGGAGGCGTCGAACGTCGACTGACGAGGCGAGCGACCCCGGCGGTCGGCTGCTCGAGCGTCCGCGCTACGAAGTCATCCCGCTGGACGGCGTCGAGGACGCGATCCTCGCGCACGTCCCGCGGGAGGTGAAGGTCACCGTCACCGCGTCGCCGACGAAGGGCCTCGAGCCGACCCTCGAGCTCGCAGAGCGGCTCTCGACCGCGGGCTACGAGGTCGTGCCACACCTCTCCGCCCGGCTCGTCCTCGACGACGGGCACCTGCGCTCGATCCTCGCCCAGCTCGACGAGGCCGGGCTCCGCGAGGCGTTCGTCGTCGCCGGGGACGCCTCGCAGCCGGCCGGGCAGTACGAGGGCGCCGCCGAGCTGCTGCGCGCGATGGCCGGCCTCGGGCACGGCCTGAGCGAGATCGGGATCACCGGCTACCCGGAGAGCCACCCGCTGATCGACGACGAGACCACCATCCAGGCGATGTTCGAGAAAGCCGAGTTCGCGACGTACATCGTGAGCCAGATCTGCTTCGACGCCGCCGTCACCCGCGAATGGATCGAGAACGTGTGGGCCCGCGGGACGCGCCTTCCGATCTACGTCGGTGTGCCCGGGGTCGTGCGCACGCGGAAGCTCCTCACGCTGTCGGGGAGGCTCGGTCTCGGTGACTCGACCCGCTTCCTGCGTAAGCAGGGCCGGCTCGTGGGGCGGCTCCTGCTTCCGGGCGCGTACTCGCCCGACGGGCTGATCGCGAGCCTTGCTCCCCTCGCCGAGCCCGAGGGCAAGGTCGCGGGCTTCCACTTCTTCACGTTCAACGAGCTCGAGGCCACCGAGCGCTGGCGGCAGCAGGCGCTCGAACGGTTCGGCTCGACCGCGTTAGGCGGGTAGGCCGGCGCCGCGCCGGCACGCCGCCCGCAGCGCGCCGTTCGACGACACCGCGTCGCACGACGCCTCGCGCTCGCCCGTCGTCGCGTAGAGGCCGCCGAGGATCGTCCCGATCCCTTCGAAGCAGTACACCTGGAGTTCCGTCGCCGCGCTCCGGCAGAGCCGCTTCGACCGCGGCGACCCGCCGTCGTTGCTCGTGAGGTCGCGGGCCGCGCCGTAGACGCACTCGCGCTCCATGTCGCCGCTCTTCGCGCAGATCGCGAGGATCTCCTCGACGTTGCCGCGCGTCTGGCCCGACGCGTCCCGCCCGAGCGACTGGAAGCAGGTCGCGATCCAGGCAACGTCGCTCTCCCGGCACACCTCTCCCGCCTTCGCGAAGTCCCACTGCACGAAGGGGAGGATCCGCGAGGTGACCATGAGGTAGCAGTAGAGCTTGTGCCGCTCGGCGACCGTCTTGCACGGGTAGATGGGGTCGTCGTCGCGGAGCCACTTCGACGTGATCCCGTACGAGGACGAGATGTTCTCCATGAAGACGCCGCCGGTGCAAGAGGTCTGATCCCACGACGTCGCGAGCTCGTCACACACCTCGAGCGACTGCGGCAGGTCGTAGTTCGTGAAGAGCATCAACCCGTGGCCGAGGCCGTGCACGCACTGGTACGCGATGAAGGCGGTACGCCGAACGTCCGTGTCCGAGCACAGCTCGCGCGAGATGGGGCCGAGCTGATCCGGGTCGACGTCCGCGTAGGCACGCTCGAGGATCCCGTGGTAGTAGCCCGACCAGCAGCTCGCGGAGCCCTCCGCGAACGCCTTCCCGACCCGGCCGTCGAAGCGCACGAGCGCTGCCGCGCCGATCATGTGCGCGATCCGATGGCAGTTCCGCTCGATCTCGGGGTCGGCGGCGATCTGGCGGTCGAACTCCGCGAGCGCGTTCTTCGGGCCGTCCTCGTAGGAGAGGTTCCCGAACGCCTGCTCGAGGCACGAGAACCTGCCCTCGCAGCTCGCGAGCTCCGTCTCGTCGGGCGTGAACTCGGCCGCTGTCGCAGCTTGCGCGGGATCCGTCGAGCCCCCCGTCGCGCTGGAGACGAAGCTCGCGATCTCGGCGATGTCGTTCTCGCTCAATTGGTCGGAGAATGCCGGCATGCCGCCCCCTCCCTCGCGCACCTGCTCGGCGACGACGGCGAAGCTCGGGGCGACGGCGTCGAGGTCGGGGCCGACGCGAGCGCGGGCCCCTGCCGCGGTCAAGGCATGGCAATCGGCGCAACCGGCCTCGTTGAAGAGGCGGGCGCCCTCACCTGTCGTCTCCGAGGAAGCACTCGAGCCGCCGCACCCGATCGCGAGGAGCACGAGCGTCAGGGCGAGCACGTGGAGAAGAACGGTCGTCAGGCGCCCGGTCGCCACGGCACGAGGGTACCGGCAGTCCCGGGCGCGCACTGCCGCCGGGCGCAATAGTTCGACAAATGGAAACTCGATCGAGTGACTCCGAGCTGCGAGCCTCCGGGCAGTGCCTCTGCGGGGCGGTCCGGTACGAGGTGCGCGGGCCGCTCCGCGACGTCCTCCTCTGCCACTGCGTCGAGTGCCGGCGTTGGGGCGGCTACGTCGGTGCATTCACGTCGGCTCGCCTGGAGTGCTTCGCGATCGCGGACGAGAGCGCGCTGCGCTGGATCGCGAGCCCCGGAAGCGACCGCCACGCGCGCCGTGGCTTCTGCGGCGAGTGCGGCTCGAGCCTCTTCTGGCAGCCCGCCGACAGCGACCGGATCAACATCGCGGTCGGCACCCTCGACCGCCCGACCGGGCTCCAGATCGCGGGTCACTGGTACGCGCAGCAGGCGGGCGACTACGACGAGCTGCCCGACGACGGTCTTCCGCGCGACACCGAGCTCGCCAACTTCGAGATTCCCTGGCGCTGAGAGTGGCTAGTCGACGTCCGCGCGCCCGTAGCGCCAGGTCGCGACGAGCCAGCCGGTGATCGCGATTGCAGGCAGGACGACGAACGCCACTGCCGGCGACCCGGCCTCGAGCTGGACGTCGACTCCCGGCGCCAGGCCGAGCACCGAGGACGCCCAGCCGAGCACGCTGAAGCGCGCAGTCCCCTCCGCGCCGTATGCGGCGACCTGCTCCCAGATCAGCACGAATGCAAGGCCCCACCAGATGGCTCGCCGGAACCAGACCCCGGCCGCGACGAAGATGCCGGCGTAGGCGACCGCCGCCAGAGATGCAGCGAGCAGCGCCGGGACGACGACGTCGCCGGTCCCGGCAGCGAGCGCGGACAGCCCGACCGGCAGCGCGGTCAGCGGCACGACGACGGTGATCGTCGCGAGGAGCGCAGCGGCCGGCAATTGCCAGCGCGGCACGGGCTTCAGCCAGAGGTAGACGAGCAGGCGGTCCTCGACGAGATCGCCGACCGCCGACGTCCCGAGCCAGAGCGTTGCCAGCGGCACGAGGAGTCCGAGCCCGAAGGACGCGATTCCGTCCGCGGCGGCCTGGGCTGGATTGTCGTCCCAGCGTGCGAGCAGCCCGATCGCCACGGCGAGCGGTACCCAGCGCGCCAATGCCGAGCAGGCGCGGGACGCTGACCTGAGTCCGGAGCAGCAGCCTGTAGAGCGCGACGAGCGAGACGAGGGTGCGCGGGCGCGGCGCGACCGGGGTTGCACCGATGGCGCTCAACGCTGCACCACGTAGCGGAAGACGCCTTCCAGGTCGGCGTCGAGGGGCTGGACCTCGAACAGGCGGGCGTCGCGGTCCCGCGCCACCGGGCGCGATCGCGTGGGCGAGCGCCCGGGCGTCCGTGGTGTCGAACTCGAGCGAGCCGTCGCCGTCGAGTCGCACGCCCACGATGCTCCCGGTCTCGAGCAGTGCGCCTGCGAGCTCGCGCGGCCGATCGGTGCGAACGCGGATCCGCATCGGCCGATCGTCCATCAGCGCTCGCAACTCGTGGAAGTCGCCGGCCGCGGCGAGCCGGCCCTGCGACATGACGAGGACCTGCGAGCCGAGGCGCTCGACCTCGTCGAGGACGTGGCTGGACACGATCACGCAGCGCCCCTCGCTCCCGAGGCGCCGGAACAGCGCCACCATTTCCACTCGCTGGCGGGGGTCGAGACCGGTCAGCGGCTCGTCGAGGATGAGCACCGCTGGGTCGTGGACGATCGCCTGGGCGACCTTCACACGCTGCCGCATCCCCTTCGAGTACGCCGGCAGCCTCCTCGAGTCCGAGGGATCGAGGTCCACCGTCTCGAGCGCCGAAGCGGCTGCGCCCTCCGGGTCGGAGAGCCCGTGGAGGCGCGCCGACAGGGCGACGAACTCGCGCGCGGTCAGCGGCTCGAACACGGTCTCCTGCTGCGGGACGAGGCCGATGAACCGCGCGACGCCAGGGTCGGTCCGCGGATCGCGGCCGAGAAGGCGGACCGTGCCCTTCGACGGACGCGCAAGGCCGCTGAGCATCCGGAACATCGTCGACTTGCCCGCGCCGTTCGGCCCGAGCAGGGCGGTCACCCCGGGGCCGACGTCGAAGCTGACGTCGGAGACGGCAACGAGCGGTCCGAACCACTTCGAGACGCTCTCCGCGACGACGCGAGGCTCGTCCGTCATCGGAATGCCTCCAGGCGCCTGTACCGGAGCCAGCAGGCCAGCGCCCCGGCCAGGATGGTGGCAGCCAGGCCACCGCTCACGACCCACGTCGAGAGCTCGGCGACCGGCTCCCCGTCCTCGGGCGTCTCACCGAAGATTCGATACGCGAGGTTCGCCGCGACGAAGGGCGAG
Organism: uncultured Actinomycetes bacterium; assembly: GCA_963763815.1. Taxonomy (GTDB): domain Bacteria; phylum Actinomycetota; class Thermoleophilia; order Gaiellales; family Gaiellaceae; genus GMQP-bins7. Next base: position 160,052 of record CAVXPS010000013.1, read on the forward strand.
CTCAGCAGGTCGAGCTCGTTCGGCGCGCCGGCACTCTCGATGGCCGTGCGCACGATGGTCGCGGGGACGAAGAGCAGGAGCACGACCCCGACCGCGGCGGCTGCACGACGGGTCGTGAAGCTCGACACCGCCATCGACAGCGTCGTGTAGAGAAGCGCGGTCACGAGGCCGGTCGCGAGGATCCGCAGGAGGAGCAGAGGCGTGTCCCCGATCGTCGGCCCGTAGCCGGCGAGAACGAATGCCGCGAGCATGAAGAGGAGCGGGCCTACCGTGATCAGGAGCATCACGCCGAAGACGGCCGCGCCCTTCGAGGCCAGGTAGCGGTTCCGGTCGAGCGGCCCGGCGAGATAGAGGCCCAGCATTCCCGAGCGCCGGTCCGGACAGAGAGCCTCCGGGGCGACCAGCGCTGCGAAGAGAGCGAGCGCACTTCCGATGAAGAACGTGTACTGGCCGTACGTGATCAGGTCTTCCTGTGTGAGATCCCGGGCGAGGACGGCGAAGAGGACCGACGCCAGCGCGGGGAGGAATGCGATCGCGAGCGTGATCGCGGGCAGCACCTTGTGGCGCCCGCCCCGCCCGAGACCGAGCACGCGGCCGGCCGTGAATCTCGCGAGCGTCGCGACCGCACGCTCGGGCCGGTCGCGCGCGCCGTCGTACCTCCGGTAGCCGAGATCGAAGAGCCGTGCGTCCTGACCTGTCGTCGTCATGATCCGACCCGCAGGTAGACGTCCTCGAGCGTTCGGCCTCGCGGCGCGAGCCGGCGCAGGCCCAATCCGAGCTCGGCCACTGCGTCACGGACTGCATCGCCGGCGCCGTCTGCGGCGGGGATCACGAGCACGTCCCCGTCGACGGTGACTTCGAACCCGCGCGCGATGAGGACGGATGCCAGTGCCTCGGCCCGCTCGTCCACCTCGACGACGAGCCCTTCCGGCCCGCGCTGCAGGTCGGCGATCGTCCCCGCGTGCACGACCTCACCCCCCTCGACGATCACGACCGCGTCGCAGATCCGCTCCGCCTCTTCCAGGTGGTGGGACGACACGACGATGTGCATCCCGAACTCGCTGCCGATGCGGCGGATGAGGTCGAGCATCTCCGTCCGCTGCATCGGGTCGAGACCGTCGGTCGGCTCGTCCAGGAGGACGAGCTCGGGATCGTGAGCGATCGCGGATGCGAGCTTCACCCGCTGGCGTTGGCCCGTGGACATCGTCCCGACCGGCCGAAACCGCTCCTCGCCGAGACCGACCAGCCAGAGGGCGTCGTTGGCCCGCTGGACAGCCGCGCGTCGAGGTAGGAGGTGCATCTCTGCCAGGTGTCGCACGAAGTCACTCGCGGCGAGCTCCGACGGCAGGTCATGGTGCTCGGGTGCGTAGCCGATGCGCGCACGCACCTCGATGCCCGCCGTTGCAGGATCCCTCCCGAGGACGGACAGCTCGCCACCGTCCCGCAAGCGAAGCCCGAGCAGCAGCGAGATGAAGGTCGTCTTGCCTGCCCCGTTCGAGCCGAGCAGACCGGTGATCCCCGGTCCGATCTCGGCGTCGAGACCTGCGAGCGCGACGGTATTGCCGTATCGCTTCACGACTTCGCGCGCGGTGACGATCGCTCCGTCCATGCCGACGAATCTACGCGTCTCGGTGACCGCTGCGCCTCGGTCGCAGGTCTGGGCCTCGGCTCCTACTCGAGACGGAGGCGGGCACGGTCACGCATTTGGGCACGATCGAGGTATGCGACTCCCCTCACGCAGGCAGCTAGCTCGGCTCGGCGACTGGGCCATCCCGTGGGGGGTCGGGTTGCTACTCGTCCTCACTGCGATCGACGAGTACGCGACGCCGACGTGGTGGTCGCTGCTCGTGCTCAGCGTCGCCCTCGCCGTCGTCCAGAGCGCCGCGCTCTACTGGCGCCGGCAGCGACCCGAGCTGGTGACGGTGATCGCTCTCACCGCCGGTCTCGCCTATCACCTCCTGGTGCCCGAGATCGTTCTCCCGGTCGCCGGTTTCTTCGCGGTCGGTTCGCTTGCCGCCGCCCGGCCACCGCGCATCTCGCTCCTCGGTCTCGCAGGGTTGCTGGCGCTCTCGGCGACGAACTTCTTCACGGCCAACGTCGACGACAGCGTCTTCACGATGGGGCTGGCGGTCGGAGCGTGGGCCCTCGGCGAGGCCTCCCGCAACCGGAACGTCGCGATCCGGCAGGCGACGCGACGCGCCGTGAGCGAGGAGCAGGCGCGGATCGCACGCGAGCTGCACGACGTGATCGCGCACAGCGTGTCGGTAATCGTGGTGCAGGCCGGGGCCGCCGACCACGTCTTCGACGAGCGGCCCGACGAGGCGCGTGCCGCGCTGCGCTCGATCGAGCTGGCCGGGCGCGACGCGCAGCGGGAGCTGAACCGGCTGCTCGCCGCGGTCCGACCCGATGTCACCGCCGACCCGACGCACCCCCAGCCCGGTCTCGACCGCCTCGACGAGCTCGCGGCGCCGCTCAGAGCGGCGGGCCTACGAGTCGACGTGCGGCGTGAGGGGGAGGTGCGCCCGCTGCCGGTGGGAGTGGACCTCTCGGCGTACCGAATCGTCCAGGAGGCGCTGACGAACACCCTCAGGCACGCACGCGGAACGCGTGCCGAGGTGACTCTGCGTTATTCCGCAGAGGTGCTGGAGATCGATGTGCTCGACAACGGACGTGGCGGCACCGTGGTGCATCGGGACGACGCCTTCGGGATCGTCGGCATGCGCGAGCGGGCGGCGATGCTCTGCGGGACGCTCGAGGCCGGCCCGGTGGCCGGGGGCGGCTTCCGCGTCCACGCGAGCCTGCCTCTGGAGCCGACGCCGTGACGATCAGCGTCCTCCTCGCCGACGACCAGGTGCTCGTGCGAGGCGGCTTTCGCATGATCCTGGACTCGGAGGCCGACATCGAGGTCGTCGGCGAGGCGAGCGACGGCGGCGAAGCGGAGCGCCTCGTGCGGAGCCTCCAGCCCGACGTCGTCTTGATGGACATCCGCATGCCGGACGTGGACGGCCTCGAGGCGACGCGGAGGATCGTCGCCTCGGGAAGTGCGGCACGTGTCGTCGTGCTCACGACCTACGACGTGGACGACTACGTCTACTCGGCGTTGCGTGCGGGGGCCAGCGGCTTCCTCCTGAAGGACGTGAGACCCGCGGAGCTCATCGAAGCGGTACGGATCGTCGCGCGCGGCGACGCGCTCCTCGCTCCGACGGTGACGCGCCGGCTGCTCGACCGGCTCGCCGAGACGTTCCCGGACACCGCCACGCCTCCGATCGACCTCGGCGAGCTCACCGAGCGCGAGCTCGAGGTCTTCCGGCTCGTCGCACTCGGGCTGTCGAATGCCGAGATCGCCGCTCGGCTCGTCGTGACCGAGGCGACGGTGAAGACCCACGTCTCGTCCGTGCTGCGCAAGCTCCGCCTCAGAGATCGCGTGCAGGCGGTCGTGCTCGCGTACGACCTCCGCCTCGTACGCCCGCGCTCACTCTGAACTAGGAGGCGATGTCCAACTCGTGCCCGATGTGCTGGGAGCGCTACGGCGAGGCCGATCGCTGAGTCGCGCCTAAGAACTTCGTGACGATTTGCCGGCCCGCGCGGGGGACCGCCCGGGCCGGCTCCTATACTCGCCCGCCTGACCGAACTCGTCTCCCCGCTCCGTGAGCTCTTCGGCTTCGACGCCTTCCGGCCCGGGCAGGAGGACGTCGTGCGCGCCGCAGTCGAGGGCCGCGACACGCTCGCGCTCATGCCGACGGGCTCGGGCAAGTCGCTGACGTACCAGCTCGCCGCGATGCTGCGACCCGAGCCGACGCTCGTCCTCTCGCCGCTGATCGCGTTGATGAAGGACCAGGTCGACAAGCTGCCGCCTCGGATTGCGGCGACCGCGACCTTCGTCAACTCGTCGCTGTCGACGGAGGAGACGGCCGAGCGGCTGGCTTCGGTCTCGGCGGGCGACACGCGCCTCGTCTACGCGGCGCCCGAGCGGCTGCGGCAGTCGCGCTTCGTCGAGCTTCTTGCCGGAGTGGGCATCGGCCTCGTCGTCGTGGACGAGGTGCACTGCGTGAGCATGTGGGGACACGACTTCCGGCCCGACTACCTCTTCATCCGGCACGGGCTCGAGGCGCTCGGCGAGCCGGCGCTCCTCGGGTTGACGGCGACCGCCACTCCCACGACGGCGCAAGACATCGGCAGCGCGCTCGGCCGCACGCTCGAGGTGGTGCACACGAGCGTCATGCGTCCGAACCTCCGCTACGACGTGGAGGAGGTCGCGAACGCGGACGACCGGGTCGCGATCCTCGTCGAGCGGCTTCGAGCTCTCCGCGGCGGCTCGGCGATCGTGTACGCGCGCTCGCGGCGCTCGACGGAGGAGCTCGCTCGCGTGCTCTCGGGCTACGGGATCCGGGCCGAGCACTACCACGCGGGTCTCGAGGCCCATGAACGGACACGCGTCCAGGACGACTTCGTCGCGGGCAGGACGCAGGCCGTCGTCGCGACGACGGCGTTCGGCATGGGGATCGACAAGCCAGACGTGCGGCTCGTCTGCCTCGTCAACTATCCGGACTCGGTCGAGAGCTACGTGCAGATGGTCGGCCGCGCAGGAAGAGACGGTGAGCCGAGCCAGACGCTTCTCCTGGCAAGCCCGAGCGACGCCACTGCTCTCCGTCGGTTTGCGGTGTCCGACGTACCTGCCGCGTCCGAGCTCCGCGCCGTCTACCGCGCACTTCGGGACGGCAGGCGGGCTCGTCGATCCCGGCGAGCTCGCCGCGCTCGTGCCGGAACGCGACGCGCGCGTGCTCGTCGGCATGCTCGAGCAGACGGGGCTGGTGCGCAGAAGCTTCGACGAAGGGCGGCGCATGCGCATCGAGCTTCCCTCCGCACCTGACGATGCGCGCGAACGCGTCGAGGCGCTGCTCGACCGCGCGCGGCTCGTCGCCGAGTCGCGGGCAGATCGGATCGTCGCGTTCGCGGAGCTCCGGATCTGCCGACACGAGCAGGTCGCAACGCACTTCGGCGAGGAGTTCGCCGGGCCGTGCGGCGCCTGCGACGTGTGTGCGCCGTCGACCCGCGGATCGTCGTCGATTTCGAGCCCGCCCCCACCGCTGCCGGAGGACGCCGGCGAGGCGATCGTCGACGCGGTCGCATCGTTCACGTGGCCACTCGGCCGGCGTAGCCTGGTCGCGACGTTGCGCGGCTCGCCCAAGGCGCCTCCCTCCGCGCGCCGCTCCACCGCCTACCGTCTGCTCGCGGCCGCGAGCGAGGCGGACGTCCGCCGCTGGGTGCGGCTGGTCGAGAGCTCCGGCGCGCTGGTCGAGGTGGCGACGCCGGACGGCTTCCGCGTGCTCCAGGTCGACGCGTCGGTCTCACCCCCGCGGATCAGGACGAGCAGCGAGATCGAGGTCGACGAGGACCTGGTCGCACTTCTCCGCAGCTGGCGCCTCGAGCGCTCGCAGGAGGACGCGGTGCCTGCGTACGTCGTCCTCCACGACGCGACCCTGCGCGAGCTCGCCGCGCTCCGGCCGCAGACGAAGGACGAGCTGGCCGGCGTCAAGGGCTTCGGCCCGGTCAAGCTCGAGCGCTACGGGGACGATCTGCTCGCCGTGCTCGCGACGGCGTCCTAGCGCAGCTCTCGTAGCCGCGCCCGCGTCGCTGCATCCTGCCGTTCGATCGCGCGCGAGAACGCAGTGGCGCTCATCGCAGGCGCGTTCGCCGCGAGGTAGGCGACGACCTCGTCCGGGTAGGCGCGCGACATCTCGCGGAGCACCCACCCGATCGCCGTCTGCACGTAGTGGCGGTCGTCGCCGAGGCACGTCGAGACGAGAGGCAGGACCCGGCCGGGCGGGAGGAAGACGGCGTTCTTGCCGCTGTAGTGGACGAGGCTCACGATGGAGATGCGCCGCAGCCACTCGCTCTCCGCGCCGTTCCAGGCCTGGATCAGTGGATACACATCATCCGGGTAGCGCTCGAGGATCCTCGAGTAGACGCCGCTCAGCAGATCGGCGTGGCACCAGTTGTCCACGCGGCCGCTCCAGTTCCGGACGACGGGCCAGAGGCCAGGGCTGACGCTCTTCCGGACGATCGGCGCGTAGTACTCGAGCGCGGCGAAGAGCACGTCGCCGTACGGCGAGGACATCCAGAGCGCGTCCCAGACCTCGAGCACCTCGTCCTCTGGCAGCGCGTAGAACGAGAATCCCGCCTTCACCCGCTTCCGAAGCTCGGGGAAGCGGATCCCGAGATGAAGGAGCTCCGAGCCGCGGTCCCTGCGAATGGCCTCGCCCAGCTCCGGGTTGCCGATCGCAGTCAGGGCCCGCACGACCTCGTCGTGGTACTTCGCGTCCCTCATGGCGAAAGACGTACCGCATCCCCGCCCGTCTTGCCCGAGCGTCGAGCGAATTCGCGACGCGGACACCGTGCTCGCTCGCTCGGTCGAACGTTCGCGGGCCTGCTGGACATGGGTGGGTTGTAGCCCTGCCTCTCGGCGCAGGTCCGATAGGAGGTGAGTGCATGACGGAGAGCGAGCTCGAACGCAGGCGCCGCTTCGACGCCCTGTTCGCCTCGCACAGCGCGGACGTCATCGCGTATTGCAGCTGGCGCGCCGGTTCGGCGAGCGATGCGCAGGATGCAGCGGCCGAGGTGTTCCTGACAGCCTGGCGCCGCCTGGACGAGCTGCCCGAGGGAGACGCGGCGCGCGTCTGGCTCTACGCGACCGCGCGCAGGATGATGGCGAACCAGCGACGGGCGAGGCGCCGCCGCGCCGCGCTGCACGAGCGGCTCGCGCGCGAAGCGGCGTCGGACCGGTCCGAGCCACCGTCCGCGGCAGGCCCGGAGGAGACGCTCGTGCACGTGGCGCTGCACCGTCTCGGACCGCGCGATCGCGAGGTCCTCTTGCTGGCGGAGTGGGAAGGCCTCTCGCCGGCGCAGATCGCGAGCGTCCTGGGCTGCTTGACCGTTACCGCGCGCGGCCGGCTCCACCGCGCGCGCCACCGATTCCGCACGATTTTCGAGGAGCTTCGTGCAGCCGATAGCCACGGCCGGCCGAGGCGCGAGCCGTCCGACGTCACACACGAATCCAACTCCCGCCGTTCGGCCGCTGCGGTGAAGCCGCGCAGGATGGCGCATCTTCGCGAAGGAGGATCATGAACGAGTCCGACAGCCTTCAGGCTCTGCGGAAGGCCAACCCGCGCGCAAGCGAAAGCTTCGCCCGATCGGTCGAGGCAGTACGGCACGTGGTGCGCGCTGAGCTCGTCACGAGCGTCGCGAACGGGAATGACCGGCCGCAGCCACTTCCCAGACGTGTCGATTCGCGCCGTCGTCGTCGGGTGCACGTGTCCGCGCTCGGAGCAGCGGTCGCGCTGGCAGCAGTCGCGGCCGCGGTCCTGACGCTCGGATCGACCGGCGGCGGCCCCGGCGTCGAGAGCGCCACGGCTGCGGTCGAGAAGGCCGCCACCGTCACAGCAGCCTCCGCGGAGCATTCCGGCACCGCGATCGTTCGGATGACGCACGACGGCGACATCTGGGCAGCAGCCACGATCCAGTGGCACGGCCACGACTTGGCCGTCTCCCGCGCGCCGAGGGCCGGTGCAGAGCTCCGCCTCGTGGACGGCCTCCTCTACGGCCTCGACCCCGAAGGCGGCTGGATCGAGCTCGGCGACCCGCGGAGCATCGACCCGGACAGCGGTACGACTCCAGCCGAGTACCTCGCTGCCGTTCGGGAGGACGTCGGCGGCGTGACTCTGCGAAGGATCGCCGACGGCGTGCGCGGGCTGACGTCGAGTCGTCTCGACGACGGCTCGACGGTCTTCAGCGGAACCGTCGCGGCAGGGCAGATCGCCCGAGAGACGGGCTTCAAGGAGGGCCAGGCGATCAGAGTCCTCCCGTTCGGCTACGTCGCCCATGACGAGGCTGCCGACCCGGCCGCCCGGCTCGACACCGCGCTGACGGTCGGCCCGGACGACATCCTCCGCGAGATCACCGTGTCCTGGGGGAAGGGTGCGTCCGCCTGGACGTACACCGTCACCTACAGCGATCTCGGCTCGACTCCGGCCCCGGTCGCGCCCGAGGGCGCGGTGTCGCTGCTCGAAGAGCGGCTACAGCGCGTCGGCAGGGACGGCTAGACGCAGTGATACGCGCGCGACGGGCCTGCCCGAGCCGGCCCGTCGCGCTTCTCGGCATGACCTTCGTGCAACGCCGCCGTTTGCCCGCGCGTCCGGCCACGCTCTACGATGACCCAGCCAGCGACGCGGTACCGGAGGTGCGCATGTCCGAGAAGATGTGGGGCTCCGAGCCCTTCTGGGGCCTCGGCTACGAGTGGGACCCCGACTGGTTCCTGACCGACCGCCAGAAGGAGCTCCGCGCGACGCTCATCGAGCTCTGCGAGACGGAGATGCGCGCGAACGCGAAGCGCTCGGACGACGAGCTCCTCTTCCCGCGCCGCAACCTCGAGCTGCTCGGCGAGCACGGCTTCCTCGCGCTGACCGTCCCCGAGGAGTACGGCGGGCTCGGCCAGAACCACGTCGCCTACGCGATGACCTGCGAGACGATCGCGCGCTACGGGTGCGCGTCCACGGCCATGTGCTACGTGATGCACATCGGGGCCGTGAACACGATCATGCTCCGCCCCACGCCGGAGTTGATCGACAAGTACATCCGGCCGCTCGGCAGCGGGAAGATCGGCACTCTCTCGTACTCGGATCCGGAGACGGGCTCCCACTTCTGGTATCCGATCTCGTCCGGCGCCGAGCGCTCGAACGGCGGCTTCAAGGTGCGCAAGAAGGCCTCGTGGACGACGTCCGCCGGCTTCGCCGACTTCTACGTCGTGCAGACGACGAGCCCCGACTTCACCGGGTACGACGACCTCTCCGTCTTCGTCATCGACGGCGGCGACGTCGAGTCGCAGCCGTCGCTCTGGGACGCGCTCGGCCTGCGCGGGAACCAGTCCGGCCCGCTCGAGGTGCCCGACGTCGAGGTCCCGGGCGAGCAGATCGTCGGCCCGGTCGGCGACGGCGCGGCCTCGAACGACGAGTCGGTCGACCCGTGGTTCCTGATCGGGTCGTCGTCGGTCTGGAACGGCATCGCGCTCGGCACCATCGACATCGCGAAGCGGCACACGACCCGCAAGCGCCACGTGGACGTGGGCATGCGCGTCGCGGACTACCCCACGATCCAGGACTACGTGGGCGAGGCGGTCATGGACACGAACGCGGCCCGCACGTTCGTCCTCTCGGTCGCGGACGCCATGGACGGCGCGACCGAGAACAACACGAAGCTCCTCGCGCCGGGCGAGTTCGCGCGAGCCGACTTCCTGCACTGGGCGTGGCAGATCAAGTTCATCGCCGCGAAGAACGTCGCGCACGTCGTGGACAAGATGCTGCACGCGTGCGGCGGATCGGGCTACAAGCGCGACATGGAGCTCGAGCGCTACCTCCGCGACGCGAAGGCCGGCTGGGTCATGGGCCCGACGAACGAGGTGCTGCGCCAGTTCGTCGGCAAGGCCGTCCTCCTCGGCTTCGACTCGCTCGACTACTGGAACCAGACGTACAACCGCCGCGCGGTCGAGAACGAGGTGAAGAAGCTCGACTCCGCAGCCAAGCGCGAGCTCGCGGAGCAGCTCCTCGCCGAGGCCGAGGAGCAAGAGGCGAAGGAACCGGCGCAGAAGGCCTAAATGGCGATCGGGGCCGCCAGCGGTCTCCAGGGTTGGCTCCTCCCCGAGGACCCGTTCGTCGAGACGTACCTCGTCAGACCGGGCGGGGCGACGGTTTTTGCCCTCGCGGCCGACGAACGGGTGACGGTCGTGGACGCGCACGGAGGCCAGGTCGCCGAGCTCACTGCACTCGACGAGGCGGGCCGCGACGCCGCGGCTGCGCTCGGTGCGCAGGCGGAGGCTCCGGCAACGGTCGTCCGCGAAGCGTTCCGCGACCGCAACGGGAGCCTCCTCGCTGCTGAGCTCGGCGCGCGCGGCCTCGATCCGTCGGAGGCGACCGCCGTCTTGCTCTTCGGCGAGTGGTCGCCGCCGGGCAGCTCCCAGGCGTTCCGCGCCGAGCGTCCGGTGACGATCGTCGTCGCGGCTCCGAGCGGGCGGATCGTCGACGGCGCGCCACCGCCCTCGGAGCTACTGGTGGAGGTGCGGCGCGCGACTCCGCGGCAGTACGAGCAGTTCGAGCTCCCGCCGCCGCTCGCCGAGCCGCGCCTCGACCTCAGGGTCGACTCGGCGACGGCGCTCGCGTACGAGGTGCGGGCCGGTGAGTTCATCCAGGTGATCGACGTCGAGGGCAAGCAGTGCTCCGACTTCCTCGCGTTCCACCGTGCCAAGCTCGAGTCCGGCCGCGAGCGCGGCCTCGACGCGACGACGACGCGGAGCCTGATGGGGCAGGCGTACCCGCAGCCCGGCCTGCACGGCAAGTTCTACGACGTGGACCAGGATCCGCTGATCGAGGTCGTCCGCGACACCGTCGGCCGCCACGACACCTTCGGCCTCGCGTGCACGGCGAAGTACTACGAGGACAAGGGCTACCCCGGCCACGTCAACTGCTCGGAGAACTTCAACGGGCAGGTGACGCCGTACTCCATTGCCCCGCGCATGGGCTGGGAGGCGCTCAACTTCTTCTACAACACGGGCTTCGACGCGAACAACGTCTTCGTCATGGACGAGCCCTGGTCGCGTCCCGGCGACTACGTGCTGCTGCGCGCGATGACCGACCTCGTGTGCGCGTCCTCCTCCTGCCCTGACGACATCGACCCCGCGAACGGCTGGCAAGTGACGCCGATCCACGTGCGGGTGTACGCGCCCGACAACACGTTCTCGATGGCGATCGCTCGACGAGTGACGCCGGATGCGGCCCCTGTCCTCACGAAGGAGACGACGTTCCATCCACGGACGAGTGAGCGCACGAAGAGCTTCGTCGAGTACCGCGGTTACTGGCTCCCGCACTGCTTCGACAACGAAGGGGCGATTGCCGAGTACTGGGCCTGCCGGGAGAAGGCGGCGATCATGGATCTCTCGCCGCTGCGCAAGTGGGAGATCCTCGGCCCGGACGCCGAGGCGCTCGTCCAGCGCGCGATCACGCGGGACGCACGGCGGCTCTCGGTCGGCCAGGTGACGTACACCGCGGTCTGCAACGAGACGGGCGGGATGATCGACGACGCCACCGTCTACCGCCTCGGCCAGGACAACTTCCGCTTCGTCGGCGGCGACGAGTACGACGGCGTCTGGCTGAAGGAGCTCGCGGACCGCCACGAGCTCAAGGTCTGGGTGAAGCCCTCGACCGAACAGCTGCACAACGTCGCGGTTCAGGGACCCGCGAGCCGGGACCTCCTCAAGGCGATCGTCTGGACGCCGCCCTCGCAGACTTCCCTCGAGGACCTACGCTGGTTCAGGTTCACGATCGGGCGAGTCGGGACCTACGACGGAGTCCCGATCGTCGTGTCGCGGACGGGCTACACGGGCGAGCTCGGATACGAGATCTGGTGCCACCCGTCGGACGGCCCGGCCGTCTGGGACGCGATCTGGGAGGCGGGCGAGGAGCACGGCCTCACGCCGCTCGGACTCGAAGCGCTCGACATCCTCCGCATCGAGTCGGGGCTGATCTTCGCCGGGTACGAGTTCGACGACCAGGTCGACCCGTTCGAAGCGGGCATCGGCTTCGCCGTCGACCTCGAGACCGACGACGACTTCGTCGGCCGCGATGCGCTCGAGCAGCGGAAGGCGCACCCGCAGCGCACGCTCGTCGGGCTCGAGCTGGAAGGAAACGAGACGGGCGGCCACGGCGACGGCGTGTACGTCGGCCGGCAGCAGGTGGGCGTGGTGACGAGCGGGACGCGGAGCCCGATCCTGAAGACGAACATCGCGCTCGCGCGGGTCGCGGTGCAGTACGCGGAGCCCGGAACGGCACTCGAGGTCGGAAAGCTGGACGGGCTCCAGAAGCGGATCCGCGCGACCGTCGTGCGCTTCCCGTTCTACGACCCCGAGAAGACGCGCCCGCGCGCATGAGGGGCCGTACCTCCGTAGGGGCGAGGCTTGCCTCGCCCTCGGCCGCGGCTAACGTCCGGGCGAGGCAAGCCTCGCCCCTACGACCTTGATCGACTCGTTCGGTGAGAGCGAGGTCGAGGCGTTCGCAGGCGACGGCTTCCTGATCGTCGAGGGCGGGCTCGTCTCCGATCGCGCGCTCGGGCTCCTGCGCGAGCGCTACGAGCGGTTGTTCGACGGCGAGTACGAGACGGGCATCCGGCCGGACGAGGTGAACTGGGTGCGCGGGCGGGACCCCGACGATCGGACGCGCCAGCTCTGTAACGCCTGGAAGTCGGACGACGTCGTCGCAGCCCAGGTCCTCTCGGAGAGAGTCGGGCGACTCGCGGCCCAGCTCGCTGGGTATCGCGGCGTGCGGATCCTCCAGGACAACGTGCTCTGGAAGCCACCCGGGACGAAGGCCATCGGCTTCCACCAGGACTCCTCGTACGCGGAGTACCTCGTTCCGCCCGAGATGATCACTTGCTGGGTCTCGCTGCACGAGACGACGGCGGACGCCGGCCCGCTCGAGTTCGTGCGCGGGTCGCACACGTGGCCGAAGTCACCGCCGCAGCGCACGCAGTTCCATGCACCCGACGACTGGCTCGCCGGGCCGCGCGCCGCCGTTCCTAACGAGGAGGAGCTCGACGTCGTCCCAGTGGTCGTGAAGGCGGGCGGCGGATCGTTCCACCACGGGCTCACCTGGCACGGCTCCGCGCCGAACACGAACGCGTCCGTCGCGCGCATGGCGCTCGTGTCGCACATGATCCCGGTGGAGGCGCGCTTCCACGAGACGAACGTCGACGTGACGTACTCGCGCTACCGGCGCCGAGGCGACCTCTCCCTCGACGAGTCGTTCTTCCCCGTGATGTGGGACGAGTCCGGCTACCGCACGCCGTGGCTCACCGGGCTGCCGGCGATCGACTAGATGACGACCAGGCTCGGCCGGCTCGCGGTGCTCGCGTGCGCGGGCGGCGTCGTTCTGACGGGGGCCGCCGCCGCCCTCGTTCCCACCGATCCCCAGGCCGCCCACCCGGCGTACGCGGCGCTCAACCTCCCGGCCGCCTGGGAGCTCACGACCGGATCGCCGGAGGTGGTGATCGCCGTCGTCGACTCAGGGGTCGACCCGGCGCACCCCGACCTCTCTGGCGCCGTCCGGAGCGGGTACGACTTCGTCGACGACGACGCCGACGCGGGTGACTCGGCGCGCAACGGTCACGGCACGGCGGTCGCCGGAGCCGCCGCCGCACGGGCGAACAACGGCTTCGGAGGCGTCGGGACGTGCTTCGAGTGCAGCGTCATGCCGTTGCGCGTGCTCGGCCCGGACGGCATCGCGCTCAACGTGAACACGGCAGCCGCCATCGAGTACGCGGTGGATCACGGCGCGGCCGTGGTGAACGCGAGCATCTACGGCGAGCGCTCGCCGCAGGTGCTACGCGACGCGATCGCACGGGCGCGCGCCGCCGGAGTGCTCGTCGTCGCGGCGGCCGGGAACGAGGCGAACACGGTTCCCCAGTTCCCGGCGGCGTTCCCGGACGCGATCTCGGTCGCCTCCGCAACGGCAGCCGGCGAGCGCGCTCCCTTCACGAGCTATGGCGAGTGGGTGAAGTTCGCGGCGCCCGACTGCGCCCCGATCACGACCCTCGGCGGAGGATCCGGCGTCGGCTGTGCGACGTCGGTCTCCACGCCGCTCGTCGCCGGTGTCATCGGATTGCTTCGCGCACGGGCGCCGTACGCGACCGCGGACGACCTCGAGCGAGCGCTCGCTGCGACCGCCCGTCCGGTTCCGGGAACGCGCTTCGGCCTCGTCGACGCGGCCGCCGCGCTCGCCCGGCTCGGGCGGCCCGCTGCGACGCTCCACCCGCAGGTCTTCGGCGAGCCGGTGGTCGGCGAGAGGCTCGACGGCTTCACGGGACTCTGGTCCGGCGCAGGCCTCGCGATCGCATACCGCTGGGAGCGCTGCCGCGAGACGTGTGCGCCGATCCCGAACGCGACCGGCGCTACCTACACGCTGACGAGGGACGACGCCGAATTCACGGTCCGCCTCGCCGTATCCGCGCCGGGCCTCGCCGAGGTCGTCTCCCCGGCGACGGCGGTGATCGGTGCGAGGCCTCAGCTGATCGCGCGACCGTCGATCGCGGGCAAGCCGCGCGTCGGAGCGCGCCTCGTCGCTCGTCTCGGCTCGTGGAGCGGCACGAGCCTCCGCTACTCGGTTCGCTGGCACCGCTGCCGCGGTGGCTGCTCGTCGACCGGCACCGGAGAGACCTACCGCGTGCGACCTCGCGACCGGGGCCACCGGCTCCGGGTAGAGGTCACCGCGTCCAACGACCTCGGGGCCGTGACCGCCTTCAGCGGGCTCACCCGGGTCGTCCGCTAGCTACGCCGTCTCGCGGAACCGCGCGGCCAGCACCTCGATGAGCGCGATCGCCGCCCGCGGGTCGGCCTCGAGCGCGACCAGCAGCCGCTCGCGGGAGATCGCGAGGCACCGCACCGGCCCCGCCGCGTGGATGTCGGCGATGCGCCCGCCGCCCGGGTCGAGCACCTCGATCTCGCCCACCAGCTCTCCGGGGCCGAGCTCGAGGCTGCGTCCCGGGCGCTCGACCGTCACCGTCCCCTCGAGCACGAGCAGGAGCTCGGCGCCGGGCTCCCCGATCCGCATGAGCGCGTCGCCGTCCGCGTACTCGCGCTCCTCGCCGAGGGCAAGGATCGGCTCGAGCAGCTCCTGAGGCAGCAGCGAGAAGACGCGCGGGTCGCGGATGAGCCGCTCGTAGCGGCCGCCGTGGAAGAGCAGCGGCTCGCCCTCGCCGTAGCGGGCGAACTCGACCTGGCCGAGGAACAGCGAGTGGTCGCCGCCCCAGTACGAGCGCACGACGCGTGCGACGAGGTGCGCGAGCGCCCCCTCGACGAGCGGGGTGTCGTGCACGAGCTCGAACGACGGCTCCGGCGAGCCCTCGATCGCGCGACCCGCGAAGTGGTCGGAGAGCGTCGCCTGCCCCGCTTCGAGCACGTTCACGCCGAAGCGGGTTCCCTCGTGGAGAAGGTTCGACATCCGGGCACGCCGGTCGACCGAGACGAGGACGAGCGGCGGACGCAGCGAGACGGACGTGAACGCGTTCGCGGTCATCCCGTGCACCTGCTCGCTCGTCCTCGTCGTGATGACGGTGACGCCGGTCGCGAACATGCCCAGCGTCCTGCGAAACGCGATCGCCGGGTCGCCCTCGAGGCCGATCCCGAGCTCGAGCTCCCCGACCGTCGGCGCGGCGTCGAACGACGCGCCGAACGCCTCGGGGGCGGAGATCGCGCTGTCGAGCGCGATCTGGAACTCGTCCGGAGCGACCGGTTCGCTCATCGGCTGTAGAACCTACTCCGTCGCCATGCTCGCGCCGCCCCCGACGCTCTCGTCGTGCAGCACCCAGAACACGAGCGCATCGGTGTCGGTGAGGTTTCGCCACGCGGACACGCCGCTCCGGTCCGCGATCAGCGCTTCGCCCGGTCGCAGGACCGGCGTCCCCGTGGCGAGGACGACCTGCACGAGCCCCGACGCGACCGCGACGAGCTCGACGCCCTTGTGCGGGAACGTCGGCGCCGAGCGGGCGCCCGGCGACAGCCGCAGGACGTAGGCGCGGAGCCCTGCGGCCGGGTCGTCCAGGAGCGGCACGGGGACGTCGTACGTCGTGTGCCGCGGATCGTCTCGGCGCGCGAGCCGGTACCCGGGCGCCTCCTGCCCGCGCAGAAGCTCGTCCAGCGTCATGTTCAGCCGGGAGGTGAGATCGAGCAGGGTCTCGAGGGACAAGCCCCTGCGACCGCGTTCCGCCTGGGAGATCGCGCTCGGGGACACACCGGCGAGGCGAGCGATGTCCGCCTGCGACAGGCGACGCGTCCGCCGCAGATCGCGGAGCGCGGCTCCGAGTCGCGCAGCCGCCGGTGCAGGCTCGAGCACCGGCAGGCCCTGCTCGACGTGGTACCGGAAGACGCTGCCCTCGACTCCGGCGCGCCGCCCCTCGGCCTTGATGATCCGGAGGCGGCCGTCGCCGAGGCTGAGGACGCACTGCGTCACGTCCTCGATCTCACGCCGGAGCGTCGCAGGGTGCCGCGACGTCGTCAGCGACCAGAAGGCAATCGCGCCCAGCCCGAGCAGCATCGGACAGCCACGCATGAAGAACCGGCCGGCAGTCTCCGTCCCCCACCGGTCGCTCATCGCGTCGAGCGAGTCGAGCAGCAGGAGCCGCCGCCCGGGCTGCGCGCACCACTTCCCGCACGCGTCGAGCAGCGGGCGCGCCTGCGCGAGATCGCCAGCCGGGCGCGCGTCGAGGACCTCGAACCCCGGGTACGCCGCCTCGACTGCCCCGGGCTCCTCGGTCAGCGTCACGAACGCGGCCGCGTCGTACTCCGCGGCCATCGCCGCGACCGCTGCGTAGAACGGGCTCACGTCGTCTGCGGCCTCCGTGTCCCACACGACGTTGTCTCCCCAGTACAGCCCGCCCAGGGCGCGGTCGAGCTCGCGCACGCCCGTCGTCCCGGTGTGCCGGACCACGCTCACCGGGCAAGCACTGCTGTCGGTCGCGCTTCGAGCGAAAAGAGGGATAGCCCGGCTCGCGGCCGAGCCGCCACGCAAGCGACCGCCAGCCTTGGCACCGGTCCGGACGTCGAGACACGTGCGAATCGGCACGAATGACCGTTAAGCGTGGCTTTCGGCGGCGAGACGACCAATGTCATTTGCTTTATAACCACCGTGCGCGCTCGATTCAAACTGACGCCGCAGATCGAGCGTTCGCAGGGGGAGCATTCCCTCCCCAACTTCCCCCAGACGCAGCGGCCCGCTGCGGCCGCTGCGTCTCCCGCTTCGTGATCGGCCGGACGTTTCGGTGGAAGGGGCGGCTGCGGCCGCCGCCCCTCCTTTCGAGCCTTCCTGTCGAGCAGGCTCAGGCGACCGGCCGCGCCGCCTCCGCGATGAGCGCTGCCTGCCGCGCATCGGGCACCGCGGTCGGATGCTCGCGCCAGTGCGGCCGAACGCCGTCCTGGACGATCCGCCTGTACAGGAACAAGATGACTGCGATCACGAGCACACCGAAGCCGATCAGCTTCTCCGTCGTGCCTCCGTAGCCGCCGGCTGCGGTCTGGAACCACCCGACGCCGAAGATCGTGAGGACGAAGGTGATCGCGGCGAGTACGTACGCGATCGGCACCCAGATCCGCGAGAGGCTGATCGGTCTCGGCCAGGCCGGCCGGTCTCTCCTGAGCAAGATGAACCCCGTGATCGCGAAGAAGTGCGCCAGCACGTAGCCGATGTTGCTCGCCGCCAGGATGCCGAAGATGTTTCCGATGAAGAGGACGAACCCGATGTTGACGAGCATGTCGAGCGTCATCGCGCGTCCCGGCACGTGCCAGCGGTTCAGGTTGTAGAGCTGCTTGACCGTCATGTCGTCACGGGCGATGCCGAAGAGCGCGCGGCTGCCGTCCGCCGTCGCCGTGTTCATGGAGATGACGAAGCTCGCGACGATGACGATGACGAAGAAGTTCGTCAGCGCGGTGGACCCGGTCAGCGTCTCGAGCGCCCCGACGTAGTCGAACGCGGCCACCGTCTCCTCGCCGACGCCTCCGACGAGGCCGAGCGGGAGCAGCGTGTAGACGACGAGCGTGAAGATGCACGCGGAGCGGAGGGCGAGCTTCGTGTCGTTGACCGTGTCCTTGTACTCGGGCGCGAACGTCGCGCAGGTGTCGACTCCCCAGGACGACCACGCCATGATCCAGAGCCAGACGAGCGAGAGCCGGATGATCTCCCAGGTCGAGACGGACGTCGCCTCGTCTCCGGCTCCGGCCGTTCCGTCGAGTGCGCCCCAGGTCAGGTTCGCGCTGTCGAAGTCGCCGTTCAGGAACGGCAGGACCATGAACACGAAGAGCGGGACCATGAGCAGCGCGCCCGCGAGGTAACCGAAGCCGACCGCGACTCGGACGCCGCGGATGTTGAAGAGCCAGACCGCGAGGATGAGCCCGATCGCGATCAGATGCGGCAGGCCGATTTCGGCCCCGCCGGTCGAGAAGTAGCCCTCTCCCTCCGAGCTCCCGAAGAACGCGCTTCCGAACGGCTCGTCCGGGAACCAGGCCGACGTGATGATCTGGCCGGCGAACACGCCGAGGAATGCGAGCACGACCGACCAGGCGAGCCAGTAGCCGAAGGCCGCGACCGGGCCGACGAGCGTGAAGTACTTCCGCCAGCCCTCGTGGGCATACAGCGGGAAGCCGCCCGGCTTGTCCGGGAACATCGCCGCCATCTCGGCGTAGAGCGTCATGATGAAGAACGCGAGCCCGGCGGAGATGCCCCACAGGAGGACCGACCCCCAGCCGCCGATGTCGCCGACCGAGTAGCCGAGCGACCCGAGCAGGAACCCGGGTGTTGCGAGGGCGATGACGAATCCGTCGTACCACCGGAGCCTCTTGAGCAGCCGTTGTTCCTCGACCACAGCTTGAGCCACAGCAGGACCTCCTGGGAGCGTGGGGGACGCCGTCCTCTCGGGGGCGACGTATAACACCCTCCGAAGGCGAATTCAACGCTCGCCCACACATCGCGTTCGCGGACGGTGCTCGTACAATCGTCCCGTGCCTGCCGCGCCGCCCATCGGGATCACCTGCGACTGCGGCGAGAGCAACTCGGTCGCCTACGGCGACACCTGGCAGTGCGAGAAGTGCGGGAAACGGTGGAACACCAGCCAGATCCCGCGTGACGCCTACGAGCGGCGCAACCGCCGGATGCGGCGGTTCCGGCTCGAGATCGCGGCCTTCGCGGCGGTCTTCCTGGCGGTGTTCCTGCCGCTCCTCCTGTTCGGCGAGATGCGCTTCATCTTCCTCGGCATCGTCGTCGCGCTCGCCTGGATGTTCCTCTACATGCCGTTCTGGCGACGGCGCGTGCGGCGTGCGGTGGCCGAGGCGCCCCGCTGGGAGCTCCATCCCGAGTGAGCGCGCGTGGTCGCCCGCCCTGCGCGGTGCTAGATTCGGTTCGCGAGAACGCAATGCAGTTGCCGAGAACGCAATAACGATGGAAGTCCCTGCGAGCTCCCGCTACGTCGTCGTCGGCGCCGGGATCCACGGCCTCTCGACCGCGTACCACCTCGCGCAGGAGCTCCGCACGCGTGATCTCGGCTCGGGGTCGGACATCGTCGTGCTCGACAAGACGAAGCCAGGCGCGGGGGCGTCGGGGATCGCGTGCGGCGTCGTCCGCAACAACTACTTCCAGCCTGCGATGAGCGAGCTCATGCAGGCGTGCGTCGAGGTGTGGGAGTCCGATCCGGCGGCGTACGCGTACAACCCGGTCGGCTACATCGCGCTCGGCGCCTCGGTGCAGGAGGCCGACCTGACCGCGACCTACGAGCGCCAGGAGCGGATCGGCTACGACTCCGAGCTGATCCTCGGGGCGGACGCCGTCGACGACCACATGAAGGGTCTCTTCCCGGACTGGCGCGCCCGGGGCGTCACCGCCTGCCTGCACGAGAAGCAGGGAGGCTTCGCGTTCAACCTCGACTCGGTCGAAGGTCTGCACGGGAAGTGCCGCTCCGAGGGCGTCGAGGTCGTGAGCGGCGTCGAGGTGACAGGATTCGCCGAGGCCGGCGACGGCACGATCACCGCGGTCGAGACGAGCGAGGGCGCCGTCGCGGTCGGCGAGCAGGTCGTCGTCGCGCCGGGGCCGTGGGCGCGGCGGTTCTGGAACATGCTCGGCCTCCCCGACACGATCGACGTCCGCACGCCGTCGGGCGACGTCGTCCCCGACCGGCCCATGTGGACGTACTGGAACCTCCAGGAGGGCGAGGTCGCGATCGACCCGCTCCTCTTCGCGAAGGCGGACGGCGGAGCGCCGCCGGTGATCCACCTCGACACCGATGCGCCGCTGTACACGGACGACGGCGACCTCGTCAGCGACGAGCTCTGGGGGATCTACTTCAAGCGGGACCGCCACGGCGTGCAGGGCGGCGCGTCACCGCTCGTCGTCGACGGCGACGTCGAGCTCGACCCGTACCCGTCGACGACCGACGTCGATCCCTCCTTCCCGGACATGTGGTGCGCGGCGCTCTCGCACTCGATGGCGCGGTTCGAAGGCTGCCGCCCGCTGTACAAGGACGCACGGTCGGGCGGCGTCGGCGCGTTCACCGTGGACAACTTCCCGGTCTTCGACTACTTCCGTCCGAACCTCTACGCGATCCTCGACTCGAACCACGGCTACAAGATGATCGGCGTCGGCAAGGAGGTCGCCGCGGTGCTCGTCGGCGAGCACTCCCGCCTCCTCTATCCGTTCCGGTTCGAGCGCTTCGCGACCGGCGACCTGCACCCGGTCTCGAGCTCGCCGTACCCCTGGTCTTGACCGGCTAGCCCGGCGTCCCGACGAAGATCCGCTGGAGGGCGGCGGCGTCCTCGGGCTGGGCGTAGACGTGGACGCGGTCGCCGGGCTCCAGCACGACACTCCCCTCGACCCGGTGCGGCCGCCCGTCCCGGATGAGGACGCCGACCCACGCGCGCTCTCCGAGCGGAAGCTCGCCGATGCGCGCGCCCGACGCGAACGCGGTCTCGCCGACGACGAACTCGAGCACCTCGGCGAGATCGTGGTCGACGCGGCGGAACGGGATGCGGAGCTTCTGCGCGACGAAGGTCAGGGACACGCCCTGCACGACGACCGAGAACACGACGACGATGAAGACGATCCCGTACAGCTCGCTCGAGCCGTCCACCCCCGCGAGCACGGCGAGCGCCCCGAGCAGGATCGGCACCGCGCCCTTGAGACCGCCCCAGGAGAGGAACAGCCGCTCTGCGTTCGTCAGACGTGCGGGCAGGAGCAGTGGGAAGATCGAGAGCGGACGCGCGACGAAGGCGAGGATGATCGCGATCGCGAGCCCCTTCGCCCAGATCTCGAGCGTGTCGAGGTCGCCGACGGTGATCGTCAGGCCGAGCGCGACGAACACCGCGATCTCAGCGAGACCCGCGATCGAGGAGTGGAAGCCCTCGATCTCGCCCTTGCGCGGCATCGCCGCATCGCCGAGCACCACACCTGCGACGAAGACTGCGAGGAACCCGGAGCCGCCGATCATGGCAGCCAGTCCGTAGATGATTCCCGCGCCTGCGAGCACGCGGATCGGGTACAGCGCCGGCCCGGTCAGCGGCACTCGCCGGAAGACGGGCGGCAGAAGCAGGGCGCCTGCGACTCCGACGACGAGGCCGAGCGCCATCTCGATCGACGAACTCCTCGGCGACGATCCAGAGGCTGCCGTCGTCCTCGGAGGCGAGCTCGATCATCCCGATCATGAGCGCGATCCCGACGGGGTCGTTCACGCCCGCCTCGCCCTCGAGGATCGTCCCCGACCGACCGCGGATCTCCCGAGCGCCGAAGACGGAGAACGTCACAGCGGGATCCGTCGGCGCCACCGCGGCCCCGACGAGGCCGGACTCGATCCAGCTGAACCCGAGGACGTAATGGGCGGCGATGCGCGACGATCCCCGCGGTGAGGAACGTCCCGACGATGCCGAGGCCGAGGATGGGACCGAGCGAGCGGCGGAACCGTCCGAGCCCGATGTGGAGGCCGCCGTCGAAGAGGATGACGAGGAGAGCGACGACGGCGATCCGCTCGACGTCGCGCACGGAGAGCACATCCTGGAGATCGGTCCACAAGTACGAGATGACGGCGGCGCCGACGAGGAAGAGCGCGGCGTACGGCAGGGAGAAGCCGATCGGCAATCCGCATCCCGAGCAGCGCGACGAACACCGTCGCCGAGACGGCGAGGATGATGTCGCCGAAATCGCCGATCTCGGTCAGGGCACGGGCGAGCGCCGAGGGGTTGCCGCCATCGTTCGCGCGATTCTGCACTGGTGGGCGGCACAACGCCGCGCGTAACGCGCGCGGCCCGATGCTTTCGCGATTCCTTACAGGGCTCTCCCTACACTCGATTGAGTGTGGCGGGCCGGCCGCCGGCTGGCGATGTCACCGGGACATCTCATGACGTCGGTTCGGTCACACCTGAACGCTTGGCGGACGATCGTCTCGGCTGACGAAGAGCGGGCGGCCGCCCGCATGCTCGGTGGCGGCGACCTGCTCGTCCGCCTGCTGGCACGGCGACGTGCTCGCATCGAGCAGCTCGCGGTCACGCTCGTGCCGATCTCACTCGGCCTCGTGGGGACGGTCCGCGGCATCGACCGGGCGCCCACGGTGCTCGGAGCCGCGGCGATCGTCGCACTCGCCCTCGCGCTCTCGCTCCTCCTCGCGACGCTTCAGCTCCGCGACCGTGCGCAAGAGGTCATCGCTGCCGGCTACGAGCGCGTTCCCGTCCGCGTGGTACGGGAGGAGCGGCGCAGGCTGCTCGCGCGCAGGACGCGGGAGAGCATCGCGCGCTCGCTCGAACGGCTGCTCTCGGACGCGCAGAACTGGAGCCGGATCCTTCCGTCGTCGCGGCCGCCCGCCGGCGTCCGCGAGCTCCGCTTCGCCGAGCAGGAGGTTGCGGAGGTGGCGTCGCTCCTCCGGGCCGACCCGGTGCACGTCCCCGGAGTCGCGCGCACGGCCCGCTTCCTCTCCGACGGGGCCACGTCACCGCTCTTCGACGGAAACGTCCACGAGCTGCGGGCGGAGCTTTGCCGTATTCGCGACCTGCTCGACCAGTCGGGCACCACGCCCTCCGCCCGGGACGAGCGGCTCGCCGCCTGAGCTCGTTCGCCTGAGCTCCTCACTTGGCACTTGATCGAGCCGGGCCGCTGGCCCAGGATGACGCCGTGCTCCTGATCCTCCTGCTCGGGTTCGCGCCGATCCTGATGGTGCTCACCCTGGCCGTCGTCCTCTACCTGACGGTGATCGAGCTCCGCGAGCTGGGCGACCTGCACTACGCCTGGTGGATCTGGTGGCTGCTGCTCGTCTTCATGACCCACTTCGTCGGCTACCTGTTCCTGAGGGCCTTCGCTGTCTACCGACGCTGGCACGCAACCAGCGGGTGACGGCCGGCCGCCGGAAGAGCCGGCGCCGAGCCGAGGGATCAGGGATCACCCGCTCGGGAAGGTCGCACTCCTCGCGCTCGTCCTGCTCGCGGCGTTCCTCGTCGCCCGGAGCTGCGGCTCGGCGAACCAGGAGGTGTCCCAGGAGGAGGCGATCGAGATCGCGACCGAGCAGGCCGGCTTCGAGCCGTGCACGCAGACGGGATGCATCGTCGTGCGGGCGCTACGCCAGGGGATCCCGTCCCGCCTGTACTGGGTCGTCGGCCTCGCCGAGAGCATCGGCCCCGAGGGCGAGCAGCGAGGAACGAAGACGTTCCTCATCGACGTGACGACCGGCGACGTGACCGAGCGCACCTGAGCGCGCCTGTGTAGCACTCGCACACATCGCGCAGCCGAACGCCGGTAGAGGCGGACATGGAACGCACGGGTCCCCCTGATTACGGTCCCGGCGTCGACTGTGGTGCCACCCGAGGAGGGGGGCTGGAATGATCTCGTCGCTGCTGCCGACCTGGCTCGCTCAGGCTCCGACGCCGGAGGACATCGACGCCAAGGTCAACCTCGACTCTCTGGTCCTGACCGAGCAGTTCTACTTCTGGACCGTCGTCATCATGTGGCTGATCCACGTCGGCTTCATGGCGTACGAGGGTGGCGCGGCACGACGCAAGAACGTCATGTCGACGGCGATGAAGAACATCCTCACGATCGCCGTCGTCACGCCGACGTTCTACTACTTCGGCTGGTACATCTACGGCTGCTTCGAGGAGGGGTGGCCGAAGGACGGGCACGACAGCCCGACCGTCGAAGGGCTCGACTTCCTCGTCGGCTTCTGCCAGAACACCGCGCCCTGGTCGGCCCAGATGGGGCCGAACCTCCAGGATCACGTCAGCGCGGTCTTCTTCCTCGCCTTCCTGCTCTTCTCCTGGACGACGGCCTCGATCATGTCCGGAGCGCTCATCGAGCGGGTTCGCCTCTCGGCGTTCCTCATCCTCGGCGCGCTGCTCGGCTCGGTCGTCTGGATCATGGACGCCGCCTGGGGCTGGAGCGGCGGCGGCTGGCTCGTCACCCGCTTCGGGTTCCACGATGCGATCGCGTCCCTCGTCGTGCACGGCGTCGCCGGGGCGTTCACGTTAGGTGTCCTGCTGAACCTCGGGCCGCGCATCGGCAAATACACGACCGACGGCGCCGCGCGGACCTTCCGCGGGCACAACACCCATCTCACGCTGATGGGCCTGATGCTCATCTTCACCGGCTTCTACGGTTTCTACGCCGCCTGCCTCGTGATCCAGTCGACGGTCTTCCCGGGCTGGCTGAACATCTACCTCTCCCCCACGACGCTCGGCGCGATCGCGCTCGTGATCACGATCGGATTCGCCGGCGGCTTCACGGGCGGGTGGTTCGCAAGCAAGGGCGACCCGTTCTGGACGCTGTCGGGCGGGCTCGCCGGCGTCATCTCCGTGTCGGCGGGCGCGGACGTCTACCACCCGTCGCTCGCGTATCTCCTCGCGATCTCGGGCGGCATGCTCGCCGTCTATGCGGGGGGCATCATCGAGAAGAAGCTCCGCATCGACGACGCAGTCGGCGCGGTGGCGGTGCACGGCGTGTGCGGCTTCTACGGCGCGTTCCTCGTCGGCATCTTCGCCGGTGGGTATCCGACGGGAATCAACAACGTCGACTCGTCCATGGGCGGCCAGCTCATGGGCATGCTCGCGTTCCTGCCGCTCGCGTTCCTGCCCGGCTACTTCGTCAGCTGGCTGCTGAAGCGGTTCAACCTCCTGCGCGTGCCGGCCGAGGTGGAGCTCGAGGGCCTCGACCTCGCGGAGTTCGGCCAGGACTTCTATCCCGAGTTCGAGCGCGTCCCCGAGGTCGTCATCGAGCCGGACGGGCGCGAGGTGGAAGCGGCGCCGGTTCTGCTCGAGGCGTACTGGCAGACGAACGGCAAACCCGCGACCCCGGTCGGAGCCGGCGAGGAAAGGAGCTAGGCGATGTTCGACGCGTTCCCCTACGACGAGTGGAGCGACCAGATCGCCGAGTTCTGGACGTTCGGAGGCGAGGGCTCGACCGGCACGTGGATCATGACCGCGCTCGGGTTCGCGGCGATGGTGATTGCGTTCTGGGGCTTCGTCCGGCTCGAGAACCGCAAGCTCTCGGCGCAGGCGGAGCGCCTGCGTGCATCGGGAGCGCTCGATCGTCCAGGCGCCGGACCGGCAGCGTAGGAGGGAGGAGCGATGGCAGGAAAACAGATCGACTTCCCACCGCTGCAGAAGGAGAGCCCGAAGGTCGCACCGTTCATGCTCGGGCTCTCACTCCTCTGCATCGTCATCGTGGTGGTCATCCTGCTCACCGACCTCGACGGGCCTTTCATCGGCCCCTGGGGGTAAGTACCCTTCGCGTCGTGGCGGGGCTGTACCTCCACTGCGTGATCTGCAGCAGGAAGCAGGCCAACGGCCTCATCTCGGGCGCGGCCTGGGGTCGGCTCGAGCTGCCCTCCGACGCATACGCGGACGGCGCTTCGCCGAGCGGAATCGTCCGCGTCTGCCCGTCGTGCATCGGCACGTACCCGGATGACTGGCAGTCGCGCGCGCTGAGCGGCGTACGCCAGGCGTCGTAGCTGCCGCGCTCGATCAGCGCTTCGAGACGCGGGAGACGTCGTAGCGCGCGATCGCGGCGCCGGCGACCTTTTTCCCGAGGGCGAGACCGGCGTCGTTGTCGCTCCGGAAATGGATTCCGCCGTACAGCCGTGAGATCGCGGCCTCCTGCGCCTGCGCACGGAGCTCACGCGCGTCCCGCGGGAAGGCGCGCGCCAGCACTTCGGATGCCGCCCCGGAGGTCGTCGAGTGCCCCGACACGTACGAGGGGAACGGCGGCGTCGTGATGTACGGGCTGAAGGTCGGGTCGAGCTCGCGCCGGATCGCGGTCACCGGCCGCTCCGACCAGTACGTGAACTTCGAATCCCAGCAGGCGATGAAGGCGTCGGCCTGCGCCGTGTTCAGCGCGGCGAAGACCTCGGCCGCGGCGCGCTCGGACAGCCGCGCGTCCCGCACGAGATCGAGCGCGATGAGGTTCCAGTGGCCGGGCGGCGTGACGGAGCCGGGGCCGTCCGCCCAGAAGTCCGCGATCCGCTTCTGCTCGTCGGTCAGCGACCGCCCGACGTCGTAAACCTCGCGGGTCTCTGCCGCGTAGGCCGCCGAACCGAATGCAGTCGGCGGGCCTGGCCGGTACTGCGAGCCCGACCTCAGGTTCCAGGTCCGCCACGTGCCGGCGAGCGGCTCGAGCGGCGGGGAGGAACCCGGGTGGCGTCGGCACCCAGAGGCCCGGGCCGACGGGTGCAGTTCCCTGGAAGACTGCGTCCGAGCCGTCGGTCCGCGCCCTCGCGACGACGCGTGCACCGATCCTGCGACCGAGCTCGACCGCCTTGCGCGGGTGCTCGCGCCGGGTGAGCTCCTCGAACGCGCCGGCGCGATCGGGGAAGAGATAGGAGAGGACGGTCGACGCGGCGCCGGCGACGGTTGCGTCACGGTGCCCGCGCGGCACGTCGGTGGCGTCGAGCATCGCGACGCTCACGAGCGCGAGCGCGCGGGACGCACGAGGTGGATTCGTGCGGTGGGACGCGATCTCGGCGAGCTCGACGTCGATCCACCTCGTGACGGCGCTGTCGCTGCGCCCCTTCGCCTGCGCGCCCTCGGTCGCGCCAGGGAGACTCGCAGCGAGGATGCCGGCAAGGACGGCGACGAGAGCTGCGACGACTCCGAGCCTGCGATCGACCTTGGATTTCATGCCTCTCATTCGCTCGGACGCCGGGACCGGTTCCCCGATCTCGGCGCGCGAAACCCGCAGGTCAGGCGCGGACTGCGCTAGAACAAGCCGACCGTCTCCCCGTTCTCGTCGATGTCGATCGAGAACGCCGCCGGAGACTTGCCGAGCCCGGGCATGGTCATCATGTCCCCGCAGAGAGCGACGATCCAGCCGGCGCCGGTGTACGGGCGCAGGTCGCGGATCGGGACGGTGAACCCCGTCGGCGCGTTCTTCAGAGCCGGGTCGTGCGAGAGCGAGAGATGCGTCTTCGCCATGCAGACGGGAAGGCGCGCGAGCTCCGAGTCCGCCCACTCGGCTGCCTTCTTCTTCGCCGGCGGCAGTAGCTCGACGCCGTCCGCTCCGTAGACCCGTGTCGCGATGAGGCGGATCTTCTCCTCGATCGCCGCGTCCAGGGAGTAGGCGAAGTCGAACGTGTTGGGCTCGTCGGCAGCGGCGACGACCGCCTCGGCGAGAGCGGTTGCCCCCGCGCCGCCGTCCTCGAAGGCGGTGTTGATCTCCGACGCGTACGCGCCGGCCTCGGCGGCGAGCCGTCGCACGAGCTCGAGCTCCTCCGGTGTGTCGGTCGGGAACTTGTTCACGCCGACGACGGCCTGCAGCCCGTAGCCGTTGACGATCCCGATGTGGCGCGCGAGGTTGGCGGCCCCGGCTTCGATCTCGGCCGCCCCCCCGTCGAGATCGCCACCGTGATGCTTGAGGGCTCTTACCGTCGCGACGAGCACGACCGCGCTCGGCCGCAGGCCGCCGATGCGACAGGTGATGTCGAAGAACTTCTCCATCCCCATGTCGGAGGCGAAGCCCGACTCCGTGACGACGTAGTCGCCGAGCTTCAGCGCGACGCGGTCGGCGACGAGCGAGTTGTTGCCGTGCGCGATGTTCGCGAACGGACCGCAATGGACGAACGCCGGCTGACCCTCGAGCGTCTGCACGAGATTGGGCTTGATGGCGTCCTTGAGGACGACCGCCATCGCACCCGCAGCCCCGATCTGCTCGGCGGTCACCGGCTCGCCCTCGTAGGTCTGGCCGACGGTGATCCGGCCGAGCCGTTCCCGAAGGTCCTGCAGATCGCGGGCGACAGCGACGAGCCCCATGATCTCGCTCGCGGCGGTGATGTCGAACCCGGTCTCGCGCGGCGCGCCGTGCGCTCTTCCACCCAGTCCGGTGACGACGTTCCGCAGGTTGCGGTCGTTCATGTCCATGCAGCGGCGCCAGGAGATCGCGAGCGGATCGAGTCCCGTCGCGTTGCCGTGGTGGAGGTGTGCGTCGATCAGCGCGGAGAGGAGGTTGTTCGC
Source organism: uncultured Actinomycetes bacterium (assembly GCA_963763815.1). Classification (GTDB taxonomy): domain Bacteria; phylum Actinomycetota; class Thermoleophilia; order Gaiellales; family Gaiellaceae; genus GMQP-bins7. Next base: position 188,097 of record CAVXPS010000013.1, read on the forward strand.
CGCCGTGATGGCGTGCAGGTCGCCCGTGAAGTGGAGGTTCAGGTCCTCCATCGGCACCACCTGGGCATAACCGCCGCCCGCCGCGCCGCCCTTCACCCCGAAGACCGGCCCGAGCGAGGCCTCGCGCAGGCAGAGCACCGGCTTGCGTCCGAGCACGCCGAGGCCCTGTGTAAGCGAGACCGACGTCGTCGTCTTCCCCTCGCCCGCTGGCGTCGGCGTTATCGCCGTGACGTTGACGAGCTTCGCGTCCGGCCGGTCGGCGAGGCGCTCGATCACGGACAGGTCGACCTTCGCCTTGTAGCGGCCGTACTGCTCGATCTCTTCCGGGAGGAGACCCGCGTCGGCGGCGACCTCCGTGATCGGGCGGAGCTCCGCCTGCTGGGCGATCTCGAGGCTGGAGGGCATCTCGATCTTCATCGGTCTCCTTGGTCGTGAGCCGGGCATGCCCGGCTCCTACACAGTCTTCCGTAGGGGCGAGGCATGCCTCGCCCATCGTCGCTCGCCGCGGTCAATGGCTCACCGCGGCGGCGGCGAGCTCGGACACGAGCGTGTCCGTGTGGAAGCGCTCGAGGGCGAACGGCGCGATCAGATCGGGAGTCTTGCCGGTCGCGACGAGCTCGGCGAGCGTGACGCCGACGATCGGAGCCGCCTTGAACCCGTACGTCCCCCAGCCGGCCGAGACGTGGAAGTTCTCGAGCTCGGTCCTGCCGAGAATCGGGCTGTAGTCGGGCGAGAGGTCGCAGAGCCCGGTCCAGGTGCGGAGCACCTTCGTGCGCTCGAGCTGGGGGAAGAGCTCGAGCGAGTGGCGGGCCGACGTCTCGAGGAACGAGAGCGTGCCGGCCCCGTTGTACGTCGTGTAGGGCTCGATCTCCGCCCCGATGAGGAACTCGCCGCGATCGGTCTGCGAGATGTACACGTGGAGCTGCGAGGAGACGATGACGACGTCCAGGAACGGCTTGAGCGGCTCGGTCACGAAGGCCTGGAGGATGTGCGTCGTGATCGGGAGCCGCACGCCGGCGAGCCCGCCGACGAGCGTCGACCAGCCCGCGGTCGCGCTCACCACCTCCCCGCATTCGATGCGGCCACGGTTCGTCTCCACCGCGGTCACCCGTCCGTTCGAGCGCTCGAAGCCGGTGACCTCCGTGTACTGGTGGATGTCCACCCCACGCCGGTCCGCGGCGCGCGCGAAGGCCCAGACGACGGCGTCGTGGCGGATGATCCCGCCCGGCGGGTGGTAGAGCGCGCCGAGGACGGGCCAGGTGGGGCGGTCGGAGAGGTCGAGCTCCGGGCAGAGCTCGCGGATCCGGTCGTTGCCGATCACGCTCGACTTGATCCCCAGGAGCTGGTTCACCTCGGCGCGCTCCTGCATCACGACGAGCGCGCGGTCCGAGTGCGCGAGCGTCAGATGCCCGCGCTGCGAGAACATGAGGTTGAAGTGGAGCTGCTCCGAGAGCCGCTCGTACAGGCGCACGCTCTCGCCGTAGAACGCGGCGCCCTCGGGCGTGCGGTAGTTCGAGCGGACGATCGTCGTGTTCCGACCCGATGCGCCCGAGCCGATGTACGACTTCTCGAGGATGCAGACGTTCGTCACGCCGTGCTTCTTCGCGAGGTAGTACGCGGTCGCGAGGCCGTGCGAGCCGCCGCCGACGATGACCACGTCGTAGCGGCGCTTGAGCTCGCCCCGCGGCCGCCACATCCGCTTCGGGAAGAAGATCTCCTTCACGCGCGCCCCTCGCCGGCAACGGCTCCCGCCGGGCGGAGCCCGGCTCCGCCGCTGCCTGACGTCGCTCGCGGCACGGGGCTCTCCGGGCCCGTACCAGTCGTACTGTGCCCTCCGGCCCCGCACCGCGAGCGACGCCCGAGGAACGCGCGAGTGCTGAGCGCGTCGTTCACGTATTCTCCAGACCCGCGAGCGCATCGAGCACGACCTCGGCGACGTAGTGGCCGAGCTCCTGCGGGAAGTAGGCGCGGAAGCGCTCGCCGTCGTCCCGGACGAGCACGGCCGAGATGCGCGCGAAGCCGCCGGCCGTCGGGAGGGCGGCCGGATCGAGGTCGGTGAGCCGGCGGAAGAGCTGCACGCCCTCGAACGCAAGCCCGGCGAGCGCGCCGGTCATGTCGTACGCGCGCAGGCCTCGCTCACGGGAACGCTCGAGCGCTTCGAGCGGGTCGTCGGTAAGAAGTAGCCCGCGATGCGGGGTGAGACGGACGAGCTCCTCGCCCTCGTCGAGCCCTGCGAGATCCAGATCGCCCCGCAGCTCGACCTTCCCGTCTGTCGAGAGGTCGCGCAAGCCCTCGGGACCTCCTGCGAGCGCGCGGGCGAGCGGCGACGCGAGCGTCTCCGGCGCGCAGCGCCCCGGAGATAGAAAGTCGAGCGTCGTCATGCGCGCATCCGCTCCCCGGCGGGATCGAAGAACGCACCGTGGTGGACGCGCGCGCCGAGGACGCGCCGGTCGACGCGGATCTCGACGCGCGTGCCGCTCTCGGTCCGGTCCGGCGGCAGCCACGCGAGGCCGATGACCGCACCGACCTGCTCGCTGCGGCGCGCGCTCGTCACACGGCCGGCGGGTCTGCCCTCGATGACGATCTGCGCGCCCTCGGGCGGGACGACGTCGTCCTCCATCGTGAAGGCGACGAGCAGCTCGCGCTCGTCCCGCTCGGCGAAGTGCTCGAGCGCGAACTTCCCGACGAAGTCGTCCTTGTCCATCTTCGGGAGCCACGGCATCCCGGCCGAGAGGAGGTTCGACTCCGAGTCGGTGTCCTGGCCGACGATGACGTGTCCTTTCTCGAGCCGGAGGATGCGCTGCGGCTCGAGCCCGAACGGGCGTGCGCCCTCGGCCAGCAGGCGGTCCCAGAGGAACTCGGCCGCCGGAGAAGGGAAGTGGAGCTCGTACCCGAGCTCGCCCACGAAGCCGATGCGGAGTGCGAGGCACGGGACGCCCGCGACCTCGATGTGCTTCGCGTCGAGGTACCGGAACTCCTCGGCGGACACGTCGTCCGCGTCCTCGACCAGCCGCCCGAGAGCGTCGCGCGCCCGCGGGCCGGCGAGGTTGAGCGCCGCCAGGCCGCCCGTGACGTTGACGATCTCCGCGTCGTAGCCCCAGACCGCGTTCCACCACTCGAACCAGGCGGTGACGGCATCCGCCCCGGTCGAGGTCGTCGTCACGTAGTAGAGATCGTCCGCGAGCCGGGCAACGGTGCCGTCGTCCATGATCCGGCCGCCGTCGCTCGTGAGCACGGCGTAGCGGATGCGCCCGGGCCTGAGGTCGCCGAACCGGTTCGGGTACAGGCGCTCGAGGAGCTCGGCCGCTTCCGGACCTTCGATGAGCAGCTTCCCGAGCGTCGAGACGTCGATCACGCCGAGGGACTCGTGCACGGCCCGCACCTCGTCTTCGGGGCGCTCGCCGTAGGCGAACGGGCGCTTCCACGGCCCGGCCCACATCATCGAGGCGCCCAGCTCCTCGTGGCGGAAGTGGAGCGACGTGCGCCGCGTCGGCTCGAGGTGGCGCCCCGCGAGCAGGCCGAGCTCGACCGGCGCCCACGGCGGTCGCGACGTCGTGGTGCCGATCGCGGACTCGTACAGGTGGAGCTCACGCGCATAGAGATGGATGCTCGGCAGCTGGCAGAGCTTGCCCTGGCACGGGCCCATGGTCACGGTCGTGTAGCGCTTCGAGAGCTCGATCGAGTCGAAGCCCTCTTCGATCGAGCGCGTCACGTCCTTCGTCGTCACGTCCTCGCAGAGGCAGACGAAGCACTTGCCGTGCCCGTCGTAGGCGGCGGCGCCCTCCGCACGGACGATCCCCTCGCCGGTCACGCTTCCGACGGCCTCGACGCCGTCCGGGAGATCCTTCGGCACGAAGACCTTGAGCGCATCGTCGTACTCGACCCGCGCTCCGGCCTGGGCGAGCAGCGAGTACGCCGGCTGCCGTCCGCCCGAGACGACCACGAGGTCGCAGTCGGTCGAGTCGCCGTCGACGACGACCCGGCGGACGTGCCCCCGGCGACCGTGCGCCTCGAGCCGGTGGGCTCCCGCCCGGAGATCGACGACCCGAGGGACGGCGACACCCGCCTCTCGCAGCATCTCCGCGATCTCGAGCGAGCGGTCGTCCGCGGCCAGCACGACGGCCCGCTGCCCCGGCCGAAGGGAAAAGTCTCTGATCAGCCGGCGAACGCCCTCGGGCAGCATCACGCCGGAGAGATCGTTCCCGGGGAAGACGAGCGGCTGCTCGACGGCCCCGGTGGCGACGACGATCCGCTCGGCCCGGTATCGGTAGAGGACGGTGCCCGCATCGACCGGGACGAGCTGCCCCTCCCAGATCCCGAGGGCGCGGGCTGGCGCGAGCACCTCGACGCCCTGGAGCTCTGCGTCCACGAGCCGTACCCCTTCGTCGACGAGCACGACGCCGGGACCCGCCGTCGCAGCCGCGAGAGCCGCTGCGCGTCCTGCCTGGCCGCCGCCGATCACGAGCACGCGAGCGCGCCGGTGCTCCACGTCGTACCGGCGCGAGTGGCCCGCATGCTCGTCGAGCCGGCCGAGCCCGGCCACGCTCCGCAGGAACCTCTCGTAGACCGGCCACATGAAGCGCGGCCAGATCATCGTCCGGTAGTAGAAGCCGACAGGCGTGAACGGCCCGCCGATCTTGTCGGTGATGCTGAGGAAGTCCATGTCGAGCCGCCCGAGCACGTTCTGGGGCGTCACGACCACCCCCTCGCGCAGCGGCTCGACGCAGACACGGACGTTCGGGACCCCGTCCACCGTCATCATGCAGTTCGGGCAGTGCCCGGAGCAGCAGAGCAGCCCGCGTCGGCGGTGGTACTTGAACGAGCGCGAGAACACGCGGCGCCCGTTCGCGAAGAGCGCGGACCCGATCGTGTCGCCCCGGAAGCCCTCGACCGGGTACTCGCCGAGCTTGAAGCTGACGGGGTCGTTCCGGTCGATCAGCTCGCCCGGCTGTGGGGGCAGCCTCATGAGGCGGCGGAGTCGGGCAACGTCACCGAGAGCACCTCGTTCGTCGTCGTGTCGCGCTCGGCGAGGAACCATTCGCCGCACCCGCTTCGGTGTTGCCACCACTCTCGCTGCCGGCCCGCGACGTTGTCGCGGAAATAGACGTAGTCGGTCAGCTCACGAAGCGTCGGCGACCCCTGGGGCCTGCGGGTCACCTCGCCGAAATACGCGAACTCGTCGACCGGTCGCGGCCCGCAATGGGGGCAGGGCAGGAGGAACGACATCAGACGGCTTTCGACTCGAATTGCATCACGAACAACGCTGTGCCACGATCCGCAACGGAACGTACACGGAATGGCCCGAACCAGTCAACCTTCCACGCGCCGCATCGGCGCCGCGGAAAGAGCGATTTCCGTCCTCGACACCCTTGCAGACGGAGGCGAGCTCGGGACGAACGAGATCGCACGCCGCACGGGCATGACGCCGAGCACGGTCTCGCGTCAGCTGGGAACCCTGGCCGCCTCCGGCCTCGTCGAGCGGGTCGCCGCGACCGGCCGCTACCGGCTCGGGCTGAGGATCGTCCACCTCGCGAACGCCATCCTCGCCAGGCTCGACGTCCGCGCCGTCGCGCGCCCGCACCTCGAGGAGCTCGTCCGCAGCACCGGCGAGACCGCGACGCTCTCCGTCCCGGGCGAGGAGGACGCGATCACCGTGGACTTCGTGTCGAGCAGCCACCAGATCCAGCCGGTCTCGAGGCTCGGGCGCCCGTCCATCGCACACGCGACCTCGGCCGGGAAGGTGATGCTTGCATTCTTGGACCGCTCCGTGCCGGCCGGTGAGCTTCGCGCCTACACGCCGCGGACGATCACCGATCCGAAGGAGCTCGCCGCCGAGATCGAGCGTGTGCGCGAGCGCGGGTGGGCCGAGGCGATCGAGGAGCGCGAGGTCGGGCTCAGCGCGATCGCCGCGCCGATCCGCGGAAGCCGCGGCGAGCTCGAAGCGATCCTCGCGCTCCAGGGCCCGAGCGCAAGGTTCGACGCAGCCGCCGTCGAAAGGGCCTTCCCAATCCTGCTCGAAGCAACTGCTGCGATTTCGAGCGAGCTCGGCTGGCGCCCTGAATGACGGCGCGGTCACGAACGCGATGTGGATGTCGTTGAACATGGCCTCGCTGCCGCCTCGCTCGAGCCCTCGTTATGCTCGGCCCGATGCCGACGGTCGACTCGATCATGTCGCGTGACGTCCTGAGCATCTCGTCCGACACGCCGCTCGCGGCCGCGGCGCAGCGGATGAGCGGTGGGAGGGTCGGCGCCGTCGTCGTGCTCGACGGCGACCGGCTGGTAGGGATCCTGACCGAGCGGGACGTGCTCCGGGCGGTCGGCGAGGGCCGCGTCGAGGGATCGGTCGCAGCCGACTGGATGACCGGCGACCCCGAGACGATCGAGCCGTCGGAGACGACGGACATGGCCGCGACGCTGATGATCCACGGCGGCTTCCGACACCTGCCGGTCGTCGAGGGCGGGAACGTGATCGGGATCGTCTCGATCCGCGACCTCATGCGCGTCGTGCTCGACGACGCCGCCCCGCGCGGCGTCTAGCGAGCGTTGCGCTTCGACACGAAGATCGCGGTCGTCCTGCGCGACGACCTCGCGGTCTGGCAGAAGACGAACGTGACCGCCTTCCTCGTCAGCGGCATCGCCGGCACCGTGCCCGGAGTCGTCGGCGAGCCGTATCGCGACGCGTCGGGAAACGAGTACCTGCCGATGTTCGTCCAGCCGGTGCTGGTCTACGAAGCTGATGCCACCGGGATCCGCCGTGCCTACGAGCGCGCGCGGGCACGGGACGTGACACCGGCGATCTACACGCACGATCTCTTCGCGACGAATCACGACGAGGCGAACCGGGCGGCCGTCGCAGGCGTCGCCGCGGAGGACCTCGACCTCGTCGGGATCGCGTTCCGCGCCGAGAGCAAGACGGTCGACAAGATCGTCGACCGGCTGCGCTTCCACCCCTGAGCGTCGCGCGCCCGCCCGCGCGGCTCCTCGGTGGAGCAGGCGCGGGCGGGCAGCAGGAGTCGTCCGGCTCGGGTCTGCCTCAGTGCTCTCCGGGCACGAGCGGAATGCTCGGATCGAAGAGCATCATGTGCGGCCCTGCCGGGCCGGTGGTGGTCTTCTTCTTGACGTTCGTGAAGCTGACCCAGGCCTTCCCGCCCGGGCTGGACGGCGTGACACGGCCGGAGCGCTGGTCCACACGGAAGAGCCAGATGCCGTACTCGTCGTTCCGCGCCGCCCCGAAGTCGGGGTCGTTGTCCCACGGCGTGAGCAGCGAGTTCGTCACGTAGAGCCGCTTGTTGTCGCGACTCAGGCGCAGCATGTTCGGGTGCGGCACGGAGACGGTCGCCCTGAGAGCCGGGAGCGAACGGATCCGTGATGTCGAACTGCTGCACCGTGTCGCCGAACCAGTTGCTCACGTAGAGGTACTTGCTGTCGTTGGAGACGATCATGTCCGGCGGCAGCGCAAGCCCGTCCTCCGTTCCGAGCACCTGCTGGAAGTCGAAGACGCCGTCGCGGTCGTCGTCGTCGGCCAGCCAGATCGCGCTCGTCCCGGGCGCGTTGATGAACGCCCGGCGGACGCCTTTCTTCATGACGAAGTGCACCATGAGCGCCCCGCTCGAAGGACCGAGGTTGGCGGTCTGGATCACCTTCCGCTCGCGAACGTCCCAGACTGCGACCTCATCGCCGAGGCAGCCCGGGTCGATGCCCGCCGCGCATCCGGCCGGCGACCCGAACGTCGTGCTGATCCCGCGATTCGCCTCGGGCAGCGACTCGAAGTCGTACATGTACTTCGGGTCGGACTCGCCGGGCTCACGCACCGGTCCCGGACCGAAGTGCCCCACGAACGCGCCGGTCTTGTCGTCGATCTCGACCATGCCTCCGGGGAGCGTCGTGTCGGTCGCGGCACCGATCATCGTGACCAGGGCACGGCCGTGGGGCATGCCGTGACCCATCACGCCGTGCGGCACGACGTAGCCGCTCTTCGCGGCCAGCTGGTCGTTGACCGTCCTCAAGCTCAGTCGCCGGCCGTCGCCCTTGACGTCGAAGACGTGGATCCGGCTGGAGAACAGGCCCGGCACGAGCAGCCGCTTCTGATCGTGCGAGTAGCCGTAATGGTGGAGCTCGTCGCCCACCTTCGGCATGTCGATGCGGTTCACGATCTTGCCGAAGTCCCGCCGACGCGGATCTGCGCCCACCACGGCGATGAAGTCCGGATCGGTCGTGCTCTGCGCGACGGTGCTGACGTAGAGGTATCGCTCTTGCTTCCCGCCTTGCTTCGTGCCGTGGCTGTGTCCGGTCGCTGGAGCTCCGGACCCGGACGCGGTGGCGACCACGGCCACCAGCGCCGCCACGGCGCAGGCGAGCGCCGTGAGCCCGACGGTGATTCGAGTTCTCATCGTTCTCCTCCTGGTTTCGTTGCCGCGCCGTCAGCGCGGTTTCGTTGTCTCGATTGCGCGGCCCGCGACGGAGCCGCCTGCCGAGCCGGAAGAGCTCGACCCGGAACAGGGCGAGCGCGATCGACAGCGAGCCCGCGGCCGCAAGTGCCGCCTGGAGCAGCGGTGCCTCGCCGCCGTGGTGTCCGAGGATCACGGGAACACCTCGGACGTCGAGTCGCCGCCCTGCAGCCGCATCTCGTGCGCCCGCGCGGGCCCGTCGGGGCGGTCGTGGAAGTCGACGAAGAAGCTGCGATCCACCGACATCGACCCGTCCTCTGCGACGTCCACCTTCAGCAGGTTCGAACGGAGTCCCGGGTAGAACTGGTTGTCCCAGGTCGAGAGCAGCGAGTTCGTGACGTAGAGCCGCCGCCCGTCGAACGAGAGCTGCAGCATCTGCGGGCCGCCGGTGAGCGGCCGGCCGGCGTCGCTCTCTCGGCCGAGCACGCCGCCGAGCCACAGCCGTCCCGTGAGCCGCGGGTTGGCCGGGTCGGAGACGTCGTAGCGGCGCAGGTCGCCGTGGAGCCAGTTCGAGAAGTACAGGGCCTTGTCGTCCAACGAGAGGACGAGGTCGGTGATCAGGCCCGGCACCGGGATCGGCCAGCTCGCGAGGTCGACGGGGTCGACCGCGATCACGGGTTCCGCCGCGTATGAGCCGTTCTCGCGGTTGAAGCGCCAGATCGTGGACGACAGCGCCGCTCCGACGAAGCCCTCGTCCGCCTCGGGATCGTGCTTCCAGCGGATCTCGAGCGGGACGAGCCCCTTCTCGCCGAGGTCGATCGACTGCTCGAGCTCACGCCGCTCGAGGTTCCAGAAGTGGAGCCGCTGGCCGTAACGTCCGGCCTCCACGTCGGCGAGGTCGAAGCCCGGCTCGTACGCGTTGGGGACGCCGAACTCGCTCGACACGAGCACGTTCTTCCGCGGCTGGTACCAGAAGTCGTAGTTCATGGGCGGCCGCGCGCCGCCGTTCTCCCACCGGCCCTTGACCTCGAACGTCTTGCCGTCGATGACCGCGAAGCCGCCTGCGGCGTTGCCCTCGACGTCGCCGAGCATCGAGATGACGACGTTGTCGCCCGGCATGCAGTGCGTCGTATGCGGCCGGGTGTAGCCGGTGGCGCGCTCGATCTCGTCCGGCTCGATCACCTTCTCGAGCTGCGGTCGCAGCGGGTCGTCGGCGACGTTGACCACGTAGACCCGCGAGGAGCGGAAGCCCGGGACGATCAGGTGCGAGCGGTCGGGCCCGTGGCACGCGGACGAGCACCGGTTCCAGCCGAAGTGGTGGAGCTCGTCGCCGACGTACGGCATCGGCGTCTCGTGGATGATCCGCCCGTACGTCTCCGACTCGGGTCGCGTGTCCACGACCGCGAGGAAGTCGGGCGCGTCGACGCCGGTACCCGCGCGCATCGCCGCGACGTAGAGGTACTCCTCCGGCGGCGCCTCTTGCGCGTCGGCCGGGGAGCGATGGAACGAGGCGGGCTTCGCGCCCTGTCCCTCGCTCGAATATGACGTCCTCGTCATCTGCAGTCTCCTTTCGCGTGGAGGACGACGTCGCGACCAAGGAGACTCCGAGGCGGCTGGCGGCGGGCAACTCGCCGGTAATCGGCCGGTAAACCGGCGCTACGTGTCGGCTTCTCGGCCAGTCGCCGGCCGCGGGATACTGGCTCGATGGCGACCGGCGCATTCATCGGCCGCGCGGGCGAGCTCGGCCAGCTCGGGCGGGCGCTCGACGCGGCGGCGGCGGGCGCCGGTTCGACCGTGCTCGTCGCAGGCGAGGCGGGGATCGGCAAGACCCGGCTCGCGGCCGAGCTGGCAACGCGCGCCCGGGACGCCGGCTTCGAGCTCCTGCTCGGGCGCTGCCTCGATCTCATCGGGACCGAGCTCGCCTACCAGCCGTTCGTCGAGGCGCTGCGCGAGCTACCCGTGCTGCCCGCCGAAGCCGCAGGCTCGCAGCAGCGTGTCTTCGCGGACACGCTGGCGCTGCTCGCCGAACGTGCATCCGCCTCACCCGTGCTGCTGGTGCTGGAGGATCTGCACTGGGCCGACACCTCGACGCTCGATCTGGTCGTCTTCCTCGCGCACAACCTGGACGAGCGGCGGGTGCTGCTGCTCGCGACCTACCGTGCGGACGAGCTCACGTCGGCGGAGCGCGTGCGCCGGCTCGCCGACGGCGTCCGCCGCTCGGGCTCGGCGCTGCTGGTCGAGCTCGGACCGCTCGAGCGCGAGGAGCTGACTGCCCTGCTCGCGGCTCGCGCCGGCGCACCGCCGACGACGGCGCTGACCGAGGCGATCGTCGCCCGCTCCGAGGGCAATCCGTTCTTCGCCGAGGAGCTGCTCGCCGCCGCCGGCGACCGGGGAGTCGAGCTGCCGCGCGGCCTGCGCGAAGTGCTCCTGCAGCGCGTGGCGCGGCTCGACCGCAGGACGCGAGAGGTCCTGCGCCTCGCGGCCGCCGCAGGCCGCGACGTCGGCTACCCGCTCCTGCATGCCGTGGCGGAGCTGCCCGAGCGCGAGCTGCGCGAGTCGCTGCGCGGCGCTGTCGAGCACGGCGTCCTCGTCACCGACCAGGAGACGAGCAGCTTCCGCTTCCGCCATGCGCTCCTGGCCGAGGCGATCTACGCGACGCTCCTGCCCGGCGAGCGAGAGCAGGTGCATGGGCGACTCGCCGAGGAGCTCGCGCGCGGCGAGCCGCCGGCGTCTCCGGCCGAGCTCGCGCCGCACTGGGAGGCCGCGGGACGCGCTCCGGAAGCGCTCGCCGCGTCGATCGAGGCGGCGCGCGAGTCGGAGGCCGTCCACGGTCTTGCGGAGGCGCTCGCCCACCTCGAGCGGGCGCTTCGGCTGTGGGACGCCGTGCCGGACGCCGCCGAGCGCACCGGGGTCGACCTCGCCGGGCTCTGCTCCTGGGCGGCCGAGCTCGCCGCCCAGACGGGTGAGGCGCCGCGCTCCGTCGAGCTCATGCGGCGTGCCATCGAGCTCGTCGGCGAGGGCGACCCGGTTCGCGCCGCGCTCATGTACAAGCGCCTCGGCCGCTACCTGCATGCGAGCGGCTCGACCGCCGACGGCGTCACGGCCCGTGAGCGCGCGGTCGAGCTGGTGCCGGCCGAGCCGCCCTCGCCGGAGCGCGCGGAGGTGCTCGCGGCCCTGGCGTTGATTCTGATGGTGTCCTGGCGTGCCGAGGAGTCCCTCCCGATCTGCGAGCAGGCGCTCGCGCTCGCGCGTACGGTCGGCGCTCGGACGGCCGAGTTCATGGCGCTCGCGACGCAGGGGATCATCTTCGCCTACACCGGCCGCGCCGAGGAGGGCCTCGCGCAGCTCCGGGAGGCCCTCGCGCTCGCCGAGGAGGACCGCAATGGACGGCACGTGGAGTACGCGTACGGCGAGCTCACCGAGACGCTGACGATGCTGGGGCGGCAACGCGAGTCGGCCGGGCTGGCGGTGAAGGCGCTCGAGGTCGCGCGGCAGTACGGGGTCGACACGATCCATCTCGTCGCCAACCAGATCGAGGCGCTGGTCGCCATCGGCGAGTGGGACGAAGCCGACAGCGTCAGCGCAGCCGCGCTCCGCGCGAGTACTGCGAACTATCGCCACAGGCCACTCCTCAGCCGCGCCGAGCTCGAGATCGGCCGCGGCGACTTCGACGCCGCGCGGGCGCATCTCGAGGACGCGCTCGCTCCCGCGCGCGGGGACAGCAGCCTGCTGACCTACGACGCCTTCGTCGCCGAGCTCGCCCTCTGGGAGGGCCGCTGGACGGACGCGGAGAAGGCGGTGCGCGACGGCTTGGCGCGGGCGAGCGTTCCCGCCGCCGCCCAGATCCGCGTCCGGCTCTGCGCGCACGGACTGCGAGCACAGGCGGAGCTGGCGGCGCTCGCCCGCGAGCGCGGTGACGGCGATGCCGAACGCCACCAGCTCGGCGAGGCGCGGAAGCTCCTGACGGCGGCCCGTCGCGCTGCCACTGAGGCTGCAGAGGTGACACCGAACGCCGCCGGCTGGGCCGCGCAGGCCGAGGCCGAGTACGAACGCGCGCACGGCCGGGCTCGACCGGACACGTGGGCGCAGGCTGTGGCCCTGTGGGAGCAAGTCGAGCGCCCGCCGCTTGCGGCCTACTGCCGCTGGCGTCAGGCCGAGGCGCTCGTCGCGGCCGGAGCGACCAGCGCCGACGTGGCCGTCCCGCTCAGGGACGCGCATGCGGTGGCAGCACGGATCGGCGCGAGACCCCTGCTCCGAGAGCTCGAGCTCCTCGCCGAGCGCGCAGGGGTCGAGCTCGCACTCCCCGACGCGGGGTCGGCCCACGCGGAGCAGGAGCCGGAAGAACGCCTCGGGGGTACGCCCGACGAGCCAGAGAACGGGGTCGCGCGCGAACCGAACGTCTGGGCAACGGCCTCGAGCGCCGTGCCAGGCTCACGAGCAGGGGCGCAGTCGGACTTTCGAATCCTCGGACCACTGGAAGTGCGTGACGGGGATCGCGAGGTGCGGCTAGGCGGGGGCAAGCAACGCGCGCTGCTGGCGTTGCTGCTCGTCAACGCGAACCGCACGCTGGCGATCGACCGGATCGTCGACGACCTCTGGGGCGACGACGTCCCCGAGAGCGCGCAGAAGATGGTGCAGATCTACGTCTCCAAGCTGCGCAAGGCGCTGCCGCCCGAGACGCTGCACACGCGCCCGCCGGGATACGCGCTCGCGATCGAGCCGGACCAGCTCGACCTGCACCGGTTCGAGGCTCTTGTCGCCGAGGCGCGGGCGGCCCGGGAGGCGGGGCTCGTCCAGAGCGCCTCGGACGGGTTCCGCGAGGCGCTGTCGCTCTGGCGCGGGCCTGCTCTCGAGGAGTTCTCCTCCGAGCCGTTCGCACCGCCCGAGGCGGTTCGGCTCGAGGAGCTCCGCGTCGGGGTGCTCGAGGAGCGGCTCGAGACCGACCTCCAGCTCGGACGCCACAGCGAGATCGCGGGCGAGCTGGAAGCCGTGATCGCCCGCTACCCGCTGCGCGAGAGCTTCCGCCGCCAGCACATGCTGGCGCTCTACCGGTCGGGCAGGCAGGCCGAGGCGCTGTCGGCGTACCAGGACGCGAGACGCGTACTCGCCGACGACCTCGGCATCGAGCCCTCGCCCGTGCTTCGCGAGCTCGAGCGCCGAATCCTCCAGCAGGACTCGAGCCTGGATCCGGTAGCGCCGTCTGCGGCGCAGGCCGAGCCGGTCACGCCTCCGCCGGCGACTCCCGCTCCCGTCGCGCCCGCCGGTGGGGATCGCAGCGGGCGCGTCGTCGACACGCCGCCCGAAGGGATGTTGAAGCTCGTCACCGTCCTCTTCGCCGACATCGTCGACTCCACTGCGCGGGCGGAGACACGGCACCCCGAGGACGTTCGAGACGTCCTGACCGACTACTTCTCCGCGATGTCCGCCGAGATCGAGGCCGAGGGCGGCACGATCGAGAAGTTCGTCGGCGACGCGATCATGGCCGTCTTCGGCGTCCCCACGGTGCACGAGGACGACGCTGTCCGCGCCGCAAGGGCGGCATCGCGCATGCTCGACCGCCTGCGGGCGTGGAACGACGAGCGCGACCCGACGGAGGCGCTCGAGATTCGCATCGGCCTGAGCACGGGCGAGGTGCTCGTCTCGGGCACGCCGGGGGCCGATCTCCACATCACGGGCGATGCCGTCAACGTCGCCGCCCGACTCCAGCAGGCAGCGGAGCCGGGAACGATCGTCGTCACCGATCGCACCGCCCGTGCGGTGCGCCCGCACTTCGAGCTCGACCCGATCGACGAGCGCCTCGCGCTCAAGGGAAGATCGGAGGCGGTCGCGGCCTGGATCGTCGGCGCAGCGCGAGACGCCGAGGAGCTGCGCCGAGGCCTCGGCATCGCGCCGCCGCTCGTCGGTCGAGATCGCGAGCTTGCGTTCCTGCGAACGACCTTCGACTCCGCGCGGCAGGAGCGACGGCCGGCGCTCGTCACGGTGATCGGCGACGCGGGCGTCGGCAAGAGCAGGCTCGCGCGCGAGTTCCTCTCCCCGCTCGCCGGCGAGGCGAAGGTGCTGATCGGCCGCTGCCTCTCCTACGGACAGGGCGTCACGCTGTGGCCCTTCGCCGAGATGCTCAAGGCCGAGGCGGGCGTGCTCGAGACGGATCGGTCCGAGACGGCCTCCGCGAAGATCTCGAGCCTCGTCGACACGAGCATCGAGGCAGACCTCGCCGGTGACCCGCAGCGCACAGCCGCCGCTCTGGCCTCGACGCTCGGTGTGCGGCTACCCGGCGACGCGCGTGCGTCGCTCGATCCGCGCGAGCTCTACCGGGACCTCGTCGGTGCCTGGCGGGCGTTGCTCGCATCGTTTGGACGTCACTCCCCCGTCGTCGCCGTCGTCGAGGACCTGCACTGGGCCGACCCGACGATGCTCGACGTCCTCGACGAGCTGGCCGAGCGGCTCGACGGCCCGATCTTCTTCCTCTGCACCGCGCGTCCCGACCTGCTCCGGTCGCGTCCCGACTGGGGCGGCGGACGTCGGAACGTCAGCTCGCTGGCGCTCGACCCGCTGAGCAGCGACGAGAGCGAGCGGCTGGCCTCGTTCCTACCGGGCGTCGACGACTTGCCTGTCGGCGTGCGGCGCCTGATCCTCGAGCGCTCGGGTGGAAACCCGTTCTTCCTCGAGGAGATCGTCCAGCATCTCATCGACGACGGGCGGCTCGTCTGGGAAGGCGGCCGGTGGCGGGCCGGCACGGGGATCGACCGGCTGGGAATACCGGACAACGTCCATTCCGTGATCCTCGCCCGGCTCGACCTGCTGTCGCCGGAGGAGAGGCAGGTCGCGCAGCGCGCCGCCGTGGTTGGCCGCGTGTTCTGGGACGGCGTCCTCGCTCGCATCGCTCCGGTCGACGACCTCGACGCGGCCCTCCGAACCCTGCGTCGGCGCGAGTTCGTGCTCGAGCGGCTCTCCTCGGTCATTCCGGATCAAGCGGAGTACGCGTTCAAGCACGTCCTCATCCGCGACGTCGCCTAC
The DNA here is from genome assembly GCA_963763815.1 of uncultured Actinomycetes bacterium. Lineage (GTDB taxonomy): Bacteria > Actinomycetota > Thermoleophilia > Gaiellales > Gaiellaceae > GMQP-bins7. Next base: position 203,501 of record CAVXPS010000013.1, read on the forward strand.
GCCAGCCTCCCCCGCGCCGAGCGAGGCCGCGCACACGCGGAGACGGCGGCGTGGATCGAGCAGACGAGCGGCGAGCGCGCGGACGAGCTGGCGGAGCTGCTCGGGCACCACTACGACGCGGCGTTCTCGCTGCTGCGCGAGGACGACCTCCGGCAGCGCGCCCGCGCCCACCTCCTCACCGGGGCGGCGAACGCGCACCGCCGGTTCGCCATCCAGCAGGGCGATCGCCTCGCCCGCCGGGCCGTCGAGCTCTCCGAAGCCGGCGCCGAGCGCGCCGAGGCCCTCGAGAAGCTCGGCGACCTCCACTATCTCGCGTTCCTCGGCGACGCCGCCTGGCGCACGTACGGCGAGGCGCTCGAGGAGCTCCCGGATCGACGATCCGGCATCCGCGCGTCTCGCCGGGAAGGCGACGCTGTTCGCCGCTCGTTTCACCGGAACCATGCACGAGCTTCCCGAGCGGTCGATCGGTGCGTCCCGGTCATCGACGCGGGCTGCGCGCGGCACCGGGCGCACGGCCCGGAGCGTACGTTGCTCCTCGTCAACCGAGGTTTCCTGCTCAACCAGCGCGAGCAACGTCGCGACGACGAGGCCGAAGCCGCCGTCCGGGAAGCGGTGGCGGCTGCGGAGCGGCTCGACGACGCCGACCTGCTCTCGGCCGCGCTCGATCTCCGTCTGTTCCAGGAATTCGAACGTGGCGGTTACGGCGACGCGTACCGGACGACCCTGAGGCGCAACGAGCTCATCCCTCGCATGACCGACGTGAAGGAGATCGGCGACTCGTACGCGATGGCGGCGTGGTCGACGCACCACCTCGGTCGCTACCGGGAGGCCGAGGCGCACGCGAGCGCGTGCATCGAGCGCGCCCGCGGGATCGATGCCGGCTCGTACCTCCACGGGCTCACCTGGCGAGTCGCGGCCCGCTTCATGCTGGGTGACTGGGAGGGCGCGCTTGCCGACCAGGCGGAGCTCGAGCGCGTCGCCGCGCAGGATCCGCGGGAGCTGCCGGCCGGCTACACGATGCGCGCATACACGTACGCCGCTCTCTGCCGCGAGCTGCGCGGCGAGCGCGACGAGTCCGATCGCTACATCGAGCTCGCACGGGAGTACTTCGACCTCATGCGCCACCTGGGTGAACGACGGTCGCTCCATAGGCCTCCTCTCGCCCGCGCGCTGGCACACCGCGGCCTTTTCGACGAGGCGCTCGCGCTGTCTCCGCTCGTGCCGCGTACATGGAGCGCGGGGCTTACGCTCGAGGCCCTCTGCGAGATCGCGGCTGCGCAGGAGAACTGGAAGGAGGCCGACCGCCTCGTTGCAGCCGCCCGCGAGGAGGCTGAGATCGGCGAGCAGCTTTCCCTCCCTCTCTTCGCCGATCGACTCGAGGGCCGGGCGGCAGCGGACGGCGGCGACATCGGGCGCGCGACGTCGCTCTTGCGCCGCTCTGCCGACGGGTTCGCGGCGCTCGAGGCCCGCTGGGAGGAGGCGTGGTCTCGGCTTCTGCTGGCCGAGCTGCTCGTCGCGGGTGAGCGGGAGCGGGCGGAGCCGGAGCTCACATCCGCGCTCGCCGTCTTCGAGCGGCTCGGCTCCGTGCGCGAGACCGAGCGCGCCCGCGCATTGCTCGCGGCTCAGACGTAGCTCGTCAGGCGCCCGGCGAGCTCGCGCACGCTCGCGCGGAGCTCGTCCGGCTCGCGGATGGTGAACGCGCAGCCGAGCCCCGCGAGGACTCCGGCCACCCAGTCGAGCGAGCTCACGCGCATGCGGAGGAGCGTCCCGCCGTCCGCTTCGGAGAGCTCCGCGAGCGTCGCCGAGAGCCGTCGCGCGGCGTCCTCCAACGGAAGCTCGAGCAGAACCTCGACTTCCCACGGCCAGGGCACGCGGGCGAGGGAACGGCTGATGTGCTCCGCGGCATCGAAGCCCGCGGGCGCCGCGCGCGCGGGCTCGTCCTCGAGCACGACCCGCGACATGCGGTCCACCCGAAACGTGCGCAGGTCGTCGCGACCGTGGTCGTACGCGGCGAGGTACCAGCGGCCGGAGTGGACGACGAGGCCGTGCGGGCTGAGCTCCCGCTGCGACGCCTCGCCCGAGAACGACCGGTAACCGGCGCGAAGGCGCTTCCGCCTGCGAATCGCGTCGCCGAGCAGGAGCGCGAGCTCGCCCGGCACCGGGACCGTGCTCGTCGAGCTGCTCGCGAAGTCGAGCGTCGCCTCGAGCGCCTCGACCTGGCGCCGAAGCCCGTCCGGGAGAACGCGGTGGATCTTTGCGAGTGCGCCCTCGACGGAGCCCTCCGAGCCCGTCAGCCCCAGGCGGCCGGCGGCGATTGCCCCGAGGGTGACGACGACTGCTTCGTCGTCCGTGAGCATCAGCGGCGGCAGCCGGTAGCCGGGACGTATCCGGTAGCCGCCGCCGACGCCGCGCTGGCCCTCGACCGGGATGCCGAGGTCCTGGAGCTTCGAGACGTAGCGCCTCACCGTGCGCCGGTCGATCTCGAGCCGGTCGGCGATCTCCCGTCCTGTCGTCACGGGCTGCGTCTGGAGGAGCTCGAGCAGGTCGAGCAGGCGAGCGGTCGGCGCGAGCACGACCGCAGTCAAGCAGAGATAGAGGGCGAGATCCGCCCTATTTGCGCGCTAGCGTCAGGCGACCGACGACCGAGGAGGAACACGATGACGAGCACGGCCGTAGAGAGCACCGCGCGGGACTTCGACTTCTTCATGGGGCGCTGGAAGGTGCACAACCGCCTGCTTCGCAAGCGGCTCGCGGGCTCCGACGAGTGGGACGAGTTCGAGGCGACGAGCGTCGCGCGCCCCCTGCTCGACGGCCTCGGCAACGAGGACGAGTTCCGCACCGACTACGCCGGCGGCTTCATCGGCATGTCGTTCCGGTTCTTCGACCCGGAGAAGAAGCAGTGGTCGATCTACTGGGCCGACACGCGCCGCCTCGGGGAGCTCGACCCGCCCGTCTTCGGCGCGTTCTCCGGCGACACGGGCGTCTTCGAGGGGGAGGACACGTTCGAGGGCAGGCCGATCCTCGTGCGCTTCACCTGGTCGGGCGCCACGACGGGGACGCCGCGCTGGGAGCAGGCGTTCTCGGAGGACGGCGGCGAGACCTGGGAGACGAACTGGATCATGGACTTCACGCCCGGCCGAGAAGGAAGCGGCAACGCCGTGGAGCGTGAGCGTCCTCGAGCGCGTCGGCACGATCGCGCCGGGTTACGAGCACGTCGCGAAGCACGTTGCGCCCGGCCCGAGCATCGTCGTCGCCGGCGGGATCCTGAAGTGGTACGAGATCGCTCGCGCCGACGCTCCGGTGCCGGACGACGTCCGGGCGCTGGCGGAGGTCGCGCTTCGGGACGGAGCGCGATCCGACGAGCTGTCCTTCTCGGGCGAGCTCGGATTCGTGATCCTGCACCGCTGCGGGGAGAGCTTCTACTTCCTGCTCGTCTCGACCTGGCGCAACGAAAACGAGCTCTGGGAGACGGTCTGGGCGAAGGACGGAGACGGGGACCCGACGTTCCACCCGTGGCCGGTCGAGGGGACACACCGGCCGACTTTCTGCGTCTGGGAGCTCGCCGCCGTGTGCCACGAGCGGGCAGCATGGAGCGAGTACCTGCGCTCGCCGCGCGACGAGGAGGCGAAGCACGCGTACATCCGGTCCTCGTACGAAGGAGTCGCATGATGGCGAGCACTCCGCAACCCGAGGAGCTGTACGTCGTCCGGGTCGAGCGCGGCGGCCCGTGGGACTGGTCGCGCGGCATGCGCGAGCAGGACGGCTGGGACGAGCACGCGCGCTTCATGAACGGGCTCGTCGACGACGGCTTCATCGTCCTCGGCGGCCCGCTCGAGGGCGACCGCGAGACGCTGCATCGTCGTCGTCGCCGGTCCGAGGAGGAGCATCCGGGCGCGCTTCGCCGAGGACAACTGGGCGCAGAACGGGATGCTCTCGGTCAAGACCGTGGAGCGCTGGACGATCCTGCTCGACGGACGCGGGGAGTACGGGCCGCTGCCGGCTGCGATGATCGGCTGAACCAGGCGCCAGCAGAGGCGACCGTGACGACCGCGCCGACGTCCGAGCTCGAAGTGCTCGAACGCACTGACTCTGCCGGCCGGTCGTGTCGACGGTCGGCATCGTCAGCCCCGGCGCGATGGGGACGGCCATGGGAAGCGCGCTCGCGCGCGGCGGCGCGCGAGTCGTCGCGACGCTCGCGGGCCGGAGCGAGCGCACTCACGGCCTGGCGGCGAGCGGCGAGCTCGAGCTCCTCGCCGACCTCGCGGCCGTCATCCGCGAGGCGGACGTCGTGCTCTCGATCGTGCCGCCCGAGGCTGCTCCCGCTGCCGCCGACGACATCGCGCGCGCCGCGCGCGAGCAGGACGCCACGCCGCTCCTGGCCGACCTGAACGCGATCGCGCCGGCAACCGCCGCTCGGATCGCCGAGGCCGCGCGCCGGGACGGCGTCGAGCTCGTGGACGGATCGATCTCCGGCCCGCCGCCGTGGAGCGCCGGGACGACACGCCTGTACCTCTCCGGCCCACGCGCCGAGGAGGTCGCGGCTCTGCCGTTCGACGGCGTCGACCGCATCGTCGTCGGCCCCGCGGTCGGCTCCGCGTCGGCGGTGAAGATGAGCACGGCGTCCGTGTACAAGGGGAGCTCGGCGCTCCTCGTGCAGGCGCTGCTCGCAGCACACGAGAACGGGGTTCTCGAGCACGTCGTCGCGGATCTGCGCACCGCCGCGCCGGGGCTCGTCGCAAACGTCGAGCGGCGACTCGGGAATGCGGCCGCGAAGTCGGGCCGCTACGTGGGCGAGATGCACGAGATCGCCGCAACCCAGGCCGCGGCCGGTCTCACGCCTGCGCTCTTCGAGGCGATGGCCGAGGTATATGCCGCACTCGCGCGGACGCCGCTCGCGCGCACGAGCCCGGAGGACGTCGACGCCGAAGCCGCGCTACACGAGTTGCTCGACGAGCTGCGCTGAAGCCAGGGTCAGCTCGCCGACGAGCCCGGAATCCAGTCCGTTCCAGCGAGCGGGACGCGAGCCATCGCCGCCGCCTCCACGGTCAGGGCGACGAGATCCTCGGGCTCGAGGTTGTGGACGTGCGACTTCCCGCACGCGCGGGCGAGCGTCTGGGCCTCCAGCGTGAGCACGCGGAGGTAGTTCGCGATCTTCCTGCCGCCGAGCACCGGGTCGAAGCGCGCGGCGAGCTCGTCGTCCTGCGTCGAGATGCCGGCCGGGTCCCGGCCCGCCTGGTAGTCGTCGTAGAACCCTGCAGCGCTCCCGATCTGGCGGTACTGCTCGTCGTACTCCGGGCTGTTGTCCCCCATCGCGACGAGCGCCGCCGTTCCGATCGAGACCGCGTCGGCGCCGAGCGCGAGTGCCTTCGCGACGTCGGCTCCGGTGCGGATACCGCCCGAGACGATGAGCTGCACCTCGCGGTGCATCCCGAGCTCCTGCAGCGCGTCCACGGCGATGCGTGTCGCGGGCAGCGTGGGGATCCCGACGTGCTCGATGAAGACGTCCTGCGTCGCCGCCGTCCCGCCCTGCATCCCGTCGACCACGATGACGTCCGCCCCCGCCTTGACCGCGAGCTGCACGTCGTAGTACGTCCGCGTCGCGCCGACCTTCACGAAGACCGGCTTCTCCCAGTCGGTGATCTCGCGGAGCTCGTGGATCTTGATCTCGAGGTCATCCGGCCCCGTCCAGTCGGGGTGGCGCGACGCGCTTCGCTGGTCGATGCCCTGCGGGAGGTCGCGCATTTCGGCGACGCGGTCCGAGATCTTGTGGCCGAGGAGCATCCCGCCCCCGCCCGGTTTCGCCCCCTGGCCGACGACGACCTCGATCGCGTCGGCCTGGCGCAGGTCGTCCGGGTTCATCCCGTAGCGCGACGGAAGGACCTGGTACACGAGCGTCTCCGAGTGCTCGCGCTCCTCGGGCGTCATCCCGCCGTCGCCCGTCGTCGTCGACGTGCCGACTTCCGTCGCGCCGCGCCCGAGCGCCTGCTTCGCCGGCGCCGAGAGCGCGCCGAAGCTCATGCCCGCGATCGTCACCGGGATCCGGAGCTCCAACGGCTTCTTCGCGAAGCGCGTCCCGAGCGTGACGTCGGTCGCGCAGCGCTCGCGGTAGCCCTCGAGCGGATAGCGGGAGATGCTCGCGCCGAGGAAGAGCAGGTCGTCGAAGTGCGGCACGTGCCGCTTCGCGCCGAAGCCGCGGATGTCGTAGATGCCCTCTCGGGCCGCGCGCTGGATCTCCGCGATCACCGTGCGGTCGAAGAGGTACGACTCGCGGAGGTTCCAGGGGTAGTCGGTCTCGATCGCCATGCTCGTAGGGGCGAGGCTTGCCTCGCCCTTCAGTACGCCCCCGCATTGTCGATCTCGAAGTTGTAGAGGCGCCGCGCCGAGCCGTAGCGGCGGAAATCGGCCGGATCGGCGTCGATGCCGGCCGCCTCGAGCAGACCGGCGAGCTGCGCCGCATGCTCTGCGCGCAGCTCCTTCTCCACACAGTCCGCCCCCAGGCCTGCGACCTCCCCGCGCACGTAGAGGCGCGCCTCGTAGATCGAGTCGCCGAGCGCATCGCCCGCATCGCCGCAGATGACGAGGCAGCCCGTCTGCGCCATGAACGCGCTCAGATGGCCGACGGATCCGCCGACGACGATGTCGATGCCTTTCATCGAGATCCCGCAGCGAGCCGACGCGTCGCCGCGCACGACGAGGAGGCCGCCGTGACCGGTCGCGCCGGCCGACTGGCTCGCATTGCCGTCGACGAGGACCCGGCCGGACATCATGTTCTCGGCGAGCCCGGGGCCCGCGTTGCCGTGGACGCGCACGGTCGCACGCTGGTTCATCCCGGCGCAGTAGTAGCCGACATGGCCGTGGATCTCGAGGTCGACGTCGGCGTCGATTCCGCAGGCCAGGGCGTGTGCACCGTTCGGGTTGAGGACGCGCCACGTGCCCGGCCCGGGGCCGCGCGCGAGGTCGTGCAGGCGCTGGTTGAGCTCTCGGAGCGAGCTCGTCCCGAGATCGACGACCTCCACCGCGACTTCCTCCTCCACCGTGGCCATCAGACGGCCGCCTTCTCCCAGATGTACACGACACCGGGCTCCGGCTCCCACGTCTCGGCGTCGGCAGCGCCGGGAAGCACCGAGATCGCCCGCCATTCCGAGCCCATCGCGACCCAGTCGTCGGTCTGCGCGAGGACGGCCGGCTTGCATGCGATCGGGTCGCGGAGGACGGCGAAGCCGTCTGCCGTACCGACGGCGAAGGTGTAGAAGCCGTCGAGGTCGGCGAGGCACCCTTCGAGCGCCTCTTCGAGCGACGCCCCCTCGCGCATGCGCCAGGCGAGGTAGCCCGCTGCGACCTCCGTGTCGTTCTCCGTCTGGAAGTCGATCCCCTCGCGGCGCAGGTTCGCGCGCAGGCGGTTGTGGTTCGAGAGCGAGCCGTTGTGGACGAGGCAGAGATCGAACCCCGTGGAGAAGGGATGCGACCCCGCCGTGGTCACGCGGCTCTCGGTCGCCATCCGCGTGTGGCCGAGCGCATGCGTGCCGGTGAGCTCTCCGAGCGCGAACTGCTCGACGAACTCGTGCGGTAGCCCGGTCTCCTTGTAGATCTCGATCACGGTGCCCGCGCTCATCACGCGCAGGTCCGGTCGGTTCTCGCGGACCCATCCCTCGGCCTCGGTCGCGTCGGCCTGGACGACGAAGACCGCGTGACTCGCGCGTACACGCGGCTCGCCCGCGTCGCCGAACGCACCGGCCAGCGAGCGCGCGACGTCGGCCCACGACTCACCTGGGTCGGCGGAGAAGAGGGTCAGCTTGCTCGCGCCGTACGGAGCCGGATCGCGGTAGACGGCGACCCCGGCGCTGTCCGGCCCGCGGTCGGACATCTGCTCGAGCATCGCGGCGAGATGCACGCCGAGCTGCGCCTCCACCTCGGCCGACTTCGCGAAGAGCCCGACGATCCCGCACATATGTCCAGAAGTTACACACGACCTGAGGCGCGATTGCTGATCATTTCACCGAATCTCTACCGCGCGGTATGGAGCTTTTCTCCATATCGATCAGAAGCGCGTGAGGTACTCGCGGATCTCCCACGGCGTCACCTGCTCGTGGTACCGGTTCCACTCCTCGAGCTTCACGCGGATGAAGTAGTCGACGTAGTCCTCGTCGCGGACGGGGCCGAGCGCCGCGCGCAGCACGTCATCCTGCGCCAGCTCGTGCGTCGCCATGAGGAGGTTGGTCGGCAGCGTCTCGAGACCGCGGGCGCGGAGCTCGTCGTAGGGGATCGCATAGAGGTTCTCCGAGTTCGGCTCGCCCGAGTCGAGTGAGCGCTCGATCCCGTCGAGACCGGCGGCGAGCACCGCCGCCGCGGCGAGGTACGGGTTGCAGGAGCCGTCGATCGTCCGGTCCTCGACCCGCCCGGGGCCGGGGATCCGGAGCATCTGCGTGCGGTTGTTGTAGCCGTACGAGATCCAGACCGGCGACCATGTCGCGCCGCTCGCCGTCGTCCCGAGCTTCAGTCGCTTGTACGAGTTGACGGTCGGTGCGGTCAGCGCGCTCGACGCGCGGGCATGCGCCTTCAGACCGCCGATGAAGTTGTAGGCGAGCTCCGAGAGCCCGAGGCCGCGCGGGTCGGACTCGTCCAGGAAGACGTTGCGGTCGCCGTCCCAGAGCGACATGTGGAAGTGGCAGCCGTTGCCGGTGAGCTCGCTGAACGGCTTGGGCATGAACGTGGCGATCATCCCGTTCTGCTCCGCGAGGGTGTGCACCATGTAGCGGAAGAAGATCGCGCGGTCGCAGCTCGTGAGCGCGTTCGCGTATGTGAAGTTCTGCTCGAACTGCCCATTGGCGTCCTCGTGGTCGTTCGCGTAGTTGCCCCAGCCGAGGTCGTTGCAGTAGCGGGATACGGTCGTCAGGAAGTCGTATCTCCGCGTGAGCCCGGACATGTCGTAGCAGGGCTTCTCCAGGGTGTCGTACGGGTCGGCGATCTCGATCGACCCGTCCTCGCGCTGCTTCACGAGGAAGTACTCGAGCTCGAGCCCCATCTTGAACTCGTAGCCCTTCTCCTCAGCGTGAGCGAGCACACGCCGGAGGATCGTGCGCGGGCAGTACGGCCACTCCTCGCCCTCGACGGTGACGTCGCACGCGAACCGGGCGAGGTTCTCCTGCCACGGCACGGGCGTATAGCTCGCGAGATCGGGGATCGCCGCGATGTCCGGGTCGCTCGGCACCTGGCCGATCTCGCCGGCGGCGAACCCGGCAAAGCCCGCGCCCTCTGCGACGAGGCCTTCGAGATCCTCTTTCGAGCGCATCGGGACGAGCTTCGCGCTCGGCCTGGCGTACATGTCGACGAACTGCGCGAAGACGAACTCGACTCCGCGCTCCTCCATCTCCTTCCATACGGAATCGACGGCGGTTCCGGCCATTCGAGACCCTCCCTGGACGTGGGTGTCTAGGGGTACCACGCGCTCCCATGCGGATGAAGGTTCGGGTTCTCCACACCTGCGCGGCGTCTATGTGTTCGGTTTCGCCGCAGTTGCTCTAACGCCCGCGGTTGACGCCCCGAGCGCCTGCTCGAGCTTCACCATCTTCACCGCGATCTCGATCATCAGCCAGTCGTCGCGACGGAGATCGAGGCCCGAGAGCTCCGCGACGCGACGGAGACGCTGGCGCAAGGTGTTCGGGTGCACGAAGAGCGCCTCCGAGGTCGCGCTGATGTTGCCGTGGCGGCGGAGGAACTCCTCGAGCGTCGTCACGAGCTGCGAGCCGCGCTGGGCGTCGTACTCGGCGAGCTTCGCGACGGCGTCCACGGTCGCGTCGCGGATGCCGCCGTCCACCGCCACGCGCAGGAGGTACTTGTACGCGCCGAGCTCCTCGTAGGCCAGGACCGCCGGCTCGGAGTGGAGCACGACCGTCCCGAGCAGGGCCTGCTGCGCCTCGGCGAACCCGTCGGGGAACGCTGCTTCACCCTGGCACATGCTCGAGATTCCGATCGCAACCGGTCGCTCGAGCTCCGCCTGGATCCGCCGCAGCCGCTGGATGAAGGCGTCCGAGCTCGTGGTCGCCAGCTTGACGAGCGCCCTCAGCGAGTCCTCGCGGCGGTCGAAGAGGGAGCCGGGAGCGGTCGCGCGAAGCGCTCGCTCGAGCCCGTCGTCTGGCGGCTCGGCCACGAGGACGACGTGCGGCTGGTCGAGATCGCAACCGAGACGAGCCGCGCGCCCTTCGAGGTCCCCACGCGGGCGGCCACCTGCGAGCTCTTCGAAGAAGTCCTTGATGAGGTTCTTCTCGGTCAGCTGCTCGATGACCTGCACCTTCTTGATCCCGACCGCGACCTGGCTCGCAACGGCCCGTCCGAGCTCGACGCGCGCGCTGCCCTCGGCGACGAGGAGCCCGATGAGCTCGCCGTTCGCGACGAGAGGCACGGCGAGCCTCGTGCTGCGCCCGCCGCGCGCGAGCTCCGGCCCGAGCTCGGCGAGGCCGAGCCGCGGGCGCGCGTTGCCCGCGTCCGGGGCGCTCGCGCGACGTTCGAGCTCCTCGCTCCCGGGATCGAGGAGGTAGACGTGGCACGCGCGCGCGGCGAGCAGCGGCTGCGCGCCCCCGACCACCGTGGCGAGCAGGTCGTCGAGCGCATCCGCGCGGGCGATCTCCTCCGCCAGCTCGGTCAGCTGCTCGAGCTCCGACACGCGCAGGCGCGCGTCTTCGTAGAGGCGCGCGTTCTCGATCGCCCCGCCGACGAGGCTCGCGGAGCTGACGAGGAAGTCGACCTCGTCGTCGGAGAACTCGCGCGGCGCCTCGGTGTGCGCCGTGATCGCGCCGATCGCGTCGCCCGACCTCCCGACGATCGGCAGCGCGAGCAGCGACTGGAACTTCTCCTCCTCGAGCTCGGGCACGTACTTCGTCCGCGGGTCGGCGAGAGCGTCGTCGCGGATGAACGCGGGCTCGCCCTGCTCGGCGGCCCACCACGCGAGGCTCTCGCCTCGCTCGAAGGCGACCTTCCCCGCCTGCCGCTCGTAGGGCGGCGAGGCGGCGCGCAGTACGAGCCGGTCTCCGCTCTCGTCCACGAGGTAGACGAAGCACGCGTGGACGCCGCTCCCGTCCGACATGAGCCGGACGACCGCCTTCAGCACCTCGTCCAGATCGAGCGAGGAGGCGACGGTGGAGACGATCTGGTGGAGCGTCTTCTCGCCGGTCCGCAGGGCCATTGGCACGCGGATCGTAGGCCCGTCCAAGCGAACCGTCTAGTAGTGGCGAGACTTGCCTCGCCCTCGAACGTCGGTGGGCGGCGCCGGAGGACGAGGCGAGCCTCGCCCCAACGACTCAATGGAGCGCCACCGCTCCCTGATGCCGCCTGTGCCCGCCCGTGTCGAGGATCTCGACGACTTGGTCGACGGTGAACCGAATCTCATCGTCCATCGAGAAGAAGTGCGGCTCGAGACAGATCCCTACGAGACGTGTTCGTTAACACTCGGTGTCAGACACCGCTCGCGCGGCGGACCTCGTGAATCGCATAGCCAAGCGCTTCCAGCCGCCCCAGCGCCCACGCTCAACAGTAAGTGTCTGACACCGTCTGTTAAGCGACAGGCGCCAAACCGACGCGTCGTCCCATGCGACGTCTAGTGGTGCGCGGCGACGCCGAAGTGGCGCTCGTGCGCGCCGGTCTCGAGGACCTCGGCGATCTGGTCGACCGCGAAATGCAGTTCGTCATCCGCGTTGTAGAAGTGCGGCCCGAGGCGGATCCCCGCGTCCGGCCTGAAGTCGCACAGGATCCCCCGCGCCTCGAGCTCCGCATGGACTGCCGGGAACTCCGGGACGCGCAGCGTGACCGTCCCTCCGCGTCGTGCCGGGTCGCGCGGGCTGACGACCTCGAAGCCGCGCTCGTCCGCAAGGTCGATCAGGAGCTGGGACTGCTCGAGAGACCGCTCGCGAACGCGCGGCACGCCGATTTCCTCGACGAGGTCGTACCCGGCGGTCCCCGCATAGTGCGCGGGCACGTTCGGCGTGCCGGTGAGGAAGCGGGCGATCCCTCCTGCGTACTCCATCTCCTCCTCGAACCCGAACGGACGCTCGTGCGCCTGCCAGCCGGTGTAGGTCGGCTCGAGCGCCTCGACGAGGTCGGGCCGCACGTACAGCCACCCGTTCCCAGGGCCACCGCACAGCCACTTCACCGAGCCGCCGACCGCGAAGCTCACGCCGAGCTCGGTGACGTCGAGCGGGACGATCCCGGCGGACTGGTAGCAATCGAGGATCACGTGCGCGCCGACCTCGTTCGCGCGCCGCACGATCGGTTCCACGTCCTGGATCTCGCCGGACTTGTAGAGAACGTGCGTGATCGGCACCAGGAGCGTCCGCTCGTCGATGCGCTCCACGATCTCGCCGTCGTCCTCGCAGACCACCACCTCGAGGTCCGGCTGCGCCTGGTACAGGTAGCGAACGGAAGGGAAGTTGCCGCGCTCGTAGACCACCCGGTTGCGCGCCGGGTCGACCGGCCGGAAGCACGAGAGCACGACTGCCTCCGCAATCGCGACGTTCTGGTGCATGACCGTCGTGCCGGCGGGCGCCCCGACGATCCGGCCGACCTGGTCCCCGACCGTCCACGGCGTCGCCCACCAGCCCTCCGCCCAGGCGCGGATCCCGCGCTCCGCCCACAGGCGCGAGAACTCGGCGAGGCGCTCGGCAGCCTGGCGCGGCATCGCGCCGAGCGAGTGGTTCACGAGGTAGGTCGTATGCTCGAGGATCGGGAACTCGACCCGGTACTCGAGGAGGTCGCGCATGAGCGGCAGTCTGCCCGAGATGGGCGAGTGGGATTCCGTCTTCGACGAGACCTATCTGCGCACGTACGTCCCGTTCCATAACGACGAGCAGAGCCGCGAGCAGGCGTTCGGCGCGGCTGCGCTGGCCGAGGTCGAGGCGCCCGCGGAGATCCTCGACTGCCCGTGCGGCTTCGGCCGGCACGCGCTTCCGCTCGCGGAGGCTGGCTTCCTCGTCACCGGGCTCGACCGCTCGGAGAGCCAGCTCGCCGAGGCCGAGCGGCGCCGTGGCGAGGCCGAGTGGCCGCGCCTGGTGCGCGGCGACTACCGCGAGCTGCCGTTCGCCGACGCGAGCTTCGACGCCGTGCTCACGCTCTTCTCCTCGCTCGGCTACCTCGAGCGCGACGAGGACGTCGGCGTGCTGCGTGAGCTTCGCCGGGTGCTGAGCCCGGGCAGGGCGCTCATCATGGAGACCATCCACCGCGACGCGCTCGCGCGACTCGCGGCGCAGCGCGGCTGGTGGCAGCGGCTCCCGGACGACTCCCTCTATCTCGAGGAGCAGACGCCGGACTGGGCAGAGGGCACGCTCACGACGTATCGCGTCATCGTGACGCCGGACGGCGAGCGGATCGAGCGCCCGTACGTGCTCCACGTGTACTCGGCGAAGGAGTGGCTGGAACTGCTGCGCGAGGCCGGGTTCGAGGACGTCGCCGCTTTCGGCGCGTGGGACGGCGTCACGCCGATCACGCCCGACGCGTGGCGACTGATCCTGCGCGCCCGCTGAGACCGATCCAGTAGGGTCGCGCGCGTGCCGACGCGCGTCCGCTTCGATCGCTTCTACGACTACGCAGCCCTGAACGAGACGCTCGAGGCGTGGGCGTCCGAGTTCTCGGGCCTGTGCCGGGTCGAGTCGATCGGGACCTCGTACGAGGGGCGCGACATCCCGCTCGTGACGGTGACGAACCTCCAGACCGGCCCGCCCGAGGAGAAGCCCGCCGTCTTCGTCCACGCCCAGATCCACGCCATGGAGTTCACGGGGACGACGGCGGCGCTCGCGCTCCTCGACCGGCTGCTGCACGGGTACGGCGAGGACCAGCGGGTGACGACGGCGCTCGACACGCGCACGTTCTACGTCGTCCCGCGCGTGAACCCCGACGGCGCCGACGCGGGGCTTGCCGATGGCCGCTACCGCCGTTCGAGCGTTCGCCCGTATCCACGCGACGAGCCGCAGGACGGGCTGCACCGCGAGGACGTGGACGGCGACGGCCGCGTCCTCATGATGCGGCAGCGCGACCTGCACGGGCACTGGAAGCGGCATCCGGATGATTCGAGATTGCTCGTCGCGCGCCGCCCGGACGACGTCGAGGGCGAATTCTTCCGCGTCTTCCCCGAGGGGACGATCAAGAACTGGGACGGCGTTACCGTCGATATCGCGCCCGCGTTCGAAGGCCTCGACCTCAACCGCAACTGGCCGGCGGACTGGGCGCCGGAGGGCGAGCAGCTCGGCGCAGGCCCGTACCCGACGTCCGAGCCGGAGGTGCGCGCCCTCGTCGAGGCGATCGTCGAGCGCACGAACATCACGAGCTACGTCGGCTACCACACTTTCTCCGGCGTTCATCTGCGTCCGTACTCGGCACGGTCGGACGACGACTTCCCGACGACCGACCTGCGGGCGTTCAAGCTCATGGGCGAGGAGGCGACGCGGCTCACCGGCTATCCGGCGATCTCGATCTTCCACGACTTCAAGTACGACCCGAAGATGGTCATTCGCGGAGGCGACATCGACTGGGTGTACGACTTCCTCGGCATCTACGCGTGGGTGACGGAGTTCTGGAGCCCGCAGCGCGCGGCCGGGCTCTCGGACTATCACTTCATCGACTGGCTCCGCGACCACTCGCCGGAGGACGACCTCGCGGTGCTGAAGCTCGCCGACGAGATCGGCGAGGGCTATGTCGAGTGGTATCCGTTCGAGCATCCGCAGCTCGGCGCCGTGGAGCTCGGCGGCTGGGATCTCGTTCGCTTCTGGTACAACCCGCCGCTCGCGAAGCTCGAGGAAGAGGTGCGCCCGCACGCTGACTTCGCGCTCTTCCTCGCGCTCGTCGCGCCGCGGCTCGAGGTGCGGACGTTCGAGTCGGAAGCCGTCGGCGAGGGCGCGCACCGCCTGCGCCTCGTCCTCCAGAACACCGGCTGGCTACCGACCAACGTGACGGAGAAGGCCGTCGAGCGGAAGGCGGTGCTCCCGATCGAGGTCGAGCTCGAGTTGCCAGACGGCGCGCGCGTCGTCACCGGGAAGGAGCGCGAGGAGACGGGCCAGCTCGAGGGACGCGTCGAGCGACGCACCGTCCTCTGGTGGGGCGTCGACCAGTCGACGAGTGACATCGCGAAGCTCGAATGGGTGGTGGAGGCTCCTGCCGGCGCGACCGTGGGGGTCACCGCTCGCCATCAGCGGGCGGGGACCGCCCGCGCAGAGCTGACCCTGTAGGCCGTCGGGCCATTCAGCGCGGGCTGCGACGATGAGGTCGTGCGCGCGATGGTGCTCGACCGGCCGGGGACGCCGCTGAGGCTCGCGGAGCTCCCGGACCCGACGCCGGCGAAGGGACAGGTGCTCCTGCGCGTCCACGCGTGCGGCGTGTGCCGCACCGACCTGCACATCGTCGACGGGGAGCTCGCGCAGCCGAAGCTCCCGCTCGTCCTCGGCCACCAGGTCGTGGGCACGGTGCTCGAGGGAGGCGGTCGCTTCGAGGCGGGCGAACGGATCGGCGTGCCGTGGCTCGGCTGGACGGACGGCGACTGCCGCTACTGCCGCGCCGACCAGGAGAACCTCTGCGAACGCGCCCGCTTCACCGGCTACGACCTCGACGGTGGCTACGCGGAGCTGGTCGTCGCGGATGCGCGGTTCTGCTTTCCGCTACCCGCCGGCTACGCAGACGCGGAGGCAGCGCCGCTCCTCTGTGCCGGCCTCATCGGCTACCGCGCGCTGAGACTCGCGGGCGAGGGCGAGGCGCTCGGGCTCTACGGCTTCGGCGCCTCGGCGCACATCGTGTGCCAGGTAGCCGTTGCACAGGGCAGACGGGTGTTCGCAGGAACGCGTGAAGGCGACGACGAGACGCAGGCCTTCGCGCGGTCGCTCGGGGCCGAGTGGGCGGGCTCCGCACTCGGCGGTCCACCGGAGGAGCTGGACGCCGTGATCGTCTTCGCCCCGGTCGGGGACCTCGTGCCGGCGGCGCTGAGCCACGTCCGCAAAGGCGGTCGAGTCGTGTGCGCGGGGATCCACATGAGCGACATCCCGTCGTTCCCGTACGAGCTCCTGTGGGGCGAGCGCTCGCTGCGCTCGGTCGCCAACCTCACACGCGTCGACGGCGAGGAGCTCCTCGCGCTTGCCCCGAGCGTGCCGATCAGGACCGAGGTCGAGACGTTTCCGCTCGCGGACGCGAACGAGGCGCTCGACCGGCTGCGACGCGGGGCGCTCCGCGGGGCCGCCGTGCTCGTCCCGGACGTCTCCTAGAAGCGGCCGAGCTCCACGAGCTCGCCCTGCTCGCCGACATGGTCGACCTGGAGCGTCGTGTGCTCGATCCCGAACTGCCGGGCGAGCGCGCGCTCCAGCTCGCGGCGCGTGCCGTGGCAGTCCTCCCCCCGCCCGACCAGCACGTGCGCCGAGAGCGCAGGGAAGCCGGACGTGATCGTCCACACGTGCAGGTCGTGCACCTCGACCACGCCCGGGTGCGAGGTGAGCGCCTCGCCGACGGCACGGGTGTCGATCCCCTTCGGCGCCGCCTCGAGCAGGATCGACGTCGAGTCGCGCAGGATCGACCACGAGCTCGCGAGCACGAGCACGCCGATCGCGAGGCTGACGAGCGGATCCGCCTCGAGCCAGCCCGTGAGCACGATGACGACGGCTGCGAGCGCGACCCCGAGCGAGCCTGCCAGGTCGGCGAGGACGTGGCGGTACGCAGCCTCGACGTTCAGGTTCTCGCCCCGCGCCCGGTGCAGCATGATCCCCGCCGCGACGTTCACGGCGATGCCGACGACCGCGATCGCGAGCATCCAGCCGCCGAGCACGTCCGGGGGGTCCGAGAGGCGCTGGAAAGCCTCGTAGAAGATCCAGATCGAGAGCGCGACGAGCGTGACGCCGTTCGCGAGCGCGGCCAGCACCTCGGCCCGCTTGTAGCCGTAGGTCCGCTCCGGCGTCGCGGGCCGACGTGCGAGCCACAACGCGACCAGCGCGAGGGCCAGCGCGACGTTGTCGGAGAGCATGTGCACCGCGTCGGCGAGCAGCGCGAGGCTGCCTGTCACGACGCCGCCGACCACCTCGACCACCGTGTACGCGGCGGTCAGCGCCAGAGCGGCGAGCAGCGCACGCGAGCCGGCCGACCGTGCGTGGTCCTGATGGTCGTGCGCCACGGAGGCGTTTTACCGGTCTGAACGCACGACCGTCGCCGGCGACCCCGTGTCCACCGGCGGCGGCGAGCCGTTCGTCAGCATCGCCGCGACGAGAAGAACCGCGAGCGCGACACCGCTCTCCCCGAGGAGGCTTCCGCGTACGCGCGGCTGCTCCCCGGACTCGAGCCGCGGCCGCACGAACGTGTGATGGAAGCCGCCCCAGGCCAGCGCCAGGAGCACGATCGCGACCTTCAGCAGCAGCAGCCGCCCGTAGCTCGTCTGCCAGAGGTCGGCGAGCTCGGGCAGGCGCACGACCGCGAGGTAGACGCCGGCGAGCACGAGTACCGCGACGAGCCCGACCGCGATCCGCGAGAAGCCCACGAACGCCCGCCGCCGAAGCTCGGGTGCGAGCGGCCAGACAATGAGCGCAAGCGTGGCAACGCCCCCGACCCAGACCGATGCGGCGACGAGGTGCACCCAGTCGGCGAGCTCGGAGAGCAGAGTCGAGTTCGGCTCCGTCCCCTGGTGGCTCGAGAGCGAGAGCCCGGTCACGAGGACGACGGAGAGGGCGAGTGCCGGCCAGCGCAGCTCCAGGCGATCGAGTGCCCAGGCGAGCAGCAGCAGCGTTGCGACGAGCGAGAAGCCGACGGTCATCACGAGGAACGCGATGCCGAACCGCGTCTTCTCGGCGAACGGCTGGAGGTCGCCGTACAGGAGGTCGGCAGCGGGAAGCTGCAGCGCATTCGCCGCGCGGATGACGAAGGCCGCGATGCCCACGTCGATGACCGCGAACGCCGCCACGATCGTCACGAGATGGAAGCGGCGCTCGAGCGCGGTCGGCACCGCGCCTCTGAGGACGAGGAGACGAACCGTGAGTGGCCCGATCACCAACGCCAGCGCAGCGAACAGGAGCCAGCGTGCAACGTCGTCCTTCCACGTTGCTCCGCCGGCGCCGACGGCCTCGGTCGGCGGCGGCGCCTTCACGCCGACGCCGAAGGTGAAGACCCCGGCCGGTGAATGGCCATCGCTCCCGGTCACCCGCCAGCGCACCGTGTACGCCGATCCTCGTACGAGCCGCGACACGGGCGCGACCACGACCGTTCCCTCCCCGACCACGCGAGACGCGCCGGCGAGTTGGCGCCCGTCCGACGACAGGACGCGAATGGCGTCGGTACCCGCGGTCACGGCGGAGTTGAAGCGGAGCCGAATCTGTGTCGGCGGGGTGTCGACGCGCGACTGCGTTGCGGGGGTGGCGCTGATCAGGGACGCGTGCGCCGCGGCCGAGACCGGTACGACGAGCGCCATTGCGGCGGCAAGCAGGAGGACGCCGCGCCTCACGGCCGGCCCGTGTCCGAGAGGTGACCGAAGATCGGGGCGAGATCCCGGTCGGCGTACAGCAGCACCGCGATCGCGATCCACGTCACCGCGAACCCGGCCTGGAATACCGCTCGTCTCGGCCAGAGCGCCTGCCCGAGGGGGAAGAGCGCGGCGACGATGAGCGTCCAGCCGATGGCGTGGTGCAGAAAGGCGGAGCGCGAGTAGAGCCAGGCGTTCTGCTCGTGGATGACGAACGCGAGCCCGCAAAGGAAGAGCCCGCCGGCGATGACGAGGGGCCACCGCACCGAGGTGAGCTTCCCGCGCACGATTCCGAGCTGGAGCGCGCCGGCGACCATGGCGACCTGTGCCCACACCGCGTGCGCGAGCAGGTGCATCGTCGAGAACGTCGAGAACGCGACGATGACCCAGAGCAGCACGCCGCCGACGAGCGCGAGCGAAGGCCAGAGGTAGGCGCGCCAGCGCCTGCGTCGGAAGACCTCCGTTCCGACGATGACCTCGGAGAGAAGGACGAGCCCGAGCAGAAGCGACGCCGATGCCGCGAGCCAGTGGGCGATCTCAGCTTTCGGAACCATCGCTCTCCCGCTCGAGGTCTTCGACGAGCCCCGGCGCGATCAGGACCATGAACACGAGCCCCACGAGCGCGGCCAGGAGCGGCGGCTGCACGAGAAAGTCGTATGCGCCCTTCCCGTCCGGGTTCAGGAACACGATCCGGTACGGCTGCGCGATCGCCCACACGAGGCCGCCGAACATCGTCAGCGGACCGATGAGGAGGACCGCGACCACGCGGCGCTGGCGTTGCGCGGCCCGTGACGAACCCCGCTCGAGGCGCTCCCGAACAACGGTCGCGAAGTCAGAGCTCACCCGTCACCTCCACGCCACGGAAACGGCTTAAGAGACGTTTCATGCCTCCGTTCTTCCAGAACGAGAGTTACCCGTGACAACATCCCGGTATGCGCGCACGGGTCCTCGCGCTGGTGGCGCTCGCCGCCGTCCTCGCGGTCGCCGTCGTGGTCGTCGCCGCCGCGGGCACCTCCGCAAACGGCCTGCCCTCCTACACCGACGGCTACCAGAAGTGGGCGAAGCTGAACCGCAAGCCGTTCACCTCGACGGGGCCGCTGTCGAGCGCACACACGGGCGTCAAGAACGTGTACGCGAGCAAGCGCAAGGTCGGCTCGAAGTTCCCGAACGGCACGGTCATCGTCAAGACGATCGTGAAGCCCGGGACGAGGTACGTCGGCCAGTTCGCGGTGATGCGGAAGCAGAACGGGCGCTGGCGCTTCGTCGAATACGAACGCTCAGGACCGCGCGAGCGCTACAGCCTGCTCGCGCAGGGGCAGCTCTGCACGTCGTGCCACGTCATGGCGAAGGCGAACGACTACGTGTTCACGAAACGCTGAGCGCGCTCAGTCCGTAACACGCCGGAAGGCCTCGATCGCGCGCTCGAGGTGCTGCGGTTCGAGCGCCGCGGACATCTGGATGCGAATCCGCGCCGTGCCCTCCGGCACGACCGGGAAGCCGAACCCGGTGACGAAGACGCCCTCGTCGAGGAGGCCCTCGGACATTGCGATGGCGGTCGAGGTCTCGCCGACGATGATGGGAATGATCGCCGCCTCTCCCTCGAGCGGCGCGTAGCCGGCCTCCACGAGCATGGCGCGGAACGCGCTCGTGTTCTCGCGCAGGCGGGCGAGCAGCTCGGGCTGCTCGAGCATCAGCTCGATCGCGCGGAGCGCGCTGCACGCGACCGTCGGAGGCAGCGCATTCGAGAAGAGCTGTGGGCGCGAGCGCTGCGCGAGGAGGTCGCACACCTCCTCCGAGGACGCGACGTACCCGCCGGCGGCGCCGCCGAGGGCCTTCCCGAGCGTCCCGGTCAGCACGTCGACCTCGCCGAGGAGGCCGAAGTGCTCGACGACCCCGCGCCCCGTCTCCCCGAGCACGCCGACGCCGTGCGAGTCGTCGACGATCACGACCGCGTCGTGCGCACGTGCGAGCTCCACGATCTCCGGGAGCTTCGCGAGGTCGCCCTCCATCGAGAAGACGCCGTCGGTGACGACGAGCTTGCGCGCGGCAGTCGGGCGCGGCCGCGAGCGCGTCGCGCAGGGCCGTCATGTCGGAGTGCGGGTAGATGACCTTCTCCGCCGGGCGGGAGAGACGAACCGCGTCGATGATGCTCGCGTGGTTCAGCTCGTCGGTGAGGATCACCGTCTCCGAGTCGGTGAGCGACGGGATGACCGCCTCGTTGGCGTTCCAGCACGAGACGTACGAGAGCGCCGCCTCGGTCCCCGAGAGCTCGGCGAGCTTGCGCTCGAGCTCGAGATGCGGCTCGAAAGTCCCGCAGATGAAGCGCACCGAGGCCGTTCCCGCGCCGTAGCGCTCGAGCCCGTCGATCCCCGCCTGCACCACCTCGGGATGCCCCGCGAGCCCGAGGTAGTTGTTCGACGAGAGGACGACGACCTCGCCGCGCCCCTCCATCTCGACGACGGGCCCCTGCGCGGAGGTGAGCACGTTGAAGCGCTTGTACGTCTTCGCCTCGCGCAGCCCGTCGAGCTCGTTGCCGACCTTCTCCTTGAGGGCGCTGTTCACTGGCCTGCTCCGTTCGGTCGAAGGACGATCTTGCAGGCGTTGCCGGTCTCCAGCAGGTCGAACGCCTCGTCGAAACGCTCGAGCGGGAGCTCGGCGGTGATCAACGGGCGCAGGTCGACGACGCCGTGCTCGAGCAGCCAGCGAGTCGTGTACCACGTCTCCCAGATCTCGCGGCCGTTGACCGCGCTGACGGTGAGGTTCTTGAAGATGAGCGACTCCGCGATGTCGATCGTCGCGGGCTGCGCGGGGATGCCGAAGAGCACGACGTTTCCTCCGTGGCGGACGATCTCGAACGCGTCGTGGATCGCCTTCTGCGCCCCGGACATCTCGAAGACGATGCCCATACCCATGCCCTCGTTCTGCTCGGCGAACCAGGCACCGACGTCCTCCACCTCGTCGACGTTCACGACGTCCTCGGCCCCGAGCTTCCTTGCCAGCTCGAGTCGGAACGGAACGTGGTCCGAGGCAAGCAGCCGGCCCGCGCCGAACGCACGGAGGATCGCGATCGTGAAGAGGCCGACGGGGCCGCAGCCGAGCACTGCGACCGCGCGGCCGGCGAGGTCCTGCGTGCTCGTCGCGAAGACGGCGTTCCCGAACGGCTCCTGGAGGCAGGCGATCTCCGGAGGCAGCTTCGAGCGGTCGTTCCGCCAGACGACCGAGGCCGGAATCGCGGCGTAGTCGGCGAAGCCTCCGTCGCGATCCACGCCGAGGATCCGCGTCCGCTCGCACATGTGCGCCCGGCCGGTGCGGCAGTGGAAGCACATGCCGCAGGTGACGTGGCTCTCGGCGGAGACGTAATCGCCCTCGGAGATGTCACGGACCTCGCGCCCGACGGCCGCGACGGTCCCGCAGAGCTCGTGGCCCAGGGTGAGCGGCGGCTGCACGCGCTCGGAGGACCACTGGTCCCAGCGATTGATGTGGAGGTCGGTCCCGCAGATGCTCGCAGCCTCGATCTGGACGAGAACCTCGTCCGGTCCGGGTGTCGGTACCGGCACCTCGTCCAGCACGAGCCCAGGCTCGGACTCCCGCTTGCGGACCGCTCGCATCGTCTCCACGGCGGGACGATCTTACGCGCGCTCGCGCGCGCTGCCGGTGGTTGCCGGGACGACCCAGGCGTGCCAGGTCGCGGTGGCCCGGGGATCAGAACACGATGACCGGCGTGCCGTACTCGGCGAAGGCGTAGACCCGGTGCGCCTCGCCGGCCGGGAGGCGGACGCACCCGTGGGAGGCCGGGTAGCTCGGCACGCTGAAGTATTCGTGCATCGCGATCCCGCCCACGAAGTACGACGCATAGGGCATCCACGTGCTGAAGGGCACCGACCAGGACATGAGCTCCTTCCGGTACACGCGATAGTCGCCCGTCGGCGTGATTCCGCCCGCGCCGGTGGACGTGTGCACGGCTCGGCGAACCTCGTTGTCCTCGATCATGAGCAGCACGCCGCGGTCGCGGTGGATCTCGATCCTGCGCCCCACACGATGCGTCATCGGCCTCGGTGCGGAGGCGCGGAAGAGCGCCAGCTGCGTCTCGCCGGTCACCGTCCCGGTGCGACCGAGATCGTTCCAGCCCTGGAACGCGAGCAGCGCCTGCTCCGTGACGTAGTCCGTCGTCCCGGTCACCGACGCCCGGTCGAGGTATCCGAGCTTCCAGAGCCTGAGCTGGATGCCGCGGACCGTGTACGGATAGCCCTTCTCCCCGCGAACGGCGCGCCACGCGCTCGGGCGGACGCCGATACGGAGCACGGTCGCGAGCCGGCCCTCGGCCGAGATCGCCGCCCAGTGCTGGGGGCCGAGACGGGCGAGCGTCGCCGAGATCTGCGTGAGGCGTGACTCCATCGTCTGCGCTGTCGCGGGGCCGAAGGCCGAGCGGGAGAGGCGGACGAGCCAGTGGTCGTCCTCGGCGCGGAGGGAGCGCAGCCGTGCACCCGGGCGAAAGGCCGAGCGCAGGCCCTCCCGCCGCTCGAGCTTCGTCGGGCCCTGGAGGAGCTCGCGCAGCGCATGGCGCTCGGGTGGCGTCCCTTTCGGGACGACGCGCTCGACGCGCACGAAGCGGCCGTCGCGGACGAAGGCGACCTCGACCGTCGGCTTCGCGCGCACGACGGTGCGGACCGCCACCGGCTTGCTCGGGGCCGCCGAGCGGACAGCGGGAGTGCTCGCGCCGTCGGCGCCGGGCTTGTTGACAGCGGACGCCGTGGCGGCGAGCACGGCGACCGCGATGACGACCAGCAGGGTGCGAGTGGCCATTTTCAGGATCATCTGTTCACCGTGATCAAGGAAATGCCTGCACACGAGCCCAAAGTCAAGACAGACGCAGGAGGGGCGGCCGCAGCCGCCCCTCCCACGCGACCTCCTGACGCTCGACTAGCCGGCGAGCGGCGGGAGGAAGATGCCGACGACCCCGAGCCGCTTCGAGCTACACGACTTCCGGCCCAGCGTCGAGATCGTCATGACCCCCGGGCTCGTGACGTTGACGCGAATGATCGCGACGCCGTTCGCGTTCGTCCGAGCGGTGGCGCGCACACCCTTTGCCGTCACGAGCACCTTCACGCCCTTGACGTTCTTCTTGCCTGCCGTGACCCGCACCGAGACGCGATCCGGCTTCCCGTCGACTCGCACCAGCTTCGGCGTCACCGTGAGCGTGAGGCACACATTCGGCTTCGGCTTGGGCTTCGGTGTCGGCGGCACGAACGGCCCCGGAGGTGCAGGGGGCGGTGGCGCCGCCGGCGGAGGTGGCGGAGGTGGCGGAGGTGGCGGAGGTGGAGGTGGAGGTGGCGGAGGTGGAGGAGGTGGAGGAGGTGGCGGAGGTGGAGGAGGTGGAGGAGGTGGCGGAGGTGGAGGAGGTGGAGGTGGAGGTGGCGGAGGTAGGTGGAGGTGGAGGAGGTGGAGGAGGTGGAGGGGAGGTGGAGGAGGTGGCGGAGGTGGAGGAGGTGGTGGAGGCGGGTTCTTCGTGTTCTCGAACACGCACGTCACTTCCCTGCCGGCCTCTACGTCGGCCTCGCTGAAGATGATCGAAGCTGGCGACCCGTGGTTGCAGGTCGCGGACGTCAACGACCATCCCTCGGGCACGGACTCGGCGACGGAGTATGGCCCGGCGCTGAGCTGCCCTTTCGTCCAGTGCTGGCCGTCGGAGAGGCTCTCCGAAGGCGTGTTGCCGTTCGGAAGCGTCAGCGTGAACGTGAAGCTCGTCGGGTCGCCGTCAGGATCCGTCTGCTTCCAGACGATGATCTTCGCTCCGGGGTTCGTCGCCTGGACACCTGACACGCCCAGGAACAGCACCCCCAGTACCGCCGCAGCCATCACGAAGACCGCGCGTCGCCGCAAGAACGCCAGGTTCCGCATAGAAAACTCTTCTCCCTTCGCCGCCGTGCAAAGGCCGAAGACCCGTTCGCCTTTGCCGTGCGAGGGTCTGAAGCCGCAGATTTACGCGCCGCACTGTATCCCCCCGCGGGGGGATACGCAATCACTCGAACGGGGAGATGACACCCCCCAAAAGGTCAGTACGGTGATCTCAGTACCACCTTGCGGCCCCAAGGGGAGGAAAGACGGAGGGGCGACGGGGAGAGGAGCGACGGTGGCGTGGGCTGCGGCTCGACCACGCGTGCCTCGACCCCGTAGATCTGGCATTTCGAAAGGGGATCCATGGGTTCGATTTTCCGCAAGCGGACGGGCATCGTTGCTGTCCTGGCGGTCGTCTTCGGCGGGCTGTTCGCACCGTCCGCGCTCGCGACGACACCGCTCACGATCTCGAAGACCGCGACCGCTCACTGGACGCGGAGCTTCGACTGGACCATCGACAAGGCGGTCGACAAGCCCGCGATCGAGCTCCAGTCCGGCGCATCGGCCACGGCGACGTACAACGTGACCGTAACCAAGAGCGCCGGCACGGACGCGATCTGGGTCGACGGCTCGGTCTGTGTCTCGAACGCAGGCCCGCTCGCGACCGAGAACCTGACCATCTCGGACAGGATCTACGCGACCCTGGCGGGAGGGAAGCGCACCCTCGTCTCGACGAACGCGCTCGATACCTCGGCGAACCCGGTGCTCGACGCGGGGGAGTCGCACTGCTACCCGTACTCGTTCGTGGTCGGCCCGTTCCCGAACGCGACCGGCTATGCGAACGACGCACGGGCGACGATCACGAACGACGCGCGCGAGCCCGGCGTACCGCTCGGCCCGAGCGCGGAGGCGCCGTTCACCTTCCCGGCCTCGCCCACGCTCGTGAACGACTCCGTGAACGTGGACGACACGAACGGGATGTCCTGGCTCTTCTCGGCCAGCGGCTCGCAGACGTACACCCGCACGTTCACGTGCGACCGCGACAAGGGCATGCACGTCAACACGGCCAAGATCCGTGAGACGGGCCAGTCCGACAGCGCGGCCGTCACGGTGACGTGCAAGGAGAAGCCGGCTGATTGCCCGCCCAAGGGGAAGAAGGACAAGGACCACGACAAGGGCAAGGACGACAAGGACAAGAACAAGAAGGACAAGGACAAGGGCAAGTACAGCTGGGGTTGGAACAACCGTGGCGACGATGACGACGACCGCTACGGCAGCTCGTCCCAGCGCGGCGGCCGTGACGACGACGACAGCTCGGACGACGACGACAACGGACGCTGTGACGACGACAGCTCGGACGACTCCGACAGCTCGGACGACTCCGATGACTCGGACAGCTCGGACGACGACGACTACAAGGGGGATCGTCGCCGGGATCACTAAGCGAGCTGCAGGATCGCTCGTGAAGCAGGAACCGAGGGGGCCGCTGGGCCCCCTCGGTCTGTCTCCGGGTATGCGACGCTCGCGGACGCAGATGAAGGAGAGCTGGGACTTCCAGGAAGGAGCGCCGATCGCCGCCGGCCGCACGGTGCTCGCGCCGCTCGGCGGGGGCGGGCGGTACGAGGTCTTCCTCGTCCACGACGCGCCGCTCGGTGTGGAGGCCGTCGCGAAGGTGCTACGGCCGAGCCGCGTCTCGGACGAGCGCGCGGTCAACTCGCTACGGCGGGAGGCCTCGTTCTTCGAGCTCCTCGAGCATCCCGTTCTCGTTCGCGGGCTCGGCGCGGTGCTCGAAGGCCCGTATCCGCACCTCCTCCTCGAGTACGTGGAAGGCCCGAACCTGCGAGACGTGCTCGCAGCCGAGGCCACGCTTCCGATCGGGGAGGCGCTCGAGCTCGCGGTCGATCTCCTGGAGGCGGCAGAGCACCTCGCGCTGCACGAGGTCGTGCACCTCGACGTGAAGCCGAGCAACATCGTCGTGACCGACCCGCCCCGCCTCATCGACCTCGGCGCGGCGCGGACGTTCGCGGAGCTCGAGGTGCGGCGCACGCCGATCGGGACCGCGGCGTACATGGCGCCCGAGCAATGCGACCCCGGATCGACGCTGGGCAAGATCGGTCCTCCCGCCGACGTGTGGGGCGTCGGCACCACGCTCTACCACGCGCTCACGGGCAATCGCCCCTTCTCGAAGGCAGGCCCGCGCGGCAGCAAGCCGTTCGTGCGCTACCGGCAGCTCGTCGAGGTGCCGCGTCCGATTCCCGACTACGTTCCCGAGCCGGTCGCCCGCGAGGTAAAGCGGATGCTCGCGCGGAATCCGGCCGACCGGCCGACGGCGGCCGAGGCCGCGGACGCTCTCGACGCCCTCGCCGACGGGTACGCCACCGATTGACCCCCCTTCCACCCGAGGCCGGAACGGTGTAAACCGTTCGCATGGCGGGCGAGATCAAGCAGTGGGGCATCCGCTACCGCGCCCACAACAACATCCTCCGCTGGGCGGTTCTCATTGCTCCGGCGCAGTTCGGGCCGGGACGCCCTTCGCCGCCGCTCCCACTCGTGGTCTGTCCTCACGGCCGCGGCGTGCGGGCGCGGACGAATGCGCGGATGTGGGAGAACCTGCCGGGACGCGGCACGTTCGCGGTCATCTGCCCGGGCGGCATGGGGCGTCGCCTGCCGCTCCACTCCTGGGGGTTCCCCGGTCAGATCGACGACCTCGTTCGCATGCCGGCAATCGTGACCGCGAGCCGCCCGTGGCTGCGCGTCGACCTCGACCGTGTGTACGCCGTCGGCGGGAGCATGGGCGGGCAGGAGACGCTGCTCCTCGTCTCGCGCCCGGCCGCGCGGCTCGCGGGGGCCGTCGCCTTCGACTCGGTCACCGACTTCTTCCGCCGGTATGACGACTTCGCTGCTCTCGGGCGCAAGGGACTGGCGCTCCAGGGACTTGCACGCGTCGAGGTCGGCGGCACGCCGCAGACCCGCCCGGATGCGTACCACCGCCGCAGCCCGGCCCACTTCGCGAAGAAGATCGCCAACTCCGGCGTGCCGCTGCAGATGTGGTGGAGCGACGCGGACGAGATCGTCACCGGCCAGGAGAACCAGTCGGGAAAGCTCTTCGCAGAGCTCCGGGAGCTCGGCACCGCAGCCAGGCTCGAGAAGGTCACCGGGTCGTGGAGCCACACGGCCGAGAGCTTCCGCGAGCTGCAGCTGCCCGGAGCGGCGCAGTGGCTCGGGCTCGTACCCGACGTCTGACCCGGAAGTAGGGGCGACACATGCCTCGCCCTATACGCCGTTCGCGATGCTCACGGGGACGACCGCGCGGGCGAGGTTGCCCGCGACGTCCCACACCCGTACGCGCACCTCGTAGCGCCCGTCCGCGAGCCGGGTGGTGTCCCAGCCGTTCGGGAAGACGCGGAACCAGTAGATGCCGTCGCACCGGATCGCCCGATGCCGCGCCATACACCCGCGCGCGGGCAGGTTCTGGTCCGTGCCGGGCGCGTAGTGGCGCCCGGTGGGCTGGTCGAGCACCTGCTCTGCCCGGAACGACTCCCGACGACGCACGGTCTTCCCGCTGGCGATGTCGACGACGGCGACTGCGAGGCGGAAGGGATGGTGCGGCGCCGCCAGGTGCGGGTGCTCCCGGAACCACCCGATGAACGACTGCGGGTCGCTCACGCGCACGCGCACGTCCACCCGCCCTTGGAGGTCGTTCCTCCGGAGCCGCTCACCCGCCTGTGGAAGGAGCGCGACGCTCGTCGTCGGCCGCTTCGTCCAGGCGGGATTCGCGACGGTGTAGAAGCGGATCTCGCGGATGTCCGGTGGCGCCGTGTCGACGTAGGGAGCGACCTTCCCGCCGGGTCGCAGCGGGTTCACGTTGATCTTCGGCCCCGCCGTGAAGACGAACTCGCTCAGATGGACGTGCCAGTCGCCCTCGCACGTCCAGCCGATGTGCTGACCCGGCACCACCGTCTCGCCGAACGCCACAACCGGGTCGATGTGGCCGTACCCGAAGTGGCCGACCTGCACGGTCCCGCGCTGGCCCATCGGGTCCGCGCGCAGCACAGGTCCGCCCTCGATCGCGAACACGCGATGCGTGCGGTTCGGCGGTGCCCCCGCCTCACGCCGGTCGTCGCGGACGGCGACGTCGATGCCTTCGTGATAGATGGCGCCCTTGTCCGGATCCTTGCGGGGGTCGAGGAACGACCCGCGGATCGGGTGCTGGCGGTTCTGGGGCTTGACCGGCCACCCGCGGAAGGTGTCGTTGTACACCTGCGGGAGGTCGAGCTTCCCGGGGATCTTCTGCGGCACTGCGTCGCACTATCGCACGGCGCAGACGCAGGGTAGGAGCCGGGCATGCCCGGCTTGCGCGAGGCATGCCTCGCGCCTACGGCCGACCGTCGCGAGCTACTCGACGACGAGCCCCTCGATCCCCGGGTCGGGCGCCGGGAGCCGCGGGTCGATCCGCTCCAGGGTCTCGACCAGCAGCTTCGCAACCGCATACGCCTTGACCCAGTTCCGGTCGGCGGGAACGACGTGCCAGGGCGCCCAGTCGGTCGACGTCTCGTTCAACGCGTGCTCGTACGCCGCGACGTAGTCGTCGAAGCGCGCGCGGACCTCGAGATCGTCGCGTCGGAACTTCCAGCGCTTTTCCGGGTCGTCGATCCGCTCCTGCAAGCGCACGCGCTGCTCGTCCTTCGAGACGTTGAGGAAGACCTTCACGAGCGACGTCCCCTCGTCGACGAGCATGCGCTCCCACTCGCGAACGTGGCCGGCCCGCCGTCGCCACACCGCTTCCGGAACGAGCTCCAGGATCCGCACGGTGACGATGTCCTCGTAGTGCGAGCGGTTGAAGATGCCGATCTCGCCGCGAGCCGGGAGCTGGGCGTGCACGCGCCAGAGGTAGTCGTGCGCGAGCTCGGTCGACGTCGGCGCCCTGAACGAGACGACCTTGCAGCCCTGCGGGCTCAGGCCCGAGAAGACGGAGCGGATCACGCCGTCCTTGCCCGAGGCGTCGAGGCCCTGGAGGACGAGGAGCACGCTCCGGGCACCCTCGGCGAAGAGACGCCGCTGGAGGACGTCCAATCGATCGTGAAGCCGGTCGAGCTCCGCCTTGGCTCGAGGCTTGTCCAGGCCGAGCGTGTCGCGTGGGTCGCGCTCGGATATCCGCGCGGGCTTGCCGGGCTCGACACGGAGCGTCGCGGTCATGGACGGGAGCCTAGTCCCGTCCCCCGTGATCTACGCTCCGTGTCCTGAGCCGCTCTGGATGGCTTGACCGCTCGGAGCTCCGCATCGGTCTCGGCTGCATGCGGCTGTCCACCGACGAGGATCGCAACGAGGACCTCGCTCTCGCGACGATTGCGGCGGCCGTCGAAGCGGGCATCACGGTCTTCGACACGGCTCATGCCTACGGCAACGGGCCGGATGAGCTCGGCCACAACGAGCGGCTGGTTGCCCGCGGCGTCCGCGAAGCGGGCGCGGAGGCACGGGCACGGATCGTTACCAAGGGAGGGATGACGCGAGCCGGCGGCGCGTGGGTCCCCGACGGGCGCGCGAAGGCGATCCGCGCCGACTGCGAAGCCAGCCTCGTTGCACTCGACGGCCTGGCGATCGACCTCTACCTCGTCCATACGCCCGATCCACGCACGCCGTGGCGGACCTCGGCCCGTGCGCTCGCCCGGCTCGTCGAGGGCGACCTCGTCCGCCGGGTCGGTGTCTGCAACGTCAATCGCCACCAGCTGGACGAGGCGCTGGAGGTGGCTCCGATTGCTGCGGTACAGGTCGCGCTCAGCGTGGAGGACGACAGAGCGCTTCGCGGCGGGGTCGTCGAGCGGTGCGACGAGCTCGGGATCGCCGTGATCGCGCATTCGCCGCTCGGCGGCCCGCGGCGCGCGGGTCGGCTCGACCGCCACGAGTCTCTCGTACGGGTCGCGGGCGCCCACGATGTGAGCCCGGCGGAGGTGGCGCTCGCCTGGCTGCTCGACCTCTCGCCGGTGGTCGCGGCGATCCCCGGAGCGCGGCGCCCGGAGACCGCGCGCTCCGCCGCGCGTGCCGCGACGCTCACCCTCCGCGACGACGATCGCGACGCTCTCGCGAGCGCTTTCGGAACGCCTCGTCCGACGACCCGCGCTGATGCCGCCCGTGCGGGCGATGCGGACGTCGTTCTCGTCATGGGCATCCCCGGAGCGGGCAAGAGCCTCGTCGCGGACGAGCACGTCGCGCGCGGCTACCTCCGCCTCAACCGCGACGAGCGCGGCGGTTCGCTGCGCGAGCTCGCCGCGGCGCTCGACGAGGAGCTGTCCTCGGGCGCCCGGAGGGTCGTCCTCGACAACACCTATCTCACACGCGCTGCGCGGAGCTACGTGATCGAGACCGCGAATCGGCACGGGATCTCGACCCGGTGCATCTGGCTCGACACGCCGCTCGCGCAAGCACAGTTCAACCTCGTCGAGCGGCTGCTGGACCGGTTCGGCTCGCTCCCGACTCCCGAAGACGTGCGCGAGGCTGCGCGAAGCGACCCGGGGGTTCTCGCGCCGACGTCCCAGATGCGCGCGCTCCGCGAGCTCGAGCCGCCCTCGGCGGACGAGGGGTTCGCGAGCGTCGTGCACGTTCCGTTCGCGCGCGGCCCGTCCTCGGCTCGTGCGGCCGGCGTCATCGTTGCCGCGCCGGTTCTTCGGGAGGACGGCTGGAAGCGAGCGCTGGACGACGCCGCCCGCAACCAGCCGCATCTCGTCTACGACTGGATCCCGGCCGGAGCGCCCGATGCGCTCGACGCGCTCGCGGGCGAGCTCGCGAAAGACGTGTCCGGGCCCGTCGAGAGCGCGGTCTGCCCACATCCTGCGGGGCCTCCGATCTGCTGGTGCCGACCGCCGCTCCCGGGCCTGGCGCTCGCGTTCGCCCGGGCGTACAACATCGATCCTTCGCGCTCGACACTGATCGGCAACGCGCCCGCGCACCGAACGCTGGCGGCGACGCTCGGCGCCCGCTACGTCGCGGCTTGAGTCCCGGACTGGCTAGTCGAGTGTCAGAAGCGGGCGGAGCAGACCACGGCCGGCGAAGCCGACCAGACGGTCGAGTGCCAGCAGGAACCCGTCGGCGAGGGCGGGCGAGGAGCGCAGCGACCAGAGCGCCTCGGCATTCGTCCAGGCCGCGTCGCGCGCTCGCTCGACATTCCACATTGCGACGACATCGTCCAGTTCGCCGAGGGCCGCGTCGGCAATCGCGAGGTCGCCCGTCAGGAGCTCTCGCTTGACGCGCGCCTCGGTCTCGACGAGGAGCCCGTTGACCGCGAGGAAGTCGGTGTGCTCGGGACCGTTCTGGCGAAGCTCTAGCCCCAGCTCGGAGCAGGTCTCCACGAGTGCGACGGGCAGGTCGCGATTGATGTGCGCGTTCATCCCGGCGAGCGCGAACTGGATCGCTGCCACCTTTGGCCGGGTTCGTGCCTCGAGCAAGGGCACCCACGCTCGCGGTGGATCGACGAGCGCCTCGAAGTAGAGGTTCGCGAAGCGGACGTCCAGCCGAGCCAGAAACTCGGGTGACGCGAAACCGCCCGCCTTCTCCACCGCGTCGGTCACCGCGAGGTACAGACGGGTGAAGCACGCGACGCCGTCGTGCCGCGGGAGCTCGCTGTCGATCGCTCGCATGCGGGCGATGACATCGGCGATCGTCGCCGGTTGCATCGCCTGACAATACGCTCGCTTCCTAGACTCGGCCCTGAGGCGATGGCACTGGAGCTCTACATGGTCGGCGTGATCGTCGAGGACATGGCCCGCGCGGCCGAGTTCTATCGACGGCTCGGCGTCGAGGTCCCGGACGAAGCGGAGGCCCAGGAGCACGTCGAGATCGAGATGAGCGGGCTGACGTTCTTCCTCAGCACCAGGCGCGCGAACGCGCGCTGGGACCCTGCGCGAACGGACGCGTCCGGCGGCTACCGGATCGTCCTCGAGTTCTACCTCGAGACCCGCGAAGCGCTCGACGCCAAGTACGACGAGCTCACCGGCTTCGGCTACGTGAGCCATTGCGCGCCGTACGACGTCACGCCGGAGCTTCGCTTCGCAATGGTCGACGACCCGGACGGCAACACGGTCCTGCTCTCGGCTTCGGTCGAAGCCGAGAGCTGACTTCACGCCGAGGCGCGGGCTCCACGAGACGGGTCGGAGCCGCTCCGTGAGCAAGAAGTCATTCCTCGAGTCGCGGCCGCGACGGAAAGCCTGTACAGCCCGCGCCAGTGCGTCCTGGGGCCCATTCGCACGCGGAAGAAAACTCGGCCGGGCGGCTGTCTGGGAGGTAGAGCGAAGACTAGAGAGGACAGATGGCTTCCATACTTGCCGATACTCGCCGAGCACCCGGAGATGCCGCACCCGGGCGTTCGCTCTCGCGCCTCGGACTCACAGCCGGATTCAGCCTGCTGCTGCTACCGGCGTTGCTCGTCGCAAGCGTTCGCCTGACCGAGCCTGGAGCCGCGAACGTCCAGTACATCGTCGGCACCGAGATTGTCCTGATCGTGTTGACGCAGGTCTTCATGTCGATCGTCATCGCTCGGAGGAGCCCTGCGCCGGGTGTCGTCGACTCGCTGACCCCCGCCTTGATTGCCGGCGTGGTCGTCGCCGCGGGAGATGTCGTCGGCACGTCGCTCGCGTTCCAGACGCCTATTACGGCCGGGGTCGTCTTCTCGGTCATCGCGTACGACGTCGTCCTCGGCATCACCGTCGCCCTGCCCTTCGTCCTCGTCTGCCGTGCGACCTCGCTCTGTCGACTCGCGGCGAGCAGGGCGAACGTCGACGCTTCGGCGGAGGCGCTGATCGGCGTGTACAGATGCGTCCTCGCCGAGAGCACGTGCGGGACCTCGCGCCTGCACTCTCGCGTGCTGCACGCACGCATGCTGCTCACCCACCAGCTGCTCCTGCGTCACATTCGGCGGACGCTCGAGGCCGCGCAGCGGGGATACGCCAAGCGGGCAGTCGAACGCGGCCTGGACGACGTCGAGGCCCGCGATCGAAAGACGATCGACGACTACCTGTTGTCCGTGCCGCCGCTCTCGAGAGCCGTCCCGATTCCGACCGTCGCAACGATCTTCCTGCTCTGGAAGCTCGTGCCGGTGCTCGTCGCCTTGGCCGCGTTGCTCGCGACGACGGTCGGCGGCGGCTGGGGCTCGGCCGGCGTGCACGAGCCTCTGGGCGAGGTCGTACCGCACGAGATCGCATCACTCCTCGTCGACGGGCTTGCGCTCGTGATCGCATTCTCACTACTCATGTTCGTGCTCACGCCTGCGATCCGCCGACGCGACAAGCTGCTCGCCGACTACACGGTGTGCGAGCGCGAAGTCGTCCTGATGGACGATCGGTTGGACGTGCCACGAAGCTCGCGGCGGCTCGAATACATCATGGCCGTGCTTCCGGCGCTGCCGCTGGTGCTGTGCGGCGGCGTGATCCTCGCCTATGCGCTGGCCGGCTTGTTCGTCTACCCGTCGCCCCAAGGTCCCTTGGGCGACCTCATCGAGCGCGCGGATGTGATGCATCTCGGTCCCGTGACCGGCGTGGTTCTGGCCCAGGCGTTCCTGGTCCTCGCCGCGCTCTGGATCGCATCGATCGTGAGAGCGCGGAAGACGACCCGCGTCGTTTTCCTGTAGCGCACGGCGATTCGACTTCGGACGAGAAGGACCGCGCAGGAGCCCGCATGACTGCGGGCTCCTGACCGACGGCGTTGCGTTCTCGCTGCGGTCGCGCTAGCGCGGTAGCACTTCGATCTGCGCACGCATCCACGGATGGATGCAGCAGATGAAGCGGTGGTTGCCGATCGCGAGACCGGCCAACTTGGCCGCGTCTCCCGGCGCAATGTCGATCGAGCCTGGACACTCCGGAGCCGTGGTCAACCCCTCGTTGAGCGGCGGCACCGGCACCTTGCCACCGCCGAAGGCCGCCACCTCGGTGAACGTGTGCCCTCGACCGCCGACGTTCTTGACGCGCACGTCTTGTCCCGCCTTGACCTCCAGGTACGGCGGATCGTTCCGCCAGGCCTGATGGCCGATCACCGCGGCCGCGAGCGGCGAGTCGAGCTCACCGAAGAACTCCGCGAACGTCACGTCGCCTTTCTTGAGCAAGCATCCGCCTGTGGGGTTCCACGCGGGATCCGTCGGATCGCAGTCGTCGCGAATCGCGATCTGCGGACCACCACCGCCCCCGTCGTTGCCTGATGCGTACGTGGCTGCCGCCGTTACCCCTGCTATGCCCAGAAGCATGAGCGCGACGATCGCAGCCCGGAACCTTGCCATTCTTCCCTCCCCGCCTAGATGCCGTGGAACTGCGGGGCCGATCATCCTCCTCCTGGGATGCAGGGTCAAGCTCGGAGTCTGGGCGGGCGCGCGAAGCCATGTCCGTGA
Source organism: uncultured Actinomycetes bacterium (assembly GCA_963763815.1). Taxonomy (GTDB): domain Bacteria; phylum Actinomycetota; class Thermoleophilia; order Gaiellales; family Gaiellaceae; genus GMQP-bins7. The sequence goes on from CAVXPS010000013.1 coordinate 238,162, forward strand.
TCGACTGCGACGCCACCGATTCGGTCAAGCTGCAGTCGCGCTACTTCTTGCAGACGGCCGCGAGGTCGAGCCCGTACCCGACTGCCAGCAGCCGTACGAGTACTTGCCTCCTCGTAGACTCCACGTGGTGAGCGCTCCGCAGAGCGGGATCTTCGCTTTGGGAACGTCCTCCCACGCTTACCTCGAGTTCGACGCCGCGGACGGCGACGGTCGTGCGCTCGCGGCTGCAATCGCCTCGCTCCGTGAGCCGCGAACGACGATGGGTGGCGTGAACCTCGTCGCCGGATTCAAGCCCGAGGTATGGCGTACTGTGGCTCCCGAGGACACGCCTGCGGATCTAGCTGGGTTCAACCGCGATCTGGTCGGAATTGAGGGCTTCGTACTGCCGGCCACCCAGCACGACGCTGTCCTCTGGCTTTCGGGGAGCGCATACGACGTGATCTTCGACACAGCTAGAGCGGCGATCGCAGCGCTCGAAGGCGTCGGCACTGTCGCCGAGGAGACGTCGAGTTGGCCGTACCACCACGATCTCGACCTGACCGGCTTCATCGACGGGACCGAGAACCCGACGCTGATCGAGGCGACAGATGTCGTCCTCGTGCCCGAGGGGGAGCCGGGGGCCGGTGGGACGGTTCTGCTGCTGCAGAAGTGGGCTCACGACGCACGCGAGTGGGAGTGTCTCCCGATCGAAAGTCAGGAAGCGGTCATGGGACGACGAAAGCCCGACGGCGTCGAGCTCGAGGACAAGCCGGCCGACTCCCACGTCGCGAGTACCGACCAGGATGTCTTCGGTCACGTCTTCCGACGGAACATGCCCTACGGCACGGTGACGGACCACGGGACCATGTTCGTCGGGTTCTGTCGGGAGAAGCGGCCGCTGGAGGCGATGCTCGAGAGCATGGCCGGGCTCGTGAGCGGTAAGCGCGACGCGCTGACGCGCTATACGCGTCCCATCACAGGCGCGTACTACTTCGTGCCATCGGCGACGGCAATCGCGAAGGTACCGAGCTAGGAGTGGTCGACCAACACCGAGGAGCCCGGTTCAGGCTCCCCATCGGCGTCGCCATTCCGAGTCGGGCGTCGAGCGGACTCTCCTACTGGTCGAGCTCGTACCGCACCACGTCGCGCCGTGCCGGTTATCCAGGTTCGTCGCCAACTCGAAGCGAAGCGTTGAACGAGGTTCCCGAGCCCGAGTCCGCTCTCGATCGTAGGGTGCCCCCAAGGGCCTCCACACGGTCGCGGAGACCCACGAGGCCCGAACCGCCACTGGGGTCGGCGCTGCCGATGCCGTCGTCGCGTACTGACAGCCGCAACCTCCCTTCATCGAAGGTGAGCAAGATGGTGATACGCGACGCCTGGGAGTGCACTCGGAACCAGGCCCCACGGTCCACAAATGGCCGAAGCGGGAGGAGTGGGGGGTCACCGGCTCGCCGTCGTCGCTGGCGTCTCCGACGAGCGCGTCCGTCAGGCCATGCAGGAGGAGGGCGCAAGAGATGCGGAACTCGCCGGCTTGTTGCCGCCGAATCGCTTGAGAAGCGCTTGAGAAACAGCCTCGACACGGCTCGAAGCGGGCGGAAATGCCAAAGCCGACGCGCGGACTCGAACCGCGGACCCCTTCATTACGAGTGAAGTGCTCTACCAGCTGAGCTACGTCGGCGAAGGCTGAAAGGGTACAAGAGCACGGACGGCGCGAAGGGACTCGGATGGCGCAATCGGTCCGCCTTACGAGTGTCAGGTAGCAGTAGGCACGCGCAACGCGCGCGCGAGGCGCACGAACAACGCCTCGAAGGCGAGCGACGAGTTGAGGTTGAACTCCTCGAGACCGCGCCAGAGCTCCCGCACCGTCTCCGCCGCCTCGGCCGGGGCGTCGCCGAGCCCGAGCTCCGCGTCGGCGCGCAGCTCCGCGAGTCGGTCGGCGTGCACCGCGGCAGACTCGGCGCCCGCGGCCACGACCATGAGGTCTCGGTACCAGGCCTCGAGCCCTTCGAGCGACGCCAGGAGCTCGTCCCGCTCGGCTCCCCGGCCGGCCCGACGGATGCGCTGGTCGGCCTCGCGCTCGGGCAGCGAGAGCCCGTCGATCGTCTCGCGCTCGCGCATCTTCGCCTCCTCCGCCCGCTCGGTCGCGAAGCCGAGCACCGCTTCGGTCGCGACGGCCGGCTCGAAATCCGGGTCGCGATACGTCGCCCGCGCAATCTCGACGAGCGCTTCGCGACGGCCTGCCGCGGCCGGATCGAGGAGGCGCCGAGCGCGGTCGAGTCGTCCCGCTGCGGCCCTCGCGAGCGCGCGCACCTGCTCCTCCGAACGTTCAGGCGCTCGCGACGCGATCCATTCGCGCACGGCTCGCTCCGGGAGGCGCCGGAAGGGCACGAGCTGGCACCGCGACAGGATCGTCGGAGGCAGCGGGCCGAGCTCGCTCGCAACGAGGACGAGCACGGCATAGGCCGGCGGTTCCTCGAGATCCTTCAGGAGCGCGTCAGCAGCGTCGTCGTTCATGCGATCGGCGTCGAGCACGAGGTACACCCGGCGATCGGCTTCGAACGGGCGCATGTGCAGGTCGTGCCGCAGCGCGCGGACGTCGTCGATCCGGATCATCTCGCCGAGCGGTTCGAGCACGTAGAGGTCGGGGTGCGTGCGCGTCGCGACCCGGCGCTCGTCGCCGAGCAGCGCGCCGGCCAAGGCGGACGCGGCGGTCCGCTTGCCGACTCCGGGCGGCCCGTAGAGCAGGTACGCGTGCGCCGGGCCCTCGGCGAGCGCGCCCTCGAGCAGGCGCTTCGCCTCGGGCTGCTGCGCTAGCTCAGCGAAGCGCTCCATACACCTCCTCCGCGAGCGCCTCGGCGGGCCGGGTCGCGTCGAGGACGACGATGCGCTCGGGGAAGCGCCCGGCGAGCTCCCGGTAGCCCTCATCGGCACGGGTGTAGAAGTCGTCGTCCTCTCGTTCGAGCCTGTCGCGCTCTCCGCCCACGCGCCCGGCTACGGCGGAGGGGTCGAGCCGCAGCAGGAACGTGCGCTCGGGCATCAGCCCGTCGACCGCGACGAGGTTGAGGTCGAGCACGCGCTCGAGCCCGAGCCCGCGAGCGACGCCCTGGTAAGCGACGGACGAGTCGACGTAGCGGTCGCAGATCACCGACGCTCCGCGGTCGAGCGCGGGCCGGATCACCTCCTCCACGTGCTGCGCGCGCGAGGCCGCGTAGAGGAGCGCCTCGGCCCAGGGGGTGACGTCTCCGCCGTGGAGCACGAGGTCGCGAATCCGCTCCCCGAGGTCCGTGCCTCCCGGCTCGCGGGTGGCGACGACGTGCTCCCCGTTCGCCTCGAGGCGCGCGCGCAGCAGCTCGGCCTGAGTGGACTTCCCGGAGCCGTCCAGGCCCTCGAAGGTGATGAACATCGGTGGCCAATCCTATGGCCGCGCAGCCACCCACTCCGCGACGGTCGAGAGGAGCTCCGGGTCGACCGGACGTCGGAGCTGCGCGCGGTAGCGCGAGAGGCTCGGAGGCCTCGAGTCCTTCCGCAGGACGTGCGTCAGGTCCTCGGGAGTCAGGCCCGTGAACGGCCCTCGCACAAGTTCACCGATTCGCGCGACGTCGTCCGGCTCCACCTGGAGGTCCTTGCGCCCGGTAATGGCGAGCACCGGACAGCGGATCGCGGACAGGTTCGGCGCCGGGTCGTAGGTCATGTACTCGCGAAGCCACCGAGCCGGAAGCCCGCTGCCCTCGATCTGCGCTACGTCGCCGGCGCCCGCGAGCAGTTCCTCCCGTACTCGCTGCTGGCCGCGGAGGAACCGACGCGCGCCGAGTCGCTGGATGCCACGCAGCGAGGCTGCGATCCGATCCGACTGGATTCGCATCACCTCGGCGCCCGTGCGGCTCGCACCGCACAGGAGCACCGCTCCCGCGACCCACTCGAACCGGGCCGCGAGCCGGATCGCGATCGTTGCGCCCACGGAGTGCCCGACCATCGACACCCGGCTCGGGTCGACGCCCGTGTAGGCGCGGAGCGTGAGGAGGGCCGCCGCTGCGTCCTCCGTCTCGCGCTCGAAGCTCGTCTCGAGGAAGACGCCACCCGACTCCCCGACCCCGCGCTTGTCGTATCTGAGCGTCGCGACGCCCACGGCAGCGAGAGCCGCAGCGAGCGCATCGGCGACGTGGAGTGCCTGGCCCGGCATGTTCGAGTCGCGGTCGAGCGGGCCCGACCCGTTGAGCAGCAGGGCAGCGGGTACGTCGGCGCCGGAGCCGGGCCTCGTCGACGCGCCGGCGAGCCGCGTGCCGTCAGCGGCCGTCACCTCGACCCGTTCGTCCGGCATGTCCCGTGGATAACACGTCGAGCCGCGACGATGCGCCGGGTCGCGTAGCCTGCGCGCCGTGCGGGCGGTCGTGACAGGAGGGGCCGGCTTCATCGGCTCGCACGTCGTGGACGCGCTGCTCGCCCGCGGCGACGAGGTGGTCGTCGTCGACTCGCTCGCCACCGGGAAACGGGAGCGCGTCGCGTCCGCCGCGGACCTGCGCGTCCAGGACATCCGCGAGCCGCTCGACGACCTCTTCGCCGGATTCGAGCCGGAAGCCGTCTTCCACCTCGCGGCCCAGGCCGACGTCCGCGCGTCCGTGGAAGACCCAGTCGACGACGCCGAGACGAACGTGATCGGGACGATCCGGGTTCTCGACGCGGCTCGTCGGTACGGCTCGGGCCAGGTCGTCTTCAGCTCGACTGGCGGGGCCATCTACGGCGAGTGCGACGCGCCCGCGAGCGAGAGCCACACCCTCGAGCCGCTCTCCCCGTACGGCACCGCCAAGCTCGCCGCCGAGGAGTACCTGCGCACCTTCAACCGGCTGTACGGCCTGAACCACGTCGCGCTCCGCTACGGGAACGTCTACGGACCGCGCCAGGATCCGCGTGGCGAGGCCGGAGTCGTCGCGATCTTCCTCGGCGCCGCCGACCGCGGGGAGCAGCCGCGCATCTTCGGCGACGGCAGCCAGACGCGCGACTACGTCTACGTCGGAGACGCGGCACGCGCGACTCTCGCAGCGGTCGGCCACGAGGGCGGCGTGTTCAACGTCGGCACCGGGCGCGAGACCTCGGTCACCGAGCTCTGGGAGCGCTGCCGCGAGGTCTCCGGGTCCGAGCTCGACGCACTGCCCGCCCCACCCCGGCCTGGCGAGCTGCAGCAGAGCGTGCTCGACCCGACGCGCGCCGCAAGCGAGCTCGGCTTTCAGGCGTTCGTCGAGCTCGACGAGGGGATCCGCGCGACCTGGGACTGGATCCGCTCGAGCCGGGAGGAGTAGGCGCGCAGCGGGCGAATCGATCGCCCGGATGGACCATCCGCTCAGAGCCCCCTCCGAAGCCATCGTTCCCTGGCGCAGCGCGGCCCTCGTCGCGACGGCAGTCGCGGGAGTCGAGCTGCTCATCCTCCTCGCCATCGGTGGCGGCGCGCTCGTCGGCGCAGTGTCGGATCGCGTCGAGCAGGCGGCGACGAAGCGTGCGCTCGCCACGCCGGCGCCGGCGAGCGAGACCCCGACGACGAGCAAGCCGACGGAGGTCGCCGCCAAGCTGCCCAGGACGAAGGTGCGTGTTCTCGTCCTGAACGGGAACGGCCGCCAGGGCGCCGCAGCAGCCGCAGCGAGCCGGGTGCGGCAGCGCGGCTACCGCATCGGCGGCGTCACCAACGCATCGAGGACCAACTTCGCTCAGAGCATCGTCATGTACCGGCCGGGCTTCGTCGGCGAGGGCCGCCGGCTCGGTCGCGACCTCGGCGTGAAGCAGGTTACGCCGCTCGACGGGATGCGCGTGCGCCAGCTCGCGGGCGCGCACGTCGTGTACATCCTCGGCGCCTGAGCACCTACGGCTTCCGCGCCCGCACGTGCAGGAACAGCGGCAGACGCTGCCAGCGGCGGCTGTGCGGTCGCATGAGCGCGTGCTCCGGCAGCGCGGGCTCGCGCAGGCGCTCGATCAGGAGACCGGCTGCGGCGATCGCCTCGCAGTACGCCTCGAGCGGCCGATGCTGGCTGACGAACTCGATCTCGAGACCGTCGCGAACGACGCTGTCGGCGTAGTAGGACGAGTCCAGGTACGAGCCGGTGACGACGAATGGGCTCTCGGCCGTGGCCTCCGTGAACCTGCCCGCCGAGTTGAACGGATGGACGATCGCGATGCAGAGCGCTCCTCCGGGGGCGAGCACGCGCGCCGCCTCGGCGATCGCCCGCCCGTAGTCGTCGACGTCCTGCAACGACATGAACGCCAGGACGAGATCGAACTCGCCGTCCTCGAACGGCAGCGCCGCCGCGTCCGCGAGGTGCGTCTCGATGCGCGGGTCCGCCTCCCGGGCGGCTGCGAGCATCGTCGGAGAGAGATCGACGCCGACGACATCGTGGCCCAGCCGCTTCAGGTCGCGCGACAGGCGCCCTTCTCCGCAGCCGAGATCGAGCGTGCGCTTGCCCGCCGGCGGTACCAGCTCGAGGAAGACGTCGCGGTGGAACTGCCAGTAGCTGTCATGCCCGGGCTTCCGAGCCCAGGCGATGAAAGCCTCGGCGTTCGCCTCCCAGGCCGCGTGGAGATCTGCCTCCGCGAGAGAGGTCCGGACGAGCGGTCGGTCGGGCAGCTGCGACACGGAGCGGACAGTAGCGAGGGTCCCTCAAAGCACCCACTAGTCTTCGGCGCCGTGCCGAGCGTGCGCTACTGCTCCGCATGCGGGGCCGAGTTGCCGGCCCGGCCGCCGGTCACGTGCTCCGCGTGCGGCGTCAGCCACTGGCTGAACCCGAAGCCGTGCGCGAACGCGATCGTCATCGCCGGCGAGCGGATACTCCTCGCGCGACGCTCCTACGCACCCTGGAAGGACGCGTGGGGCTCTCCGGGCGGCTTCTGCGAGCGCGGCGAGCATCCAATCGAGACCGTCGAGCGCGAGGTGCTCGAGGAGACCGGGCTGCGCGTTCGGGTCACCGGCTACCTGGGAGTCTGGGTCGACGAATATGCCGACGAGCACGCCGTGCCGGGCACCGACGTGATCAATGTCGCCTACTACCGCGCGGAGCGTTGTCGGCGGGGACGAGGCGGACTTTGATCCGCAAGAGGTCAGCGAGCTTCGCTGGTTCACCTGGGACGACCTCCCGCCAGACCTCGCACCGCCGGGCACGCTCAGCGCCGTGCTCGAAGCCGCGCGTCGAGCCGATCCGGCCCCCATCCTCGACCGCCGCTAGAGGCTTGGGGTCGCAGTGACGCTTGGGGCGTCTACTCGCAGGCGCCCTCGTTCACAGCGTCGCGCGCGATGTCGAGCTCGCCGCCCTCGACCCACTGGCTGCCGGACGGATCGAGCGTGTACGCGTCGTTCAGGGCGCGATAGGCGGCGCACATGTCCTCGCGGGCGTAGAACTCGAACAGCCCGAGCGCCAGCCACGTCTCCGGGTTCTCGGGCTGAAGCTCGGCTGCCTGTGTGTACCGGTCCTTCGCGTCGTCGACGCGACCCTGGCGCTCGTCGATCCGCGCGATCGCCCAGATCGGCTCGACGGCGAGCGGGTTGAAGGCCCGCGCACGACGGGCGCGGTCGCGTGCCGTCTCGAAGTCGTCATCGTCGAGCGCGCGCGTCGACGCCCGCGCGCTGCCTTCGGAGAGGCGTGGCGAGGCGAACGAAGCGAGCACCACGAGCCCGACGAGCACAACGGCGAGCCCGAGGAACGGTCTCCGCGCGGGGTTATCAGCTCCCGCCCCGCGCCGGCGAGGACGCCGAGCGCGACCATGGTCGGCGCGGTCACTGCCAGGAAGTCCCAGGTGTAGTCGACGAGCGCGTGCGCAAGGAATGCGGCCGGCGCCGCGACGAGCGCCACCGCAGCAGCTCGCTCCGCCCCACCGAGGCGGCGAAGGGCCGCAACGCACACGCCCACGCCGGCCAGCACGAGCACCACGAAGAGCACGAGCGCGAGGACACCGCCGTCGCTCAGCTGCTGGAGCGGGACGCTGTGCGGCTGGAGCACGCTCCGCACGTCCGTCCGCACGCGCTTCCGCGCGATCTCGAACGTTCCCGCTCCCGCGCCGAGCGGCGCGTGCTCCGCGTAGACGTCGACGGCCTCGTTCCACCAGCACCAGCGGTTGTTGACGTTGACCGAGCCGAGGCGACCCGGCTCGTTCTCGACCTCTGAGCACGAAGTGCCCGTCACCTCGTCGTCGGCCCAGGTCACGGGATTCCCGATCGCGACTGCGAGCGCAACCGCAGCTGCTACGGCACCCACCGCCGCCGCGGCCAGGAGCACGCGCGCGGCCAGCCGGCGGCGCTCGGCGTCGAGCCCGCGCCGAACGCCGAGCACCACTGCAACGACCACGAGCCCGGCGCCGACCAGGGCAAGCACCCCGAACACCCTCCCGTCCGAGACGCGGTCCGCCTCGAGCGCTCCGTCCTCCACCAGCGCCGGCCGCGTGAACGCCCAGCCCGCGACGAGCCCCGCCGGGACTGCCGCAGCGGCGAGCAGCAGCCCTCCCTCCACGCGCTCGCGAGAGAGCAGAAGCCAGAGGAGAACGACTCCGAGGCCCGCGACGAGCCCCGCCCGCGAGAGCGTGAGGAGCAGCGCGAGCGTCGCGGCATACGCGAGGAGCGCGCCGAGAACACGCACCGGCAAGCGCCTGCCCTGGGTCGCACCGGCCCAGAGCGCGAGTGCGAGCGCGATGTCCGCGAGCAGCGCGAGCGCGTTCCAGTAGCCGACCGGTTCCTGTAGCCGCGCGATCCGCTCGGCGTCGGGGTCGAGGGCGGGAAAAGCCTTCGTCGCCAGCGCCCAGGTCAGGACGACACCGGTCGCGGCCGCGAGCAACGTGGCGGCGACGCGCGCTGCTCTCTCTCCGGCGATGCCGGCGAGCGCCACCCCGAGGCCGAGGAAGGCCGCGTAGGCGAGGCCCCTGTTGAACGTCTCCCAACTCCGGTCGGGCGCGATCGACCACACGACCGTCGCCCCCGTCCACACGACGAGCAGGCCGAGCGAGGCGACCAACGCCAGGCCGGAGGCACCGAGCCGCGGAAGCGGAGTCGCCCCGAACGTGAAGGCGATGAGGAATCCGGCGAGGAGAACGAGGGCAGCACCGCCGACAGGGAGTACCCCGTCGAAGCTCGACCCCTCACCGGCGAGCGACGCTCCGAGAACCGCTGCTCCGACGAAGGCCGCGCTGGCCATGACCGCCGCGCCGTGAGCGGCCCCCCATCGCGAAGCACCCGAGCTCTGGCCGGCGGGCCCCTCGGGCGCCATCTCCATAGTCGGGCCACGCTAGCAGCGACTTCGGCGTCTGGAGGTCGAGCGCGGGAGGGTATCGGCCGATGTCGTCTAACAAATCGTTTACTCTGCACACACCCCTGGATCACCTGTACCCGGGACACTCCGCCACAGCCTCGGCTGCCCTGGCTGCCGGTGGTCCCGGTCGCGCTCGTGACATCGCCCTCCCCGAAAAACCAGCCAAGCACTAGCCTCACCCGCACGATCGTCGTGCTCGTGGCGGGTGCCTTCACGGCGCTCTTCATGTCGCTGGCCAGCGCCGCCCCTGCGGAAGCCGCGATCACGCCGTGCGGGAAGAAGGTGCTGAACGACTGGTGGGACAACGGGCGTGTCGACCGTCTTTATCCGCTGCACTGCTACGAGGAGGCGATCGACGGCATCCCGCAGGACATTCGCGACTACTCGGATGCCGAGCAGGTAATCACCCGGGCGCTCCAGGCGGCGGTGGGCGGGAAGCTCGCGCGCGGGGGCGGCGACCCATCTCCCGATGACGACCCGATCCGCGTAGGAGGTGCGCCGGTGCCGACGGCGGCTCGGAGGCGACTCCCGACGTCGAGGGCAGCACCTCGTCGGTGCCGATCTCGCTCATCGTCCTCGGCGGCATGTCGCTCGCGCTCCTCGCCGCGGGAGGGCTCGGCTACCTCTCTCGCCGCCGGCACGCGGCCGACGCTCTCGATGACGAGAGCGATCCGCCCGACCCGCTCGCCTGACGCCGTCGTAAGCATCGTGTGAGGGGTTGGCCGAACGGCTAACCCCGTTGCCCGTTTGGCGTCGGTGTCTACAGGGAACATCCCATGGACGCCATGAACCGCTCCGCGCGCGCGCTCATTGCGCGCCTTGCCGCCATCGTGGGAGCGTCGACTCTCGCGCTATGCGTTTCGCCTGCCCTCGCGGCCACGCCGTGCGCCGAGCGGGTCATCGCGGACTGGTCCGACAACGGGCGCATCGACCGGCTGTACCCGCTCGGCTGCTACGAGGCCGCAATCGACGCGATCCCCGTCGACCTCCGCGACTACACGAACGCGGCCGACGTCATCGCGCGCGCCCTCACCGCCGCGGCCCGGGAGCGGCCGCCCAGCGGCGGCGCGGGCGCGACAGCTGCCTCGCAGGCAGCTCCTGCGGTCGCATCCTCGAGCGAGTCGTCGATGCCGCTGCCGCTGATCGTCGCGTTCGTCGTGACGATCCTCGTGCTCGGCGCCGGGGTGGCCGGCCACTTCGCCCGTCGCCATCGCGCCGCCCGGTCGCCCGAAGCGGCGACCGACTGACCCGGCTGCCACGCGGGCCCTGCAAGGTAGACTTCGGAGGTCGTGGCGACCTCTGAAAATACCTGCAAATTGCGCAAAAATTTCTCCGTCCGGCGCTCGCCCTACTCTCCTTGGTCCGCTCGCATGACGCTCGTCGTTCCGGGCGGGAGGCCCCAGTTGAAAAGGCCTACGTGTCCATGACGGCTCGGGAGGAAGAGATGGCTACGGCGAATGTGTCTGGGGCGAACGTGTCCGGGGCGAAGGAGCAGGCGCCTGCAACTGGCGAGGCGATCGAGCGCGAGTACGTCAACACGGTCCTCGACGAGGCGGCCAGTGTCGCCCCGCGCCGCTTCTTCACGATCCCCGGCCGCGACCCGTTCGAGGAGATCGAGTGGGAGCTCCGTCATGCGCACATCCCGGGCAAGGACGGGCCCGCCTTCGAGCAGAAAGACGTCGAGTTCCCGAGGTTCTGGTCGCAGACCGCGACGAACATCGTCGCCCAGAAGTACTTCCGCGGGCGCATGGCTTCCCCCGAGCGCGAGCGCTCCGTCAAGCAGATGATCGGCCGCGTCGTCGACACGATCGGCGGCTGGGGCCGCGAGGGCGGCTACTTCGCGAGCGACGAGGAGGCCGACACCTTCGAGGCCGAGCTCATGGCGATCCTCGTCAACCAGTACGCGTCTTTCAACTCCCCCGTCTGGTTCAACGTCGGCTTCGAGGCCAAGCCGCAGTGCTCCGCCTGCTTCATCCTCTCGATCGAGGACTCGATGGAGTCGATCCTCGACTGGATCCGGCGCGAGGGCATCATCTTCCGCGGCGGTTCGGGCTCGGGCGTGAACCTGAGCCGGCTGCGATCCTCGAAGGAGCAGCTCTCCAAGGGCGGCTACGCCTCCGGGCCGGTCTCCTTCATGCGCGGCGCCGACGCCTCGGCCGGGACGATCAAGTCCGGCGGCAAGACGCGGCGCGCGGCGAAGATGGTCGTGCTCGACGTCGACCATCCGGACGTCGAGGAGTTCATCTGGTGCAAGGCCAAGGAGGAGCGCAAGGCGCGCGTCCTCGAGTCGGCCGGCTACGACATGACCCTCGACTCGCCCGACTGGGCCTCGATCCAGTACCAGAACGCGAACAACTCGGTCCGCGTCACGGACGCCTTCATGGAGGCGGTCGTCGAGAAGAAGGAGTGGAACCTCACCGCGCGCACCGACGGCTCCGTCGTCGAGACTCAGGACGCGCGCGACCTGCTCCGGCAGATGGCCGAGGCCGCCTGGGAGTGCGCCGACCCGGGCCTCCAGTACGACACGACGATCAACAACTGGCACACGCTCCCGAACACCGGCCGCATCAATGCGTCGAATCCGTGCTCCGAGTACATGTCGATCGACGACTCGGCGTGCAACCTTGCGTCGCTGAACCTCATGAAGTTCCGCCGCGAGGACGGCGAGCTCGACATCGAGGCCTTCGAGCACGCCGTCGACGTCGTCTTCCTCGCGCAGGAGATCGCGGTCGGCTACTCCTCGTACCCGACGCCTGAGATCGAGCGGAACGCAAAAGCATTCAGGCAATTGGGTCTGGGGTACGCCAACCTCGGCGCGCTGCTCATGGCGCGCGGGCTCCCGTACGACTCCGACGAGGGGCGCGCGTATGCGGCCGCGATCACCGCGCTCATGACCGGCCGTGGCTACCGCAAGTCGGCCCAGGTCGCGAAGCGAATGGGGCCGTTCACCGGCTACCAGCCGAACGCGGCGGCGATGACAGGCGTCATCGCGAAACACCGCGCGGCCGTCGGCAACATCGACCACTCGAGCTCGGTGCCGGACGATCTCCTCACGGCGGCCCGCCGCGCCTGGGACGAGGCGCTCGACCTCGGCGAGGTCTCGGGGTGGCGGAACGCGCAGGCGACCGTCCTCGCCCCCACCGGGACGATCAGCTTCATGATGGATTGCGACACGACCGGGGTCGAGCCGGACTTCTCGCTCGTCAAGTCGAAGAAGCTCGTCGGCGGCGGCGAGATCACGATCGTCAACAAGACCGTGCCGATGGCGCTCGACAAGCTCGGCTATGCGCCGAACGAGGTCGAGGAGATCGTCGCGTTCATCGACGAGCGGAACACCGTCGTCGGGGCGCCGAACGTCAAGGCCGAGCACTTCCCGGTCTTCGATTGCGCGATCGGCGAGCGCGCGATCCACTACATGGGCCACGTGAAGATGATGGGCGCCGTCCAGCCGTTCATCTCGGGCGCGCTCTCGAAGACCGTCAACCTCCCGGAGCAGACCACGGTGGACGAGATCTCCCAGCTCTTCGTCGAGTCCTGGCAGCTCGGCGTCAAGGCGATCGCGATCTACCGCGACAACTGCAAGGTCGCGCAGCCGCTCTCCGGGAAAGCCGACGCCGGCGCGACGACGCTCGCTCCCGTCGCGGTCGCCGCCGCACTCCCGCAGCGGCGGCGCCTGCCGGACGACCGCGTCGAGGTCGGCCGCAAGTTCAAGGTCGGCGAGTACGAGGGCTACATCCACGTCGGCCTCTTCGAGGACGGGACGCCAGGCGACATCTTCGTGGACATCGCGAAGGAGGGCACGACCCTCGCCGGCCTCATGAACTCGTTCATGATCTCCGTCTCGCTCGGCCTCCAGTACGGCGTGCCGCTCGAGGTCTACGTCTCGAAGTTCAGCCACATGCGCTTCGAGCCCTCGGGCATGACGAATGACGCCGACATCCGCGTCGCGAAGTCGATCGTCGACTACATCTTCCGCTGGATGGGGAAGAAGTTCCTCTCCACCGACCAGCAGGAGGAGGCCGGCATCCTCACCGCTGAGGTCAAGGCGCGCCTAGCCGCGGCCTACAACGAGGCGGGCGGTCACTCCGTCGCGGTGTCCGCGATCGACGCGCCCGCGCCCGGACAGACGGCCCTCTTCAACCAGTGGGAGGACGCCGTCGAGTGCGCGAAGTGCGGCGGCCGGATGGTGAGGACGGGTAGCTGCTACACGTGCCGCGACTGCGGGACGAACACCGGCTGTAGCTAGCAGTAGGCGCGAGCAAGAGGGCACCGGGCACGGGATCGGTCCAGCGGAGATCGCCGAGAGACGGTCGTAAGGGGCGAGTCGGTCCTCCCCGATCGTCGAGACGTGCGTGATCGGGAAGTCGCGCATCGGCTCGGTGCAGATCGGGAGGACGAGAGGAGAGATTCGCAGCGAATCTCGTGCGTCGGGCGCCTGAATGCGGCCTACGCAGGCGATGCGAAATCAACAGATCGTTCGACGCCAGCGCGAGGGGTCGGCGCCCGCCTTCGGCGCGACCCTGCCGGACGTGCAGGTGCTCGCGAGTGGAAGGCTCGAGGTCGCCTAGCGGCGTGCGCCTTCGACGTCAGCTTCGCTTCGGCTCGGCCGGGATCATCATCACCTCGCCGTTCTCGTCGACCGAGACGACGTATCGGTTGGCGCCGCGCGCTCGAAACCGACTCAGGACCGACTTCTTCTCGACGACGATCGCGTGGGTATCCCTGCGCGTTTCGACTTCGAAGCCCTCCTTGAGCTTGGACTCCAAGAACGCGTCGAGAGCGTTCTTCCTTCCACCCGTCGGATCGATCTCTCCAGCCACCACGCCTTCCCTTCGAGGCTGAGAACCTAGCGTCTGTTGGCAGACGCCTGGCTCGTTTTCTTGACGGCCCCAGCCTAGGAGTCGGAGATCACGACCAACCGAACTGGCACTCCGTCCACGCTGCGCTTCGGTACGTCGCCTGTCGCCTTCGACTCGACGAGCCCTTCCTCATCTTCCGGCCGCACCGCGACCACGATCTCGTCCGCGGCGAAGGTCGCGAGCGCGTCTCGGATCGCCAACTCGACGTTGGCTTCCCCAGCGACAGCCTCCACCGTCTCGCCCGGAAGCTGCTCAGCCGTACTCTCGGCCACGCGCTCGGCATGACTGAATGCACGCTGGTCGTTTGCAAGCCAGTCGAGGACCCCCTGCCGGACTACGGGCACGACGACCTTGATCATGTCGGCCTCGCCGACCTGGGCTCGGAGGGCCTCTTCGGCATGCTCAACCGTGCTGACCACCAGAACGCTTCGCACGCATCAAGCCTAACCCCCGCCCGTCCGACGCTAAACGACGTCCCTGCACGGAGGTGCTACTCGGCGCCGGGGAGGACGAGCCCAGACTCGTAGGCGAGCACGACCGCCTGCACGCGATCGCGGAGCCCGAGCTTCGTCAGGACGTGCGTGATGTGGGTCTTGACCGTCGCTTCGCTCAAGAAGAGCGTCGCGGCGATCTCGCCGTTCGAAAGTCCTCGCGCGACGAGCTTGAAGACCTCGAGCTCGCGCTCGGTCAGCCCAGAGATCTCATCCGGTGTGCCGGATCCGGGTGGCCGCCGGCGCACGAACTCCTCGATCAGACGGCGTGTGATCGCGGGGGCGACGAGCGTCTCTCCTGCCGCGACGACACGGACGGCGTCGGCGAGCTGCTCAGGCCGGACCTCTTTGAGCAGGAATCCGCTCGCCCCCGCCTTCATCGCCTCGTACACGTACTCGTCGAGGTCGAACGTCGTCAGGATGAGCACGCGCGGCGCGTCGGCGCCGGACACGAGCTGGCGCGTCGCCTCGAGCCCGTCGAGCTCGGGCATGCGGATGTCCATGAGCACGACATCGGGCTCGACGGTGCGTGCCTGCTCGAGCGCTTCCCGGCCGTCCGCCGCCTCACCGACCACCTGGATGTCCTTCTGCGACTCCAGGATCAGGCGGAAGCCACCCCGCAGGAGCGCTTGGTCGTCGGCGATGAGAACGCGAATCACTGCTCTCGAACCTCGATCGGAAGCCGCGCGCATACCGCGTAGCCGCCTCCCGTGCGCGGGCCCGCCTCGAACGTGCCGTCATAGATCGCGACGCGCTCGCGCATGCCGACGAGGCCATGCCCGATCCCGTCGCCGCAGCTCGGCGCCAACGGGCCGTCGTTCGTCACCTCGAGCTCGAGCGCCTCGGGCCCGTACCGAAGAGAGACGTGTGCCCGTGCCGGGCCGGCGTGCTTGTGCGCGTTTGTGAGCGCCTCCTGCACGATCCGGTACGCAGTGAGATCCAGCCCGGGCGGGAGCGCACGCGGTTCACCCCCGACCGCGAGCTCGACCGGAAGCCCGGCCCGGCGCGTCTGCGTGAGGAGGTCGTCGATTCGTGAAAGACCCGGGTGGGGTGCGAGCGATGCCTCACCCTCGTCCGCGCGAAGAATCCCTAGCAGACGACGCAGCTCGACCAGTGCGTGCCGACCCGTGTCCTCGACCGACAGCACGGGCTCCCGCGCACGCTTCGGGTCCTCTGCGAGAAGGAGGCGCGCCGCCCCGGCCTGGACAGTCATGAGGGTAACCGAGTGCGCGATCACGTCGTGCAGCTCACGAGCGATCCGGCGCCGCTCGCCCGCGACCGCGGCACTTTCCGTCTGCTCGCGGTCGAGCTCGAGTTCGGCGGCACGCTCCTCGAGCCCGGCGGCCCGCTTCCGTCTCTGCTGGAGCGCATAGGCGATCACGGACACCGTGCCGCCGAAGAGAATCCCCGAGACGGCTTCCTCGAGCCCCAGACGTTCGTCGACTCGGGCGACGACTCCCATACAGGCAAAGCCGATCGCCGTGCCCGCGATGGCCTGGTTTCGCTCGTTGTACGCGCCCACGACCCAGAAAGCGAGGAGAAACGCGAGGAGCGCCGTCGTCTCGGCCCCCAGCGTCGGATCGGCGAACGCCGAGCCCGCCTGCACGGCGAAGCAGAGGACGGGTGCCGCGAAGGGGAGACGACGCCGCAGGAGCAGCGGCAACGTCCAGAGCAGCGAGCAAACGATGAAGACGGCCTTCGGCCCCGAGCCCGGTGCGATCCAGACCTTGATCTCGGCGACCACTGCGAGGAGCACGACGAGCAAGTCGAAGAGGTGACGCTTCAGCGGGGATGCGAGAGTCATGGCTCGAGCACGGTTGTGTCGTCCTCGTCCACGCGCAGAAGCCCCAGCAGTCGGCGCATGTCTCCAAGTGCCTGCCGTCCCGTCTCTTCTACCGAGAGGAGCGGGTCCCGTGCGCGCTCCGGCTCTCTGTCGAGTAGGAGCCGAGCGGCCCCGGCCTGGACGGTCATGACGCTCACGCTGTGGGCGATCACGTCGTGGAGGTCGTTTGCGATGCGTGCTCGCTCGGCAGCGACCGCGGCCCGCGCCCGATCGTCACGCTCGCGCTCCAACCGCGCGGCCCGCTCCTCGAGCCGAACTGCGCCCTGAGCTCGCTGTCGGAGCGCGAAGGAGGCAGACGAGAGGCCCGCTGCGATGAGGAGGAGGCCGACGATGCCCAGGTCGGAGTCCGCTCCGGTCACGACGAACTCCTCCCCTTGGCTCCGAGCGACGGCAACAACGCTCACAAGCCCGATCGCCGTTGCCGCGACCGCCTGCTCTCCCTTCTCGTGGCCGCCTGCGAACCAGAAGGCGAGCGCGAGTGAGAGGCCCGAGAACGGCGTCAAGATCACGAAGTCAGTGGCAGTCCCGGGATCGGCGAGCGCCATGCCGGCAAGCCCGGCGAAGACAAGGACAGGCGCCCCGAAGGGGAAGCGGCGACGCAAGAGCAACGGCAGCGTTCCCAGCAATGCCGCGGCCACTACGGCAAGCGTCGCGCCGTCGATCCAGATCCACGCCTGCCAGAGAACCGCGAGGATGACGACGAACGCATCCACTGCATGGCGATGCGGGAACGGCCCAAGCCGCATGGCTTCAACGTAACTCGCTATGCCGCTGCTCGCATCAATCGTGACGACGATGTCGCGTCCGACCTGGGTCTGACGTCCTCCACGAAGGATCACCCTGGGCGACGAGCACGACTCGGCGCTTCGGCCGACGACTTCCTTGCCCGGCCTCTCTAGCGTCCCCGGTAATGAGAAACGCGCAAGCGACGATCACCGCTCTTTGGCTTGCGATTGCCCTCGTCGCCGTGCCGACCGCTGTATCGGCGAGCGCGGCGCCCGAGCCGGCGGCGGGCCGTGAGGCGAAGCTCCAGGACGCGCTCGACGCACTCGTCGGGGCCGGCGTCCCCGGCGCGGTCGCGCTCGTCCGCGTCGGAGATCGGACGATTCGCCTCGCGAGCGGCTACGGAAACCTCGAGCCGAGCACGCCGATGCGCGCGACAGACCGCTTCCGTATCGGTAGTGCGACCAAGCCCTTCGTCGCCGCGGTCGCGCTCCAACTCGTGGACGAGGGGACGCTCTCGCTTGCGGACACCGTCGAGCACTGGCTTCCAGGGGTGGTTCCAAATGGCGAGCGGATCACGGTTCGCCAGCTCCTCAACCACACGAGCGGGCTCTTCGAGTACCTCGAGGACAGGCGGGTCCTCGGCGGTTGGCCGAATCGGATCCCCACCCGTGTCTGGACTCCGCGCGAGCTCGTCGCGATCGC
Source organism: uncultured Actinomycetes bacterium (assembly GCA_963763815.1). GTDB lineage: Bacteria > Actinomycetota > Thermoleophilia > Gaiellales > Gaiellaceae > GMQP-bins7. The sequence continues at coordinate 256,034 of CAVXPS010000013.1, forward strand.
GGTCTCGCACCCGCCGCTCTTTGCGCCCGGGGCGCGCTGGTCCTACTCGAACACGAACTACTTCCTGCTCGGCCTGATCATCCAGGCCACGACGAAGAGGCCATTGGGGACGGAGCTCGGGAGGCGGATCTTCGCGCCCCTACGCCTGCACAAGACGAGCTTCGACACGACGACGCGGATCGCGGGGCGCTACGCGCACGGCTACGAGCGCGTCGGCGGCCGGCGCCTCCGAGACATCGGCGAGATCAGCCCCTCGCTCTACTGGGCGGCCGGGGCGATCGTCTCGACCGCCGACGACCTCGCGCGCTTCTTCGACGAGCTCCTGAGCGGCCGTCTCCTCCGCCCCAAGCTGCTCGAGGCGATGCGGACGACCGTCCCGGTGAGCCCGTTCCAGCAGTACGGGCTCGGTGTGTACCGGAGTCGAATTCCGTGCCGCGGCCCGTTCTGGGGCCACGGCGGCGGCATGCCCGGCTACTCGACCGAGGCCCTACGGAGGCAGGACGGCCGCCGCCAGTTCGTGCTCTTCTTCAACACAAGCGACGAGAACCTGTCCAGGCGCGCCCAGGAGGCGCAGGGCCGCGCTCTCGAGCTCGCGACCTGCGGCTGAGGCTCAGCGCAGCTTCGATCGGCGGGGCCGCGAGGACGATGCTGCCTCGGACCTGGGTCTGACGTCCCGCACGACGATTCATCCTCGGTGGCGAGCACGAATCGGTACTCCGGCCGACGAATTCCTCGCTGCCCCCCTCTAGCGTCGGTCGCCGAGCACATGACAGCGACATAAGAGAAAGGCATCGCATGAACACAGTCCTGGCAGACACGACGCCGCCCACTCCGGCGCTCGCCGGCAAGCCGCCGATCCTCGTCGCCGCCCGCGACCTGACGCGGTGTTACGGGGACGGCGACACCGCGGTCAACGCGCTGCGCGGCGCCTCGCTCGCGGTCGACAAGGGTGAGCTCGTCGCCGTGATGGGCCCATCGGGCTCGGGCAAGTCGACGCTCATGCACATCTTGGCCGGGCTCGACCGGCCGACCTCGGGCGAGGTCTGGATCGACGGTACCGCGGTCTCGAAGCTCGGTGACAGCCAGCTGACGAAGGTCCGCCGCAGCCACATCGGCTTCGTGTTCCAGTTCTTCAACCTGCTGCCGATGCTCACCGCGGAAGAGAACATCGTCCTCCCGCTCGAGCTCGCCGGACGCAAGCCCGAGCGGGCGTGGATCGACGAGCTGCTCGCCAACGTCGGCCTCGCCGACCGGCGCAGGCACCGGCCTTCCGAGCTCTCGGGCGGCCAGCAGCAGCGGGTCGCGATCGCCCGCGCACTCGTCTCGAGGCCGAGCGTGGTCTTCGCCGACGAACCGACCGGAAACCTCGACTCGAAGACGAGCGCCGAGATCCTCGCCCTTCTCCGCGAGGCAGTCTCCGGCTACGGCCAGACGACGGTGATGGTCACCCACGAGCCGCAGGCGGCCGCGATCGCCGACCGCATCTTCTTCCTCGCCGACGGAGAGATCGTCCTGGAGCTCGGGAGCTCGAGCGCCCACGAGGTTCTCGAGGCGATGGAAGAGGTGAGCCGGACATGATCGGCGTTGCGCTCAAGGGTCTCCTGGGCCGGAAGTTCCGCGCAGTGCTGACCGCGTTCGCGATCGTTCTCGGAGTCGCCATGGTGAGCGGCAGCTTCGTCCTCACCGACACGCTGGCGAAGAGCTTCGACCGCATCTTCGACGAGTCGTACGAGAACGCGGACGTCGTCATCACCTCGAAGGACCCGCTTTCGGGAATCGTCGACAGCTCGCAGGTTCCGTCTTTCCCCGCCGACGTGTTGGGAACGGTCGCGGAACTTCCCGAGGTCGACACCGCTCTCGCCTCTGTCGAGGGTCAGACCCGGCTTCTCGACCGGAACGGAAAGCTGATCGCCAGCGCAGACAACAGCATCGGCTTCGGTGTGGACACGAACGGCGACCAGCGGCTGAACCCGCTCACGCTTGTCGACGGGAAGTGGCCAAGCGGTGCGGACGCGATCGCGATCGACAGCGCGACGGCGGAGAAGAAGGGCTTCGTCGAAGGCGACACGATCCGCGCGACGTCCAAGGGGCCGGTGCGCGCGTACACAATCGACGGACTCGTCCAGTTCGGGTCGGGCGGCTCGCTCGGTGGCATTACGATCGCTGTCTTCGACCTCGAGACCGCCCAGCAGCTCTTCGGTAAGCAGGACAGGCTCGACGAGATCCAGATCGCGGCAGCTCCGGACGTCTCGGGAACCGACCTGACCCGAGAGATCCGTCGGCTTCTTCCGCCGACCGCTGAGGTGAAGACGGCCGAGGCGCAAGCTGTGTCAGCGAGCGAGGAGGTTCGCTCAGGCCTCAACATCATCCAGTATTTCCTGCTCGGGTTCGGCGGAATCGCGCTGTTCGTCGGAGCCTTCGTGATCGCGAACACGCTCTCGATCACGATCGCCCAGCGCGTTCGGGAGTTGGCGACGCTGAGGACGCTCGGTGCTTCGAGATCGCAGGTGCTGTGGTCGGTGATCCTCGAAGCGCTCGTCGTCGGCGTGACCGCGTCAGTCGTCGGGCTCTTCTTCGGGCTCGCGATCGCGAAGATCCTGTACGCGATGCTCGCGGCGCTCGGCATCGAGCTCCCGGAGAGCGGGCTCGTCTTCGCGACCCGTACCGTGATCGTGAGCATCCTGCTGGGAACCGCAATCACGCTGCTTGCAAGCATTCGACCTGCGGTCCGTGCGACTCGCGTGCCTCCGATCTCTGCCGTGCGCGAGGGCGCGGTACTGCCGCCGTCCCGGCTCGCACGGTTCGGGCTGCCATTCTCGCTCGCGGTCGTGGCGGCCGGCATCGCTCTGCTCGCCTACGGCGTCTTCGCGAGCGGCCTCGCGACCGCTACGCGGCTGCTCTCGCTCGGAGTCGGCATGCTGCTTCTCTTCCTCGGGGTGACGTTCCTCGCCCCTCGACTCGTTCGTCCCCTCGCTGCCGTCGTCGGGTGGCCGGGCTCGCGGATAGGCGGAGCCGCCGGGCGGCTTGCCCGCGACAACGCCAGGCGGAATCCGGGCAGGACGGCGTCGACCGCGGCAGCGCTCATGATTGGGCTTGCGCTCATCACCTTCGTCGCGGTGCTCGGACAGGGAGTGCGCACGTCGTTCTCGGACTCAGTGGACGAGCTCTTCGTCGCCGACTACTCGCTCACCGCCGGGGACGACCCGCTGAACCTCAGCGCGGTGGCGGCTGCAGCCAAGGCGCCCGGCGTCGAGGCGATCTCGGCGATTCGTGCCGACGACGCGGAGATCTACGGGACGATCACCTACGTCAACGGGGTCGATGGCGACTTGCCGGAGGTGCTCAACATGAACTGGTACCGCGGCTCAGACAGCGTTCCCGGCCAGCTCGGCGCCGACGGCGCGTTCGTGAAGAAGGACTACGCCGACGACCACGAGCTGGACATCGGCTCGCCGCTCGAGATGCGAACGACCACGGGCGAGAACCTCGAGCTCCGCGTCGAAGGCGTTTTCGAGGAGCCGAAGGGCGGCTCGCCGTTCGGCGAGGTCGCAATTTCGACCGCGACCTTCGACCGCTCGTTCGCGAATCCGGACAACCAGTTCACGTTCGTGAACATGCAGGGCGGCGAGACCCCCGCGAACACAGCCCGTCTCGAGCAGGCTGTCGCCGCGTTCCCCGACGCGCAGGTGGAAACGCGAGAGGAGTTCAAGGCCGGTGAGATCGCCACGCTCGAGACCGGGCTGAACGTGCTCTACGGCCTCCTCGGCCTGTCCGTGGTCATCAGCCTCTTCGGGATCGTCAACACGCTCGTGCTCACCGTGTTCGAGCGGACGCGCGAGCTCGGAATGCTCCGCGCGATCGGGATGACCCGCCGGCAGGTGCGCCGGATGATCCGGCACGAAAGCATCGTCACCGCACTGATCGGGGCGACGCTGGGCATCGGCGTCGGCGTCTTCCTGGCTGCTCTCGTCACGCAGGCGCTGTCGGATGAGGGAGTCGTGTTCGCGGTCCCGTACGGCACCTTCGTGGTGCTCGTGATCCTCGCGGTCCTCGCCGCTGTTCTGGCGGCCGTGCTCCCGGCGCGCCGGGCGTCGCGGCTCAACGTTCTGGAGGCGCTCCAGTACGAGTGAAAGGAGCAGTCGAATGAGGGTGGACCGGCCGGTAGGCGTGGCCGTGATCGCCGCGCTCCGTCCGGACAGCTGGAATCTCCCGCTCCTCCTGCACGTTCTCGGCGCGATGATCCTCGTCGGCGGGCTGCTCGCCGCGACATCGGCGCTGATGTTCGCTCGCAGCGACCAGAGACTGCTGCGGCTCGGCTACTTCTCGCTCCTCGTCGTCGCATCCCCCGGGTGGCTGCTCATGTTCGTCAGCGGCGAGTGGATCTATGCGAAGGAAGGACTCGACGACGAGCCGATCGAGCTCGCTTGGGTGCTCATTGGCTTCCTGGTCGCCGAGTTGGGCGGAGCGCTACTGCTCGCTGCGCTGATCCTCGGCGGGATCGGCGTGCACAGGCTTCACATCGACAAAGGACGGCGTCTACTGACGGCGACAACGCTGATCTCGCTCGTCTTGCTCGCGGCCAACGTGGTCGCTGTCTGGGCGATGACCGCCAAACCGGTCTAGAGCACGCTCGGACGCGAACGCGGCCCACGGCGAGGCTGTACATGTCCCGGGGACCTAGCTCTTCGGCGACCATGCGGGACCGAAGTCCTCGAGGGGGTTGTTCGTCACGTTCCGCTGGCCGCTGCCGTCGGCGCGCGACGTCGTAGCCGTGTTCTGCTCCCTTCGCCCTCGCCAACACCCGCCGGCCACCGCCGTCCGGCCTCATGACGTACACCGCCCCTCGATGGCATTCGTGAACGCGATCCGGCGGCCGATGGGCGACCACGCGGGACAGCAGTACTCGTATCCAGTCAGCTAGCCGAGCCGGAGCCGAGCTTCTTGGCCGCGCGCTTCTCGCTGCGGCGCTCCTTCAAGGTCCTCTGCGGCTTCTTCTTCAGCTGCTTCTTCGGCCTGTCGGCACTCTTACTCATGACGGCCTCCTGGACGGGAGCCGATCGCTAGCAAGGCGCTGATCCCACCGCGACATCCTCTCTTTGCTGACGCGGACCCCCCGACGTCGCTACGGCACCGAGTCCGGCCCTGCAATCAGTCCGTTCGCCTTTGCTCCTCGCCTCGCGCGCAACGCGCGTCGGTGGTTTGCGGGCTTTGGGCCGGCCCGAGTGCAGGGCCACTCGACACACTATCTCGTGCGGAGTGCAACAAGCCGTTAAGTGGCTTTCGACCGGCCCTCGTCTGAGACCCGTCTCTTGCTGCGGCACGGGAGTAAGCCGTCCCGCGCAGACCCTCGAGAGACCGGAACCTCGCAGGCACCTCAGGCGTATGACCGACCGAGATGCATCGAATCCGGCTTGCGCCGTTCGCGGTCGTTGCCACAGTTACCTCTCTACTCGTGCCATCGGCCGAAGCGAAGTTCCGCCTGTCGGTCACCGTCAACCCGGCGCGACCTATGGCAGGTAGCCCGGCGAGCGTGATCATGCGGACTGACATCGGCCTGCCCAGGAATCATGCGATCCGGCTCTTTGCCGTGGGGCCGTACAGAACGGGTCTTGGACAAGCCTTTTTCGAGATCAAGCTAGTGCGGACTCGCCCAAGCCAGCTCCATGGGGAATGTCAGGTTTCCCTATGCGGGTCGATGGCACCTGAACGTGCCGCCGTCCGCCGCATCCGGAGCCGGGTTCGCCGAGTGGGTCAGAGTTAGACCGCGGGGTACGGCTGACACCCGTCGTAGCTGATCGACCGCCGCTCAGGCTTGACGAGAGCGCTCGGCAAGCACCTCCTGGACAACCGCCTCGGGAGATGAGCGACCGTGCTCGAATGCCGTGGCGAAGACGTTCTCGCCGATTCGCGTGCGAGCCGCTTCCGTCGTGTCCGCAATGAGTGGCCCCTGCCACCAGTCCTCGACGCGTGTGCCGGTCGCCTGCCGGAGCGCCTCCGCCGCACCGAGCAGCCAAGCGGCACGCTCGCCGTCCTCTCTCGCTCGAATCGCCGCGAGACCGTCGAGACACGAAGCGATTCGCTCCGTGAAGCCCGCCTCCGCGGCCCGTTCGAGGCCTTCGCGGAAGCGTGACTCCGCTTCGTCGGCATCCTCCCGCCGGAGAGCGACGAACCCGAGCGACATCAGCGCGACCGCAGCCAGTGCCTTCTCCGCGATCGCGTCGCAGACGTCGAAGCTCTGACTGTAGAGGTCCCGGGCCGTCTCGTACTCGCCCTGCATGAAGGCCACGTCGCCGACGTTCGCCAGGCAAGCCCCCTCCTCGCGACGGAGGCCGTGCTTGCGGGCCAGGTCGAGCGTCCCCTGGTGGTGCTTCCTCGCGCTCTCGAGATCGCCGAGCTCGAGCGCGACGACGCCTAGCGTCGACAACGGGCCGATCATCCGGGGCTCGTCGCCGATGCGGCGAAGCATCTCGAGCCCTTCCTCCGCGAACCGAGTCGCGGCAGCGTGATCGCCCTGCACCCAGGCGAGGGTCGAGACGCCGGTCAGCGCCTCGGTCCGGCGAGTCGGCAGCTTCCCGTCGTCACGTGCGAGCGCGTTCTCGAGATGGGCTCGACCCTCACGTAGACGGCCGCGCGTGTACCAGAAGCGCCAGAGGGTCGCGGCGAGTCGGAGTTGCAACTCAGCGCTCGGCAACTCGGCCGCGAAGCCGAGCGCGGCGCGCAGGTTGTCGTACTCCCGCTCGATGACGGCGAGCGCCGCCGGGTCGCGTCGTTTCGGCTCGAGCTCCTCGGCAATCGCGAGAAAGTACTCCGCATGACGGCGGCGCGTTGCGTCCGCCTCGCCCGACTCCAGCAGGAACTCATGAGCGTACTCACGCACTGTCTCGAGCATCTGGAAGCGACCCTCCCAGTGCCCGAGCAGGCTCTTGTCGACGATCGAGCTCAGCTGGTCGAGGTCGGCTCCCGCCACCGATTCCGCAGCCGCCCGGTCGAACCCTCCGGCGAACACGGAGAGTCTCCGGAAGAGCTTCTGCTCGTCCGGAGACATCAGGTCGTGGCTCCAGTCGATCGCGGCACGAAGCGTCTGCTGCCTTGCGGGCGCGTCACGAGGGCCGCCCTCGAGCACGTCGAGACGCCGGCTGAGCCGTTCCAGCAACTCACGGGGCGCCAGTAGCTTCGTGTGCGCAGCAGCGAGCTCGAGCGCGAGCGGCAGCCCGTCGACCGCGCGGCAGATCCCCGCCACCGCGGGCGCATCGACGGCAGTGACCTCGTAGCCAGGCCGCACCGCCGCGGCCCGCGTAACGAAGAGCGCGACGGCTTCGTTCCGGGAGAGGGCCTCAACGTCCTTCTCGACCTCGGGGCCTGGTATGGCAAGAGGTGGTACCGCATACTCGTGCTCGCCCGACACGTGGAGGACGGTGCGACTCGTGACGAGCACCTTCAGCCCAGGAGCGACCGCGAGAAGCTCCGTCACGAGCGGCGCCGCTCGGTCGACATGCTCGAAGTTGTCCAGCAGGAGCAGCATTCGTGCTTCACCGAGCGTGCTCTTCAGCGCGTCGAGAGGTGAGCCGGTGCCGCTCTCGCCGGCGTCGAGCGCTCGGGCGATCGTCGTCCCGACGAGATCTGCGTCCTCGAGGGGAGACAGGTCGACGAACACCGCCCCATCCCGGAGCTCCTCGGCCAGCTCACCTGCGGCTGCAACGGCGAGCCTCGTCTTCCCCGTTCCGCCGGGACCCGTGAGCGTCAGGAGGCGGACGCCCGCGTCACGCAGGAGCGCCGTGACTGCCGCGAGTTCGAGCTGGCGCCCGACAAGAGGCGTGAGCGGGGCCGGCAGCCGCGTCGCAGCTCGCCTGTCGGTCGGCGGCGCAAGCGCCGGATCCTGTCGCAGGATCGACCGCTCGAGCTCCTGCAACTCGGCGGTGGGATCAATCCCGAGCTCGTCCACCAGCGCGCGGCGAGCGTCCTTGTAGGCCTCGAGTGCCTCGGCCTGCCGCCCGACGCGGTAGAGCGCAAGCATCAGCTGCCCACGCAGGCGTTCCCGGTACGGACTCGAGGCGACGAGCGCCTCGAGCTCCGGGACGAGCGCCTCGTGGGCGCCGCTCGCGAGGTCGGCTTCGATCCGGCCCTCGATCGCGCCCAGACGGAGCTCCTCGAGCCGGGCCGCCTCGATCGAGCCGAACGGCGCGCTGCCGGCGTCACCGAGTGCGGTGCCGCGCCAGAGACCGAGCGCTTCCGCGAAGGTCTTCGCTGCCGTCAGGGGTTCCTGATTCCGAGCTCGCGCGACGAGCTTCTCGAAGCGCTCGAGATCGAGCTCGTCCGGCTCAACGCGCAGTGCGTAGCCGTTTCCTCGCCTCTCGATGCGCTCGGAGCCCAGCAACTTGCGCAACCCGTGCACCGCTACCTGTAACGAATTGACGGCAGTCTCCGGTGGTGTCTCTCCCCAGAGGACCTCGACCAGCCGTTCACGGGAGATCGCGTGATTGGCGTTCAGGAGCAGATAGGTCAGCAACGCGCGCTGTCGCGGGCCTCCAACCGGCAGCACGGAGCCACCAACGTCCACCTCGAGCGGTCCGAGCACCCTGAACTCGATGCGTGTTCCCGCACCCACGGACGCCATCCACGTAAGCCTGCCGTACGCCGCCGTTGAGCGCCGCGTCCGATCGTTTCGAGCCCCACGGCGCCACCCGCTTTCGCGTGGGGTGCAAAACCCGAAAGTCAGGAATATGCTCGGCCGGGAAGCGGCGTGAAGAGGCGTGAGGAGGCGTGATGACATGGCCACCGAGACGACAGTCCTGACAGGGCTCGAGCCTCGCTCCTTCTGGGCGCACTTCGAGGCGCTGACGCGGATCGCGCGCCCGTCGCGTCACGAGGAGCCGGTGATCGAGCACGTTCGCGCGTGGGCTGACGAGCACGGCTTCGAGCTCCAGCAGGACGCCGGGCGAAACCTGGTGATCCGCGTCCCGGCGACGGCAGGACGCGAGTCGGCGGCATCCGTGACGCTCCAAGGACACCTCGACATGGTCTGCGAGCGCGACCCGTCGAGCCCGAACGACCCGGCCGAGGGGCGCATCGTGCTCGTCCGCGACGGCGAGTGGCTGAAGGCGGACGGGACGACGCTCGGCGCCGACGACGGCGTCGCAATCGCCGCCATGATGGCCTTGGTCGAGGACGAGTCGCTGCCCCACGGACCGCTCGAGCTCCTGATGACAGTGGCGGAGGAGGTAGGGCTCGAGGGCGCGAACGCACTCGACCCAGCGCTCGTGACCGGCTCGATCCTCGTCAACCTCGACAGCGAGGAGGACGGACGGCTCACGGTCGGATGCGCCGGCAGCACGGACACGTGGGTGCGGATCGACGCTCCGCGTGACGATGCAGCTCCGGACGCCGTGGCGCTGTCCGTCACCGTCGCCGGCGGCCAGGGCGGGCACTCGGGATCGGGCATAGCGCTCGGCCGCTCGAACGCGATCAAGGTTCTCGGACGCGCGCTGCGCGAGGCGCATGCGAAGGCGCCATTCCGTCTCGTCTCGCTGAACGGAGGCAAGAGCCGCAACGCGATCCCGCGCGACGCGTCCGCGGTGATCTCGGTCGAGCCTCGAACCGAGGCGGCGGTGCGCGAGGCCCTCGAGACGGCGAACACGACTATTCGGGACGCGTTCGCGAAGACCGACGCAGGTATCACGGTCTCGGTCGCCGCCGGTGAGGCAGGCCAGCAGCCGTGGACGGAAGAGGCGACCACGAAGCTCCTCGACGCGGTCGCCCTCCTGCCGACGGGGCCACTCGCCATGAGCCCCGACTTCGACGACCTCGTCGAGACGTCGACGTCTCTCGGCGAGGCGATCACCGAGAACGGCCGGCTCACGCTCCACAGCCTCTCTCGCTCGTCCAACGACGCGGCACTCCCGGAGGTAATCGCGGCGCTCGACGCAGCCGCACGACTCGCCGGCGGCGAGCTCGAGATCAAGCACAACTACAACGGCTGGCGCCCGAACCTCGACTCGCCCGCGCTTGCAGCGGCACGCTCCGTCTACGAGCGCGAGTTCGGCGAGCCACCGATCGTGACCGCCGTACATGCCGGGCTCGAGACCGCCGTGATCGGAAGCAAGGTCTCCGGCCTCGACATGATCTCGTTCGGCCCGCAGATCGAGTTCCCGCATTCCCCCGACGAGCGTGTCAGCATCCCGACGGTGGAGCGCTTCTGGAAGCTCCTCGTCGCTTTCGTCGACGAGGTCTCGAAGCCCGGGGGCTCCGTCTGATGCGTAGCGGCTGGCTCGTCGCGGCAGGGATCGTGGCGGGTCTCCTCGTCCTGATTGTCGCGGGCGCCCTCATCGGTGGTGACGACGACAGCGACGAGACGGTGTCGGCTCTCGAGTGGGCAGACAACGTCTGCGGCACCGTGGCCGTGTGGCGCGGCGAGATGGAGTCGATCGTCGACGGTGTGCGCTCCGCCGGTCAGTCGGGCACGGCAGGAAGCGAGTCGGGCGCCGAATCGCCGCAGGGCGAGTCCGGGTCGGTCCTCACCGGCCTCGAGCAGGCGCTCCTCGCCACCGAGACGATGGTCGAGGGCATCTCCCGCGCGGGGATCCCTGATACACCGAACGGACAGGACGCTGCGGACGGGCTCTCCAGTTGGGCGGATGACGCAGTAGACGACATCGAGCAGGCGCAAGACGCCCTGGGTGAGGAGACGGACTCGACCGGCGACGAGATCGAGCAGCTCGCGGCGGCCGTCGGGACGATCGTCGAGGTGTACGCGTCGGGCGGGCAGGCAGTCGCCGACGCCGCGGTCGACGACCCGGAGCTCCTGGCAGCGCTCGGTGAGTCGGCGACGTGCGAGCAGCTGCAGGAGGAGGTGAGCTCGTGACCGCGATGGACTGGTTCCTGGTCGCGGTCCAGGGGCTCCTCGTCATCTTCTTCATCTTCCTCGGCGTCCGCTCGGGTGGGATCGGTCTCGGGCTCTGGGGCGGTGTCGGGACGCTCATCCTCGTCTTCGTCTTCGGGCTCGAACCGGGGGAACCGCCCATCAGCGCGATGCTCATCATCATCGCGGTCATCTCGGCAGCGGCGGCGATGCAGGCAGCAGGCGGCATCGACTACATGGTCCAGATCGCGAGCAAGGCGCTCCGAGCGCGACCGAAGGCGCTCAACTTCGTCGCGCCGTACGTCTCCTACGTCCTCACCATCCTCACCGGCACGGGGAACACGTTCTTCTCGATCATCCCGGTGATCAACGAGGTCGCGTACGCGAACAAGATCCGGCCCGAGCGCGCGCTCGCCGGCTCGTCGGTCGCATCGGCGCTCGGGATCACCTCCAGCCCGGTGGCGGCGGCGACGGCAACGCTTCTACCGCTCGTCGAGGTGTACGGCTACGACCTCATCGACGTTCTGCTCATCACGATCCCCGCGAGCATCATCGGCATCCTCCCGATGGCGTTCGTCATGAGCCGCCACGGGAAGGACCTCGACGACGACGTCGAGTACCAGCGGCGTCTCGCGGCAGGCGAGGTCAGCCCTCCTGCACCCCCGGCCGAGATCGTCCTGTCGCAGTACGCCAAGCGCAGCGTGGCCATCTTCCTCGCCGGGGTCGCAGCGATCTGCGTCTTCGGCCTCTTCGAGGGGCTCCGCCCGACCGTTGCTGCCGAGGGCGGCGGTGTCGAGCCCATGTCGATCACGCCGCTGATCCAGATGTTCATGCTCAGCGCGGCGGCGCTGATCCTCTTGCTCTGCCGAACGAAGGCGAACGACGTGGCGAGCTCGCCGATCTTCCGCTCCGGGATGGTGGCGATGATCGCGCTGTTCGGCATCGCGTGGATGGCGGACACCTTCATCGCCAACAACGAGGACGCGATCGTCGAGCTCCTCGGCGCCATGGCCGAGAACTTCCCGTTCATGATCGCGATCGCGATCTTCGCCGTCGCGGCGCTGACGACGAGCCAGTCAGCGGCGACTCGGACGATGGTGCCGCTCGGGCTCGCGCTCGGCATCGGGGCCGGCTACATGATCGCCATGTGGACCGCTGTGGTCGGCGTTCTGTTCCTCCCGGCCAACGGCACCCAGATCGCAGCCGCCGAGGCCGACACGACCGGCACGACGACCCTCGGCAAGCGCGTCGTCGACCACTCCTTCCAGCTCCCGCTCCAGGTCTGCTGGATCGCGACTGCGCTCGCAGGAATCGTGATCGCGTGGCTCTTCTTCGGTGACACGGGCACGACTCCGACACCGACCACGACGACGCCGTAACGGGATGAGCGTCCGCGGCGCCGCCTTCCTCGGCATCGGCGCAATGGTCGGCGCCGGCATCTTCGCGCTGCTCGGCGAGGCGGCCGTCGTCGCAGGCTCGGCGGTCTGGCTCTCCTTCCTGTTCGCCGGCATCGTCGCCGCCCTACTCGGGTACACCGTCGTCAAGCTCGGCGTGCGCTTCCCGTCCTCGGGAGGGCTCATCGCCTATCTGATCGAGGGCTTCGGAAACGGGCGCCTCGTGGGCATCGCCTCGTGGCTCGGTTACTTCGCCGCGATCGTGATCGTCTGCTCGATGGTGGCGGTCTCGTTCGGGAGCTACGCGACGTCGCTCTTCATCGGTGAAGATGCCGCGTCCGGCTGGGACAACGTCTTCACCACGCTCGTCGTGGTGGCTATGGCGGCGATCAACATCGTGGGCTCGCGAGTCGTGGATCGGGCTCAGTCGCTGATCGTGGTCGTCCTGCTCGCCGTCTTCGCGGTGTTCATCGCCGTGACGCTCGTCGACATCGACTTCGACCTGCTCGCGTTCAGCGGCTACCCGTCGTTCTCGGACATCATCGCGAGCGTCGCGCTGACGTTCTTCGCCTACCTCGGCTTCAGCGTGATCACGTTCGCGGCCGGAGATCTCCGAGACCCTGCCCGCGAGCTTCCGCGGGCGATGTACCTCGCGCTGGGCGTGACGTCACTGCTGTACGTGCTGATCTCGCTCGGCGTGTTCGGCACGCTCACCGTCGACGAGGTGATCGGTTACGGCGAGACCGCGATCGCGGAGGCAGCGCGGCCGGCGCTCGGCGACGCGGGCTTCACGATGATGGCGATCGCAGCGCTGCTCGCCACGTCCTCGTCGGTGAACGCAACCCTCTACGCGTCGGGGGGGCTGACGCGCATGCTCGCCCAGGTCGGCCAGTTCCCGACCTTCTTCGGCCCGGGCTCGAGGCTCGGCCCGCACTCAGGGCTCCTGATCACGTCCGCGATCGTCCTGGTCGTCTCCAACCTCGTCGACCTCTCGGCGATCGCCTCGGTGGGCAGCGCCTGCTCGCTCGTCATCTTCCTGCTCGTCGGCGTCGCCGGCTACCGAAGACGAGCCGACACGGGATCGCAAGCCGTGATCGTCCTTGCGGCGATCGCCGTGACCGCGATCGTGCTCGCCTTCTTCGCCGTCGATACGGTGCGCAACGCGCCGGAGACCTTCGTCGCGATCATCGTGATCGCGCTGCTCGCAGTGGTTCTCGACCTCGTGTGGAAGCGCAAGCGGGGGGTGCCGGACGCACCGGCCGCCGAGCCCGAACCGACTGCGTCTGCCGGGCCGTAGGTCGATGGCGGGGCCGACCGGGTCGCTGTTGATCGAGGCTCGTATCGACGGGCTCCGCTCGGCGCTGGCAATCCTCGTTCTGCTCGCCGTCGTGGCGTTGATCCTGCCGCAGAGCATTCCGACGAAGCCGCCCGGCGAGGCGGAGAAGGAGTAGGGCGATGTGCCGCTGGCTTGCCTATTCCGGATCGCCGATCCGGCTCGAAGAGCTCCTCGTCAAGCGCGACCGCTCGCTGATCGACCAGAGCCTGCACGCGCGGCAGGGCGCGACGACGACGAACGGCGACGGCTTCGGCGTCGGGTGGTACGAGGAGGGCGAGACACCGAGGCTCTACCGCAGCACCCACCCGGCGTGGAACGACCGCAACCTGCGTGAGCTCGCCGCCGGAATCTCCTCGCCGCTCTTCTTCGCGCACATCCGGGCATCGACCGGCACCGCGATCCAGGAGACGAATACGCACCCGTTCCGCTACGGACGCTGGCTGTGGATGCACAACGGGCTGATCCGCGAGTTCCCGCGTGTGAGGCGCGAGCTCATGCTCGCAGTCGACGAGTCCCTCTATCCGTCGATCGAAGGGACGACCGATTCGGAGACGATGTTCTACCTGGCGCTCACGTTCGGCCTCGAGAGCGACCCCGTCGACGCCGTCGAGCGGATGGTCGGCTGCGTCGAGCAGGCCGGGCGCAAACACGGCGTGGAGCATCCGATCCAGATGACGATCGCGACGACGGACGGGCGCACCGTGTGGGCGTTCCGCTACTCGAGCGAACGCGACTCGCGCTCGCTCTACTTCAGCACGCGCATGGACGCGTTGAAGGCCCTGTATCCGGAAAGCGATGAGCTCGCCGGGCTATCGGACGAGACCAGGGTCGTCGTCTCCGAGCCTCTCGGCGATCTTCCGGATGCCTGGAACGAAGTTCCCGAGTCCCACGTCGGGATCGTCCGACCGGGCCTCGACGAGCTCCGACCGTTCACGCCGCACAGCTAAGCGATCAGTCGAAGGCGAACACAGGCGGGAGGACGACCACGACCGTGGCCGCCCACAGGGCGAAGACGGGCAGGTACGTGGTCTGCCAGCGCTCGAGCCGGTGGAGCGTGCTGCGTCGTCTGAGGAATCGGGCCGATAGCCAGGCGGCCCCGGCCAGGTTCACGAGGAGGACGACGTTGACGCCGAGCGCTGCCGTTCGGTTCGGGGTGAAGCCGACGTCGCCGATCCGGGCGATCATCGAGCCGAGCACCATCACGTCGAGCACGAGGGCGCTGACGACGGCGACGAGCTGGATGCCGTCCATCCACCCCGGCAACGACGTCGACGGGTCCCGTGCGGACATCCCGTAGAGGACGAGCGCGAGCACGACCACCAGCAAGGCGTCGAGGACGCTGACGAGCTCGCGGTCGAACGCGCCGCCGAGCCCGGTCGCGGCGTAGACGACAGCCGCGCCGGCCAGCATCACCGCGAACAGCGGCGTGAAGAGCATCGTGAGCACCGGCGCCATGTTCTCGACGACCCGTTGCTTCGACTCGACGAGCCATGCCGCAACGATCACTGCACCCGCGGCTCCCGAAGGCAGAACCCATGCAGCGACCTCCTCGACGTCGACCGGGGTGGGGTCCAGGATCGCAGCCGTCAAGCCCATGAGCAGCCCGCCTCCGAGCGCGATCAGCACGTAGTAGATGAACCACTCGCCCGTGAAGCGGACGAAGTCCATGCGTCGCTCGTGCAATCGGATCGTGCCGCGCATGTACGGGTAGGCGACCACGAACCAGAGCACAACGGGCAGGCTGAGGATGACGAGGGCCTCGGTGTCCGAGTCCGCACCCCACGGGTAAAGGTTGACGACGAGCGCAGCGAGGACGAACGGCACCGCCAGCAGCACCCATTGCCGCGGTTCGAGCTGCCGTTGGCGGGCGAAGTACGCGGCGAGGAACGGCAACACGAAGAGACTGGCGTTCCGCGCGAGCCAGGTCGGCTCCTCGTCGGGAAAGCCGGCAGCGAGGCGCGCGATCTGGATCGCGACGGCGGCGGCGGCAGCGAATGCGAACGCTTCGAACCAGCCGCTCGACGCACGCGCCGGCTCGTCGTCGCCGCTCAGCACGAGCTGCTTCCAGAGTCGGCCGCTGTGCTCGCGTGCGAACTCCCGGGAGAGGGTGTCGACGTCCCCCATCCGCTTGACCGCGACGAGGAACCCCTCGTCGGCCGTGAGGCCGGCCGCGTTCAGCTCGGCGATCTGGTGGCGGAGGTGGTCCTCCAGCTCATCGACGTCGTGGCCGTTGACCCCCGGGGCGCTCTCGACGTAGGCCCGCCACTCTGCGATCTGTGACTCGACGCTCTCCATCGCTCACGCCTCGCCGAGAGCCGTCAGCATTCCATCCGATCCCGGCCAGACGTCCTTCAACGCATTGGTGATGGTTACCCATTGCTGCTGCTGGTCTGCGAGCGTCGCTCGTCCCTCGTCGGTGATCGCGTAGTACTTGCGGCGACGCCCTTCCGGTGGCGTTCGCCATTCCGTCGTGACGTACCCGAGCCGAAGGAGGCGATGGAGCAGCGGGTAGAGCATCCCGTCGGTCCACTCGAGCTCGCCCCCGGAGAGCGCACGTACCCGCTTGAGGATGGCGTAGCCGTAGCTCTCGCCCTCCGCGAGGATTGCGAGCACGAGCGGCGTCGCCGACGCCGCGACTAGGTCCTTGTCGATGTGCACATCGCCTCCACGGATCGAACTGCTATGCATAGAAGCACAAGGTACGGTGAGCCGCAAGGCTTCGGCGACAGCGAGCTCGACGGGTTCGTCTATCGTCACCAGGCTGATGCCGCCCGAGCGTTACCGGGTCGAATGACGCCAGCGACCGCCCGAATCGAAGCGTTCCCGATCGGAGCTGCGGCCACGCTCGAGGAGCTCGAGGCCGACCCGCATCCGCTCCTTGCGCGCCTGTGCGAGCACGAGCCGGTCTCGTGGCTGCCCGCGCTCGACGGCTGGCTCGTGACCCGTCGCGACCTGGCGCTGCAGGTCATGCGCGACGCGGAGACCTTCACGGTGGACGATCCACGCTTCTCCACGGGTCAGGTCGTCGGCCAGAGCATGTTGACCCGGGACGGCGCAGAGCACGGCCGGCACCGCGACCCGTTCGCGCGTCCCTTCCGACTCGACGCCGTGCGCGAACGGTTCACGACGTTCGTCGAGTCCGAGACCGACCGCCTCATCGACGCGATCGAGCCCGCCGGTCGTGCAGAGCTCAGGCGCAGCCTTGCCGGGCCGCTCGCGGTCGCGGTCGTCGCGCACAGTCTGGGCCTCGAGAACACCGACACTGGGCGAGTCCTTGGCTGGTACGACAGCATCGTCGCATCGGTCACCGGCATCGCTGCCGGCGAGCCCATGACCCAAGCAGGCCGGGAGGCGTTCGAAGCGCTGAGCGCGAGCATCGAGCCGCTGCTCGAACGCAGTCCTTCCTCATCGCTCGTCGCGGAGGCGGCAAGCGACGCCGGCGGCCTCACACGTGCCGAAGTGATCTCGAACGTCGCCGTGTTCCTATTCGGGGGGATCGAGACGACGGAGGGCATGATCGCGAACGCGATCCTGCATCTTCTCGCTCACCCTGCCGAGCTCGCTCTCGTCCAGGCCGACCCCGGCTACCTGTCCAACGCGATCGAGGAGTCGCTGCGGCTCGAGCCGGCAGCGGCGGTGATCGACCGCTACGCGACGCGTGACGTCGAGCTCGGGGGAGCTTCGATCGGTGTCGGCGAGCTCGTCGAGATCTCGCTCGCGGGCGCGAACCGCGATCCGCGTTTCTTCCCTGACCCCGACCGCTTCGACGTGCGTCGCGAGAACGCGCGGCACAACATCGCGTTCGCTCACGGCCCGCACGTCTGCATCGGCATGCACCTCGCCCGGCTCGAAACGCACGCCGCGATCCGGCGGCTCCTCGAGCGCCTTCCCGGCCTGCGCCTGGATCCGGCGCACCCGTCGACGCCTCGTGGACTCGTCTTCCGCAAGCCACCGACTCTCCACGTCGTGTGGGACCGGACTGCTACCTAATCGGGGCCTCTCTGAGCGACGCCGTCCCTACTGCCGACTGATGCATAGTCGCTACTAGACGCGGGGATCTCGATGCGCGATGCACGGACAAGGGTCGAAGCTGTCAGCACCCGCGTCGCGTCGACGGGTGTTTCAGCTTCTGCTCCGTGCGGTACCTGGCTGGACCTGGGCTGGAACATCTCCGCCCTGCTGCACCTTCGAATTCGGGCCAAATCCAACGAAGGGGCCGCGATGCCGGAACTGATGATCGACTTCATCACCTCGCTCGAGGGATATGGGGCAGCCGACGGTTGGCCCGGCTTTTGGGGCCTGGACGGGCCCGAGTACCTCGCCTGGTTGGAAGATCAGCCGGAAACGGACGACACAATCCTGATGGGCGCGAACACCTATCGGCTGATGTCGGATCTGGCCGCCGACGGTGAACCGGGTACAGAGGACTTGGCGAGCCTGTCGAAGATCGTCTTCTCGAGCACCTTGACGGAGCCGCTGTCGTGGCCGAACACACAATTGGTCACCCAGGATGCCGTCGAGGCCGTGCGCGAGATGAAGGACAAGGGCACCGAGTCCATGCGCACCCTGGGGAGTCTCACACTGTGCCGCTCCCTTCTGAAGGCTGGTCTCGTGGATCGTTTCCGCGTAGTCGTCTTTCCAGTCATCACCGGGAGCAGTGGCAAGGACCGGATCTACGACGGTTACCCCGATGTCTCCCTCGAAATGGTGAGCAGCCGCCTCTTCGACGGTCGGCTGCAGCTGCTCGAATATGTCCCGACGGTTCTAGCTCGGCCACCTCTAGCAGCAGCGGAATCGAGTAGCTGACCGCACGCCTTCCGCTGGCTCGCCTGGCGAGCGAGATAACGCCGCCATGCCCGAGTGTTCGGGAATGTCGCTCGACCGGGGTGCGCTTCCGGGCGCCGGTCGAGTCAGATCGGAGCCCAGTGCTCTACTTTCGCAACGGCCTCACTTCGGATCGAAAGGACACAGATGCGCGCCTTCACGCTCGACAGCTTCGACAGCGCCCCTCGTTTCCGCGACGACCTGCCGATACCGGCGGTCGGGACCGACGACCTGCTCGTGCGCGTCCAAGCCTCATCGGTGAACCCCGCCGATGCAGCGATCGCGTCCGGGATGCTCAAAGGGATGGCCGAGTACGAGTTCCCGGTAACGCTCGGACGCGATTTCGCGGGAGTCGTCGAGCAGGTCGGCGCGAATGTCAGCCAATACATAGCCGGGGATGCGGTCTACGGGTTCGTGCGTCACGCCAGTCCCGCCGTGCACGAGGGAAGCTGGGCGGACCACGCAGTGGTTCCGCAAGGCTTGGTGGCACGGAAGCCCGCGAGTGTCGATGTTTCATCCGCCGCGGTTGCGCCAGTCGCGGGTCTCACTGCTATCGATGCACTCGATGCCCTCGAACCGTCGTCAGGTGAGAGCGTTCTAGTCATCGGGGCAACCGGAGGCGTCGGCACCTTCTTCGTCCAGCTCGCGGCAGCGGCAGGGGCACACGTGATCGCTCCCGCCCGCGCCGACGACCGCGAGTATCTCGACGAGCTTGGAGTCAGCGAGGTGCTCGAGCGCGACTCCGATCTCATCGAGCAGGTCAGCGAGCGCTTCCCCGACGGCGTCGACGCGCTTCTCGACCTCGTGTCCTTCGCTCCCGATGCCTCCGTGCTCAAGGAGGGCGGGCGGTTGGCCTCCCCCCTTGGTGCGGCCGGAGAAGGGCGAGGACGCGCGAACGTCATGGCATCGGGAACTACCGAGAACCTCGAGCGTCTCTCGACCTTCCTGGATACCGGTGCGCTGCGCGTGAAGATCCAAGACACGTATCCGCTCGAGCAAGGCGGCAGCGCCCTCGAATCCCTCACGGGCACCCACACGCGGGGGAAGCTGGCCATCGCGAACGCCTCCTAGCGAGACAGGTATGTAGGTCGAACCTCCCAGAGGCCGGTGCTCGGACGGCGTCAGTGAGTTACACCCGTGCCGCGCACGGTGTGCAGCGGGAGTTCGGGAGTTGGACTGAACGGTTACAGCTCGAAGTGCACCTGAGTGGCGACAGCATCGCCAGATCCTGGAGTGGCTGTTCTCTCCCCTGCGCTCAGGACTCCGTAGCTCGTGATCGCGAGGAGGGCTGCTGCCACGAACAACCACGGTGACAAGACCGCACGCCTCGTCAGCAGCGCGTAGATCGCGCGCACCAGTACCGCGAGCCCAAACCCAGCGGCCAGATACACGACGGCAACACCGGTGCCTCCTCCTTCTTCGCTCGATAGGCGCACGAGCGGTATGGCGCTGAGCAACCAGAGCGCGACGCACAACAAGAATCCCGCGACACGACTTCGACGGCGACGCGCCATGCGTTCATCTGCATACGTCTGCCGGTCGTCGGTAGTGATTTCCAGACTGGACTCATTCATCTCATCACGACCTTCTTACTCGCAACCTTCGTCAGTTGTCCTGGTCTGCTGCGTTTGATGGTGGGGGATCGGCAAGCCGAGCCCCCACCATCGAGTGCTAGGGCGAAGCGGTTGACTACGCGCCGACTACGACGCGGTCGCTGCTGGCGACGACCTTGCCGCTCGTGATCTTGGCTGGGTTGGGGAGTGCCGCGCTGAGATCCTCGTCGCGGATCCACGTGGCGACGAGCTCCGAGGACTCCTTGCCCTGCTCGGGCGTCTGGAAGAGACCGAGCGAGCTGAAGACGCCGTCACCAGCTTCGATCAGGTAGAAACCACCGAAGCCGGGAAGCTCCTCAAGCTTCGGGAGGAGTGTCTTGTTGACCTTGGTCGTCAACTCGATCGTGCGGCTCTGGTCCACGCCCTCGTACCGGCGGATGGTCGCATGCATGTGCTGCTCCTTCTGTCTGAACAGGGACAGAGAGTCCGAACGAACTCCCTGCTGCGCTCAGGCCGGGTGTGACAGTCGGAGAGGAAGTGCGACCTCGGCGGCTTCAAAGCTAGCCAACGCGCTTTGGCCACTGTAGCTGCAATACCCGAGCGTCGCCTACTGCGCCAGTGTGCGGGTTCGGCTTTCTACTTCGCGCGGAACAGGATTCGACTTGTAGGGCCAGATCTCTTGCTTCAAAGAAGCATTGAGTGGAGCGGACGGCTCGGAGGTCCTTCGAGCAAGAGTTCCGACAAGCCAAAGAAGCAGCAGAAGCAGAAGCCGCAGAGGACGCTCAAGGAGCGCCGCAGCGAGAAGCGCGCGGCCAAGAGGGTTCAGCTCAGGGCCTCTGCTCCCGGCAGACAAATAGAGCCTCGAAGCTCGTCTGGATTGGCCTCACCCGTGCGGTGCAAGAGCCGTCATGAGGATCGGAGTGCGTGGAGACGCCGACGGATGCCGACGTGCCTCGCAAGCCGCTGACGCTCCTCGTTGAGGCTCCTGAGTTCCCGCAACTCGACCTTGCTCAGCGACGGCCAGCTGCGGAAGAGGAGCGACATACGCTCGTCACGATCGTGCCTCGCATCTCGAAGCTCGTGGTGGTCGAGCAGTGAGAGGTTCTTTGGAAGGTTCTCGATCATCGGTCCTCTTAGCGGCCCAATGCGCCGGCGCCGTATGGCACTTTGGCCGGCCTCTTGCCGAGTTGTCCCAACCACTTCCGGATCCTCGCGGACAAGCTACGCGTGACCTGCATCGGTGCCTCGCTTCCGCCGCCCTCGGCGCTATGGCCGGTGCGGTCAAGGCGAAAGAGAGGCTCGGGGGCCGCAATGGTAGCGGCCGGTGACGTGGAGGAGCCGTTAGATGGACACTCGCCCGAGGCTAGACCAAGCCGAGTTTGACTATCGGTTGGCATCGCCGGGATCATGTCCAGACATGGATGACTACGAGATGGTTGCCGAGGAGCTGAGCAAGCTTGCGGAAAGGTGGCACGACCTCGAGGAGCGCGTGGCCGAGGTCGAAAGAGTGAACGCGCGACTTGAGGAAGCCGCCCTGACCACGGCCCGTGCCCTGGGAGAGGTCTCACGTCACTGGGACGCGGTGTACGACGCTATGCGCCGCGCAAACAAGATCGACCACGAGATTTCGTCGGAGCGCGACCACGATTCGGCTAGGGCGCGCCACGGCGAGTCACTGGAATAGAGTCGTAGCGCCCAGGAGGCGCCTCCGCCGTCGACGACTATCGGCGCGCCACCCCGAGGACGCTCCCGTGGGCCAGCGTTCAGGAATGTCCCTTGAGCGCGACGCCCGATAACAGCATCCCTACTACGGCTGCCGGACTCCTGCGACGAGCCGCCCAGCAGCGTTCATGAGCAGCGGCCCCTACGCACTAGGCTTCGAAGGTGCGAGGACTGCAACGTCAACCCGATTTCCCAGGAGCAACAACATGTTGAAGGTATGTGCCTTTCTCACCAAGAGGGAAGGCATGGAGACGCAAGCGTTCATCGACCATTACGAGCAGCGTCACGTGCCGTTGGTGCTCAGCCTGGCGCCCACTCCAATCGTGTACAAGCGCAACTACCTTGTGCGGGGCGACGACTTCAACAGGGAAGAAGACACGATCGACTTCGATGTCATGACAGAGCTGGTCTTTCCTGACCGGGCCGGCTTTGTCGAATGGGTGGAAAGGCTCTCGGTCGAGGCGATCGGGACGGACGAAGAGAGGTTCCTCGATCGCTCGCGGACCAGGGCCTACGTCATCGAGGAGCATGTGACATCCGGGTGAGTCGCTAGGCGAGAAACCCAGTCGTCGTACTTTCGTTCGCCTGCTGTGCCTCAAGGTCTCGGGAGGTGGGAGCCTCGGTTGGGCCAGTGTTCAGGAATGTCCCCTGAGCGACGCAAGGATGAAGAAGAGCCAGAGCAAGCTCAGCGGGTCCCAACCACAATCACCTCTCCACCGTCGCGGGCTTTCGTGTCCCTGCTAGACGTGCGCCGGCTGCGACGCCGGCTCCTCGACCTCCTCGATCGCCTCTGCGGCTCCCTTGTCGATGTCGAAGGTGAGCTGGACGTCGTCGTAGTCGACGCGAACGCGATCGTCCGGCTGCAGCGCTCCGCTCAGCAGCAGCCGCGAGACCTCGTTTTCGAGCTCGCGCTGAATAGCACGACGCAGCGGCCGCGCGCCGAACTCCGGGTCGAAGCCGATCTCGGCCAGGTGCTCGACGGCCTCGTTCGAGAACTCGACCTCGATGTGCTGCGCGCGGAGGCGCCTCGCGGCGCGGTCGAGCATCAGCCGCGTGATCTGCTTGAGCTGCTCCATCGTGAGCGCCTGGAAGACGATGATCTCGTCGATCCGGTTGATGAACTCTGGCCGGAAGCTGTGCCGGAGCACGTCCATCAGGTCCTCCTTTAGCTCGTCGAAGGAGCCGTTCTCCTTCCGCGCGAAGGCCTGGATGCGCTCGGCTCCGAGGTTGGAGGTCATGATCAGGATCGTGTTCTTGAAGTCGACTGTCCGGCCCTGCGAATCGGTGAGCCGGCCGTCGTCCAGGATCTGGAGCAGGATATTGAAGACGTCTGCGTGCGCCTTCTCGATCTCGTCGAACAGGAGCACCGCGTACGGCTTGCGGCGGACCGCCTCGGTCAGCTGTCCGGCTTCCTCGTGGCCGACGTAGCCGGGTGGCGCACCGACGAGCCGGCTGACAGTGTGCCGCTCCTGGTACTCGCTCATGTCGAGGCGGACCATCACGTCCTCGCTGCCGAACAGCGCCTCCGCGAGTGTCCGTGCGAGCTCCGTCTTGCCGACGCCGGTGGGTCCCAGGAACAGGAAGCTCCCGTCGGGACGGCTGGGGTCGGCGAGCCCGGCGCGGGCGCGGCGAACCGCCTCCGCGACGGCTTCGACGGCCTCGTCCTGACCGACGACGCGCTCGTGTAGGCGTTCCTCGAGCTTCAGGAGCCGGTCGCGCTCCTCCTGGGTCAGCTGTGACACCGGGATGCCCGTGCGCCGCGACACGATGTCGGCGATGTCCTCGACCGTGACCTCGGGCGCCCGCGAGCGGGCCTCCTTCCGCCCCTCCTGCTGGGCGCGGCGGTCGTCGATCTGCGCCTTCAGCTCGTCCGCCCGCTTGTAGTCCTCGGCCGAGATCGCCTGGTCGCGCTCGCGCCCCATGTGGCGGAGCTCCTCCTCGGCTGCACGCGTGTCCTCCGGCTTTGCCTTCGACCGGAGCCGGACGCGGGCCCCCGCCTGGTCGATCAGGTCGATCGCCTTGTCGGGCAGGAAGCGGTCGCGGATGTAGCGATCGGACAGCTCCGCCGCTGCGACGATCGCCTCCTCCGTGATGCGCACGCGATGGAACGCCTCATAGCGGTCCTTGAGGCCGGTGAGGATCTCGATCGTCTCCTCGACTGTCGGCTCGGAGACCAGCACGGGCTGGAGACGCCGCTCGAGCGCGGGATCCTTCTCGATGTTCTTCCGGTACTCGTCGAGCGTGGTCGCGCCGATCATGTGCAGCTCGCCGCGCGCGAGCGCCGGCTTGAGCATGTTGCCGGCGTCCATCGCGCCCTCGGCCGCTCCCGCGCCGACGACGGTGTGGATCTCGTCGATGAAGACGATCAGGCTGTCCGCGTTCTCGGTGATCTCGTCGATCACGCCCTTCAGGCGTTCCTCGAACTCGCCCCGGTACTTCGTGCCGGCGATCATTCCTGCCATGTCGAGCGCCACCACGCGCTTGCCGGTGAGCGTCTCGGGCACGTCGTCGTTGACGATCCGCTGGGCGATGCCCTCCACGATCGCGGTCTTGCCGACGCCGGGGTCGCCGAGCAGCACCGGGTTGTTCTTCGTGCGGCGCGAGAGGATCTCGATCGTCTGCTCGATCTGATCGGCCCGGCCGATCACGGGATCGAGCTTCCCCTGGCGGGCCTCCTCCGTGAGGTCTCGGCCGTACTCGTCGAGCGTCTTTGTCGTGCTCGCCGGGCGTCCACCCGCCTCGCCGCTCTCGACGCCGCGGATGACCGCGCCACGCAGCTTCGTGTGGCTGATCGCGAATCGCTCGAGCAGCTCGCCCGCCTCAGTCTCGGTGTCCTGGGCCAGGGCGAGCAGCACGTGCTCGGGCCCGACGTACGACGCGCCGATCTGACGCGACTCCTCGTAGGCGGCCAACAGGGCAGCCTTCGCGTCCGGTGACAACGACGGCGCAACGTCCGTGCGCTCCTTGACGTCTGCTTCCTCCTCGATCTGCGCCGCGATCGCGGCGGGGTCGGCGCCGACCTGCTGCAGCACGTGCCGGACAACCTCGTCGTGCGTCGCGGCCCAGAGCAGGTGTGTCGAGTCAACGTCCAGGCTGCCCCATTCCATCGCCTTCTGCGCGGCATGCTGGAGCAGTTGGCGGGTGGCGTCGCTGAAGTACTGCGTGACGTCGATCTGCTCGGCCGGGCGGCGCGGGCGCGTCGTGGTCGTGCCACCGGCGGCGCCGGGCGTGCGGCTGCCGAGGCCGCTGTCGCCGAAGAAGTCGGAGAAGAACTCGTCGAAGAGACTCCTGCCACCGAACGGCGACCGGCCTGCCCCGCGGCTCTGACCCTGAAGCTCCCGAAGGTGCTCTTCGCAGACGGCGATCGTTCGCTCCTCGCCGTTCTGCCTGATCCGCACGGTCGCGACGGCGGGCCGACGCCCGTCGATCTCGCACATCGTCGTAGCCATGAAAACCTCCTCGCGACGGGCGCTTCGGCGCGCGAGGGGTTGGCACACGGAGGCGCCCGCCGAGGTCGAAAAAACGCGTCCCCGGAAGTGTTCTCCGCTTTGTAGCCGCTGAAACTATCCGCAGCACACACCGAACAGCCACGGCGGGACGCCTGCCTGCTCGAAGCGGCCGACGCTGGTCGCGCCTCGGCACCTGGATCCTCGATCTCCAGGTGATTCGACCCGATCCCTACGTGGAGCTGGAGGGCGAGGTTTGCGCGCATCGAGGAGGGAGGAAGCGGAGCGTAGTCCGGGCACGACGGTGATGCGTTCTCGAGCGCCATCACCCGGAGACAAGCCGTTCGCGTGCTCCAGCGTTCAGGAATGCTCCTCGAAGATCGCGCTCTAAGATGAAGGGGGTGTCGCTGCCCGTGACGCTTCCCCTCATCGACCACTTGGCCCTGCGAGTACGTGACGTGAGACGCAGCCGCACCTTCTACGAGCGGGCCCTCGAGCCGTTCGGAGTGAAGGTGGTGGAGAGCTCGCAGGGGCCTGGGTTTGCCATCGAGGGCGGTGGAGACTTCTGGATCGGGGAAGGGGAACCCCCGGCCGCGCCCGTTCATGTGGCCTTCGCCGCAGCAGACCGAGCCACTGTTGACAAGTTCCACCGCGCCGCCGTCGAAGCCGGCGGCCGCGACAACGGCGCGCCGGGCCTTCGCCCGCATTACCACGCCGGGTATTACGCAGCGTTCGTCATTGACCCGGACGGGAACAACGTCGAAGCGGTCTTCCACGGAGACCGCCAGCTGCCAGCCGCGTGACGCTCGCTTGCGCAAGTGTTCTCTACCTGGAACGAGATGAGCGTCGCCTCGTGCGACTAGTTAGTGGACAGCTTCGCCGGCGCAGCGATCGCGGCGCCGGCGAGACGCCCCCTGGTAGCCCGATCCTGATCGCCTCGCCGATCCCCTCGAGCAGGTCGTCAGGAGGCGCGAGCGGCGAGCGAAACGCTCGGCCCGTGCTAGCTCGGCTCCGCCGATTCCTCGCCGGGATCGTCGGTCGGGTCGGGCAGGGTGGGGTAGTCGGTTGGGTAGAGGCCGGCGGCGAAGCCGTACACGGTGTCGTCCGAGCGAGGCAGCGCTGCGAACTCTCGGCTGAGCGCCAGCACGCGCTCCCAGAACTCGGCAGCGTTCTCGCGCGGGACGCGCGCATGCCGAAGAATCGACCGTAGACGATCCGCCTCGTGTGCCGGCACTGACTCGGCTGCAGCAATCGAGAGCCCGTTCACGCACACGGTCGTCGGATCCGCTCCGGGCTGGTTGACGACGCCGACATAGAACGTGCGAGCCGTGCGGCCGTAGTAGCGCTCGTCGATCGCGCGCACCCTTCTCGTGCGGACGACGCGGAGCATCTCCGCGGTGACCAGCACGTTGACGTGATGGGCGACGGTGCTCTTCGGTCGCTTCAGTGCGGCCGCGAGCTCGGCCACCGTCGCGGCACGCTCGAGGAGCAGGTCCAGGATCGTCGCGCGCAGCGGATCCGCCATCGCGCGCAGCTGCTCCGGTGCCGTGACGACGATCTGGTCGGCGAGCTCGTAGTCCGGAAGCGGGAGGTTGATCGACATTTCTGGATCGATCTAGTATAGTCGATCGATCGAAGAGTACGGATCGTTCGCGATCTCCACAAGCCTACCGAGGAGGACGACATGGCCGACGTACTGCTATTCCACCACGCACAAGGTCAGACCGAAGGTTTCGCGGCCTTCGCGGACGAGCTTCGAGGGGCCGGCCACACTGTGCACACGCCCGATCTCTTCGACGGCCGCACCTTCGGCTCGATCGACGAAGGCATGGCGCACGTCGGGCAGCTCGGCTTCGGCGAGATCATCGAGCGCGGCGAGCGTGCCGCGAACGAGTTGCCGAACGAACTCGTCTACGCCGGCTTCTCGCTCGGCGTGGTGCCGGCGCAGAAGCTGGCGCAGACCCGCGCCGGCGCGCGCGGGGCGCTCCTCTTCTACTCGAGCGTGCCCGCGTCCGAGTTCGGAACCTGGCCGGAGGACGTGCCCGTGCAGATCCACGGGATGGACGCCGACCCGTTCTTCGTCGATGAAGGCGACATCGATGCTGCTCGCGAGATCGTCGAGGCGGCCGAGGACGCCGAGCTGTTCCTCTACCCCGGCGACCAGCACTACTTCGCCGACAGCAGCCTGCCGAGCTACGACGAGAACGCCACGAAGCTTCTGACGCAACGCGTGCTCGCGTTCCTCGACCGCGTTGCCTGAGGGTCTGTCCGGGCAAAGGTTGCGTGCCTCGAGGTCGATCCGCGGGACGACGTCTAGGCTGGCGAGATGTCCGTGCAGGGCGGCATCCCGGTCACCGGGGTGAGCGAGCTCGTCCTCGAGTTCGAGGACCTCGATGCGGGAGAGCGCTTCTACGCCGAGGTTCTCGGCTTCCCCGTCGTCGAGCGCTGGGGCGAACGCGACGCCACCTGGGTGATGGCCGGTGAGCGCACGCGCATCGGCCTCTGGCGCCCGTTCGTGGGCATCGCGGGCGGACGCGGCGGCGCCCACGTCCACTTCGCGCTTCACATCGCGGAGGCGGACTACGCCGCCGCGCTCCAGCGGCTGCGCGCGCACGGGTACGAGCCGGAGGAGCATCGCTTCGAGGCGTTCGACAACAGCCGCGCCGCGTACGTCACCGATCCGGCCGGCAACGTCGTCGAGCTCTGGACCTGGGATGTGGCTCGCCATCTAGAGGGCTGAGGACGCCGTCGACCGCAACGGCGCGAGCAGTGCCTCGGACCGGCGGGAGCGTCCAGAGGGCCTCGCCAACCTACGTCGAAATTGCGCTTTGTGGCCGATCCTGCAAACAGCGGTCCGACGACTGCATGGAATGCGTTCATCGCCCTGGCCGGTGCGGCGGCGGGCCTTGTCGCCGTTGTGTACTTCGTTGGCGCCGTAACGTTGTGGGCGCGATTTCGTACCGCCGCGCTCCCGGCCGACATCGCTATCGAGCACTATCCACGCACGCAAGTCGCAGCGATCGGCGTGCGAGGTGTGGCGGTGGTTGCGGGCTTGATCGTCCTCGCCGTCGGCGTCTTGTATCTGATCCTGCTCCTCGTTGCCCTACGTCGGCCACGCTCGTCAGTGCGTCAACAGAACGTGATCGCTGCTTCGGCGATCAAGGTCAAGAAGCTCACTCTCGGGTGGACGCGGGTTCTCGTTCTCATCTCGGTCTTTCTGGTCGTCGCCGCCGCCTTTCTCTCTTGGCGTTGGCTTGCTGGTGCGATCGCGCTGATTCCGTTCACTGCGGTCGCAATGGCGTACCTCTACACGTTTCGACAGGAAAGCCCACGCCCAAGACTGTGGATGATCGTCTCGGTCGTGCTGGCGGTATCGGCTTCGGGTATCTGCTGGCAGGTCGATGCACCGATATACGTCCAGACCGTGATCGTCAAGCCAACACCGAGGTATCTGCCCAAAGACGTGCCAGTACCGTACTTTGGTCAATCGGAGAAGCACATATACGTAGCGGAAGTGCAGAGCTCGCAACAACAGGAGAGCGGACGCTGGCAGTGGGAATTCACGAGGCAGGTCCTTGAGGTGCCAAGGGCAAACAGGCGCTTGGTGTTCCCCGGACAGTTGGGATCGCTTTCTCCTGCGGTCTCACGACCCGCGCGTGCGGTCTGGCAGGCAGTGACGTAGATCGCGAGAGCGCCCGCAGTACGCTCGCCGGGTGGCGGTGCGGATCACCTGGCGACAGGCGCTCGCGTGGCGCATGCAGCGCCAACTCCTCGATCCCATCGGCCGCCCGTCGATCGCCGACGTCGTCGGTCGCCTGTGCGGGGTCCAGGCGCAGGTCGCCTCGTCCGCCGAGCTCGCGATCCGGATCCGGCGCGAGAGGTCGCAACGTGGCGAGGTCGCTCGCGCCCTCCGCGACGGCCGCCTGATCAAGACCTGGGCGATGCGTGGCGCGCTGCACCTCCTGAGACCCGAGGAGGCCGGAACGTTCCTCTCGCTCATGGCCAGTGGTCGATCCTGGGAGCGGCCGAGCTGGCAGCGCTACTTCGGCATGACACCGAAGCGGTGGGACGCCCTGCGGGACACCGTCCGTGCCGCACTAGAGGACGGCCCGCTCACGCGCGACGAGCTGGTGACGGCGATCGTCGCGCAGCGCGAGCTGCGTCATGTCGGGGAGGAGCTGCGCTCGGGCTGGGGGACGCTCCTGAAGCCGCTCGCGTGGCAAGGCGACCTTTGCTTCGGCCCGAGTCAGGGAAGCAGCGTGACGTTCATGCGCCCGGAGCACGCGAGCTCGCGCTGGACAGAGCTTCCCGAGCCGGACGAGGCAGCGGCGGACGCGATCGTGGCCTACCTCCGCTCCTATGGACCGGCGAACGTCGACGCGTTCTGCCACTGGCTGGCCGGGGGCTACTTCGGCAAGCGACAGCTTCGGGCCCGGTTCAGGGCGCTCGAGCCACGGCTCGCCGAGGTCGAGGTGGACGGTGAGCGCGCGCACGTCGTCGCGGAGGACCTCGACGCGCTGGCGTCCGCGACACCCACGACCGCTGTGCGGCTGCTGCCGGGATTCGACCAGTTCGTGCTCGGGCCGGGCACCGGGGACGGGCATGTCGTTCCGGCGTCGCGACGCGCGGCGGTGAGCCGCCAGAGCGGCTGGATCTCGCCGGTCGTGGTGGCCGGCGGAGTCGTGTGCGCCACCTGGGAGCTCGACGGCGACGAGACTCGTATCGCCTGGTTCGAGGAAGCCGGACGCCCTCCGCGGAAGGCGTTGGGGATGGAGGTCGGACGGCTCGCGTCGCTGCTCGAACGTGATATCCGGCCCGTGATCACCGTCGTCTAGGGAGTAGCGTCCCGAACGTGGCAGACCTCGCCGAGCTCTTCGAGAACAACCGCGCCTGGGCGGCAGAGATGGTCGCGGGTGACCCTCACTTCTTCACCAGGCTCGCCGATCGCCAGTCGCCCGAGTACCTCTGGATCGGCTGCTCCGACAGCCGCGTACCCGCGAACCAAATCGTCGGGCTTCCACCAGGCGACGTGTTCGTGCATCGGAACGTCGCGAACGTCGTGGTGCACACCGACCTCAACTGCCTCTCCGTGCTGCAGTACGCGGTCGACGTCCTGCAGGTGAAGCACGTGATCGTCTGCGGCCATTACGGGTGCGGCGGCGTGGGTGCGGCGCTGAACGGCGCGCGTCGCGGGCTCATCGACAACTGGCTGCGCCATGTCATGGACGTCGCCGAGCAGCGGGCCGACGAGATCGCATCTGTTCCCGAGGAGCGCCGGCTCGACCGGCTGTGCGAGCTGAACGTCGTCGAGCAAGTCGTCAACACGTGCCAGACGACGATCGTCGAGGATGCCTGGGCACGCGGCCAGGATCTCACCGTGCACGGCCTCGTGTATGGCCTCGAGGACGGTCTCCTCCGTGACCTCGGCGTCAGCGTCGGTGGGTAGGGCGCTGCCGTGGTCACGCTACGGCCGATCGACGACTCGAATCGCGAGGCGGTCTTCGCGCTCGAGGTCTCGCCTGCGCAGCAGCAATTCGTCAGCAACGTGCCCGACTCGCTTCGCGAGGCTGCCGCGGAGCCCGACGGCCGCGCGGTCTACTGGGCGGTCTACGACGACGAGACACCGGTCGGGTTCGTGATGATCAGCGACGAGGTCGGCGCGCCCGGCTACATCCCGCAGTACCTCTGGAAGCTGCTCATCGACGAGCGGTTCCAGCGGCGAGGTTTCGGCACGGCGACGCTCGACCTGATCGTCGAGTACTTCCGCGGCCGACCCGGGGTCGACGTCATGTGGACGAGCGCCGGCCAGGGCGAGGGGAGCCCGATCGGGTTCTACGAGCGCTACGGCTTCCGGCAGACCGGGGAGATCGTGTTCGACGACGAGGTCCTGCTCCGCCTCGAGCTCAGCTAGCCGCGCTCGGCGCCCCGTCGCTTGAGCGCGAGCACACGCGCCGCGGACTCGCGAACACGCGCCCGGAAGTCGGCCGAGCCGCTCGCCACCGCGAGCAGGTGCCGGTATACCCGCGCATACGAGCCGCGGCCCGTCAACAGCACGAGGTCGACACCCGCTCGCACGGCGCGCTCGGACACCCTCGAGATGGTCCCGGTGGCGAGCGACGCGTCCGCTTCCATCGAGTCGGTGACGACGACACCGCGGAACCCGAGCTGCTCACGCAGGAGGCCGACGACGATCCGGCGCGACTGCGACGCGATCCGCGCCCGGTCGAGCGCCGGGTACCGGGCATGCCCGACCATCACGAGTGGGACGCCCGCCTCGATCGCAGCCTCGAACGGCGGGAGATCGGTCGCCTCCAGCTCTAGGCGCGTCCGCGTGATCGTCACGGAGCCGCCGTCAGTGTTGACCTCCGCCCCGCCGAGGCCCGGAAAGTGCTTCGCGGTCGGGGCGACGCCGCCGCGACGCCAGCCCAGGACGGACGCAGCCGTCGCACGGCTGACCTCCTCGGCGTCCGTCGAAAACGTGCGTGACCCGAGCGCCGCACCTCCGGTGGTCGGGACGTCCGCAACGGGAGCGAAGGTGACGTTGATCCCGGCCGCCCGAAGCGCCCTCGCACCGTTCGCCGCCGCGGCTCGTACCGTGCCGCCGGCCGCCTGCTCGCGCGCCGAGGCGAACGGCGGCGCCCACGGGACCCTCCGAACCGCGCCGCCCTCCTGGTCCACCGCGACGAGAGGGCGGCTTCCCGTTCGCCGCAGCGCGCTCGTCAGCTCGCGCAGCTGCCCGCGAGACTCGATGTTGCCGCCGAACAGGATCGCACCCGCTGCCAGCCGTTCGCGAAGAGCTTCACGGACGTACTCGGGCGGTGTGGTGCCCGCGAAGCTCAACAGGACGAGCTGGCCGACCTGCTGCTCCAGCGTCAGCTCGTCGACCGCACTCGCCTGCGAGCCCTCCCGAGCGCCTGCGTGCGCACCGGATGCTGCAAGAACGACCGACGCGAAAAGCGCGACGGAGAAGACGCGGCTCGCGGCGTTCACCGGAGCCTCGCGACGAACACGTATTCGCGGCTCTCATCGGTGAAGGGCTCCCGGTCGAAGCCCCCGTAGAGCGCCTCGACCTCGAGACCGGCGACGTCGATGAGCCCGAGCCACTCGTTCTTCGTGGCCCACCACAGCGAGCTCGTCCCGCCGGCGTCGAGCGTGATGTCGATGCGGTTCTCGCCGACCGCGAGTCGGGTCGTGTGCGGAACGGGCGCGTCTTCGTGCTGACCGTCGAGGCGTGCCGCAATCGCATGGTCGAACGCGAAGGCGTTCCACGCGAACCGTCCGCCGGCCCGGAGCGACGCGGCGACACGCTCGAAGGTATGTCGGCGGTCGCTCCACGTCGGCAGGTGGAGAAGCGCCCGGAACGGGCAGTAGATCAGCGCAGCGGGCTCGTCCAACGCGAGGTCGCGCATGTCGCCCTCGCGCAGGTCGAGCTCCACTCCGGCTTCGGCTGCCCGCTCACGGGCCTGCTCGAGCATCGCCGGAGACGAGTCGATCCCGATGACCGGCTGACCGGTCTCACGCGCGACGGGGATCGCGACGCGGCCGTTCCCGACAGCGAGCTCGACGAGCGGCCCGTCGGCCTCGCGCGCGAGCTCGACGTAGAACGGCACGTCCTCGGTCATGTCCGCCGCCCACTCGTCGTACCGGACCGCGAAGCCCTCGTCCCAGCTCACGCCTCGATGCTAGTGCTCCACACGTTGCACCGAACTGCGGAGGTCAGGCAGGCTTCGGGCGATGGTTCCCGAGGCGCCGCTCGAGGAGACCGAGCACGGACTCGTGCCCAAGGGGGGCGGCTGGTACGTCCTGAATGCACGGGATTCGCGCTGGTACTACGTCAAGGGACGCGGTGCGTTCTGCGATCTCGAGGGCGACCAGGACTTTGGGCAGCTCGGCGTCAACGTCCAGGTCCTCGCGCCGGGAGAGGCGATGGCGATGTACCACTGGGAAGCCGACCAGGAAGACTTCCTCGTCGTGTCGGGCGAGGCGCTGCTGATCGTCGAGGGCGAGGAGCGCCCGCTCCGGACGTGGGATTTCGTGCACTGCGCGCCGGAGACGAAACACACGATCGTCGGCGCCGGAAACGGGCCGCCCTGCATCGTCGTCGCAGTCGGCGCTCGACAACATCAGGACGCTCCCGGCTGGGGCGCCTACGCCGTGGACGAGGTCGCACTGCGCCACGAGGCGGGTGTCGAGCGGGAAACGGACGTCCCGGACGAGGCGTACGCCACCGTGCGCGGGCGCTACGGCATGCGCGAGCAGACGCGCTACCGCGACGGCTGGCTCCCGGGCTAGGCGGGCTGCGCGCGCCGGTAGCGGAGAAGCGCAACGCCCGAGTCGAACGACTGTGAGTCGACGAGCTCGAGGCGCAGTTGCTCGTCGCCTTCCAGAAGGCGGGCACCCTTGCCCCAGACCGCGGGATGCACCCAGAACCTGAACTCGTCGATCAGGTCGTTCGCAGCCAGGTGCCGCGCGAGCTCGCCGCAGCCGATCAGAAACAGGTCGCCTTCCCGCTCCTCCTTCAACCTCGTCACGCCGTTCGAGACGTCGCCGGCGATCACGGTCGCGTTCCAATCGAGGGATCCTTCGAGCGTCCGCGACGCGACGTACTTCGGCATCGGGTTGAGGAGGTCGGCCCACTCCCCGGTTGTCTGCGTCCAGTACTGGGCCAGGCCCTCGTATGTCTTCCTCCCGAGGAGCATCGCCGCCTCGTGGAACTGATCGCGAGCTGCCTGGTCGTGCCCTCCCTCGCTCACGTACCACTCGCTGACGTCCGTCACGCCGTCGACGGTCATCGTCGTCGTGAGGATCAGTTCGCCCATCGGCTCTCCTCTCGGTCGTCGTCCGTATGACCGTTGCCCGGAGCGTCACTCATCGGTGACAGACTCACTACCCATGCCGTTGCATCCCCAAGCTCAGGCCGTCCTCGACCTGATCGACTCGTACGGCGACCCGCTGATGGAAGAGAGCACGCCTGCGGAGGTGCGCGCCGTGCGCCGGTCCCGCATCCGCCCGCCGACGATCGAGCTCGCGGAGATCCGGGGCGTCGACGCCGCTGGCGTCCCGGCTCGCCTCTACAGGCCGAGCGACAGGCGCGATCTCGGGCTGTTCGTCTACTTCCACGGAGGCGGCTGGGTGCTCGGCGATCTCGAAACGCACGACCACCTCGGTCGAGCGCTCGCCGCCGAGAGCGGTCACGCGGTCCTCTCCGTGAATTACCGCCTCGCGCCGGAGCACCCGTTTCCGGCCGGGCTCGAGGATGCGGTCACCACGGCACACTGGGCGCACGCGAACGCCGGGACGCTCGGATGCGATCCGGCCCGGCTCGCGATCGGCGGAGACTCCGCGGGGGGAAACCTCGCCGCGCTGGTGACCCAGAGCGAGCGGGTTCCGTTCCGCGTGCAGATCCTCGTCTACCCGGTCACCGACGCGCGAGCCGGCTCCGAGTCCTACGTCACGCAGCGGGACGGGCCGTATCTCCGGGCCAACGGCATGCACTGGTTCATCGAGCACTACCTCTCGGGCGGCGACGGCGCTCGAGACGACCCGCGCGTCTCGCCTCTCCTGGCGAGCGACGAGGCGGTCGCAGCGTCCCCGCCGACTCTCGTGATCACCGCCGAGCTCGACCCGCTGCGGGACGAAGGCGAAGAGTACGGCGAGCGGCTCCGGGCACTCGGGATCGAGACGACGATCACGCGCTACGACGGCATGTTCCACGGCTTCGTAGCGTTCGCCGACTTCATCGACGACGGCCGCACTGCGCTCGAACAAGCCGCTGCAGCGATCAAGCAAGCGCTCGACTAGCGACCCGCGCGCTCGACTGCAGGCCCGCGCTCCCACTCCGAGCGACGCAGCGCGTATTCGACGTCGCCCTCCTCCTCACCCTCGATCCGGTCGGGCCACGGTTGGTGAAACGTGCGCACGTACCGAAGCCCAGCTTTCTCCATGACACGCCGCGATGCCACGTTCACGACCATCGTCGTCGCAAAGACGCGCTCGACACCGAGCTCGGCGAACCCTTTCTCGATCAGCGCGCGCGAGCCCTCGGTTGCGTAGCCCTTGCTCCAGACCGACTTCCGCAGCCGGTAGCCGAGCTCGACCTCGTCGGGCTTCGAGACGTCCTCGGGGCGGAAGTGGAACCAGCCGACGAAGCGCCCACTCGACTTCTCGATCGCGGCCCAGAACCCGTAGCCCGCGTACCGCTCGTAGTAGTCGAGGTAAGCGGGAATGACGTCGTTCTCGATCTCGTCGCGAGGCGTCGGCCGGCCTCCAGTGATGTACCGCATCACATCCGGGTCGCCGTCGAGCTCCACGAGGCGCTCGACGTCGCCCTCCGTGAACCGCCTCAGGAGCAGTCGCTCCGTTTCGAGAAACACCTCCACCGTGGCTCAGGTGCCGAGCCGCTCGGCGAGGAAGCGTGTGAGCGGCCACGCGCCGGCGGCGTCGTTCGAGATGACCGTGTGCGTGAGATCGGCGTGCGGGTCGTGGAGGGAGCTCAAGGAGACGCCCGTGTCGCCCCCCACCAGGATCACCACATCCGTCGACGGGTGGAGCCAGAAGCCGAGGCCGTAGCGCCGCCCCTCCTCCGTGGTGTCGCTCCGCGGGCGCACCATCTCGGCGACCCACTCGGGTGGGACGATCCGGCCGGCGAAGAACGACGACCACAGGCGGCGGATGTCGGCCGCGGTCGTGTAGGCGCCGCCGTCACCCGTGCCGCGCACGGGGAGGTGGAACACGTTCGACCTCCAGGCGCCGTCGATCTGCAGGTAGCCAAGAGCCGTCCGTCCCGGTAGCTCGTCCGAGCGCAGGAACTCGGTGTCCTCGAGACCGGCCGGCGCGCACACGCGCTGCTGCACGAGGTCGTGGTACGGCACGCCGCTCGCGCGCTCGGCGACGAGAGCGAGCACGACGAACCCTGCGTTGCAGTACGAGAAGCGCTCGCCCGGCGAAAACTTCGGCGGATAGCCGTCGAGGACGACGACGAACGACTCGGTCGTGGCCAGGTCCTGCACCGGCACCGGCATGAGGTACGCGTCGAAGTCGAGTTCCGTTTCCTCGTCGAGGTAGTCGCCGATGCCGGACCGGTGAGCGAGCAGGTGCTCGATGGTCACCTCGTCGCCGACTAGCGGGAGATCGTCGCCGAGGTGCGTGCGCACCGGAGTCGAGAGCTCGAGCGTCCCGTCCACGAAGAGGCTCACGACGGCCAGCGCCGTCAGGGCCTTGGAGCCGCTCGCGGTCGCGAAGCGCGTGTCCACGGTGTTCGGAATCTCGTAGCCGCGGTGCGCGAGGCCGTATGCCTTCTCGAGGACGACCTCGCTTCCGCGATCGACGCGCACGACACCCGAGAACGCTTTCTCAGCGGCAAGCGCGTCGAGCTCCCTCTCCAGGTCGTCCATGGCGGGAACGTAGCCCAGCTTGCCGTTGCCGTGCCTCGATGCGAACATATGTTCGTGCCGGAGGCGACCATCCTCCACGCCGATCTCGACGCGTTCTTCGCGTCGGTCGAGCAGCGCGACGACCCTCGGCTGCGCGGCCGCCCGGTCATCGTGGGCGGCGGAGTCGTGCTGGCCGCGAGCTACGAGGCGAAGTCGTACGGGATCCGAACCGCGATGGGCGGGCGGCAGGCACGCCGGCTCTGTCCGCACGCCGTGGTCGTTCCGCCCCGCATGTCCGCGTATTCCGAGGCGAGCAAGGCGGTGTTCGAACTCTTCGAGGACACGACGCCGCTCGTCGAGGGGCTGTCGATCGACGAGGCGTTCCTCGACGTGAGGGGGCTCAGGCGACTCGCCGGCCCGCCGACCGACATCGCCGTACGACTCCGGCACCGCGTGCTCGACGAGGTCGGGCTGCCGATCACGGTCGGGATCGCGCGGACGAAGTTCCTGGCCAAGGTGGCGAGCGCCGTCGCGAAGCCCGACGGTCTGCTCGTCGTGCCGCCCGACGACGAGCTCGGCTTCCTCCATCCGCTTCCGGTGGAGCGCCTGTGGGGCGTCGGCCGCGTCACCGCCGACAAGCTGCACAGCCGCGGGATCTCCACCGTCGGTCAGGTCGCCCGCCTGGACGAGCAGATCCTCGTCTGGATGGTCGGGCGCGCGACCGGCCGGCAGCTGCACGCGCTCGCGCACAACCGCGACCCACGGCCGGTGCGGGTCGGACGCCGTCGCCGTTCGATCGGCTCGCAGCGGGCACTCGGCTCGAGGCCGCGGCCGCCGGAGGAGATCGACGCGACGCTCGTCGCCATCGTCGACCGCATCGCGCGCCGACTGCGGACCGGCAAGCGCGTCTGCAGGACGGTCGTGCTTCGCCTCCGCTTCGCCGACTTCACGCGCGCCACCCGCTCGGAGACGATGCCGCAGGCAACCGCGCGAACGGAGGCGATCCTCGAGACGGCGAGAGGCCTGCTCGTCGCGGCGCGACCGCTGATCGACGCGCAGGGCCTCACGCTGGTCGGGCTCTCGCTCACGAACCTCGAGAACGAGGATCGGGTCCAGCTCGCGCTTCCCTTCGAGCGGTTGCACGACGCGGCGCTCGACTTCGCCCTCGATCAGGTGCGCGACCGCTTTGGCTCGACCGCGGTCACGCGCGGCGTCCTGGTCGGGCGGGATCCAGGTGTCGTGATGCCGCTCCTCCCGGATTGAGGCATGCCCTCAGATGACTAACGCGGCCCCGATCCGTCTATGCAGAAGGAAAGCCAACCCGAGGAGGTAGCGATGCTGAAGAACTCACCGTTCTATGCGGGCATTGGCGTCGACGACGTCGCCAAGGCCAAGTCGTTCTACGAGGACACCCTCGGGGCGAACCGGGTCGTCGAGATCGGCGACGGCCTGCTGTCGCTCCAGGCCGGGAACGGCTACGCCGTCCTCATCTACGAGAGGCCCGGCCACGTGCCCGCGGAACACACCGTCCTCAACTTCCCGGTCGACGACGTCGAGGCGGCCGTCGACGGGCTGACGTCGCGTGGCGTTCGCTTCGAGCGCTACGACGGCACCGATCAGGACGAGAAGGGCATCTCGCGCGCGGAAGGTGGTCCGCTCATCGCCTGGTTCAAGGATCCCGCCGGCAACATCCTGTCGGTGATCGATGGTTAGTCGCGGGGTGGTAGCTGCTGCACGGCCCAGCCGTTGCCGTCCGGGTCGCTGAAGAAGACGAACGAGCCCCACGGGAAGTCCTGCACCTCGCTCACCTCGGCCCCGCGCTCGACGAGTTCCGCACGCGCCGCCTGGATGTCGGAGACGACCAGCTGGAGCCCTTGCACCGATCCAGGCTCCGCGTCCGAGACGCCGCTCCCGATGGCGATCGAGCAGGCAGAACCGGGCGGCGTCAGCTGCACGAAGCGGATCTCGTCGCTGACCACGTGGTCGTGGTCGGCGTTGAACCCTGCCTGCTCGGTGTAGAAAGCCTTCGCGCGATCCACGTCCGTGACGGGGATCGCTACCAGCTCGAGCTTCCAGTCCATCTCCGTCCCCTTTCGCTCGGACTTGATCCTGCCGGCACGCTAGCGGCGGTCAGACGCTGCGCGGCGGGATGTTCTGGTTCCGGTGGAGGACGTTCGCGGGGTCGTACCGGTTCTTCAGGGCACGTAGGCGCTCGAATGCCGCGTCGCCGAATGCGGCACGAACGCGCTCGAGCGGCTCGTCGGCCTGCATGTAGTTGGCGTAGCCGCCGCCGAAGGACCACGGCTCGACTGCTGCCGCCAGCTCGCGAGCCCACTCGATGTGACTCGCGTCCAGAGCCGAATCGCCCCAGACGGCCATCGCGCTCACATTGAAGGCAGCGTCGCGATACGCGAGCGCTGACGTGCCCTGCTCGACGTCCTTCGGCGCGCCATGGAGCGACTCCAGCAGGACATGGCTCGGCGGACGCCCGAAGGCGACGACGCGGTCGACCAGCTCGTCGATGAGCTCGTCGGCCAGCTCGCGGACGAAGTGCCCCTTCCAGTAGTGGCGGTCCTGGCCGTAGGGCGCGTCGAACAGCAGCTGCTGGTCGAGGAAGGTCCGGTCGCGCACGCTGTCGTCCACCGCGCCCGGGGCCGAACGCAATGCGTCGAGCGCAGGCGTCCCGTTCGCGCCCGTCGCGCACGGGAAGACGAGGAGCGCGGGTGTCGATGTCTCGTCGACGGAGATCACTGCTTGACAGCTGACGTCGCGCGGGGAACCGGCAGCGACGTCGCGGAACCGCCGGAGCGCGCCTCGCACGCCGTCACCTCGCCATTGCAGCCGCCCACCGACGACACCGTCGAGATCGTGAAGGCGGAACTCGAGGCGCGTCGCGACCCCGAAGTTGCCGCCGCCGCCGCGCAGCGCCCAGAGCAGCTCCGGGTTCTCGTCCGAGCTTGCGCGGACGATCGACCCCTCGGGTGTCACGAGCTCCGCGCCCACCAGGTTGTCGCAGGTGAGCCCGTACTGGGTCGTCAGGTGGCCGATC
The DNA here is from genome assembly GCA_963763815.1 of uncultured Actinomycetes bacterium. GTDB lineage: Bacteria > Actinomycetota > Thermoleophilia > Gaiellales > Gaiellaceae > GMQP-bins7. The sequence goes on from CAVXPS010000013.1 coordinate 295,585, forward strand.
CCGCCGCCCAGCGTCAGCCCGCACACGCCGGTGGAGCCGACGACCCCTCCGGGCGTGACGAGCCCGAACGCCTGGGTCGCGGAGTCGAAGTCCACCCAGGTCGAGCCCCCGTCCGCATGAGCGATCCGGGCATCGGGGTCGACCTCGACCGACCGCAGCTCCGAGAGGTCGATCACGAGCCCGTCGTCGACGACGCAGTGTCCAGCCACGTTGTGCCCGCGTCCGCGTACAGCGACCTCGAGCTCGTGCGTCCGTGCGAAATCGAAAGCCGTCGCGACGTCACCGGGACTCAGGCAGCGCGTGATCACCGCCGGTCGCCGGTCGACGAGCGCGTTGAAGCAGCGTCGGGCTGCGTCGTAGCCGTGCTCGTCCGGCGCGAGCACTGCGCCCGCGTGAGACTGCCGCAGCTCGTCCAGGCTTTCCTCCACGTTTCCCATCCGCCTCCTCCTCGCGCTCGATTGCCGTTCTGGACGTGAGACGCTGCCAGAGCTGGAAACTCATCGCTCGAGGCGACGCCCGGCCGCGCGAGGTGCTGGTGAGCGAGGCGGCGAGGCAGCGCGCGGTCGCCGAGGACGTCGTCTTCGATCTCGTCGGCGACGTGGACCTCAAGGGCGTCTCGAAGCCCGTCCGCCTCCACCGGGTGACACGCGTCAGGGGCTGACGAGCTCTCCGCCCCAGTCGGCGGGGTCGACGTCGGCGATCGACTGCGAGAACGTCCAGCCATGACCGGCAGGGTCCTCGGCGTTGTACTGGCGCTCGCCGTAGAGGTGGTCGGTCGGCTCGTCGAGGATCGTCGCGCCGGCGGCCCCTGCCCGGGCGCAGTGCGCATCCGCGTCCTCGACCCGGACGAGCACGCCGTGACCCGCGCCGCCGCCCGTGCCCTGGGTCACGATCAGCGCACCGTCGCCGTACACGAGCTGGGCGCGGTGGTTCGCGATCCGCAGGCGGAGACTGAACCCGAACGCCTCGCAGAGCCAGTCGACGGCTTCACCGACGTCCGGGTACGCGAGCGTCGGGATGACACTCGCCGAGGGGACGGAGCGGTTCGGCCGCACGGCAGTCACTCCTCGGCCCTGGCTTCCTGGACGACCCAGGTGTTGCCGTCGGGGTCGGCGAAGTCGGCGAACGAGTTGTACTTGCTGCGCTCCGGGTCGGGACCCGGCTTCCAGGCGCCTTCGGCTCGGTCGAAGTGCCGGATCTCGCTCACCTCCACCCCGCGCTCGACGAGCTCCGCGCGCGCGGTCTCGATGTCGTCCACGACCAGATGCGTCCCCCGATACGAGCCCGGCTCGGCGTCGGTGACGCCCTTGCCGATCGTGATCGAGCACCCCGAGCCCGGCGGCGTCATCTGCACGACACGGAAGTCCTCGTTGGGAGCGTGGTCGACGTCCAGGTGAAAGCCGGCCTGCTCGACATAGAACGCCTTCGCGCGATCGATGTCCGAGACCGGGATGAGTACGAGCTCGAGCCTCAAGTCCATGCGCTTCCTTTCGTCGAGTGAGTGCTCAGGCTATGCGCAGGGACCGTCAGAAGCTCGATCCATCACCTCACGACGCGGTAACGGAGGTGCGCCACGCCCGGAGCCTCCACGACGCGGGTGAGCTCGAGCTGTGACTGATCGCCGGGCGGGTCGGCGAACAAGCGGGTACCGCTGCCGAGCAGAACGGGTGTGAGGTTGATCTGGATCTCATCGAGCAACCCCGCGCTCAGGGCCTGCTGCGCGACACTCGCACCGCCCCCGATCGCGACGTTCCTGTCCCCCGCCGCCGAGCGAGCCTGCTCGATGGCGGACTCGACGCCGTCGGTGACGAAGGTGAACGTCGTGTCGCCCTGCTTCGGCAGCGGCTCGCGCGGGTGGTGGGTGAGGACGAAGACGGGGACGTGGAACGGCGGATTGTCGCCCCACCAGCCGTCCGCGTTCGGGTCGCCCTCCCAGCCGCCCTTACCGCCGCTGAACATCCGCCTGCCCATGACGACGGCTCCAAGTGCGGAGAGCCCCTCCTTCACGACCTCCGAGCTCGCGTTCGTCACACCACCGGAGAGGCCGTGCGGCTCGCGCCAGGCCGCTAGCGCGATCACCCACTCGTGGAGCTGCTCGCCTCCTTCGCCGAGCGGGTGCTCCAGGGTCGGGTTCGGCCCGGCGACGAATCCGTCGAGTGACGTCGAGATGTCGAGAACGACTTTGCCCATGGCAGTGCTCTCCTCTCAGGCGGCTTCGGCCGAGGGCTCCGCCTCCACCATCTCCGGGTGCTGTTCGCCTGCATATGCCCCCTGGCGCAGGAGCAGACCGCCGATGGCCGCCGCGGCAGCGGCGAAGAGCGCGCCGACCAGGAACGCGGCGTGGTATCCGCCGGTCAGTGCGGCAGCCTGGCTCTCGCCCTCCGCGAGCAGGGTGTCGGTCCGCGACGCCGCGAGGCTGGCGAGGACTGCGAGACCGAGCGCGCCGCCCATCATGAACGACGTATTCACGACCCCCGAGGCGAGACCGGCCTCGGTCGGCTCGACGTCGCTCATCGCCGCGAGGAGCACGGGGTTGAAGGCCATGCCGGCTCCGAGACCGAGCAGGATCATGGCTGGGAAGACGTCGACCCAGAAGTTCCCGTCGACCGGGGCACGGGCGAAGAGCAGGAGCCCGAGTGCCGCCAACAGCAGTCCGACGACGAGCGGCGGCCTGATCCCGAATCGCAGCACGAGCTTTGCGGACAGGCCGATCGACAGCGCCCCCATGACGAGGTTTCCGGGCAGGAACGCCAGCCCGACCTCGAGCGGGCTATATCCGAGCACCAGCTGGAGATAGAGGGCCGAGAGGAAGAACCAGGCGAACATCGCTCCCGCCCAGAGCACGCCGACGACGTTCGACACGGCGATGTTGCGCAGTCGGAAGAGCCGAAGCGGGACGAGCGGCGAAGTGACCCGCGACTCGATGAGCAGGAAGACGCCGAGCAGCGCTGCCGCCGCAGCGAGCAGCCCGAGCGTCCGGAACGTCGTCCACCCGACCTCGTTCCCGTTCACGATCGCGTAGACCGCGAGCATGAGCGACAGCGTGACCGTGACCGCGCCGGCGACGTCGAGACGCTCCGCAGCGGTGGCGACGCGCGCGGCCGGGATAAGCAGCAGCGTGAGGACGACCACGAGGATCCCGACGGGGACGTTGACGAGGAAGATCCAGTGCCAGTTGAGCGCGTCGGTGAGGATCCCGCCCAACAGAACTCCGAGCGATCCACCGCCGGCGGCGACGAAGCCGAAGATCCCCATTGCCTTCGCCCGCTCGGCCGGCTCGGTGAAGAGCGTCATCATGAGCGAGAGCGCGACCGCCGAGACGACGGCTGCGCCGAGGCCCTGGACCGCACGCGCGCCGACGAGAATCTCCTGCGAGGTCGCGAGCCCGCACGCCGCCGAGGCGAGCGTGAAGAGCGTGATCCCGAAGAGGAACAGCCGCCGATGCCCGAAGAGGTCGCCGAGCCTGCCGCCGAGCAGCAGGAAGCCGCCGAAGGTGATCAGGTACGCGTTCACGACCCAGGCGAGCGACTCCTCCGAGAACCCGAGGTCCTCCCTGATCGATGGCAGTGCGACCCCGACGATCGTGACGTCGAGGACGATCATGAGGTCGCCGAGGCAGAGAACGAGAAGTGCGAGCCAGCGGGCTCGGGAATCCATGGTCATGGGCCAGTTCCTTTCACGGTCACGGGTCTTGGAGACTGAGACCGCCGGCGGGATACGAAATCATCGGTGGCGCCTGACCGCTTGGTGCCCACTCGATCTGAAACGAGCTTCCTCTCGCTCGCCTTCCCTGGCGCTCATGCCTTGGGGCGCCAGAGCGCGATCTCGGCCCCGGCGGCCGTTGCGACGACGCTGCGCCAGCCGGCCGGACCTTCGCGCGGCTCGAGCACGAGGGATGCACCGAGCAGGCACGCCCGCTCCGTGGCCTCCGCGACGTCGGCCACCTGGACGTACGGCAGCCAGAGCGAGTGCTCGGTGTCTCGCTCGACCACGCCGCCGTCGATTCCCCCGCCGAGCTCGAGCGCGAGGTACGACGTGCGCCCCACCTCGATCGTCTCCGCGTGCCAGCCGAAGAGGCGGGTGTAGAAAGCGCACGCACGGGGCAGGTTGCCAGTCTGGAGCTCGAGGTGGACGACCTGGTTTCCGCCGACGCGAGACATTCCTGTTCGTTAGGACCAGCGCCTTGCGAGGAACTCATCGCGCCGGCGATGAGTTCGCGCTGCGGGGACGGTCTACCCTGGTGACGATGGCAGTCACCTCGACCATTCCGCTGGAGGAGCAACGGCTCCTCGATGCGGCCCGCAGCGGCGACGCGGACGCTTTCGCAGACCTCGTCGAGCGCCACCGCGCGGAGCTCCACGCCCATTGCTACCGCATGCTCGGCTCGCTGCACGACGCCGAGGACGTGCTCCAGGAGACGCTGCTCCGCGCCTGGCGTGGGCTGCCGCGCTTCGAGGGCCGGAGCTCGGCGCGCTCGTGGCTCTACAGGATCGCGACCAATGCCTGCCTGGATACGATCGCGCGCCGCCCCAAGCGCGTGCTCCCGGTCGACTACGGCGAACCGTCGGCACCGAGCACGGACCCCGGCGAGCCCCTCGTCGAGTCGGTGTGGATCGAGCCCTACCCGGACGAAAAGCTCGGGCTCACCGACGGCTATGCCGCTCCCGAGGCCCGCTTCGAGCAGCGCGAGGCCGTCGAGCTCGCGTTCATCGCGGCGCTGCAGCTCCTCCCGGCCCGGCAGCGGGCGGTGCTGATCCTCCGCGAGGTGCTCGGTTTCTCGGCGCGCGAGGTGTCGGAGTCCCTGGAGACGAGCGTGGCCTCCGTGAACAGCGCCCTGCAGCGCGCCCGCAAGGCGGTCGACGAGCGACTCCCCGAGCAGAGCCAGCAGGAGACGCTGCGTACGCTCGGAGACGAGCGGATCCGGGAGCTCGTCGAGTCCTACGTCGACGCCTGGCAGAGGGGCGACGTGGACGCCCTGCGACTGCTGCTGGCCGAGGATGCCGTGTTCTCGATGCCTCCGTGGTCTGCCTGGTGGCGCGGTCGCGAGACCATCGCGGGCTTCGCCAAGAGCGCCGTGGACGTCTGCGCCGAGGCTCGCCCCATGCTGACCCGCGCAAACGGACAGCTCGCCGTCGCCTACTACGCGCTGGATGACGAGACGGGGCGCTTCAAGGCCACTGCGATCGACGTCATCACCGTCGACGGCGAACGTATCGGAGAGATCACGGCCTTCATCCTCCCCGACCTCTTTCCCAGCTTCGGCCTTCCGGCCGAGCTCGCGCCGTAGCGCGCCCTCGGTTCAGGCAGCCGCCGCGCGGGGGAGCACGGGAAGCTCGTAGTAGCGCCGGACGCTCGAGCCAATCCGCGACACGTCGGTGCCGTAGACGTGAATCGAGATCGCCGTGTCCGAGCCGGCGTTGCGGACGCGATGGATGTCGCCGGGCGGCGCGAAGCCACTCACCGCGCCAGTCCGGTTCGTACTCGTGCCCGCTTCGACGAGGCAGGCTCGTGTCTCGTCGAGGTCGAAGAGCTCCTCGTGCTCCACGCCCTGGACGACTCCGAAGACGCACCAGGTCACGTGGTCGTGGATCGCAGTCACCTGGCCGGGCAGCCAGACGAGGGCGACGATGGAGAAGCTCCCGTCGGGATCGGCGTGGAGCACGTGGCTCCGGTAGGTCTCCGGGTCGCCTTCGCGCTCGGTTGCGCTGAGGACGTCGGCCGACGGCAGTCGCCGGGCGAGCTCGGCGGCGACGTCTCGAGCGGTCCGCTGCCAGTCCAGGCGCCGGCCGACGACAGCGCGAATCGCGGTCACGAGCTCTTCCAGCTGCTCGCGAGCCGGCTGCGGCCCGGCAGGCCGCTCACTCTTCCCGATCGTGTCGAACACGGTGCTGTTCCTAGAGACCGCGAGGCGACCGGGAACTCATCGCCGGCCGTGCCTACGATCATCACCCTGCCCGCTCGAGCCGTTCGCACCTAGGAGGCAATCCATGACTCCGACGCAGCGCATCAACCCGCCGACGCTCTTCGACGGAGCACCGTACGACTACGCGATCGTGGCGCCTGCCGGCCGAGTCGTGTGGACCGCCGGAGCGTGCCCTCTCGACAGCGCCGGCACCGTCGTCGCTCCAGGCGACCTCGAGCAGCAGGCGACACGCACGCTCGACAACCTCGAAACGACGCTGGCAGCAGCGGGCTCGAGCTTCGGCGACGTCCTGAAGCTGACCGTGTACGTCGCGGCCAGCGATCGCTCCGAGCTCGTCCGGGTCTGGAGAGTGGTCGAGAGTCGGTTCCGCCCGAGCCCGCCGCCGAGCACGCTGCTCGGCATCGCGCTCCTCGGATACCCGGATCAGCTCGTCGAGATCGAAGCGGTCGCACTTTCGCCGGACTAGCCCGGAGCTCGCCTCGCCGATGAGTTTCTCGCGCGAGGTCGGTCTGCATCGCAATGCCCACACCTGGGTCGCAGCCGGTCGCCTTCGCAATCAGCGGCCCGATCACACGAGCGGACCTTCCGGGGCTCTGCGACCGCGTGTGCGCGCTCCTCACCGAGACCGATGCGCAGCTCGCTCTGTGCGACGTGACCGGGGTGCACTGCGACGCCGTGACGGTGGACGCGCTTGCTCGTCTCCAGCTCGCCGCGAGTCGGCAAGGCTGCCGGGTCTGTCTCTGTAACGCATCCGACGAGCTCCGCGCCCTCGTCGCATTCATGGGCCTGACCGACGTCTTCGCCGAGCGGCCGAGCGATGAGTCTCGCGTTTCGGATCGGTCCTTTCGGGCGACACGACTCGAAAGCGAGGAGGGAACGATGGCACGTGACGGCCGCAACATCGTGACCGCCGATCGGAGCACGGAGGCGGCACAGGCAACACCGCCTCGCCTGGTAACGGCCAACGGCGTCGACATCTGCGTCCAGACGTTCGGCGACGAGGCCGCGCCCGCGATCCTGCTCATCGCCGGCGCAGCGAGCTCCATGGACTGGTGGGAGGACGGGCTCTGCGAGCGGCTCGCCCATGGAGCGCGGTTCGTGATCCGCTACGACCTCCGCGACACCGGGCAGTCGGTCACGTACGAGCCCGGAGCGCCGAAATACAGCGGGCACGACCTGGTCTCGGACGCCGTCGGCGTGCTCGACTCGCTCGGGCTCACTCGCGCCCACGTGGTCGGGATATCGATGGGCGGCGGCATCGCCCAGCACCTGGCGCTCGACCACGCGAGTCGCGTCACGTCGCTGACCCTGCTCTCCACGAGCGCCGGCGGCCCGGGTCTCCCGCCGATGTCCGACGAGCTCGCGGCCGTCTTCGAGAGACCTGCGCCCGAGCCGGACTGGTCCGACCGTTCCGCGGTCGTCGACTACATCGTCGACAGCCTCTACCCCTACGCCGGCTCGGTTCGGTTCGACGAGAACCGCATGCGGGCCCTCGTCGGGCGGATCGTCGACCGGACGAAGAACATCCAATCGAGCATGACGAACCACTTCCTGCTCGAAGGCGGCGAGCCACTGCGCCCGCGACTCGGCGAGATCACCGCGCCGACGCTGGTCGTCCACGGAACCGAGGATCCACTGTTCCCGCTCGCGCACGGCGAGGCGCTGACGAAGGAGATTTCGGACGCGCGCTTGCTCACGCTGGACGGCGTCGGTCACGAGCACCCGCCGCGCGAGGTGTGGGATCAGCTCGTCGACGCCGTCCTCGCGCACACGACCGAGCGCTGACGGGCAGCCCTAGCCGGCGTACTCGAGCGGGAGCCCGAAGCGCGGGAAGACGGTGGCCGTGTCGATGAAGAACGTCAGCTCCACGATCTTCCCGTCCTCGATCTCGAGGACCTGGAGCGCCCAGGGCTCGTACCCCTTCCCGTCCGGGCGCGGCCGGTACTGCCCGAAGGCGGGCGCGCCGTTCGCCGCCATCACCGGCACCACGTGCGAGTTCCGGCACGTGTTTCCCGGCCCGGTCCAGAAGCTCAGGATGTCGTCACGGCCCGACAGCCAGAGCTCGTACGGCGGCATCGACTGCGTCGCGTCTTCGTGGATCAACGACGTGAGCGCGTCCATGTCGTAGCGCTCGAACGCGTCGACGTAGCGCTGGAGCAGCTCCGCGTCCGCGGACTCGAGGGAGGGCGCCGTCGTGCTCGGGGTCACGTTGCTCGCCTCGAGCGTCGCGCGGGCGCGCTGGAGCGCGCTGTTGACGGACGCAACGCTGGTATCGAGCAGCTCCGCCACCTCGGAGGCCTTCCAGCGCAGCACCTCGCACAGGATGAGCACCGCGCGCTGCTTCGGCGGGAGGTGCTGGAGCGCCGCCACGAACGCGAGCCGGATCGTCTCCCGAGCCTCTGTGACGTTCGCCGGGTCACCCTCGGGCACCACCCGGCCGTCCGGCATGGGCTCGATCCAGGTCACCTCGGGCAGCTTGCTCAGGTTCTCGGCCACCGGTTCGCCCGCGGGCCCGAGGTCCATCGGACGCGCACGCCGCTTCCGCCCCTCGAGCATGTCGAAGCAGACGTTCGTCGCGATCCGATAGAGCCACGACCGGAGCGCTGCCCGACCCTCGAACTTCTCGTAGCCGCGCCAGGCTCGGATGAACGTCTCCTGCACCGCGTCCTCCGCGTCGAGCGAGCCGAGCATGCGGTAGCAGTACGCGGTCAGCTCGACCCGGTACTGCTCGAGCGCTCCGGCGACGTCTGCGGGCGCGGCGAAGGAGGTGTTCGACACCTCGACCATCCTAGGCGCACCCAGGCGCGCGCTTCCGTCGCAGACAGTCGATCCGCTTGCAACAACTTGTTGCAAGCGGGTTTCCGCGCCGGACGTGCCCCGCGCGCAGCCTTGACAGCCGACGGCTCAGCCGGCCTAGGCGCCGGTCGCGTCCGCGACGAAGGCCGCGATCGCGGCCGTGAACTCCCGCCGGCTCGACTCCCAGGCATAGAACATGTGCCCGCCGCCGAAGTGCTGAACCGTGAGGCGGCCGACCATCTCCGGGTCGAGACGCATGAGGTTCCGCAGCCGGTCGCTCGCGAAATACGGGGTCACGAGGTCGTAGCGGCCGTGCGTGATGAAGGCCTTCATGTGGGGATTGAGGGACATGCCGTACCGGAAGTCGTCGGCGGCGCCCATGGGTGGAGTGAAGAAGTGCTGCTGGTCGGCGTCGTTCCTCCAGGCCAGGAAGGTCTCCATGCTCAGCACCGAGTACTCGCGGTCGGTGTCGACGCCGATCTCGGAACGGAGCAGGCGGTTGATCCCCATCGTGTACGCGGGGCTGATCCCGGACAGCGTCGGATCCGGGCCCTCGAACGGGTCGCGGTCGGGGAACGGGTCCGTCGCCGTGATCGTGGAGTCGTAGAGTCCGAGCACCTTGCGCTGGTCGCGCAACAGCTCGCGCGAGAAGAGCCGGATCGAGATCCGGCCGCCCGCGCGGAGGACGAGGTCGAGCGGGAGGCCGAGCAGGTCCGCGAGCCGCGCAAGGACCCGGTCCCGCTCGGCTTCGGGCATCGACGCGCCGCGGGCGAGAAACGCGGCGTAGTCGTCCGTCGCGAACGATTCGGCCTCGCTCAGGACCGCCTCCAGCCCCGTCCCGTTCGAGAATGCGCGCGAGCGCCCGTGATGCACGGCAGCCGCCACCATCGTCGGCAGCCTGTCTATCCACGCGGCAGCGTCGTAGTCGGTCGGGCTGAGCGGCGTGATCTCGAGCGCGGGTGAGATGAGGATCGCGCCGTTCAAGCCGATGCCGGTGTTCTCCTGCAGCGTCCGCATCAGCCGGCCGACTCGATAGCCGCCGTAGCTCTCGCCGGCGATGAAGATCGGCGACCCCCACCGGCCGTTGGTCGACAGCCAGCGGCCCATGAACTCGGAGAGCGACTCGAGGTCGCGCTTCTGGCCGAAGTACTCCTTCGGGTCCGCCGCGTCCTCCTTCTTCTCCTTCTCGTCGTCCTTCTTCTCGTTCTCGATGATGCGGCTGAAGCCGGTGCCGACCGGGTCGACGAAGACGAGGTCGCTGAACTCGAGCCAGGACGCCTCGTTCTCGACGAGTCTCGGCGGCATCTCGGGCAGGGTCCCATCGGGTGGGAAGTCGACCCGCTTCGGCCCGACCGCGCCGAGATGGAGGTATGCGGACGATGCGCCGGGGCCGCCGTTGAAGACGAACGTCACCGGCCGGTCGTCGCCGGCGTCCTTCGCGACGTAGGAAACGGAGAAGATCTCGGCGGCGGGCTTCTCCTTCTTGCGCAGGACGAGCCACTTGCCGGTCGCCGTGTACTCGATCGGCTTCGTCCCTCCGCTCCACGTCCCCGTCGTCTCGGCGCCTGCCGGCGGCTCGTGATCGGCCTTTTTCTCGTCCTTCTCGCCCTTCGCCTCGGTCTTCTCGTCGTCGCTCATGCGCGAGACGCTATCCGCTCGCGTCGGCGCAGTGCATCGCTAGGCTGACCTGCTCGTGACCGAGCACGCCGCGTCGCCGCCTGTCGCCCACGCTCCACACGTCAACCCGTGGCTCGTGCTCGTGATCGTCTGCATGGCGCAGTTCATGGTCATCCTCGACGCGACGATCGTGAACGTCGCGCTGCCGTCGATCCAGGCGGATCTCGAGATGTCGGATGCGGACCTGCAATGGATCGTCAACGCGTACACGCTGGTGTTCGGCGGCTTCCTGCTGCTCGGCGGCCGCGCAGGCGATCTCATCGGCCGCAAGAAGGTGTTCCTGGTCGGCGTCGTGATCTTCACCGTCGCGTCGCTGCTCAACGGGCTCGCTCCGAGCTCGGAGCTCCTGATCCTCTGCCGCGGACTCCAGGGCCTCGGCGGCGCGCTGATCGCGCCGGCGGCGCTCTCGATCATCACGACGACCTTCGCAGAGGGCCCGGAGCGCGCGAAGGCCATGAGCGTCTGGGCCGCGATCGCCGTCGGCGGCGGCGCAGTCGGCCTCGTGCTCGGCGGGATCCTCGTGGACGCGTTCTCGTGGCCGTGGATCTTCTTCGTGAACGTCCCGGTCGGGATCGCGGTATTCGTCGCGGCGCTGAGGCTCGTTCCCGAGTCGAAGGACGAGCGCGCACACAAGAGCTTCGACCTCGCCGGCGCCGTGACCGTCACGAGCGGGCTCATCATCCTCGTGTATGCAATCGTGAAGGCGCAGGAGAAGGGCTGGGGCTCGCTGCACACACTCGTGGTCGGCGGCATCGCACTCGCGCTCCTCGCAGCCTTCGTCTTCATCGAGCGCCGCTCGGTCGAGCCGCTCGTGCGATTGAGCATCTTCCGCGTGCGGACGGTCCGGGCCGCCAACGTCGCGATGCTCTTCGTCGCCGCCGGGCTCTTCGCGATGTTCTTCTTCAACACGCTGTACCTCCAGCGCGTGCTCGGGTATTCGCCACTCGAGGCGGGTCTCGCCTTCCTTCCGTTCACCGCGGGGATCATCGTCGGGGCGGGCCTGTCCCAGGCGCTCGTGCCGAAGGTGGGCGCGCGAGAGCTTCCCGTCATCGGGATGGCGATGGCGGTCGTCGGAATGCTGCTCTTCGTCCGGCTCGAGCCGGGCGGTGACTATGTGACGGACTTCCTTCCCGGCGTCATCCTCGCCTCGATCGGCATGGGGCTGACCTTCGTGCCGATCACGCTCATCGCGACGAGCGGCATCCCGGGCGCCGACGCCGGTCTCGCGTCGGGCCTCTACAACACCTCGCAGCAGATCGGGGGCGCAATCGGGCTCGCGGTCCTGTCCACGCTCGCGGTCAGCGCGACCGACGACACGCTCAGCGGGGTGGGCGAGCCCTCGCAGGAGCAGCAGGCTCAGGCGCTCGTGGACGGGTTCCACGTCGCGTACGTCGGAAGCGCCGCGCTCATCGCCGCAGCGGCAGTCCTCCTCCTCTTGCTCCTGCGGCGCGAGGACGTCGTAGCGGTGGGCGAGGGCACACTCGAGCCGTCGCCGGCCTGACGTGCCCACGCTCCCGCTCACCGGTGGTTGTCTCTGCGGCGCCGTCCGCTTCGAGGTCGGCGAGGCGCCGCTCTCTGCGAGCTATTGCCACTGCACCCGGTGCCAGCAGCGGACCGGAGCCGCCGTATCGGCGTCGGCCGCGATCGTCCCCGGTTCCTTCCGGCTGCTCACGGGTGAGGACGCGATCGGCGAGTGGCTGCCCGAGGACGGCTTCGCGAAGGTGTTTTGCTCGCGCTGCGGCGCGCACCTCTGGGTCCGGAACCCGCCCGACTCGAGCGTGGTCGCGGTGCGCATGAGCGCGTTCGACGAGGACCCGGAGGTCCGCCCGAGCTATCGGCAGTTCGTTGCATACGCGGCTCCGTGGGAGCCGATCCCGGACGACGGGCTTCCGCGCTACCCCGAGCGGCGGCCGCCCAGCGCGTAGCCAAGCTCAGGCCTGGGGCGGCGATTACTCTGCCTCGAATGGCCGACTGGAGGACGGTCCGCAGGATCGCGGGGAGCTTCCCGGAGGTGGAGGAGTCGCTCGAGGGGCGCCCGGCCTGGCGCGTCCGCGGCAAGCTCTTCGCCTGGCGCGCACGAGACCGGGACGGACGCGGCCTCGCCGTTCGCGTCGACCGCGACGAGAAGCAGCTGATCCTCGACTCGAATCCCGACGTCTACTACGTGACGCCCCACTACAACGGCTATCCGGGCGTCATCATCCGGCTCGCGGCGATCGAGCGCGACGAGCTCTTCGAGCGGCTCGAGGACGCCTGGCTGATCCAGGCGCCGAAGCGGCTCGCGGCCGAGTACGTGGCGGCGGCGGAGGTCTCCGGCGACGACTAGCGGGTCGCGCGCCGGGAACCCGGCCTGATGGCACGGTGTACCGGGCGTGATGAGGAACACATGGATCGTCGCGGCCTGCCTCGTGGTCGCCTTCGCGCTTGCGAGCGGCGCGCTCGCAAAGGAGATCGAATCCACCACTTGCGGGAAGGCCCGCTGCCGGGCCGTGACGAACGGCGTGGTCGGGATCGCCACTGTGCCGGGGCCCGTCGCTCCGCCTCGCGACGGGCTCTTCTACACGGTGGAGCTGCACGGGCCTCACGGCTGGAAGGTCGTATACGAGGCCCGGCGCGGGATCGTGCGGGCAGCCGATCTCCGGTCTCGCTCCTTTCTCGGCCGCCGCTGGGCGCGCCTCACGCACGACGTGAGCCCGCACTTCGCGCGGGCGGTCCGCGGGCTCGCGCCGATGCGCTCCGCGCCGCGCTAGCGGCTCGAGTTCAGGCCGGCGGTGAGCTGTTCGAGGTCGCTCTGCTCCCAGCCGTTCATGAAGTCCGCGTGAGAGGCGAACTTTCCCGACGCGGGCTTCGCGCCCTTGGGCAACGAGGGGTAGAGCAGGACGATCGTGATCGTCGGGATGCGCACCGGATGGGTCTCGGGGCAGGAGGCCGAAGCCGAGGAGTAGGCCATGTGCCGCCGGTGGTTGGGGCTGTCGGTGGTCTTGCCGTTCCAGCAGTTCGGGAACTGGACGTTCAGCTCGAGGGCGTCGTCGCGACCGCAGGCCGGAATCGCCGCGAAGCGCTTGGTGCCTCCCACACCGCCACAGCTCCACGATGCGATCTCCCTGGGCTGGTGGTGATGCGCGGCAGGGTTTCCGGCGAGCATCTTGAGCCCGACCGGAGGGGCGACGACGGGCGCGGTCGTGCGCTTCGTGTAGTACACGACCGCCGTCATCGGCGTGACCGGCTCCTGCGCCAGGTAAACGGTCGGGACCCAGTAGGTCGAGGCATCGCGCTCGATGTCGCAGGTCGTGTCCCCGCCGCGGAGCTTGGCAGGAGTCGTCGACGAGTCCACGTCCGTGTTCCCGATGTACGTGTGGTTGTGTGAGCGGCCCGGCTGCCCCGGGAAGCGGATCGGGTCGTCGTTGTTGCGGTGGCTGAAGCCGCAGACCACGGTGAAGTACGGGCCGCCGGGGAAGTTCCGGGCGGTCGGCTTCTTCGTGGCGTCCGGTGTCGCGGACGAGCCCGTGGCAGTGAGAACGGCGGCGCAGCCCACGACGGTACCCACCAGGCCCAACAAGCGGCTGGTCGGCGCCCGGCGAAAGGTCACGGCCCTTCCACTTTCCTCGCAGGAGGGTACACCGGCCCCCGCGCGCTTGCTACATCCCGCACTTCCGGCGACTGGCGGAGACTCCCGCCGCACTGCACACTGCGTGGTCGCCCATGTCCCAGGTGGTCGACAACCTCGAGGCCGCGCGCGACGCGGCAGCCCGGCTCGCGTGGCGAGAGGCCTACGCGGCGTACGAGGGCGCCGACTCGGCCAGTCTGACCGCCGAGCGACCTCGAGCTCTACGGGGAGTCCGCGTGGTGGCAGGGCAAGCTCGACGCCGCGATCGGCCTGCGCGAGCGCGCGTATGCCGCGTACACGGCGGCCGGCGACAAGCGCGGAGCCGCGCGCCTGGCGCTGACGCTCGCCTGGGACAACGAAGGCAAGGGCGCGTTCGCGGTCGCGAGCGGCTGGTTCGCGAGCGCCGAGCGCATGCTCGCGGGGCAGCCGGAATGGCCCGAGCATGGTCGCGCCTTCCTGACGCAGGGGATCGGCGCCATGTTCGCCGGGGGCGAGTACGAGCGCGCGATCGAGCTGTTCGACCAGGCGTACGCGATCGCGGAGCGCGTCGGCGACCGGGACGGGCAGATCCTCGCGTTGTCGGTGAAGGGGCGCTCGTTCATCACGAGCGGGGATGTCGAGGCAGGCCTCGCCCTGCTCGACGAGGCGACGGCCTCCGCAATGTGCGGCGATCTTCGACCCCACTCCGCCGGGCTCGTCTACTGCCTCACCATCAGCTCGTGCCAGGACCTGGGCGACTACCGGAGGGCGGCGGAGTGGACCGAAGCGGCGAACAGCTGGTGGGACCGGCTGGACGTCGCCGGCTTCCCGGGCACCTGCCGCATCCATCGCGCCGAGGTGCTCCGGCTCCGTGGCGACTGGCCCGCAGCCGAGCGGCAGGCGATCGAGGCCTGCGAGGAGCTCCACGACTTCGACCGGAACATCACCGCCATGGGCCACTACGAGATCGGCGAGATCCGCCGCCGACGCGGTGACTTCGCGGGAGCCGAGGAGGCCTATCGCCACGACGAACGAGCTCGGCAGCGATGCCCAGCCCGGGCTTGCCCTGCTGCGCGTCGCGCAGGGGAAGGTGGACGCCGCCGTCGCGGGGGTGGCCCACTCACTCGAAGACGTCACCGATCCGCTCCGCCGACTCCGCCGGCTGCCCGCCCAGGTAGAGATCTCGATCGCCGCCGGCGACATCCGGACCGCACGTGCCGCGGCCGGCGAGCTCGAGTCGATCGTCGACTCGTACAAGATCGGAGAGCGTCGCGCGGCAGCGTTCGATGCGACCGTGTACGTCGCGCAGGGACAGATAAAGCTCGCCGAGAAGGACTGGGACGGCGCGGCGACGAGCCTTCAGCGCGGACGTGACGGGTGGCAGGGAGTCGGCGCCCCGTACGAGACGGCTCGGGCCCGGCTGCTGCTCGGGATCGCGCACCAGCGCCGCGGCGACGAGCACGCCGGGACCGGTCGAGCTCGAAGGAGCCCTCGCGACCTTCGAGCGGCTGGGTGCCAGGCTCGACGCAGAGCGGGCGAAGGAGCTGCTCGGCCGGCGTCAGGCACGCCGCACCTTCCTCTTCACCGACATCGTCGACTCGACCCGGCTGCTCGAGACCCTCGGGGACGAGAAGTGGAGGCGGCTTCTCGCTCGCCACGACGAGGTGCTGCGCGAGCGGATCGTGGAGTTCGGCGGCGAGGTCGTGAAGAAGACCGGCGACGGCTTCTTCGCATCGTTCGAGAACCCGAAGGCCGCGATCGACGCGGCAGTGTCCGTCCAGCGCGCGCTGGCTGAGGAGATCGTCGCGCCGGACGTGCGCATCGGCATCCACACGGGCGAGGCCTTCCGCACGGGCTCCGACGGAACGGACTTCGGCGGGCAGGACGTCCATGTCGCCGCGCGCATCGGGGCGATTGCGGGGGCCGCGGAGATCCTCGTCTCGAGCGACACGCTCGACGGCGTCGGAACCGCGTTCCGGCTCTCGGCGCCCCGCGAGGAGACCCTGCGAGGAATCGCGCAGCCGATCGAGCTCGTCGCCGTCGACTGGCGCTAACAAAGGAACGGGTGCCTGGCTGAAGCCAGGCACCTTCCGTCAGGTGTCAGACTTCAGTCTGACACCGCTCTTACACGCACCGACCAACCGAACGGCCCAAGAACCGAAGCGTCCCGCGGCACATGCCGACTGCGGCGCGTTGCTGGTAAGCCGCCGTGGCCAGCAGCCGGTCCTCGGTCGGGTTCGTCATGAAGCCCATCTCGACGAGGATCACGGGGACGTCCGACCAGTTGAAGCCCGTGAAGTCGGTTCGCTCCTGGAGCCCACGATCGGGGAAGCCGAGCGCACGGCGGGTCTCCCGCTGGACGACGGTCGCCGCCCGCTTGCTCGCCGCGTAGACGTCATCCGTCCAGCCGCGTCGGAACGCCGGGTAGAGGACGTGCGTCCCGCGCGCACTCGGGTCGGACGAGCCGTCCGCGTGGATTCGGAGGAAGAGCGCTGCTCCCGCACGATTCGCGATCCGGGCGCGAGCGATGTTGCCCATGCTCGTGCTTGCAGTCTTCGTGCGCGTCATGACGACGCGAACCCCGGCGCGCTCGAGCAGCGGCCGCAGCCGGAGCGCGACGCGCATGTTCAGCTCGGCCTCACGCAGGCCGGAGACCACGCCGCTCGTCCCGCCGCCGTCCTTGATCTTGCGCGTCGTCGAGCCGGGTCCGATCGGCTCCGTGTCCGGGTTCCCGCGCAGGTCGTGGCCCGGGTCGACGACGACTACCGGCGCAGGTGCTGCGCCCGTCGTGCCGGCAGCCGAAACGAGGACGAGCACAAGGACGACGCCGACCAGCAATCGCATCACCGTGCCGGTCCTCCGCTTCCGGCGATAGCGCTGCCAAGGCCCGTGGCGAGCGCGACTGCTGTGTGCACGTCGAGCTCCGCGCCGCCTTCGATCAGCGAGGACGCATTGTCCAGCTCGTCGTTCAACGCCTCCATGACACCGGCATGTCGCGCAGCCTCGATCGCCTGCGGGGTGACTCCGATCTGCCTGAGGAGCTCCCGGGCGGCGCCGATCAGCTGGGCTCCCTCGCCGTACGAGCTGAGCGCAAGCGCCAGAGCGGCGGCGAGCCCCAGCGCATAGGCCGTGAGCTCCACGTAGCCGACTTCCTCGGCGATCGCCAGGCAGTCAACCAGCCGCCTCGACGCCTCGTCGAGATCGGCCGCGGCGAGCGCGATGCTTGCGAGCGTGAAGCTCGTGAATGCGACGCCGTCCCGATCGCCGGAACGTCTCTGGGCCTCGAGCACCTCGAGCGCGGTCTCGCGGGCATGCTCGAGATCGCCTGTCTGCTCGTAGGCCTCCGCGAGATTGCCGAGGACGATCTGGAGCACGAAGTCCTCGTCGGCGAGAGCGTCGCGCGCCTGCTCGTAGTACGAGATCGCGGTCTTGACATCGCCTACCGCGATGGAGCAGTAGCCGAGCTCGGAGAACATCCGGCCGGTCTCGACCGTCTCTCCCAGCTCGGTGTAGATCTCGAGCGCCGCCAGCCAGAGCGCCCGCGCTCCGTCGTACTCACCGGCCACCCCACGCATTACCGCGGTCTCGGCCAGCACTCGTGCCCGCAGGAGCGGCTCCACCGAACCCGCGCCCTCGAGTGCCACCTCGAGCCTGTGCCGACCCTCGATCGCGTGACCCCGCACCCGCCAGAAGTGGCGCATGGCGCCGGCGAGCCGAGCCTCGCCCTCGACGTCATCCTCTGCATGGGCGAAGTCGAGCGCGGCGCGGACGTTTGCGAGCTCAGGCTCGACGCGGTCGAGCCAGGGAGTGCCACGTCGCCAGTAGCGGGGCTCGCCTCCGTCCGCAAGCACGATGCACCACTCGAGCTGGCGGCGCTGGATCGCACGTTCGGCGTCGATCCCGTCGCGCTCGGCCACCGCATGCGACGCGAACGGTCTGGAGCATGTCGAACCGCGGCTCACCCGTGTCGCCCGCCTGGTGGAGGACGAGGCCGGCGTCGAGGAGGGCCTCGAGCGCCGTCGCGACGTCGGTCCCCGGATCGGCCACCGACTCGAGGGCATCGAGGGTCGCGCCACCCGGGAAAGCGGCGAGGACGATCCGAACGTGACGCGCCGGGGAATCGAGCAGCTCGACGCTCCAGTCGATCGCGGCCTGCAGTGACCGCTGGCGCTCGGGAAGATCCGGCGCCTTGCGCACGAGGAGCGCGAGCGCCTCGCCGAGGCGCTTCGCGGTCCCCTCCACACCGAGCACGCGAACACGCGCCGCGGCGAGCTCGATCGCGAGCGGGAGCCCGTCCAGCGCCCGCGTGATGCGGGCGAGCGCGTCGACGTTCGCCTCGCTCGGCTCGAAGCCGGGCAGCGCTGCCTGCGCCCGGGCTGACGTAGAGGCGGACCGCGGCGGAGGACGAGACCTCGTCGGGATCGGTGGCTCCGAGCTCCGGCACCTGCAGCGGGGGAACGCGGTACTCGAGCTCGGGTGCGATGCGCAGCGGAACGCGGCTCGTGGCGAGGATGCGCAGTGTCGGGACCGCATCGAGGAGGCCGGCGACCTCGGGAAACGACGCGACAAGGTGCTCGAGGTTGTCGAGGAGGACGAGCGTCGGCTCGCCGCCGGCAAGGGTGCGGGCGATCGACTCCGTCGGGGTGTGCCCCGGCGCCTCGTCGATACCGAGAGCGCTTCCGATCGCCGGGAGGACGAGCTCGGGATCGGCGATCGGCGCGAGATCGACGAATGCGGCCCCGCCGACCCCGGCCGCAGCCGCGAGCGCAAGGGTCGTCTTTCCGGTGCCTCCGGCACCGGTGAGCGTGACGAGGCGGACGTCGTCGCGGCGAAGAAGAGCCGTGACCGACGCGAGCTCGACATCGCGGCCGATGAGCTCCGGCGCACACGGTGTCGTCGCAGCGACCTCCGCCGCCGGAAGAGCGAGCGCAGGGTCGTGGTTGAGGATGCGCTGCTGCAGGTCCCGCAGCTCCGGTGACGGGTCGAGGCCGAGCTCGCGCAGCTCGGCCCGCGCGGACTGGAAGCTGTCGAGCGCGTCGGCCTGCCGTCCCGCCCGGTAGAGCGCGAGCATGTGGTGCCCTCGCAGCCGCTCGCGGTGCGGATACGCAGCAACGAGCGCATCGAGCTCGGAGATGAGCGCGGTGTGGAGCCCGGCGTCGAGGTCGGCGGCGATGCGAGCGTCGAGAGCGGCCAGGCGGCTCTCCTCGAGCCGTGCGGCCTCCGCCTGGGCGAACGACTCGTAGGCGACGTCCGCCAGGGCCGGCCCCCGCCAGAGCGCGAGGGCCTCCGACAGCGAGCCGTCCTGGACGAGCCGCTCGAAGCGGTCGACATCGAGCTCGCGGTCGTCCACCCGCAGGAGGTAGCCCGGCGGACGAGTGACGATGCGATCGGCGCCGAGCGCCTGCCGCAGCGCGTGCACGTGCACCTGCAGCGCGCTCTGGCCGCTCGCCGGAGGCTTCTCGCCCCAGATCCCGTCGATCAAACGGTCCACCGACACGACCTCGTTCGCGTTGAGGAGGAGCAGCGCCAGGAGAGCCCTCGGCCGGGGGCCGCCGAGAGACACAGTCACACCGTCGTCACCCAGGACCTCGAGCGGCCCCAACAGCCGGAACTCCACTTCCTTCAGCGCTCCCTTAAGCCGGGCTTAAACGGATCGAAAGCGATCGAGCCGAGGCTGGTTGCGTCCCGTCCAGCCAGTCCAAGGAGGCAGATGTGATCACTACCGGCCAGTCCATCCAGAATCCCGTCACCGGCGAGACGCTGGTGTTCCGCAAGACCGCGGCCGACACCAACGGGGAAGCGGTCGTCGTCGAGGCGTACGTGGATCCCGACGGCGCCGTCGCCGCGGCACACGTCCATCCCGCGCAGGAAGAGCGGTTCGAGATCCTCGCAGGTGAGCTGGAGTTCCGGATTCGCAAGCAGACGATCGTAGCCAAGCCGGGAGACCGGGTCGTGGTTCCCGCGGGCACGCCGCACCGGTTCCGGAACGTCGGCGAGGAGACGGCGCAGTTCGTGTGCGAGGTGCGACCGGCGCTCGGCTTCGAGCAGCTGATCGAGACGATGTTCAACCTTGCCGCCGACGGCAAGGTGAACCGCAAGGGGATGCCGAACCCGCTGCGGCTCGCTGTGATCGCCCGGCACCACTTCGGCGACGTCCGGCTGCCCTTCCCGCCGGCCTGGCTGCAGCGGCTCGGGACTCGCCTTCGGCGCTCCCCTCGGCCGGCTGCTCGGGTTCCGGCCGACGTACGCGCCGGCAGAGCCGAAGGCACCGACCGCGCTCGGCATCTAAGCCGTGCGACGACGCCTCAGGCGCAGGGCTTCCCGCCTGCTCGGCCGGCTCGTCCGGTCGGGTGGGCGGCTCCCCGCGCTCGCATGACCCGTTCGTCAAACACGCCTTACAGAAGGAGGAAGAAATGACCACGAGCACATTCGACATCACCAGGGTGGAGATCCGGCGGCCGGCCTGGGGGCGGTTTCTCCCCGCGCTGGGAGGGCTCGGGCTCGTCGCCGGGCTGATCGGCATGCTCTTCAGCCCCGCGGGCGAGGACACGGGCGAGACCGCCCGCGAGGTCGTCGCGCATGCACAGTCGCGCGAGGCCTGGATCGTGGCTACCGCGCTCTTCGCGGTTGCCGCGGTCGCCCTGGGCGGGGCGTTCGTCGCCGGCCTGTACGCGCGCCTGGAGGGGATCGCGACCCGGACGGAGTCCGCGCTCATCCTCATCGGCGGCACGGCCTTCACGCTCTGCTTCTCGCTCTGCTGGGTGATCTGGAGCGCCCCGCTCGTCGACACGCCCGGCGACCCTGCGGCCGCGCTCGCCCAGGCTCAGGCGTACCTGTCCTACGACGACATCGGGTGGTTCGTGTTCGGTGCCGCCGGCGTCGCGGCAGCCGTGATGGCGGTCCCCGCATCGCTCGCGGCGATTCGTGCGGGCGTGCCGGCCTGGCTCGGGTGGCTCGGCGTCGTCGTCGGGATCGCCTCGATCGGCACGATCGCGTTCCTCGGCATGTTCGCCTGGATGAGCTGGATCGCCGTCGCCTCGATCCTGCTGCTCGTGCCCAGGCGCGCGTAGAGCAGATCCGATCGACGGAACGTGTAGCGGGTGCCCGACAACGCGGGTCGGGCACTCGCTACGTGCCGAAGTGGTTGACCCAGACGACGCCGTCCTGGATGTCCTCGAGGGTCGCGCCGGGAAGAAGCGAGATGCCGACCGTGCGCCAATCCGGCTGGAAGAGGTTCTCGCGATGGCCCTTCGAGTTCAGCCAGCTGTCGACAGCGAGGCGCGGGGCCATGAGCGCGCCTTCGGCGACGTACAGGTTTTCACCCAACGCGCCCCGGTAGCCGAGGTCGTCGGCGGCCTGAAAGGTCCGCTTCCCGCAGGCCTCATGACTGAAGTGGCGGCACAGGGCGATGTCGCGCGCCTTGCTCGCAGCGGTTCCGCTGAGGAACGGCGAGAGCGCGACGGGGTAGACACCCTCCTGCGCGCGGGCGAAGTTCAGGAGGCAGAGCATCACCTGCACCTGAACCTCGGGCGGCATCGAGACGTCCTCGCCGCCCGGGCACGTGCTCTCGTCGGCGAGCCACGCGGCCCACGGGTCGTTCTCCGGATACAGGCGCTGCTCGCCGAGCGTGATCCCCGGCGAGCCCGGGAAGAGCTCGATCCGAAGACCGTTCGCGCCGCGCTCGCGGTCATATGCGGGGCGGCTGAGCGTCGCGATGATCGCGACGCCGATGAGGACGCCGAGCACGATCCGCCACGGCGACGTACCGCTCGCGCGCGAACGCTCGCCCTCCTCGCGAAGCCAGTCTCGGTCCTCGATCCCCACGACTCCGACGGATATCGGCCTCGTGGGAGGTTCGGTTGAGCAACTACGGAGTAGCGGTAGTACCCGACTAACGGGACCTGGGGAGAGGACGCTCGCGAAGGCCACTCTCGCCTCGCTGGCTTTCAGAGTCCTCGTCTAAGCCAATCATCTCGGCGAAGCTCATACACCGTCATCGGCTCGCCCGTGCGCCCAAGGCCCGGGCCGCGCACGGCGAATCCGAGCTTGGCGGCAAGGCGGCGCGATGGTTCGTTCGCTCCCTCCTCGATGTACGCCGTGATGCTCTCGACCTCGGTACGGCCCCACAGGTCATCGATGGCCGCTTGCATCGCCTCGGTCGCGATGCCTTCGTTCCGCCGGTCCTCGGTCACCCACCAGCCCGCCTCGACCTCGTCGGGTGCGATTCCCTCGATGCCGTCACCGGCAAAGCGCAGCTCGGCGCCTCCGAGGAAGCTCTCGTCCCGCCTGTCCCGGATCGCCCACGTTCCGAAACCGTGCTCTCGCCACTGCACCTCGGCGGCGCGAGTGTCACGCAATGCGTCGGCGGCGTCCTTCGACGCTCGTGCGTGCTCGGCCTCGTCGATTCGTCTCAGCGGGATCAGGATGAGGCGTGCTGTTCGGAGAACGATCCCGCTGCGTGCCCCCGCCGATTCACCCGCGTAGCGTCCATGCACGCTCGCAGTATGGCCGGACGCGTTCTGGTGATATTCCCCAACTCTGACGCAGGCGAGGGTTCTCTCCCCAACTACGGAGCAGCGATAACCCTCGACTGCGTTAGTGGTCGAGCGCGAGCCGCCACTCGCTCCGAGGCAGCACGGCGAAGACTTCTTCGCGGGTAGGTTCGCGCCCGAGCGCGGCCCGCACCGCTTGGGCACGCGACTTGCGAGCCGACAGTCCTGGCTGTCGATCCACGTCTCCCAGCACCTGCCAGGCATCACCTCGCACTCGTTGAAGCACGACGTACCCGCCGCGGCTCGGACTCATCCCACCGATTATCTCGGACAGCTTCCCTGGCCGTGTCCACCGCGCCTGGGATCCGCGCCGCTACTACAGAGTGTCTTTATCCCCGACTGCCTCTCGAGCGACAAACGCTCGCCCATGCGACGCAGCAGGCGCGTCGCCCGACCGGCTACCGTCCGGCGACCCACAGGTAGGGCGTCGTCGTCGAGACTTTGACTAGTCCCGCTCGTTCGAGGATCGGGCGCGAGGCTTCGGTCGAGTCGCTGTGGATCAGCCTCTTGCCAAGCACGAGCGCTGATCGGGCACGGGCCGCTGTGAGCGCTCGGTAGAGCCCGCGACCACGCCATTCCATTCGCGTGGCGCCGCCCCAGATCCCGGCGAACTCCGTTCCGGGCACCGGCTCCAGGCGGCCCGAGCTCACGATCTCTCCGTCGGCCTCTGCCACCCAGAGTTCCATCCCATCCCCGAACCCCAGCCTTCGGAGCAGCGCATCTGCCATCTCCTGGGCGAACCCGCCCCCGAAGACCTCTTCCTGCATCGCACTGAGCGCGCGGACTTCCGGCTCGCTCGTGACCCGGCGGAGGTGGATCCCCGTCGGCAATGGAACGTCAACCGCTAGGAGAGCAGCTTCGCCGATCATGATCGACTCCGGCTCCTCGGGCACGAACCCGTTTCGTACGAGCGCGTCGTGAAGCGCCGGCGCGCGATCGTGCGCGCGCGTCTTCCACTCGACGCGGGTTATCCCAGAATCCTCACGGTAGTGCGCAAGAGCGCCCTCCACCCACCTGGCGATCACCGCGCCATCCGCACCTCCGAGATCCCGGTAGGTGACGAAACCCCGACCGCCCGCGAACGTCACGAGCCTCAGCGGGCCGAGGCGCGTCACGGCCACCGCACTCGGGGTTTCGGCGTCCGTACGAAGCTGCCGGTCGTACGCGTCGAGGTACTCCTGCACAGTTGCCATCAGCTGCCATTCTCCAGGCTCGCCTAGCTCGGGTGACAATCCCGCACGCGGTCCAACCGAGCGGCGTCTCTCCGGAGTGTCGCCTCTGTCACCACAGACCCGCTCCTGGGCACATCCCCGGCGCGACGCTCGTCTGCGCAGTTACCAGGCGTCGCTTGCTGCCCGAACTACGGAATCGGGGCCGATAGCCATTCCGTCAGAAAAGCTCGCGAGGCGGGCGCCGGGAGCTAAGGCGTCGAGCAGCACCATGTCAACGCCGCCGACCTCGCGCCCTCGCAGCCGGGCGAAATCCCCGCACACTCGCGCAGCAGAGCGCCGCCTCGCTTGCGCGTAGATTGGGGTTGCCATGTCGAGCTGGTACGACGCCTGGGCGGACCGATACGCGGAGTGGTCGACTGGCGTCACCGCTGACGTCCCGTTCTACGTCGAGCTTGCCCGTGAGACCAACGGGCTACTGGTCGAGCTTGCGGTTGGTAACGGGCGCGTTGCGATCCCGGTTGCTCAGGCAACGGGCCGGCGTGTATTAGGGATTGACTCTTCGCCGGCGATGCTCGCGCAGGCTCGAGTGCGCGCAGTTGAAGAGGGAGTCGAGCTCGACCTGCGCGAAGGAGATATACGGGAGCTTGAAATCGAGGAACCGGCGGCCTTGATCTACTGCCCCGGGCGGTCTCTGCTGCATCTGCCCACGTGGGCCGATCGTCGCCGCTGCTTCGAGCGGGTCGCGGCGTCGCTTCGGCCTAACGGCCGCTTCGCCTGGAATGCGTTCGCCTTCGACCATCACATCGCATCCGCCATAGACGGCCGGCACGCCGACACGCCGTTGCCCCACACGAACCACTACAGCGTCAGCGATAACCGCGTCGACATCACCTTGGACGATGGTGGAACCGGTTCGCTCTGGTGGGCAACCAAGAACGAATGGCTGGGGCTCCTCGACGTCGCGGGCCTGCGCCTCGAAGCTCTCTATGGCGGATTCGCCGGGGAACCGCTCGACGACGACAGCCGTGAGTACATCTTCGTGGCCCGTCGGTAAGCGCTCAGCCTGGCCGTCACGACAGCGCCAGGGGACATTCCCGCACACTGGCGCAACCGACTGCCGAGGCTTACTCGGTGCGCCGACGGCGATCCTTGCTGAGTGAAGGCGGGATAAGCTTTGCTGCGATTGAGCGTTTCATGGATGGCGATGGGGTAGCGCACACAGCAGCGTTGCCCAACGAGCAGGTTCTGCGCTGGGTGGCCGGAGTGGTCGGCGGGATGCGCGTCCTTTCGGTCGAGAACCCCTCCCGCAGCACCCACCGTCCCGCTGGCACCTTCCGCCTCAAAGTCGCGGGAACATCGACCGGCGCCACTGACGTAGTCCTGAAGCTCTCGGTACCGCGCTGGATCACCGACGGCATGGTGATCACTAACGCCCGAGCCCTTCGGCTGGCCGAGACCTATGGCCTGGCCGCGCCGCGCCTGATCGCCGCCGATCTCGACGGGAGCGCTAGCGGAACCGTGGCTACCCTGGAGACCTTCCTGTCCGGCAGCAGCGATCTCCCGCCGCTGGTTTCTGCCGCCCGCCTCCGGGAAGCCGGAGCCGCAATCGCGAGGGTCAACGCCGTCGTCTTGGCGCCACAGGCCGACCTGCCGCACCGGCCCCGGCCGTGCGCCGCCGACGACCGGGCCGCCGACCGCCGGCGGGGCTGGACGCCGACGACACCTCTGTTGCAGCAGGCCGACGAGCGGGTCAGGTCGCATGGCGTGCCCGCGGCCGCGTCGGTGTTCCTGCATGGCGACGTCTGGGGCGGCAACATGCTGTGGGAGGGCGACCGTTGCGTCGCGCTGATCGACTGGAAGGGAGCCGGGGTTGGTGATCCGGGAGTCGATCTTGGCAGCCTTCGGATGCAGATGGCGCTTCAGTACGGCCAGGACGCGCCAGCCCACGTGTTGGAGGGCTGGCAGCGACAGGCCGGGCGGGCAGCAATCGCGGTGCCCTACTGGGATGCCGTCGCCGCGCTCAACACACCGACCGTGATTCACGGCGAGTGGCTCCCGGGGTTCGCCGGCGACGGTAGCCCGCTGGATGCGGCGGCCGTCACGGAGCGCCGCGACGCGTTCCTCCGCACCGCCCTCGATCAGCTTCCGGCACGAATCAGCTGACCGCGGCGCGACCGCTGCGTTGCAGACACGCGGACACCGAGACCCAACGCGAGGCGGGTTGCAGCCACAAGGCGTCCGTCATGAGGGATCGGACGCGCCGCTGACCCGGAGCCGACGACGGCCTAGTGGATACACGTCAACTACGACGACACTGACCCCTACGCGGCCCAAGAGCTTCTCGCCCACGCTGCGGTCAAGCGCGTTGGCGTCGATACGGTCTAGGTGGGCCATCGCTCGGGGAACATTCCCGAACGCTGGCGTAACCAGAGGGTACGGCCACCTGATCCCGCGCGCCTCGCGGACACCGGTGATTTTGTTGCGATCGGCAAGAATGGCCGCGTGGCGCTTCGACGGATGGACAACGTCGGCATCGTGGTGGAATCGCTTGATGCCGCTATCTCTTTCTTCGCCGAGCTGGGCCTCGAGCTCGAAGGGCGAGCCATGATCGAAGGAGACTGGTCAGGGCGCGTCACTGGACTGCGCGACCAGCGCGTCGAGATCGCCATGATGCGTACGCCGGACGGCCACGGCCGGATCGAACTCTCGCGATTTCTCGCGCCGCCTGTGGTCGCCGATCACCGGAACGCGCCGGTGAACGCTCTCGGCTACCTGCGTGTCATGTTCGCCGTGGACGACCTCGACGATACCCTCGCCCGGCTCCGCAGACACGGCGCGCAGCTCGTCGACGAAGTCGTCCAGTACGAAGACGTTTATCGGCTCTGCTACGTCCGAGGCCCTGAGGGCATCCTCATCGGGCTGGCCGAGCAGATCGGCTAGCGGGTTCAACCTTCGCGACGGGAGGGCCCTCAGGCGTCATTCCAGAACGCTGGCCCAGGCGAGTTTGCTCACCTCCGACGTTCTGGATTGCGCCATGGCTGATGTGGACTAGAGCGTCGGTTGGAGCGCGAGCCGCGTGCGGCAGGTCCGTCGTATGCAGACGTACGGGAGCGTCGAGGCGAGGAAGAGCCCGCCAAACACGACAGCGAGCACGGAGAACCCGCCGACCGCGAGCGCGAGTCCCCCGAGCAGGGATCCGACCAGGTATCCGATCTGGGTCGTGGCGGCGCGAATGGATCCAACCTCGCGACCGAGATCTCCGGAGACCTGGAAGCCGTAGACCGTGCCCGCGACCGTTCGCGTTGCGGCGACGAAAGCCGCGGCCGCGAACAGAAGCAGTGTGACTCCGACGGGCGGCGTAAGGGCCCACGTGAGCGCGACGACGACGGAGGCGCCAACGCTGCCTTCGAGCATCGCCCGTCTGG
The DNA here is from genome assembly GCA_963763815.1 of uncultured Actinomycetes bacterium. Taxonomy (GTDB): domain Bacteria; phylum Actinomycetota; class Thermoleophilia; order Gaiellales; family Gaiellaceae; genus GMQP-bins7. Next base: position 322,716 of record CAVXPS010000013.1, read on the forward strand.
CTCGACTCGGATCGGCGCGGCCGGCGAGCTGGTTGCCGGCCAGGTGTGCAGCGGCCACCCCAGCCAGAGCGAGTCCGGTCGTCGCCGTGGACATGCCGAACCTCTCCGTGAAGAGGGCACCGCTGAACACGAGTGTGCCCGCCCAGGCCGAGTTCGCGAGGAGCTCGCCAAGAGCCCACTGCCTTGCCTCTCCACGGCCAAGGAGTCCTGCGACCGAACTACGCGCACCCTTCAGAGGTGCGTCTCCGGGCCTCCGAGCGACCGCGACACCGACGAGAAGTGCCGCCGGCAGTGGGAGCGCGACAAACGCAAGCCTCCAGTTGACCTCCGCAACGAGGCCGATGATCGGCATGCCGACGATCCAGGCTGCAGGCGGCCCGGCGAGCGCGTGTGCGACGATGCGCGTCCGGCTCTCGGGCTCGCTCCATGAGGCGGCTGCAGCGACGCCCGCGGCGATCAGGGTCGCCACGCCTGCCCATGCCGGAACTTGCGCTGCGGCGAGGAGAGCGAACGTCGGCGCGACAGCGCTCGCAATCGAACCGACGGCCAGAAGGGCGCTCCCAACTCCGAGCAGCGCGCGGGGTGAGAAGCGAACAAGTGAGCGACCCGCTGCGATCGCGACAAGTGCGGCGAGCGGTGCCGCGAGGATGCGGAGTTGGCCCGCCTCCGCGATGGAGATGTCGAAGTCCGCGGCGACATCACTCAGAATCGGCGCGAGTGTCAGGACACCCGTCTGGCTTGCGAACAGGGCGAGGAAGAGCACGACCGATGGAGACCCGAGGCTCGAAGCGGGTGACCTTGCGAGCCCATGGTGTGAGATCGCGAGAGACGGGAAGACGCCCACACCTGAACGATCGGTCAAGCACGCGCGCTCCGACATGGAATCGACCGACCGCCAGGGGTACGGAAAACCGAACAAGGCTCGCGCTCCTCCTCGCCTCGAGGGTGGTCGTTCGAGCGACATTCCCGCACACTCGCGCAGGCGAGGGTTCTCGCCCCAACTACGGAGCAGCGGTAATACCCGGCTACCGAGACGTGGGAAGGACGCACTTCCCAGGTTGCGGTCCCGGTTCGGTTCGTATTCCGGATCCTCAGGCTCGATTCGGCCGGACGGACCCTCCTGCGACCAATGAGATCCGCGCCTCGGTGCGGTCGTAACGAGGAAGACCACCACGAGAGAAAGGACGAACCCATGAAACTGACGACCACGACGCTCGTCTCCGTCGATGGAGCTGCACCATGACCAAGGTGGTCGCATTCATGTCGATGTCTCTCGACGGGTACGTCGCCGATGCGAACGACGGGGTCGCCGAGGTTTTCGACTGGTACTTCTCGGGCGACGTCGAGGTCTCCACAGCGAGCACGACATCGGGCATGACGTTCCACGTCTCGGCGCCGAGCGCCGACCACCTGAGGGGCTTGATGGCTGAGGCCGGCGCCATGCTCATCGGTCGGCGCACGTTCGAGGTCGCCGACGGCTACGGCGGCCAGCACCCGTGGGATGTGCCCGCTTTCGTCGCCACCCACCACGTGCCCGACGGCTGGCCACGGCCCGGCTCGACAGTCCAGTTCGTCACCGACGGCATCGAAAGCGCCGTTGCTCGGGCGAAATCGGCTGCCGGCCCGAAGTCCGTGCTAGTGCACGGCGCCCAAACGATCCAGCAGTGCCTGAACGCCGGGCTGCTCGACGAGATCCACATCGATCTGGCTGCGGTGTTGCTAGGCGCGGGTGTGCGGCTGTTCGACCACCTCGCGAACACACCGGTAGTCCTCGGGAATCCGACGGTCGTCACCGGCGTGGGTGTCACGCATCTGCGCTATCCCGTGCACACGTCGTAGACCTGCTCGGAACCACGTGCCTCGGCTACTCAGCGAGCTTCGGCGGCTCAGGGGACACTCCTGAACGCTGGCCCAGTCGACTGAACGACCCATCTTGCCTGACGCGCCGGGGATGCAGACGGCGCTCGATGCGTCGCTCGTGGCCTGGCTTGGCCACCTCAAGGTGGCTGCTGAGTCGCGGGCCTGACCACAAGCACTCGCCGTCCTCAATCTGGCCTGAAATCACGGTGCGGGGCTGTCCGCGTGTGACGGGGTGGTTGGATTGGTCGCATGGGCCTTCAGCTCCGTCCGTGATGGGCGTAACGTGGTTGGGCTGACTCGTGAAGCGGGGCTCCTTGCGAACTACGCAGACCTTCGCCGAGCAACCGCGCAACAGAGAGCCAGCACCCCAACAGAAAGGAGCTCCTCATGAGCGATTCGGACACTCCCTCTATCGTCCTTGTCCACGGTGGTTTCGTGGACGGCTCTGGCTGGCAGGGTGTTTACGAGCACCTGACCAAGGACGGCTACGACGTCGCCATCGTGCAGAATCCGACGCTGTCGCTCGCCGACGACGTTGCCGTGACCAAGCGCGCCATCGACGCGGCGAGCGAGCAGGTCATCCTCGTGGGCCATTCGTACGGCGGGGTCGTGGTCACCGAGGCGGGCACGCATCCGAAGGTTGCGGCGCTCGTCTACATCGCGGCCTTCGCACCGGGCGAGGGCGAGTCGGTGAACACCCTGATCGCGGATCCACCGCCCGGCGCACCCGTTCCGCCGATTCTGCCCCCGCAGGACGGGTTCCTGTTCCTCGACCGGGAGAAGTTCCACGCGTCATTCGCGGGTGATCTGAGTGCCGAGCAGGCTGCGTTCATGGCCGACTCGCAGGTCCCCTGGGGCGTGGACGCGCTTGAGCGGCACTGATCAGCGAGCCCGCGTGGAAGAGCAAGCCAAGCTGGTACCTCGTCGCGACCGACGACCGGATGATCCCGCCTCCGGCCCAGCGCGCGATGTCAGAGCGGGCGGGTTCGACCGTGATCGAGGTTGCAGGCAGCCATGCGATTTACGTGTCGCAGCCAGCGGCTGTGGCTGACTTCATCAAGGCAGCGGTCACCGCGACAATGCCTGCCGCGGTCGGCGCATAGCGTTTCGAGGCGGAGAACACAGCTAGGCGGAGCCGGCAGCACTCTTCGGGTCGGGGGACAAAGGCCGGGCCCCCGACCCGAGTGCGTGGTCGCATCTCGAGCAAGCGTTTCCCAGATGTCGTCGCCTACCCGGAGCGCGGAGTTGCCTGGGTGGCGACCCGCCATCCTGAACGCCCGGTACCCGAGGGCGGCGACCAAGGAGTCATCGCTCGCTTCGAGCTGGCACCGGAAGACTAGAGCTCCGACCACACGGGTCTAGCGACATCCCGCACGCTCGCGCAAGTCAGCGGCATGTCTCGTGGCCGCCGGTCCGGGGCACGACGCCTCTGAGTCGGCGAACGCTACGATCCCGCCGTGGATCCGGCGACGAGATAGCGGTCAGACGCGGCGATCGCCGCGCGTGATTGGCGCAAGCGCCCGGCTGCTTTCGAGGCGGCCTCGGACGCTGCGTGCCACCGCTACGACATGGAGGTCCAATAAATGATTCGCCAGAACCTGTTCTCCGACGCCTGGGACGGAGACGAAGAAGAGGGGACCCGGCATCGAATCTTCTGGCGACCGGACGACGCCAGGATGGGAGCAACGCTGTACGAACTGGCCCCCGACGCGACTGGGATGGGGGGTCAGCATATGCACTTCGGAGTCGAAGAGATGTTCTTCGTCCTGAGCGGTCGTCCCGTCTTCCGGAACCAACACGGCGAAGAGGAGATGGCTCCGGGCGACTTCGTCTTCTGCCCCGAGGGACGCGCCGGTGTACACGGCTTCACCAACCCCACCGAAGAACCCGCTCAGATCCTCGCGATCAGTGCCGGGAGCTACCCGGACGTCGTCGCCTACCCCGAAGACGGATATGCATGGGTGGCGACGCGCGATCCCGATCCCGAGCTACTCGCAAGAGGCGGCGACCCGGGCATCATCGCTCGCTTCGAAATCCCGATCGAGTAGATCGTTCGGCCGTTTTTCGGCCGTCGCACGATACGACGAAGAGGCCGCGAGAGCGGCCTCTTCGCTTACCAGCAAGGCTGGATACCACCGCCGGCCAACGAGGTTCATCGCGATCGATTCGCGAACACGTCACGCTCAGAGCCTCTCGTCGATCCCTGTGAGGCCGCGCTCGACGTGCGCCGGCTGGTTGGTGAACAGGCCATAGTGCGCCTCGTACCAGGGCCCGAGCCGGTGGTAGAAGTGAGCCCGGCGCCGGAGGTCCGGGTCGACGTCCCAGTCCGAGAACGGGCCGTTGAGCAGCCAGGCGTAGTCGAGGGCGGGATCGCCGATGCGCGCGTCGCCCCAATCGATCACGCCTACGAGACGGCCGTCTCGCACGAGCAGGTGCGAAGGACCAAGATCGGCGTGGAGGAGCGTCGGTTCGAAGCCCACAAGCGTCTCGACGTCACCGAAGAGGCGCCTCGCGCGCGCCTGCCGGCCCCTGTCGAGCAACGGGAAGACGAGGCGTTCGAACTCCGCACATTGGTCGCGGTAGGTCTCGACCCAGTCGAGCGGCTGCACTGGAATCGCACTCGTGTCGAAGGCATGGAGTGTCTCGAGGAACGCGCGGGCTCCCTCACCGTCCTCGTCGACGAGCGGCGTTCCACGGATGAGCCGGTACCCGACGAAGAGGGGATCGTGCGAGACGTACTCGAACGACGGCACGTGCACCGCAAGCGAGGGTGCGAGCTGGGGCAACAGCACGAGCTCGAGCTGGAGCGCTTCCTCGACACCGGGACGCCGCGGAAACCGGAACACCCAGTCGTCGTCGACGATCGCTACTTCGAAGTCGTAGCCGACGTCGACCTCGAGAATCGTCCTCGGAGTGCGCCCAAGCGCGTCGGCAATGAGCCGGTGTCGCCTGGCAGTCACTCGCCAATCTTGGCGTACACCTGAGCCAAGACTGTCGCGACATCGAGAGACACTCCCGCACACTCGCTCACGGCAGCGACAGCCCTTCGGGCTTTGTCGGCCACTGGATCTGGTTATCGTCGCCCGATCGAGGCCGGAACCATCATCTTCCTGAATGGAACGTCGAGCTCTGGCAAGGGCACGCTTGCTCGTGCGCTGCAGGCATCCCTCGACTCGATGTTCCTCCACGTGGAGATGGACTACATCTACGGCGCGCTGGAAGCTGCTGGCTACAACGGGGCGGTCGGCGAGGCGGAGAACGTCCCCCCGAAGCTCTCGCGCGGCACAGCCTTCATCCACAACGATTGGAAGTTCGTCCGCATCGAGTACGGCGACGACGGCCGGCGGGCGTTCCAGGGCTTCTTCGGAATGACCGCAGCGTTGGCCGAGTCGGGTACGAACCTCATCGTCGATGGCTTCTTGGACGAGGCGTGGATGATCCCGAGCGCTGCCGCAAGTCTCGGAAGCCAACGAGCATTCCTCGTCGGCCTTCACTGCGACATCGACGAGCTCGAGCGTCGCGAGCGCGATCGAGGCGATCGCTTCCAGGGAATTGCGCGGGCGTTTGCAGAGAGCGTCCATCAACACGTGCCGTTCTACGACATCGAAGTCGACACGGGAAGGATGTCCGTCGAGGAATCCGTTCGCGCGATCGTGAAAGGGATCTCGAACGGCCAGCCGCAGACGTTCAAAGCTCTCGAGCAGCGTTCATCACGTAAGCACGCAGGCGACCGCTAGCCCAAGCGACCCTGATCACACGGTCCTCGGCTACCCGCCTCGTGACTGAGGGTCGACGCCGGCGAAGGTCAGGAAGTCGGTCATCCGGAACGACCCGTCCTTGCTCGGGAGCGTCGGCCGCCACCCCGGCCGGACCGAGAGGTACGAGCCCGGATCCGTCTGTAGCAGGCCGATGAAGACCTCGGCGACGATGCGACCGCCAACCGGGCCGAGGTGCAGCCCGTCGGCGAGGAGCTCGGCCTCCTTGAGCACGTAGTACCAGAGCGGCGTACTCAGCTCGAAGCCGACGCCCAACGGCGCGAGCTCCCGCAGTTGAGAGGCGGCAAGCGGCCGGATGCCCATCGCACGGGCGACGACCTGACCGGACGGGAGCTGCCAGGTCAGATGCCTGAGCAGGTTCCGCTGCGGTAGCGATGTCGGTGGATCGTGGCTCGCGATCGCTCCGAGCGGCAGGTCGAAGAGCGCCGTCGAGATCTTCGTGTCGATCTTCTTGTTCGGCTTCACCTCGCCGTCGCCGAAGTCGAAGAAGGTCTGCCAGTCGACGAACCTCCTCGACGAGCGCACGCCACCGCGGAGATCGTCCGGGTCGGCCTTGCCGCCCTGCGCAGGGTCGAAGACGAACGCGAAGAAGGGCTGGCCGTCGTCGCCGGCGAGATTCGCGCGATACGAGGGACGCACCATGCTGTGTCCCATGCGGTAAGCGGCGGCCTGGAACTCGACCGGAATGAAGGCCGCTCCGCGACCCGGCCTGTAGAAGCGCCGCCGGCGCATGACGTCCTCGACCATCCGCCGACCGACGATCAGCGGCAGGAACTCGTGCACGATCAGCCACTGGTAGTGCCACGTCGTCAGCCGGCGCGCCTCGGCGAAGACGTTGAACGGCTCGCGCAGTTGGCCCTGCTGCCGGACGTGGTCGACCGCACGGTTGTGGAAGAGGAGGAACGCGCAGTGGAGCGCCGAGATGATCAGGTGCTCGTCGTTACGCGGGTCGCCGATGATCGCCCCGCCGTCCGCGCGGCGCGGCAGGTCCTCGTGGAGGCCGCCGCTCTCGACCTTGAGCTTGACGTGGTCGGAGGGGTCGTACAGCTCCTGCTGTGCCACCGGCCCCGCGCCGTAGACCGAGTCGAGGTCGAGGGCGGGCGTGCGGAAGTTGCGCGAGCGCTCGGGCGGGGTCGCCCGCCCGAGCGGAGAGCTCGCGTCGAAGGTCATGTCGTGGTCGAGGAACTGGCCGAAGAACGTCGTACCCGCCGGCTGGCTCGGGTTGTTCGGGTTGTTCGCGCTCAGCGACAGGTCGACGATCAGCGCTTTCGGCCCTGCCGCCAACGAGTCTTTCGCGTCGAGCAGCCCGCCCGGCTTGCCGAGCTCGCGGAGCGCCGCCTCGACCTTCGGGCTCTGCTTCGCGAACGCACGCAGCTTGAACATGCGCCCGAAGTTCTCCGGGCGGACGGCCGCGTGCTGCGGCGTCCGCGCCGGCCCGGGCCCCGCAACCACGCTCGCCGGATCGAGAGCGATCGCTCCGGCGCCGATGCCCAGCGCGCCCAGGAACCGCTTCCGGCTGAGCCCTCGATCCTTTCCACCTGCCATCAGATTCCCCCCGTCTTGGTTGTCGCCGTTGGTGCCGAGTGCCCGCCTCATGGGTAGACCGCCTGCGCGAGCCCTGTCTGGCCGCGCGACGTTGGATTGGGCCCGCCCACGCCACCCTGGCCCGGGGAGCCGGGCAGCACGGTCGTCTCGACCATGCTCAGAGTCGACGCCGCGCCGACCGTGAAGATCCCGATGCTGGGCCCACCGGCGCCGCCGCCGCCCGCGCCGCCCTGGCCGCCGCTTCCACCGAAGCCGCCGTCGCCGCCGTTGCCGATTTCGCTCGAGCAATGCACGGCGCCCAGACCGCGCCCTCCCCCGGCGCCGGCGAGGCCCCCGTTGCCGCCGTTGCCGCCGTTGCCGCCGAGGCTCGACTTGATCGTGCTCGAGGCGGAGATGACCACGGTCGAGTTGTGCAGGTAGAGGCCGAACGAGCCGCCGCCGCCGGCGCCGCCCTTGCCGCCTTCGCCGCCGCCGCCGCCCGCGCCGCCGCCGCCGCCGCCGTTGCCAGAGCCGTCGTTGCAGAAGAAGCAGCCCTGGCCGCCGCCGCCGCCGCCACCGCCGCCGCCCTCGCCGGGCGCGCCGTTGGCGCCTGCTCCGCCGCTCTCACCGGCCCAGGTCGTCGTCGCTCCCGCAGTCGAATTGGTGCCGCCCACGCTGTTCTCGCCCGGAGCGCCGGGAGTGCCGGACGTGCCGTCCTCGCCTCGTTTTCCGGGATCGCCGCCGGCGCCGCCGGCGCCTCCCGGCGTTTCGATCTCCCCCATCGAGCCTGCGTCGCCCGGATTGTCGCCCTGGGTCCCGCCCCGTCCTCCGCTGCCACCGGCGCGCCCGACCGTGCTCGCGCCGCCCGCGCCGCCCGGGCCGGGTGCGACGAACGCGCCGCCGCATCTTCCGATCCCGCCGTTCGCGCCTTCGCCACCAGGCACGCCGGCCGCGCCGTCTGGTCCGCGGGCGCCGGCCTTGGCGTCACCGCCGGTGGCGAGAACGCGTTGCAGCGCAACGTTCGAGCCGTTGACGAGACGGATCCCGTACGCGCTTGCACCAGGCGCGGGACCGCTGTCTCCACGGACGGTCAGGTGTTGGAGCACGACGCCCGTCGCGCCGTCGGCAAGGATGCCCTCCGGCGTGCCCGTGATCGAGGTCACCAAGGCAAGGCCTCGCGCCCAGGTGTCAGCGCTGTAGCCGCCGTAGATCCCGATTCCCTTGGCCGCCTCGACGCGGCCGTACGTTCCTGCTGCCGCGTACACGTGCTTGCCGCTGGTCGCGGCGGCGGCGACGGCCGCAGCGATCTCGCGCTTGGGCGCCGCCTTCGTGCCCGGGTTGGTGTCTGCCCCCTTCGGGGAGGCGAAGACTGCGTTCCTCTCGTTCCCGTCGATGCCGTCGCAGTTCGAGTCGACGAAGGCGAGGTCGGGCAGGTCGGCCGCCTTGGGATGGATGGCCGGGTCGCGGGGAGCGCAGTCCTGGCCGTCGGGCGTGCCGTCGAAGTCGCTGTCGTTCTGCCCAGGAGGGGGTGGCGGTGGCGGCGGGGGCGGAGGTGGTGGCGGCGGCGGCGTGTTGCCGTGGCCGCGCGTTCCGCGGAACCCCTGTGCCATCGCCTGATTGCGCGCAAGGTCCGACACCGGCTGTCGAGACGTGCGCCGGTAGCGGATCAGCGGCCGCGCCGCGGGATCCGCGTCCGCGCGCTCGACGAGGACGAGCAGGATCGCCTTGCCTCGCGCCGCTCCGACAGTGCGGATCCGGTAGCCCGCGACCGCGAACGGGTAGTTGCCGTCCCGATCGGCGGCATGCCGCACGCGCTCGGAGTAGGTCAAGCGCGCCGCATCGGCACGCGCGTCGCGATCCGTGTCCACCATGACGGCAGCGGCGATCCTCGGCGCTCTCCGATCCGGCGCGGCGGCAGCCGCCGCGACCAGGCTCGACACCACCAGCACTACGACCACACTTGCGGTCAGCAACCTCACAGACATTTCACTGTCCCCCCTTGGCTCAGATTTGCGAGCGACTCGGTGAGACGCTCGAATGGCAGTTGTGCGCGACCTAGGGCCTCGCGGACGCTCTCCGCCGAGGCCGCCTCGATCAGCAGGAAGCACGTCTCGTCCTCCGGGACGAAGATCGAGCGCAGGTAGCGGACGGGCGTTCCCTCGCGCGTCAGCGCCTCGGCCGCGAGCCGTGCTCGCTCGGCATCCCGCTCGACCAGCACAGCGTCGGTTCGCGAGACGTACAACTCGATGAGGAACTCGGCCACGCGACCGAACGTACGCCGGCGTCCTCGCGGGCGAAACGCTGGAAACCTTGTGTCTTTGACCCGCTAGATGTCGGCGAGACGCGCTGCCAGCTGCCCGCGCGAACGCACGCCCAGCTTGGCGTACGCACGGGACAGGTGTCCCTCGACCGTCGGCACGGTGACGAACAGGGCGTGCGCGATCTCCTTGTTCGAGAGCCCGTCCGCGGCCAGCTCGACGACGCGACGCTCCGTCTTCGTCAGCTCACCCGTCGGCGCGGGACGACGGGCTCCGACCCGCGAAAGCTCCGAACGTGCCTCCTCGGCCCAACCGTATGAGCCGAGCACGTCGAAGGCTGCGGCGGCCCGCTCGAGCGTCCGCCGGGCCGCGCCCCACTTCCTCAGCCTGCGCTGTGCGCGCCCCAGGCCGAGCAGCGATCTCGCCGCGTCCAAGCGGCAACCGAGCTCCTCGTACGCTTTCGACGGCGTCGGCGAGCGCGGCGGCCGCTTCCTCGTCGTACGCCGGGGAGGCGAGCCGGACGAGCGCCTCGCAGCGCGTTGCGGTCGTGAGACCCCAGGGATGGTGCTGCTGCTCCGCCAGCTTCCTCAGGCGGTCTGTGACAGAGCGTGCCGACTCGAGATCACCCACCTCGACGAGCGCTTCCACGAGATCTGGCGCGAGCGGGATCGCGCCAGGATCGTCCACTCCTTCGCGCTCCATGTGCTGCCAGACCGGCAGCATGCTCTCGGCCGCACGCGCCGGATCGTGCGCGACGAGCGCAGCCGTCCCGCGCGTTCGTACAGCCACGAGACGGTGCCACCGCTCGCCGGTCGCGTCGGCGCCGGCGACGCCCGCCTCCGCCCACCGCTGGGCGTCGTCGGGCGCGCCGAGCCCGATGGCGAGCGTCGCCCGCAGCCGTTCGTACGAGCCGGATCCCATCAGGTCGCGATCGGGTGACTCGTCCCACTCGTCGAGGAGCCGTGATGCCGCCTCCCAATCCCCGGCGCGCAGCGCGACCTCGCACAGATGACGGCGCAGCACGACGGTGGACCACGCCTCGCCGCGCTCGGTCGCGAGCTCGAGCATGCCCGTGAGCTTCGTTCGCGCCTCGTCCAGCTCGCCGCGCGCCATCAGCTGGCAGGCCGCCGCTCGATCGAGCGAGCCCGCAATGTGAAAGGCGGCGTCCGAAGCGGCACGGAAGCGCTCGTTCAAGTCGCCGATCGGCCGTCCGGAGAGACTGCGCGCCCAAGCGAGCGCGCTCAGCGCCAGACGCTCGACGTCAGGGGCATCCTGCGCCAGGGAAAGCGCCTCCAGTGCCCGGGCCTCCGCCTCCGGGATGCGCTCGGCAGTGATCGTCGACGCGAACATCGACATCTTCGCGAGCACGAGCGCGCGCAGGACCGGGTCGTCGCGGCTCTCGGCGAGCGCCTGGTCGAGCCGGAGCTCCGCCTCGTCGAGCGTCGCCGCGCACTCGAACAGGAGGAGAAGGGCACGCGCGCGGGCCGCGCCTCGTGGGAGCGACTCGAGCTCCGGGGAGAGCAGGTCCGTCAGCCGCTGAGGCTCGCCCGCCACATCCAGGTAGCCGGCGAGCTCGAGCAGCCGCTCACTCCGCTCGGCAGCGTCGGGCGGCGTCAGGCGCAGCGCATGCTCCGCCAGCGCAACGGCGTCCTGAGCGGCGCCTCGGGCCGACGCCCCGGCTGCCGCTGCGGACACCGTGTCCGCGAGCTTCGCGTCCGGATGCTGTGTCGCGAGCGCGAGGTGCAGCGCCCTCAGCTCCTCGTCCGCGACCACGTTCGCCAGGGCGAGGTGAAGCTGCCGCCGCTCACTCGCGCGCGAGTGCTTCCTCGCCGCCGCCGCCAGCAAGGGATGCGCGGCGCGAACTCGATCCCGGTCGACGACCAGCACACCGGCTTCGACCGCGTCTTCGACCGCGACCGGATCCGCGAACGTCTCGAGCTCGGACACGCGTGGATCGGCGCTCAGAGCAACGGCGAGCAGCAGCCTCCGTACCGTGCGCGGCAGCTGCGCAACGTGGACGCCCAGCAGGTCCTCGACTGCATCCGGCACAGGTATGTCCTCCCCGGTCTCCGGCAGCCCACGCTCGACCAGCGCCCGCGCCAGTTCCAGCGCGAAGAACGGGTTCCCCGACGAAGAGTCGAACACGCCGCGTAGAACGTGCCGGGGAAGGGTCAGGCCGAGTCGGTCGGAAAGCAACCTGCGTGTGGCCCCGAGGCTGAGCGGGGCGACCTCGAGGCGCTCCGGAAGCGTCCGCTCGAGCGCGCGCTCGAGCGGGGACGGGTCGGCGGAGCGCGTGGCCAGCAGGAAGCCGACCTCCTCGGCCTCTAGCCGTCGCGCGGCGAACGTGAGCACGTCGGCAGAAGGAGGATCGAGCCACTGGACATCGTCGACCGCGACGAGGAGCGCCGCTTCGGCCGCCAACGCGCGCAGCGCGCTCAGGACACCGACCGCGATCGCGTGCGGTTCCGGCGGCGCGCGCGCGGGTTCCGCACGCAACAGAGCAACCTCCAGCGCGCGCAGCTGAGGTGTGGGCAGGCCGGCCAGCTCCTCCAAGTCGACGCCGTCGAGCAGATCGGTCAGCCCCGCGAACGACGCCTCCGCCTCGGCACCGCTCGGCCGGGCCGAGAGCACCCGCATTCCCCGCTGCCGCGCTGACGTGACGCCCGCCTCCCAGAGCGTCGTCTTCCCGATCCCCGGCTCGCCGACGAGCACGAGCGAGTGCCCGGACGAGCGCTCAAGAAACTCCTCGAGCTCGGCCAGCTCCGACTCTCTGCCGACGACGCGCGCGGCCTGCTCTCTGGTCGCCTCCTCCACCGGCCCTCCCGGATTCGGCGTTGCTCAGCTCCTCGATAACACAGTTTCGAGGTGGCGGCAAACAGCCGTCAGCTCGAACGCCGAACGAGACGGCGGAGCGCCGCTTCCGGCCCGAGTCGGCGGGCCGCGCGTTTGTCGCCGCCGGGGAGCTCGAGCGCGAACCGGTAGACACGTCCGGGGTCGTAGATCCGGCACGGATCCTCGCGGCACGGCTCCATCGTGAGCCGGCGCACGCGCTTCCCCTGGAGGTCGAAGAAGACGATCGTGAGCGGCACGAGCGTGTTCTTCATCCAGAACCCCGAGGACGTCGGGTACTTGAAGACGAAGAGCATCCCGTCCTTCGGCGCCTTCGTGCGGTTCATGAGCCCGAGCGAGCGCGCGCCGGGCGTGAGCGCGACCTCGGGGCGGACAACGACGCCGTCCAGGGTCAACCTGGCGGTGTCGGCATCGGGAGCCGTCGCCACACGCAGCGCTCCACCCGCGCCGACGACGGCCGCGAGCACGAGCGCGATGGCAAGGACCCGGCGCGTCATCTCGTAGACGATAGGCAAAGCGGCTCCGGATCCGTGGTGGGCGCTAGGCCAGGACGGTGACCGGAACGCGCTGAACCGCGTTGTTCGCGTAGCCCCCGACGTTCCAGGGCGGCTCGAGCGGCTGGCTCCTGCCTGCGGAGTCCCGCGCCCGGCAGCAGAGCTCGTACTCGCCCGGCTCGGCGTCCCAGGTCAAGCGCCACCGCCGCCAGGCCCAGCGGCCGAGGGAGTCGTCGCCGAGCTCGGCCTCGGCCCAGGTCTCGCCTCCGTCCGTCGAGACGTCGACGCCGACGATCTCGGCGTCGCCCGCCCACGCTCTGCCTTCGAGCTCGCACGTCCCCGCGCGGACGACCCGGGCGCGCGTGAGGAACTCCGGGATGCCTGGCGGGATCATCAGCGAGCGGAGCTGAATGCGCGTGAGCGGCTCGCCCTCCTCGTCCTCGTCCTGGCGAAGCCGGTAGCCGTGCCGCATCTGGTACCCGTCGTGTGGCGCATCGAGCAGCGTGATCCGGCCGAGCCACTTCACACTCGTCATCCCGTACCAGCCGGGAACGACCAGCCTGAGCGGAAAGCCGTGCTGCGGCGGGAGCGGGACGCCGTTGACCTCGTAGGCGAGGATCGCGTCGCCCGCGAGCACCTCCGCGAGCGGAATGCTGCGTGCGTAGTCCTGCTCCTCCTCGCCTTCTACTCCGCGGTCGAGGCCCGTGAACAGGACGTCAGTCGCGTCCTCGGCGATTCCGGCGTCCTCGAGCAGGCCCGCGACCGGCGTACCGCGCCAGCGCGCGGTTCCGACCGCCTCGAGCAGCCACGGCTGGCTCACGACATGGGGCTCGACGTGTGCACGGCCGTTGCCGGCGCACTCCATCGTCACCGCGACCTCGACCGCCGGACGGGCGCGAAGCTCGTCGAGCGTCAGCGCGAGCGGACGGTCCACGAGGCCGTCGAGCTCGAGCCGCCACGCAGTCTGATCAACGTCGGGAATGTCGTAGTGCGTCAGGAGGTAGTGGAGCCCGACGGGCGTGACGTCCCAACGCAGCGCTTCAAGCGGCATGCCGTGATTCCGCGCCGCGAGCTGGAGCTCCTCGAGGCTGACCCCTTCCGCCACGGGAGAGACGCTAGCGACTACGAGCCGAGGACGTTGACCGCGCGCGCGGCGACCAGCAGGATGGTCACCGCCGAGATCGCCGACTCGGGGCCCATCGTGGCCTTCGCACGCATCGAGAGCGGCATGGTGTCGGTCGGGCTGAACGCGATCGAGTTCGTCAGCGAGACGTAGAGGTAGTCCCAGACCCGCGGACGCCAGTCCTGCGAACCCGGCGGGCCTCGATCGTCCTGCGGGAACCGGAAGTCGACCGCCGTTCGTTCCGGGGCGTCCTGCCGCGCGAGCGGCCCGCCCGCGTCGAGCTCCCAGAAGAGGAGGCCGAACACGATGACGTCACTCATGTAGATGGCGAAGCCGGTGAGCAACAGCTCTCCGCCGCCGAGATCCGTCGCGCTCGCGGTGACGAGGGCAGCAACGAGAATCGTCAGCGCGGCGAAGTTGCCGAGCACGAGGAGGCCGAGGAGCACGAGGGCGGCACGGCGCGTCTGCACGAGCCCGGTTCCGCCAAAGCTCAGCGAGAGGTCAATCGCCAGGAGGAACGCGGGTACCCCGACGAGGAGCCAGATCCACCAGGGCAGGCCGGCGAGCTCCCACCCGCGAGCCCAGCTGACGAGAGCAAGCGGGACGAACACGGCAGCGTGATGAGGGCGGCCGGCGCCGCCTCGCGCCGGCTCTCGGCGCGCGACGTCGCCTCGTTCGTTGTCATGCCCGCGGTATTCGCGGGCGATGCCGGTCGCTCCTTTCAGGCGGTCGACGCGGCCGCGCGCTGCGCGGCGATGAAGTCGCGGTACCAGCCGTAGCTCGCCTTCGGCACGCGCTCGAGCGTCTCGTAGTCCACGTAGACGATGCCGAACCGCTGCGAGTAGCCATACGCCCACTCGAAGTTGTCGAGCAGCGACCAGACGAAGTACCCGCGGACGGGAACGCCCTGCTCGATCGCCCGGGCGACCGCATCGAGGTGCTGGGCGAGATACGAGATCCGGTCCGGATCGTCCACCGAGCCGTTCCGGCGGTCGTCGGCGAACGCGGCCCCGTTCTCGGTGATGAAGAGCGGAGGAACCTCGTAGTCGTCGCGCAGCCGGACGAGAAGCTCGAAGAGGCCGTCCGGGTAGACCTCCCAGCCCATCGTCGTGCGCTGCACGCCTTCCGGATCGACGGGAACGGGCTTTGCGTCGGAGGGATCGGCACGCAAGATCGCTCGCGTGTAGTAGTTGACGCCGAGAAAGTCGAGCGGTGCGGCGATCGTCTCCATGTCGCCCTCCTCGATCGTCGGGAGGATCGACGCGTACCGCTCGAGCATGTCCGCCGGGTACTGGCCGCGAAGCACGGCATCGAGGAACCAACGGTTCCGGAAGCCGTCCGACTCGAAGGCGGCCTCGCGATCGGCAGGCCGTATCGGTCAGCGGGTGCGCCGGCACGAGGTCGAGGGCGATACCGACACTCGCGCCGGGAGCCTCGCGACGGAGCACCTCGACGGCTCGTCCATGAGCGAGAAGGACGTGGTGGGCGGCCGCGAGCGCGTCCGCGTCGCTCGTCCGGCCGGGGGCATGGAAGCCCCAGCCGTACCCGAGCCACGAGATCACCCACGGCTCGTTCTGAGTGATCCAATGCCGGACGCGGTCACCAAGGCGGGCAGCGACGATCTCGACGTACTCGGCGAAGGCATCGACCGTCTCGCGCGCCGGCCACCCGCCACGCTCTTCGAGCGCCTGCGGCAGATCCCAGTGGTAGAGGGTCACGAACGGCTCGAGCCGATTGGCGAGGAGCTCGTCCACGAGCCGGTCGTAGAAGTCGAGCCCGGCCACGTTCGGGCGTCCTCGACCGTCCGGAACGATCCGCGGCCACGCGATCGAGAAGCGGAAAGCGTTCAAGCCGAGCTCGTGCATGAGCTGGATGTCCTGCGGGTACCGGTGATACGAGTCGCACGCGACGTCGCCCGAGTCGCCGTTCTGGACCTTTCCCGGCGTCGCGGCGAAGCGATCCCAGATGCTCTCGCCGCGGCCGTCCTCGAGCACCGCTCCCTCGACCTGGTATGCGGCGGTCGCGGCGCCCCAGAAGAAGTCTCGGGGGAAGGTTCCGTTGCTCGGGTTCGCGCTGGTCTGCACTCTGTTCGCCAAATTGCTCACCGGTCAGTTCTCGTATCGGAGCCCGTGGCCGAGCGCGAAGAGCGGGTCGGCCAGAGTCACAGGAGACGTCGGAGAGCTGACCGCGCGACCGCCTCCATGGAGGACGGGAGCTCGAAAGGCAGCGCCCCGCTCGGTTCCGCCCGGCCGAAGACGATGTCGAGTCAGCACGGCATCGCTCGCGCCGAAGTCGGCGAGCAGGGCAGCCGCGCCGCCGGCGATCTCCGGAATGACTGCCGCGCGGTCGAGGTAGATGTCGACGATCGTCGGGACCTGCTCCAGGAGGTCGACGATCCTGGCCAGCTCCTCGCCCTTGAAGTCGAGGTCGCCGGCGTGGAAGAGGGTCTCGAGCAGGTTGCCGTCCCGATGCTCGTAGGGCGCCTGGATGCGAACGAGAGCGACCTCGGCGTCCTGGGGGTCGTCGACGGCGACGACGTCGTCGGGAAGCGCGCCCGCGGCGAGCCCCTCGACGTAGACGCGAGACACGCCGCGCAGCGGGAGGGTGGCACGTTCGTTCTTCAGCAGGACGATCGAGCGCGTCTGGGCACGGCGGCCGCGCTCCCGGAAGTCGGCCTGACCGACGACCTCGGCGGCAGCCTGCGGATCGACGTAGGGATCGTCGAAGAGGCCGAGGCGGAACTTGTCGCGGAGCAGGCGTCGCGCGGAGACGTCGATCCGTGCCTCGTCGACGCGGCCGGAGCGCACGAGGTCGACGATGACCTCGGGGCACGCCTCGCCGCCGAACTGGTCGACGCCTGCCTCGATGACCTTGAAGGCCCGTTCGGGCGTGGTCAGATGCTCGACGCCCCAGGCCCGGGCGGGGAACGGCACGCCCGCGATCATGGTGTCGTTGAGCAGTCCCCAGTCCGAGCAGACGACGCCGTCGAACCCGTAGCGCTCGCGCAGCAGCCCAGTGATCACGCCGCGGTTGAAGCCGAACCCGACTTCTTCGTGCTCGGTTCCGACCGGCATCCCGTAGTAGGGCATGACCTGCGCCACCCCGCCTGCAATCGCCGCCTCGAACGGGATCAGGTGATAGTCGAAGTTGCCGCCCGGATACACCTGCTCGCGTCCGTAGTGAAAGTGGGGATCCTCGCCGTCCAGCTGCGGACCCCCGCCGGGGAAGTGCTTGACCATGCAGGCCACGCTCTCCGGCCCGAGCGTCTCGCCCTGCAGCCCCAGGACGTACGCACGCACGAGCCTCGCCGCGAGCTCTGCGTCCTCGCCGAAGGTTCCCGACACGCGGCACCACCTCGGCTCGGTCGCGAGATCGGCCATCGGATGCAGCGCGAGGCGAATGCCGACGGCGAGGTACTCACGGCGCGCGACATCCGCGAACTCGCGCACGAGACCCTCGTCGCGCGTTGCCGCCAGCCCGATCGGCTCCGGCCAGCTCGAGAATCCGTTGCCGCTCATGCTCGTCGCCGGGTTCTCTCCGAAGCCGTGTCGCGGGTCCGAGGAGATCGTGACCGGGATCCCGAGCCGGCTGCCTTCCGCCGCCTCTTGCATTCGGTTGTGCCACTGCGCCAGCACCGTCGGGCCGGGCCCCCAGTAGATGTTGAAATGCGTCAACCCGAGCTCGCGTACAAGGCTCCCCGTCGCAACCTCCGCGATAGCGTCGGGCTCGTCGCTGACGGCTCCGTCGTCGGGGACGACGAGCCCCTGCTGGAAGAGCAATGCCGCCTTCTCCTCGAGGGTCATCCGCGCGATCAGGTCCGCGACCCGGTCCTCCACCGGGAGACGAGGATCCTCGTACGGATCGAGCGCTCCGTTGCCGTTCAGGTCGCGATAGGAAAGGCCGTCGTCCGTCGAGCGCCAGCAGTCTCCCTGCCGCACCACCTCGTCCTTCGCGATCGTCACGGTTGAGGGACCTGCATGGCCTCGTCGATCGGCAGAGGCTCAGGTCGTGTCGCTTGCGACTCGATCGCCACCACCGAACCGCGTTCACCCGAGGCGAGGATCGAGGTGGCGACGTCGACGACATGGGCCGCGAGCTCTGCGGAGGCTCGGTGCGGCCGATCCTGCGTGATCGCTTCGACGAGGTCGTGAAGGCCGAGCCCGCGCACGTCGCGTGCGCCTGCCCCGGCATACGAGACGTCCTCCCAGCCGCTTCGTGCGCGCCTGATCTGCACCGGCCCCTCGAACGCGTTCGGGTCCGGCAGAGCCAGCTCGCCCTCTGTGCCGTGTACGAGCAGCAGCGAGGAGTAATGCCCCGGCGCTTCGAACGTCGCGACCAGCGTGGCCGGCAGGCCGCCCGCGAGCTCGAGCAGGGCTGCCGTATGAGTCGGCGTCTCCGCGGCGAACAGCTCTCCGGTGCGGGGCCCGATCTCGATCGTCCGCTCCGCGACGAGCGTCGATGCGAACCCGGTCACGCGCCGGACCGGCCCGAGCAGCGCCACGATCGCCGTCAGGTAGTACGGGCCCATGTCGAGCAGCGGTCCCGCGCCGTTCGTGAAGAACGTGTCCGGGTCGGGATGCCAGCGCTCCTGCCCGCCGGCGAGCATCGCCGCAGACGCGGCGAGCGGCTCACCGATCGCACCCTCGTCGAGGAGCGCGCGCGCCGTCTGGTACGCACGGCCGAGGAAGATGTCGGGGGCGCATCCGAGCCGCTTTCCGTGCGCTGCGGCAAGCCGCACGAGCTCGAAGGCTTCCGGGGCGGTGACCGCGAGAGGCTTCTCCGAGTAGACGTGCTTGCCCGCCTCGAGCGCGCTTCGCGTCACAGCCATGTGCGCGAGTGGAGGAGTGAGATTGAGCACGACGTCGATGGCGGGAGACCCCAGCAGCTCATCGACCGACAGCGCCTCGAGTCCATGCTCCACCGCGAGGGCTTCACGGCGGGGCTGCTCGAGGTCGGCGCAGGCGACGATCTCGTACGTGTCGAACGCGGCAGCGTTCGCCACGTACGCGTTGCTGATGACGCCGCACCCGACGATGCCGACTCGTGCCGGCGTCCTCACACCGGGCTCCCGACCATGTCCGTGACGGCCGCGAACGAGCGACGCACCGCCTCCAGCGCCGGCCCCTCCGCCTCGTCCTGCTCGACGAGGAGCCATTCGACTCCGAGCCCGTCGATCGCCGGAAGCAGCTCCCGGTAGCCCACGTCCCCGTCGCCGACGGGCACGAAGCGCTGCTCGGCGTGTGGTGCCAGGTCCTTCACGTGCACCAGCGGCACGCGCGGCGCGAGCCGCTCGACCAGGCCAGCCGGCTCCACGCCCGCGAACCACGCCCAGCCGAGGTCGACCTCGAAGAAGAGCTCTCCTCGTCCAGCCCGGCCAGTCGATCGAGGACGGTGCGACCGTCGTCGAGCGGGCGCAGCTCGGCGTCGTGGTTGTGGAAGCCGAGTCGAAGCCCGCCGTCGCGCACTCGCTTCGCGACGGCTGCGATCCGCTCGACCAGCGCGTCCGCCTCGGCGGCCGTTGCCGGTGGAGCGATCCACGCCAGCACAAGGCGATCGGTTCCGACCGCTCGAAGCTCATCGGCCAGCTCGTCCAGATCGCTCTCGATCGCGTCGAGGAGCACGTGGCGGCCACAGACCTCGAGCTCGAGCTCGTCGAGCAGCGCCCGCACCTCGTGCGCGTCATGCCCGTGGAGGTCGAAGAGCTCGACTCCCTCGTAGCCGATCTCGCGAACTGCACGGAGCGTCCCGTCGAGGTCGCGCGCGCACTCCTCGCGCAGCGTGTACAGCATCAGTCCGATGCGCGGTCTCATCAGTTGAGCTCGCGCCTGACGAAGTGGCCGCGACGCTCCTCGACGAGCCCGGTGGGGACGTCCGGGGTCCCAGCCATGGGCTGCGAGCAGCGCCGTCTCCCCGGTGCGCCCCTCCCACGCCGTGGCGTGCAGGCCGGCTTCGGGGCGCGGCACGGCGGTGAGCAGGAGCTTGGTGTACGCGTGCAGGGGATCGTGCAGGACGTCGTCGGTCGCGCCGTGCTCGACGATGCGGCCCTTGTACATGACGTAGATCTCGTCCGCGACGTAGCGCGCGCTCGCGAGGTCGTGCGTGATGTACAGGAAGGCGAGCTGCTCGCGCTCCTTCAGCTCGCAGACGAGGTTGAGGATCCCGAGCCGGATCGACACGTCGAGCATCGAGATCGGCTCGTCGGCGAGGACGACCTTCGGCTGTGCGGCCAAGGCCCGCGCGATCGCGACGCGTTGACGCTGACCACCCGACAGCTCGTACGGGTACTTCGCGGCGAACGCCTCGGCGGGGACGAGGCCGACCGACTCGAGCAGCTCGTGCACGCGGGCGGTCACCTCGTCGTCTCTCACGATGCGATGGATCCGGAGAGGTCGGGCGATGTGGTGGTCGACCCGCTTGACGGGATTCAACGACGCGAACGGATCCTGGAAGATCATCTGCACCTGCGATCGGAACGCGCGCAGCCGTCGGCGGCCACGCAGGCGGGTGACGTCCTCGTTCTCGAGCACGATCGAGCCCCCCGTTGGCTTGTACAGGTGGCAGAGCAGGCGTGCCACCGTGCTCTTGCCGCTGCCGCTCTCGCCGACCAGAGCAGTGACGCGCCCACGCCGCAGGGCGAAGCTGACGTCGTCGACCGCGCGCAACGTCTGGCGAGAGCCGCCCCAGAAGCTCGTGCTCACCGAAAAGGAGCGGGAGAGCGAGCGAGCCTCGAGCACCGGCGCGGAGGCGGCGACGGTGCTCATGACAGCTCTCCCGCAAAGTGGCAGGCGGCGCGCCGGTCCGGGAGGGCCGAACGAGCGGAGCCGCGGCACCTCGGCCTTACACCGATCGCGTGCGTACGCGCACCGCGGATGGAACCTGCACCCGGACGGCAGCTGCCGCAGGTCGGGCGGGTTGCCCGGGATCCCGGTCATGACCGCGCGTTCCCCGGTGAGCGGGGGGAACGACGCCATGAGCCCCATCGTGTAGGGGTGTGCGGGGCTGGCGAACAATGCCTGTGCCTCGGCCTCCTCGACGATGTCGCCCGAGTACATGATCGCGATCCGATCCGAGAACTCGACCAGGAGCGACAAGTCGTGGGTGATGAAGAGCACGGCGAACCCGAGCTCACGCTGGAGCTCCACGATCTGCTGCAGGATCTCCCGCTGCACGATCACGTCGAGCGCGGTGGTCGGCTCGTCGAGCAGGAGCAGCTCCGGGTGGAGCGCGAGGGCCAGGGCGATGACGACGCGCTGGCGCATGCCGCCCGAGAGCTCGTGCGGATAGGCGTTCACGCGATTCCCGTCGATGCCCACGAGCTCGAGCAGCTCGGCAGCTCGGGCGAGCGCCTCGCGCTTCGAGATGCGCGCGTGCGCGCGCGACATGTCGACGAACTGGTCGCCGATCCTCGTGACGGGGTTGAGCGAGTTCATCGCGCTCTGGAAGACGAGGGAGACATTGCGCCAGCGGAAACGGCGCAGCTCCGCCGGGCTCAGGCCGATGAGCTCGCGGCCCTGGAAGACGATCTGCCCGCCGACGATCTTCCCGGGCGGGCGCAGCACCTGGAGGATGGCGTTCGCGACAGTGCTCTTGCCGCAGCCGGACTCACCGGCGAGCCCCACGATCTCCCCGGGTCGCACGGCCAGCGAGATCCCGTTGACCGCCGTCACAGCGCCCTTGCCCGGACCCGTACGCGACGACCAGATCGCGGATCTCGAGGAGCGGGCTGTCGAGCCCTCGGGGCACGTCCGTGCGGGTGGTCTCCGTGACCGCCCTCACGATGCGCTCCGCGGCCGGAGCAGACGACCGAGGAGGCCGGGCCGCCGCTCCTCCTTCACCCGCAGGCGCGGGTCGGCGAGCTCGTCGATGCCGTAGTTGATGAACACCATCGCGAGGATCGTCAGCGAGATCGCCATCCCGGGGAAGACGAAGTGCCACCACTCGCCCTGCAGGAGCGTCGAGTTGACGGTCGCCCAGTACAGGATCGTGCCCCAGCTGATCTTGTTCACGTCCGCGAAGCCGAGGAACTCGAGCGCAGCTTCGTAGAACACCGCCGTGATGAAGACGAACGTGAAGCCGGCGGCGATTCGGCTGAGCATGTTCGGGAGCAGCTCACGAAACACGACCCGGGTGGTCGACTCGCCGGCGACCTGCGCTGCCAGGATGAACTCGCGCTGACGGAGCCCGAGCGCCTGGCCACGCAGCACTCGCGTCTCGATCGCCCAGCTGGTCAGGCCGATGATCACTGCCATCGTCCACGGTCCCGTGTGGTCGAGGAACGAGCTGATCACGATCAAGAGCGGCAGCGCGGGGATGACGATGAAGACGTTGGCCGCGAGGTTGATCACGTCGTCGACCAGGCCGCCCTTGTACGCGGCGAGGAGACCGAGCACGATCGAGATCGTCATCGCGATCACGGTCGCCGCGAGCGCCACCATGAGCGAGATGCGGCCGCCGTGGATCACCTGCGTGTAGACGCTGTAGCCCTGGTCCGTCGTCCCCATCGGGTTCGTCCACGAGGGCGCCTGGCCCGGCAACGACATGGGGATGCTGGGATCCTGGCTCGTCAAGAGCGGTGCCAGGAGCGTCACCAGCACGATCACCGTGAGCAGCACGATCCCGAATGCGGACATCGGGTTGCGAAGCAGCAGCCCCAGCCACTCCGGCAGGTGCAGCTTGCGGCGGGGCCAAGCACGGCCGGTGGTCGGGGCAGCCTCAGCCTGGTGCGAAAGCTCGGTCATCAGGTTGCGGTCCGCACCCGCGGGTCGAGGAACACGTAGACGCAGTCGATGATGAAGTTCGCCAGCAGCACGCAGAACGCGATCACGAGGAGCAGCGCCTGCACGACCGGGTAGTCGTGGCCGAGCGCAGCCTGCTGCAGGGACAGGCCGACGCCCGGGTAGCTGAACACGACCTCGACCAGGATCAGGCCTCCGACCGCGCTCGCGAAGAGCGATGCGAAGGCCGTCAGCGGCGGCAGGATGGCGTTCCGGGCCGCGTAGCTCGTCATCACGCGACGATCGGTCAGGCCCTTCGCGCGGGCCATCGTCACGTAGTCCTCCTGGATGGTCGTGATCATCACGTTCCGCATCCCGAGCATCCAGCCGCCCACGGTGAGCGCGACGATCACGAGCACGGGCAGCTGAGCGTGACGGAAGGCGTCCCCGACGAACTCCCACGAGTACGCCGGCACGATGTCCGTCGAATACGCGTGCTGGGTCGGGAACCATCCGAGCCGGAAGCCGAGGAGATAGACGGCGAGCAGGCTCATGAAGAACGCCGGGAACGACAGGAGCGCCATCAACGTAGGCGTCCCGACCCGGTCGATGAACCCGCCGCGCCGCCACGCCGCCAGCATGCCGAGGAACGTCCCGACCACGAACGAGATCAGGAAGGCCAGTCCGACCAGGAAGATGGACCATGGCAGCGCGTTCCGGACCACTTCCGTCACCGGCACCTGATTGGCTGTGGAGACGCCGAGGTCACCTGTGAAGATGTTCTTCAGGTAGTGCCCGTACGCCACGAGGACCGACTCGTCGTCCGAGCCCAGCGACGCCTGCAACTGCTTCAGGATGTCCGGGTTGCTCCGGATCGCCTCGCCGTAGCGCAGGATCAGGCCGTCGAGCGGCGATCCCGGCATCAGCCGTGGCAACGCGAAGTTCAGCGTCACCGCGACGAAGAAGGCGAGGAAGTAGAACAGGAGTCGGCGGGCGAGGAAGCGCATGGCTGGCTCTCGGGCTCCGTGGGATCGTAGTGCCGGCTGTCAGCGGTAGGGGGCGCACTGTGTGCGCCCCCTACCCGATTGTCGATGTGTGTCCTAGTTGTCCAACACGTTGGAAAGCGCAGGAACCTTCGGCGCCTTCTTCGCGTCGGCGTAGTACAGCGACAGGAGCTGGATCTGCACCTGCGGCTGCGTCGAGAAGATCGGGTCCGCGTACTGGTTGTTCCAGGTGACGAAGCCCTTGACGAACTTGGTGCTGTACGTCGACCAGCGCGGGCCGATGAACAGCGGGATGTACGGCAGCTCGTTCAGGAAGATCTCCTGGAGCCGGTACGCCGCCTGCAGCTGCTTCTTTTGGTCGAGCGTCCCCTTGAACTGCTTGAGGATCGCTGCGGCTGCGGCGTTTGAGTTCCGCTCGAAGTTCCCGAATCCGAGAGCGTCCTGTCCGGTCGGGACGACCTGCGACGGATCGAAGTGCGAGTAGAAGTACCCATACGGCGTCGGGTCTCCGCCGCCGTTGCTCCAGATCAAGCTCGGCTTCGTTCCGCTGATGGCGCTGTTCGAGACCCACGCCGGCCAGTCGGGCTCGATCTTGACGGACGCGTCGATTCCGACGGCCTGCAGGTTCCGGGAGACGATCTGCAGCGAGGAGACCCAGTCGGACCAGCCGCCGATCACGTGCATCTGGAACCTGACGCGGTCGCCCTTCGGGTCGTACAGGTCACCGCTCTTGTAGGTGAAGTTGGCGTCCGTGAACGTCTTCCTTGCCGCGGCGGGATCGAAGGCCGCCATGTTGCGCGCCTTCGCCTTGATCGCCGGGTTGATCCACTTCGGGTACAGCTGCTCGAGCCCGAGGGCGGTCGTCGGCGGTGCGTAGCCGTACTCGCCGAGCCTGGAGACCGTCTTGCGGTCGATCGCCAGGCTTACGCCCTTGCGGAACGCGGCCAGGCTATAGGGGTACTGCGTCGTGTTGAAGGTGAGGCTGACCGGCAGGGCGGTCGTCAGGTACGCGTTGTGGAAGTTCTTGGGATCCTTGTCCATGTAGGCGGACTCGACGTTCGGGACGAAGTTGTGCGTCCAGTCGGCCTGACCGCTCACGATCTGGAGCAGGCCCGCATCGTTCGACGCGGTGAAGATCCGCTCCACGCAGTTGATCCGCGGCAGGCCCTTCGCCCAGTAGCTCTTGTTCTTCGAGAGCTGGTACGACTGCCCGCTGAAGCGCGTGACGCGGTTGAACGGTCCCGATCCGACGGGGTTCGTGTTCGCGAAGCCGGTGACGTCCTTCACGGACCTCCACACGTGGCGGGGCACGATCGGCACGTTCACGAGCTGCGACCCGAGGAAGGTCGAGTCGACCGTCTTGAAGCGGATGACCACCTTGTTCGACCCGACGCGCGCGACGCCCGCGATGTTGCTGTTCGCCCCGGTCAGGTTGATGCGGTCGGCCGCCTTGTCCTGCCGGCCGATCGTCAGGCTGTAGAGGACGTCCGCCGCGGTGAGCGGCTTGCCGTCCGACCACTTGGCGCCTCGCCGAACGGTAATGGTGAGCGCCTTGCCGTTCTTCGACCAGGCGAAGTTCTCGCCGAGCAGGTTGTACTGCCGCCCACCTCCGACCGCGGTCGAGATGAGGAGGTTCTCGTAGATGCCGCCCCACGTGAAGTCACGCTGGGCTCCGAGGTTGAACGGGTTGAAGTTGCGCACGAACGCCTGATCGCCGGAGCCCGCTGCGACGACGCAGGGGTGAGCCCTGGCGCTCGAGTTCGATACCGCGGCGACGGCCGACGCCACTATGGCTACCGCCAGGAGCGCTCCAGCCGTCCCCACCATCAAGATTCGATTCCGAACTGACGAAGTCTTCATTTCTGCGACCTCACTCCTTTACTCCCTAGTGTCGTTCCCCGGGTACGCGCTCCCTGCGGTATCCGTGGAACGACCTCGCACTGTCAGGGAGCGACTCTGATGTTCGAAGGGACGTGCTCGTCTTGGTGGTCCGTCCTCCCTCCGTTCGGCCCGCGCCGCCGAGCGCGCGCAACGACGCAGCGGCGGCAGTCGGAAGTTTCCGGTGCAAGTGCCGGAACAATGTCACGTTTTCGGGAAAAGTCAAGCCGCGCAGACAAGGTTTCGTTCCCGCACTTTCGCGCTTTTTGGCTCATCGAGGCGCGATGGCGGCGTAACGTGATCGTTTCCGCTGTTTCGGGAATCACCGGAAATAGGATAGACTCCCGCCCGTGAGCGTGGCACGAGCACATCGACCCGGGCGAGCGACCATTCGAGACATCGCTCAAGAGGCAGGCGTGTCCATCGCGACCGTGTCGCGGGTTCTGAACGACCGGCCCGATGTGGCGCAGGAGACGCGCCAGGCCGTGCTCAAGGTGATCCGGGAGCTCAACTTCGCGCCCAGCCGCACGCTGAGCGCCGTCCCGGCCGGCCGCACCGGGTTGGTCGGCGTCACGACCCCGATGTTCCACGGCGACTACTTCTCGGGGATCATCACCGGCATCACCGATGCTCTGGACCAGCTCGACCTCCAGGCCGTGCTGTGTCCGACGTTCCACCTCCACCAGCACGAGGCCGGCCTCGTGGATCGACTCGTCCGGGCCAAGACCGACGGGGCGATCCTGGTCCTCCCGTCCGAGTCGAGCGACGAGCTCCAGACGCTCCAGCGGCGCGGCTTCAAATTCGTCATCGCGGACGAGGCGTACCGGCTGAACGGCGACTTCCCGATCGTCACCTCCGCGAACATGGCCGGAGCCATCGACGCGACCAAGCACCTGCTTTCGCTCGGCCATCGGCGGATCGGCCTCATCAAGGGCATCCCGGACTTCGTCGCGACGGAAGAGCGCGCGGTCGGCTACCGCTCCGCGTTGACCGAAGCCCGTGTGCCGCTCGACCCACAGCTCGAGGTCTGCGGAGAGTTCGACA
>CAVXPS010000014.1:0-6084 GCA_963763815.1 uncultured Actinomycetes bacterium
GTGTCGAGCGCGTGAGGATTGGATCTAATCGGGCGTGGGGTGGGCTGCGCCGAGCTGGCGTAGCGCGTTGGCAGGCCCTTCAGGGCACGACCGGCCGCCCAGCTCGACGATCAATACGTTGAACTTGGCCGGTTCGCCGGCGAACGGCTCGTGTCCGGACTCCTCGAACCAGACGAGTCTACGAGGGCCGATCAGTCCGTCGAAGCAGGCGGCGCTGACCTCTGAAGGATCCCAGTGATCGCGGCGACCGTCGCATGTCTCTCCGCTGCGGGTAGGGCGACGACGAAGATCGCGCCGCGTTCGGGTGCCGGTCGACCCAGATCTGTCCGCTGTTCGCCTGCGCGAGCCGCGCGCAATGGCGAGGCCGAGGCCGCTTCCATGTCGTGCGCCGTTAGCGCGCTCAGATGCCGCGAAGATCCTCTCGCGATCCTCGGGCGGCACGCCGGTTCCGGGGTCGCGAACGCGGATCTGTACGCGCCGGGCTGTACGCGTGCTGATTTCGACGAGGTCGGTCGGAGACGAGCGCGCGGCTCGCCGATCTCGAGGTCCCGATCGCGTCGCGCTTCTCCGGCGTGCGGCGCCACGCACCGATGGAGACGGTCGCCGCCGCCGTGGACGCCGCGAGCGGCGCGGACGGCCTCGTCGCCGCGGGCGGCGGGAGTGCGATCGATACCGGCAAGGCCGTCTCCGCCGGGGCGGGTCTCGCGCTCGTCGCCGTCCCGACCACGTACGCGGGCGCCGAGTGGACGCCGTTCTTCGGCATGCGTGACGAGGAGCGTCGCTTGAAGACGGGTGAAGGCGGCCCTCGGATCGTGGCCGCCGTGTACGAGCCGCGCCTGACGCTCAGCCTCCCGCGCGAGGAGACCGTCGGCACCGCGCTCAACGAGCTCGCGCACGCGGCGGAGGCGCTCTACGTCCCGAATCGGACCGCCGAGGAGACCGCGAGGCGCTCGAGGGCACAGAGCGGATCGGCCGTTTTCTCCCGCAGGTCGTCGAGCGGCCTGACGACCTCGCCGCACGGACTCGCCTGCTCGAGGGCGAACGCATGCAGGGAAGGCGCTCGGCCTGGCCGGGCTCGCTCTCGCCATGCGATCGCGCAGGTGCTCGGAGGGCGTTACGGCCTCCCGCATGGGGCGATGCACGGGCTTCGTTGTCGCCGACGCTTCGCTTCAACGAGCCCGCCGCGCGCGACGCCATCGACCGGCTCGGCGCGGCGCTCGACGTCGATGATCCCGTGACTCGTGTCGAGGAGCTCGCGCAGCTCGGCGGCTTTGGGCGGCTACGCCAGTTCGGCGTTCGGAGGAGGATCTTCCACAGGTCGCCGCCGACGCGTCGGCTCGTTCCGGCGCTCGCGCGAACCCGCGGGACGCGAGCCTGGACGACGTCCTTCGCCTGCTCGTCGAGATGTGGTGAACCCGGGTCAGTGCAGTCGAGGCGGCTGAGTGTCACCTGTGTGTCCGAGGAGCTCGACCGGCTCGGCACGCGACTCGCGGACACGACCACTAGGAGTTGTAGGCGGCGGCCGGACATCCTCGACCCCCTCTCTGCTGGGAAGGGGTCAAGATCTCTCCGACGTCGGCAACAGAAGCTCCCGATTTGCAGGGAGTTTCTTGAGTCGACTACTCGACCGCACTTCCTACAGATGTGTCGGAAGAAGCCGCGAGACGTCGCGGTGCGTCGCGCGTACCGCAGATGTGTCCGGAATGTGTCCGCATGTTCAACGGACAGACAACAATAAAGTGCCGATTTGCAGGCATTTTAGTTAAGCCCTCTGACGGACTCGAACCGTCGACCCCCTCCTTACCATGGAGTTTCGGGGCGTCACGCGCGTACACGCGCGATCACTTGCGACACAGTTTCTCCTGCAAACCGGGCTGTTGGAGGCGTTGGAGATGCGTCGCGAGACGTCGCGCGTGTCGTTTCTGATGTGTCCGTTTTGTGTCCGCGCGCTGTCGTCCGTCTTGGCAACTCACCTCTCTGAAGGCCGACCGAAGCCCCGCCTGCAAGCCGAGCACGCACCGCTCGGGTCTCGTACACACCTGCCGGAGGAGCGACTCAGCGTAGTCCTGCAGCCGCATCTGGTACGGCGACGCCTCCGAAAACGGACAGGAATGCGTCCATCGACGCTTCCTCGGCGGTGACGAACGCGAGTGAGCTCCGGTCCGTCACGCCGAGGCGTTGCCGACTTGCGGTCCGATGAACTCGGCGCCGTACTTTTTTGCGAGTGCGAGCGCCGCCTCCAGGTCGTACTCCTGCTGCTGGGGCGGTTCGTCGGACTCTCCGGCGGGCACGCCGCCCTCCTCGAACATGCGCTAGCCGCCTCCGGGCGTGAAGATGACGAGCGCACGCGCGCTCTCGGACTCGACTCTGAAGGAGTGCGGTATGCCACGGGGCTGCCAGACCCAGGCGCCGGGACCGACGACGAACTCGTCGTCTCCCACGCGGAAACGGATCTGCCCCTCGAGCACGTACATGACCTCGTCCTCGCGGGGTCATTCCGGCCAGCTGCGGGACGCGGGGATGACGGGATCGACTTCCGCGGGAGACTCGCCAATCGTGACTCCTTCTGAGCGGGCGCCGACATGGATCTCGTACCGATCCGTGGCAAGGCTGGCGTCCGGCGTTTCGAGGCGTGCGTTGCCGATTGATCCGAATTCGGACTCGTCGAAGATCAGGCGTCTTACATCTGCGCCGACGCGAAGCTGGGCCGGGACACCCTGCGGGCGGAGTAGTGCGATGTCCAGGGCACTCCCGGTGCGGATAGCGACGACGCCGCCTCGGGGCTTCGGTAGCAGGATCTCGCTGTCATAGGTACGGCCTGTTATCTCCAGATGACGCAACGCGAGGTCACGCAGGTCGAGGTTCGCGTTGCCGAGGCTGCCGTCGACCTCGATCGACCACGGCAGGCTCGAACTGAGACTGACGTCGACCCAGTCTTCGGCGCGACCCCAAACCGCGGCGAACGTGAGCCGGCTCTCGATGATGACGTCGCCTCCGGCCGCACTTGCTCGAACCGCCCCCGGATCCGAGATGCCGATCTGACAGAGATCGTCGATCTCGGCGGCACGAATGCGGACGCGTGTCGCGCCGCGTCTGAAGACGAGCCGGCCCGTCGCAACGCCGTCAAGCGGCGCTGTGAATGCGGTGGTCGAGGGCACGGCCACGGCCGGCTCATCTCTCGATCGGCGTCGGGGTGTTTGAGCGGAAATCATCTCTGTAGGCCTTAGCGGCTGACCGTCACGCGGCATCCCTATGGGCCGGGGCCGGGTGCCAGACGCCGGTGGCGGCTGCCTCTCGGACGTAGTCCCGGAAGTCGCGCGGCTGCCGTCCGAGCGCGCGGTGGACGCCGTCCGCCAGATGCGCGTTGCGGCCGTCGAGCACCTCGCTGAACAGGTAGGTGAGCAGGTCGACGACGTCACCCGGGACGCCTTGCGCGGCCATCTCGGACGCGAACGCCTCCAGGGAAATCGGCATGTAGCGGATCTCACGGCGCGTCGCGCCGGCGATCTCCTGCACCGCCTCCGCGAAGCTGAGCAGGCGCGGGCCGGTGAGCTCGTACAGCTCGCCGATGTGCCTGTCGTCGGTCAGCGCGGCGACGGCGACGTCGGCGATGTCCTCGGCGTCGACGAACGGCTCCGGAGTGTCCCCGGCCGGGAGCGCGACCTCGCCCTCCAGCACGAAGTCGCGGAAGTAGGTCTCGCTGAAGTTCTGGCTGAACCAGGTCGAGCGCAGAATCGTCAGCTCGGCGCCCAAGTCGCGCACGGCCTGCTCGACGAGCTCGGCCTCGCGCTCGCCACGGCCGGACAGGAGCACGATTCGACGGGCCCCGCTCGCGACGGCCAGTTCCGCGAACGCGCCGACCGTCTCGGCCGCGCCGGGCAAGGCGTCGAGGTAGTGGGAGAGGTAGATCGACCCGACGCCGTGCAGCGCGGGCGCCCAGGTCGCTCGGTTGTCCCAGTCGAACGGCGGCTCGCCGGACCGCGAGCCCACTCGGGTGGGCACTCCGCGCGCGACGAGTCGCTCCACCACTCGGCGGCCCGTCTTGCCCGTTCCGCCGAGCACCAGCGTGAGGTTTTCTTGTGTCTTCATGTTGCCTCCCAGTCGCCGGCGGCGGGGCCACGGGAGGGATGCGCCCGTGGCGGCCGCCGCTCGGCGTCGTGCGGGACGTACGATCCGTCAGCTTACGGTCAGCGTGCCCGTCATCCCGGCGGACTCGTGCGGCGTGCATATGAACGTGTACCCACCGGCCTCGAGCTCGACCGTGAGCTCTGCGCTCTCATTGGAGATGAGCTCCGTGCCGGCAACGCGCTCGCCGTCCTTCTCGATGACGAAGTCGTGCGGCATTGCCTCGGTGTTGTTGAAGCGGAACGTCACCTCGCCTGCCTCGGCGCTGAGCTCGGACGGGTCGAAGCGAAGGGCGCCTTCGACCACGCCGACCTCGATCGCGCTGCCGCCCGCTTCGCTGCCGTCGCCGGTGTCCGGTTCGTCGGCGCCGTCTCCGGCAGGCAGAGGCGTGACTCGCTCGCCGTTGAGCTGGAAGGAGACGAGCGCCGGCTTCTGACCCGCGCCCTGCGGGAAGCCCGCGGCGGTGACGAGCCTGTCTCCGGCGATTGCGAGCGGTGAGTTCGTCCCGGCAGGCAGCCTGGAGGACCAGACCTCCGAGCCGTCCTCGAGCGAATGCGCGACGAGCCGCCCGTCGAAGAGCGTCGTGAACAGGAGATCGTTCGAGATGGTGACCGCGCCGAGCGGCATCGTGTCGAGCTCGACGCTCCAGTCGATCGCGCCCGTCGCCAGATCGAGCCTGACGAGCTCGCCCCTGCCGCTGGCGAAGTCGACCGCGGGCACAGGCCGGTTCAGATCCGCGGCCTCGTTCACGAGCCCCGGAAGGTTCACGACCGCCGCGTAGACCTTGCCCTCGTGGACCGCCAGGTTCGTCTCGACGCCGCCGTACGCGCCGGGGAAGACCTCGAACGGGGGCGAGAGCTCGAGAGTGCCGTCCAGCTGCTTGCGACTGTCCTCGTCGTGGCCGTTGTGGGTCCCGACCGACGTCTTCCAGACCTCCTCGCCGGTCTCCGGATCGACGGCGATGACGTACCCGAGCTTCCCGCCGGTCACCACGAGGTCCTCGCCGTCCGAGTCCGCGAGCACGGGCGAGAGGTGCAGATCCCAGTCCCAGAAGTCGTTCGGCAGGGCCTGGTAGTACCAGAGGAGCTCTCCGGTCTCGCCGTCGAGCTTCACGAGACTGTTCGTGTAGAGGCGTTCGTTCTGCGTGCTCTTCTGTGCGTTCGGGGAGTAGTAGCCGTTCGCGACCGAGTAGTAGACGTTGCCCTCGTCGTCGACGAGCGGCGTGTTCCAGGCTCCACCCGAAGGCGTGTCGTCGCCCCGGGGCTCATCCGTGGTGTCGAACGACCAGAGCTGCTCGCCCGTCTCTGCATCGAACGCGAGTGCGCTGCCACCGCCGGCCTTCGCGGCCTCGGACAGGTGCAGGACGCCGTCCCGGACCGCCGGCTGGATCGTGAAGCCGAGGTTCTGGCCCTCCGCGACCCCGGAGTCGTACTCGAGGACCTGCTCCTTCCAGACCTCCTCTCCGGACTCGGCGTCGAGCGCGAACACGTCGCCGTTGGTCACGCCGAAGAGGACCCCGTCCTCGTGGGCGAGGCCGTTCGGCCCGAGCGTCGGCGCGTCGTACTCCACCTTCCACAGCTGCTCGCCCGTCTCCAGGTCGTACGCCATGACGTTCGAGGCGAGGTCCTGCACGTAGGCGACGCCGTCCTCGCTGATGAGCGGCGTGGAGGCGAAAGCCCCGAAGGGACCGGAGCCGGTGAGCGGCTGCGTCCAGGTGACGTTCAGGTCGTCCACGTTCTCGGAGTCGATCTCCGAGTTCGCGACGCGGGTGTTCTCGTAGCTGGCGTTGGGCGTCATCCACTCCGCCGCGGCCGGCGCCG
Source organism: uncultured Actinomycetes bacterium (assembly GCA_963763815.1). GTDB lineage: Bacteria > Actinomycetota > Thermoleophilia > Gaiellales > Gaiellaceae > GMQP-bins7. The sequence goes on from CAVXPS010000014.1 coordinate 5,946, forward strand.
TGTCGTCGCCGCCGGAGTCTCCGCCGCAGCCGGCCGCCAACGCTGCTATCAGGACGATGATCGAGAGGAGCGCAAGCGCGCGACGCCGCGGGTGGCGCGAGCTCGAAGCGGTTCTTCGCAACAGGCTCTTGAGCCGAGA
>CAVXPS010000015.1:0-79505 GCA_963763815.1 uncultured Actinomycetes bacterium
AAGCGCTTGCGTGGAACAGCCTCCTGCCCACGTTTCGACCCTAGCACCCGGGGTCGCGTGACTTCATCACCCGATTCGGCTCGCTTGACATATTCCTATATCGGTATATATGCTGCTCGCCATGGCACGAGCAGCGACCACGACCGACGCGTTCAACGCCGTGGCCGAGCCGCGGCGGCGGCAGATCCTCGACGCCCTCGCGGGCGGCGAGCGGCCGGTAAACGACCTCGTGCGCCTGCTCGGGCTCGCGCAGCCGCAGGTGTCCAAGCACCTGCGGGTGCTGCGCGAGGTCGGAGCGGTCGAGGTGCGCGAGGACGGTCGCCGGCGGCTCTACCGGCTGAACGGCCGCGCGCTGAAGCCCATCCACGACTGGGTGAAGGAGTACGAGCGCTCGTGGACCGAGCGGTTCGCAGAGCTCGATGCCGTGTTGGAAGACCTCAAACAGAAGGAGGAGGAAGATGCCAGTGGCAAGTAGCGGGACCGCGACGGTGACGCTCCCGACCGACGAGCAGATCCTGATCACGCGGGAGTTCGACGCCCCCAGGCACCTCGTCTACAAGGCATTCACCACGCCGGAGCTCGTCAAGCGCTGGTGGAACGCGAAGCGCGGCGAGGTGACCGTGGCCGAGATCGACCTCCGCGTCGGAGGCAAATGGCGCTACGTGATGATGGCCGACGAGTTCGAAGTCGGCTTCCACGGCGAGTACCGCGAGATCGTCCCGAACGAGCGCATCGTCTCGACCGAGTTCTTCGAGGGCGTGCCGGAGGGCGTGTCCGAGGAGGACGCGACCACGGTGAACACCGCGACCTTCACCGAGTCGGACGGGCGCACGACCCTCACGATCCTCGTGCAGGCCCCGAGCAAGATGACCCGCGACGCGATCATCGAGTCCGGGATGGAGGCGGGGATGCAGGACGCGATGGACCTCCTCGAGGAAGTCGCGATCTCGCTTCGCTGAGCGGGTCGCAGGCGTCATGGTTCGCCTGGGGTCTGGCTTCAGCCAGACCCCGGTCTTAGGTTGAAGCGTGGCGATCTCACACCGGGGTCAGGCTGAAGCCTGACCCCGGCTACGCGCGCGTGATCTCGAGCAGGTACGCGACGATGAGGTCCTCGTCGGCCACGCGGATGTGGTGCGCGTCCGACAGCTCCTCGACGCGGGCGATCTGCTCCCGGTTCTGCTCGAAGACCGGGCCGAACGGGAAGAAGCTGTAGTCGACGACCCGCGACGCGAAGCCGTGCTCCGTGAGCAGAGCGTCGGTCTGCGCCTGGCCGATGATCGAGAGCTGCATGAGGTACGCCGTCCCGTCTGGCGCGAGAACGCGCGGCAGGAGGCGGATGAAGTGGTCGATGAGGCTCCGGCCCCAGTAGTCGAGCGGCCGGTGGCTCGTCGGCTCTCCGTACGGGTCGACGGGGAGCTGGTAGAGGCTCGCCACGACGAGGTCGAAGCGCTCGGTCGGCTCCCAGTGGTAGAGGTTGACGGCCTCACCCGTGATCCGGTCCGAGACGTCGTTCCGGAAGCCGTTCGCGAGCGTGTTCGCGACCGCGTTGCGGTCGATGTCGATCGCGTGCACCCGCTCGGCGCCGTTCAGGGCGAGCTGCACCGCGAGGATGCCGCACCCGCAACCCACGTCGAGGCACGTCAGGCTGTCGCCGACCTCGCTCGTGAAGAGCCACTTCCACACGAGGTAGCTCCCCATCGTCGGGACGAAGACCCCCGGCTCGACGGTGAGGTCCGGGAACGGGAGCGGGTACAGCGTGCGTCCCTTCTCGTCCTGCCAGGGCCGCGTCTCGGCGAGGTTGAGCTCGACCGCGCTCTCGGCGAGCGCGGGTGGCCGGCGCTTGCCCGGCTTCGTCGCTTCGAGCGCGGTCACGAGCTCGGCGATGTAGGTCGGCCGCACGCCACAGCAGCCGCCGACGATCTGCGCGCCCTCGTCGCGCCAGTCGAGCGCGAGCTCGCGCGTACTCGGCCTCCCCCACCTCGTCGTCGAATCGCCACTCGCGGCCGGTGAAGTCGCCGAGGTTCGGATACACGCCGAGCGGGAGCGATGTGAAGTCCCGGAGCCACGACAGCATTCCGGGCACGTGCTCGACCGGAAGGCAGTTGATCAGGAGCGCTCCGATGCCCATCTCCTCGAAGCGACGGGCAGCCCGACCGAAGAGATCGCCCTCCGGCGGGCCCCAGTGCTGTCCCTGCACGCCGCACACGCCGTGGCGGCAGCGGCGGAACGAGAGCCAGACCGGCAGCCCGGTGTCGAGCAGGGCCTGGACGGACTCGTACGTCGCCTGATCCCGGACGAGGGTCATCGTCTCCATGAGGATCAGGTCCGGCGGATCCTCCTCGAGCGCGCGCGCGAGCAGCGCGAGCGTCTCGCGCCGCTCCGGCGAGTTCGCCTCCTCCGAGATCGTGAACGCGACGGCGCACGAGCCCTCGCGGCCCGCCTCCGCGACCGCCTGCCGCGCGACCCGGACGCCGAGGCGCGCGATGTCCATCCAGTGCTGCGCCTCGATCTGCGACCCGGCCTGGCGCGCGACCTCGGGTGCCGAGAGGATCGACCACGTGTCCGTCGAGATCACGTCGCACCCGGTCTCGGCGTACCTGCGATGGACGTCGAGCACGGCCTGCGGAGCGCGGTAGAGCGCCCACGTCCCCCAGAGGTCCTCGGCGTGCTGCGACTCGGGCCGGTGCTCCTGGAGCTCGGTGGCGACGCCGCCGTCGAGGATCAGGCAGCGATCGTTCGCAATGCGGGCTCGGAGGAGCTCATACGTCGCCGAGCTCATCCGTCACGAGCCGGCGCCGTCGACGATCTCGAAGACCGGCACCTCGTACACCTCGAAGGACTCCACGGTCACGCCGATCGTCGAGGCGAGCTGGTCGCGCATCGCCCCGCGCGACATGCGCGCGCGCTGCTCGTCTGCATGCGTCTCCCAGAGGGTGATCACCCGGGAGCGCCCGGATGCGTCGTCGGTGAAGACGAGCAGGCCGCGGTAGCCCTCGTAGTCCTTGAGCCACCCTTCGATCGCCTGGCTCGCCATCTCGGCGGTGCCGGACATCTCCTGGGTGTGCCCGCTGAGGGTGGCCATCGCCGCAACCATGCGCCGCAAGCTTACGGCGCGTCCGCGTGTAGCGAGCGTCCTAGCCAGAACGGCCGACGACGGCCTCGAGCGCGCTCACGACGTCCGGATCGAACTGGGTGCCGGCGTTCGCACGCAGCTCTGCGAGCGCCGCTTCCTCGGTCCGGGCCGCCCGGTACGGCCGGTCCGTGGTCATCGCGCTGAAGGCGTCGCAACAGCAGACGATGCGCGCGACGAGCGGGATGCCGTCGCCCACGAGGCCGTCGGGGTAGCCGTTCCCGTCCCAACGCTCATGGCAGGAACGCACGATCGTGCCGACCTCGCCGAGCAGCCCGCCGACCCGCTCGAGCATCTGCTCGCCCTCGATCGTGTGCAGCTCCATGAGCCCTCGCTCCTCCGGCGTGAGCGACCCGGGCTTGTTGATGATCTCGCTCGGGACTCTGATCTTCCCGACGTCGTGGAGAAGGGCCGTGAGCTCGGCGTGGCGGCGGTCGCGCGGGGCGAGGCCGAGCTCGTCCGCGACGCCGAGCACGAGGTCGACGACGTGACGGCTGTGCTGCCCCGTATATGCGTCGTCCGCCTCGACGACGTCGCCGAGCAGAAACGCGGTGCCGCGGTACGCCGTCGAGAGCTCGAGCTCGTGGTCGATGCGGGCTCGGCGCTCCCGTGCGAAGACGCTGAGCAGCACCACGAGCGGAAGCGCCAGTGCGGCACCGATCGGATCGTCGGGTGCGGCGAAAGCGATCGCGAGCCCGACCGGTGCCAACGCCGCGTCCGCGAGCTGGCTCCGGACCATGTAGCGGAAGAGGACGACCGGGCTCGTGCCGTTCACGTACCGCTCCCACGCCGCGCAGCTGGCGAACTCGAACACGTACTGCGCCAACAGCGCCGCGACGTAGATCGGCCAGTCGCTCCAGCTCGGCTCCTGCTCGCCGGCCACCGCCAGCACGAGCACGGGTCCGACCACGTGCCACGAGTCCACCAGCCGCAGCGAGATGCGTTCCGCGTGGATCCGTCCGCGCGCCGCGTCGACGACCGAGCCGCCGACGTAGGCGGCGGCGACCGCGAGCGGCACCCAGCCGAGCGGAAGGACGAAGAGCATCGGTACGAGCAGCAGCTCGGTCGGAACGAGTGACCCGCTGCCGAGCTCGAACTCGACGCGCGAGACGAGGGCGTACGCGACGATCAACGCGGCGACCGCGAGGAGCGACGGCGACCGCTCGGTTGGGACAAGGATCGCGAGCAGGGTCGCCGTGGCGAGGAACCCGCCGCCGAGGACGACGACGGCGAGGCGGTCGCGTCCGGAAAGACCGGCCACCCGCGCCGTACGCATGCCCGCGACCGCGTCCTGCTGGGTCAGGTCGACCGAGGACGGCGCGTCGACGCGCAGCTCGGCATCGTGTTCGACGAGGGTCACGGCTACGGCATCGGCAGGAGACGAGCCTGCTCTTGACGCAACCGAGGCCAGTCCCCGAACGAGGGACGGCGAATACCCCGTCCCGGGGATGCTGCTCGGCTCGCGGCGCCGAGACTGAGGTCCGGCAACTGCGGCGAACTGGAGGGAGACTTTCTGTGGTCAGGTATCGGTCTGGCCGCCGGGTACGGGGGCTTGCGGCCCTGGCACTCGGGGCGCTGTCCTTGACACTTGCGTTCGGTGCGGCGTCCGTGGACGCCGGCCTCGGGGTCGCGTGCCCCGACCCGACGACGCAGCCGTTCCGGCCCTGGTCGGACTACGCCCGCTACGCGCGGGTGCCGGACGGCGGCTTCGAGGCGGGCGCGACCGGGTGGAAGCTCGCCGGCGGAGCGAAGGTCGTTGCCGGCAACAACCCCTTCTACCTTCGGGATCCGGACGACCGCTCGTCGCTCCAGCTTCCGGCCGGGAGCTCGGCGACCAGCCCGCCGATGTGCATCGGTCTCCTTTCGAGCAAGATGCGCTTCGTCGCTACCGGCTCGAATGGATCGACCTTGAGGGTGCAGATCCTCTATCGCGGCCTCCTCTCGAGCACGCTCGGCGTCCTCGACGGCGGCTCGGTCGATTCGAGCGGAACCTGGGCACCGTCGCCCGAGGTCGGGATGCTCGGCGGAGTCCTTCCGCTGCTCACGCAGTCGGTGCAGTTCCGGCTCGTCGCGACCAGCGGCACCTCGCATGTCGACGATCTCTTCCTCGACCCCTGGAAGCTCGGCTGATCTCGAAGCACTGACGGCAGGGACGCGGCGGGCCGTACGATCGAGCGGTGACGTCCCGCTACGGCCGGCCGCTCGAGTTCGGAATCAGCCTCGTCCCGAACAGCGCCGACCTCGAGCTGCTGCGCGCACTGGCGCGCAGTGCCGACGAGCTGGGTCTCGACCTCATCGGGATCCAGGACCACCCGTACCAGTGGCGCTATCTCGAGACGTTCTCGCTCATCACCGACCTCCAGGCACGCACGGAGCGGATCCGCTTCTTCCCCGACGTCGCGAACCTGCCCCTCCGCAACCCCGCGGTGCTCGCCAAGCAGGCCGCGACGCTCGACGTCCTGTCCCGCGGCCGCTTCGAGCTCGGTCTCGGCGCAGGCTCGTTCTGGGAGGCGATCGGAGCGATGGGCGGCCCGGTGCGGTCGCCGCGGGAGGCGCTCGAGTCGCTCGAGGACGCGATGCACGTCATCCGCGCGTACTGGAGCGGTGAGCGGACGATCGCGTACGAAGGCGAGTACTACAGCGTGCGCGGGCTGCATCCTGGCCCGCCGCCGGCCCATCCGATCGGCATCTGGCTCGGCGTCGGGAAAGCCACGAGCCCTCGCGCTCACGGGCCGCCTCGCGGACGGCTGGGTGCCGTCGCTCGGCTGGGCGACTCCCGAGCTCGTGCCCGACATGAGCCGTCGCATCGACGAGGCGGCGGTCGCCGCCGGCCGCGAGCCTCGTGAGATCCGGCGCGTCTACAACGTGAGCGGGACGATCGCGGACGGGCCGACGCAGGGTTTGCTCCAGGGCCCGCCAGAGCACTGGATCGAGACGCTCTCAGGCTTCGCGACCGAGCTCGGCTTCGACACCTTCATCTTCTGGCCCGGCGAGGACCACCTCGCCCAGGTCGAGCGCTTCGCGCGCGAGGTCGTCGGGCCGCTTCGCGCTTCGGCTGCGTAGCGCGCAGCCCGCGTCTGGCACCCTCTGGTCACGAACCGTCGAGCAGCGATCCTGATTGCCGTCGCAGCCGCGCTCGCGCTGACGGCGCTGGTGCTGGCTCTGACTCTGCGCGAGGACGGGTCCGGCACGGCGGCCGCGCCGGCACCGCGCCGCATCCCGGTGCTCGCGTACCACGGCATCACACGCGACCGCTCGGTCGTTTTCGGCGCGGCCGACCCACGCTTCTTCGCGGTTCGCCTGCCGCAGTTCCGCGCCCAGATGGAGTACCTGTACGACTCGGGCTACCGGACCATCTCGCCCGACCAGTACGAGGCGTGGGTGTCCGGCGACGAGGTCGAGCTCCCCGACAAGCCCGTGCTCATCACTTTCGACGACGGCGAGAGCTCGACGCAGCTCGCGACGCCCGTCCTCGAGCAGTACGGCTTCGTCGCCGTGATGTACGTCGTCTCCGGGTTCGCAGACGGCGCCTTCGGCGGGCCGAACGGGGAGGCCGGTTGGTACCTGACCTGGGACGAGCTCGACGAGATGGAAGCCGCCGGAAGCTGGGTGATGCAGTTCCACGCCGGCCCCATGGGCCATGCGTTCATTCGCAATCCCGACTTTCCCGATTGCCACCGCTACTACCCATGCCGGTTCGGTGAGGACGACGAGACGTACCAGGCACGCGTCGAGTCGGACGTGGCACAGGGACTCGGCGCGATCAGGACGTCGTTCGGGCTGCCGGATGACTGGCAATCGCCGACGTTCGCCGTCCCGTGGGACGACGCGGCGGGACCCAAGAGCCCGGGGACACCCGAGCCGTGGCTCGGTGTGTACTTCGCCACGCAGTTCGACGTCGTCTTCCTCCAGAGAAGCTATGTAGGTGCCGTGAACAACCAGCGCTACCGCTTCGAGCTGCACAACCCGGACGACCTCGAGGCCTTCGAGGCGGGCCTCTCGTCGCGTCGGTTCGCTCGCTGACGCAACGCCCGTAAGGCCACAACTGACACGATTGCGTCAGTTGATCGCACCCTCCGCACTGCAACTCTTCCTGCGGTGGAAAAGGCCTTCTCAGCAGGTGATTTGGTGGGTGCCGCGCGAGCGGCACGGCCCGGGCATGGACCGCTCGTCGTCGCGCTGATTCCGGCCCACAACGAGGAGGATCAGATCGCCGAGGCGATCAGATCTCTGTACGAGCAGGAGTCCCCTCCCGGCCTCATCGTCGTGTGCGCCGACAACTGCGCGGACCGCACCGCACGCGCAGGCGGAGACGGCAGGGGCGGTCGTCTACGAGACCGTCGACAACGTGCACAAGAAGGCGGGCGCGCTGAACCAGGCGCTCGACGTGCTGCTGCCGGAGCTCTCGGACGACGACGCGATCCTCGTCATGGATGCCGACTCGCTTCTCGCTCCGACGTTCGTCGCCGAGGCGCGTCGGCACCTGCGCGACGGCGTCGGCGGGGTCGGCGGCGTGTTCACCGGCCGCGAGGGCGGTGGCTTCGTCGGGATGCTGCAGCGCAACGAGTACGCGCGCTACGCGCGCGATGTGGCCCGGCTCAAGGGCAAGGTTCTCGTCCTCACCGGTACCGCGACGCTCTTCTCCGTCCGCACGCTGCGCCACGTCGTGAGCGCGCGCGTCGACGGCTCACTGCCGGGCGGCGCCGCTCAGGTCTACGACACGAACGTGCTCACCGAGGACAACGAGCTCACGCTCGCCCTGCTCCACCTCGGCTACAAGGTCATCTCGCCGAAGGGCTGCCGCCTGACGACCGAGGTGATGGAGTCATGGCCCGCTCTCTACCGGCAGCGCCTGCGCTGGAAGCGCGGAGCGATCGAGAACCTCCGCGACTACGGCCTCACGCGGGTGACGGCGAGCTACTGGGGCCGCCAGCTCTTCACCTTCCTCGGCCTCGTCGTGACGCTCGCCTACATCGTCTCGCTCGGCTTCTCGCTGGCGCTCGACCAGACGATTCAGCTACATCCGCTTTGGCTCGCCGTGACGGGGATCTTCGTCGCGGAGCGAGTCGTCACGGTTCGCTCACGCGGACCGCTTCAGATGGCGCTCGCAGGGATTCTCCTCGTGGAGATGACCTTCGACGTCTTCCTCCAGGCCGTGCATGGAAAGGCGATCTGGGACGTCGCACTCGGTACAGAAAGGAGGTGGTGATGTACCACAAGGCTGTTGTCGCCGGTTCGGCCGGCACCGCGGGAGCGCTTCCCTTCACGGGTTTGAACGTGATGTGGATCGCGGTCGCGGGCTTCGCGCTGCTCATGGCAGCGGGTGCGATCTGGCGGATCGTCCCCCGTAGCGAGGCGTAGTGATGAAGGTCTTCAAGTCGATTGCGTTCGTCCTGGCGCTGGCCGGGACGAGCGTGCTCGCCTGGGTCCTCATAACGCTGACCTGGGGAGAGCCGTTCACGGCCGTGTCGTCGGCACGGGCACAGGCGGCTCTCCGCAGCGAGCTCGACGAAAAGACAGCGCGCTCGACCGCTGGAGCGGCCCGCGTCCGCCCGCGCTCGGGGGCGGCGTTCGGCCGACTCGTCGTGCCGCGGCTCGACCTGCGCACGGTCGTCGTCGAGGGGACCCGCTCGGGCGACCTCGCCCGCGGGCCCGGCCACTATCGCTCGACGGCGCTTCCCGGCTCCGGCGGCGTCGTCGCCATCGCCGGGCACCGCACGACCTACGGGCATCCGTTCCGCCACATCGACGACCTGCGCCCGCGCGACCGCGTCGTGCGTGCGCATGCCGTACGGGACGTATCGCTACGTCGTGTACGCGACGCGCATCGTCGACGACCGGAACTGGTCGATCCTCCGGCCGCGCTCGTTCGAGAAGCTCGTGCTCACGGCGTGCCACCCGCTCTACTCGGCCGAGCAGCGCTACGTCGTCTTCGCGCGGCTACAGAGCTAGGCGTCGTACCGGCGATCCGCGACGACGGCGCGAAACGCGCCGAGCGCTGAAGCCGACGAGTTCACGCGCCAGTCCGTCTCCTTGTTCGCGTGGAACCAGACGAGGGCTCGGACTTTCGAGAAGCGGGTGCCGAGGCTCGCTCCCATGTCGCGGATCCACGCACTCTTGTCGCCGCCTTGCTCCCCGCAGGCGACCTCGCAGATCATCATCGGCTTGCGGCGGGCGTAGTCCGCGTAGAGCGGTCCGAAGATCGCGTCGAAGCTCTGCCACCGGCTCCACGAGCGCGCAGTGCCCCAGTTGTAGCCGTCCATCCCGACCCAGTCGACGAAGCGATCGCCCGGGTAGTAGGCGCGCCAGTCCTCCGGCGCGCGGTACCGCTGCTCGAGCGCGATCGGGCACCAGACCCAGCGCACGTTGGTCGCGCCGGCGGTGCGAAACACGTGGACCATGTGCTGCCACGCGGCGACGAATTCGCGGCCGCGCCCGTAGCACGGATTCCAGTCGCCGTTGAACTCGGGTGCCCAGCGCAGATAGATCGGTGCGCGGAACTCCCGGCACGCACGGGCCCGACGCACGAGCAGCCGATCCCACCGGCCCGATCGGATCGCCGCCAGGTCGCGGCGGCCGTCCCAGGCGATCAGCGGCGTACGCCCTGCAGCCCGATCGAGATGGTGGCCCGCATTCGGGAACGGCTCCTCCCACGCGACGAAGGTGCTCGCGATCCCGAGTCGTCGGCCGAGGAGAGCCTCGACGCTGCTCGATCTCCCGTTGCGACCGGGCGAAGGTCAACGCGACGTTGTCGGCGTTCGCGAACGCGCCGAGCGCGCACTTTCCTTGCGACGCCGCGGCGGAGGAGACGGCGGTGCGGCCGAGCAGCGCGAGCGGTGTGGCGGCCGCGAGCACCGAGCGACCCCCGGACGAGCACCTCGCGGCGCGTCCAGCTCGCGTCGGCTCCCAACCCCGGTTCGTGCGCGGACACGTCCCGCTTTCTACCTGTCTCCCGCGACGGCCGCGCTCATATTAACTCCAGCACGCTAGAGATCGACGCCCATGACCGGGAGAACGCGTCCCCATTCGCTCGGCTCGCTGTCGCGGAGGTACCGGCCACCCATTCTCTCGTAGAAGCCGAGCGCATTCGGCTCCGCTTCCCACTCGATGCGCGTCCCGCCGAGGTCGCGTGCTCGGTCGGCCGCGTGCCGGAACAGCGTGGTACCGACGCCGGCTCCCATCCACTCCGGGTCGACCCACAGGTCGTCGAGCCAGCAGACGTCGCGCCGCGGAACGAGCCCGGCCCACGCGATCGCCCTTCCGCCGACCTCCGCGACGTACACCTCCTTGAGGCGAAGGGCCTCGCCGGTGACGCTCTCCGACGCCCAGCTCTCGACCCGCTCCGGGTCGTACCCCCAGTGGCCCTTCGCTGCGATCGCGATCTCCCGCAGCCGTTCCGTCTCGTTCGCCTCTGGGCCACGGATCCGCACGAGTGCAGCTCGGTCGCCGAGCCGTGATTCCACTAGTCGCCTTTGCGGAGCGCGACGATCGCGGCGAGCCGAGCGGGCGTGAGCTCGCATGCGCGCCACGAGTCACCGCGGTCTGCGCTCTCCCACAGCTCGCCGTTCGCGAGGCCGGCGAAGAGCCTGTCCTCGGTCGCGACGAGTGCGTACGGCATCGCCGGCAGCGGATCCGGCAAGCCGCCTGCGAGAGCCGTCCAGGTTCCGTTCTCGCGGCGGTAGATGTGCGCCTGCGGGTCGCCAGGTCTGTGCGCCGCGAACGGCCCAGTGCTCGCCGACACGTACCAGCGGTCGGGGTCGGCAGGATCGACGGCGACGGACCACGTGTAGTGGCGGTCGCGGCCGTCGTCCGCCGGTGTCCACGTATCGCCGGCGTCGGCACTCCAGGCGGCTCCCTCTCCCCCGGCCTCGTATGCCCGGGCCTCGGCACGCGGGTGCCAGGCGAGCGAGTGCACGTCGCGATGCGCGCCCGGCCGGTGGTCGTGCCAGGTCTCGCCGCCGTCGGTCGAGCGCATGAGCCCACCGAGCTCGATCCCGACGAGCAGCAGATCCGCATCGTGCGGGCTCGGGGCGATCCAGCGGACGTGCGACGTCCACGGCCGCGGCGGGAAGCTCCACGTCGGCTGTGAGGGGAGGTCGAGCAGCGTCGTCAGCTCGCGCCAGCTCTCGCCCCGGTCGTCGCTGCGGTAGAGAGCGCTCGGCTCGGTGCCCGCGTACACCGCCCCGTCCACCGGGCTGACCGCGAGCGAGAACACGTCCGAGGCCGGAAGCTCGCAGTCGACCCACGTACGGCCGCCGTCGCTCGACCGCCGGACTCCACCTCCGCGGAGCCCGGCGTAGAGCGTGTCCGGATCGTTCGAGTCGACGGCGAGGCACTGGGCGCCGTCGCCCTCGAGCGAGAGCTCGACCGACCAGCTCCCGTCGCCCGACTCGTCGAGCCGGGCGACGGCGTCTCCGGTGGCCGCGTACAGGCGCGCCATGCGAGTCATGGTGCCTACGCGCGCTCCGTCGCCGGCGGCCCGGGGGCGAAGTCACCGTCGAGCCGCGGCAGGAGCCGGTCGAGCCAGCCCGGGATCCACCAGTTCGCACGACCCATGAGCTGCATGACCGCCGGCACGAGCACCATCCGCACGACGGTCGCGTCGACGAGGATCGCGGTCGCCATCCCGAGCCCCATCAGCTTGAGGAAGACCTCGGTGCTGGTGAGGAACGCGAGGAAGACGACGACCATGATCGCGGCTGCCGCGGTGATCACCCGCGCGGTCTTCGCGAGCCCGTCGGCGACCGACTGGCTCGTGTCCCCGGTCCTGAGGTACTCCTCCCGGATCCTCGAGAGCAGGAACACCTCGTAGTCCATCGAGAGCCCGAAGAGGATCGCGAACATCATGACCGGGATGAACGGCGGGATCGGCGTGTCGCTCTCGATGCCGAGGAGCGACCCGAACGCACCGCCTTCCGCGGCGAGCGCGACCACACCGTAGGCGGCGACCACGGACAACAGGTTCATGACACCCGCCTTGAGCGCGATCAGCGGCGCGCGGAACGCGACGAGCAGGAGCAGGAACGAGAGCAGGATCACGCCGCCGACGAAGACCGGGATCCGGCCGGCGAGGTAGTCGCTCTGGTCGATCACCGCGGCGGTGAGCCCGCCGACGCTGACCTCCATCCCTTCCGGGGCCGCAACGGGGACGACGTCGTCCCGCAGCGTGTGCACGAGCTCGGTCGTCGCGGCGTCCTGCGGCGCCGTCTCGGGGAGCACGGTCAGCACTGCGGCGCGACCGTCCGGGCTCACACGAGGCGGGCTCGCGAACGCCACTCCGGGAGTCCGGTTGATCTCGGCCTGGAGCTCCGCCAGCGCCTGTGCTCCCGAGCCGGCGGGAAGTTCGGCCGCGACGAGCAGCGGCCCGTTCGCACCCGGGCCGAAGCCGCTGGTGACGAGGTCGTACGCCTCGCGGGTCATGCTCCCGCTCGGGCTGTTGCCCTCGTCGGGGAAGCCCCAGCGGATGCCGAGCACCGGGGCGGCGAGCACGAGCAGGACGACTGCGCCCGCGACCGCGGCGACGGCGGCGCGCCGTTGGATGACGCGGCTCCAGCGGGCTGCGATCGGTTCCGCCACCGGTCTTGAGCGAGCGACCCAGGCCGGGGATGCGGAGCCGATCGACGCGGCGGCCGGCGAGCGCGAGCAGCGCCGGCAGCAGCGTCACCGACGCGGCGACGACGACCGCGACAGCGAGGCTCGCCGAGATCGCCACGCCGTACAGGAAGGAGACGCCGGTGAAGGCGAGCCCGAAGAGCGAGATGACGACCGTCGCGCCCGCGACGATCACGCTTCGTCCTGCGGTCGAGACGGCCTCGACCACGGCCTCGCGCACCTCGGATCCGCCGACGAGCGCGGTACGGAAGCGCGTGAGGACGAGCAGCGCGTAGTCGATGCCGACGCCGATGCCGATGAGGCCGGCGACCGCGGGAGCGAAGTCGGGCGTGTCCACGAAGCGCGCGACGACCCCGATCAGGGTTGCCGAGATCCCGAGCCCGAAGATCGCGACGAGCAACGGAAGCCCGGCCGCGACCACCGAGCCGAAGGCGATGAGCAGCACGACTGCGGCCGCGAGCAGCCCGATCAGCTCGGGCGGCGCACCCTCCTCCGCGTTCGAGATGAGGTTGCCGCCGAGCTTGACCGTGAGGTCGTCACCAGTGGTCTCGTCGGCGAGCTCGATCAGGCGCTTCCCGGACGACGTCTCGAGGTCGAAGGCAGGACGTTCGAGATCGAGCTGCACGAGCCCGATCGCGCCGTCGCTCGAGTAGCGGGGCACCGACGCCTCGCCTACTCCGTCGACACGGCCCGCCTCGGCGAGAAAGGCGTCGACCCGAGGCTGCGCAGCGCGAGCGCCGGTCGACGACTCCCACACGACGTTCACCGTGTCGCCGGAGCTCCGCGGGAAGTGCGTCTCGATGAGGTCGGCCGCCGCCTTCGAGTCGCTCCCGGGCGTTCCGAACTCGACGTTGAACTCGCCGGCGAAGCGGGGGACGATCGCGAGGACCGCTGCAAGGACGGCGATCCACGCGAGGACGACTCGGCGACGTCGGCGGTACGCCAGGTCGCCGAGGCGCGCGAGCAAGGACGGTTTCATGACTTTCTCCCTTCCGATTCGGACACTCCTCGAGGATGCGCCCGCGCGACCCGCGCTCCACATCGGCGCCAGGAAGGAACGTGTGTCCGGTCGCCGAGGGATCTCAACGTCCTCCCAGGGAGGGACGGCGATCCACCCCGAGGGCGAGATGGGCGGCGCTACGCTCGTAGCCGATGGCTCGAGCGTGGCCAAAGATCGCCGGAAAGCGGCGCGAGCGCGCGATCGACGTCGGGATCGCGCTGCTCGCGTTCGCGTTCACCCTCGGGATGCTCTTCGCCCCCGAGCAGAACACCGGAGACAAGGATCCCGACGCGCTGAGCCTCCTGCTCGCGGCGCTCGCGACGCTTCCGCTCGTCGCACGACGCCGCTGGCCGATAGGCGTCTTCGTCTTCGTGACGGTCGCGAGCTCGGTGATGTTCGGGCTCGACTACCCGCCGGGCCCCCCGATCGGGCCCGGCGTCGCCCTGTTCTTCGTCGGCTCGAGCGGAGCGCGGCTCGCCGGCTCGTTCAGCGCGACGATCGCTCTCATCGCATCGCTCCTCGTCGTCCATGTCGCGGCTGCGGGGATCGCCAAAGGGAGCTTCCCGGGCCCCGAGCTGCTGCTGGGCGGGCCCTTCTTCGCCGCCGCCTGGTTCGCCGGAGACCGGACGCGGCTGCGGCGCGAGCGGGTGGCCGAGCTCGAGGAGCGCGCACGCCGCGCCGAGCGCGAGACCGAACGCGAGCGGCAGCTCGCCGTCGCCGAGGAGCGGACGCGCATCTCGCGCGACCTCCACGACTCGGCCGGTCACGCGATCAACGTCATCCTCGTCCACGCCGGAGCGGCCCGGCTCCTGAGCGAGAAGGACCCCGAGCGCTCGCGCGAGGCGCTGCGGACGATCGAGAACGTGGCGCGCGAGACGCTGACCGAGATCGACCAGCTCGTGCACGCGCTCCGCGAGGACGACAGCGCAGCCGTCGAGCCGCCCGCCGGGCTGGCCGCGCTCGCGTCACTCGTGCAGCGGCACCGCGACGCGGGGCTCGACGTCGAGCTGACGGTGACCGGGCACCACACCCTCGCCCCGGCCGTCAACCGCGCCGCGTTCAGGATCATCCAGGAGTCGCTGACGAACGCGCTCAAGCACGGCGCAGGATCGGTCGCGGTGCAGGCGGTGTTCGGCGACGAGGCCCTCGACGCTCGACGTGACGAATCCCGCCACCGGCAACGGCGAGGTCCCGGCAGGCCATGGCCTCGTCGGCATGTACGAGCGCGCGGCGCTCGTCGGCGGGACGCTCGAAGTCGACCGCACGAACGGCGTGTTCCGGGTCAGCGCCCGGTTGCCCTACGAGTGCACCGAGAGCGCGTGAGCGACGGCCGGGTTCGTGTCCTGATCGTCGACGACGACGACCTCATGCGCGCGGGGCTCAAGTCGGTCCTCGCGAGCGACGACTCGATCGAGGTCGTCGGCGAGTCGGGTGACGGGCGCGCGGCGATCGCGAGCGCCCGCTCGCTCCGGCCCGACGTCGTGCTCATGGACATCCGCATGCCGGAGCTCGACGGTATCTCGGCGACCCGTGAGCTGCTCGCGACGTGGCCGGAGGCCAGGGTCGTCGTGCTCACGACGTTCGAGGACGACGAGTACGTCTTCGGATCGCTCGCCGCGGGGGCGTCAGGTTTCCTCCTCAAGCGCACCAGGCCCGAGGAGCTGATCGCCGGGATCCACACGATCGCCGCCGGCGACTCGCTGCTCTCGCCGTCGGTCACGCGGACCGTGATCGACCGCATGGCCGGTGCGACGCCCGATGCCCGCAAGAGCGAGCGGCTCGACGAGCTGACGCCGCGCGAGCGCGAGGTGCTCGAGCTGATCGCGCGTGGCCTGTCGAATTCCGAGATCGCGTCCGAGCTCGTGGTCGAGGAGTCGACCGTGAAGACGCACGTCAAGCGGATCCTGCTGAAGCTCCAGGCGCGCGACCGCGTCCAGGCGGTGATCTTCGCCTACGAAACGGGTCTCACGCGCCCCGGCGCGCCTCCCGACCCGGCCACCTGAGCAGGAAGCCCCCGAGCCGCGCCGCAGGCGGCTCGGAGGCTCGTTATTTACAACACGAACGAGCTGATTTGTCTAGAGCCGCGGGCCGCGTTGCCCGAGGCCGTTCCCGGGTCTACCAGCCCTGCTGCCAGGCGATCACGAGGGTGATCGCCGCTGCCGCGGCGAGCAGGACGACAGCCAGGTTGACGGCGAGCACGAGCCACGTCGCGCGGCCCGGAGCCGGCCTGCGAAGGCGTTGCATACGACCGCTTGCACGCTCGTCTTCCGCCTGCCAGTCGACGGAGCGCGCAAGGACGCCGGTGATGAACTGGTTCAGGCTCACACCCTCGACTTCGGCGGCTCGCGCGAGCTCGTCGTGCAGCGTCCCGGGCATGCGAACGAGCAACCTGCCGCTGTGCGAGGCGGCCTCCTTCGGCCGAGCGGGCTCCTCGGTCTCCGGCACGTCCTGGGCAAGCGAAGACGCCCCCTCCACGGTCCGAGTGTACAAGCCTGCGACGAAGGGCACTAGCGCGGGACGAGGGACTCGGCCGGCTCTCCTCGAGTCGCGTCGAGTGCTGCGCGCATCCGCTCGAGTGACACCCGGATCAGCCGCGAGACCTGGATCTGCGAGAGACCGACCTCGCGCGCGATCTCCTTCTGGCTCAGGCCGGCGAAGAAGTGGAGGTGGAGGATCCGCCGCTCTCGCGCCGCCAGCGTTCGGAAGCCCGCCGCCAGCAGAAGCCGCTCCTCGCTCGCGTCGAACGCGCCCTCGACGTGCAGCGCGCTGTTCGACTCGGCGCCGTCCCCTTCGACGAGCGAGAGGCAGATGGGCGCCCGGGCCTGCTCCGCCAGCGGGCGAGGCAGGCGAACGACGGTGCTCCGGTCGCGCAGGTGCCTTCTGATCACGCCCGTGATCGTCGGGACGGCGTAGCTCGCGAGGTCGCTCCCTCGCTCCGGGTCGAAGCGGTCGATCGCCTCGAGCAGCCCGATCGAGCCGACCTGGACGAGATCCTCGAGTCGCTCGCCCCGGTTGGCGTACCGGCGCGCGAGCGCTCGAACCAGCGGGAGGTGCAGCTCGACGAGCTTCTCCCGCGCGCTCGCTGTCGCCGTCCCCGTGGTACGAGCGGAGCAGCGCTGCCGAGTCGTCTCGACGAGAGCGCTCCGTACGCGCTACGCCTCGCCGCGATGTCGTTGTCCCCTTGATCTCGAACCCCCAGGAGATAGTAACCGAGTTCATTTCAAATTCAAATAGCAAACTCGAAGTGCACGGTTCGCGCTCACGATCGTCGGGTATTTACACAATGAGTGGACTCGCAGATCGAGCGCACTTCTTCCTGCTCCCGTGGAGGGATCCACGCCTGGAGTCGCTCGCGCTTGTTGCGAATCGTCGCCGCAAGCGTGCTCATCGGGCTGGGAACTGCCGGACCGGCCGTGGCTTCCGAGCGCCACAAGCCTCCCCCGCCGACCGCGCCGGAGCCTGTGGCTCCCCTGCCGGCGGTTCCCGAGCCCGAGCTACCGCCGCTGCCCATTCCCGACCCGCCGGGGCCGGTGACCGATCCGCTCCCCATTCCGCTCCCGGAGCCGGTTTTCGACCCGGTTTTCGACCCCGGGGCCGCTCCAGAGCCTGATTTCGAGCCCCCGAGCCCCGAGGCGTCCACTCCGGAGGCCGAAACGCAGCCCGGGGCCAGCGAGACCGACGAGCAGCCGGCGACCCCGGACGTCACGACGACGACCCAGAGCGACGGCGGCAACGTAAACGTGTCGGTGCGCGTGGACAGCCCTGGAATCGAGGCGCCGGTCGTCCAGGAAGCCCCGGAACCGCCTGTGATATCGCTGCCGGCGCAGCCTGATATCACGCCGGCTGCCGGAATCGTCGCCGCCCGCTCCCGCGACGCCGGAGACGGTCGCGCCCCCGACCCCCATCCAGTCCGACGCGACGAACACCAACGTCGCGGTGCGGGTTCTGAGCCCAGGCGACAACGATCCCGTCACACAGACGAATGCGGTGCCCGCCCCGGCCGCCGCGCCCTCCAGCCGGGAGAGCTCGAGCCCGAGCGATACCGCCGAGAACACATCCGAGCCACTTGCAGATTCCGACGCAGTATCAGACGCCGAATTCGCAGTATCAATCGTCCAGATGATCCAGGTTGGATTTGGAACTGGACGCTGACGATGTGCGATGGGATCGTGTCGTCTATTTCGGACGAGTCGGGCGACCAGACCTCACGCGATTGGACGTGGAACTGGATCTGGAACTGGACCTGTGGAAGCGCACCTGCAACCCCCGATTCATCCTCCAACCCTCAACTCGCGGACACCAACGAAGATCGCGGGTCCGGCGAGCCGCAGCCCGGGCCCGCGAACGTCAACGTCTCGATCAGGATCCTGAGCCCCGGCAACGACGGCTCGGTGACTCAGACGAACACCTCGCCGGCGCCCGCCTCCCTCCCAGCCGGCTCGGGCGAGCCCTCGTGGCTCTGGGCGTGGACGTTCGACTGGTGCGGCACGACGACCGCGATCTCGACGCTCGCCGGGGAGGGAACCGGGCTCGAGTGGACGTGGAACTGGATCTGGCTCTGGGATTGCCAGCCCATCGACTCGCCTGCGCCGACCCCGGGCGACACCGCCCCTGCTGATACCGGCGGCGATACTGCTCCACCTGCGGCCTCGAGCCCGGCTCCCGTCGCTTCAGGGCCCGAGATATCACCAAGCATCGTCCCCGAAGGTGGAACTGGGCCCGCGCCGTCGCTCGTCCCGAGCCTGGTCGAGCCTGCCGCGATCTCGGAGTGGGTGTTCCGGGTGCCCTGGGCGACCGCCATCGACCTCCCGGCGCCGCTCCGGGCGCCTATGAGCGCCGATTTCGCGACCACGACCGGAAACTCGGCGGCGATTCCGTGGCCGGCGTTCCCCGCGCCACCGGTGCTGCCTGTGGTCGAGGTCGACATCGCGCTTCCGAGCGTGGTCCCGTCCGGGCCTGCGACCCCGTCGCTCCCGACAGTCGTCGTACCGACGCCCACCGGCACCATCCAGATCGCGATCGACCTGGAGGTGCCGACCCCCACCTCCGTCTTGGCGGCTCCGGCCCCGGATGCGGACGCACCACTGCCGGATCCAGGCTCCCCCGCCGCCGGCGCTCGCGTGCCACGCGCCGAGCTCCCCAGGCTCGAGGCGAGCGCCGTCGCCGCGACCGCAGCGCCGAGCGCGCCGCCTGTCGACCGGGCGCGGGCGCGGCCTCAGGCAGAGGCGACCGCGCGCGCGCCGCGCAGCTCGTCCGACGGTCGGCCTCCATTCGATTTCCCGCTCCCGCTCCAGGTCGCAGGCTCCTCGACCTCGACGGGCGGAGTCGTGCCGAGCCTGCTCACCTTCGGGCTCGCCACGGTCATCGGTTTCTTCGCTTTCGCCGCCCCTGGCCTCGGGCGGCGGATCCGGCTCGCGCGCATTCCGAGCCCGCGCGGCCGGTCCCACTCACCGCTGGACCGCCCTGGCTGAGAGCTGTCCGTCCATGTTCCCGGCGCCCGTGTCAATGGACGGTCACAGGCGCCACTGACAGCTCGAAGGGAGACAAATGAATCGTCATCTCCTCGCGCTGGCCACGGGCATCCTCCTCCTGCTCATCGTGGGAGTGGGGACGGCCACGGCGGGAACGGACCCTGGACAGACCGCCGGCCAGTTGGCCGGTAGCGGCCAGTCCGCAGGGTCCGCCGCCGGGACAGCGCAGCAGGGACCAACCAACCAAAACGGCCCGATTCGGGTTCTCAGCCCGGGCGAGGCAGGCGACGTCGCACAGTCGAACGACGCCTCCTCGAACGCGACGGCTGGGAACGTGAACGGGACGTCGCAGACTGCCGGTCAGAACCAGAGCGGTGGCTCTGGGACGCAGGTGACCGGCCAGTCGGCCACAGAACGACCAGGACGCGCTCGCTCTCGCACTGACGCTCCAGAAGGGAGCGACGAACGAGAACGCGCCCGTCCGGGTGCTGGACGACGGCGAGGAGCAAGCACGGGAACGACGCGTCGGCCGAGGAAGCCGCCGCGCCCGCGCCCGCCGGGTCCGTCACGCAGACCAACACCGCGTCCTCGGATGCGGCGGCAGGGAACGCGAACGGGACCGCGCAGTCGGCCGAGCAGGACCAGGCCGGCGCAGGTGCCGGAAGCCAGATCGTCGGCCAGGCGGCCGACTCAGAGCAGGACGCGACGGCAATCTCCGCAACCGTCCAGGAGAGCCCGTCGAACACCAACACTCCCGTCCGGGTCCTGAGCCCGGGCGAAGATGGTTCCGTCACGCAGTCGAACGAGGCCACGTCTGACGCGACTGCCGGAAACCTGAACGGAACGACGCAGACGGCGGAGCAGGACCTGCGCACGGGCCCGAGCCATTGCGGCTGCGGGAGCCAGGCGGGGATCCTCACGCACTCCGTCTGCGGATGCCCGGTGGCGGGCCCGCAGATCGTGGGCCAGTCCGCTGACAATGCTCAAGAGGCAAACGCGATCGCCGTCACGGAGCAGACCGGCGCGAGCAACGAGAACATCTCGGTGCGCGTCCTCAGCCCCGGCGACAACGGTCCGGTCACGCAGTCGAACGTCGCGTCCTCGAACGCGGCCGCCGGCAACGCGAACGGAACCAGCCAGTCGGCGACGCAGGGCCAGTCCGGGTCCGGCGGCGACCAGACCATCGGGCAGGCGGCCTCGAACGAGCAGAGCGCAGCGGCGCTCTCGGGCACCGTCCAGGAGAACCCGTCCAACAGCAACATCTCGGTGCGGGTTCTGAGCCCGGGCAACGACGGCCCGGTCACGCAGTCGAACGTCGCGACCTCGAATGCGACGGCTGCGAACCTGAACGGAACGCATCAGTCGGCCGATCAGACCCAGGGCGGCGGCTCGGACTCCTGCAAGTGCGGGAGCGCCGGCTCACAGGTCATCGGTCAGTCCGCTGACAACCACCAGGGAGCCCTCGCGGGCTCGCTGACGGTGCAGGAGGGCGCGAAGAACGAGAACATCTCGGTCCGCGTCCTCAGCGAAGGAAACAACGGCCCGGTCTCGCAGTCGAACATCGCGTCCTCGAACGCGGTCGCCGGCAACGCGAACGGGACGAGCCAGACGGCCGACCAGGACCAGGCGGGCGGCTCCTGCAAGTGCGGGAGCGGCACGCAGGTCATCGGCCAGTCCGCCTCGAACGCGCAGGGCGCGGCGGCCTTCTCCGCGACGATCCAGGAGAAGCCGTCGAACTCCAACCTCCCGATTCGGGTGCTGAGCGAGGGCGATGACGGCCCCGTCACGCAGTCGAACGTCGCAACGTCGAACGCGACGGCTGCGAACCTGAACGGGACGTCGCAGGCGGCCGATCAGAGCCAGGCCGGCGGTGCCGGCATCCAGGTGATCGGCCAGGAGTCGAAGAGCGGCCAGCTGGCCCTCTCGGCCGCCCTCACCGCGCAGCTCGGGGCATCGAACGAGAACGCACCCGTGCGGGTGCTGAGCCCCGGATTCGGCGGCTCGGTGTCCCAAGCGAACACCGCGTCCTCGAACGCAGCTGCCGGGAACGTCAACGGGACGGCGCAGAACGCCATCCAGGAACAAGGCAGCGGCAACAAGAAGGACAGCTGTTGCGGAACGGGCATCCAGGCGATCGGCCAGTCTTCTCAGAACTGGCAGGCCGCGGGAGCGCTCGCGATCACGCTGCAGCTCGCGAAGCAGCCGTGCCGCTGCGGGCATGAGTCCCAGGTCGGCAACAGCAACACGCCGACGCGGGTCTCGAGCCCCGGCGACGACGGCGACGTGCGCCAGGTGAACGACGCCTCCTCGAACGCTCAGGCGGCGAACTGGAACGCGACGCGGCAGGCTGCCGACCAGCTGCAGGCCGGCTCGGATTCCTGCAAGTGCAAGCCCGGAATCCAGGCGATCGGTCAGCTGGACAAGAACAAGCAGTTCGGCGCAGCACTCGCAGCCAGCCTCCAGCTGGGTGCGGACAACAAGTGGGCGCCGGACCGCAAGTCGAGCCCCGGGAACTGGGGCGATCTGACGCAGCGCGAGAAGCTGGCCGAGCACGACTTCTCGGGTAGCCGCTCGATGTCCGATCGGTCACGGCACCAGAGCGGAAAGTAGGTGATGCAGTCGAGCTCGTAGACGGATGACAGACGTGAACCGCCGGCCGCCGCTGCGCGGCCGGCGGTCACGTTCTCGGCGAGGCATTGACGATGCGGACAACGACGAGTAGCGTTCGGCACAAGCAGACGAAACGAGCCGGGGGAAGCTCGTGAACGTAGCGACGGTGGGGAAACTGCGTGCTGACGGTCGGCTAGGGGCGCCGGCCCTGTTTCGTGCGGCGTCGTTCCGTAGGATCGCCAGCCTCGGCGCGACCGTCGCCCTGGTCGGTGTCGTCTCGGCACCCGGGAGCGCGCTCGGTCAGCCGAGTCCGGATCCGCACCCGGACAAGGCGCCCACACCGTCCACGTCCACGTCTGCACCCGACCCGGCACCTGATCCCGCGCCCGCCGTGAGCACGAACACGAGCCCGCCCGCACCCGAATTCCAACCTCCTCCTGCCTCCGGCCCCGGCTCCCCCACCCGCCGTCGTATCGCAGCGCGCGACGCAGACTCCGAAGCAGGCCGCGCCGCCGCGGAGGGAACAGCCTCGTTCGAACCCTCCGCCGGCGCCAGCCAGCGCCGCAGCTGGCCTTCGAGACCTCGGGTCCAGCTTGCGTCGACGCCGGCGAGCCAGCGACCGACGCTCGCCCTCTCACTGCTCGAGCCCGCCGAGGAGACGGAGCGGCCGCTGCTGCTCGCGTTGCTCGCCCTACTCGCCCTGGCGCTCGCCGTCGGCAGCCTGCTGCATCTGGTCTCACAGGTCACGCCGTGGAGGAAGGCATGAAGAACCGAGCACTCCTCGTGCTCACGGCGGCGACGGTGGTCGCGATCACACTGGCAGGCTCTGCCGCGCAGGCGCTACCTCCGCAGCCCATACCGACCTGCTCGCCCGCGCCGGACGACTGCTCGGCGTGGCACACGACGAATGTCACGGTGACGTGGAGCACACCGAGCTGCCCGGCCGTCGCGATCACCAGTGACACGAGCGGCACTCCGGTGTCGTGCACGGCCTCCGATTCGAGTGGTTCCGTATCGACGACGGTCATCGTCCGGCGCGACACGACCGCACCGTCCGTCCGCGGCAAGCCGGCGCGAGGACCGGACAGCAACGGCTGGTACAACGGCCCGCTCGCGGTCGAGTTCGAGGGCAGCGACTCTCTTTCGGGCATCAACTCGTGCACCACGGAGAGGTACGCCGGCCCCGACTCGGGAGACGCGCGCGTCAACGGGAGTTGCACCGACTTCGCCGGGAACCGCGGCACCGGCGCCCTGGAGCTCAAGTACGACGCCACGGCCCCCACCGCGGCACCGAAGCCCGAGCGCAACCCGAACGCGCGCGGCTGGTACAACCGCCCGGTCTCTGTCGGCTTCGTCGGCGCGGATCAGGTCTCGGGCGTCGACTCGTGCACTGCACCGGTCGTCTACAAGGGACCCGACACGACGAAGGCCTCGTTCTCCGGAACCTGCCGCGACAAGGCGGCCAACACGAGCGCGCCCGCCGGCTTCGAGCTCAAGTACGACTCAGCGGCTCCCGCGCTCAAGCGCGTGAAGGTCGGCGTCGAGACCAAGGGTGTCGTCCTCAGGTGGACGGCGTCGACCGACAGCTACTCGTTCGCGGTCCTCCGCCGTCCCGGCCTCAGAGGTAAGAAGCCGTCGACGATCTACAACGGCCGCGCACGCACGTTCGTCGACCGTCGCCTCGAGAACGGCGTGAAGTACCGGTACACGGTGACCGCGTACGACGAGGCGGGGAACGGCGCCGCGAAGGCGCTCGTGGCCGTGCCGAGATCCGTGCGGACGCTCCCGGCGAACTCGAAACCGACCCGCACGAAGCCGGCCGTGAGCACGCCGGCGCTGAAGGGACCGGCCGCCGGCGCGCGCATCTCGGCGCCTCCGCTCCTCAGCTGGGGCGCCGTGCCGCAGGCGACGTACTACAACGTGCAGCTGTATCGCGACGGGAAGAAGATCCTCACCTCCTGGACGAAGCACCCGAAGCTCCGGCTGGAGCAGTCCTGGAAGTACGAGGGCCGCACCTACGCCCTGACGCCCGGCGTGTACCGGTGGTTCGTCTGGCCGGGATTCCTGCTCCCGTCCGCCAACCAGTACGGGAAGCTCGTCGGGTCGCGCACGTTCGTCATCACGCGGCGCTAGTCACCCGCCCCGCCGCGGCGAGCCTGTAGCGACCCGACGAACATCGAGATCGCGCGCGATGCGAGCTCCAACGCACCCGCATTGCCGGAAGCCGGCGCCTGGGCCAGTGCCGCCGTCCGTACGAGAAGCGCGGCCCCGGCCAGCGAAGGCGTGAATGCTCGCAGCATCTGGATCTCTCCCCTCTGTGTCTGACCGGACCCGCCGATCCTTTCGCATCACGGACGAGCGGGCAAGGAACCGTCCTCGAAGCGTCTCCTACGTCTCTCGACCCGCGGCGATGTCCTCCATCTCCTGCACGTCGATGAGGTCCGCCGGTATGACCGCGATCCGGCAAGGCGTTCGCGCGATCAGGGTCGCGGTGCGGTGGCCACCTTCGAGGAAAGCACGCTCGCCCAGAATGGCCCCCGGCCCGATCTCTGCGACCTCCTCGCCGTCCACATCGACCGCGAGCACTCCGTCGATGAGCAGATACAGGTCCTCGGCAGGCTCACCCTGCTCCACGAGCGTCTCGCCCGGCTCGAGCTTGCGCCGCTTCAGGTCGAGGTCATTCGTCATGAGCTCCTGCGAGATCTCGCGTTCGACAGCGCTCTCGGACGCCGTCACGAACGCTTCCGACTCTTCGTCACCCCATGGTGTTCGGTCGCCGTGTGCCTCCCGGTACCAGGTCTTGAAGTCCACGGTGCCCGACTTCGCAACGAGGTTCCCGTCCCGGTCGTAGATCCAGTGCCGCGGGAACGGGCTCGCACCCACGACCTCGTGCTCCGACGACCCGTCCGCACGAATCGTGAGCGCGAGCGTCGTCCACGCCGACGCGGAGTTGATGCGGAAGTACGGCTTGCCCAGCACCCGGCGTGGAGCGGGGAACCCGGCGCGTCCGCCCACCGTCTGTACGAACCGCACGGCGTTCTCGGTCACCTCCGGCTCTGGCCGGAGAACCTCGAAGCCGACGCCGGGAACGGTCACGTTCGTGATCCCGAACCGGAAGGTCGTCGACCCGACGTACCCGTCGCCC
Source organism: uncultured Actinomycetes bacterium (assembly GCA_963763815.1). Taxonomy (GTDB): domain Bacteria; phylum Actinomycetota; class Thermoleophilia; order Gaiellales; family Gaiellaceae; genus GMQP-bins7. The sequence continues at coordinate 24,969 of CAVXPS010000015.1, forward strand.
TCCTGCCCGTGACCGACGATCTTCCCGTTCTCCACGTCGATCCAGGCCGCGAGGTAGTTGGCCTCGCGGAAGCGGTCGGCGTCGCGGAGCTGTTCGAGGTCGCCTCCCCCGACGTGATCCGGCGGCGGCTCGTCGTACTTGCCGATCCCGAGCTCGAATGGAAGCTTCGGCATCCCTTCGATCGCCTCCGACGGGATCCAGGAGATCGACGTGACTGAAGACTCGATGTGCACCTTGCCCTCCTCTTCGACCGCTCAACCGTAGAGCAGTGACTGCCTTCGATCCAACGTCAGGGGATTTCTACGGTTTCTTCCGCGGAGGAGACGCCTACCGTCGACTGCATGCACCGGTACGTATTCGTCATCGCCGCCGCCGCATTGGTCGCCCTGAGCGTCGCGGGCGGAAGCCATGCGAGCGCGCAGAGGTACGACGACTACGTCGAGGACGTCCTCGAAGCACCCGACATCGGCGCCGTCAACCTCGTCACGAACGACAACGAGGCGATCACGATCGGGATGCAGATCCACGACCGCTCCGCGTTCGGCGGGACCGACACGTACAGCATCGCGCTCGACACCGACTCGAACGCCGCCACGGGCGGCGGTGCCGACTACCGGGTCGTCGGTGCGGACTACGTCATCGACCTCTCGGACGTGGCCTCGAGGCTCATGATCTGGAGCGGCACGTCGTACGTGCTCGTTACTCCGCGGCCTCTGCTCCCCACCGTGTGGGTCGAGGGCTTCGGGCCGGTGGTTCAGATCCCGCGCGCAGCGCTCGGTGACCCGCAGAGCTTCGAGGTCGTCCTCCGGACGGCGAGCGGGATGGACGTCGACCTGGCGCCAGATGTCCTGTCCTGGGCCTACACCGTCAGGCCGCTCGAGCTCGCCCCGGGCGGGGTCGCCGTGGGCCGCGCGCAGCCGGGAAAGCTCCTCTTTGCGGGAATGCAGGTCATTCGCAGCGACTTCGCCAGCCCGCTCCACGAGGGAGCTATCACGTGCGGCGCCAGGGTCGGCGGAACGAGGCTCGACGGACGAGGACGATTCGTGGGCCAGCTCGTCGTCTGCGCCTGGCGTCTCCCGAACGGCGCGAGGGGCAAGCGGGTCAGCGGAAGCGTCGCGGTGGCGTTCCAGGGCGTGACGGCGGTACGTTCGTTCAACGTCCGCGTACTGGCTCGCGACTAGTCAAGCCGTGGCGGTGTCGTCCTGGGGGCTGCTCGAGGCGGGCGGCAACAGCAGGAGATGGCTCTCCACGACCGCCTCCGCGACGTCGACGACCTTCCGACCGTTGTGCTGCGAGTGGGACCGGAGCATCTCGAACGCACGCGTCTCGTCGATCCCGTGTCGCGCCATCAAGATGCCCTTCGCCTGCTCGATCAACGCGCGGCGACCGAACGCTCCCTGCAGGTTCTGGTACTCCGCAAAACGCTGCAGCGTGATGTCGATCGCGCTCTGGAGCTCTTCGGCGTCGCTGTCGACGATGTACGCGAAGACGCCGCGCTTCGCCGCCTCGTGGACGTAGGTGGGATCCCTGCTCGAGAGCAGCGCGATAACGGGGCAGGTCGCCGTGTGGACGATCTCCGCGATCAGATCGAGCGCGTGCTCGGAGCTGAGCCCGAGCCCGACGAGGGCGACATCGGGACGCTCTTTCGATGTCACGGCGCCGACCTCCCTGACGTCGATCTCGCGCGCGATCACCTCGTGACCGAGACCCGCCACTACGCTGTGCCAGCAACTCGAGCCGGTCACGCCGCTCGTTTGCAATGAGGACACGAAGCTGCAACATCTCTGCCCCGCTCATCGACGTGAGAATAGATCCTTTGACCGGCTCAAGACCAATGTTAGACTCATCCGCGCGGGTCCAAACATCAGGCCCGTGGAGGTCGCCGGGCTCAACGAACAGCCCCGCGAGGATCCACCCTCAACAACTGGGCGGAACGCTTCAGTCGGCGTAGTTGACCGGCTGCACGCGAGTCGAGGGAGGATCTGATGGACAAGCGAATCGGAGGGAACGGCCAGGGAGGCGCGTGCGTGCGCTTCGGCACCGATCGCAGCGGTCATCAGAATCCCACGGCCGCAGCGTTGCCGTCGCCGCCCAGCGGACTCCCGCGCTGCCGGGAGTCAAGCGTGACCGGCGTCGGGTCCGGTGTCCTCGATGTGGGGGGCCTGGTGCTCCTGGGGTAGAGCCCGGGCGGGCGTGAGGACGCCGTGGGGGGAAGGCGAAGGCCCGCTAGCGCGGGCTTTCGCTCTTCTCGATCGTCGGAGCGTGGTAGTCTCGCTTGTGCGAGTCGCAACAAGCGACTCGCAGGAGATCGGCGGGGCTCAGCAAACCGCCCCGCGAGATCCACCCTCAACGATCGGGCGGAGCGCCGTTCAGCGTGCGCGCCCTTGCCAGCGGGCACCCGACCGAGGGAGTGGCTTGATGGAGATCCGCATCGTGGTACCGGATACCGCGAGCGCGTCCGCCCTCGCCGAACGACTGACCGTCGCATTCGGCTCCGAGCAGATCTCGCTCCGAGGAGACAGGAGCGAAGTGGACGTCCTGATCGATCGAGAACCGGAACCAGCCCTCGTGCGCGTCCTCGACACGGTCGAGCGGTGGTTCGACCAGGCCCGCGTCGGGACCGTCGAGCTGTGGCTCGGAGAGCGTTCGTACAAGCTCGCACGCTGGGTTCCCGTGGAGCCGTGGCGCTGATCGAGCAAGCCGACTATGGCACCGTCGGTCGACTCGGTGTCGGTCGACGCCTTCACCGTGCCCGATCGCGGCGCGTCCAGTTCGCCTGCACGGCTGGATCCGCAGTTCTCGGGCTCGCGCTCGTCGGCGTGGCTGCCCGGTACTTCGCCGAGACGTCGTGGCCGCTCTTCCGCGCCCACCCCGGCCTCCTCGTCGCGGCAGGAGCTCTCTCCCTGTTCGCCTACGTGCTCAAGGCCTACGGGTGGCGCCAGCTCTTCGCAGCGAACGAGCGCCCGCAGGTGCTGGCGCTCGCGGCCGCGAACGGAGGCGCCGCGATCACTGCGCTCGCCCTCCCCGGCAGGTTCGACGACATCGTCCGGATCGCGATCCTCCGCCGCTTCCGTGATTGTCCCGCGAACGTCCGGACGATCTGTCTCTCGCTCGGAATGCTCGGACTGATCGACAGCGCAGCTCTGGCCCCGCTCGCGTTTGCCTCCGCTGCGCTTCCGGGACACTCGATCGGAGTGCGCCTCGGACTGGAGCTCCTCGCCGTCGTCGGTCTCGCGGCAGCAGCGCTCGTCTTCGCGCTGCCGCGGATCGCCCGGGGCAGACAGCTCCTTCGCTTCCGCATCGGCCGCTGGCTCAGCCCACGGACGACACCACCGCGAGATGCGGCGATCGCGTGGGCGTTTGTCTCTGCCTGCTGGCTCACCCGGGCCGCGGGCCTGGTCGTCCTCCTCGGCGCACTCGGGGTCGGCTTCTCGTTCACGCTCGCGCTCCTCTTCCTCTGCGCGAGCTCGGCGGCTGCGGCGCTGCCGATAGGCCCAGGGGGAACGGCCACCCAGGCCGGCGCGGGCGCTGCAGTGCTGATCGCGTCCGGCGTCGGGATCTCCGAAGCCGTCGGCGTCGCCGTCGCGGTGCAGTTGGTCGGGATCCTCGTCGGTGGCTCGATCTTCCTCAGCGCCGCCGCTTGGCGTATCGGCTCGGGGTTGACGGTGCGGAGCCAGCCGACTCCCGCGACGGTCGTGAGCTCGGCGTGACCGGTCTCGCGTCCGGGATGTTCGCTTGGAACGCGTTCACCACTGCGTACTTCCCGGGACGACGCAGACACGACCTCGAGGCACTGGTCGCGTACGGCGCGTACAGGCGCGGCGAGGGCTTTCGGGCACCAGAGCACGCGACGGTCGCGGAGCGAGACGCGTCGCAATCCGACGCGCTCGAGGTTTGGGAAGACGAAGGGGGCCCAGTGGCCTAGCAGGCCCACAGGGCTGGGTGAGAGGAGGCCGGCGCACATCGGCCGGTGGTCAAAAGCGAAGGCCCGCTAACGCGGGCCTTCGCTTGAACGGGCGGCTGGGGGTTAAGCCGAGATCCCGTTCGACTTGTGCGCGAACACCGTTCCGCCGGTGACCTGGGGCGGGTTCGGAAGCATCCATTCGAGCTTCTGCTCGCGCACCCACCTGGCTGCGACGCGGGTGGACTCGTCGGCCTCCCCGGATGTACCGAAGAGGTTGAACGACGTGAAGACGCCGTTGCCGGACTCGATCACGTAGTAGCCGCCGAAGCCCGGTAGCTGGCTCAGCCTCGGAATCAACGTGTCGTTGATCTTCCGCTTGAGCTCGGCGGTGCCTTTCCGGTCCACGCCTTCATAGCGCCTAACGGTGGCATGCATCAATGCTGCTCCAGACTCTCATGGTTCAGGGCGGAGAACCCGAACGAGCTCTCCTGCGCACCTGGGCCAGGAATCACAGTCGGAGAGGAACGTGCAGCACCTCGGCGGCTTCCGCGCTAGGCCTACGTGCGCATCGACACTATCACTGATCCGTTCCGCAACGGATTAAGCCCGGTCGCGCGCCAGCTCGACGAAACGGCAGAGCGCGTTCACGAGGCGCATCTCCTCGACGGTCTTGCAATCGGCCTCCAGCAGGCGGGGCGAGCACACGAGCTCCACGCGGCACTGGGCGCGCGAGGTCGCGACGTTGATCCGGTTCTTGTTGAAGACGAAGGCGAGGCCGCGGGGCGCCTCCTCCCCGCTCGAGCTCGCGAGCGAGACGATCACGACCGGCGCCTCCTGCCCCTGGAACTTGTCCACGGTGCCGACGCGCACGCCCTCGGGCACGGCTTGCCGCAGCGTCCGCACCTGCGCGTTGTACGGCGTCACGACGAGGACGTCGTCGAGCCCGAGCGGGCGGGTCGCGCCGTTCTCGTCCGTGTACTCGGTGCCGAGCAGCTCGCCGATCGCCGTCGCCACCTCCGCCGCTTCCTCGCGCGAGAGCTGCCCGTTCGCCGCGTGCTCGACCGGCCGGTAGACGAGCCCGTTCCCGGCCGCCACGCTCCGCCGACCGCACAGCTCCTCGCACACGAGCCTGCCTTCGTAGTACGCCTCGGACGTGAACGCGGTCAGCTCGGGCCGCAGCCGCCACGTGCGCTCGAGGAAGATCCCGCGGTCCGGCGGCACGGTCGTCTCCTCGCCGAGGAGGTGCTGGAGGACGGACGCCTTCGCCTCCTCTGGCATCGCGCCCTGCGAGACCTGCGGCAGCTGGTTCGGGTCGCCGAGCAGGACGAGGTTCCGCGCCGCATGCCCGACCGCGACGACGTCTGCGAGCGCGACCTGGCCCGCCTCGTCGACGATCAGCGTGTCGAGATGGGGTGAGGCTTCAGCCTCACCCCGGTTTGAGAAGTCCGCCCGTGCAAACAACCAGGAAGTCCCTGCGACAAGCTGTAGCTCGGGATCCAGGCACTCCCGCCAGTCATCGCTCGAGTCGATGAAGTCCCCCTCGAAGACGGTGTCCCCGCCCGAGGACTTCTTGCGGCCGACGAAGGAGAACCCCTGCTCGCGCGCCTCGCGCTCGATCTCCTGGAGGAGCTTCGAGATCGCCTTGTGGCTCTGAGCGGTGACGCCGATGCGCCGGCCGGCGCGCATCAGGGCGATGGCCGCCTTCGCGCCCTGCCACGTCTTGCCCGAGCCCGGCGGGCCCTGGACGAAGAGGTAGCTCCCGTCGAGCGAGAGCGCTGCGTCCGGCACGGGCAGGTCCAGCCGCGCCTGCGGCAGGCGCCGCTCGAGGATCTCCCCGACGACGCCGCCGCGCTCGCCGTCCAGGTACGCCTTGGCGAACCGCTGGACCGCGTCGCGGTGATTCGGGTCGGGGATCGGCCTCGGAGGAATGAGCGCCTCCGGTAAGGGCTCGTCCGCACGCTCCTTGTGCACGCTTGAACGTCACCGTCCCCTGGTCGTCGTCGGTGGTGACGTCGTACACGTTCTCCGTCTTCGGGTCGGCTGAGCGGCCGTGGATCTTGTGCTCCTGCGCCGGGAACGTGAACGTGTAGACGAGCGATCGCCCGTCCTCGACCGGCTCACCCAAGAGCCGCATCCCACCCATCGTGTCCGTGTCCTCGATGAGCTCGTCCTCGTCGAGCTCGAGATGGTGGAACCACTCCCAGTACTGGGACTTCGCCTCGCGCTGGTGGTAGTAGAGGAGGTGCGCAAGGAGCCAGCCCGGACTCCCCTCCTCCTGTCCGTCGAGCAGCGCCTCGTGGAGCGCGATCCGCGTCGCATCCCGCTCCTCGGCCTCCTCCGTCTTCTCGCGCTGCTCCGGCGGCACCTGCCACGGAAGCCCGTCCGGCCGGAGCCCGAGCAGCCACTCGTGGAGCGCGACCGTCGAGCGGCAGTCCTCCTCGTTGTACGCGCGGATGCCCTCGAGCAGCGAGTCCTCCTGCGCCTCGAGCCACTGCTCGAAGAGGACGACCGACTCGGCCCCGCCCACGACCTCGGCCGTGCGCTCGAACCCGTACAGCTTCTCGATCTCCTTGATCGAGTAGCTCGTGACGCCGGCCCGCAGCGACTGCCTGACGACGCGGTAGAGGTCGACGAGCAGCTCCTGCCGCAGCCAGTCGTCGATCTCGCGCTCGCGCGTCGAGTGCTCGCCCATGAGGCGCCGGACCGCCGTGCGCTCGTACGCCGCGTAGTGGTAGACGTGCAGGTCGGGGTAGACGCGGCGGCGCGCCTCGACCCAGTCGACGAAGCGCTCGAAGGCGGCCTTCTCGCCGTCGCGGTCGAGGCCCCAGACGACCTCGTAGCGGAGCTCACCGCCGTTCGTAGGGGCGAGGCTTGCCTCGCCCGCGTCCCTGTAACACCACCCGAACAGATACTCGAGCCCGCGCGCCGGCTCGTAGAACGGGTGGCCCTCGAGGTCGAGCCAGACGTCGCCCGGCGACGGCGGCGGAAGCGTGCGGAAGCCGCGGTCCTCCTCGTCCGGGAGGAGCTCGACGCGCCGCTCGCCCGTGCGCGTGAAGTGGAGCTGGAGCGAGGCCTGCGAGCGGATGCGCTCGAACGTCTCCGGCCGGATGCGGGGGATCTGCGTCGCGGGCGCCGCCTCGCCGAGCGCCGTCAGCGTCGGGATCCCTGCGGCGGCGAGCCGCTCCGCGTGCAGCCGCCCGAGCCCCGCGACGAGGATCGGGTGGTCCTCGGCGACGCGCCGGTCCTGGCAGAGGTGGCGGAAGTCGCAGATCGTGCAGTGGTAGACCGGCCACGGCCACGTCTGGGGTCTGGCTGTCAGCGGACCCCGGTGTTGGGTGCTCGCCTGCTCGATCGCAGCGAGCAGCCGTTCCCTGCTCCGGCGGAAGAACGCGATGAACTCGGCCGTCCGCAGCGTCGCGCGCTCGCCCGAGCCGAGCTCGACGTGGACGTGCTCGGGCAGCCGACCCTGGATTCGCTCGAGCTGCTCGGCGTAGAAGCAGAGCTGGATCGCGTGGAGCGGCTTCGCGGAGCGCGCGAGCTTCGTGTCGACGGGCTCGTACGTCGCCTTGTTGTAGGGGCCGGGCATGCCCGGCCCACGTCCTGCGTCCACGCGCACGAGGAAGTCGGCGAACCCGCGCCACGTGCCGTCCGTGAGGTAGGCCTGGTAGATGACGTCAGCTTCCGCGCTCCGGACGGCCTCCTCGGTCGCGCGGCGAGCCTCGTCGGCGTCGAAGTCCTCGTCGTCGTAGGTCTTGAGGCGCAGGACGCGGAGCCCGTCCGCCTCGAGCCGCGCGAGATGCGCAGCCTCGTGCTCGTTCCCCTTCCGCATGATGATCTGCCCGTACGGGTCGACGACGTGCGGCCGCACAAGCTCGCCGCGCTGAACGCGCAGCTCGAGCTGCGTCAGGTGCGCGCAGGCTAGGTGGTTCGCCAGGTCTGTCGGCGAGAGCCGCAGCGTGCCGTCATCCGCGAGTCGCATCACCTGGAGTATCCGCCGAGGATCGGGAGCACCGGAGAAGAGAGCCCCACCATCGAAGCGAATCCCGGGACGCGCACGCGCACTAGGCGCGCCGCACGCCGCCATGGCTATGCGACGGCGGCCCCAAACGACGTATACAGCTCCGCGGGCAGATGTCGCTCGAGCTTCCACACAAACGCGATCGGACGCTCGCCCTCGTGACTGACGTACGTTGCCGGGCCCAAGCACCAGAAGGAGCGCTCACTTGCCCGCAACCGCGCGAAGAGCACGACGTTCGTTCCCTCCTCGCGCTGACTGATGTACCTCCGACCAGCAGCACTATCTTTCGCCGTCGCGGACTGGCTCTCCCAGTGGATCAGTTCAGGGCTGATCGCATAGTCGCGGTAGCGGGTAGTTGGAGAAAAGCCGCCAATGCTCTTGTCCAGCGTAAATGCGAAGAGATCGGTTCGCGACCATGGCTCCCACCAGACGCCTGTCTGCCACGTCTGCGGCTTCGCGCCCTCACCGACAGCGAACCCGGCAAGGATCTCGATGCGTGTATAGCGGGAGTGAAGCGCAAGCGGCACGTCCTCGAGTCCGAGTGGATGATCGAGGTACGCCACACGCTCGCGGAGCAGTTCCAGAACCTCGGCCAACTCTGCGCGAACCTGGGAGTGGTCCCAGACTTGCGCTACGGCATCGCCGAACGCCGCCGAGGCGCCCAAACTGGTGAGCGATGCGACGAGCATCCGCAGGAGTCGCTGCTCGCGCGATGTGAGCCCGTCGAGCGACGGCGGACGATCTAGGCGGAGAAGGCGCGGATAGATCTCGAGCCGCTCGTCGTCGTCAACGTGCAGCATCCTGCCTACCGCGCGCAACAACTGACTCTCCGCAGGTCCTGCCGGGGCTACCGAGAAGCCGGCATCACGCCGCATTTCCGACCAGCTGTGCCCGCCGGCGTAAATGTCCTCGAGTTCGAGGCCGCTGCTCTGTAGATATTCACCGAGTCCGACATCGCCGAGCGAGCGGAGTTCGTTGCACCGTTCCCGCCACGTACTCGGGATCGCGTCACGGATGCTGCCGAGCACGATCTCGCGCGCCACTTGGTCGAGTTGGAAGCTGCAGCCAGCGGGCAGGAAGGGAAAGTCGTTTCGAACTTGCCGCTCGACATCGGCGCGTGATCCGCCGAGCAGAGCGCGCAGACGTCGATCAAACCGGAATTCCTTGCGGTGCGTGCCAACGAAGTCGAGAACTGTGCAAGCGCCCTTCCCTGTCGCCTTCCGTAGCCCCCGACCGAGTTGCTGGAGGAAGAGCGTCGGACTGTCGGTCGGGCGAAGAAGGAGAAGCGTGTCAACTCTGGGTATGTCAACACCCTCATTGAAGAGATCGACAGTGAAGACTGCTCGCAGCCTCCCCTCCGAAAGGTCGCGAAGTGCACCCCTGCGCTCGTCTGAACGGCTGGCTGCCGAGAGGGCTACGGCCGGCAGACCAAGTTCCGTGAAGCGTTGAGCCATGAAGCGGGCGTGGCCGACGCTGACGCAGTAGCCAAGCGCTCGCATCCGCGACGGGTCGGCAATCTTCCGCCTGACCTCCTCGAGAACAAGGTGAGCCCACGCGTGGTCGGCTGTGAGGAGGCCTTCGAGCGCAGAGACGTCATATCCCTGGCCGCGGCGCCAGGGGATCCTGCGCAGGTCCAGGCCGTCGTGAACGCCGAAATACGCGAATGGCGCCAGGTACTCCTGGTCGATCGCGTCCCAAAGCCTGAGTTCGGCAGCGATTCGGCCATCGAAGTGGCGGAGCACATCGAGGCCATCCGCGCGCTCGGGTGTTGCGGTGAGACCGAGCAGTTCGACAGGTTTGACGTGTTCGAGCAGCGCCTCGTACGACGGCGCTGCGGCGTGGTGGAACTCATCCACGATTACGACGTCGAAGTGGGCCGGGTCAATGTTGCGGACGTCCGCGCTATTGAGACTCTGGATTGACGCAAAAACGTGCTCGAACAGCGCGGGGCGCTGGCCTCCGACCCATTTCTCGCCAAGAGCAGCATCGCGCAGCGCGTGCCGGAATGTTGCACGGCTCTGATCGATGATCTCCTCGCGGTGAGCGACGAACAGGAGGCGACTGCGGGGGAGTTCCTGCCGGAGCCGCGCGTAATCCACCGCCGCCATCACCGTCTTCCCAGTCCCGGTAGCTGCGACCAGCAAATTGCGATGGTGCCCCTGGTGGCGGGCGAGGTGGATGTGCTCCAACAGCGCTTCCTGGAAGGGGCGTAGCTCGATTTCGACGGGGCTAAGCAGCATTAGATCTTCAGTGGCGGCGACCTGGCTGCGGCGTCCGAATTCGGCAGCATCGTAGGGCGCGAAATCCCTACTCTCCCAGTAGCTCGTGAAGACCGCCTCCACCTTTGCGACGGCGTCGGGATTGCGAGCGGCCGAGACACGGACGTTCCACTCGAGCCCGAGTACCTGCGCCGAATGCGTCAGGTTCGATGAACCGATGTACGCGGTCGAGTAGCCGCTCTGGCGGTGGAAGATCCACGCCTTGGCATGAAGTCGCGTCGAAGTGGTGTCGTATGAGACCTTGATTTGTGCGCCCAGACGCTCCAGTTCATCGAGTGCTCGCTGCTCCGTGCTGTTCGTGTAGGTCGTCGTCAGGACTCGCAACGGCTTGCCTGCCTCGCAGTGGCGGCGGAGCGCGTCGGTCAAAGGACGGACGCCACTCCAGCGGACGAATGCCATGACGACGTCGATGGCATCCGCCGACGGCACTTCGGCGCGCAACTCGTGACCAACGGCGGGTTCGCCCGGCGCATTGGTGAACACCGTTGTGTCGAGCAACGGCGTGAGCGGACGCTCGATCGATTGTGGTCGTCCGTCCGGGAGAGGCTGCAGCAGCGACACCAGTACGCGTCCCGGATCAACCAGTTCATCGCGCGACAGATCGCCCTGTTCCGTGACGACCCTGAGCCGATGCATCAACGCCGAGGCGATGCGCACGGCCTCGCCACTTCGCTTCCCTTCCGGCGCTCGCTCGATCGCTCGTGCGAGCATGCCCGCGAGGTGGCGCGATACGCGATCTGACGCTTCGGCGTCACGTAATTCGGCGATCTCGGCAAGAAGTGTCCCTTCCGGAATCGTGGCGAGTAGCTCCTCAAGCCTGTGAGTCAGTAGCGCTTCGTGCAGTCCGGGGTTAAGAGAGTCGCCTGTGATGCTGCTGAGTTTCTCAGCCTCGGCGATTTCCGACAAAGCGGGAGCGGGTCGCCTCCGAATTGGCGACGGGTTGGTTTGCCGCGTCCACGAAGGACGGGGAGGAAGCCATTTGCCATGATCGGCGCGTGGCCGACGGCGAGCGCGAGGGATCCGATGTCGTCAAGACGATCGGCCAGCTCCTCGCTCTCGCCGCCGGCTTCCTCGGACTCGTGTACGCCGCCGGCGGCGGTGTGCTCGCGCTTCGCCTGTTTCTGGCCGACCTGCCGTCGCGGACGATCGTCAGTCAGCTGCCACGCGACGTGCTGATCTCGATCGGGCTGGCGCAGATCGTTCTGCCCGTGCTCGGCGTCGCGGCCGTCTACCTGATCTACCGGCTCGCTCGCGAGCCAACGCCTCACCCGAGGAGGTTCGTCCGCGAGTGGACCGAACGCTCGGCCCGAGGCTGGGCCACGCTCATCGCCGTGAGCGCGATTCCGGCGCTCGCCTTCGCCGCACTGATCGCGCTCGGCTCGGACACCGTGCGAGAGGAGTCGAACGCAAACCTGTGGCTCGCGCCGGTCGCGTTCCTCGTGACCATGCTCGTCGTGCTCGTGGCGCTGAGGCTCAGGGCGAAGCTCGTGGTCCGCTACGGCGTTCGGGAGGACCGGTGGGGCACGCGCCGTCCGATCGTCTTGATGACGCTCGTCGTCGCCCTGGCAGCGGTGCCGATCTGCGTGCTCTTCGCAGGCGCGTTCTTCGCCCTTCTCGACGCGAAGGTCTGCACGAGTCAGTCCGAGGTCACGGGTGTCCTCATCGGCGAGACGAGCGACCGCACGTACATCGGACAGACGGACCGGCCCAGAGGCCCGCTGCTCGTGTTCTCGATCCCGACGTCCGAGATCAAGGAGACGTTCATCGGCGGAGACGCAGACCGGCGGCCGTGCTCGGCGCCGGCGACCTCGGGTTGAGCCGCCGCCGCTGACTCACTCGAGCGCGAGCCGCGCCGCGATCCAGCCCACCGTATCCTCGTCGAGCGGGCCCGCCGCCCGAACCCGCTCGACGAGCTCTGCGGGATGCGTCACCAGCACCCCGTCGATCCAGAAGAAGCGTGCGTCGCCGCCCCAGTACGCCTCGGGGAAGCAGAGAGCAGCCCGAATGGGCACGTCCTTCGCCCGCCCGTTGGCGGCGCTCGCCATCACGTCGACGTGCCGTTCGATCGCATCCACGGACGCGGAGGCGCCGGACGCATCCACCTCGAGCTCGAGCTCCCCGCGGAGCGTCGAGTCCACGACCCAGATACCCGTGGGCGCGACGACGACGTGGTCGACGCGCGCTTCCGACCCGGGTACCTGCAGGTCATGCAGCACGATCGCGACGTCGTCGAGCTCGCGTTCGAGAAACGTGCCGACACGCTCCTCCGCACCTTGCTCGCGACCGTGCCGCACGACCTTCGAACCTGGACTCATCGCAGCCAGGGTTCCATGGGGAAGGCGGCTCGCCTACCGACGGAATGGAGGGTTCTGCCCGCGTGTTCGGCTAGTCCGGGGTCTAGGTCACACCAGGGAGCCCGCCCCGGCACGCGACGCGGGGCGGGCTCACCGGAGAGCTCAGTTGGTGTTCGAGCCGATCCAGCCGAGAACGTCCGGCAGGTCGACCCGGTGGTTCAGTGACGTGATCCGGCCACAGATCGCCCCCTCGACGCCGAGGCGGAAGCCGCCGGTGTGGACGGCGACGACCGTGTCCGTGTCGGCGAAGAGAACGGGCGAGCCGGAGTCGCCGCCGCACGCGCCGCCGTGTTGCGGCGACGGCTGGTTGTGGACGATGAACCACGTGGGATGGAGCAGCGCGCTCGAGCCGCCGTTCCCCGGCGCGTACTTCTGAACGGCGATCTTGCGCGTCCACGTGACCGCGGACTGCGGCCGCCCGCCGCCGCGAATCTGGCCCTGGACGCCGTAGCCGACGTCCGCGAAGCGCTGCTTCGTCTGCCCCTTGCTGTCGATGATCGGGCTCAGGGCGTTCGCCGCCGGCAGGTCGGCGGGCTCGATGCCGGCGACCGGCGCGTCGAGGTAGAGGAGCCCGTAGTCGAACGTGAACGGCCACTCGGCGTCGACGTAGTCCGGGTGTGTCAGCCACGTGGAGGCCGGGTACCACGTCCCGCCGTCTGGCATCCAGTCGTCGTCGACCGAGGCCTGCGGATCGAAGCTGACCTGGATCGACGCCAGGCCTTCCTCCTCGGCGAGGACGTCCCAGAAGTCGGTGCAGTGGCCGGCCGTGAGGATCGTCTGGTCGGAGATGAGCGACCCGGTGCAGAAAGTCAATCCGGGCGCGAGCAGCAGAGCCGTGTACGGATGACCGTTGCCGTCGGGCTGCCCGCCGGTGATTGCGCCGCCCGGTGTGACGAGGACTCCGAAGAGCAACGTCACCGAGGCGATGAGGACGAGGATCTTTCGACGCATGAGACCTCCCTGTCTGATGGCAGCCGGGACGCTAGTCCCGGCCTCGCCTCGTTTACCCACGATTCAGCGATCCTTACCACCCGGTTAGAACGAGGAGTCGGTCTAGGATCGCGCGATGGAGACCGAGGAGTACCGCCGCGCGGCCTTCGAGACCTGGGAGACGATGGCTCCCGGGTGGGAGAAGTGGCGGGAACCGATCGAGGCCACCTCGGCCCCAGTCCGCGAGTGGATGCTGCGCGAGCTCGCGCCGAAACCGGGCGACACGATCCTCGAGCTCGCAGCCGGCTTCGGTGACACCGGGTTCGCGGCCGCCGAGGCCGTCGGCGAGAGCGGACGCGTCATCTGCACGGACTTCAGCCCGACGATGGTCGACATCGCACGCCGCCGCGGGGCGGAGCTCGGCCTCACCAACGTCGAGTACCGGGTCATGGACGCCGAGCGGATCGAGCTCGACGACGACTCGGTCGACGGCGTGCTCTGCCGGTGCGGGTACATGCTGATGCCGGATCCGGCAGCGGCGCTCGCGGAGACGCGCCGCGTACTCAAGCCCGGCGGCCGCGTCACGCTCGCCGTCTGGCGCGAAGCCCAGCGCAACCCGTGGATCTCGATCGTCGGCCGCATGCTGCTCGAGCGCGGGCACGTCCCGCCGCCCGATCCGGGCGCGCCCGGGATGTTCACGATGGCGCGCGACGAGCGCATCCGCGAGCTGCTCGAAGGAGCTGAGCTTCACCGTCCTCCGCATCGAGGAGATCCCGGTGCTCTTCGTGTACGAGAGCCTCGACGAGTACATCCACCGCGCGCGAGATACCGCTGGTGTATTCGCAAGGGTCTGGCGCGAAGTGCCGGACGACGAGCGCGAGGAGATGGAGTCGCAGCTCGGCGAGGCGTTCGCGCCGTTCGCGAGTCGACGAGCGGCTACGAGTTCCCCGGCGTCGCGGTGGCAGCTTCGGCGAGCTAGTCGGCGTCAGGCGGGCTTGCGATACGTCGTCCAGGTGGCCACGACGTCGTAGCCGAGCCCCGCGTACAGGTCGAACGCCCCGTTCGGGTTCTCGGTGTGCACGCCGAGCGCCACGTCGCTCATCCCGCGCGCGGCGAGCTCGCGGATGCTCTCGACGATGAGCGCCTTCGCGACTCCGCGCCGCCGCCAGCGGCGCGAGGTCGAGATGAACTCGGTCCAGCCACGCTCTCGACCGTGCTCCTTGTTCTCCGCTGGATTGATGAACGACCGAACCTGGCCGGCAACGCCCTCGTCGTCCCACGCGATCTTCCAGAGCGTGAAGTCGTTGTACGGGAACGCGAGGAACCGCGCGTACGACTCCTCCGTCGGCTCCACGAAGCCCCAGTGGTCGCGAAAGGCCTCGACGTCGGCCTCCCAGATCGTCCGCAGCTGATCCTCGGTCACCGGCCGAATCTCGAGGCCCTCGGGGAGCGGGTGATCGGGGAGGTTGTCGACCGACGGCCGCACCATCTCGGCCGCGTAGGTGACAGGCTCGTACCCGGCCCCGCGGAAGAGCGCGGTCGCGGCCGCGTTGCGGTCGTTGCCGAAGACCTCGAACAGCTTGTCCGGCACGTCGTGCTCCGCAGCGATCTCGTGCATGCGCGTCTCGTTCCAGCCGAAGAGGGCGCCGCCGATGCCGCGGCCGCCGTACGCCGGGTCGAGGAAGCAGACCTGCCTGTAGACGCGCGGGCCGTCGGGCTCCTGATCCCACCACACACGGCTGTACGCGGCGGGTTGACCGTCGACCTCCGCGACGAGCAGGTCGCGGTCGGGGTCGCACCGCTCTAGGTGGTCGTAGAACGACGCGAACCCCTCGGCGGTCTCGACGCGGTCGTTCCCCTCGCCCTTAGACGACTCCGTGATGATGCGGGCGAAGTGCGGGTAGTCGAGCGGCCCGCGAAACGGGCGGAAGGTGACACCTTGGAGTTGCGTGATCGTCGGCACCGGATTCATTCTCCCTCTCGAATCATTGTGAACGTGAACTGCGCGGCTTCGCTTCCGGGGCGACAAGCACGCCCTGGTCGCGCCCGGAAGCGCGCCGCTTCGTTTCGGACTCGAGCTCAGGCATCGGCCTGCAGGCGGCCTCGAGCTCCACGGAAGAACCCGAACGCCGCGTCCAGAGCGAAGCGCTGCTTTCGCCTGTGCCGGCGTCCGCGAGCCTCGCGGGCCAGCCGCGCGGCGCCAGCGTCGCGCCTCAGCTGCTCGCGATGCTCACGGTTCCGTTCCTGAAGTGCTTCGAAGTCGAACATGACTCCTCCTTCGCAACTGCGTCGGTGATGGTCGGAGTGACCAGTCGGATGCGACTGTCCTCACGCGGGTACTCCTCTCTTGCGTCGGGCTCGACGGGCGCCGAGCCGTTGTTTGGCCCGAAGGGCCGTCCGTCCGTCTGTCCCTCAGGTGCTACGAGAGACGAGCGGCTCGGGCGGGTACGAGTGCCGGAGAGTCTTCGCGACGGGCGTGTTACGCCGCGGCGACGAGAGGCCAGCACTCACGAATCGTGGGCGACATGTGCGCCATTACGCTGACCTCCTTTCCGTCGACATCGGGCAGCGGCGCTGCCCGATCGAGTCAAGGAGTGTGGCAGGCCTCGACGACGCGGTCAAGGAGAATTCTCGCGTGACTCGCGAGCAACTCCTCGAAGAGTGCTTCGAGCACGGCTGACTTCCCGCCGGGCGACGTCGTGCTCCAGGTTCGCTCGGGCGAGGACGTGCTCGCGCACGTCGACGTCTACTGGCGCGCGGTCGGCGTCGGCGCAGCCGAGGTCGACGTCGCCGCGATCGGCCAGGTCGCGACCGACCCGGCGCACCGCGGGCTCGGCCTCGCGAGCTCGCTCGTGCGCACGGCGCACCGCATCGCGGTGGAGCGCGGGCTGGAATGGGCCGCGCTGTTCGGCGTCAGCACGCTCTACGCGCGCATCGGCTACCGGCACCCGCCGGACCCGCCGCAGCCGGACTTCCTCGTCTGCCCGCTGGTCGACGGCGTCGAGTGGCCGCTGGGGCCGATCGACACGCGCGGGGAGTGGTAGCGCTCTACGAGGCCGCGATGCGACGCGAGGCGAGCAGCGGCACGAACCGGACACTGGTCCGCCAGGCCGCCGCGAAGAGGAGGATCGACCCGCCGACGAGCACGGCGAGAGCCTGCACCGTGACAGCAACCCCGACCGCTTCCGGGACTCCCGCTCCGGACGCGACCAGCACGGCAGCGCCGGCCCCGGCCTGCGTGGTCGCTCCTCCGGGGCCGATCGGGAGCGCAGCCGCCGCCGAGCTCGCGCACAGGAAGAGCAGCGCCAGCGGGAGCGAGAACCCGACGCCCAGCGCGCCGAGAAGCAGCACGAGCGCGACGACGCGTGTCATCCAGCCGGCGGAGACGAGAACCCACGCGAGCGCCGCGCGGTCGAGCGAGGTCGTCCGCGGCTGGAGCCAGCGGCCGACCCGAAAGCGGAGGACGCGCCCGCTTCGCGTCAGTCGCGGCAGGGCGACGATGAGAGCCGCCGCCGCGATTCCGACCGCAGCGATGAGACCGAGGCCGAGGCGTATGGCGAGCGACTGGTCGCTGAAGAGGGCCGCGGCGAAAGCGAGCGGCGCCAGCGCGGCGCTGTCGATGAGCCCGAGCATGAAGATGGAGAGGCAGAGCGTCCGCACGCAGGCGGGGCAGCCCGGGTAGCGGCGGACGATCGCGACCCTGACGACGTCGTCGAAGCGGCCGGGAAGCACGAGCCCCGTCACCGACGCGCCGCCGTTCGCGGCGGCGAGGGCGAGGGGCTGCGGGCGCTCGTGCGCCGCGAAGAGGCGCTGCCAGCCAAACGCCTTGAGGGCGTAGCCGAGGAGCGAGAGCGCCCCGGCGGCAACGAGCAGACCGGGGTGACCGTCCGTGAGCGGCCACGGAGTCTCGGCGAACTTGCGAGCCGCGAGGATCGCGAGGACGACACCGGCCGTCCCCGCGGCAACGCTCAGAGCGAGGCGGCCCCGGCGCGAGAGCGCGAACTGGACAGCACGGCTCGCGCCGAGCCGCCGGAATGCACCGCTGGCGCCGGCCGAGCTCAAATCTTCCGGCGAGGCCGCGGGTCGCCCCACTTCGACCGGCCGCCGCGCCGCGACGAGTACACCCGCCGCGCAGGTGCGACTTTCATGCCTGCGCTCGCGAACTGCTCGCTGTGCCCCGCGAGGCGCGCGATGCGACTGACGTCCTCCTGCTGCTCCGGGAGGACGAGCGTCACGCCAACGCCGCCGCGACCCGCGCGTCCGGTGCGACCGACGCGGTGCACGTAGCCCTCGCGCTCCTCGGGCGGGTCGAAGTTCACAACGTGGCTGATCTCGACGAGGTCGATGCCGCGGGCAGCGACGTCGGTGGCGACGAGGGTCGTCGCCTTACCTGACTCGAACCGTTGCAGCGCACGCTCGCGCTGCCGCTGGTTCATGTCGCCGTGGAGTGCGACGGCGTCGACGCCCTGGTGTGCGAGCTTGCGCACGAGCCTGTCGGCCCCGCGCCGCGTGCGTACGAAGACGAGCGTGAGCCCGCGATCGCCGCGCAAGAGGTCGACGAGCGTCTCCACCTTGCTGTCCGCCTTGACGGAGACGAAGCGATGCTCGACGGCGTCGTGGTTCTCGTGAGCCGGCGGCAGGGCGCCCTCACACCGAACGGGGTCGTGCGTGTACGCGCGCGCCAACTCGCCTACCTGGTCACCGAGCGTCGCCGAGAAGAGCATCGTCTGCCGCTCTATCGGCAGATGCCGGACGATCCTGTCTACCTGAGGCTTGAAGCCCATGTCGAGCATCCGGTCGGCCTCGTCGAGGACGAGGATGCGAACGCCGCCGAGATCGATGGCCTTGCGCTCGAGCAGGTCGTTCAGCCGGCCGGGCGTCGCGACGAGCACGTGCGCCGCGCGGGCGCGCTTCGCCTGCGAGTGGATCGGGACGCCGCCGTAGACCGCGGCGACGCGAAGGTCGCCTGCGAGGGCCTGAAACTCGCCCGCGACCTGGATCGCGAGCTCTCGCGTCGGCACGAGGACGACCGCAGCGGGTCGGCTATCGCCGGCCTCGAGGCGCTCCACGATCGGGATCGCAAAGCTGAGCGTCTTGCCCGAGCCGGTCGGCGACTTGGCCAGGACGTCGCGGCCGGCGAGCGCATCCGGAACGACGCGCATCTGGATCGGGAAGGGCTCGTTGATGTCACGCGCGGCGAGGGAACGCACGATGCGCGCGCTCACACCGAGCTGGGAAAAGGACTGCATTCGATTCAACTCCTGTCTTGCCCACATGGGCAAGTTGTCGGGTCGAGATCCGTCTCATCCGACCCTTGGAGGAACCGAAGAAGTCAAACCTCACAGGACAACAGGACGCTGTCCGTGCGGCCACGGTAGCAGCAGCCCGGCTCCGCTTCGTTCAGATCTCGTTGGACCGGTAAGCGTGAGCAGGCGGACGTCTGGATCACGCAGGAGGGCCGTCACCGCCGCGAGCTCCAGCTGCCGCCCGACCAGTGGCGTGAGTGGGACCGGAAGTCGCGCGGACGGACGAGCGCGAGGCTCGGGCATGAGCGCTGGATCCTGCCGGAGGATTGCGCGCTCGAGCTCCTGTAGCTCGGGGCTCGGGTCGATGCCGAGCTCCTCCACGAGCACGCGTCGGGCGTCCTGGTAGACCTCGAGCGCCTCGGCCTGGCGGCCGACCCGATAGAGCGCCAGCATGAGCTGCCGACGGAGGCGCTCGCGGTACGGATGATCGGCGATGAGCGCCTCGAGGTCGGGAACAAGCAGCTCGTCGCCCCCGCTCGCGAGGTCGGCCTCGATCCTGCCCTCCACCGCCGCCAGGCGCAGGTCATCGAGCCTAGCCGTCTCCACCGAGGCGTACGGCGCGTCGCCGACGTCTGCGAGTGGCTGTCCGCGCCAGAGGTCGAGCGCTTCGGCTCACTTCGCTCGCCGCGGCCCAGATGTTGATCGAGCTCTCGGTCGCGTAGCGGTCGATCTCGGCGAGCTCGTCGTCCGTGAAATCGAGCCGCTCGAGCGCGCCGACGTTGTTCTCGAGCTGCGCCACGCTCGAGGCGCCGATCAGCGCGGACGTCACGCGCGGGTCGCGGAGCACCCAGGCGAGCGCCATCTGCGCGAGCGTCTGGCCGCGGCCGGCAGCAATCTCGTTCAGCGCGCGGATCTTCGCCAGCGCGTCGTCCGACAGCAGATCGGGCGAGAGCGAGCTCGGCCGGCTCGCACGCGAGCCCTCGGGGATCCCGTCCAGGTACTTGTCCGTGAGCATTCCTTGCGCGAGCGGCGAGAAGACGATGCAGCCGATGCCGAGCTCGCCGAGCGCGTCGAGGAGGTCGGGCTCGATCCAGCGGTTCAGCATCGAGTAGGACGGCTGGTGGATGACGAACGGGGTCTTGAGGTCGCTCAGGATCGCGTGCGCCTCGCGGGTCTTCTCCGCCGAGTACGAGGAGATGCCCACGTAGAGCGCCTTCCCCGCGCGCACCGCCGAGTCGAGCGCGCCCATCGTCTCCTCCAGCGGCGTCTCGGGATCGAAGCGGTGCGAGTAGAAGATGTCCACGTAGTCGAGGCCCATCCGCTCGAGGCTCTGGTCGAGGCTCGTGAGCAGGTACTTGCGCGAGCCCCACTCGCCGAACGGCCCCGGCCACATGTCGTAGCCCGCCTTCGTCGAGATCACGAGCTCGTGGCGGTACGGGCGCAGGTCGCTGCGGTAGAGCGTGCCGAAGTTCTCCTCCGCCGACCCGTACGGCGGCCCGTAGTTGTTCGCGAGATCGAAGTGGAAGATGCCGAGGTCGAAGGCGCGGCGGACGATCGCGCGCTGGGTGTCCAGTGGCCGGTCGTGGCCGAAGTTCCACCAGAGGCCGAGGGAGATCGCCGGGAGCTGGAGGCCGCTGCGGCCGGATCGGCGGTAGGGCATGCGGTCGTAGCGGTCGTGGGCTGGTCCATAGCTCATGAAGTGCTCCTGTCATTCGCAGGGAGAGGGCCCGGCTCCAGGTCGACCGGGACGCCCGACGTCGCCGACTCGTGAAGCGCTTCGACCGGGGCGGTCATCACGCCGGCTCCGTTCTTAGCGCCTGATCGAGCTCGGCGCGGGTCGCGCCCGTCATGATCGCCACGGCCTCCGGCATCGAGTGCGTCTGCGGAGTGGCGACGGCGACGCGCTTTCCGAGCCGCATGATCTGGATGCGGTCGGCGAGCTCGAAGACGTGCGGCATGTCGTGGCTGATCAGGATCACCGGCAAGCCGCGCTCGCGCACGCGCTGGATGAGGTCGAGCACCTGGCGCGTCTCCTTGACGCCGAGTGCCGCAGTCGGCTCGTCCATGATCACGACGCGCTTTGCCCAGGTGGCCGCCCGGGCGACGGCGACACCCTGGCGTTGACCGCCGGAGAGGTTCTCGACCGGCTGTGCCATCGAGCGGATGCCGATCTTGAGCTCCGCGAACTGCCGTGTGGCCTCGCGCCGCATGGCGCCCTTGTTGAGCATGCGCAGCACGCTCCCCTGGGGGCCTCGTCGGCGCAGCTCCCGGCCGAGGAAGATGTTCGACGCGATGTCGAGCGCCGGCGCGACGGCAAGGTCTTGATAGACGGTCTCGATTCCGGCTCGTCGCGCGTCGCGGGGGGAGCGAAAATGCACCGGCTCTCCATCGAGTCTGATCTCCCCGTCGTCTGGCTGCAGCGCGCCCGAGAGCGCCTTGATCAGGGTCGATTTGCCGGCCCCGTTGTCGCCGATGATCGCGAGAATCTCCCCTGGGTAGAGCTCGAGGTCGGCCCCATCCAGCGCAACAACGTGCCCGTATCGCTTGACGATCCCCCGCGCCTCGAGAATCGGGGTCGGCGTGCTCACGCCACCCTCCGATGCGTGAGCTGGTCGACCGACACGGCGAGGATTACGAGGACTCCGGTGACGAGGTACTGGTAGATGACCTCGACGCCGATCAGCGTCAGCCCGTTGCGGAACACTCCCACGATCACGGCGCCGATAAGGGTCCCGAGGATCGCTCCCCGCCCGCCGAACAGGCTCGTGCCGCCGAGGACGACCGCGGTGATGCTGTCGAGGTTCTCGGTTGTCTGGCCCGCGTTCGGATCGCCGAGCTCAGTGCGGGCGACGAGGAGGAGCGCGGCGATCCCGGACGTCAGACCGGCGAGTGTGTAGACGCTGAGCAGGACGCGATTCGTGTTGATGCCCGTTCGGCGCGCGGCTTCGGGGTTGTCGCCGACGGCGTAGACGTGGCGCCCCCAGGCGGTCTGCGTCAGCGCGAACCACGCGATCCCGTACAGCACGAGCATAAAGACGACGCCGTAGGTGAAGTTCGCGCCCCCGACCGCGAAGGTACGGCCGAAGAAGAGCAACTCGCTCGGGAGGCCGGGAAACGTCAAGTCATTCGAGACGATGTGGGTCAAGGCGAACGCGATGTTGAGCGTCCCGAGCGTGACGATGAAGGCCGGCAGCCGGACGAACGTCACCAGGCTGCCGTTCAGCACGCCGAAAGCCAGACAGACGAGGAGTCCCAGGGCGATCGCGAGGAGTGGCGTCATGCCGTTCTCGATGGCGAGCTTCGTCATCACCACCTGGCCGAGCGCCATCACGGTTCCCACCGAGAGGTCGATTCCGGCCGTCAGGATCACGAGCGTCTGGCCGATCGCGAGGACGCCGACGACCATTACTTGCTGCAGGACGAGTGAGAGGTTCTGAGCGTCGAGGAAGCGGTCGGACTTGACGGAGAAGAAGGCCATCGCCAGCAGCAGAGCGATGAACGGCCCCACGGTCGGCGCCCTCAGCACGCGTAGGACGGTCTCCATCACGCGAGAGAGCCCGCTCGTGTCCTGTCCGGAGGTGGTGTCGGTCGTCGTCACCGTGATTTTCGAGGGCTGAGGCGATCCTAGGCTCTGTCAGGACGTGCCGCGACCGGGGCGAGGAGGGCATCGCCCCGGTAGCGGCCTGCGGCGGGTTCGTTTACCCCCAGCAGTTGGCGAGGCCGTAGGCCACGCTCTTCGAGCGAACGCCTTTGGCCGGCTTCTTGGCGATGAGGTTGACGCCGGTGTCCGTGTATCCGGACACCTTCTTGCCGGTCTTCGCGTAGCTGACGACTGCGGCGACGCCGAGCGACGCCATCAGCAGTGGGTACTGCTGCGACGTGGCATCGATGACTCCGCTCCTGACGTTCCGCACGCCGGCGCAACCGCCGTCGACGGACACGATCGTCGTTCCACTCTGAGTCTTCCCGGCGTTCTTCAGCGCCGTCCAAGCGCCCACTGCGCTCGGCTCGTTGATGGTGTAGACGACGTCGATGTTCTCGTTCTTCTGAATGCAGTTCTCCATCGCCGTCTGCGAATCGGCCGTGTTACCGCCGCCGTTTCCGACGCAGGCGACCTGCGGGTTGCTGTTCCTGATGCCGAAGCCCTTGAGGAAGCCGTTGTGCCGAAGCGCTCCGACCGACGAGCCCGCATGCTCGTCGAGCATCGCGATCGTCACGGTTCGGCCCTTCGTCGCGGCCCTGGCGTACTTGCCGATCAGGACGCCGGCGTTGAAGTTGTTCGTCGCGAAGAGCGCGTCGACGGCCGACCTCGGACTCGTCGGAGAGTCGAGCGCGATCACGAGCACACCGGCCTTCCTCGCCTTCGCGATCGCTGCGTTCTGCGCCTTCGCGTCGGCCACGGTGATGAGGATCCCTTTCACCCCGGCCGTCACCATGTTCTCGATCGCAGTGATCTGGCCTGCGTTGTCGGAGCTGTTCTTCCCGGCGGCGTAGATGAGCTCGGCGCCGGCCTTCTTCGCCTGGGCCGTCGCTCCCGCCCTCATCTTGACGAAGAACGGGTTCGTGACGTCCTTCGTGATCAGCCCGACCTTGACCTTCTCCTGCCCCGTGCCGGCAGTCGCGGCGGTCGCGATCGCAACCATGCCGACGAGTACGACGAGGGCTGCCGCCAGACCGAGCCGACGTCGTGTGAGACGACTTGACCCTCTCTTCGCCTGCTGCATGCCGTGCCTCCCTGTCCGTGTGACGCATGCGCCACTCTCTCCATAGCCGTAGACGGAAGGCTATGAAAACGTTACCTATGATGTCAAGTTGACTTGTGAATCGGTTAGCATGAGCCACTTCCATGGGGCAGAAGGAAAAGGAAACGTTGTCATTCGCAGACGCCCGAACCGCGACGCACGTGTCCGGTCAGCGCCCGACGATGCTCGACGTGGCCGCGCTCGCGGGCGTCGGCCTCACGACCGTGTCCCGCGTCGTGAACGACAAGGCGGGAGTGAGCTCGACGACGACGGCGCGCGTACGCGCGGCTATCGAGCAGCTCGACTACCGCCACAACGTGCATGCGTCGAACCTACGACGTTCGGACCGGAAGACCGGGACGATAGGACTCGTCCTGGAGGACGTCGCGAACCCGTTCATGACGGCGCTCCATCGCGCGGTCGAGGACTCTGCCAGGGCGCGGGGGATGCTGGTCTTCGCCGGGAGCTGCGACGAAGATGGAAGTCGCGAGCGCGAGTTCATCAGTGCGCTCCGCGCTCGCAGGGTCGACGGCATCATCGTCGTCCCGGCCGGGCGGGATCACAGCTATCTCCTCCCCGAGCTACGGGTGGGAACGGCGATCGTCTTCGTCGACCGTCCTCCCCGCTTCCTCGACGCGGACTCCGTGACGTCGGACGACCACGGAGGCGTGACCATGGCCGTGTCCCATCTCGTCGCTCAGGGTCACCGGCGCATCGCGTACCTCGGCGCGGATCTTGCAATCGCGACGGCTGAAGCGCGTCTGCAGGGGTACAAGGACGCACTGGCGGCGCACGGGATCGCGTTCGACTCGAGCATCGTTCGCACGGGGTTGCGCACGGTCGAAGACGGCGAGCGCGGCGTCGCGGAGTTCCTCTCCGGCGGCGACGCGCCGACCGCCCTGCTCTCGGCGCAGAACTACTTCACGATCGGGGCGTACAAGGCGCTTCGCTCGCAGGATCTCCAACGACGGGTCGCTCTCGTCGGATTCGGCGACTTCCCACTCGCGGAGATGCTCGATCCACCCGTGACCGTCGTGGCCCACGATCCCGCAGAGCTCGGCCTGACCGCGGCGCAACTCCTGTTCCGCAGGCTCGACGGCGACCGCTCCGCCTCGGAGCACATCGTGTGCCCCGTCCATCTCGTTCCCCGCGGGTCCGGAGAGATCGGACTGGTATCAGAGCAGTGACGGCGCCCGTCATTGCGGTTGCGGGCGAAGCGCTGATCGACCTCATCGCGGACGACACCGGACTTCATGCTTACCCCGGCGGTGGACCCTTCAACACGGCTGTGGCGCTCGGTCGCCTCGGCGTTCCGGTCGGTTTTCTCGGACGCCTCTCGGAGGACGCCTTCGGTCGATTGCTCGACGCGCGGCTTGCAGAGAGCGGCGTCGACCGCCGTTACGTTCTGCGTGGTCGGGCGCCCACCCCCCTCGCCGTGGTCGACGCGACGAGCGACGGCAATCACAAGTTCAGCTTCTACCTCGCTGGAACCGCGTATGCCGACGTGAGCATCACCGACCTGCCCACGCTCGGGCCGGACGTAGCGGCCGTCTGCGTCGGAACGCTTGCTCTTGCAACCGACCCGCCTGCGGCGGCTTTCGAGGAGTTGATCCGACGCGAGTCGGACAGGCGCCTCGTCGCGATCGATCCGAATGTCCGGCCGGCGGCTTGCGGCGACCGCGACGCCTACGTGCGGCGCTTCGAGTCGTGGGCCGAACGGGCACATGTGATCAAGCTGAGCGACGACGATGCCGACTGGCTCTATCCCGGCGTGGCCCACGAGCGCGTCGTCGAGGCGATCCTTGCCCGCGGTGCGCGGCTCGTCGTGCTGACACTCGGGCCAGACGGTGCTGTCGCACGCACGTCCTCGGCGGCTGCGCGGACCGCCGCACACCGCGTCGACGTCGTCGACACGGTCGGCGCGGGCGATGCGTTCGGTGCCGGCCTCCTCGGCCGAATGTGGCAGACAGGCCGGCTCGATGCGCGTGTCGTCGGCCTGTTGAACGACGAGGAGCTCGAGGAGCTGATCACCTTTGCCGCGGCCGTTGCCGCCATTCAGTGCTCACGAGCCGGCGCCAGTCCACCGGCGCTCGAGGAAGTCGACCGACTTCTCGCCGCCGGCTGACCCAGTGGGAGGGCCAGCCTCGGCGAGCAGGCGGGTGTAGGGCGGAGTCGACGAAGCGGAGCGCGCGATTTGAGCACCGCCTGCTGCCACGGATTGAGCTTGGGGAACGTGGAGACTCGAGCGACTCGCGAACTGCCTCGATCGCGACGTCGGGAGCGAGGACGCGCGCGATCGAGCTATCGTCCGCTTCTGGCTACGCCGACAGGAGGAGCAATGGCTACGAGTACGCGGAGCACGAACAGGCTCTCGGACGAGGACCTCGTGCGGATGCTCGAGCTCGCGAAGCAGTCGGACAGCGTCGAGCTGAAGCTCACCGTGCCGGCGTCCGATCAGCTGGCGGCCGCGAGCGCACTCGACCTCGATCCACTCGACGGGCAGATCCGCCAGGTGTTCTTCTACGAGACGCCAGATCTCGCGCTCAATGCGGCCGGAATCGTGGTACGAGCTCGCCGCATCCAGGGGAAGGGCGCCGATTCGGTCGTGAAGCTGCGCCCCGTGGAGCCCGACACGATGCCGGATGACCTTCGCAAGTCACCCGACGTCGTCGTCGAGGTCGACGCGATGCCGGGTGGCTACGTGTGCTCGGCAGCGATGAAGAGCAAGGCCGACGTGCGGGCGGTGCGGGAGGCGGCGGCGGGGCGGCATCCCGTTCGCAAGCTCTTCTCGAAGCAGCAGCGCGAGTTCTTCGCGACGCATGCGCCTGACGGGATCGAGCTCGATGGGCTGGACGTGCTCGGCCCGATCTTCGTCCTGAAGCTGAACTTCACGCCCCCTGAGCTCGACCGACGGCTCGTCGCAGAGGTCTGGCTCTACCCGGACGGCTCGCGGATCCTCGAGCTCTCCACGAAGTGCGGCGCAGGAGACGCGTTCCAGGTCGCCGTGGAGACACGTGCGTTCCTCACGAGCAAGGGCGTGAACGTCACGGGCGAGCAGCAGACGAAGACGAAGAGCGCGCTCCAGCTCCTCTCGAGCGAACTCGAGGCAAAACGGACGGCCGAGGAGCCGGCCGAGTCGAGCTCCTAGGACAGTCCCGCCTCCGCGAGCGGCCGCCGCCCCCACGCGAAACGCGTCTCGTACCAGCCCGTCATCGGCGTGAGCGTCGTGCCACGGTCGGACGAGTGCACCATCCAGCCGTTCCCGACGTAGATCCCCATGTGACCGACCTCGGCGGGCTTCGACGCCCGGCCGCGTGAGCCGAAGAAGACGACGTCGCCCGGCACGAGGCTCTCTCTCGGGATGCGCGCTGCACGCGGCACCTCGCCGCTCATGTCGAACGTCGTCCTCCCCTTGAGGACGGCGCCGAGCGCGTCCGCGCCACCGAACGGCTCGAGCTTGTACACGCGCCAGACGAACCCGCTGCAGTCGAAGCCGCCCGGTTGCTGCCTCCCGAGGAGCAGCTGCGGCCGTTCGGAGGTCCCGGCCCAGACGTATGGCGAGCCGACGAAGCGGAGTGCCCGCGCGAGCACGGCTTGCTGCCACGGATCGAGATCCGGGAACGTGAACGTCTCGAGCGCGACGCGAACCGCCACCAGGTCGAACTCGGAGATCGTGAGCACGCGGGCGATGGAGTACGCAGCCTCGGCGCGCGTAGCCGGCTGCGAGAGCTGGAGCTCGAGCTGCTCCTGTGGCCGCTGGTGGTTGAGGCGCAGGCCGAGCAGGCGCGCGACGGTCTCCGTGCCGAGCCACTGTCTCGGCGTGAGCCCCGCGGCGAGCGCGGCGAGGCGAAGGTCGCGTGCGTACTGGCGAAAGCCGATCGCGCTCACGAGTTGCGCGTCGAGCTCACGCATCGACACCGGCCGATCGACGTCGGTGACGGAGACGACCGGCATCCCGAGCGTCGAGAGCACGATGGCCAGCTCGCCGGCGGTCAGCGGCTCGTCGGGCCGGAACTCGGCGGCGCTCGGCGCCATCAAGCCCGCATCGACGACCGCCTGGATCTGCGGCGACGCCCAGGAGCGGGTCGCGCCGCTGGACGCCGAGACCCCGGCGACCAGGAAGGAGATGAGCAGGCTGGCGAGAACGACGACTCGGCGCATCACGTCGAGTATCGGACGATTTCTCCGGCGCCAACAGATCTCTTAAGAGAACCCGAACACGGCCCCGCCCTACAGTGATGGCGTGCGCGCCGTCGTGCTCGTGTTGTCGGGTCTCCTCGCGTTCGCTGCTGCGGGATGCGGCGGCGAGACGGAGGCGAGTCCACCTGCCGAGACCGCTGTCGAGGCGCCGGCCGAAGCGGCGGGCAAACCGGCTCCGGCGATCGAGGGCATCACCATCGACGGCAAGCGGCTCTCGCTTGCGTCCTACCGCGGCAAGCCTGTGTTCGTGAACGTCTGGGCGTCGTGGTGACTGACCTGCCAGAGCGAGGCGGTCGCCTACGCAGAGTTTCAGCAGGATCACCCGGAGTTCGGCTACCTCGGGATCAGCGTCGCAAGCACGCCTGACGAGGCCCGCGACTTCGTCGAGCGGTACGGCTGGACGTGGCCGACGATCCTCGACCGCGAGCGCGAGCGGGCGCGGAGGCTCGGCGCGGAGTACCAGCCGCACGTGTTCGTCGTCGACGAGGAGGGCCAGGTCGTCGGGTCGTTCGAAGGCGGCGGCGAGGACGCGGACTGGGAGGCGCTCGCGGCCCTTGTTTCCTGATCTAGGCTGCGTCCCGCATGAGCAGCCTCGAGACGAAGAAGCTCCGCGCCGAATGCCTGTCGGCCTCGTGGCTCGCGGAGCGCTTCGCGGTCGACCCGGCGAGGATCGACGCAATGCGTCGCTCGGGCGAGCTCATCGCGGTGCGCGAACAGGGTTCGACCGAGTGGCTCTACCCGACCTGGCAGTTCGTAGGGAGGGAACCTCGACGCGTGATCGCGCGCATCGTCGGCGCCGCGCGGGAGGTCGGGCTCGACGAAGCGCAGCTGTACGAGGTGCTGACCGGGAAGCTCGGGCTTCGCGGCGAGAGTCGCCTCGTCGACCTGATCGTCCAGGGCCGCGATGACGAGGTCGTCGCCGCCGTGCGCAGCGCCCGCCCGCGCTAGGCGACAGGCGAGCCCGCGCGGACGAGCGACACGTCGCCGCTGACCGACTTCACGTGCACGGGCACGACCTCGCCGGAGGCTTCGGCTTCGGTCTCCTCCGCCGCCGTGTCGTCGCCCATGGTGAGCTCCGATCTCATGTCGCCGGAGATGGATGATGCATCGACCCAGATTCGCGTCCCGCGGCCGATTCCGATGCGACTGTCGCCCGAAACCGTCTGGATGCGTAGCTCGCCCGCCTCGAGCGAGCGCAAGTTGATGTCGCCCGAGGTGGTCGAGACGCCGAAGGGGCCGCGAATGACGCCGACCTCGACGTCGCCCGAGACGGTCCTCAACGAGAGGTCGGCCTCGACATGGCCGATCTCGACGTCCCCCGAGACGGTGACCAGCGAGCCGTTATCGGCCTCGACACGCTCGAGGTGCACGTCTCCGCTCGCGGTCTTCAGCTCGAGCTTGCCGGCGACCGCCTCGACGCGGATGTCGCCGGATGCGGTGCGCGCGGACACCCGGCCGTACTGCCCCTCTGCCCTGAAGTCGGCCGAGGCGCCGTTCAGCTCGAGCGCCGTCCCGACGGGGCAGCTGACCCGGACTTCGACGTCGCCGCCCCAGCTGATCTGAACCGGGCCCCACTCGATGCGGTTCCGCTGCTCGATGGTGATCACGTGGCGACCGCCGCGATCGTCGTGCGCGATGCGGATCTGCTCCAGCGTGTCCGCGCCGCGCCGCCCGACCGGGACGACCTCGACCTGCGTGCGAGGCTCGTCGGTCGTCCCGATCGTGACGCGGCCACTCGGAATCCGGACCTGGAGGGTGACGTCGCCCGGGGTCTCGAAGACTTCCATCGTCTAGTCCTGAATCGTTCCGGGCGAGCGGCGGACGCGCGTTCCCGAGGGCCGGGACCGCGCCCGGCGCTTGCGGTCACCGGGCTCGATGTGATGGTCGAGGTAGGTGACGTACTCGAATGGAATCGGTGCGATGAGCATGGTCCCTCCCTTTCCTAACCCTGGGCGTAGCCCTGGAGGCGGTTGTGCCGGGTTCGCCTGGGCGGTCGCGACTCGACTGCGTGCGCGATCGTCCGGACGAGCCAGGCGTTGGTGGAGATGCCTTCGCGCTCGGCGGCCGACTCGACGACCGCCTTGAGCGTCTCGGGGAGCCGGAGCGTGATCCGCCCCTTGAGCTCCTCCCCGGCGAGCTGGACGGTGTCCGGAGCCTCGTCGATGACGACGACGAGCTCGGGATCGCGTCCTGCGAGTCGGACCTCGACGCGGCCCGACGAAAGCTGGGAGCCGATCTCGGCCGCCGCCTCGCCCAGAAGGTCGAGGAGGCGGAGATGCAGCGTCGAGGCGAGCGCCTCGCTCATCCGGCGAGCGGCTTCGGCGGTTGCCTCGTCCCCGAGACCGGCTTGGGTGGCGAGATCCTGCTGGATCGCCTGGATGTGCACTTCCAACTGCATCGTGACGTCACTATGACATCACTTCCAGTGTCTGTCAAGCACCAGTTTCGCAGTCAGCGCAACGCCACCTCGTTACAAGGTGTGTTACAAGGGGCGGATTCGGCTCAACCAAGCCAGGCGCGGAGTTGACTCAGTCGAACTCGACGCTCGACGTGCCGACGTGTACGACGCGCTCGACCGCGTGGCCGTGCTCATCGGTGACGCGGAGCGAGACCACCGAGTTCTCGTCGGCGACCGGGACGTCGAGCCAGCCGTCCTCGCCGAGCGGGACGGAGAACGTCTCCCCCGTGTCCGTCTCGACCGCGACCGGGGCTCCAGCGGGAACGTAGTAGGCGAGCTCGAGCGCAGGCACACGCGCGACGTCGGCGCCGGACGGCAGCACGGGGTTGCGCGGGTCGAGCGTCGAGGCAACCGCCGCGAAGCGCTCGTACGCCGGCTTCGTCGAGCCGTCCTCGGCGACGAGGCCGCTCTGCCAGCGATCGCCGGGCCGGTCGACGAGCGTGAACCACACGAGCACGCGGACGCGCGGGTTGCCGGCGGCGAGCGTGAGCGCCTCCTCGGCGAACCGCGCCTGGGTCTCGAACGAGATACCGACGGGGTCGGGAACGGTCTCGTGCGCGTACTCGGTGATCCAGATCGGCGTCCCGTCGCGGCCGAACCAGTCGTCGAGCGACCCCCCGAAGAGCTCGAGGTTCCCGAGGGCGACACGCGGCCAGCGAACGGAGCGCGCGGGAGCGATTCCGGGCCGCGGTGGGTACGGATGCTGCGCCCAGGCATCGAAGTCGACCGCAGGCTCCTCCTCGGAGAGCAGCCGCGCGAAGCCGGCGGGCGAATGGCTGTCCTGCACCGTCCCTCGGCTCGGCCGGTCCTGGCCGCGTGGCGACGTCTCGCCGATCGCGACGAGCGCATCCGGGTTCGCCGCCCTCACGCCGTCGCCGATCGCCCGCGCGATGTCGGCGTAGAGCTCCGGCGACACCGATTCGCCGAGCTCGTCGAACTGCGGCGCGAGGAACTGCTCGAGGTTCGGCTCGTTCCAAGCGGCGAAGAGACGCACTGCGGGGTAGCCCGCGTGCCGGCCGGAGTAGCGGTCCGCGAGAGCGTACGCGAAGTCCTCCAGATCCTGGGAGTCCGCAGGAGGATGATTCGGCGTCTGCCCGCCGTTCGCCCACTCGGGTGTCCCCCAGATCGTGAGGAGCAGCTCGATGCCACGCTGCTGGGCGGTCCGGGCGAGGTCGTCGAGATCGTCGAAGTGGTACGCGGGGTCGAACGAGTTGCGCGCGTCGGACGGCCTGCTGGCCGCGGCGCCCTGCCACTCGACGATCGTGCGGATCACAGAGGCGTTCGCGTCGCGCGCGGTGTCGAGCGCGGTCGCCCGGTCAGCGGCCCAGCGGAACGAGGAGTCGTCCTGGAAGCCGACGAGGAGTCGGCCGGGCATCGCGCTCTCGGGGAGAGCGACGGGCTGGCTCGAGTCGCTGCGGAACGCGAGCGCGAATGCGGCGCCCGCCGCAACGGCGACGACGCCGAGCGCGGCGAAGACCCACCTCATTCATGAGTTGTAGCTGGACTTCGTCGGCGTCAGTCGAGCTGCCAGGCGTCGCCGCGGATGATCGGCGTCGCGCCGCCGTCTCGATCGAGCCCGTCGACGTCCACCTCTGCCCCGCCGATCATGAAGTCGACGTGGACGCCAGAGACGTTGACGCCGTGCTCGAGGAGTTGCTCGCGGGGCACGTCCTCGTCCAGGGTCTCGGGCAGACCGTCCCCGAACGCCATGTGACAGGTCGCGTTCTCGTCGAAGAGCGTGTCGCAGAAGACGAGGCCCGTCTTCTTGACGGGTGACGAGCCGTCCACGAGCGCAATCTCTCCGACGTACGGCGCCTGCGGGTCGGTCGCGAGCTGCTGGCGGATGATCTCGGCGCCGGAGTCGGCCTCGACCTCGACGATCTTCCCGCCCTCGAAGCGCAGCGCGAGCCCCGAGACACGGGTTCCCACCGCGACGAGCGGGTACGTGGAGCGGACCGTGCCCTCGGTGCGCCGCCAGTCGGGGCTCGCGAACACCTCTTCGGTCGGGATGTTCGGAATGTGCGGGATCCCCTTCGCCGTCTCGAAGGTCGCGCATTGCCAGCGCGTCTTCGCCAGCAGTCCGACGGTGAGATCGGTACCCGGGCCGCGGAAGTGGAGCGCATCGAAGCGGCGTTCGTTGAGCGCATCCGCGCGCCGCTGGAGCTTGTCCGCATGTGCCTGCCAGGACGCGACCGGATCGGGGTCGAAGAGGCGCGTCGCGGCCGCCACCGCATCCCAGAGCCGCTCGACGTCCGGCTCGCCGAACACCTGCGTCGCCCAGCCCTCGTTCGGCGCCGCGACGATGACCCAGTTGATGTGGCGTCCGCGGACGCTCTCGAGGAACGCGAGACGGAGGTCCTTGGCCTCGGAACGGCCGACGAGCGCAGGATCGAGATCGGCGAGAAGGTCGGGATTCGGGTTGCCGCTGAGCGAAATCACCGCCGGATTCTCCTGATCCCAGCGGCGCACCCAGTCGAGCATGTACGGCGCCGACCAGCCGAGCTCCTCTTCGGGTCCCAGCTCGATCGCAGCGCGCCGCGTGTGCAGGTCGCCGTACTGGACGATGACGTGCTTCGCGCCGGCGCGATAGGCCTCACGCGTGATTGCGCGCGCGATCTCTGCGTGCTCGACGAGGCACATGACGACGACGTCCTGCCCGGGCTGGACGTTCGCTCCGACGCGCACCGCGAGCTCGGCATAGCGCCGGAGCCGCTCGTCACCGGTCAGGGCGACGGAGGAAACGGGCGCCGTCGTCACCCGAGGGCTACTCGCCCCAGTCGAAATCGCGCGGCCGGCCCGTCCAGAGTGCCTCGTCCAGGGCCGGGCCCTCGGTCGCGTTCTCGACCGTATCCTCGCCCGGCCACGGCAGCCGCTCGGAGCTCAGCTCCGCGGCGGGCTCGCCGTCGAGCGTCTCCTCGATGCGGGCCTGCTCCTCACTCTTGAAGAGCGGGTGATTCTCGAGCGGGTCGCCGTCGAGGTAGGGATCGAGGGGCATGTCCCCGTCCAGGCTCGAGTTGCGTGCCTTGAGCTCGAGGTGCTCGCGGATCGCGTCCGCGAACAGGGCGGCCGTATCGGTGGTCTGGAGATCGACGTCTTCGGGCATGGCGCGGCGACGTGGGAGTCTAGCTGAACGTTCCTCGAAAACCGGCTGCCGTCAAGCGTTCTTGCGCCATCCGTCACATTCCGGCAAGTGCTTCGTGTGCGAGTATGCGCCCGTGATCTTCGCCCGCAGGATCGTCATCGCGCTGCTGCTCGCGGCGTTTCGGATCTGGCGGCGCCTGCCTCCCGAGGAGCGGCGCCGCGTGCTCGACACCATGCGCCGCCATGGGCCGCGCGTCGCGTCCTCGCTCAAGCAGCGGGCCCGCCGCACGCCCTAGCGAAGACCATAAGACCGGGGTCTGACTGAAGTCAGACCCCAGCACTCGTGGGGCCAGGCTTCAGCCTGGCCTCGGTATGTGGCGTCAGAGCGCGCCGAGCGCTTCGCGGACGATCCGGTCCTGCTCGCGCTGGTGGAGCGTCGGGTAGCCCTCGCTCGGGCTCGCGCGCCACGGCCGGCCGATGAACGCCACCCGATCGGCCCGCGCCGAGTGCGCAGCCGCCTCCTCGAGGCGATGGCGAATCGAGCGCCAGGCGCCCATGTTCTGCGGCTCCTCCTGCGCCCACACGATCTCCTGCAGGTTCGGGTACGCGGCGACGAGGTCGCGCACCTGCTCGAGCGGGAACGGATACAGGAGCTCGACCCGCGCGACTGCGACGTTCGGAGCGGAGTCGCGCGCCTCGTGCCCGACGATGTCGTAGTAGACCTTGCCGCTCGTGAGGACGAGGCGACGCACGGCCTCGAGCTCGACCGAGGGATCCCCGAGCACGGGCTTGAACGAGCCGTCGGAGAGGTCGTCGAGGGTGGAGGTCGCCTGGCGCAGCCGGAGCAGCCCCTTCGGTGTCATCACGACGAGCGGGCGCGCGGTCGCGTCGAGCGCCTGGCGGCGGAGGAGGTGGAAGTACTGCGCCGCGGTGGTCGCGTTCGCAATGCGAATGTTCTCCTGCGCGGCAAGCTGGAGGAACCGCTCGAGGCGCGCGCTCGAGTGCTCGGGGCCGTTGCCCTCGTAGCCGTGGGGGAGCAAGAGCGTGAGGCGTGACGTCTGCCCCCACTTCGAGCGTCCGGAGACGATGAACTGGTCGACGACGATCTGCGCTCCGTTGATGAAATCGCCGAACTGCGCCTCCCAGACCACGAGCGCGTCCGGAGCCGCGATCGAATAGCCGTATTCGAACGCGACCGGTGCGTACTCGGAGAGCGGCGAGTTGTAGATCTCGAACGAGGCGGCTGCGCTCGGAAGGTTCTGGAGCGGTGCGTACGTCTCTCCGCTCACGGGGTCGTGGAGCACTGCGTGCCTGTGCGAGAAGGTTCCGCGCTCGGTGTCCTGA
Source organism: uncultured Actinomycetes bacterium (assembly GCA_963763815.1). GTDB lineage: Bacteria > Actinomycetota > Thermoleophilia > Gaiellales > Gaiellaceae > GMQP-bins7. The sequence goes on from CAVXPS010000015.1 coordinate 59,525, forward strand.
CCCGAGAGCCGGATCGGGATGCCCTCGCCGAGAAGCGATGCGAAGGCGAGCGACTCGGCCTGCCCCCAGTCGATTCCGCCCTCACGAAGCGCGTCGCGCCGGCGCTCGAGCTGCTTCGCGAGCTTCGGATTCACGGTGAACCCGTCCGGCACGCTCAGAAGCTGCTCGTTGAGCTCCGCAAGACGCGGCGCAGGGACGGCGGTGACGACCGCGGCCCCCGTGTCGGTGAGCGGGCGCTTCTCGACCGGCTGCTCGGAAGCCGCGAACGACGTCTTCAGCTCGTCGTGTGCCTCGCGGAGGCGGCGCATCGTCCCGTCGAAGAGCTCCTGCGCCTCCTCGTCCGTAAGCGCCCCGTCGGCGACGAGCCTCGCCGCATAGCTCTCCCGCACCGGCGCCTGGCGCTCGATGCGCTCCGCCATCAGAGGTTGCGTGTACGACGCCTCGTCCTGCTCGTTGTGCCCGAAGCGGCGATAGCCGACGAGGTCGATGACGACGTCGTGGCCGAACTCCTCGCGGAACGCGAGCGCGAGCCGAGCGGCCGCCAGCGCGGCCTCGGGGTCGTCGGCGTTGACGTGGATGATCGGCACGTCGAAGCCCTTCGCGAGGTCGCTCGAGTAGCGGGTCGAGCGTCCTTCCGCCGGGTCCGTCGTGAACCCGACCTGGTTGTTGGCGATCACGTGCAGCGTGCCGCCGGTCGAGTAGCCGTTGAGCGAGTGGAAGTTGAACGTCTCCGCGACGACACCCTGCCCGGGGAAGGACGCGTCGCCGTGGATGAGGATGGGCAGCGCGACCGTCGGGTCGTGGAAGCCGGCGCCGCGCGAGCGATCGGTCTGCTCTGCGCGCGCACGCCCCTCGATGACCGGGTCGACGGCCTCGAGGTGGCTCGGGTTTGGCGACAGCGTGACCTGGATCTCCCCGGCCCTCGTGTGGCGCGACTCCGACGCCGCGAGGTGGTACTTCACGTCGCCGGTGCCGCCCTCGGGATCCGAGACGAGCGCGTCGATCGTGCGCTCGCCTTCGAACTCCCGCAGGATGGACGCGTAGTCGCGGCCGACGGTGTGCGTGAGGACGTTGAGCCGCCCGCGATGCGCAATGCCGATCACGACCTCGTGCGCACCACCCTCCGCCCCGAGCTCGATCGCTTCGTCGAGCATCGGCACGAGCGAGTCGAGGCCCTCGATCGAGAACTGCTTCTGGCCGAGGAACGCGCGCCGCAGGTAGGTCTCGAACGCCTCCACCTGCGACAGCCGCTCGAGGAGCTGCTTGCGCTCCTCCGCGTCGAGCTGCTTCCGGTAGCGGCCGGACTCGATCGCCTGCCGGAGCCAGACGCGCTCGGCGTGGTCCGAGATGTGCTCGATCTCGTATGCGATCGTGCCGGTGTAGACCTCGCGCAGGCGAGGAAGAGCGTCGAGCAGCGTCTCGCCCGGCACATAGAGGCGCAGCAGCTTGGCGGGGATGCGCGCCTGCAGCTCTGGCGTCAGGGCTGGACGAAGCCTCGACTCGTCGAGCGCCGGGTCGCCCATGGGGTCCGAGCCAAGTGGATCGAGCCGCGCGTTCAGGTGCCCGTGCGTGCGGAAGGCCTTCACGAGCGCCATCGCCGCCGCGACGCCGGCGAGCAGCTCCTCGTCGACCTGGGCAGGCGCAGGCGCCTCCTCGGCGAGCTCCTCGCCTGCGACGACGCTCGATTCCGGAACCTCGGGCTCGGGCACGGGCGCCGGCTCCGGCTCGCGTACGGGCGGAGCCTCAACCTGAACCTCGAGCGGCGCGGGGGGAGGCGGCGCGACCGGCGCGCCGTTACCGTCGGTGCGCGTCTCGACGAGGCGCGCAAGGCCCGGAAGCGCCGCGAGAACACCGTCGTCGCCGCGCTCGAAGAGCTCGCGCCAGGCCGGGTCCACCGCTTCCGGGTTCTCGAGGTACTGCTCGAGCAGCGAGCCGACGTAGCCGGCGTTCAGGTCGGATTGCTTGGCGGAAAACGCCACCACTCCCTTTGTACCAGGGTCGGCACTCCCATCCTCCCTCGATGGGGCGACCCGGGGTCCGGCCGGAGCCGGACCCAACCCTGAAGGGAACCTGGTTCTGCGTGTTCGATACCACCCACTGACGTGACAGAGGAACGGGTATAGGATTCAGCCCCCAGATCGCCGGCCCAGCCCTGCGATCCCATCGTCCACCCCACCCGATCCGTGGAGGTCACGCGATGAGCAGCCGACTTCGGCGTTCCATTGTCCTGACGACCCTGCTGGCCCTCTTACTCGGAGTATCCGGCGTCGCGCTGAGCGCCACCGCCGAGGACCCGACGAACACCAAGGTCGCCGGCGTTGACGTCGACGCGACGACGATCCCGGAGCTCCAGAAGCTGATGAACTCGGGCCGGCTGAGCTCCGTCCAGCTGACGAACTTCTATGTCAAGCGCATCCACCAGCTCCACAAGGAGCTCCACGCGGTGATCACGGTCAGCCCGAGGGCCGGCGCCGACGCACAAGCAGCCGACCAGGCGCGACGCAGCGGCGATCGCCGTCCACTGCTCGGGATTCCGATCATCGTCAAGGACAACGTCAACACCACCGGCATGCCGACGACGGCCGGCTCCTACGCACTCGCCAAGAGCACCCCCGCGGACGCGTTCATCGCAGCGAAGCTGAAGGCCGCGGGCGCGATCATCATCGGCAAGGCCAACCTGTCCGAGTGGGCCAACTTCCGGTCCGGCCCGTCGTCGAGCGGCTGGAGCGGCATCGGTAACCAGACGAACATGCCCTACGTCCTCGACCGCAACCCGTGCGGCTCGAGCTCTGGCTCCGGCGTCGTCGCGGCTGCTGATCTCGCGGTCGCAGCCGTCGGCACGGAGACGGACGGGTCGATCGTCTGCCCGTCCGGCGCCAACGGCGTCGTCGGGATCAAGCCGACACTCGGGTTGTGGAGCCGCGCAGGCGTGATCCCGATCAGCGCCGACCAGGACACGGCCGGCCCGATGAGCCGCAACGTGACCGACGCTGCGGTACTCCTCGGCGCAGCGACCGGCATCGACCCGGACGACGCCGCGACCGCCGATCAGGCCGGCAACGCCTTCACCGACTACACCCAGTTCCTCGACGATGAGGCGCTCGATGGCGCACGGATCGGCGTCTGGCGCGCCGGTACCTACGACCCGGCGCTGGTGGGCCCGGTCATCGAGCCGATCCTCGACGACGTGATCGAAGCGCTCGAGGACGAAGGTGCAACCGTCATCGACGGGACCGACATCGACCTGTCGGCCACAGCCAACGAGTTCCCAGCGCTCCTGTGCGAGTTCAAGACGGACATCGCGACGTACCTCGAGACCTATGTCGACGGGACGAACCCGAAGACCGGACGGCCGTATCCGCAGACCCTCGCCGGGCTGATCGAGTTCAACCAGCGCCATCCCAAGCTCGAGGGCCCCTGGAACGACGCGGTCTTCGAGGCCGCCGAGGCGACGAACGGCCGTGACGCCGCTTGCGCTGACCTCCGGGAGGCGACCACGCCGCCCGTTCAGGACGCAATCGACGAGCTCATGGCCGATAACGACCTCGACGCGATCATCGGCCTGACGAACGGTCCCGCCTGGCCCACGAACGACGACCCCGCTGAGGGCGATCTCGACGGCCACTTCGAGCTCTTCGTCGGCTCGTCGTCGGCGGCTGCGGTGTCGGGCTACGCCGACATTACGGTGCCCGCCGGCTACATCGCGGGACTGCCGATCGGGATCACCTTCATCGGGGGCCGCTGGGCCGAACCGGAGCTGCTCGGCATTGCCTACGACTACGAGCAGGCGACGAAGGTTCGTGTCCCGCCGCAGTTCATCCCGACGATTGGCGACGATCTGTTCCCCGGCGTCCCCAATCCGCCGGATCTGCTGCAGACGCAGCGGCAGCAGGGGACCCAGGGTCAGCGCGATCTCGTCGTGCGCTTCCGGTAGACGCACGTCGCTGAGACAACGAAGCCCGGCCATTCGGCCGGGCTTCGTGCTGTTGGCCCGGCTGCCTGAGTGGACGACCCTAGAAGAGCGGCTTGTCCGTCGAGATGGCGACGACCATCCCGAGAACGAACGCCGAGGTGGCGACGGCGATCGTCCAGGCCGCCAGTCGTTGGTGCGACTCCGTCATGCGAGCCGCGACGAGCGCGACGAGGATCGCGACCGGTGCCAGCAGTCCGGGCGTCCTGGCGATCGCGACGAGAGAGAGCGCGAGGGCGAACGCGCACAGGAAACCGGCGATCAGGTCCGCCCGGCGAGCCTGCGGCACGCTGCTCACGCGGCGGTCACGCGAGCCCGCCGCGCCCGACGGCCAGGGACCTGTCCGTTCGGGCGAACCGGCCGCCGGCGGAAGCTGCCGCGCCGGCGCTTCCAGTCCTCCCATCCGCACGGCGTGAGCGGGACGAGCTCGAGCTCCCCTCCCGACCCTTCGTCCGCGGCTGGCTCGGCACGGACCGCCCACCAGACGACGGCCGCGAGGTAGATCACGGGGATCTTGAGGACGAGAAGCATGAAGATGCCTTCCCAGGCCGCGTCCACGGAGCCAGTGTACGCCATCATTCGACGCCCTCGATGGGCCGGACTCGCGGCACAGGTCCTAACACGACCCTCACACTCGAGCCGCTAGGGTGCCCGAAGTCTTCGTGCCGTCAGCACCCCGAACCTCGACCACCGACTGCCCAGACTCCCCGTGAGACGCACCGTACGCCTCGCACTCCTCCTGTTCGCTCTGGCCGCGATCCTGGCGCCAGCAGCCATGGCTGCCGAGCGTATGTGGGTCGGGTTCCACGACGACCCGAGCTATCGCTGGGTCAACGACCGGCTCGTCCGCATCGAGAGGTCCGCGAGCGACGGCTCCACGATCGTGCGCCTCCTCGTGCAGTGGAACCTCGCGGCACCGCGGCGGCCGTCCAACGCGACGGACCCGTTCGATCCCGTCTACCGGCTCGATGACATCGACGAGGCGGCGCGGGCGGCTCAGGAGATGGACCAGGAGGTCATGCTCACCATCTCGGGCACGCCGCGCTGGGCGAACGGTGGCCAGACCCCGAACCGGATGCCGCGCAACCTGCGCGACCTGACGAACTTCTCGCGCGCGATCGCTGCACGGTACTCGGGACGGAACCCCGGCTACCCGTACGTGCGCTTCTGGTCGGTGTGGAACGAGCCGAACCTCCAGGGATTCCTGGCACCTCAGTTCGACAGCCGGGGGCGCTCCGTCGCACCGGCGAACTACGCGAAGCTCTACGCCGCGGCGTACGCAGGCCTCAAGGCCGGCAACCGGACGGCGCAGGTCGCGATCGGGGAGACGTCTGCACGCGGCAGCGACCGCCCCGCCGGGATTCGTCCGACCCATTCGCCGGGCAAGTTCGCAGAGCTCGTCGCGAAGGCGAACCCGCGCCTCAAGTTCTCGGCGTGGGCACATCACCCGTATCCGTCCACCCCGAACCTCCGGCCGGGTCAGATCGTGAAGTGGCCCAACGTGTCGCTCACGTCTCTTCCCCGCTTCCAGCAGAACCTCAAGAAGTGGTTCCGCCAGCGGAATCCGCAGGTCTGGGTCACCGAGTACGGACACCAGACGCGCCCGCAGGACTCGCTCGGCGTGAGCTACGCAGTGCAGTCCGCCTATATCCAGCAGTCGATCGCCCTCGCGAAGAGGTACCCGTTCGTCGGGATGTTCATCTGGTTCGTCTATCAGGACGACCAGGGGCAGGAGTGGGAGTCGGGGCTCTACACACAGGGCGGCAGCGCGAAGGGCAGGTCGCCGAGCCGGTTCTCGGCTAGCGCCCGGCCGCTCGACGCTCGGAACTCGATGTACTCGCTTCCGCCGGGGGACGACGACGCCGCTCGTCAAGCTCTACGCGCGCCGCTACTGCGTCGCCGACAAGACCGGCACCAGCATCGGCATGACCTGGCGCGTGTTCCGCGGGAGCAGGCTCCTCTCGGTCGGGCAGCAGACCTCACCCCTTCTCCGAGACTGCACGATCACGGCGAGGCTCCGCTTCCCGGGCGGCGGGATCGCTCGGGGCGTGACCTACACGGCGACTTTCGAGCTGAACGACATCAACGGCGACAAGCTCAGCCGTCGTCTGACGATCCGCGGGATCTAGAGGCGAGCCTCGCGCGGGCCGGGCCTGCCCGGCCCTACCCGGTCCACTCGAGGACCTGCATGCCCTCCCACCACTGGGGGGCGCCGCGCTCCTTCCCGTCGAGCGTGAGGAGTCGTCGCGCTCGCGGCTGCTCCGCGAGATAGTCGTCCATGGCGCGCTCGACGCGCTCCCAGTCGGTGTCGTCCACGATCATGAGCGCCCCGGTCGCGAGCAGCGGCTCGGCGATCCGCAACCCCTCCATCTGCGCCTCGTAGTCGTGCGCCGCGTCGTAGTACCAGACCCCCACCGGCACACCGTCGAGCGCACCGTCGCGCACGAGCTCGAACACGTCACCGACGCGGATCTCGGGCCGCGGGACGCCGAAGCGTTCGAGGTTCGCCTCGACCTGGTCGAGGCTCGCGTCGCGGAAGGCGAAGCTGTCGATCGCGACGAAGCGCTTGTCCTCGTTCCCCATGAGCGCCGCGATGAGGCTCGCGCCGTGGTAGACGCCGACCTCGACGTACGCCTCGCCGGGCCCGAGGCAGGAAGCCGCATGGTTCAGGAGCGCGAGGACGTTCTCCGAGGCGAGGTTCTCGACCTCCGCGAGCACCGGCGCAAAGCGGCGGTTCCGGGGGTGGTCCGAGCGCGGGTAGTCGTCGAAGAGCGCCGGCAGGCCTTCGAGGAACCGCGCCGCGTCCATGGGTGGACCATACGGTCCATCACCGCGGAAGGCGGGGTCAGACTGAAGTCCGACCCCTAGCGGATGGGGTCAGAGCGCAAAGGCTCTGACCCGTTTCCTTAGAGGTGGCTGGTCACGCCGGCCAGGTCGGCCTCGTCGGAAGGCGGCTCGTACCAGGACAGAGCGTAGTGCCCGTCGTCCAGGTCGCGGGCCAGCGTCGAAAGCCTGAGCGGGCGGAACGTGTCGCACATCACCGCGAGCTCGGTCGTCTCGCGAACGCCGAGAGCCCTCTCCGCGAGCCCCGGCGCCGGCCCATGGGGGAGGCCGGAAGGATGGAGGGTGATCGACCCGACGGAGATCCCCTTGCGCGACCCGAAGTTCCCGGAGACGTAGTAGATCATCTCCTCCGACTGAAGATTGCTGTGGTGGTACGGGATCGGAACCGCCTCCGGGTCGAAGTCGAGGTGCCGCGGGCAGAACGAGCAGATGACGAAGTTCGGCCCCTGGAACGTCTGGTGCGCGGGCGGCGGCTGGTGGATGCGCCCCGTGATCGGCTCGAAATCATGGATCGAGAACGTCCAGGGGTAGAGGTAGCCGTCCCAGCCGACGACATCGAAGGGGTGGTAGTCGAGGACGTAGTCCTGGTACCCGCGCCTGACCCGCACCTTGACGAGGAACTCGCCGTCCTCGCGATGCGTCCGGAGCTCGGTCGGCGGGTGGATGTCCCGGTGGAAGTACGGTGCGCCCTCGAGGATCTGCCCGTACTGGTTCCGGTAGCGACGAGGGATCTCGATGAGGCCGGGGGTCTCGAAGACGAGGTAGCGCTGCGCTCCCTCGGGGACGAATCGATACGTCGTCCCGCGCGGGATGACGATGTAGTCGCCGTCCTTGTACGGGACGTCGCCGAAGCTGGTCTCGAGCGTCCCGCTTCCCTCGTGGACGAAGACGACCTCGTCGCCCTCGCCGTTCCGGAAGAAGTAGTCCATCGTCGAGTCGGGACGGCAGAGCGAGATCTCGACGTCGTCGTTCCACATGAGCGTGCGGCGACCGGAGATCTCGTCCCCCTCGGGCGTCACGTCGTACGTGTTCATGCGTCGGTGGGCGTGGGCCTCGGGGACCCACTCCTCGCGCGTGATCGGCGTGAACGGACCGAGCTCCTTCACCCGGCAGGGCGACTGGAGGTGGTAGAGGATCGATTCGTTCCCCGTGAAGCCCTCGAGGCCCATCACCTCTTCGGTGAGGAGCCGTCCGTTCTCGCGGAAGACGATGTGGCGCTTGCGCGGCACGTCGCCGCGTCGCTGGTAGAAGGGCATGACGTTCCCTTTCGGTTCGGGTTCACCCAGTTTCTAGCGCACTGCGGGCGCACGCCGCGGGAACGTGCGGGCGGGAAGGGGCGGCGTTGCGCCGCCGCCCCTCTCACGCCGTCCTACTCGGGCATCGACGCCGACGGATCGTTCTGCCAGAGGCCGAACTCGTTCCCGCCGGGATCTTTGCCGATGGAGAACCAGCCCATGTTGGGCACAGGCATCGCGTCGCCCATCTCGCCGCCGAGCTCGCGGACACGCGCGGACGCGCCGTTGACGTCGTCGACGTCGAAGTAGACGCGCATGCCCTGCGGCTTTCCGTCGGGCACATAGATCGCGCCGCCGGTCTGCTCGTCGATCTGGGTCATGTGGTACTCGCTCGGGCTGCCTTCGAACTCCTGGAACTGCCAGCCGAAGAGGGAGCTCCAGAAGTCGCGGGCCTGTTGCGTGTCCTGGGCGGGAATCTCCACGTGTACCGGCTTGCCTGCCATGAGACCTCCTCGTTTGCTGCCTTGCGCACAGCCGGTGGCTGCGCCTCGTCATTCAATACGACGAACCACGATGAAAGTTCTCGACCTGGGTGTCGGAGCGTAAACATCGGCGTTAGCGCCTGAACCTGGCTCGCTCGGTGCCACGTTCGCCATCATGGCGCGCCAGACGCCTCGGGCGAACGTGGGGATGATGGAGCCAGCCGGGCTCGAACCGACGACCTTCTGCGTGCCACGCAGCGCTCTCCCAACTGAGCTATGGCCCCAAGAGATCCAGAAGTCTAGCTTCGAACTCGAAGTCGTCTGCCCAGTTGACGCCAAGACGCTGGTTGTTCCGGCATGGCGCGAGCCGTAGTTGCACGTTGGGTGACCGTCGATGAGATCGGCCGGTAGGAGGAAGCAGGCGATCGATCGCCTGGCAGTACGCAGCGATCGCGTCGACCGTCCGCGCTTGTGTAGCAGCGACGTATCAGGCCTTCGCGCGCACGCCTGATTCGAGTAGCAGCGGACAACGAGAACATCTCCGAGGCGTGGCGCCCACTTGCATTGCGTCCGCACGAGGTCGCGGCCCGAAATCGAGGATCAGGTCGTAGCGGCCGCCTTCACCGAACGGCTTAAGGCGCCTATCCCCAGCTTGCTCGCTGCATGAACGATCGCGGACTCGGCAATCGCGCCCTTCTGATCCGTGGTCGAGCACCAACGTGATGGTAGTTTGCGTATCGGACAACAGATACTCTGCCGCCATGAGCCGACGTGTACGTCGTGGAGGGCCAGGGCTCGCGAAGCGGTTCGTCCGGTTCGTGCGCGCGCTCTTCTCGAGCACCCCTCCCGCTGATGACCCCTGGAACGACACCGAAGGCGGCCTCGGCGTGCGCGAGCCTCGTCGGCCACTGCGACCGAGCCTGAGTGGCGCAGTCGCGCTCGAGGCGCCTCCCGCCGAACCGCGCGACGTCTGGGCGGTCGGCGAGGACGACGGCCGCTAGACGGCCGCGACCTCGACCGACGGCACGTCGTCCCAGAGCTCCTCGAGACGGTAGAAAGCCCGCGTCTCGGGGGTGAAGAGGTGCAACACGACGTCGAGGAAGTCGGCGACGATCCAGTCGCCCTCGCGGACCCCGGCGGTCGCGCGCGGGAGGATCGTGTGGTCCTTCTTCAGGCCCTGGGCGACCTCGTCATAGATGGCCTTCGTCTGCCTCGTGTTACGGCCGCTCGCAATGACGAAGTAGTCCGTGAAGTCACAGACGCCCTTCATGTCGAGGATCGTGACGTCGGTCGCCAGCTTCTCCTGGCAGAGAGCGGCGGTCTCGCGTGCTTGCTCGAGCGGAGTCAGTTCTCTTCGTATCCTCTCGTCACGGGCTCCCGGAGTGTAGCCCGCGCGCACGGCGATCAAGGCTCGCGGTAGAGCCCGAGCCGCTCGATTTCGTCCGCGACCGCGGGCGGGACGAGGCCGGCGATCCGCTCGCGGCGCGCGACTCGCGCACGAATCTCGCTCGAGGAAACCGGCGTCGGCGTCATCGCGAAGAACGAGATGCGGTCGGGTGCGGGGAGCCGAGCGCGCGCCTCGCGCAGCTCGACTTCGGAGACGCCCGGCCGCATCGCCGCGCCGAGGCTCACGAGCTCGAGGACGCGCTCCGGATCCTTCCAGTGCGCGAAGGCCGCGAGCTGGTCACCGCCGATGAGGAACACCGCGTCTTCGGGCCGCAGCTCCTCGAGGGAGTCGACGGTGCGCGCGTGGCGGTCGAACTCGACCTGCGCGTCGGGAACGTCCGCGAAGGCGAGCCGTGTGAGCTCGAGACGCGCCTCGGCCGGTGCCACCGTGTGCTTGTGGCCCGGATCGGCGACGACGAGGACGAGGAGCGACTCGAGATCGAAGTGGTCGCGTGCGGCTCGCGCGAGCTCGACGTGCCCGACGTGCGGCGGATCAAACGCGCCGCCCAGGATCCCGAGCCGCGGCTGCGTCACTCCTGCCATTCCAGCGTCTCGCCGTCGACCTCGACCTCGGCCCCGCGCCGGATCCCTGCGCGGCGCAGCGCATCCTCGAGCTCGCCCGGCGGAGGCGGCTTGCCTGCGATGCGATAGCCGCGATCCGTGCGCAGGATGCGGAATGCGGGCCCGCGCTTCGGCCGAGGCCGGTACTCGAGGAACTCCGGCAGCTCAGGTTCCTCCTCCTCGCGCGGCGGCGCGACGGGGCACAGCTCGAACAGCGCCCGTTTCAGCTCGTCGATCCCCTCGCCGGTCACGGTCGACGTCGCGACGACACTCACGATGCGCTCGTCCCGAAGCTCGAACGTAGGGTGCGTCGCGAGCAGGTCGATCTTGTTCAGGACGACGACCTGCGGACGCTCGTCGAGCGCTGCTCCGTAGGCGGCGAGCTCGCGGTCGATCGCATGGAAGCGCTCGACCGGATCGCCGTCGGCGGCGTCGATCACGTGGAGCAGAAGCCGCGCCCGCTCGAGGTGCGCGAGGAACTCGTGGCCGAGCCCGGCGCCCTCCGCCGCCCCTTCGATGAGCCCCGGGATGTCCGCGACGGTCAACTGGCGCGCGTCCGCGCCTTCCACCGTGCCGAGTACGGGCTCGATCGTGGTGAACGGATAGTCGGCGACCTTGGGCTTTGCGTTCGAGATCCGCCGGAGCAGTGATGACTTGCCGGCATTCGGGAGGCCGGCGAGCGCCGCGTCCACCACGAGCTTCAGGCGCAGCGTGAGATCTGCCTCCTCGCCGGGAAGGCCCGTCTCCGCAAAACGTGGCGTCTGCCGGGTGGGCGTCGCAAAGCGGGCGTTGCCGCGACCGCCCGATCCGCCCTTTGCGACGACGAGCCGCGCATCGGGAGACGTGAGGTCTGCTACCAGGCGCTCGCCGTCGAGCACCTGCGTTCCCAGTGGGACGCGGATCTCCTCATCGTGCCCGTCCGCCCCGTGCTTGCGGCTTCCGCGACCGTTCCCGCCCTTGCCACCCCTGACCCAGCGGATGCGGCCAAGCGTCGAGAGGTCGCGCAAGGCGGCGTCGGCCAGGACGACGACGTGGCCGCCGCGGCCGCCATCGCCGCCGTCGGGGCCACCCTTCGGTACGTACTTCTCGCGCCGGAAGCTAAGCGCGCCGTCGCCGCCGCGGCCTGCCTCGACATGGATCTGAGCGCGATCGTGAAACACGACGGCGAGCGAGAGGGCGAGGCAAGCCTCGCCCCTACGTGCTTACTCCGCGACCGAGATGAAGCGCTTCTCGCCGCTCCGGCGAAACTCGACCGTTCCCTCGCGAATCGCGAAGATCGTGTCGTCGCGGCCGATGTCCGTGCCAGGACCGGGGCGGAACTTCGTCCCGCGCTGGCGGACGATGATCATGCCGGACTTCACGGGCTGGCCGGCGAACACTTTGACACCGAGTCGCTTCGACTGGGAGTCGCGGCCGTTCCGTGAGGAGCCGAGGCCCTTCTTGTGTGCCATCTACGAGTCCTCCTTCGCCGCAATCGCCGACTCGAGTGCTGCAACCGCGCCCTTGCGCTGGCCGTGCGCCTGCTCGTACTCGAGCGCCGCAGCGAGCATCGGGGCATTCCAGCCGGGCGCCGCTTCCTTGACCTCGGCGACGGTCATGCCCTCGTATCCGGACGGCATGCCCTTCGGGTGGTCCGCCTTCGTCTCGGCCGCGTCGTCCTTCGCCTTCGCCTCCGGCTTCTCTACCGGCTTCTCTGCCGGCGCGGAGCGCTTCGTGCCGCCGATCGACTCGATCTCGATCTGCGTCAACGATGCGCGAAACCCGGTGTGACGCCGGTAACCGGTGCGCTTCTTGTACTTGCCGATGCGGATCTTCGGGCCCTTGACGCCACCGAGGACGCGCGCGGTCACCTTTACGTCGCCGGGGGTGAGGGACGGCGACCCGTCGCCGCCTACGAGCAGGACGTCCGGCGAGAACGTCGCGCCGTCGTCCGCAGCCAGGCGGTCGACGAGGAGCCGCTCGCCTTCGCGGACGCGGTACTGCTTTCCGGCAACCTTGATGATGGCGTACGTCACGTCGATCAGAGATAGTGCTGGGTCAGACTCGAGCCTGACCCCAACGCAGTTTCTTTCGCGGGCGGACTGCCCGCGAGCCGCGAAATGATAGCGGAGACCCGCCTGAGCGAGCGGCTTCTGCGGCCGGCTGGCTCAGGTGCCGGGTGAGCCCGAGCGAGGTCGCGAGCGCGAGTCGAAGTCTTCGATCCACTCCGACATCGGCACGTACTCCTCGGTCGACTCCGTCTCGGCCTCGGCCGGCTCGGCAGGCTGATCCTCGGCCTCGGCCGGATCGGCCTCGACTTCGGCACCGCTCTCCTCGTCGACAGCCACCGCCGTTGCTGCGTCGTCTGGGGCACCGGCGGTCGCGGGCTTCTTGCGTTTCCGACCGCCACGCGTTCCGCGGCGCGTGCGCTTCTTCTTCGGCTGCCCGCCGGCGTCGGGAGGCTCGACGACCGGTTCGGCGTCCGCGGCAGGCGACTCGGCTCCGTCGGAGGTCGAGTCCTCGGCCTCGACGCCGAGATCCGGCGGTGGGATGTGGATCGTCGGCGTCGTCCGGGCGCCGTTCCCGGCTGCATCGTCGCCGTCGGCTGCCGCGGCGGCGGCAGCGGCCGGCTTCTTCTTGCGACCTCTGCCGCCGCGCGTGCCGCGCCGTGTCCGCTTCTTCGGCGCTGCCGCCGGCTCCTCCGTGCTCGTCTCGGTGTCCGCGTCGGCTTCGACCTCGGCCACGGCCTCCAACTCTTCAGGCTCGGGCTCCAGGTCCAGCTCCAACTCCGGCTCGGCCTCGGGCGCCGGCTCGGCCGGCTCCGGAGCCTTCTTGCGGCTCGGTGCGCGCGTGGGCTTCTCGGCCTCCGCCTCGAAGGTGATGCCTTCGTCGGTCGTCACCGCCTCGGCCGGCAGGCCGAAGGCCATACCGTCGAGGACGCGTCCGATCGTAACCGAGACCTTCTTCCCGACGAGTTTCGCCGCGCCGGCGACGACGATGTCGTAGCCGTCGAGCTTCGCAACGCCGGCGCCCGCATCGTGGAGGCCGACCTCGACGAGCTTCACGGAGATCGTCTCGTCCTCGGCGAACGGCGCCGCCGGCTTCAGAGCCTCGAGCTTGCCCTGGTCGAGCACCTCGAAATGGTCGAGATGGACGTGGCCGTTCTCGGCTGCGACGAGGAAGAAGCGCCGGCGCGCGGCGGCCTCGATGTCTGCTAGCCGCTTTCCGCCGGCTCCCGCGAGGAGCGAGAGGACGCGCGGGTGGACGGCGACCCGGAACGCCTGCACGCGTGCGCCGCCCGCAGCGAGCGTGCGCAGCCGGCGCTCGATCTCGATCGCCATCGTCTCGTCCGAGACGACGAACCCGTCGCCTTCGCAGATCGGGCAGCGCCGCGTCAGGATCTCGCGCGGGCCGTCGGTCACGTTCTGCCGCGTCATCTCGACGAGCCCGAGCGGGGAGATCTCGACGACGTACGTCTTCGTCCGGTCGCGCTCGAGCTCGGTGCGCAGCGCGTCCTCGACGGTCTCGCGGTTCTTCGGGTTCGACATGTCGATGAAGTCGATGACGATGATCCCGCCGATGTCGCGCAGCCGGAGCTGGCGCACGACCTCCTTCACCGCCTCGAGGTTGTTCTTCACGATCGTGTCCTCGAGCCGGCCCGCCGACGATTTGCCACGCGAGCCGACGAAGCGGCCGGTGTTCACGTCGATGACCGTGAACGCCTCCGCGTAGTCGAAGATGAGGTAGCCGCCGGACGGAAGATTGACCCGCCGCTCGAGTGTCGAGGCGATCTCCTTGTCGATCCCGTACGCCTCGAAGAGCGGGGTCTTCTCGCGGTAGCGCTGGACGCGCTCGACCATGTGCGGGGACGTCTTCTTCAGGTAGCTGACGATCCGCCGGTAGGTGCGGTCGTCGTCGATAAGGGCGCTCGAGAAGTCTCCGGCGAACAGGTCGCGGACGATCCGCAACGGGAGCTCGGCTTCGTCGTACACGATGCTCGGCGCGGTCGAGCTCTTCGCCTTCGTCTGGATGCTCTTCCAGAGCCGCTGGAGGAACACGAGGTCGCGCTCGACGTCCTCGGCCGAAGCGCCCTCGGCCGCCGTACGGACGATGATCCCGCCGCCCTTCGCGTCGAGACCCTTCACGATCTCCTTGAGGCGCGCACGCTCGTCGTCCTCGAGACGGCGCGAGACGCCGTACCCCTCGCCGTTCGGGACGTAGACGAGGAAGCGCCCCGGGAGCGAGATCTCGGTCGTCAGCCGGGCACCCTTCGACTTCATCGGGTCCTTGACCGCCTGGACGAGGACGGTCTCGCCGCGGCGGATCAGGTCCTGGATCTTCTTTGCGCCCTTGCGGCCCTCGAGCTCGGGGCCGACGATCTCGTCCACGTACAGGAAGCCGTTCTTCTCGAGGCCGATCTCGACGAATGCCGCCTCCATGCCGGGCAGCACGTTGTCGACGACGCCGAGGTAGATGTTCCCGGCGATCGAGCGGCGCTCCGGCCGCTCGAGATAGACCTCTGCCACGCGGTCGTCCTCGAGAATCGCGACGCGCTGCTCGCCGACGTCGACCGAGATGACGAGATCGCGCTTCGCGGCCGGCAGCGCGGCCCGGCGCGTCGCCGTCCGGCGGCGGCCAGCGGCCTTGTCCGACCTCCGGCTCTGCGACGGCCTCCGCTCCTGCCTGCGTTCGGGCCGCCCGCGGGACGGCTCCTTCGCGTCGGCTTTCTCCGGTGTCTTCGGCGTAGCATCGGCCTTCTCGGCCTGGCCATTCGCCGGCGTCGCCTTCTTCTTTCCGCGCCCGCCGCGGCTTCCGCGGCGGCGCCTCTTCTTCGTCGGATCGGTCGCGTCTGTCGGCGCTAGCTGATCCGCTTGGACATCAGGTCGTCCAGTTTCCTCCGCAGCTTCCTCTGCTGGGACCTCCACTGCCGCGACGGCATCCGTCGTCGGCTCCTTCGGCTTCCGGCCGAAGCGAAACCACTCTCTTGCCAAGGTATGAATCTCCTCTGGTTGTCGCGCGCGTGAAAGGAGACGCCCCAGGCGTCTCCATCGCGCTGCGTGTGTTGAAAATCTGGGCCACGGTTGTCAAGCCTCGTCGAAGCGTACCAGCACGAGTGGCCGCCTCCGTTTCCGCAGAGGGACGATCAGGCAGCTGCCGGCCGGAGTCGAGACCGTCTCGCCCGAACGGCGCGGAGACGCTGTGAGAGGCGTGCCCACGCCCACGGCTCGACTTCGCCATAACGGGTCTCGGTCTGACCTCGCGTCGCCTCCAGGTACTCGAACCAGGCGTCTGCCTCTTCCAGCTGAAGCAGCTCCTCGGCCAGCTCCGCGTTCGGCATCGCTCCTCCCATGGATGATCTCCAAGCCCGTTCGCCGCGATCCTAGGTCCAGGCCCGGACGGCATGGGTCTGGCTCAAACCAGGGCTCGACGCTACGCAGTGCGGCTCGAGTAGCGCCGCAGCGCTTCGCCGAGAGCCCACGTGCCGGCCGCAGCGACGCCGGCGTCGACGATCGCCGCCGGAAGGACCCGCTTGGCGATCGTCGCCCCCTCGCGGAGGACGAAGCCGACGGCCAGCGCAGCCCCGGCGAGCGGGGCGATCGCCTTGAGCGCGTCGGGGCCCGACGCCGGTAGCGCCTCGTCGAGCTGACGCAGCTTTGCGAGCATTCGGATCTGCTCGAGCGTGATGATTGGACGCGCCGCGCGCGAGCTCTTGCCGAGCGACGCGGCGATCGCGTTGCGGATCATCGACGTCCCGACGACAGCCTCTGAGACTTTCTCGTGGAGGACTGGAACGTTGCGGCCGAGCTCGACGGGGTTGTCGACGGCCTCGACGATGCGCGCCGCGATCTCGGGCACCGGGAACCCTTCCCCCGCACGGCACTCGACCACGAACGGCGTGAGCACGAACGGCTTCGTCCAGGTCGCCTGCGGCCAGAGCTGGATCAGAATCACCGGGACACGCGCGGCATCGGCTCGCCGCACGAGCTCCTCGTCTGCAGCGTTCGGATCCCCGGCGATGACGTGGACGAGGACGGACGCTCGCGCGAGGCGCGAGGCGTCCGCTGCGACGACTGCGCCTGGATCGGCGCCTGCGCCGAGCTCCCGGGCGAGCTGCTCCGCGAGCATCCCGGTCACGAGCACCGGGCCGGCCGGGGCACGATCCGTCTCCTGGCGCAGCGAGCCGACGATCCCTCTCAGCTCAGCGAATGCCGGGCCGGCGCGCTTCACGGCGCGCGCCCCGGGTAGTTGCCCCGCGCGTGGATTCCCTGGAGCACGCCGATCAGCACGAGGTTCGCGACCATCGACGTGCCCCCCACGGCGATGAAGGGCAGCGGGATGCCCGTGACCGGTGCGACGCCCATCGTCATGCCGACGTTGACGAAGACCTGGAAGAGGAACGCGACGACGAGGCCACCGGCGACGACGGCGCCGTAGAGGTCACCCGCGACGGTCACCACCCGGAGGCCGCGCCAGACGACGAGGAGGTAGAGGAGAAGCAGGACGGAGCTGCCCACGAAGCCGCGCTGCTCACCGAGCGACGCGAACGCGAAGTCGGTCGCGTGCTCGGGAAGGTAGTCGAGCCGCGTCTGGCTGGCCTCCATCGGGCCCCGACCCGTGAGACCGCCGGAGCCGATCGCCGTGATGGACTGGTTCACGTTCCAGGTGAGACCGCTCGGATCGCGTTCGGGATCGAGAAAGCCGGTCACGCGCTCGGACTGGTACGGCTCGAGCACCTCGACGCCGGCGGACGGCAGGAGCCACAGAATCGAGAGCGAGACGAAGGCGGCAGCGGCGACGAGCGCGAGGAGCTGACGCCAGCGGACGCCTGCGAAGAAGAGAACCGCGAACAGGGCCGCCCCGTAGACGAGGGCGGTGCCGAGGTCCGGCTGGAGGAACACGAGCAGGATCGGCGCCAGGCCGAGGCCGATCGCCGAGAGGACCGTGCGCCAGCGGGTCACCCGCCCCGCCCGTCCCACCACGAACCCGGCGAGCGCAAGGACGAAGAGCACCTTGCCGAGCTCGGACGGCTGGAACTGGATGACCCCGAGGTCGATCCAGCGCTTCGAGCCGCGGATCTCCTCGGCGAAGGCGAAGACGAAGACCATCAGGGCGAGGGTCGCGCCGTACAGCCATTTCCAGTGGCGGCGGACGAGGTCGAGCGGCGTGAGCGCCGCGAGCACCATTCCGCAGACCCCGACGACGGCGGCGACGATCTGCCTCGTGAGGAAGTGGTTCTCGTCACCGGGGACGTCGAAACGCGTGATCCCGTCGACGACCCAGAGGCCGTATCCGACGAGCACCCCGGCGGCGATCAGCAGCACCCAGTCGAGGCTCCGCAGGAACGCGATCGGCTTCGAGGTCGCCCTCGGGCCCCGAACCGCGACCGGCGGACGGCCGGCGACGTCGATCATCAGTCCGTCTCCTCGAGCAGGCTCGTGTTCAGCGGCGCCTGCTGGCCGAAGAACTTCTCGAAGACCTTGAGCGCAGCCGGGGCAGCGGCGGTGGAGCCGTGCCCGCCGTTCTCGATGAGGGCGCAGACGACGAGCCGCGCATTCTCGGACGGTCCCCAGCCGCACCACCAGGACTGGTCCTCGAGGTGATCGGCCGGATAGCCCGGCAGCGGCACGACCTTCTCCGCCGTTCCGGTCTTGCCGGAGATGTCGACCGGGTAGTTCGCGAAGACGCTCGAGGAGGTGCCGCTCGCCGAGTGGGTCGCGAGGAAGAGCCCTTCACGCACGACCCGGACAGCTTCCGGATCGAGCCCGGCGGACTTCGGCGGCAGCGGCGCGAACCTGCGCTCGATGACCCGCGGCGAGTTCTCGCTCCCCGGCCGCTCGACGTCGGAGACCAGGTACGGCGTGACGACGTTGCCGCCGTTCGCGAGCATGGCGTAGAACGCGGTCATCTGGAGCGGAGTGACGAGCAGGTCCTTCTGGCCGATTGCGAGCTGGATCGAGTCGCCCGGGTTCCAGGCGCGGTCCCAGTCGCTCTCGAAGGTCTTCTTCCGCCACTCGGGCGTCGGCAGGAGGCCCTCGGCCTCACCGCCGATGTCGAGCCCGGTGGCCGTCCCGAAGCCGAAGCGGCGAGCCCACTGCTGGAGCCGCACGCTCCCCTCGCTACCTCGCTCGTAGAAGCGGTTCCCGATCTCGTAGAAGTAGGTGTCGCAGGACTCCGCGAGCGCCTCGACGAGCGTCATCGGGCGGTCGACGAACGGATTCCAGTTGATGAACTTCTGCCGATCGAGGCCGTAGTAGGCGACCGGTGAGCACTGGATGGAGTCGTACGCCGAGAAGACGTGCTCCTGCATACCGGCGAGCGCGGTCACCGGCTTGAAGGTCGAGCCCGGTGGATAGAGACCGGCGGTCGCCCGGTTGAGGCTCGGGTAGTTCGCGCGCCTCGCCGTCTCCTCGTCGAGCAGCGGCTCGAGCTTCTTCGGGTCGACGCGGCCCACGTAGACCGACGGCTTGTAGGTCGGGTTGGACGCCATCGCGAGAATCGCGCCGTCCCGCGGGTCGATGGCGACGATCGCGCCGCCGTCCGCTGCCCAGTGGTCCTTCTGGCGAGCGAGGTCGATGCCGTAGACGAGCGCTTGCTCTGCCGCCCGCTGGAGCTGCACGTCGACCGTGAGCCGAAGCGCGAAGCCTGCCCGCGCCTCCTGCGTCGGCACGTATGCGCCCACCTGCTGGCCCACCGAGTTGACACGGATCTGACCGAGCCCGTGGCGGCCGCGCAGGTAGGAGTCGTACGCGGCCTCGATCCCTGCCTTACCGAGCCGGTCGCCGCCGCGATACCCGTCGCGGCGCAGGACCTTCAGCTCCTCGGGTGAGATCTCGCCGACGTAGCCCATGATCTGCGCCGCGAGCGCGCCGTACGAGTAGTCGCGGAGATACGTCTGGACGATCCGCACACCCCGGAACTCGGCGCGATGCTCGTAGAGGTAGTTGACCTGTGCCTCGCGGACGGCGGTCTTCACCGTGATCGGCGTCAGCGGATCGGAGGCCCGGCGCGCGACCTCGCGCGCGAGCTCACGCTGCGGGACGTCCAGGATCTGCGCGAGGCGGCGGACGATCTCGCGGCGTCTCCCTTCCGCGCGCGGCATGTCGCCGACCCAGAGCTGGACGGCGGTTCCCGCGACGTTCGAGACGATCACGCGGCCGTCGCGGTCGAGGATCGGCCCGCGCGGCGCCTCCTCCCGCACGAGCCGGATCTGGTTGTTCTGGGCCGCGGTCAGGTACTCGTCGCCCGAGAGCACCTGGAGCGACCAGAGCCGGAAGAAGAGGATCCCGAAGATCACGAGGGCAAGGGCTCCGAGGATCCCGACCCGGAGCGCCAGAGACGGCGTCAGCCGGTAGGGCTCACGGGCCTTCGGATCCGGCGGGAGGAACCGTCCCGATCCGGAGCGCGGCTCCTCGTACGCGCCCTCAGGCGACGAGCTCCACCTCCCCCGACGGCTGGAAAACCGT
>CAVXPS010000016.1:0-626926 GCA_963763815.1 uncultured Actinomycetes bacterium
CGAAACTATCAGTTTTTGGGGAACTGCTGCCATTGACACTCTGAGCGCGATGCCCCGCCTGCGCCCGGCCGCGGGGCATCGTCACTGAGATTGTTAATGCCACTACAGACCACCAGCAGCACCAGGCTCCCGAGGAGAGCACCAGCCCTCCAATCACGACCAGACTCACGATAAGCAGCAGGGACATCTGGCACCTCCGTGTCCTGGGGGGCGGTGCACCACCGCTTCCCTTCCCGCGTGACACGCACAGCACCTGTGAGGAGAAATGGACCATCCAAGGCCCATGGTGGCAAACGTTACTGAGAGTACTTGACGTCACATCGGTACGTATGATACTCCCCAACAAAAAAGGGCTGGAGGGTCGGTTGAATTCTTGCTTGAAGACTGCACTCTGCTCATAGGTCTGCATGTCTTCGAGCGTGTCCCATAAGCTGACGGCAAAACCGCCGTTGGGGTCGTTGACATCTTGCGCGAGCCAGCGTCCGCGCAGGCCTTTTACTTCCTTGCCCGCCACCGTCGCATGATAGGCCCGCTCAAAGTCCTGCCAAGTGCCTGCCCGCAATTTTCCCCAGGTAATCCGCAAAATCATGATAGGTCCTCCTGCTGTCCGTGGCTTCTGCTTAGGCGCTGCAGCGCGCAGCACCTGCTGCATGGCGCTCCGGACCTCGAGTGGTCCAGGCGCAGTCACGCAGAACCGTGTCATCCGGCTTGTCATCCGTACAAAATCCCAGATTACGCCCCCATATACTCCTATGCCCCTTGCATGGCGCACTGAGCGAACGCTGGGGGACATTGGCTACAAGCCGTTTCATGTGTATGGATTTGCATACACTGCTGTCTCCCTAGCATACAGTCTCAGACCATCCCAATGCAAGCATTCTCGACCGCAGGACTCCGAAGTGAGTCCATAGCTGCAACTTATCTGTTCGGCCCTGGTCTGCCATGGTCCGCACGATCTTTTGGTACGCTTTTTGCCCTGTATTCCAGGGACGAGAAGGGCGGTTGGACAGACCAAGGAACTCTGCAACACTGAGGATAAGGTATGCTACTTCAATATTGTAGTCTGCATGCACGGCTCTTTAGCTGGAAAAACCGCGTATGGAAAGATTTCTCCCTTGCAAAAATCAACCAG
The DNA here is from genome assembly GCA_963763815.1 of uncultured Actinomycetes bacterium. Lineage (GTDB taxonomy): Bacteria > Actinomycetota > Thermoleophilia > Gaiellales > Gaiellaceae > GMQP-bins7. Next base: position 1,133 of record CAVXPS010000016.1, read on the forward strand.
ATCAGAGAGTTTGACCAACTTCTCCGTTTTGCCAAGCCCGACTCTACTGATCTCCAAGTCATCGAGAGTCCGTGTGATCAATGTGCAGAGGCCATCAGACAGATAGTGCGTACGTAATTTTATATGCCCGATCTGCACCGCTGCGCAGCGCTGACAGGAGTGCCAGTGTAGCGCTGAGCACGTATTGCGCTCATGGCTGTAGATCGAGCAGCTGAACAGTTCCCCAGTATCTGGCGCCGCTCATGCCTGCGCTACGCCAAGACGGGACGTAAGTGGCGCCAGTCGCATCTCGTCTTCAATCCACCTCCCCATAGCACACTGCCGCCCTGGGCAAAAGCAAGTTTTGCTGTAGAACTGCTCAAATGTGTAGTAGAATAGACCCGGAGATCCTGGCGAGCACGGACACGGCAGCAGGTTGAGCCATACAGAAGGAGGCGCACATGCCCATACGGCGCCAGTTGCGCAGTTTTTGGTGGTTTCTTGAGGGACGCGTGGGTGGGATGGGGCGGCCAGGTTTTAACCAGTGTCACTGGTTTGAGCTGTCGTTCGAAGAGGCACTCCTCCTGAGCTGGCTGGGCAAACAGCACTTGCCTACGCCGCCCCTGGCCAGTCTGTGGAGCTATCTTGACAGTTATGGTCCTAAAGTCGCCATGTTTTACGAGTTGTCCCCCAACGTAGCCAGAGAGCGTCTGAGCCGTTTGCGCGATCGCGTAGCATTGTTGGCCGTGGCCGAGCATATGAACGCCAAAACCGGCATTTTTGACGACGTGTCATGGGTTGAGGATCACGCCCAACCGGCCCTGCGGCTTATCCCCAGCGTGCAGCGGCGGCAACACGAGGTAGCACTGCTCAAAAAGTACAATGTCGCGGTGTTGATCTCCCTCCTTGAACAGCCCCTGGATCATCCCGAGCTGTGTAACGATTTCGAGCTCTACCACGTGCCAGTTGAGGACATCACACCGCCAAGCCGCGATCAGGTCTACACCTTTGCCGAGACGCTTTTTACCGCCCTGGCGGCTGACAAAACCGTGGTCACGCACTGCCTGGCCGGCATCGGACGCACGACCACCATGCTCATAGCCGCGTATCTGGTGCATGGCTATTCCCTCCAGGAGCTCACCGCCTGGATCCGCGTATGCAACCCGCATTTTGCCTTTCGTGGCAGCCAGATGGCTTTTCTGCAAGAACTGGCCGAGGACATCCGTTGTGGTCGTGCGCCTGTAGTGGCCTCAGGGAGGAACCTGCCGCTATGCCCGTGACGCTCACTGTGCACGACTCCCAGTATCCCGACAGAGTGGCTGAGCAGTTGCGCCGTGGCTTACGTACACGCAAACTCCCGGGCAAGTTTCTCTACGAATCCCCAGCCCAGGCGCAGCGTTGGTTGGCGTATCATCAGGCGTACTCGCCTTCCCGCACTGAGCCCGCGCTGCTGACCCTCTACCAGCAGGCCTTTCAAGCTGCCCTGCAGGCCCTGTCACCCAGTGCCTTGCACTACGTCAGCCTCGGGTGTGGTGGCGGCAATAAGGACGCGCTGTTCCTGCAGCATGCGATATCACGCTGTCCAACGCTTCTCTTCACGCCGATGGATACGAGCGTGGCCCTGGTGGTGGAAACGATGCTTCGCATCCAGAGCACCCTGCCGGCTCTGCTGACCGCACCGCTGGTGGTTGACCTGGAAGCAGAACCGGTGCTGACGCCATGGTTGTCCCAGCATGAGACCGCCGCTTCCCAACGGCTCCTGGCGTGTTTTGGCATGCTCCCCAATTTTGCCTATCGCACCTTTTTGCCGTACGTCCGGAGTCTCATGCGTCCCGGCGACATGCTGCTGCTGTCAGCGAATCTCTCTCCTGGTCTCTATGCTGACGCTGTCGCCCGGATTTTGCCGCAATATGACAACCCCTTGGCGCATGCCTGGTACACCGGACTGCTCGACAGTCTGGGGTTTACAGCCTCGCAGATACAGCTCGCCGTGCACACCCAGCTCTTGCGTCCCGATGGCCATATCTGGCAGATCCGCGCTGCGGCCACGATGCGACAACCCGTACAGCTCACCCTGTACGATGAAGTATTCCCCTTTGCGGCTGGCGAGTCGCTGGAAGTGTTTTTCTCCACCCGCTTTACACCCCAGGTGATGCCCGCAGTGCTCGCTGAGGCCGGGCTCACGCTGCTCCAGACGTTTCTGTTTGACTCGCAGGAGGAAGCCATTTATTTGTGCGCGCGGGCGTGACCTGGCTGGCTACGATCGTCTACGGCTCCCTGTCCTGGGAGCGCGGGTACGTGCAGGAGTGGCTTGGGACGTTGTCCGCGGTCGGGCGCTGCGCCTGTCGCGTGTTGGTGTTGGCGTCTCTTCGGGAGGCTCACTGGTGGCAATAGGTATCCCAAAGAACTGGTGCAGCACGGCATCTGTAGACTGACCAGCGATAGCTGTAGTATTGCGCGACACAGTTACTGTGCCATGGCTGTCACGTTGCAGGAGCTGGATTTGCCCAGGCTGGAGACCGACCAGCATGAGGGGGGAGTGCGTCGAGCAGAAAATTTGCATCTTGGGAAAGTGGCGTCGCAGGATCGGGATGATGCGCTGCTGCGCCGTGGGATGCAAATGCGCATCGATTTCGTCAATGATCATGATGCCCGGTTGTTCGGCCAGATTCGATGGATAGCCGTAATACTTGGCGTAACTGATGAGCACATACGCCAGCCACTGCAGGACAGACTGCGTCCCCTGGCTAAAGACATCGAAGGCAATATCCCCATCGAGCGTCCGAAACTGGGGGAACACGCCGTCACGGTCCTCGGCAATACGCCAGAACTCGACGGGAAAGCCATCGAGGATCTCCGAGGCAATAGAGGCTATCTGCGTCAGCAGCCGGCGCATGGCCGGATCATTGCGACGCACGGCACGGTCCGCGAACTCGACCATGCGCTCCAAGACCGCCTCAGCGCGGATCAGTGCGGCATCCGTGGGTAATAACGACTGGCGCAGCAACAATTCCTCGGGGAGCTGTGACGTTTCTATCCATTTTGACTCGGCTATTGATCCACTGCTGCGAAAGCCGGTGTTCTGCCGTAACGCGGGCACGAAGGCACTGTAGCCGAGCGTGGTCAGGATGGTGGCCCAGCGCGAGTGATATGCCAGAGCTTCCTGGTCTAGAGGTAGGACTCCGGTCAGCTCCTGTGGCTGGCCGTCGCGCCCGACGATGTGGACGGTGAAGGCTGCGGGAGCTGTTTTGCACAACCTCCCCGGCAACGTAAAAGGATAGGTGACAATGTTCGCCAGGGTCATGAGGGTCGTTGATTTCCCACTGCTGTTGGGCCCAACGAAGACGTTGATATGCTCGTCAAATTCGAACGTCATATCGTCGAAAGGTCCTATATTGGTCACATGCAAGTCTCGAATTGGCATAGCCAGCTCTCCAGGGATTGCTTCACCCCCAGCCTCACAATCTGTTTACGTCTGATAGCGCGGGAAGTGTAGCACATTTCTCCGTATTGGAATGTACTACATGTTTTGGAGTGAAACTGTATGAGATGGTGACATGCGCTTGTTTTGCTCGCCCCATCCCTTCGGTATCGACCCGGATACCAGCGACCAAGATCTCCATCACCTGGTTTGGCTGGATATCGTTGTGCGCTCAATTGCTCTTATCCCCTCTCACCGTAAGCGTCCCAACATACCTTATGCCACCCATACCGCACACGATGGCGCTGTCTGTACTGTTGGGGGCGTGTGGAGTCCTGATGTGGAGTCGGGCTGGGCGTGTTGATGCTAGCGCTTCTGGGCCAAGAGATCGAGGCTTTCAGCGATATTCAAGAAATCAGCCGATTATGCCGATAACAAAATAGTTTCTTACTTTGCATGGAAGATGGAGGTCCTATGGCGAAGCCCACAGCGGATAGGCGGCCACGATTGGCACACGATTCCCCAGGATCAACATGTATCCTTTCAGGGGCGCAAGGTTGCTATTTGCAGACCGTTCGTAAGCTGCTTGTGAAGTATCAACGCACCAGTGCCGTGAAGCAGCAGCAGATTTTCATCAAGATGATGCACGCCTTTATGCAGAAACTGTGCGGCTATCCTCCAACCAGCTATCTCATGACGCCAGCTGCCTATAGCCCTCCCGCAGTCGGTAGTGCCCCGCATGTGGTGCCGATATCCTATGCCGCAAACCTGACACTGTTTTACTTTACCGCCTCCGAGCATCCTGACGATGTGCACGATCTCTGGGTCAGGCAGGCACAGGTCTATCTTGCGACCTATGACAAGGGTGATATTGCCGCAGAGTGCGCGACCACTGCGGTGTTCACCAATTTTTTCGTGATCGACGGCGCCAGCAAGGACCGCAAAACGGGCGCGTGGCATCTGTGGGCCGTTTCTGATCGCAAGACAGCCCAGGTTGCCAGAGTCGATCTGCGACATCTGGAGGAGGATATGGCACTGGCTTCGCCGATGTCTCACGCCATCTACAAGCGGCTGCAGACTCTCCAGTACCAGAGCCCACTCGATGGACGGTGAATGCACTCAATGCACGGTGCTTCGTGACGCCCTCAATACTACTACGGGAGGGGCAGATGCGGTATCGACCTCGTCTCGCAGGCTGCTACAGGATGGTAACTGCGAGGTCGTATGAGTAATTGGACCACAATCAGCGTATCCGAGCTTTCACCGATCGAGGCACTATAAGCCGCACCACTGAAATTCCTGAAGAGGTCTATGCACAACTCGATAGCAAGCACGCAGGCGTGGCTTAACACTGCCGCAGCTCATCGCTGCGTTGGTCCATGAAAATGAGAAAGCACGCATGGTGACCGCGATTGCACGTCTGCGGACGCAGGGAGTGCTCCTCCCTCCCGCCAACTCCGTGCTGCCTGCCCCCGCGGATTTCAAACCCATTCACGTGCAGGGCACACCACTCTCAGAGGATTGAGGAACGACGCTGATGGGTGTGCCTGCTATTGCGATAGCAGTGCGCTCGTCAAGCGGTATGCTCATGAAACAGAGAGCCTCTGGGTCAGGAATCTCACTGATCCCCAAGCCGGAAACGAGATTTACCGATACGCTTCCCCTCGCGGTAGGATGCGCAGCACTGCCAGGGTCTGCGTCGCGGTGTCATAGCGAAAGCGAACGCGCCAGTTTCCTACGCGTAGCCGCCATTCATCGGGGGTACCTCGCAGCCGCAGTGTATCGCCCTGCCCAGTGGTGGCGAGGCGATCGAGGGCGTCGAGAATACGTGCGGCCACCGGGGGATCGAGCCGTCGTATGTCACGCCGAGCGCTGCCGGTCAGGATGACCGTCCAGCTCACAAGCCCAGCTCCCGCCGTACCTCGTCCAGCGGGTAAACTTCTCCCCCGTGCCAGCTCGTTGCGGGCTTCCTGCACCGCCTGACGCTCATCCTCAGTTTCGGGTTCATCGTCCCAGGGGGCGGTCAGCAATGCCCGGCGTACGGGTCGGCCATGTCCCGCAGATACGCCAGAAACCGCTCAGCAGCAACCAGCTCAGACTCGGGAAGCTCCTCGATAATCTGATGTAGGGTCGCTTTGGTCGTCATGGGTGGGCTCCTTCTTCTTCCAGAGAGACAGAGATTTGGAGGGCCAACGTAGAGTACCCTGACGCGTATCCCATTGCTCTATGACACGGCTATATCGGGCCACATAACGCGAGCATCGCCGCAAGTGGTCTGTATTCCTGCAGGGCCTGTAGTGGTAGGCCATTGCACGGAGGCTTCCGGGACTCTATAAGAACAGGGCTCACTGGGAAATCCCAAGGGACAGTATATCCTCCAGCCCCAGTCGGCCTCACCAGGCACCTAGAAGTTTAAACGCATTTGTTCCTCCGCGCTACCGAGAGCCGCCCAGAGCCAGGTGCCGAGTGAGACCGGTAATGTCCCACGACCCTGAGGCTAGTCTGAAGCATTGCGCCTATCATGCTCCAGGGCCTCGCGAGAGGAAGCAATGCCTTCTTAGCTGGCACTGGGTAGCGCTAAAATCTCCTGCTGCACATAGGTGCGGAACGCATCAACGTCTGTGAAGTAGCGATATCCGGCGCGATTGGCGGCTTCCTCGGTCTCCTGACTTTCATCGATGAGCAAGGCCACGGGCTGGCTATAGCCCTCTTGCAGCCCACTGGGCCAAGCCAGGTCGAGGACGGCCAGCGGTTCGCCAGTCAGCGCATCAGTCAGTTCGTAGAGGTACTCTCCTTCTGGCAGCCCGTGCTGCACGACCCAGGCATTGCATGCCTGGATCAGTTGTTCCTCCTCTTCGCTTTCCACTCCCCCAGACACTACAACCACCCTGTGCTCCAGCCCTGACGGAGACGTTGCGCTCTCTGGAACAACGCCAGCGAGGAGACTATCGAGGAAGATATTGGCCGCCTGGGCCAAGAGTTCGCGTCGTGCGGCAAGAAACGCGTGGTAGTTCTCGACTCGCCACAAATCCCGGTCCATAGGAATCCAGTGTGACGCCACCGCTCCAGGCTGCGTGCGCGCAAAGGCTTCCAGATACTCTGCCGGATCGTGGTCGGAGACGCGCAGGTTCGTGTCCTGGGTCAGAAAGGTGAGATTCGCAATGGCATTCACGTCGGCCTTGCTATACCCGTGCTGATAGAGTAGCGCCTTGGGGAAGATGTGATGCACTTGCAAGCGGTTTCCTGGAAAAGCGTACTCCTGCGTAAGGTAACAGGCTTCTCATGGCCTGTTGCAGCATGGTATGATACGCGTAGTGGTGAAAAATAGTGCATAACATAAAAGGTATGAGGCATGGCTGAGGCAAAAGTGCAACAGATGTATCCGAGCTTTCACAGACAGAGGCATTATGAGTCGCACCATTGAAATCCCTGATGAGATTTATGCACAACTCGAGCAACAAGCAAGCAGACGGGGCTTGACACTACCGCAAATCGTTGCGGAGTTGGTCCATGAGGATGAGAAAACACGCACGATGGCTGCGCTTGCACGTCTGCAGACGCAGGGAGTGCTCCTTCCGCCCTCCAGCTCCGTGCCGCCTGCCCCTGCTGATTTCAAACCCATTCAGGTGCGGGGCACACCACTTTCAGAGGTCATCATTGAGGAACGGCGCTGATGGGGGCCTACTATTGCGATAGCAGTGCGCTCGTCAAGCGGTATGCGAATGAAACAGGGAGTCTCTGGGTCAGGAATCTAACCGATCCCCAAGCCGGTAACGACATTTTCATTGCCCACATTACCGGCATAGAGGTTGTGGCCGCAATTGCTCGGAAGACCCGTATGGGCGACATTTCCGAGCCCGACGCCGCGGCGGCCATCCGCACGTTCAAAAGCCATTTCACGACGCAGTATCAGATTGTCCTGATGACGACGGGGATCGTCGATCGTGCTATGGAGCTAGCGGAAAAGCACAGGCTCAGAGGATACGATGCCACGCAGCTGGCGAGTACCTTAATTGTCTATGCTGAACTGGCTGCCAGTGGTGTCAGACAGTTCGACTTCGTCTCCGCTGACGCTAATTTGAATGCTGTGGCTCAAGCAGAAAATCTATCCGTGCAGAACCCCAATGATCATCCGTAAGGTCAAATCGCACTTGCAATTCTCTCCACATCCTCCAACATCACCGCATCACTTCTGCGGTTCCAGACATAGCCCCACTGGAACTCCGGCAGGGCTACTGCTCCCGAGATCGATCTGATCAAGAATCGTCTGAATCTTCACAGGGTCTCTCCAAAGGCAGTTCCTCATCCCCGTTGCTCAGATCGAGGCGCATGAATATGGGGCGGCCAGTTGCCCGGGCGTGGAGCGCCAGGCCGCCACGAGGGCAAGCCGTTCGCTGGCGGACCAGGCGGCGGATCGAGGCGACTCTGGTACGGTTCGCCGGTGTCGATGGCGCGCTGCATGGCGTCATACATCTCCAGGATGACCCGCTTGGTGCGGTACTCGCCGTGCTGCGCTTCGTCCTTGCGCTTGACGATGGGGAAGGTCTCCATGATGTAGTCCACATCGTCGCGGGCAATGCCGTAGAGGTGGAAATAGGCAGCGTCGAGTTCGCAACGCAGCAGAAAACGCCGCTCTTCGTCCCAGCGGAAGGGCGGGCCGTCGTAGCCGCAGTCTTTGGCGAAGGGGGCCAGATCCCAGGCAGTGTAGGTGAGTTCGAGGACGCGGGGGAGGAGCCAGGAGTGTGGGAGTAGGGAGTGCGTGGCAGAGGGAAAGCCCAGGGGCAGGGTTGGGCATAGGTTGTAGGGGGGAGGACAGGGAGTTGGTTCATGATGCAGAATGTAAATTGGTCCCACCAATTTTTGCGCGTGCATGAAATCAAAGGCTATTGACGATCAGATTCGCCAATAGAGAGCTGCCTAGGCAGGATGTCTTCAGCCGAAAACATGAGACGGACTGCTATCTCCCACGCCTACCAGCGGCACAGACACTGGCGATAAAGGTGCGTTCATTGGTAGTATTGGTGATGTTCCGCCAGCCGAGGAGCCAGCCGTGGCGCCACTTGTCGGCAAGACGGGCGGCGACTTCATCAGCAGGGACCCAGTAGCGAGGCAGAGCGAAAGCCTCGGGGTTGCCCTTTTCGGTGGATGTCAGGTCGCGAGTGTCGAGGCCATCGTGGGTGGCCCAGCGGTGGTCGAAGTGATGGAACAGCTTGGCTTCGTACAAGGGCAGATACACGTCATTGCCCCGGCGGAAGACGTTGCCGTCGAGGGTCCAGCCTCTGGCTTCGAGCTGCTCGCGGGTGCGGAACAGGGAGGAGTCGTTGGACATATGAAACATTGCTGGAAAACCTGATGCCCCACGGATTCTCCTCCGGTGGGCCTTCCTTGATGAGCACCGGCACACGGTGGTAAATCGCCTTCGTGAGTTCCGCGTCATGCTTGGAGCGGAAGACCGGGCAGGTGCGGGTGTTAGGATTCAGCAGTGCAAGGTCCTCGGCAGCGAGGGTGAAGCGGCGCTGCTCGTCATGGAGGTCTTCGACGCTGTGGGCGAAAAAGACGAACTCGGCTCCATGCACCGCTGGCCGCTGTGGGCCTGTGAGGGTGAGCAGGCAGAATTTATAGCTGCGATGGACACCGGGGAAGATTCCCTCACGATTCTCGAAGTCGTACAGGCTTGCCAGTGATTGCGTCTCCATGAGATCCTGGAAGAAATACTTGGTGGTGTCGTCGGTGGCGATCCCCGAAGGCACGATGCAGCCGACACGACCCGTAGAGGCAAGCAATATGCGGTTGGTCTCAGCAAAAATGGTATAGGTATTCACGTCACCACGACCACACAGTGGATAGCGGCCTGATGCGCGTACCAGGTGACTTTCCCCCTCTGCCTGACGGCGTGCCTCAAGGAACGCGCCATAAAGCGCCGGGTCTTCAGTAGAGAGGGCATTGATCAGCTGGCGGCGCGCTGCAGCATTGGATGCTGCCGCAATATCTGGTCGGCGTGTGGCGAACCACTCCTTTTCCTGGAGCTTGATGCGCTCCCACGGCGGATTCCCCAGCACCACGTCAAAGCCACCGCTCCAGCCCGTCTGCTCGTTCTCAGGCTCTTCATCGTCTGCAGGCACGCGAAACACGTCGGGAAACGCCAGGTGCCAGTGCAAGAAGTTGTACTGCTCGGCCAGGCGCGTAATTTCCTCACAGGTTGCCTCTGGGACCTGCTCTGGCGCGGTCAGCAGCCGACAGAACACCTCGTGCGTCACCGGTGGCGGAGCAGCCTTGGTCTTCTTCCACACAAACGCCGCGCACCAGGCATCGGCGGCGAGCCGGGCCTGGCGATACTCCGGCGATCTGGCCAGGCGTGCATAGCGCTGTTCCTTACGATGCACCTCGGTAATAGAGGTGTCGTCGATGGCGTTAAGGCTGGACATCGAGTCATTCAGGCTGCCATACGCCGCCGCCTGCTTCGGCGATAAAGCTAAAGGACATCAGCCCCTGCCGTTCTGCCTTGTTGCGCCTGCGGAGGGTGGAGACCACGGTCTTCTCGTCGCCTTCAATGGGCTCGAACGCTGCGTCAGGAATGCCCTGCGCGAGCAGCGCCGGGGTGGTGCCGAGCAGGCTGTTGCCGCACTGGATGTGGTGCTCCAGAAAGGTCAGCGGCTTTCCTGGCTCGAGGGCTTCCAGCCATAGACTCACCTTACACAGCTCGACGGCCATCGGGTTGACGTCCACGCCATAGATGCAGTGGCTGATGACATCGCGCAGGGCCGACCGCATGGCTTCAGGCGAGGGCTCGTCATCACCGGTACGGATGGCGGCCAGGCGTTTAGCCATGCGGTGAGCGGCAGCAATAAGAAAATGGCCGCTGCCGCAGGCAGGATCGCACACCTTGAGGGCAAGAATGGCCGCTTCGGCATTGGCCTGGCGCGCCGCTTCGTCCAGGACCGGATCGAGGGCCGAATCGAGCAGGCACTGCACGAGACTGGCGGGCGTGTAGTAACTCCCGGTGGTCTTGCGCTCGTTGCCACTGGCGGTGTCCAGGGCGAAGGTAGCCGCATCGACGTAGAGTTCAGGGTGCAGCTCCAGAAGCGATTCGTAGACGCTGCCTAATTCCTCGGAGCCGAGGTTCTTGTAGTCGACGGGCCGCAGCATCCCGTCATCGCGGGTAAAGGCAAGAGTGCGGATAGCTTCAAGGAAATCATGGTTGGTGATGTCACAACGTGCCAGGTCAGGTATGGCGCCAAAGGACCAGAGAAAGCTGCCGAGCGGCGGCAGAGCCAGGGGCGGACAGCCGTCGTCGCTGCCGAGGCGCTCCATGACGATTTGCAGGCCGCGGTAGAGGTCAGCGTGCTTGGTGCCACGGCGACGCGCGCTCAGATGTCTGAGCCGCGCTGTCGAGTAAAAACGGCTGTAGCGCTCGTGCGCCGATGGGTCGGCGGCAGGATCGAGCAGCAAACCGCGATCCTCGGCAACGAACAAAAACAGCAGCCGATACACCAGCCGCAGAAGCTGGCGATAATAGTCCTGGGTGGAGAGGTCGCCCATACGGAGCTTCTTGCGCAGCTCGCTGTTGGCAGGATGCGCCAGAAAGCCTCTGCCGAGGGCCTCGATGGCGTGCTCGACACCCCGACGCAGGCGGTCAAGGGCGCGCGTGCCTTCCTCCTGGGCCGTGCGCGTCCAGCGTTCGAGCCAGCACTCCTCGGGCTTCTCGGCCTCGATGCGGGACTGATGGCAGAGCATCCACAACAGGACGAAGTCGGCGTAAACCTCGCCGTCCATCATGCCCTCAAGATCAAATTCAACAAAAGCCTGGCGCGTCAGGCTCGCCTTGTCGCGCAGGATGCGTAGGCGCAGGCCATTGGAGACAAAGCCCCAGAGATGCTCGGGACTGCGGTTGAGGAATTCCTGCACCAGGCTGTGCGGGCTCGTCCGCGCCGCGCCGTGCATGCCAGCGGTGCGCTGATCCAGGTCAACCCGGAAGCTGACCAGGTGGAGAGGACTGCGGTGCCAGAAGTGGGAAATCGGGTAGGTTTTATCTTCCAGCTCCACAGCGCGGGCGCCGAGGAGACGACCATAGCCGAGTTCCTGAAACAGGATGAGCAGCCAGCGCTCGCGCGTCAGGGTCGTGCCGGCGTCCTGCTCCGGAAGTCTGGCGGCAGCAGCACGAAAGGAGGCCCAGGCACCGCACAGGCGGTTCCAGGCCCGGCTCACGGTTTCGTGCAGGCGCTCACCCGCCGCCAGGTGGTACGTGTCGGGGTGCAGTCCCGGCAGCTCGCAGTCGTCTCTGACGATGCGCTGCAGCAGGGCGGTCGGTAAGAGTCCCCCTTCGGTCCGCACGGTGGTAAACAGGTCGCGGGCGTTCATGCGGGCGATCCTCCTGCAACGGTTGGCAGATAGACGAAGATGCCGAGAACGTCCGGCGGCAGCTGGGGCTCGACGCGGTAGCTCACCCCTTGCATGCGGGCGGCGGTACGCACGCGGCGGTGCGCATCGAGGAGCGCCTCGGCACGGCAATGCGCCTCCGCATCGAGGTGTGGCTGCAACGCCTCAAAGCCCTCCACCACGCGGCGCACGAACGTACTGGCTTGTTCCGGATGAATGTTGGTGTCAGGTTCTGCGTCGAGTAAGGCTTCGGCTGCCGTGTTCTCAAGCCACTCAGGGCTGGTGGGCGCGCCGGCAAAGGCGAGCACGCCGACACTCCTCGGCAAGCTGGCTATGCTCTTCGGCGCCCCGACGGGTGACAATGTCGTAGCGGAAACGCACCAGCAGCAGCGTGGTGCGCCGCGTCACGGCAGTGGTGCGGATCGCTCCGGCCCGCCGCGCCGCCCCCTCTGCTCATCGGGTCGAGGGCAGTATCCAGCACGTGCGCGGCCAGTCCCTCGACGATGGGATGCGTGCGGCTGAGATAGAGGACCCTGTCGTCCACCGGCAGCTCGAAGCGCGCCTCGAAGGTGTCACGGTGTTCCAGGGCATCCCGGAGGGCGAGCGGGCTGTCCGCGAGGTCGAAGCGCAAACGCTCCCTGACGCCCGTAACCACAGCCTGATGGGCACGTAGACCCTCGACGGTAAAGGCGGCAACGTCAGCCGCCGAGCCCACGGCGGCACGGGCTTCCTCCAGCTCGCGTGCCACGTCGTGTACCATGCCGGCGATGGACTCTTGCGCGAACATGGTGCGCGACCGCTTCTCGCGTTCGGCAATGTCTTCCCACTGCGCGTGCAGCTCTATCTGTTGCGGTAGCACATGCTGTTCGAGGCCCGGGAGGAGCTGTCTGAGCGCTGGGTGCCTGCCCGCGGAAGATCACACTCTCGAAGATGGCTCTGGCCACCGTGTCTGTATTCACCGGCACCGGCACAGAGATGCCCAGGGAACTCCGAATGGTCTGGTGTTTGCGGATCAGTACGTCGATGACCATGCCATCAATCGGGTTGTCGCTGCCGTAGTACGTGAGGACGCGCACCGTGGATCGGGGTTGACCGTAGCGGTCCACACGGCCTTCTCGCTGTTCGTGACGGGTGGGATTCCACGCCAAGTCGTAGTGCAGGACAGCGTCAAAGTAGTCCTGCAGGTTGATGCCCTCGCTCAGGCAGTCGGTGCACACAAGCACGCGTTTCGAGGCTTGCGTCAGCTCGGCTACACGCGCCTCCCGGTCAGCGGGCGGCAGCGTACCGGTCACTGCGGCCACTTCCACGTCTTTGGGCAATCTTTGACGCAGCTCGCGGGCCACGTAGTCCGCGGTAGGGATAAAACGGCAGAAGAGAATAGGCCGGTAGCCGTCGGCGAGGAGTTCCCGCACGAGGTCGACCGCCTTCAGCAATTTGGCATCCTGCTCACCTTCAAGCCTGCTCGGCTTCCCGCGCCATCTCCAGCAGCCGCCGACGCATGTGTCCGCCGGCATCCAGCTCCTCACCGACATCACTGCCCGGGGACGTGTCCACCCCTTCGGTGTGGTCCTCGCTTTCCACATCGAAGACAAAACGACGGCCGATGTCCTCCACGTCTTCCAGGCTGTCAGCGTCCGCCGTTGGAGTCCGGTTCCGGAGAGTCGCTGCTGCCGCGGCAGGGCTCGAACTCACCCCGCGCAGCAACGCCAGGGCTGACCACCACAACACCCGCTGACGACGGCTATTCCCTCCCGGCTCGGTGACGGTTTCGCGGGTATACCGCAGAATGCGGTCGAACAGGCGGCGGTAGGCTGGTGATAAGCTGTAGGTCACCTCGCGTTCTTCGCGGCGCGGGAACGGCGTCTCGGTCTGCAGGAAATGACGAATATCCGCCCGGCGCCGCTGCACAAAGTGGGCAGCAAGGCGACGCCGATGGGAGGCGTTTTCTGGTCCGGTCAAAGTTTCCGGCAAATGCGTGAATGTCAGGGTTGAGCAGGCTCAGGAGCGAGCGAAACGCCTCTTCCTTGCCGCTATGCGGGGTGGCGGTCACCAGGATGAGATGCCGGGTGGCGTCTGCGGCGAGACGGCGCACGAGCTGATGCCGCTGATGCCGGCTGCCGCGGTCTTCATAGCCATAGGCGCAGGTATGGGCCTCGTCAACGATCACCAGTTCCGGGCAGGCCCGCACGAAGTCATCGCGCTTCTGGTCCGACTTAATAAAATCCATTGAGACGACCACGTGGGGATAGAGGTCGAAGAGCGACTGATCAACCCGATAGCGGTTGCGTTCCAGGCGGCCTGCCGTGCTGGGGAGTACGAGTTCAGCGTCGATGCGGAACTTATCGCGTAGCTCCGTCTGCCATTGCTCCGCCAGGTGTGGAGGGCAGAGGACGGCGACCCGCGCGATCTCACCACGATCGAGCAACTCGCGGGCTACGAGACAGGCTTCGACCGTTTTGCCGATGCCGACATCGTCGGCAATGAGCAATCGCACCGGGTCCAGCTTCAGCGCCATGAGCAGCGGCACGAGCTGATAGGGACGCGGCTCGACAGCGATGCGCGCGAAAGAGCGAAAGGGGCCGGCGCACGAGCGCGAACTCAGGCGCACGGCATCGCGCAGGAGACGGCACGAGCGATGATCCCCCACCTGGGCGGGGTCAGGCAAGGCAAACCGGGCCGGCTCTACGGGCTCAAGGGGCAGGTAGATACCTGTCACCTCGTCCTCGGTGCCGCCCAGAGGGCGCAGGACGACGAGCTGCTCGTCAGATTCTGGCAGGACGGCCCATTCACGTCCCCGGGCTCTGACGAGCGAGCCAACGGCAAAACTCATGTGGTCCTCCCAAAGATATTCGGATGTTGGCTGATAATCGCGTCCCAGGCATCGTCATGGCCGAAGCGGATGACGACGTAGCCCTGGTCTTCCAGACACTCGGTCTGGGCCGTGTCGCGCTCCTGACGTTCTGGATACGCATGATGCGGACCGTCTATGTAGACGGCGGTCTGGCAATCCTCATAGAGGAAATCGGGTCGGGTGTGGCACGCCTCGATGAATACCTGGGACTTGGAGGGTAGGCGTAGTCCACGCGCTTCGAGGAACGCCAACCACTGGCGTTCCAGGTCGGAGTGGCACTGGCGCGTCAGGCAGGTCAGGTGCTCAGCACGGGGGAGTGCCGCCGGAGACATCTCAACGCAGGCACGGGTGAGTCGCAGCAGCAGCTCACGGCTCTGCTGGCGGTCGAGGAGGCGGTGGTCGAGCTGGTTCGTATAGCTCATCAGGCAGTCATAGCACGCCGCCTCACAGTCCTCACGCGCTCGCGGGCCGCGCCGCAGGTCAGCGCCGGTCTCGGGGTCAAAGTGACAGAGCTGCAACGCCTGCTTCGCCACGCGTGGCAGTGCCTGTGGATCGTCCAGGAGGCGGCGCAGGACGCCAGCGCCGCCCTCGGCAGCTTCGTAGAAAAAGAGGATGCGCCTGTCGTCCTGCGACGGCAGGGGTTCAGCCGCCAGCTCGGCTTCTTC
This sequence comes from uncultured Actinomycetes bacterium, assembly GCA_963763815.1. Lineage (GTDB taxonomy): Bacteria > Actinomycetota > Thermoleophilia > Gaiellales > Gaiellaceae > GMQP-bins7. The sequence continues at coordinate 16,425 of CAVXPS010000016.1, forward strand.
AAGCTGATACACGACCTGGATGGCGTGCTTGAGGGCGGCCTGGAGGGAGGCCATGACACTGGCTATCGAGGTCTTCCGCAGGCTGGAAAAGCAGGCAGTTGCGGCGATCTTCCACATAGGGAATGACGCGTCTGGTGCGTGCCGAGAGTGGATCCTGATCGTTATCCTCGGCATTCTGCTGGTTCTGCGCCCAGTAGCCACGCTCAACGTCGAGGACGAAACCATACTGATCACGGTTGGTCCGCCGTGCCCAGCCGAGGTTCACCCGCCAGAGCGTTGCCGCATGCCCATAGGTCAGCGTCGCCAGTTCGGTGCCATCCAGCATGACTTTGGCGATGCGGTATGAGGGCTGCCCGTCGTAGGCAGTGAAGCGCACGCCCGTCTTGATCTCATAGCCGAGTCGTAGGCGTTCTTCCTCATCGGAGCTGATCTTGTCAGCGCGCTTGGTGGCCACGTTCTGGAGCCGGAACAGAGGCTGGAGCGGGGCGTTGAGCCGAGCCCCGCAGTGCTCGCAGACATCGAGACCATCGCCCTCGAAGATGGGGTGCAGATAGCCGCAGGCGCCGCACTGCTTCGCCGAGGTCGTCAGGATATCACCGCCATCCTCCTGATTCTCAACCGGTAAAATCACCTTATTGATGCGGTAGCGTGCGCCCTCGTGATAGATGATGGCGCGCGGGCCGAATTCGCTGATGGCCAGGAACCGCGCCCGGGTCAGGAACTCGTCACGGCGTTTCTCCTGGTGCGTGCCAGGGATATAGGCGGAGAGCGGCAGGCGTGGAAAGCTGTAGCCAGGCAAAAAGCCCTCGCTGGCAAAATAGCGGTAACTGTAGAAGTCCGCCTGCACGGCATTCTGGGCTTCGGTCAGGAGTTCGATCTGCGCTTCCGCCTCAGCCCGCAGCCGTTTGGCCTTGGTCTTCTCATCGGCGCTGCGGGAGGCATCGGCGATGATGCGGTGTTGCAGCGTGCGTTGCCGCGCTGCGGCGCAGTACAGTTCACGCCAGCGGTTGCAGTCGCGATCAAACCGCAAACCCACCTGCGCAAAGACGTCGTCCAGCCAGCCGTCGCTATACCAGTCGGAAGCTCTGATCTCTTCGTGCACGCTCTCGAGGACGCGCGCAGCCCGTTGACGGGCCCGGTGCCGGGCGGCTTCTGACGCTATGCTGTCCCGCACATGGTCCTGCAGAGTGAGCGTAGGGTGTTCACCTTCCACATCCAGAATATCCCTGAGGGAGCTGCCGAGGCTGAGACCGGTTTCGGCAAGCCAGATGGCGTGCACGTGGGCGCGCATGAGGTCCTCGTTGGCCAGGTCCAGGCGCGGCGGTGTCACGGCGCCAGCGACCATCAATTCGGGGCGCTTGAAGAAGTACTGATCATGCGAGCTAAACGTCGAACAATACGCGAAGACCAGAGCAGGCTGGCCACTGCGGCCAGCACGGCCGCTGCGCTGGGCATAGTTGGCAGGCGTTGGTGGTACGTTGCGCAGGTTGACGACGTTGAGCTCTGCGATGTCAACCCCGAGTTCCATCGTCGGAGAGCAGTAGAGGATAGGCAAGTGCCCCGAGCGGAATTGATCTTCGCGCTTGATGCGCTCGGCGTTTGGCACCTGGGCCGTGTGCTCGCGGGCTTCAAGTCCTGCCCCTGCCGCGGCCATGGTGCGATAGAAGTCGACAAAAAAGGCATTCGTGCGGCCACCTGTCTCTGAGGCACGCGGCACGCGGATCGGATCGTGGAAGGAGCGGGTCCCATCCCCGGCCACCCAACTGAGGACTGCAGCCGGAAGCTGATACCCTGGCACATCGTCTTTCTCACGCGGCGGCGCCACGATTTCCGTGAGCCCTGCGATCTTGAGGGCTTCGAGCAGCTCCCTGCAGACAATCTGGGTCTCATCCAGGCTCAGACGCTCCCGATACGTCGGAAAGGTCGAGGGGCGGCGCAGATACTGGCCAAAGCCGCTACGGGGTGACAGATACACGTTGCCACCGTAATCCTGTCCGCGTCGGAACGGCCGCGGATAGAGCACAGACGCATGCTCCATCTTTTCGTTCTCGTCGAGCGCCCAGGGAGCTATGAGGCGCTGCGAGCTCTGCTGCTGGATGCGCTCCTGGGCTATGGGATCGAGATAGTCAACCTTGACGGCGAGCTCACGGCGCATGAAATCGAGCAGGGTCTTGGCGATCTCCAGGCGCGTCTGGGGTGTCGCGGTTGCCAGGATTGGATGGCACGCGTGCCAGACGTCTTCCGCCTGGCACAGATCGGCCAAAGACAAGTATTGGATCTCCAGAAGCCCACATTGCTCCAGGTTGGGCGCGGTGATGCGCCAGCCCCGCTTCAGGTCGCGGTAGAGTCGATAGCCGAGAACAGAGCGCAGGGCGCGCTTGGTCTCCTCTTCAGCCTGGAACCGCACGTCGGGGTCTCTGGCATAGAGGTGTTTGGGGAGAGCCAGGGCCTCGAACACGCGCTGTACCAGTTCGTCGTAGCGCAGGCCGGCTGGTGCGACCGCGACAGCCGCCTTGAAGAGGGCTGAGCGCAGCAGGCCGATCTCGATGAAATCGTTAAAATGGCCGGCTTGCAGCGAGGCATCCTGGCGATTATCCGTAAAGCTCAAGAGCTTGCGGGCTCGTGCATGCAGCGTGGCATCCTCGCGCAGGTAGCGGATGGCAGTAAGGCTGAGAACCGTCGTCGCCGAGCTTCTACCCTCCGTGCCCAGCGAGGCCAGCTTCGGGAAGTCCAGAGACTGCCAGGAGCCGTAGGAGATGCCGCAATGCAGACAAAAGCGAAAGGGTGCTGGAACGTAATGGCAATCGAGTCCTGCATCTCCCTCAACTCCGTCAGGCCGAATGCGGATGGCCTGGGGAAGATACTGTCGGCGATTGGGGCGGACCCGCAGCGCACCCCGATGTTCCTCCAGCCAGTCGTCTGGCAGGCGTTCGATCACGTCCTTGGCATCGAGTGGCCATGGCTGCGTGAAGCTGGCGTAGAGGAAGCCGGCCTCACTCTCCGCATCGCTCATATGGTCAGAAAGTTCCCGTGGGATGTAGACACGTTGGCGTGTTTCTTTGTCGCGACTGACGCGTATGCAGTAGTACTCCTGACCGCATTCGCGGCAGAAGACGAGCGGTAGGAGGATACGACCGCGGTCGCCAGGCACAAACTGCTGTCCGTGGACCGTCAGATAGCGTTCAGACTCCGAGTCCAGGGAAGCATAGACGGAGTCGCCGCGGCTAATGAACTGGTGCAGGCGAAAGGCGAACACCGGCAGGCCCGTTTCCGGATTCGCTGCGCAATGATAGCTGCCTAAGAGCTGTTGCTCGATCACCTCAGCACAACGTGTTGGGGGAACGCCTATGAGGTCGCTGAGCTGTGTTGCCGCGCCGTCAGGGCCGGCGATGCTGCGCGGTGTGGTGCGGATGAGTCGTCCGGTGCCAGCTTCCGAGGTAATACCAAATGTGCTTTCAATCCACATAGACAGTGGATCACGGGTGAAACTCTGATAGTCGGTGGGTGGCGTGAAATGTTGGTCCTCAATACGCTTGCGGAGACGCTGCAGGAACTGCGGATCGGTCAGCGCTGTGTCAGGAGTAGCGCGGCGCAGGGTTTCGCCAAGCACATGTTCCTGCTGCACTGGGGCGCCGAAGACCATGGACGTCACGCGGGCGACCTCGGCGCGCTGCTCATCATACGTCCCCGCTCCTGCCAGCGTCGCAGACGTCCCCACGCATTGGAGGTGCTTGGCAGCAAACGCCTCACGCGTCCTCCGCACCAGCATCGCCACGTCGGCACCCTGGCGTCCCCTGTAGGTGTGGAGTTCGTCGAGTATCAGGAAGCGTAGGTTCTTGGCGGCGGCGATGAGCGGTCTTTCCTGTGGCCGGGTGAGGATCAGCTCGAGCATGACATAATTCGTCAGCAGGATGTCTGGAGGCTGCGCGATGATCTGTTGTTTCCGTTCGTCTGATTCCTGCCCGGTGTAACGCGCGAAGGTTACTGGCCCTTTCCCGTTTGCATAGCCATGACACAGGAACTTGTCTAGCTCGCCCTCCTGGCTGTTCGCCAGGGCATTCATCGGGTACACGACGATGGCCTGGATACCGCGGCCAGACCCATGGCGGAGGACGTGATCCACGATGGGGATAATGTAGGCCAGACTCTTGCCGGAGCCCGTGCCGGTCGTCAAGACATAGTTATGGCCAGTGCGGGCGACCTTGATCGCATCTGTCTGGTGTTTGTGGAGGCGCAGCGGCTTTCCGGGTCTCGAGCCATCCCCTGCCTGCTTCTCCTTGAGAAATATCCTGCGGCATTCCTCGTGGAGCGTTCCATCATTGACAAGCTCGTCAATCCATGCTCCAGGTTCGAAAGACGGGTTGAGCTGGATCAACGGCTCTGGCCACAGCAGTCCTGCTGCGAGTTCCTCTTCGACCTTCTGGTGGATCCGACTGTCTTGGATATGAAAGAAGCTCCGGACGAAATTCCCGTAGTCCGCAATCAACCGTTTACGGAGTTCGAACACATTCATGCGCTTTCCTCACCTGCAATGCTCCGACCTCATCCTCCGTTTTCTTCTCTTGTCGGCAGTGTGGCGTCGGAAGTTGATCCCGATTACATCAGCACACCATAAGCACACTGGCAGTGACGCCAGCGCGTTGTATCGTCGTATGCGGGTTATAAAGGTGTACAAAACTTAGGTGGACCGATTGGGCAATGGCAGCTTCAGCATGTAGCTAGTTCGCCATGAGCGAAGTGGGACGCACAGGCGAAGTGAAATCCGGGAAGAACTGGCTGCGTACGGAGGTGCAGGATTATTGGCCGCAGCGCAAGCATCTCCTAGAAATTCTGCGCTATCTTTCGACCATGGGTCTCAAGTTGCCCCACTGGCAAGTGGATGCCAGGGCAGCGCAGCTCCTGGCTGGGGCAGTAGAAAATGATAGTGTCTGAAGCCACGAGGGAGCCTCTGCTGGCGCTGCGCACATAGGTATTAGACCCTCACAATCCTATGCTACAATACGGAGAGAAGGAGGGTGAAGTATGAACCTTGAAGAACTCGAAGCCGAAGTCCTAAAACTCAATTCTCACGCACGAGCGCAACTCGCTGCGAAGCTCTTGCAGAGCCTGGAAGCCCTCTCTGATGCAGAGAATGAGCGCCTATGGGCCGAGGAGGCTCTCCATCGTCACGAAGAACTGGAGACAGGGGCTGCCATCCCGCGAGCTGCAGAGGACGTCTTCCGTGAGGCCAGGGCGTGTTTGGCATGAATCGCCAAGTGTCCTTCTATGAGATGGCAGAGCAGGAACTTAATCAGGAGGTAAATTCCTATGCGCACGTATAGAGCGCTCCTCCATGGGGACCGACTGGAGTGGCTCGGAGAGGCGCCAGAGTCCCAGACAGATGTTCCGCTGCGTGTCGACGTGACTGTTGTGGAGCAAACGCCGGTCTCAGAAGCGCACGCACGTGGGCCCGCCATGGCCGCCCTTCTGGAGAAACTGGCAGCACGGGGCACGTTTGCTGCCATCACAGACCCTGTCAGGTGGCAACGTGAACTCCGACAGGAGAGAGGCCTACCGGGGCGCATGCGGTAATGCTCGTCGATAGCAATATCCTTATTTATGCAGCACAACCGGAGTACCCTCAGTTGCGGCGGTTCATTGCCGATCACGCGCCCACCGTGTCGGCCGTCAGCTACGTGGAGGTGCTCGGCTATCACCAGCTGGATGACGAGGAGCGGCAGTATTTGGAAGAGTTCTTTCGCCTAGTGCAGGTCTTGCCACTCTCGCAAGAAGTCCTCGATCAGGCAGTGGCCCTCCGTCAACAGCGGCGGATGTCCCTCGGCGATGCGCTCGTGGCAGGCACAGCGCTGGCGTACGGACTGACGCTGGTAACACGCAATGTAGAAGATTTCCAGTGGATTCAGGGGCTCTCGTTATTAAACCCCTTTGATGAAGAGCCCCAACAAGAGCAAGGTCAGCCATGTTAAGGCGCCGGCAGATATTGCTTTGGTGTCAGTTGTAACAGGAACTTAACCCGTGATTCAGCGCTTCTCATCCCGCCGGCAACCACTCGCCCAGTCGTTTCTGACGCAACGGCTGCACGATGCGCACGCCTACGACCGCATTGCCGGCTATTTCAGCTCCTCGATGCTGGAGGTGGCCGGCGAAGCTCTGGAGACCATGAGCGGCCCCATCCGGGTGGTCTGCAACTCCGAATTGGACGCGCGCGACGTCGAAACCGCCAGGGCTGCCAACTATGCGCTGCGCCGTGCGTGGTGTGCCTCGCAACCCGAACGGTTCAACAGTCCTCAGGCAAAAGACCGCTTTACCCGGCTCTACGATTTCCTGCGCTCGGGGAAGATGCAAATTAAAATCCTGCCGTGTGCTGCCTTTGGCTTGATCCATGGTAAGGCCGGTGTGATCACGCTGGCAGACGGACGCCAGACCTGCTTCATGGGCAGTGCCAACGAGACCGCCAATGCCTGGAAGCTCAACTACGAACTCGTCTGGGAGGACGATGCGCCGGAAGCGATTCAATGGGTCCAGGAGGAGTTCGAGGCCCTGTGGCATAGCCCGTTCGCCGTGCCGCTCGCCGAGTTCGTCATCGAGGATATCGGCCGTCTGGCGCAGCGCACGGTCATTCCACAGGTGGAAGTGTGGCGGGACGCGCCCGACCCTGCCGCCCCACTCATCGAAACGCCCGTGTACCGCCAGGAATACGGCCTCTGGGAGCACCAGAAGGCCTTCGTCAAGCTGGCCTTTGACGCCCATCAGGGGCCACACGGGGCCAGGTTTCTCCTCGCCGATATGGTGGGCTTAGGCAAGACTCTCCAACTGGCGATGGCGGGGATGCTGATGGCGCTCTACGGCACCCGGCCCGTGCTGATCCTGGCGCCGAAGACGCTGCTCTGGCAGTGGCAGGACGAGATGCGGCATCTGCTGGACCTGCCTTCAGCAGTCTGGACGGGAAAACAATGGGTCGATGACAACGGCATCGAGTATCCCGCGGCAGGCCCAGAGGGCATTAAAAAATGCCCGCGCCGGATTGGCCTGGTGTCGCAGGGCCTGATCACCAGCAAATCCGAAGCCGCCGAGTATCTGAAACAGCTCAAGTATGAGTGCGTCATCGTTGACGAGGCGCATCGCATGCGGCGCAAAAACCTCGGTCCTCAGCGCCAGGGGGAGAAACCCGATCCGAATAACTTGCTCGCCTTCTGTACACGACCTGGCAGCATGTACCAAAAGCCTCCTGCTGGCGACCGCCACGCCTGTCCAACTCTATCCTGTCGAAGCCTGGGACCTCCTCAACGTGCTGGCGCTTGGCAATGAGCACGTGCTCGGGAATACCTGGAGCAACTGGCGGCACGCTGAGCACGCCCTCGATCTGGTCATGGGGCGCAACAACTTGCCACAGGACGATATGGAACTGTGGGGCTGGATCCGGAATCCCCTGCCATCGTCTGCAGAAGGTCGAGATTTTGAGATGCTGCGCCGTTCCCTGTACCTGCCGGATGCCGTCGCAGTCGCCTCCGGCAGTGACTGGAGCAAACTGCGAGAGCCCGACAAAGCGCGTGTCCGCAGACTGGCGCGCGACTTCGCGCTGCAGCATAATCCGTGTATCCGGCACATCGTGCGGCGTACGCGTGAATACCTGGAAACCACCATCGACCCAGAAACCGGTGAGCCATACCTGAAACCCGTGCGACGTTGAGCTGTGTGGCGAGCGCCCTGCAGAGGCCATCTCCCTGCCGCCATATCTCCAGGATGCCTACACCCTGGCCGAAGAGTTCTGTCATTTGCTGGCCGCCAGGATCAAAGGTGCAGGCTTTTTGAAAACCCTGCTGTTGCGGCGGGTGGGAAGCACCATGTATGCCGGCCGGAAGACCGCTGAGACCATGCTCGGCACCTGGGAGCAGGTTGCTAACACCGAAGAGGTGGAAGACCTGGAAGAAGAACCCTTCACGTCCCTTACCCCAACTGAACGCGCCACGCTTCAGGCATTCATCGATACGCTTGAGGCGAACCAGGAGCGGGACCCGAAATGTGCCGTCGTGCTGGATATTCTCCTGGGCCGGCACTGGCTCGATCAGGGCTGCATCATCTTTTCTCAGTATTTTGATTCGATTTGGTGGTTAGCACACCAACTCGCACATGACCTCTCCACAGAGGTGATAGGCATCTACGCTGGGGGGCAGCACTCCGGTGTGATGGAGGAAGGTAGTTTCAGGCCCATACCGCGAGAAGAGCTGAAGCAGATGGTGCGGCGTGGCGAACTCCGCTTACTCCTCGGGACCGATGCCGCGAGTGAGGGATTGAATCTGCAGCGGCTTGGCACGCTGATTAATCTTGATCTGCCCTGGAATCCGACCCGTCTGGAACAGCGCAAAGGCCGCATTCAGCGTATTGGGCAACTGCGGGACGTGGTGTTCGTGTATAACATGCGGTATAAAGAATCCGTCGAGGACCGTGTGCACCAACTGCTCTCTGAACGCCTGGCGGGGATCTACACGCTCTTTGGTCAGCTTCCTGACGTGCTTGAAGATGTCTGGATTGATGTCGCGCTCGGACAGCTCGAACGAGCACAAACGACCATTGATGCCGTCCCCCACCAGCATCCCTTTGAAATCAAATACCATAAGATGACCAAAGTCCCTTGGGAGTCGTGCACCCAGGTCCTGAACGCGTCAAACCGTAAGCAGTATCTCTCCCGCGGGTGGGGAGAGCCTTTGGGAGGCTCACCGGGCCAGCATGGCTAACAAAACCGCCGATGGTCGGAGAATCTCCACGGCGCGCGCATAGCGTATGCCAGCACGAAAGCCGGGAGGCACGCTCTGTAGGCTTCATCCCCTTTCTGTAATACTCGCCTCCGCCCATGGAGCTTGGATGTTGATCCCTGGCAGCGTGACTGTCTGACTCTGCATGGCGTACCTTCACTCCAGACCTTCTGAGATTAGGTACCTGGGGCAACCTGGGTGAGCGGTATGAAGGAGGATCGCTGCAGCGAGGCACACGTCGTCTGAAAGGCCGACACGTTGCCGACTGCATCACAACAATCGGCGCGGTTACTCCACAGTGGTTGATAACGCTGGAAACTCTCTCCCATCGCATCATTGCCAATGTAGCACGTCGAGAAGCGTAGGCCGTACTTGGCACATAGCTCCCGGATTCGGGTGTAGTAATAGGTCGTCTCGGCCGCGGAGAAGTGCAAGGCGGCGCGTTCTTGGCGCACGTCGTCCGCGAAGTGGGAGCGCATGTCATAGCCAAGCGCCTGGCGCATGAAACGGAGATTGCGCGGATAGAGCCGCACCACCCCCACGACGACGGTCGGCACCTTATGCTGGGCAATGACCTCCAGCATCTCCCAGGAAAAGAAGTGGAAGGGTTTGACGGGTTTGGTATGATCGAAGTGCGGGTCTGTATAGTACCCATCCGGATAAATCGGGAAGAGCGGATTAATGCGTACGGTGGTCCAGAAGCCGTGTTCAGCGAGGGTCTGCAGCGCCTGCAGCCGCTTGCTCGGGGCCGGCGCGCCAGGCTCAATCTGGCGTGTCAGCTCCCGGTTGAGGCTCGACAGCGACATCTGAATGCTGGCCAGGTGCGGGTCCATGGCCCACAGATACTCCTCGTCGGCCACGAGATCGGAGCGCGTGAAGATGAGGTACGGGTAGTGGTAAAACCGGAGAATCTTCAGTAGCTCAAGTGTCACGCGGTATTTCTTGTCCATCCACATGAAGGCGTCGGACATCGAACCCAGGCGCAGGGGCACGCGGCGTTCGAGGATAGGCCTGAACTTGCTGGGTTTCGACGTTTCAAAGACGGTGGCGAAGATGTTCCGGATGGCAGCAATGTCAATCGGAAAGGGGATGGGTTCATTCCAGTACCTGCGGATCGACAGAGCGCCTTTGGCATAGCAGTAGGCACAGTTGTGCACACAGCCGCGCCCGTACGTGTCAATCTCAAAACGATGGAAACACTGAGCGCAGTCTTGGCGCCTCGAGGAGCTTCATCGTGCCCTTATACACCACACCCCCGCGCGGCTGCTGGTCACCAAAGCGTTCGTACAGCCGATCATACATGCCGTAGTCAAAGGTATCAGGGTAGGTGCTGGGAACGCTGTGCGCCTTCTCCCACATATGCGTGCTCAGCGGTCCCGCAAACGGGTTGCGCCCACCGGGCCTGCGGTGGCGCTGTGGGCGCACACGTCGGTCCACGCCTGGGAGCGCCACAACGGGTGAGAGAGCCTCAGGAGTACCGTGCTTCTCAGAATGCATCGGCGTCTTCCTCATACCAGATGTATCTCGCAGGGGCAGGCCCCCTCTGATATGCACCAAGTCAAGGCTTAGGCATAGATGCATGGCATGGATATTGCCGATCGTACAGAGGGTGGTGCACACACTGCCTCATCTTGAGTGCGTGTCGGCAGTATCTCCATCTCGTAATATTTCCAGGGTTACTAATCGTACTTATACACTACCAGAGTGGGTAGTGCAAGCCTTCTCAATTGGCTGGATAGGGCGATTGCAGCAGAATACCCTTTGGTATAGGTGGGCCATCGGGTTTGGGGTGGTCCGAAAACTGGAGATGTTGTCGAGGGCCAACGCAACATGCCGTTATCATTGCTGAAACAAGTTGATGCGATTGCCCTCTAGCCTGTGGTTCCGGAGGCTGGCAAAGGGCCTTTGATACTTCTATACTCTCTGCGTAATCTTTGAGGCACCTCCATAGACAGCCGCCGCACGCTGTGGGCGACCGCTCTCAAGTGTACAGACACGGAGTGACATACTTTGCGAGGGCGCATGAGTAGTAGCATGCTATCATCACGTGAACACGCCAAGTTCTTGCAGCAATACCCCCTCCTGGCCACGATTGGCAATACGCCGCTGGTGCGAGTCGATGTACTGGAGGAGGAGTTTCCGGATCTGACCGTCTCCGCTAAGTTAGAGTACTTTAATCCAGGTGGGTCGTTGAAGGATCGGCCAGTACGGCAAATTCTCCTGGATGCGCTGGCCACGGGGGCTTTACGTCCGGGCAAGATTATCCTGGATTCCAGCTCGGGCAACGCCGGTATCGCCTATGCCATGCTCGGTGCTGTGTTAAAGTACCCGGTGCATCTGGTGGTGCCGGAGAATGCCAGCCTCGAACGGCGCAAGCGCATTGTCGCGCATGGCGCCAAGCTCATCACAACGGATGCGCTGAAGGGCTATGACGAGGCGCTGCGTGAGGTGCATCGCCTGGCCGAGCGGGAGTCGGAGCGCTATTTTTTTGCCGATCAATATAGCAATCCCAGTAACTGGCAGGCCCACTATCACGGCACGGCGGCGGAGATTCTGGAACAAACAGGCGGCAAGCTCACGCATTTTGTCGGCGGGATCGGTACAGGAGGCGCCATCACGGGCATTGGCAAGCGCCTCAAGGAGTACAATCCCAATATTCAAGTGGTCGCTATCATCCCGGAAGAGTTTCCGGGTGTGGAGGGCCTCAAGCCTCTGGGCAGTCCGGATGCGATTGTGCCGGCTATTCTTGACCAAAGCGTCATCGATTATCGCATCGACGTGTCCGTGGAGTCAGCGTACGACATGTGCTGGCGCCTCGCCGGAGCCGGCTTTTTTGTCGGTCAGTCCTCCGGCGCCTATATGCAGGGGGTCTACACGGTCGCCAAGACGGTGCGATCTGGCCACATCGTCACCCTGTTTAACGATCTCGGTGAGCGCTATGCCAGCACGCATCTGTGGGAGCGACATGGCTAGAAGTTCGGTATCCTATAACGATGGCGACACTTTGACTACCCCCTGTTACCTGACCTGGCCATCCCCGTCCACGAGATCTGGCCCTAAGCGCTCCCTGCGGGGTCGAGTCGGAAAGTTGTAATACACTGGCTGTGTCACGCACAGGTCCCATCATGTCACGAAGGGACATAGCCGCAGCGGGTGCAGCGTGTTTTGTTGCCGGTGGTCCATATCGTTGGACCATGGCACCACTCGCACGGTGGTGCGTCACGCGCTGCGGGAGCCGTCTTCGACAGCAGCGTGGCAACGGTGGCGAGCACCTGGGTAGGAGTGAGACGTTCAGCAGGAGACGACATGCTTGACTCCCTGGTTCGCTCTCCAGTCGGCTTCTAGGACGACCGCCATACAATACCACTCTTCAGTCCACACACCAAGTCCAAAGGCATGGTCACACTGGGTCATCCTCTGCCCATGCGCGGCTGCCATCCCCCTGTGTTGACGCTCGCTTGACACTGACCCGGGGGTATTCTATGGTACGCTATAATATTCCCAACGCTTATAAACTTTTCACGTTTCTGCACATACACGTTTGAACGTCCTGATACAGGTGAGAAAGGTGGCAAGATGCAAGGTGATCGCGCAGCGGTACAGGCAGTGCTCGATCAGGTACGGACTGAAGGGCGGACAGTGCTCACGGCTCCAGAAGGGAAACAGGTGTGTGAAGCCTATGGCATCCCAGTACCCAAAGAAGGCCTGGCGGCCTCAGCGCCAGAGGCAGCACGTCTGGCACAGGAGATTGGCTACCCGATCGTGTTAAAAATTGTCTCGACCGACATTCTGCACAAGACGGACGCTGGCGGTGTACTCACCGGTCTGGCCAGCGCGGCTGAGGTGGAGCAGGGCTATAGCACCATTCTCGCCAATGCCAGGGCATATAAAGCCGATGCGCGTATCCTGGGCGTGCAAGTGCAGCAGATGCTGCCAGCTGCCCAGGAGGTCATTGTTGGTGCCACCACTGACCCCAGCTTTGGCAAGCTCGTAGCTTTTGGCCTGGGGGGGATCCTCGTAGAAGTGATGCAGGACATCACCTTCCGCCTGGCGCCGACGACCCATCAGGAAGCGGTTGCAATGCTCGACGATATCGCTGGGGCTGCCGTGTTACACGGAGTGCGTGGAGCCCCGGGCCCGACCGAGAAGTAGCGCGCCTGTGGGTGCCCGAAGTACAGGCCGCTGACGCTCGGAGCGGGCGTCATCGCGAACGACTCCGTCAATCCGAGCCCGATCCGCTCGGCCGCGAGGAGGGCCACGAGCGTCTCCTTCTCGGAATGATCGGGGCAGGCCGGGTACCCGAATGCCGGACGGATGCCGCGGAACCGCTCTCGGATCAACTCGTCTCCCGAGAGGTGCTCACTCGGCGCGTACCACTCGTGGCGTGCCACCTCGTGCAGGCGCTCCGCATACGCCTCGGCGAGCCGGTCCGCGAGGGCGCGCACCATGATCGCGCGGTAGTCGTCGCGCTCGGACTCGAAGCGCCGCGCGAGCTCGTCGCTCCCGTGGATCGTGACGGCGAACCCTCCCACGTGGTCCGCGAGCTCGGTCTCGAGCGGCGCGACGAAGTCCGCGAGCGAGCGATTCGGCCGCGAGTCCTCGTGTGCGGCCTGCTGGCGCAGCATCGGGAACCGCACGCCACTCTCGAGCACGACGTCGTCGCCTTCGGCACGGGCCGGCCAGAACCCGTATACCCCCCGCGCGGTGAACGACGCTTCCGCTTCGATCTCGTCGAGCAGCGTGTTCGCGGCCTCGTACAGATCCCGGGCGACCTCACCTTTCGTCGGATCGTCGAGGATCGCCGGGAACTTGCCCTTGAGCTCCCAGGCGTGGAAGAAGAACGTCCAGTCGACGTACCTGCGAAGCGTCGAGATCTCCTCCTCGACGATTCGCGAGCCGGTGAAGCTGGGCCGCGCGAGGTCTTCGACCTGCCACTCGATCGGAGTCCGGTTCGCGCGCGCGGCCGCGATCGCGAGCAACGGCTTCTTTCCCTTCTCTGCGTGGAGAATCCGGAGCCGCTCTTGCTCGGCACGGTTCTCGGAATCGAGGCGTAAGCGCCGATCTCCGTCGAGCAGGTCGGAGAGGACGCCGATTACGCGGGAAGCATCGAGCACGTGCAGCGTCGGCTGCGTGTACTCGGGCGCGATCTTGACGGCGGTGTGCTGGCGCGACGTCGTCGCGCCGCCGATGAGCAGCGGAAGCGCGAATCCCCGCCGCTCCATCTCCTTCGCGACGTGGACCATTTCGTCGAGCGAAGGCGTGATCAGGCCGGAGAGACCGACGATGTCGCACCCCTGATCGACCGCGGTGTCGAGGATCGTGTCCGCGGAGACCATGACTCCGAGATCGATCACCTCGTAGCCGTTGCAGCCGAGGACGACCCCGACGATGTTCTTGCCGATGTCGTGCACGTCCCCCTTCACGGTTGCGAGGACGATCCGGCCCGCCGCCGGCCGACTCTCCTGCTCCGCCTCCATGAACGGCTCGAGGTAGCCAACGGCGCGCTTCATCGCCCGCGCGCTCTTCACGACCTGCGGGAGGAACATCTTCCCCGAGCCGAAGAGGTCGCCGACGACCTTCATCCCGTCCATGAGCGGGCCCTCGATCACGTCCAGCGGCCTCTTCGCGGCCAGGCGCGCTTCCTCGGTGTCCTCCTCGATGAAGTCGACGATCCCGTGCACGAGCGCATGGGAGAGCCGTTCGCCCACGGGTCCCTCGCGCCACCCGATGTCGAGCTCGCGCCGCGTCGCGCCGCCCGTCACCGTGCCCGCGTACTCGACCAGGCGCTCGGTCGCGTCGGGATCACGGTCGAAGAGAACGTCCTCGACGCGCTCGAGCAGCGTCGGCTCGATGTCCTCGTACACGGCGAGCTGACCCGCGTTGACGATCCCCATGTCGAGCCCGGCCCGGATCGCGTGGTAGAGGAACGCCGCGTGCATCGCCTCGCGCACGGCGTCGTTCCCTCGGAAGGCGAAGGACAGGTTCGAGATGCCGCCGGAGACGAGCGCGCCGGGACAGCGCTGCTTCAGCAGCGGAATCGCGTCGATGAACGCCTTCGCGAAGGCAGCATGCTCCTCGATCCCGGTGGCGACGGCGAGCACGTTCGGGTCGAGCACGATGTCCTCGGGCAGGAAGCCGGCCTGCTCCGTGAGCAGGTCGTACGCCCGGCCGAGGATCTCGACCTTCCGGTCGACCGTGTCGGCCTGCCCTTGCTCGTCGAACGCCATCACGACGACGCCCGCTCCGTAGCGGCGGATCGTCCGAGCCTGCTCGAGGAAGCTCGCCTCGCCTTCCTTCAGCGAGATGGAGTTCACGATCCCCTTGCCCTGGATGCACTTGAGCCCGGCCTCGAGCGCCGAGAAGCGCGAGCTGTCGACCATCAACGGGAGCCGCGCGGCCTCCGGCTCGGTCGCGACGAGGTTGAGGAACGTCGTCATCGCCTGCGGGGCGTCGAGCAGGTCCGCGTCCATGTTGACGTCGAGGAGGTTGGCGCCGCCGCGCACCTGCTCCAGCGCGACGGCGACGGCAGACTGGAAATCGTCGTCCTCGACGAGCCGCCGGAACCTCGCGGAGCCGGTCACGTTCGTCCGTTCGCCCACGACGACGAAGCCGGTGTCCGGGTCGATCACGAACGGCTCGAGCCCGGCGAACCGCGGGAGCCGCGAGGGCGCTGGTACCCGGCGAGGCGGAAGTCCCTCGACCGCGCGGGCGATCTCGCGCGTGTGCTCCGGCGTCGTCCCGCAGCAGCCGCCGACGAGGTTCACGAGACCGTCCTCCGCGAACGCGCGCAGGAAGCGGCTCGTGTCGCCCGGCTGCTCGTCGTGCAGGCCGAGCTCGTTCGGGAGCCCCGCGTTCGGGTGGCACGACGTGTACGTCGGCGCGACCTGGGCGAGGCCCTCGATGAACGGCCTCATCTCCGTGGCGCCGAGCGAGCAGTTGACGCCGACGATCAGTGGATCGGCGTGCTCGACCGAGATCCAGAACGCCTCGACCGTCTGCCCGGAGAGGTTCCGGCCGGAGCGGTCGATCGCGGTGAATGAGATCCACAGCGGAAGCTCGGGCGCGACCTCCTTCGCCGCGACGAGAGCCGCCTTCGCGTTCAGCGTGTCGAAGATCGTCTCGATCATGAGCAGGTCGACGCCGCCGTCGCGGAGGGCCGCGATCTGCTCCGCGTACGCCTCGCGCACCTCGTCGAACGTCGCCGCGCGGTAGGCGGCGTCGTCGACCTTCGGGGAGACGGAGAGCGACACGTTGAGCGGGCCGACCGAGCCGGCGACGAAGCGCGGCTTCTCCGGCGTCTTCGCCGTCCACGCGTCCGCGGCGCGGCGCGCCAGCCGGGCACCCTCGAGGCTCATCTCGGCCGCCGCATCCTCGAGGGCGTAGTCCGCCTGACCGATGCGGGTCGCGGTGAACGTGTTCGTCGTCGCGATGTCCGCGCCCGCCGCGAAGTAGTCGTCGTGGATCGCGGCGACGAGCTCGGGCCGCGTCAGGTTCAGGAGGTCGGGGTCGCCGCGGAGGTCGCGGGCGTGCTCGGCGTACCGCTCGCCGCGGTACTCCTCCTCCGAGAGCTCGCGGCGGTGGATCAGAACGCCCCAGGACCCGTCGAGGACGAGGATGCGATCCGACATGAGCTCGCGAAGCTGCGTCGCGACGTTCACGCTCGCCGCCACACGTGCTTCTTTCGACGCGACCCGGGCGCTGCGGAGCGGATGTAGGGGCGACGCATGCGTCGCCCGAGCCGGGCATGCCCGGCTCCTACGGAGCGTACGAGCGGTTCGCTGTGTTGCGTATCTGCGCCCTTCACGAAAACGACTCCCGCCTAGAGAGGTCGGGAGCCGGGAAGGCTCTCGGGCTCTTTAGGCGTTTGGTAACCCGGTCGCCAAGCTGCCGTTCAAAGCTCTCCGGGGTATTCGGGAAGGCTAGCGCGTTGCCTGGTCGTAGGGGCGAGATATATCTCGCCCGCGAGAGCAGTCCGGGCGTCGAGGCCGCCGGGAACCATCCCACTTCCGCGGACGTATTCATGACGCAATGCGCATACGCCTTCTCATAGGCCCTCTGCTGGGCGCCGCGTTGCTGCTGGCACCGGCTGCCGCCGCGAAGGAGCTCGGGCCCGGAGACCTCCGCGTGTGCAGTGCGAAGCGCTGCTTGCCGATCACGAGGGCGCCAGCGCTCGAGGCGTTCTCCGCGCTCTACTACACGGGAGCCACGCAACCACGTCTGGCGAACGACGTTCCGCTCGGCGCGCGCGCTTTCGAGCTGCGCTTCCCGAACGGCTACGTCACCGGAATCGCCGCCGGCAGAGAGCTCGACCGCTTCCTGAGCTATGGCGTCCACCTCGGCTGGTTCCAGCGCGGTCGCTGGCACCGTGTTCCTGACGCAGCCGCGCGTGAGCTACGGCGCCTGACGCGCGGTCTCACACCGCTCCGCGTGACCCGAGAGTCGCTCGCGCGCTCGCGCTGATTGTCTCTAGCCGGTCGTGCGGCCGGAAACGGAGAGCTGGTTCTCCGCGTGCTTGATCCGCTGCTCGAGCTGCCAGGCGTCGGCCGCCGACTCGCCGGCCTCCACCTTCTCGAGCTCCGTCTTCGCGGTCTCGAGCTGTTCGCGCGCGCGCTCGTCGTCGATCTCCTTGACGTTGACCGCGTCGTCCACGAGGGCGAGCGCCCTGTCGAGCTCGACCTTGAAGAAGCCCGGACCGGTCGCGAACTCCACGACCTCGTTCTCGGACACGTGGATCCTCGTGGAGCCTGCCTTCAGAGTCGCGACGAGAGGTGCGTGACGCGCGAGCACGCCGATCTCCCCCGCCACCCCGGGGACCACGATCATCTGCGCCTCGCCGTCGAACGCCGCTCCGTCGGGCGTGACGAGGGCGACGTCGAAGTTCGGATGTGCCTCTGGCATGGCTATTGCGCAAGACCAGGATCCGCTAGCACGGATCCTGGTCGCGCAAAGACCCTAAAGGCGTCCGCTTCGCGGCCGCAGTGTTTGCGACTGTCATGGGTCTTTCCTCACGCGGCGACGGCTTCGGCCTGCTTCGCCTTCTCCACCGCGTCGTCGATCGTTCCGACCATGTAGAACGCCGACTCGGGCAGCTCGTCGTGCTCCCCCGCGATGATCGACTGGAAGCCGCGGATCGTGTCCTCGAGCTTGACGTATTTGCCGGGCGTCCCAGTGAACTGCTCGGCGACGAAGTTCGGCTGCGAGAGGAAGCGCTCGATCCGGCGAGCGCGCGCGACGACGAGCTTGTCCTCGTCCGTGAGCTCGTCCATGCCGAGGATGGCGATGATGTCCTGGAGATCGCGGTAGCGCTGAAGGATCTGCTGGAGCGTCGTCGCCACGGAGTAGTGCTCCTCGGAGACGATGCCCGGCTGGAGCGCGCGCGAGAACGAGTCGAGCGGATCGACTGCGGGATAGATCCCCTTCTCGACGATCGGCCGCGAGAGCGTGATGAAGGCGTCGAGATGGGCGAACGTGTTGGCCGGCGCAGGGTCCGTGAGGTCGTCGGCCGGGACGTAGATCGCCTGCACCGAGGTGACGGAGCCGGTCTGCGTGGAGGTGATGCGCTCCTGCAGCTGCCCCATCTCGGTCGCGAGCGTCGGCTGGTAACCGACGGCGCTCGGCATCCGCCCGAGCAGCGCCGAGACCTCCGAGCCCGCCTGGACGAAGCGGAAGATGTTGTCGATGAACAGCAGCACGTCCTGGCCCTGGTCGCGGAAGTACTCCGCCATCGTGAGACCGGAGAGACCCACCCGCAGGCGCGCGCCGGGGGGCTCGTTCATCTGACCGAAGACGAGCGCCACCTTGTCCATGACGCCCGACTCCTCCATCTCGCGCAGGAGGTCGTTGCCCTCGCGCGAGCGCTCGCCGACGCCACAGAAGACGGAGACGCCGCCGTGCTGCATGGCGACGTTGTGGATCAGCTCCTGGATGAGGACCGTCTTGCCAAGCCCGGCGCCGCCGAAGAACCCGACCTTGCCGCCCTTCACGAACGGCGCGATCAGGTCGATGACCTTCAGCCCGGTCTCGAAGATCTCGAGCTTCGGGGAGAGGTCTCGGAAAGCGGGCGGATCGCGGTGGATGGGCCAACGCTCGACGTCGTCGCCTGCCGGCTCCTTCTCGTCGATCGGGTCGCCCGTGACGTTCCAGAGGCGCCCGAGCGTCGCGTCGCCGACCGGGACGGAGATCGGCCCTTCCGTGTCGGTGACGACGGCCCCGCGGGCAATGCCGTCGGTCGAGTCCATCGCAACGGCGCGAACGCGGTCGTCGCCCAGATGCTGCTGCACCTCGGCGATCAAAGTGCCGACGCTGCCGTCCGGCTGCGGGACGTCGATCGCGAGCGCGTTGTAGATCCCCGGCAGCTCGTCCGGGAACACCGCGTCGACGACGACGCCCTTGATCTCGATGATCCTGCCGGTGTTCGTGGTCGCGGTATTTCCGTCGTCGGGCATGCGTCTCCTATTGCGGTTGCGAGTGCGTCTTCTGGGCGTCGTAGAGGCTGAGATTCGAGGCGGCGCAAGGGGCGCACGGCCTGCGCGCGAGTTTATCGAAGCCCAACGTAACCCCGCCTGGAGAGCCGCTTTTCGGCAGCTATCCTGGCCCGGTCATGGGGTCGAGGTCGACACAGATTCTCGTCGTGCTGGCTGCGGTCATCGGCGCCGCCTTCGCGATCGGCATCGCGGTCACGCTGCTCGGAGACGACGCCACGGCGTCGCGCGCCGACTACCAGGCCACGGTGGTGAACGCGCGCGATCGCGTCGATTTCGCGTACGCGCGGATCGCAAAATCGCAGTCCACCGACGAGCTCATCGAGCGCATCGACGAGGCGGCGGCCGTGATCGGCAAGACGGCATCCGACCTCGACGATGCCGGTGTCGCCGAGGGCTTCGAGCCTGCGAACGCGAGGCTCGTGAAGACGTTGAGCGCGTTCTCGAACGAGCTGGCATCGACCGCCGAGCAGTTCCGCGACCCCACGTTCGCCGCGACGCTCGGGGGCATCACGAGCCTGAGCTTCCCGCAGTGGAACGCAACGAACAAGGTGCTCGCCGACCTGAAGAAGCAGGGGATCCAGGTCGAGCAGCTCGAACGCCACTGATGCGCATCGTGCACCGGGTGGTGCGCGATCTAACAGGGCGCGAACGACTCCGTCTTAGTCTCCAGTGCGTCGTGTAACGGCCCTCGTCGGTGTGGTCCTCGCGGCCACGTGCGCGCTCCTCGTCACGCAGGCGGCCGTCGGCGCCGCGCCGGTCGTCCCGGACGCGCCGATCGGGGGCGAGGAAACGGGCTTCCTCAGCAACTGCGCATCGCTCGCGGACGTACCGAAGGCTCGCTGCTACGTGCGCGGCCTTCTCGCCGAAGTCGAGAAGTCGAGCGATCCGGCACGCGACGTACCCGAGATCGACCGCAAGGTGCACGAGGCGGGCGGCTTCCTGGAGGCTGCGTGCCACTCGCTGATGCACGAGGTCGGGCGCACGTACGCGAAGCGCCACGGCATCACCATCGAGAACCTCTACACGTATGTGCCTCGCTCGAACGACCCGGGGTGCTCGGCCGGCTTCGGGATGGGCCTCAGCATGTACCTCGGGCCGGAGCTCATCGTCGAGCCGCGGAGCCTGCTCCGAACGTGCTCGAGCCTTCCGACGCGCTTCCGCGAGTACACCTGCGTCCACGGCTCAGGGCATGCCTTCATGCGCGGGTTCCACAGCCAGCTGCGCGATGCCGTGAACGCCTGCAACGAGCTCGGCCGGAGGAATGCGCCCGACTGCTCGCAAGGCGCGTTCCACGACTACTGGATCTCACTGGGCGGCGGAGACGGGACGAGCGCGCCCGAGAACGCCGACGACTCGCCGGAGTCAGTGTGCGGCGCATACACGTACAAGCGCCCGTGCTGGTACCGCTACTTCTGGGAGCGCAAGGCGACGACCCGCGTGTACACGGCCGCGGACCTGCTCGGTCAGTGCGGGGACTACGACGGGCTCGAGCGCGCCGGCTGCGTGAGCGGAGCGTCGCTGCTCGTGTCACGCGAGCGCGATCCGGTCGACCACGCGCGCGTCTGCACCGAGGTCGAGGGAGTTGACACCTACAACTGCCTCCGCGGCGTCAACGTCCCCGCGCTCGAGGGCAAGGTGTTCGAGCAGCTCCGGCTCATCCGCACGTGCGGCGACCTTCCGACGACCACCCGCTCGTGGTGCTACTCGTGGATCGGCCGAACGCTCTCCGTGCTGACCGACGGTCGCTTCCGGAAGAGCGGCTGCGCCCAGCTCGAGCCCGAAGCCCGCGTCGCGTGCTCCATCGGCGGCTCGCGCATGGGCCGCCCGCTCCGCACCTTCTCGTAGGGCGACCTACGGTCGATCAGGGCGAGGCAAGCCTCGCCCCTACAGCGGGAAGACGTCGCCCTGGTGTCTCGCGAACGCGCGACCGTCCGCGATGATGCGATCCACCTCGCGTGACAGCTGCTGGTAGCTCGCGTAGCGCTCCGGGGACGCGAACGCCTGGTCTTGCTCCGGGGTGACGATCTGCGTGAGCGCGCCGAGCACCGCTACCGCGAACGCTGCGGCGACGCCGATCTGCACGCGCGGGATCGCGCGGCGCGGCCGGCGGACGACCACGGGGTGCTCGAGCTGCTCCATCGGTGCCGCCCGCAGCTCGGCTGTGATCACGCGTACGTCCTCTTCGAACGAGGCGCAATCGGCGCACCGAGCAAGGTGCGACGCGATCATCCGTGACTCGAGCTGCGAGAGCTCGCCGTCGAGTCCGAGCGAGATCTGCGCCCGTACCCGGTCACAGACGGCGGAACGATGTAGCACGCTCATGTGGCTTCTGACGACCGGGCGCTGAGAGAGTTAGATGACAACCGTCGGCTCATCCGGCCGTCGTCTGACCGAGGACGTCCAGCGGCTTCATGACCTCGGCGAAGTGACAGGCGACCGGATGCGCACCACCCCCGCGCGGCTTGAGCTCGGGATCCTCCTCCTCGCAGATCGGCTGCGCCTTCCAGCACCGCGTCCGGAAACGACAGCCGGACGGCGGGTTCGCCGGGCTGGGAACGTCGCCCTGGAGGACGATGCGCTTGCGCTTGCCCCTGAGATTCGGCGACTCGATGGGGACGGCCGACAGCAGCGCCTGCGTGTACGGGTGCATGGGCGTCTCGTAGAGCTCCTTGCGCGTGCCGAGCTCCACGATCCGGCCGAGATACATGACCGCGACGCGATCGGAGATGTGGCGAACGACCGAGAGGTCGTGGGCGATGAAGAGGTACGTGAGCCCGAACTCGTTCTGAAGTTGAACGAGCAGATTCACGACCTGCGCCTGAATCGACACGTCGAGCGCGGAGACCGGCTCGTCGAGCACCATCATCTTCGGGTTCAGCGCGAGCGCGCGGGCGACACCGATGCGCTGGCGCTGCCCTCCCGAGAACTCGTGCGGAAACCGGTTCGCGTGCTCCGGGCTCATTCCGACGGTGCGCAGGAGCTCTTCGATGCGCCGCCGGCCCTCGCCCCGACCCCTGTACATCCCGTGGATGCGCAATGGCTCACCGACAATGTCGCGGACGGTCATCCGCGGGTTCAGTGACGCGTACGGATCCTGGAACACGATCTGCACGTCGCGCCGCACCGGGCGCATCTCGCGGCGCTTGTAGGCCGTGATGTCCTGACCCTCGAAGATGATCCTCCCGTCGGTCGGCTCGATCAGCTTGATGATCGTGCGGCCGAGCGTCGTCTTGCCGCAGCCGGACTCGCCGACGATGCCGAGCGTCTCACCCTGACGCACCGTCAGGTCGACGCCGTCGACGGCACGGACCTGCCCGACCGTGTGCTTGAAGAGGCCGGCCTTGATCGGGAAGTGCTTGACGAGGCCCTCGATGCGGAGGAGCTCGCCGGGGTCGCCGTTCGTCGCCGCGGCCGGCTCGGCCGTGGCGGTGCTCGTCTCCGTATCGGTCATGACGGCTCCAGGGCGAGCGCAGCCGTCACGTGCTGTGCCTCGAGCTCCTCGGCGAAGTGGCACGCGGAAACGTGCGTCTTGGGCTCGCCGAAGCCACGCAGTTCGGGGATCTCCGTCCGGCACCGCTCGCGGCCTCTCGAGAACGCGCAGCGCGGGTGGAAGCGCAACCCGGAGGCGGGCTGATCATGCTGGGGGGCTGACCGGGAATCGGCTCGAGCCACTCGCGGTCGAGATCCACCCGAGCGAGGCTGTTCATGAGGCCGACCGTGTACGGGTGGCGGGGCGAGTTGAAGATCGTATGGACGTCACCGAGCTCCACGACGCGCCCCGCGTACATGACGACGACCCGGTCGGCGAGCTCCGCGATGAGGCCGAGATCGTGCGTGATGAGAATCGTCGCCGCATGCGTCTCCTCCTGCGCGGCCCGCATGACCTCGATGATCTGTGCCTGGATGGTGACGTCGAGCGCCGTCGTCGGCTCGTCGGCAATCAAGACGCTCGGTTCGTTCGCGATCGCCATCGCGATCATCGCCCTCTGGCGCATCCCTCCTGAGAACTCGTGTGGATACTGGTCGTACCGGCGCTCCGCGTATGGGACGCCGACGAGGTCGAGAAGCGCGATCGCCTTCTTGCGGGCGTCGTCGTCGGAGAGCCCGCTGCGGTGCGTCTTCAGGGCCTCGGAGATCTGGTCGCCGATCGTGAACACCGGGTTCAGCGACGTCATCGGGTCCTGGAAGATCATCGCGACCTCGCCCCCGCGGATGTGCCGGAGTTGCTTCTTCGGCATCGTGAGCAGGTCGCGCCCTTTGTACAGCGCCTTGCCGCTGACGAGTTTCCCGGGCGGCATCGGGATGAGCCCGAGCATGGTCATGACCGAAACGCTCTTCCCCGACCCGGACTCGCCGACGACGCCGAGCGTCTCGCCGGCGAAGAGGTCGTACGAGACGCCGGTCACGGCACGCACGACCCCGTCCTCCGTCTTGAACTCGACCGTCAGGTCGTCGATGGAGAGAACCGGCTCAGCCACGAATCTCCATCACGCAGGGACACCGTCAGGCGCGAACACGCTGGGTCGGGTCGAGCGCGTCGCGCAGGCCGTCGCCGATGAAGTTGACCGCGAGCACGACGATCACGATCACGATGCCGGGGAAGGTCACGAGCCACCAGGACCCGAGCCCGCCGACGTTGCCCTCGTTGATGAGGTTCCCGAGCGCCGGGGTTGGCGGCTGGATGCCGAAGCCGAGGAACGAGAGGGTCGCCTCGACGAGGATCGCCGTCGCGATGATGAGCGTCATCGTCACGACGATCGCGCCGACGCAGTTCGGGAGGATGTGACGCACGATGATCCGCATGTCGCTGCCGCCGGAGGCCTTGGCGGCCTCGACGAACTCCTTCTCGCGAAGCGACAGGAACACTCCTCGGACGATGCGCGCGAGAGCGGTCCAGAAGAGGAAGGCGAGGATGAGGCCGATCATCATCGGCTGCGAGATCTCGAACGGCCCGATCGTCTGGCCCTCCGACCCGAGGAAGGCGGCGGCTGCCAAAAGCACCGCGAGCGTCGGCAGCGTCAGGACGAGGTCGGTGAGGCGCATGAGCAGGTTGTCGGTCACGCCGCCGTAGTACCCCGCGATCGCCCCGACCACCGTCCCGAGGAACGTCGACAAGACGGCCACGAAGAGCGCGACCCAGAGCGACGTCTGGAGCCCGAAGATGACGCGACTCAGGTAGTCGCGCCCCAGGAGGTCGGTTCCGAAGGGATGCTCCCACGAAGGCGCAAGCGCGATTTCTCCGGTCGTGAGGTTCCCGGCATCGTCGATGCCGGGGAGGCTCTGGTCGTTCGGGCCGTCCGGAGCGAAGACCGCCGGGAAGATCGCGACGATCGCGACGAAACCGAGCACGAAGAGGCTCAGCATGGCCAGCCGATGCCGGAAGAAGCGCATGCGTGCGTACGTCCACTGGCTCCGGGCCTTGAGCTCGAGGCCGCTCTCGTAGGTGAGGTTCAGATCGGAGGCGCGCCCGAATGCATCCGAGCCCGCGACCGGGTCCGCCGCCGAGACCGCGCCCATGCCGGCGCCGATCCGCGTGTCGGTGTTCGTGACGCCGCGGCTCGACGAGCGCATCGAGTCCCTGTGCGACGGATCAGTCATAGCGCACCCGAGGATCGAGTATGCCGTAGGCGATGTCCGCGACCAGGTTGAACACGACGACGAGCGTCGCGACGACCATGAGCCACGCCATCACCGGATACGGGTCGCCGAGCTGGAGCTGCGTGATGTAGTAGAGGCCCATCCCGTCGAGGGCGAACACCGTCTCGGTGACCACCGCGCCCGAGAGGAGCGCGCCGAGGTTCAGCGCGATGATCGTGACGAGCGGGATGAGGGCGTTCCGGAACGCATGCCGCATGGTCACCTTGCGCTCGTTGAGGCCCTTGGCCCGGGCGGTGCGCACGTAGTCCGAGTTGACGACCTCGAGCATCGACGCCCGCATGAAGCGCGAGTAGGTCGCGATGCTCGCCACCATGAGCGTGAGCACCGGCAGACCAAGGTGCTGAGCCCGGTCGAGCACGAAGTGGAGCCCCGTGCCGGGATCGATGCCGCTCAGGTTCGCGGTGTAGAAGATCCGGATGTCGAACCATAAGTAGATGTTCACGAAGAGCACCTGGAGCATCAGCGCGAGCCAGAAGATCGGCGTCGCGAGGCCGATGAAGCTGAAGGTGGTCGCCGAGTAGTCGAAGGCGCTGTACTGGCGTAACGCCGAGTACACGCCGATTCCGACGGCGAGGAGGATCGCCAGGATCTCGGCGACGAGGACCAGCTGCAGCGTATGTCCCATCACGCGCTGCAGGTCCGGGAGGATCGGCCGGTCGCCGATGGTCGTCGTGCCGAACTGGTTCGTGAACAGGTCCTCGAGCCAGTACACGTACCGAACCGGGATCGGCTCGTCGAGGTGCTTGCGCTCGCTGATGTTCTCGATCGTGATCTCGGATGCGGTCGGCTGCATCTTGAGGAACGAGAGCGGGTCGTTCGAGACCGAGACGAAGAAGAAGATGATGAAGCTCGCCGCGAAGAGGACGAGGATGCTGTAGAGCAGTCTGCGGATGACGTAGGTCAGCATGTTCCCAGCCCTCCGGATCTTAGAAGGAAGTCCCGCCCCCGCCCAGAGGCGGGAGCGGGACTTCGATTGGTGCGGAACTTGCCTGCACCGTGCGGGCTACCTGCTAGCCGACGGTCCAGCCCTGCGCGTTCCAGGTCGAGCCCTGCTGTGTCGGGTTCAGGACCGGACCCTTGACGCTCGTTGCGTTGATGAGGAAGCCGGGGCGGACGTACATCGGGACCGACATGACGTCGGTCGAGAGGTACTTCGCCTCTGCCTCGTTCAGGAGCTTCGCGCGGGCCGCGGGATCAGGCGTGAACTGCGCCTTCTGCAGCAGCGCGGAGCCCTTCTTGTTGCAGTAGTTCATGTAGTTCTGGTCGCCGCCGCAGCCGTAGAGGCCGAAGCTGGTGGCCGACGAGGTCGGGCCACCCAACCAGGTGAACATGAAGATGTCCCAGTCGCCCGAGGGGAGCACCTGTCCGAAGACGGTGCCCGCCGGGCCGAACCGCGGGACGAGCTCGATGCCGACGCTCTTGAGCTGCTTCTGCGCGATCTCGAACGTCAGAGCACGGAGCTGGTTACCACTGGTCGTCGTGAAGCGGAAGGACAGCTTGCCCACGTTCGGGCAGCTCCAGACGGCGCTGTTGTTCGCCGACGGAGCACTCGGGCCACCGGTGCAGCCCTTGCCCTTCAGCATCGAGATGACCTTCTTCTGGCTGAACGACCACTTCTTCCAGTTGGGCTGGTAGTTGCCCTCGAAGGGCTTGAAGATGTGGCTCTGGAGCACGGGCAGGTCCTTCGCGCTAGCGACGAGGCCCGGCGAGACATAGAGGGCCTGCTTGATCTGGTTGCGGTTGATGCCCGTGATGATGGCCTGGCGGACATAGGCCTGCTTCAGCGCCGGATGCCCCTTCGGCCCGAACTGGATGTCCATGTGCTCCCAGAAGTAGCCGGGGCCTGACTGGACCTTGAACTTCGAGTTCTTCCGGATGTCCACGATCTGGAGCTGCGGCTGCGGCTCCGTCACCTGGATCTCGCCCGAAGCCAGCGCCTGGAAGAGCGAAGGCGTGGACGGGATGTACCGGAAGATGACGCGATCGACCTTCGCCTTGGGGCCAGCGTTATAGGCAGCGTTCTTCTGGAGCACCATCTGCGTGCCCTTCTGCCAGCTCACCCACTTGAACGGTCCGCTGGCGACGTCGATCGTGCTGCGCCAGAGGTCGTTGAAGTTCTGCCCGGCGACCTTGTGGGCAGGCATCGGCGACGTCGCGATGAGCGCATCCCATGCGGCGTACGCCTTGCCCTTCTTCCACACGATCGTGACCGACTTGCCCTTCGCCTTCAGGCTCGCGATGTCTTCCCAACCCTCACGCGAGGTGATGTCGAAGTTCGGGTTCATGATCGTGGCATACGTAGCCCGGAAGTCGGCGCCCGTGATCTGCCGACCGTCGCTCCACTTCGCGGTCGCCTTGTACTTGAAGGAGACCGTGAGCGGATTGGCCTTGAGAAGCTTCGGCTGCCCGTCGAAGAGCAGCGGCTGAAGCTTGGCCTTGTTGTCGTAGATCATGCCGCCGGCAAGCACCGGGGACATCGCGAGAGAGGTCGTGTACGAGTTCCCCTCCGTGATGTAGAAGTTGAGAGTCACCGGCTCCTGGTCGTGGCCGATGACTACTGTCCCAGCCGAGGCGGCATCAGTCTTCGCCGTTGCGGCCGGGCCGACGATAAGGCTCGCTACGAGCGCTGCCGCGCCCGCCACGAGCAAAATCGACCGTTTACGCATGTATTCCCTCCATCCGAGTTGGCCCTGCTGAGACTCGACCACTGCTCGTCAGGGGTTCCGAACAACCCGTTTCCCGACACGCGCGGCGGCAAACCACCGCAGCGGGTCGCCGGAAGCCCCGTCTTCGCCATGGTCAAAGTGCAGGATCATACTGTGTGACGTTCCGGCGGCCATTTCGTTAGAGAGGGGAAAGAGGTGCCGATTCCACGCAAGGGCCAGTCCCGTTCAGGAGGCGCTTTTGCCGTCGCGAAGGACGATGCGGCACGACTCGAGGAGGAGGTCGTGCCCATCATCGAGCGTGCGGTCGGCGTGCAGTGGTACGAGACGTTCGCAAACGATGCAGACCTCGCCGCGCTGGCGCTCTGCCGCCTGCGGCGCTCGCGGGCCGGGCTCCGCGGCGGGCCCGAGCACGGGGATGCAGCGGTGCGCGAGGCGCTCCAGGAGGTCGACCCCGGCGCCGTCGCGTGGATCGCGAGCCGCGCGATCTCGTACATGGACGAGAACGGGTATCCCGAAGCGCTCGCGCCGTATGTGGAGGAGGTCGGCGGAGAGGCCTGAGGGGAGGCTGCTCGGCTCGAGCGGACACGCTCGGCTGGTCAAGAGCGGTGCCAGACTGAAGTCAGGCACCTGACAGAGTGCCTGGCTTCGCCAGGCACCGTCTGGTCTTCAGCGGTCGCGGCGCCAGAGGGCGAGCGCGACCGGGAGGAACGCGAACGCGGCGAGGTACGGCGCCGCGGGGATGTCACGCCGGCGCTCGCCTTGCACGACGGACGGCCCGCTACCCAGGAGCTGCGGCACGCGACGCGCAACCGCCACGAGCTCGTTCTCGCCGTAGACCGTGCCCCCGACCTCGAACGCCAGCCGCTCGAGCGATGCGCGCGCTCCCGGATCGGCCTTGTACGCCGGCTCGGGCGTCCGACCCCGAAAGACGCGCTCGTCGCGCCCCCAGACGTGCACGAACACCGTCTGGATCCCGGGAGGCCGCTTGAAGAGCTGTGCCAGGAGCGCACGCGATCCCGGCAGGGACTCGCCGTCCGTGACCACGACCAGCACACGGCGGCGCGCGGTCGGCGAGAAGAACCCCTGCGTCGCGACGGCCGAGAGTGCTTCGAGATTCGTCACCCGGGTGAGGAAGGTGTGCACAGGCGGCGGACGCTCGATCCCGATCGACTTCTCCAGGGTCGCGCTGAACACTTCCCCGTCCGCGCTCGGGAAGAGGTGGGGAAGCGTGCGATCGGTGAGGGACGCAAGCCCCACGGGCACGGACGGCACCGCGGCGTGGACCGCGGTGGCTATCGCCTTGGCGCGCGCGATCCGCTGGGGCGAGCCGGGCGCCGTGCGCGCGAGCATCGATCGCGTGGTGTCGAGGACGACGAACGCCTCCGCATCCGTCCGCACGCGGCGCGTCTCGTCGAACGAGACGACCGGCTGCATCGCGGCCAGGCCGAGCGCGGCGGCTGCTGCGAGCACGGCTGCGAGCGGCAGCAGGTAGGCACGGCGGCGCGGCTGCGAGAGGCCGACCGCGGTGCGCTTCCGGCGCGCGAGCGCGCGTGCCCGCACGAACGCCACGAGGGGGACGAGGCAGAGAAGCGCGACGACCCCCGCCGCCGGCGTCAGGAAGTCGATGCTCATCGCGAGCACGGCTAGTAGCCGCTGCCGGGGTCGCCGGCTCCGGCGCCCTTCGCGCCCTTGCCGCCCGGGGACGGAGCGTTGCCGCCGCCGGCCTCGGAGAGCTCGAGCCCGCGCGAGCGCGCGAGCGTCAGCTCGAGGTTGTGCTTCGCCTCGTCGTTACCGGGATCGAGAGTGATCGCCTGGCGGAAGCGGCCCGTCGCGCCCTCGAGCAGCCTGCCGCGGTTCGTGTAGTCGGCGATCGCGTCGGCGAACGACAGGACGCCGAGGAGGTTCGCCGCCGCGGACCTGCGCGCGAGGTCGCCGTCCTGCTGGACGATGTCGGTGAGCCACGCCGTCGCCTCGTTGCGGTGCACGACGTACGCGGGATCCGAGAACCCGGGCATCTCGGGATGGCTCAGCCGGACGCCGCGGACCGCCCGGCGGAATCGAATGTCGTCCGGCACCGCGAGCAGCGTGCGCGCGACCCCGCCCGGCACGACCTCGGTCGGCGCCCAGAGGCGGGCTTCCGGCTCTCCGCGATAGCGGACGTCGTCCGCAGGCAGCGCGCTTCGGAGCCGCGTGACGTCGAGCGCGAGCAGGAACAGAACGGTGCCGAGCAGGAGGCACGCGGCGACTCCCGCGATCGTCGGCAAGTACTTCCTCACGTTCTCCTCCACCCCGCTCGCACGGGGAGCGCGAGCCTACCGGCGAAGCGCTCGTGCGCCGCGAGCGCGAAGAAGACGAGCGCGCTCGCGATCAGCAGGAAGATCGGCAGCTCTCCACGCAGCGAGACCTCGATCGTGCGCGTCTCGCCGGCGTTCGGCTCGACCGGTTCGACGAACGCGTCGAACCCCAGGATCCCGCCGAAGAACGTGCGGCCGTCGCTCGTCGCGGACAGCGGCACCACGCGCATCGTCGTGGACGAGCGCTTGATGCGCGAGAGCACCTGGCCGAGAGCCGTGAAGTCCGAGGGCGCCGACTCGAGGTCGCTGATGAGGAGGATCGACGCGGGCGACACCTTGTCGCGCTGGAGCATCCGCTGCGCGAGGTCGAGCGCGCTCGAGATCCGCGTCCCGGCCTGGAAGCTCGGGAGCCACGGATTCGGCGATAGCTCGTCGCCGTCGAGCCGGAAGAAGCGGAGCAGCGGACGGAGCTCGGTCGAGGGCGTCCGCGGGGGCATGAGCTCGTAGGCCGCGTCCGAGAAGACGACGAGGCCCATCGGGTTGCCGGCGGCGATCACACGTTCGAGCACTCCGCGCACGCGTGCGTAGTCGGTGTTCACGATGCTCAGCGAGACGTCGATCACGACCACGCCGCTCCGGCCGCCCGGCACGAACTCGTTGCTTCGCGCCTCGAGGCCGCGGGCCGAGAAGAACGCCGCCGCGAGCAGGCCGCAGGCGGCAAGGACGAGCGCCGCGCGCACCACTCCCGTCCTGATTCGCGGACGCCGAAGCGCACGCGTGTCAGGGCTCGCGATCGCCGTTCGCCTACGAAGCATTGCCGTTCAGGCTCTCCATTCGGCGTCGCAGGTCCGCTGCGAACGCCTTCGTCGTCTTGCTCTCCGGCGCGTGCTCCGACCAGGCGAGCGCCCGCGCGGTCGTGGCCAGCTTCGTCTCGCCCCAGCTCTCCACCTCGTCCGCCACGAGCTCGAGAGCGCGGCGGCGCTCGGGCGCTCCGTTCGAGGACGCCGGCGCCTCGAGGAAGGCGAGTGCCTGCTCGAGCAGCGTCGCGACCGGAACGGGCTCGGGCTCGGGCTCCGGCGGGGGCCTCCGGTCGGGGATCGCGCGGTACACGAGCATGCCCGCGACCGCGAAGAGCGCAGCCCCGCCGGCAAGGAGCAGCACGAGGAGCAGCCCCGGCGAGATGCGGTACGAGACCAGGGGCAGCGACACGAGGTCGGCGCGCCAGGGAGCCGCGAGAAGGTCGCTGCGGTCGTCGCCGCCCTCGCCGATCCGGGAGTGCACGATCAGCGTCGGCCAGGGGACGTCCACGCTCAGGCGCTGCGTCCCGTCTCCGACCGTCGCGGCGTACGAGACCTTCGCGGCGTCGAAGTCGAGCTGCTCGGTCTCGCGCGCCGGCACGCAGAGGCGAGTCAGGCAGCGCAAGACGTATGTCGTATGCAGGTAAGCGGTGTCGCCCGAGTCCTCGCGGGACACGAGCGGCTCGGACACCGGCTTCCACCAATCGAATGCCGCCGCGACCTCGACCTCGTCGGGGTCCACGATCGTCTTGTCGACGACGACGTCGATTTTTGCGGTGAGCGTGTCGCCGAACAGGACGGCGCGCGGAGCGAAGCTTCCCGTCGCCGTGATCGGGTCGTTGCCCGCGACATTGCCCTCGACCGCGGTGCTGTTCCGGTCCCAGGTCAGGGCGACGACCGCCAGCGCGCTCGCGACGGCCACCGCGACGACGGCGCACGCGATCAGGACCTTGCGGCCGGCCATCAGCTCACGCCCCGATCACGCGCCGCGTCCGCCGGAGCTCCGTCCACATGAGGAACGCGGCAAGGATCTCCGACGTGTCGCTCGAGGAGAGCACGATCGGGTCGATGTCCAGGAGGCGGAATCCGTCGATGAGCTCGAGCATGCGCTCCTCGTTCGCCGCTTTCCGCGCCTCCGCCTCGCGGCGCTTCAGCCGGACGTTGCTCACGCGCCCCGTGTCCGGGTCGCGGAGCGGAACGACGATCCCGCTCATGTCCGGGAAGCTCTGCTCCCAGACGGGATCCTGGATCACGACGGGGACGAGATCCCAGCGGTGCTCGAATGCGACGAGCCACACATCTTTAGACGGCGCGGGGATGAAGTCGGAGAGCAGGAAGACGAACGTTCCAGGCGAGACAGCGCGGCGGTGCTCCGTGAGGTGGGCGATGGAGCGCTCGAGCCAGTCCTGCGGGCCGCCGTACTCGGACGACCAGAGACGTGGGTCCCTCAGCTCGATGAGCTTCCGCTCGCCCTTCGGCTGGCGCCAGTGCGCGTCGCCGTCCGCATAGTCGAGGTAGCCGACGTAGCCGCCGGACGCGCCGGCGCTCGCAAGGATGAGCTCGACGGCGTTGCGCATCGCCTGCGGCTTGTCGAGCCAGGGCAGCGGTGACGCGAAGTGCGCCATCTGCGGGCGCCGGTCGCAGACGATGATGACGCGGGGCGCCTCCTCCGCGAACCGCTCTCGCACGATGAACTCGTCGCGGCCCCGCGCCGTCGAGAGCCGGGCGGACGCTGCCCAGTCGATCGAGTCCATGTCGTCACCGGGGTAGTACGGGCGCGAGCCGGCCACGTCCGAGCCGGAGCCCCGCCGGAGGCTGCGCATCGTCCCGAAGGACAGGCCGATGACTCGCCGCCGCGGAACGAGGGGGAAGGTGAGTCGCCCGCTCCTCACGAGAGCCAGGCTCTACGGATGGGGGTGCTCGAAGATCGGGTCCTCCTCCGAGCCGGGGCGAGGGGCGATCTCCAGGCATGCGGTCCGGAACTCCGCGATCGCGTCCTCCCAGCTCGTGGCCCTTGCGCGGGCGACGAAGCTGGGCGTGAAGACCACTCGATGGATGAGGACGGGGACGAAGAGGCGCTCGATGTCCTCGGGGATCACGAAGCTCCTGCCGTCGAGCAACGCCCAGGCACGGGCTGCCCGCTCGAGCGCGAGGCTCCCGCGGACGGAGCTGCCGATGACGACCGCCTCGTGGTCGCGGGTCGAGCGAACGAGCTCGACGAGCCAGCGGTGGATGACGGAGTCGACGTACACCTGCTGCGCCGAGGCGCGAAGCTCGTGGATGTCCTCGAGCGTCACCGCCGAGTGGAGGTCCTCGAGCGGGTGCCCGAATCGCTGCTGCTCGAGGATCTTGAGCTCGTCGTCGAGACCGGGGTAGCCGAGGGCCGTCCGGAGGAAGAACCGGTCGAGCTGCGCCTCGGGGAGCGGAAACGTGCCCTCGTACTCGATCGGGTTCTCCGTCGCGATGAGGAGGAACGGATACGGGAGGTCGCGCGTCACGCCGTCCACGGTCACCTGGTACTCGGCCATCGCCTCGAGGAGCGCAGACTGCGTCTTCGGCGTTGCCCGGTTGATCTCGTCGACCAGAACGACGTTCGCGAAGACGGGGCCGGGCCGGAACTCGAAGTCGCGCGTCTTCTGATCGAACACGCTGAGGCCGGTCACGTCGGTCGGCTGGAGATCGGGCGTGCACTGGATGCGCGACGGCGTCGCGCCCTCGATGGTGGCGGCGATCGCCCGCGCGAGCACCGTCTTCGCGGTGCCGGGGACGTCCTCCAGGAGCACGTGGCCGCCGCAGGCGAGCGCGGTCAGGACGAGCTTGATCTCGTCGCGCTTCCCGTAGACGACCCCTTCGATGTTGTCGAGGAAGCGCGTCGCGATCGCGTTTCCGCTCTCGAAGCGATCGGTTCCGTCTTCGCGGTCGGCGAGAGCCCGCTCCACCGGCGTGATGCTATCTGCGGGATCGTCGCGGATCGGGGTCGCCATCCTGCTAGGTACTTCTACGCGGTGCGCGCGATCTTGTTAGCAGCGGCCGCGAGAGCACGGTGTCAGAGCCCGGGTCAGGCTTCAGCCTGATCCCGTTCCTGGGTTGGAACGCGCAAAGCGGTGTCTGACTGAAGTCAGACACCTGACGGATGGGGGCACAAAGGCCCGACCCCGTTCTCGCTAGACCAGCGCTTCGGCGCCGCCGACGACCTCGAGGATCTCCTGCGTGATCTCGGCCTGGCGGGCGCGGTTCATGCTCAGGGTGAGCGAGTCGATGAGCTCGCCCGCATTCTTCGAGGCGTTCCGCATCGCGGTCATGCGTGCCCCTTGCTCGGAGGCGGTGGACTCGAGCAGCGCGCGGTAGACCTGCGTCTCGAGGTAGACGGGGAGCAGCTTCTCGAGGATCTCCTCCGGCTCCGGCTCGAAGATGAAGTCGCCCCGCAGCGTGTCGGCCGCCCGCTCCTCCTCGTCCGTCTCGAGGATGTCGGCCGAGATCGGCAGGATGTCCTGCTCGGTCACGCGCTGGGTGAGCGCGGAGACATAGGTGTTGTAGACGAGGACGACACGGTCGACCTCGCCGCTCGTGAAGAGGTCGCCGACCCGGTGCGCGACCGCCTGTGCGTCCTCGAACGCGGGCTGGTCGGTGAAGCCGATGTAGGCGCCGGCGAGCTCGCGCCGTCGGAAGGTCAGCGTCGAGCGGCCTTTCTTGCCGGCGACGACCCACTTCACGCCCTTGCCCTCCGCCTGGACGGAGCGCTCGAGCGCGAACGCGCGGCGCAGGACCTGCGCGTTGAACGCGCCGGCGAGGCCACGGTCGCCCGTCAGCGGGACGATCGCGACATTCTCGACCGTCTCGCGCTGCTCGAGCAGGGGCAGCCGCACGCTCGCGGCCGCCCTCCCCACTCCGGCGATGAGCTCGGCCATCGTCTCGGCGTACGGTCGGAGCGCGGTGATCCGCGCCTCTGCGCGCCGTAGCTTCGCCGCGGCGACGAGCTCCATCGCGCGCGTGATCTTGCGTGTGTTGCCGACCGATTTGATCCGGCGCTTGAGGTCTTGAACGGTCGCCATGACTAGCCGGCGAGCCCCCTCTCCTCCTCGACGTTGAAGACGGACAGGAAGTGCTCGAGCTCCTTCTTGAGCTTCTCCTCGACCTCTTCCGAGATCTCCCCCGCCTCCCGGATGCCGTCGAGGATCGACGCGTCGGTCCGCAGGTGCTCGCGAAGCTCCTCGTGGAAGCGTGGCACCTGGGGCACTGGGATCTTGTCGAGGTACCCGTTGACCCCGGCGTAGATCGCGGCGACCTGCTCCTCCAGCGACCACGGCTCGTACTGCGGCTGGTTCAGCGTTGCGACCATCCGCTCCCCGCGCGCGAGCGTGTTCTGGGTCGCCTGATCGAGCTCCGAGCCGAACTGGGCGAACGCCTCGAGCTCGCGGTACTGCGAGAGGTCGAGCCGCAGTCGGCCGGCCACCTGGCGCATTGCCCTCCTCTGCGCGTTGCCGCCGACCCGGGAGACCGAGACGCCGACGTTGATCGCGGGGCGAACGCCCGAGAAGAAGAGCGCCGACTCGAGGTAGATCTGCCCGTCGGTGATCGAGATGACGTTCGTCGGGATATACGCGGCGACGTCCCCCGCCTGCGTCTCGATGATCGGCAGCGCGGTCAGCGATCCGCCACCGAGCGCGTCCGAGAGCTTGCAGGCACGCTCGAGCAGCCGAGAGTGGAGATAGAAGACGTCGCCCGGGAATGCCTCGCGTCCGGGCGGCCGCCGGAGCAGGAGGGAGAGCTGCCGGTACGCATCCGCGTGCTTCGAGAGGTCGTCGTAGATGAGGAGCGAGTGCTTCCCCGAGTAGAGGAAGTGCTCGCCCATGGCGCAGCCCGCGAAGGGAGCCATCCACTTGATGGGCGCGGCCTCCTGCGCCGGCGCCGAGACGACGATCGTGTACTCCATCGCGCCGGCGTCGCGAAGCCGCTCGACCACCTGCGCCACCGTCGAGCCCTTCTGCCCGATCGCCACGTACACGCAGATGACGTCGCTCCCGCGCTGGTTCAGGATCGTGTCGATCGCGATCGCAGTCTTCCCGGTCGAGCGGTCACCGATGATGAGCTCGCGCTGACCGCGGCCGATCGGGATCATCGAGTCGATCGCCTTGAGGCCGGTCTGGAGCGGCTCCTTCACCGGCTGCCGCTGGATGACCCCCGGTGCCTTGAACTCGAGCGGCCGACGCTCGGTCGTCTCGATCGGGCCGAGGCCGTCGAGCGGATTCCCGAGCGGGTCGACGACACGCCCGAGCAGCGCTTCGCCGACGGGCACGCTCATGACCTCGCCGGAGCGCCGGACGGGCTCGCCCTCCTTCACCTGCTCCCAGCGGCCGAAGAGCGCCGCGCCGACGTTGTCCTCCTCGAGGTTGAAGGCGATGCCCGTGACGCCGTGCTCGAGCTCGAGTCGCTCGAGCGCGACGCAGTTCTCCAGGCCGTGGATGCGTGCGATGCCGTCACCGACCTGGAGCACGGTCCCGACCTCCGACAGGTCGGTCTCGACGTCGAACTGCTTGATCCGGTCCTTGAGGATCGAGGTGATCTCTTCGGGGCGTAGCTTCACGTCAACTCCTTGCGTCAGGGCGGCGCTGAGCCACCCTCATCGTTGGCCTCATGCCTGGGTTGCCAGTTCTCTGCGCAGGCGCTCGAGCCGGCCGCGGACGCTCCCGTCCGCGCGAAACGACCCGACCTGGAGCACGATCCCGCCGATCAGGCTCGGATCGACCTTGCGCGTCGCGTCGACGCTCCGGCCCGAGGCCTCCTCGATCGTGCGCACGATCGACGCTGCTTCCTCGTCCGAGAGCTCGACGGCGGTCTCGAGCTCGACGGTCAGACGGCGCTGCGCCTCGGCCACGAGCGTCTCGAGCTCCCGCTGGATCTCGGCCAGCTGGCCGGCGCGACCCTTCTCGGCCACGAGCCGCACGAAGTTGCGGACGAGCTCGTCCGCCTCCGCGGCGATCTCCGCGAGAACCTCGGCCTTCGAGGGCGGGTCCACCTGCGGGTTCCGAAGGAACCCGGCGAGCTCCGGCACCTCCACCACCGCGCCCGCGATCGACCCCAGGTCGTCGGCCACCCGATCGAGCCGGCCTGCTTCCACGGCGGCTTCGAACAGGGCGCGCGCGTACATGCGCTGCGCGACGGCCACCCTAGGTCGTCTCCTTCTCCAGAGCGGAGAAGTCGAGCTCGGCGATCGCCTCGTCGATGAGCCTCCGCTGATCCTCCGCGTCGAGCACCTTGCCCGTGACGCGGGCGGTGGCCTCGAGCGTGAGGTCGGCGACCTCCGTGCGGATCAGGTCGAGCGAGCGCTTCGTCTCGGCCTCGATCTGCCGCTTCGTCTCCTCGAGGCGGCGCTGCCGCTCCGCGTCAGCCTCCTGCTTCACCCGCTCGATCTGGGCGTCCCCCACCCTCCGTGCCTCCGCGAGGATGTCGGCCGCCTCGCTCTTCGCGTTCGCCATGAGCTCGCGGTGCTGCTCGAGGAGGTTGCGCGCTTCCGCGCGGGCGTGGTCGGCCTCCTCGACGGTCTTGCGGATGCGCTCGCGCCGCTCGTCGATGGCCTGCTGGATCCGGTTCCAGAAGAGCTTCCTCAGGACGAAGAACGTGATCGCGAAGCAGATGAGCGTCCAGATCATGAGGCCGGGGACGACCTCGATCAGGCCGCTCCCCCCTTCTTCCTGTGCGAGCGGGAACATCCCTAGATCAGCACGAAGGCGAGCAGGCCGCCGATGAGCCCGTAGAACACGACGGCTTCGATGAGCGCGAAGCCGAGCCACTGGATGCCGGTGAGCTCGGCACGCAGCTCGGGCTGCCGGGCGACGGCCTGGATCATGCTGCCGAAGAGGTTCCCGAGGCCGACACCGGCCCCGAGCGAGCCGAGGCCGATGCCGAGCGCGAGCGCGATCGCCTTGCCGGCATCAGCGCCGTCCTCGGCAGCGGCGAGGAAGAGGTACGAGGAAAGCATGTGCGAGACCCTCCTTAGTGCTCTGGCTCGATGGCCGAGCCGATGTAGATGGCGGACAGGGCGGCGAAGATGTAGGCCTGGATGGTGACGACGATCAGCACCTCGAAGATGTAGAAGGCGGTGCCGGCGAGGACGGAAAGCGGGAACACGGCCCAGTTCGTGAGGAAGATCAGGCCGATGAAGGTCAGGATCAGCATGTGGCCGGCGAGCATGTTGGCGTAGAGACGCACAGACAGGCTGATCAGGCGCATGAACTGGCTCAGGATCTCGATCGGGATGATCATCGGGAGCAGGGCCTTCGGGACGTCGGGTATCCAGCTCTTCACGTAGCCGACGACCCCGTTCGCACGGATCCCCTCGATATGGGTGAAGGTCCATGTCATCAGGGCGAGCGCGAGCGTGACCGAGAGCGTCGAGGTGGCGGCAAAGATCGCGAGCGTCGGTAGCTCGACGCCTGCGATCGTGAACGTCTCGTCGGAAAGGGGCAACGGGATGAAGCCCAGCATGTTGATCGTCCAGATGAAGAGGAGGAGCGAGGCGCAGTACGGGAACCAGCGGCCGATGGCCTTCGTCGGCAGCCCCTGTTCCGCGATCTGCACCTGCGCCACCTCGTAGAGCGCCTCGGCAAGAGCCTGGCGCTTGTTCGGGTCCGAGCCGACCTTGACGCGGGACAGCACGAATCCGATCAGGATCGAGACGCCGGTGGCGAGGATGAGGTAGGCGACCGCCTTGTTGATCGAGAGGTCGAGCGGACCGAGGTGGATCGGGACCCACTCCTGGAGCTCCCACTCGTGCGCCGGGTCGAACTCCTCCTCCTCCGCCTGGGCGAAGGCGACCGAGGGGAAGGCGAGGAAGAGCCCGAGTGCGATGAGCGCCATCCGCTTCATGCGCGAGCCTCCCCGTTGAAATACGAGACCAGCCCGACGGCGAGCTCGATCGTGAACGCGAGCGCGTACAGGATCGCTGCGGAAATGCCTACGCGCTCGTCCGACACCGTCACGGCGACGAGCGGCACGCCGACGAGCAGCGCGCGAGAAGTTGTCCCGATTCCCCGCATTCCTGCGGCGGCGAGGTTATCTGCGTCGCTCGGCAGGCGCGCCAGTAGGAGCGCGAACAGCTGCGAGCCGAGCCACAGGACGGCTGCGAGCGCCCAGCCCGAGAGCGGCCAGCCAGCGATCGCGAACACCGGCAGCGCGAGCAGGACGACCGCGCCGCCGGCGAGCGTCGGCCCGAGGCGTCTTGGCACCGGCCGCGGGGTCGAGAAGATCCCACTGTTCGCGCCCGGGCTCACGTGCTCCCCTGCCGCGTGTAGACGTAGTAGACGACGAAGACCGCGAGCGGGATCCCGGCGACCGCCCCGATGAGCAGGCCGATCGACCACGAGCCGGCCACCCAGCCGATCAGCGCACCCACGAGCATCGCGGCGGTCAGCGTGCCGAGCAGGAGCCCCGACGCGGACGCGAGCGAGCGGGGCGAAGGCGCGGCGTCAGCAGCCATTTCGCAGGAAGCATACCACCGCTTGTAACAGCGCTTTTTCGTCTAGTTAGCCGAAAACAACCGAGTTCGTTACATCGAGCCGACGGCACGCCGTGGCCGGAGCGCTACGCCGTGAGCCGCTCCTCGGAGTCGGCCTGCTCGCGCTCTCGGCGGCGGATCCGCGGGTTCGCGAGCTTGACGATCTCGAGCAGGTAGACGACGTAGACGGAGGCCGCGATGGCGAAGAGCGCGATCCCGACCACGGCCAGCGTCTCCCAGAGGTGCCACTCGCCGCCTTCCCGGAACGGCACGAAGCGGGTCGCGAGCGCGGCGCCCGCGAGGCTCAGGCACCAGAGCCACATCGTCACTGCCGCACGCCGCTGGGAGAATCCGATGTTCAGGAAGCGGTGGTGGAGATGGCTCCGGTCCGCCCCGTAGATCGGCTGCCGGTACTTGAGCCGCTTCGCGACGACGAACGACGTGTCGATGATCGGCACGGCGAGGACGAGCAGCGGCAGCACGAGCACGACGGTCGAGGCGGTCTTCAGCAGCCCCTGGATGGACACGGCCGCGAGGATGAACCCGAGGCACATCGCGCCAGAGTCGCCCATGAAGATCCTCGCCGGGAAGAAGTTGTGCCGGAGGAAGCCGAGGCAAGCGCCCGCGACGATGGCAGAGAGGATGGCGGGATCGGGCTTCCCGAGCGAGAGGGCGAGGATCGCGTACGTCGCGCCGGCGATCCCGCACACCCCTGCCGCGAGGCCGTCGAGCCCGTCCAGGAAGTTGACCATGTTCATCACCGCGACGATGAAGAGGATCGAGATCGGCACACCGAGCCACGCGGGAATGTCGAGAACCCCGAGGAAGGGGAACGTGACGTGGTCGATCCAGACGCCGAACGCGGGCGGGATCGACGCGGCCGCTACCTGCCCCGCGAGCTTCGTCGGCGGCGAGAGCCCGCGGAAGTCGTCGACCGCGCCGACGACCGTTGCGACCGCCGCCCCGAGGAGTACACCGCGCGTCTCCCCAGAGAGGTCGAGGAACGCGAGCGCGGGGACGACGATCCCGAGGAAGATCGCGAGCCCGCCGAGCCGAGGGATCGGGCGCCGGTTGAGACGCCTGGATTCCGGCCGGTCGACCGCGCCGAGAAGGCGCGCCATCCCGCCGACAGCAGGCGTCAGCAGGACGACGATCGCGAACGCGATGCCCGCTCCGTACAGAACTTCGGGTGTCGCCTTCAGCTCGTCGAACATCCGCTCCGCCTACTTCGTGCCGTACAGCCTGTCGCCTGCGTCGCCGAGGCCCGGGAGGATGTAGCCCTTCTCGTTGAGGCCGCGGTCGATCGAGGCCACGACGATCGGCACTTCCGGGTGCTCGCGGTGCACGCGCTCGATGCCCTCCGGCGCGGCGATCAGCGCGATGAGCCGGACCGACGTCGCTCCGGCGCCCTTGACGGTCTCGATCGCTGCGGCAGTGGAGTTCCCCGTCGCGAGCATCGGGTCGAGGAGGATCACGTCGCGGTCGGGGAGGTCCTCCGGCAGCTTCACGTAGTACTCGACCGGCTCGAGGGTCCCCTCGTCGCGGTAGAGGCCGATGAAGCCGACGCGTGCGCCGGGGACGAGCGAGAGCACGGCGTCGAGCATGCCGATCCCTGCCCGGAGGATGGGACACACGGCGACCTTCTTCCCCGAGATCCGCCGCGCCGTCATGTGCTCGAGAGGCGTCTCGATCTCGACCTCCTCGTCCGCGAGGTCCTTCGTCGCCTCGTAGGTGAGCAGCAGCGTGAGCTCGTTCACGAGCTGCCGGAACATCTGCGTCGTCGTCGTGACGTCGCGGAGCAGGCCGAGCTTGTGCTGCACGAGCGGGTGGGTGACCTCCGTCACGGTGCCCGCGCCGGCGGTGACGAGCGAGGTGTCCGAATCCATGCGTCCTCCTCAGGCGCTGCCGAATGTCGGAAACGCTTCCATGCCCGGATAGAGCGGATGCCGCTCGCAGAGCGCCGCGCTCCGTGAGGCGAGCGCAGCGAGGTCTGCGTCCGCGGATAGCGCGTCCACGATGATCCTCCCGACCTCGCGGATGTCGTCCTCGTCGAAGCCGCGCATCGTCACCGCGGGTGTGCCGAGACGCACGCCGGACCCAATCGTCGGCGGCCGCTCGTCGAAGGGGATCGTGTTTCGGTTCACGGTGATCCCGACCTCGGCGAGCCGCTCCTCGGCGTCCTTGCCGCTCCACTCCGAGCGGCGGAGGTCGACGAGCAGGAGGTGCGTGTCGGTGCCGCCGGTCAGCACCTCGAGCCCGCCCTCCTGGAGGGTCTCCGAAAGCGCATCCGCGTTCAGCCGGATCTGCTGCTGGTACTGCCTGAACGGCTCCGAGGCAGCGATGCGGAAGCAGGTCGCCTTCGCGGCGATGACGTGGTTCAGCGGGCCTCCCTGCATGCCCGGGAACACGGCGCGGTCGACGGCCTGCGCGTGCTCCTCGCGGCAGAGGATGAACCCCGACCGCGGCCCCGCGAGCGTCTTGTGCGTCGTCGACGTGACGAAGTCGCAGTCGGCGACGGGATTCGGGTGGAGCCCGGCGGCGACGAGCCCCGCGAAGTGCGCCATGTCGCAGAGCAGGAGCGCCCCGACCTCGTCCGCGATCTCACGGAACCGCGGCGTCTCGACCGTCCGCGGATAGGCGGAGCCGCCGCAGACGATGAGCTTCGGTCGGTGCTCCTTCGCGAGGCGGAGCACGTCGTCGTAGTCGACGAGGTTCGTCTCCCGGGCGACGCCGTAGTGCTGGACGGCGTAGAGGCGTCCCGAGAAGTTGACCTTGAGCCCGTGCGTGAGATGGCCGCCGTGCGAGAGCGAGAGCGAGAGGAGCGTGTCGCCCGGCTCGAGGCACGCGAAGTAGACGGCCATGTTCGTCTGCGCGCCGGCGTGGGGCTGGACGTTCGCATGCTGGGCGTCGAAGAGGGACCGCGCGCGGTCGATCGCGAGCTGCTCGATCTCGTCGACGATCTCGCAGCCGCCGTAGTAGCGGCGGCCCGGATAGCCCTCGGAGTACTTGTTCGTCGGGACGCTGCCGACCGCCTCGAGCGTCGCGGGCCACGTGAAGTTCTCGGATGCGATCAGCTCGATCTCGCCGCGCTCGCGCTCGAGCTCCTGGCCGAGGAGGTCGGCGATCTCGGGGTCGACGTCGGAGAGCGTCGCGGCCCGCAGGTCCTCGAACGTGTGCGGCGCGACCGCCATCGGCCCCGATGCTACTCCCCGGACCACTCCCGGAGGACGGCGTCGATGCGGGCGAGTGCTTCCGCGGCCGGCACCGCGCCTTCCCGGAGCACGAGAGGCTCCTGGCCGGTCAGGTCGACGACCGTCGACGGGATTCCGGGGAGCTCGCCACCGTCGACCACGGCTGCCGCCGCGCGGATCTCGTCGGGGATGTCGTCGACGCGCGCAGGATCCGCGGAGCCGTGGAGGTTCGCGCTCGTCGCGGCCACCGCCCCTGCTCGCTCGAGGATCTCCTTCCCCGGGCCGTTGAGGAGCGGGACACGCACGCCGATCGTGTCCGTGCGCTTGCCGCCGAGCCACGGGAAGCGGCGCGCCGGATTCGGGAGGACGAGCGTGAACGGGCCCGGCAGCAGCTCCCGCGCTACGACGGCCGAGCGACCTCTGAGCTCGGGCACGCACTCGAGCAGCCAGTCCACCGAGGAAGCAGCGATGGCGATCGGCTGGTCGGGTGCGCGGACCTTCAGCTCCGACAGCCGGCGCACGGGCTCTTCCCGGTACGGCGTCGCGACGAGCCCGTACACGGTGTCCGTTGGAATCACCGCGAGGCCGCCCTCCCTGATCGCGGCCACGGCAGCTTCCACCTGGGTCAGGGTCGAGTGCACGCGACCACCCGCTCGCGCCCGGCAAGATCGTGCGTCACACGCACGTCCCGGTAGCCGAGACCGAGGAGGAGGGAGGCGACGCGCGCGGCGTCTCCGGCGGCGACCTCGAGCACGAGCGCTCCGCCCGCGCGCAGGACGTTGACAGCGCCCTCCGCCACCGCCTCGGTCGCGCCGACTCCGACGAGCGCCTCCCGCGGCTCCCACTCCCGCACCTCGGGCTCGAGCGTGCCGATCTCGTCCGGCAGGACATACGGTGGATTCGAGACGACGAGATCCCAGGGCCCTGCCGGGAGGCCGTCGAACAGGTCGGCGCGAGCCAGCTCGACCGCGAGGCCCGTGCGGACGGCGTTCTCGCGCGCGACCTCGAGCGCGGCAGCGGACGAGTCGATCGCAGTCACACGCGCGCCCGGGTGCTCTTGGACGATCGCGAGCGCGATCGCGCCGCAGCCGGTGCCCACGTCGAGCACGCGCGGCTCGGAGAGCTCTGCGATCGTGGCGAGCGCACGCTCGACGACGACCTCGGTCTCCGGCCTCGGCACGAGCACCCGCGCGTCGACGCTCAGCGACAGGCGGCGGAACCCCCACTCCCCGAGGACGTACGCGAGCGGCTCGCGGCGCTCGCGGCGCTCGAGCAACACATCGAGCGCGGCCTCGTCCTCGGCGGTCAGCGCCTGACGGCTCTCCGCGTACAGACCCGCCCGATTCGTCTCGAGGACGTGCGCGAGCAGGAGCTCGGCGTCGACTC
This sequence comes from uncultured Actinomycetes bacterium, assembly GCA_963763815.1. GTDB lineage: Bacteria > Actinomycetota > Thermoleophilia > Gaiellales > Gaiellaceae > GMQP-bins7. Next base: position 60,148 of record CAVXPS010000016.1, read on the forward strand.
TCGGCGTGTCACAGCAGGCAGCCGCGAGCCGAAGGTCTGCGCGGTCGAGAGCCTGGACGACGGTCGACGCCGCCCTGTGGCTCCGAGCCTCGAGGGTCATACGCTCGCCTCCGCGAGCGCGAGCCTGCGTTCCTCGGCCTGGAGCGCCTCCGTGAACTCGTCGAGCTCGCCTTCGAGCACGCGGTCGAGGCGATGGACGGTGAGCTTGACCCGATGATCCGTGAGCCGGTTCTCCGGGAAGTTGTAGGTGCGGATCTTCTCCGCGCGCTCGCCGCCGCCGATCTGCGACCGGCGGCTGGCCGCGACTTCCGCGAGCTGCCGCGCACGCTCCCCCTCGTACAGCCGCGCCCGGAGCACCCGCATCGCACGCTCGCGGTTCTGGAGCTGTGACCGCTCGTCCTGCATCGTCACGACGATGCCCGTCGGGAGGTGGGTGATCCGGACGGCCGAGTCGGTCGTGTTCACGCTCTGGCCGCCGGGCCCCGTCGAGCGCATGACGTCGATCTTCAGGTCCTTGTCGTCGACCGAGACCTCCACGGCCTCGACCTCCGGCATGACCGCGACCGTCGCAGTCGAGGTGTGGATGCGTCCCTGCGACTCCGTCTCGGGGACGCGCTGCACGCGGTGCGTCCCACCCTCGTACTTGAAGACCGAGAACGCGCCGTCCCCCTTGACCGCGAACACGACCTCCTTGAATCCACCGGCGTCGTTGTCGCTCGTCGAGAGCGTCTCCGTCTTGTAGCCGCGCCGTTCCGCGTACCGCGTGAGCATGCGATAGACGTCCCCGGCCCAGAGGGCGGCCTCGTCGCCCCCCACTCCTGGGCGGATCTCGACGATCACGTCCTTCTCGTCCGCGGGATCCTTCTCGACGAGCGCGATGCGGAGCTCCTCCTCGAGCCGGGCGATGTCCTGCTCGAGCTCGGCTGCCATCCCGGCGAGCTCCGGATCTCCGCGCGCGTCCTGGAGGTCGGTGCGTGCCAGTTTCCACTCCTCCGCCAGCCGGTGCGGCGCCTCGAGCTCCTTGAGCCGCCGACCCGCATCCGCGCCGAGCTTGCGGTCGTTGTACACGGCCGGATCCGACATCCGCTCCTGCGCCTCCGCGTAGGAGCGTTCGAGCTCGTCCACGAGGCGCTCGATGGTGCTCACCAACTGATCGTAGCCACGTGCGGCGACACGGCTTCTCTGCCCGTAGCAGACTACGGGCCATGTCCACGACCGATGCACAACAGGAGTACGGCGCACGCGTAAGCCGGGCCGACGTCCACCCGCCTCTCCGCATCTCGCGCCTCGTGCTCGGCCTCCTCGTCAGCGCGGCGAGCATCTACATCGCGGCGGCGATCCTCCCGGGCTTCGACGTCGGAAGCTTCTGGGAGTCGCTGCCCGCCGCGATCCTGATCGGGGTACTGAACGCAGCGCTCGCGCCGGTCCTCGCGGCGCTCCGGCTTCCATACACCCTCGTCAGCGCGTTCCTCCTCCTCCTCGTGCTCAATGCCCTCGTCCTGGAGGCCGTCGATGCGTTGACGGACAACGCCGTGGAGGTCGACAGCTTCGTCAGCGCACTCGTGGCGGCGATCGTGATCTCGGCAATCACCACCGCGCTATCGGTGGTCGCCGGCACGAACGACGACGACGCGTACACCCTCCGCGTCATCCAGCGGATCGCACGCAGGTCGGGCGAGCGCGTCGAGACGGACGTGCCCGGGATCGTCTACCTCGAGATCGACGGCCTCGCGAGGCCGGTTCTCCAGCGAGCGATGCGTGACGGGAACGCGTCCACGATGGCCCGCTGGCTCGCCGACGGCACACACCGGTTCCTCGAATGGGAGACGGATCTGTCCTCGCAGACCGGCGCGAGCCAGGCGGGAATCCTGCTCGGGTCGAACGAGGACATCCCGGCGTTTCGCTGGGTCGAGAAGGAGCGCGGAGTTCTCATGACCTGCTCCGCTCCTCCCGACTGTGCCGAGATCGAGCGGCGCCATGCCGGGGACGGACTCCTGAGGGACGGCGGCGCGAGCCGAGGGAACCTCCTCTCCGGCGAAGCCGACCACGTCATCCTGACGGTCAGTCGCCTGGAGGCCGAGAAGTCGTCGAATCCCGGCTACCGCGCCTTCTTCGCGAACGGGCACAACGTCACGCGCGCCCTCGTCCTCCTCTTCTGGGAGGTCATCCTCGAGTGGGTTGCGGCGCTCCGGGCTATCCGTCGAGACGTGCAGCCACGAGGCCACCGGGGCGGGATCTACCCCTTCATCCGCGGGGCGATGTGCGTCGTGGTCCGCGACCTCATCGTCTTCGGAGTCCTCAGCGACCTGATGAAGGGCAGGCCGGCGATCTACGCGACGTTCTCGAGCTACGACGAGGTGGCACATCACTCCGGGCTCGAGCGCTCGGACACGCTCGAGGCGCTGCGCAAGCTCGACCAGCAGTTCGCACGCATCGATCGAGCGCTCCGCTACGCGCCACGGCCCTACGAAATCGTCGTCCTCTCCGACCATGGTCAGACCCAGGGCGCGACGTTCAAGCAGCGGAACGGCTACGGGCTCGTCGATCTCGTCCAGCGCTCGCTCGCCTCGGGTGACGTCGCGGAGTTCGCCGGGGGTGACGAGCAGAGCGCGATGGTCGGGCACGCCGCGGCCGAGGCGACCGGCACCACCGAACGGCGCAAGAAGCCGAAGAACGACGTGTCGGACCAGGATGTCGTCGTGCTCGGCTCTGGCAACCTCGGGCTCGTTTACCTCATGCAAGAGAAGCGTCGCCTCACGTTCGAGGAGATCGAGGAGCAGCATCCGAAGCTGTTGACCGCGCTTCGCGAGCACCCCCACGTCGGCTGGCTGCTCGTGCGCTCCGTCGAGCACGGCGCGCTCGTGCTCGGCGCGACGGGAATGCGCTATCTGGAAGACGGGCGAGTCGAGGGGGACGACCCGCTGGCGCACTTCTCGCCGACCGCGCACGTGCACCTCGCGCGGACCGACGGCTTCGAGCACGTCGCGGACATCATGGTCGGGAGCTTCTACGACCCCGATCTCGACGAAGGGTGCGCGTTCGAGGAGCTCATCTCGTTCCACGGCGGCCTCGGCGGGCTCCAGACGCGGCCTTTCATCCTCCACCCCACCGCGCTGCCGGCGCCGGACGAGCCGATCGTCGGCGCCGCGGCGGTGCACGGGCTCCTCAAGAGCTGGCGCGGGCACCTCCAGGGCCAATGAGATCGGGAGTGCCCGACGGGCACTCCACGGTCAGGTGCCTGACTTCAGTCTGGCACCGCTCTTCTGTCCTTTTGCGGGCGCGCCGTGAGAGCAATGTCCAGGCTGGGAGCGGTGTCAGGCTAAAGCCTGACACCTGACGGGATGGGTCTGCCCATACTGGGCAGACCGTTTCCTAAGCAGTCTCGAGGACGATCTCGGGCACGCCTGCGAGCGCCTTGGAGACGGGGCAGTTCGCCTTCGCCGTCTCGGCAGCCTCACGGAATCCATCGTCGTCGAGACCGGGCACGTCGCCGCGCACGCGGAGGACGATCTTCGTGATGCCGGTGCCCGGGACGAACGTGACCGTCGCCGACGTCTCGAGCTTGTCGGGTGGAGTGCCAGCCTGAGCGAGACCGTGGGAGAGCGACATCGAGAAGCAGGAGGCGTGCGCCGCGGCGATGAGCTCCTCCGGGCTCGTGCGGCCACTCGACTCCGGCTCGGCTCGCGAGGCCCAGGTGATCGCGAGCGGGCCGAAGGCCGCGCTCCCGACGCTGTCGATCGAGCCACTGCCCTCCATGAGCGAGCCCTGCCACGTCACCGATGCGGTGCGCTCAGTCGCCATCGTCTCCTCCTTCGAGTCGAGCGGTCACGGTCACGGTCGCGCTCGCCTTGATGAGCGCAGTAAAGGGACAGCCGGCGTCCGCGGCCTCCGCCGCCTGCGTGAACCCCGCCTCGTCGCAGCCCGGCGCCGTTCCGCGAGCCTCTATGTCCGAGGACACGATGCGGTGCCCGAGCTCGCCCACCTCGTCCATCGTGATGGTGCAGTGCACCTCGAGCCGCTCGGGCGGTGTCCCGGCACGTGCGAGCTCGCTCCCGAGCGAGGTCACGAAGCACAGGGCGTGCGCCGCGGCGAGCAGCTCCTCGGGGCTCGTCTTCCCTTCAGGGTCGCCGATTCGGGATGCGATCGTCGCGGGAAGCTCGAACGCGCCCGAGCTCGCGGCCCGGACCGTGCCTGCGCCGCGGGCGGTGGTTCCCAGCCAGACGATGTCCGCTTCTCGAACGATCCGCGGCATTCGCAGAAGATAGGGGATGCCCGACGGGCATCCCACGGTTAGGTGCCTGACTTCAGTCTGGCACCGCACTACCTCTGTCGGTCGACGGCGCCCAAGTCACGGAAGATGCCCGACTCGAGGCGGGCATCTGCGGCGCCAGGACGCTTAAGAGCGGTGCCAGACTGAAGTCAGGCACCTAGCCGAGTCGTTCCCGGCCTTCGGCCGGGAACGCGCTCTTAGGCCATCACTTCGACGCGCGAGTCGAGCCGTTGCTCGTCGGCCGGCTCGGCCTCCTCGCGCTCGCGCACGCGCTGGAGCGCGCGAATGGAGACCTCGATCTGGTCCTCCGTGGGCTCGCGCGTCGTCAGCCGCTGGAGCCAGAGTCCCGGCGCGAGCATCGCCATCAGGAAGCGGTTGTCGCGGTGTGCGCCCGCATACCGGATCACCTCGTACGCGAGCCCGGCGATCACTGGCAGAAGCAGGATGCGGCTCGCGATGAGCCAGTACCAGACCGGGCGCCCGACGAACGCGAAGACGAAGATCGCGATCACCATCACCCAGAGCAAAAAGGCGGTTCCGCAACGAGGATGAAGCAGGCTGAACCTCTGCACGTTGGCGGGCGTCAGCTCGGCGTTCGCCTCGAGCGCGTTGATCGTCTTGTGCTCGGCCCCGTGGTACTGGAAGACGCGACGCAGGTCCGGCAAGAGCGAGATGAGCAGGATGTAGCCGATGAACACCGCGACCCGGATGACGCCCTCGACGACGACGAAGAGCGTGGTCGACTCGATCGGCAGCCAGTTCGTGAGGAGCGCAGGCCCGACCTTGAAGAGCATGAGCGCGAACCCGATCGCCAGCGCAAAGGAGAAGATGATCTGGCCGCGGCCGATCTGGGTCTTGATCTCACCGTTCTCGTCCCGCTCCTGCGAGACGACGTTGGCCGAGATCGCAAGGGCCCTGAACCCGATCGCGAGCGACTCGCCGAGCGCGACGACACCCCGGATGACGGGCAACCGCCAGATCCGGCGCCGCTTCATCGGCGACTCGATGTCGTTGACGACCTCTTCGATGTCGCCCTCGGGCGTGCGAATCGCGACCGCCCAGCTCGACGGGCTGCGCATCATCACGCCTTCGAGCACGGCCTGGCCGCCGTACGCCACCTTCATAGCTCGACGCTAGCCGCGGCGCGAGCCGCCGGCCTTTTCCAGCCTGCGCTGGAAACGCTCGACGCGGCCCCCGGTGTCCACGAGCTTCTGCTTGCCCGTGTAGAAGGGGTGGCACTCGGCGCAGATCTCGACGTGGAGCTCCGGCTTCGTGGAGCGAGTCCAGAACTCGTTCCCGCAGGAGCACGTCACGTGCGCAAGGGTGTATTCGGGGTGAATGCCTGCCTTCATGGGCTGGCCAGGATAGCACTGGCGGTCGCGGAGGCGACGTTCCCGCCCGAGACGATGCACGCCGTTCGACCCCCCTGGGCACCCCCCTGAACCTTCCCCGCGAGCAGCGCGCCCACGGCCGCCGCACCGGCCGGCTCGCAGGCGAGCTTCGCGCGCTCGTAGAGGAACCGGAAGCCCTCCTCGATCTCGGCCTCGGAGACGAGAACGACTTCCTCGACGAGCTCGGCGACGATCTCGAGCGCGAGCCTGCCGGCGTGTGGCGCGTTGAGCCCGTCCGCGATGGAGGTAGGCGTGACCTCGACCCTCTCCCCCGCGGCGAGGGCGGAGTGCATGGCTGTCGAGAGCTCCGGCTCGACACCGATGACGCGCGCCCTGCCGGCCGCCGCCACTGCGATCCCCGATATCAGTCCGCCGCCTCCGATCGGGACGACGACGGTGTCGACGTCCGGGTAGTCCTCGAGGATCTCCAGCCCGACCGTTCCCTGTCCGGCGATGGTGAGCGGGTCGTCGAAGGGATGGACGAGGGTTCTGCCCGTCTCCTCGAGGAGCACGTCCAGGCGCCGGAACGCTCCGGCAGGATCCGACGCCTCCTGGTCGACCGCCGCACCGTAGCCCCGCGTGGCCGCGACCTTGGCCTCGCTCGCGCCGTTCCACATCACCACGAGCGCGTCGAGCTTCTCCTCCGCGGCCGCCCAGGCGACCGCCTGTGCGTGGTTGCCCGCGGAGATCCCGATGACGCCGCGCGCCTTCTGCTCGGGCGTGAGCGATGCGAGCTTCGTCAGGACACCACGCGGCTTGAAAGAGCCGGTCCGCTGGAGCAGCTCGGCCTTGAGGAGCACGTCGGGCCCGAGCGTGTGCGAAGTGAGCGTCGGCGTCCGGTGCAGGCGCCCGGCGATCACCCGCGCAGCGCGCTCGACGTCGTCACGGCCGACCGGCAGCGCCATGGGCCCGATCGTATTCGCGACCCGCACTGACCGTGCGCTCTGGGTGACGCGCCGACGCTCGCCGTCGCGTCGTAGAGAATGGCGCGAGTGGCCGCGCCGCCCTCCCAGCGCCCGATCCGGCTGGTCGTCTCCGACGACAGCCTCGAACGGAGCCGGCTCACCGTTTTCTTCCGGCTCATCCTCGCGATCCCGCTCTTCATCTGGGTCTTGCTCTGGGGCATCGCGGCCTTCACCGTGTCGTTCGTCCTCTGGCTCGCGGTGCTGATCAACCGGGAGACTCCGAGGAGCCTCCACGACTTCGTCGCCGGCTACCTCCGCTACACGACGCATGTCGGCGCGTACATCTTCCTCGCGGCGAACCCGTACCCATGGTTTCGCGCGTCGACGGGGTACCCGGTGGATCTCGAGATCGACCCACCGGTGCAGCAGGGTCGCTGGGGCGGCTTCTTCCGTCTCTTGCTTGCGATTCCGGCGCTGCTCCTCGCAGCTGCGCTCGGCGGCGGCCTCTCGTTCAACTCCCCCAGCGGCTCGGCGGGGGCGCAGCGCGAGGAGGCGTACGGGTTCTACGCGGCGTCGATCGGAGGAGTGGCGGCGGCAGTCGCGTTCCTGGCCTGGTTCGCGATCCTCGTGCGGAGACGCGAGCCCCGCGGGCTGCGCGACCTGACCGCCTACGCGCTCGGCTACGGCGCCCAGGCGACCGGATACCTGCTGCTGTTGACACCGCGCTACCCGAGCTCCGACCCGGCGCTCGCGGAGCCGTACTCGGAACTGCCGGAGCATCCGGTTCGGCTGACCGTCGAGGGTGGCCTCGAGCACTCGCGGCTGACGGTCTTCTTCCGGCTCCTGCTCACGATCCCGCACTTCATCTGGCTGCTGCTCTGGGGCATCGCGGTGTTCTTCGCCGTCGTCGTCGCCTGGTTCGCGGCGCTCTTCACAGGCCGCGTGCCGGGCGGCCTGCACCGCTTCATCGCGGCGTACATCCGTTACTCGATCCACGTCTTCGCGTTCGTGCAGCTGATCGGGCGGCGGTTCCCCGGGTTCACGGGACGGGCGGGCTCGTACGAGATCGACCTCGAGATCGCGCCTCCCGAACGACAGAACCGCTGGAAGACGCTCTTCCGGCTCTTCCTTGCGATCCCGGCATTCATCGTCGCGAGCGCCCTCGGGGGCGTGCTCCTCATCGTCGCCTTCCTCGGCTGGTGGTACGCGCTCGTCACGGGACGGATGCCTGAAGGGTTGCGGAATCTCGGCGCGTCCTGCCTCCGCTACGAGGGACAGACGAACGCCTACTTCTCGCTGCTGACGGATCGCTACCCATACGCGGCGCCCGTGCTGCGCGAGAGGCCGAGGGCGCCGGAGCCGGTCGACTTCAAGGGAACCGCGCCACTCGCCCTCGGGGGCGCGCTCTGAGAATCGCCTTCGCGGTCGTCGTCGCCGCGATCCTTGCAGTCGGCGCGTTCCTCCTCTACCCGACCGACGTGCCGGACGACCTGGCCCTCCCGGCGATCGACGTCGACGAGGTCTTCGGCGCCGCCTTCGTCGCGCGCGCCGAGCGCTTCGAGCGCTTCCACTACGTGGTCTGGGTGCTCTCGCAGATCGCGCTCTTCGCCGTGCTCGCCGCGTATGCGCGGCGTGGGATCGCGTTCATCCGGGAGTCCGCAGCAGGACCGATCGGCACCGGGATGCTCCTCGGGATGCTCGGGATCGCGATCGCGTGGCTCGTGCGGATTCCCTTCCGCGTCGTCTCGCACTGGTGGAATCGGCGCTACGACCAGACCGATCTCGGCTACCTCGACTGGCTCGTCGAGGACTGGGTCGTGCTCGCAGCGGGGTTCGTCTCGCTCTGCCTCGCGCTCCTGATCGTGATGGGACTCGCGCGCTGGCTCGGCGACTGGTGGTGGCTGCCCGGCGCAGGTGTCTTCGTCGGGATCGCGGCGCTCTTCTCGTTCGCCTTCCCCTACCTCGACTTCGGGACGACGAAGCCGCTGGACGACCCCGCGCTCGTCGCAGCGGCGAGGACATACGAACGCGAGCTGGGGCTTCCCAAGATCTCGCTGCGCGTCGAGGAGGTCAGCGACTACACGGACCTCGCGAACGCGTATGCGGTCGGGTTCGGTCCTTCGCGCCGCGTCGTCTTCTGGGACACCTTGCTCTTTCCCCCGTTCACGGAGGAGCAGCAGAAGAGCATCCTCGCCCACGAGCTCGGGCACCACGCGAAGCGCCACCTCGGCGAAGGGATCGCCTGGTTCGCGATCTTCGCCATTCCCGGCGCGTGGATCCTCATGCGTGTGACGCGCGCCCGCGGCGGCATGGGGACGCCGGAGGCGATCCCGCTCGCCCTGCTCGTCGTCGCCGTCATCCAGCTGGCTGCCGCGCCTGCCGAGAACGCGATCTCCCGCCGCATGGAAGCGGAGGCCGACTGGACGGCGCTCGAGCTGACCCGCGACCCGGACGCGCTCGAGGGCGTGATGGTCAACCTCGCGCGCCAGTCCCTCGGCGATCCCGATCCACCCGGCTGGGTGCAGCTCTTCCTCGGCACCCATCCGGCGCTCGCCGACCGCGTCGCGATGGCAGAGGCCTGGCAGCAGAAACGGGCGTCTGGCTGAAGCCAGACGCCTCCGTCAGGTGCCTGACTTCAGTCTGGCACCGCTCTAAGAGCTTCGTCAGGCAATCCCATTGCCGCGGGTGCGAGGGGCGAGGGCGAGGCAAGCCTCGCCCCTACGGCTCTACGTGTTCGTGTATTCGGGCCCGGACCCGCCTTCGGGAGGCGTGAGCCGCCCGCCCTTCGCGGTGATCGCGCCGCACTGGACGCAGTTCGAGGGCGTGACGAGGACGGAGACCATCCCGTCGCCGAGATCCGAGCCGACCTCGTACACGTGCGCCGGGCACATCCACACCCACGACTCGGCGACGGGGCGCCGCGCGCGGGTCGCGACCTTGAGGTGGCTCGGCTGGTCGTCGCGCGTCCGGTTGCCCGAGGCGAAGACCGAGGAGAGCTTGTCGAACGTGTACTTCCCGTCCGGAGTCGGATAGCGCTTCGCCCGCCCGCTGCGGATCAGCGGCCATTCGGCGTTCGGGTGAGCCGGGATGCGGCGGCCGGGGACGCGGCCCTTCGTCACCGTCATCATGCTCGCCAGCGCACCACCCACGTAGAAGCCCTTGTCGAACGCCTGGCGCATGTTCCGGACCTCGTACAGCTCCTTCCAGCCCGCGCTCGCGCGCAGCGCCTCGTCGTAGGAGTCGAGCGCCCCGATCCGGCTCGGCACCTCGCCGCGCTGGAGCGAACGGAACGCGGCCTCGGCGGCCAGCCGTCCCGATTCGATCGCGTAGTGGATGCCCTTCAGCCGCGGGACGTTCACGAGCCCCGCGCCCTCGCCGACGAGGAGCAGGCCCGGTGCGTTGAACCGCCTCGGCAGCGAGTAGAGGCCGCCCTCGGTGATCGTCTTCGCGCCCCAGGCGACGCGCTCGCCGCCGCCGAGGATCTTCCACACGAGCCGGTGCGTCTTCAGCTCCTGGAGGACGTCGTGCACGGAGAACTCGACGTCGCGCGCCTCCAGCCCTGCGACAAAGCCGATCGAGACGAGGTCCTCGCCCATCGGGTAGATGAACGAGCCGCCGAACTCCCCGTAGCCGGCGAGCGTCCGCAGCGGCCAGCCCATCGTGTGCACGATCCGCCGGAGCGGCTTCGGCACCCGCCAGACCTCCTTCACGCCGAGTGCCCAGATCTGGGGGTTCTCGCCCTGGAGCCCGAAGCGCTCGATCGCCGCGCTCGTGAGCAGCCCCTGCGTCCCCTCCGCGAGCACCGTAAGCCCGGCGACGACGTCCGCTCCCGGCTCGAAGGTCGAGAGCTCCTCGCCGTTACGCCCCCGCCCGCGGTCGCCCGTGCGGGCGCCGGCGACGCGCCCCTCGTGTACGAGGAGCTTCGTCGCGGAGGTCTCGGGCAGCACGGCGACGCCGAGCGCCTCCGCCTGCTCCGCGAGGAAGCGCCCGAGCTCGGAGACGGAGACGATGTAGTTCCCGTGGTTCCGCATCGTCGGCGGTGCCGGGATGCGGTACGACGATCGGCGGTTGAGCACGTACACGGCTTCGCCGGGCACCTCCCCGTAGGTCGGGATGTCGGCCATCGTGAGGCGGCCGCGGAAGAGCTCGCGGAGCGCTCGTGGAGCGATCACCGCTCCGGAAAGGAGATGCGAGCCGGGCTGCTTGCCCTTCTCGAGCACCGCGACGGGCACCTCGCCCAGCCGCTCGCGGACGTCCGGATGCTCCTCGAGGAGCTGCCCGAGGCGGATCGCGCAGGCGAGGCCGCCGGGACCGCCGCCGACGATCAGAACTCCGACCTCGATGCGCTCCTCGAGCGGGGCGGTCGGCGCCCCGATCGCGTCGGTCACGCCGAACGCAGGTGGGAAGTCGCTCGGCCGCGCCACGAGCGCCTCTATGCGCGACCGCGCACGAGCTCGGTCAGCTTCGGGACGATCTGGTGCAGGTCTCCGACGACGCCCAAGTCGCAGAAGTCGAAGATCGGCGCGTTCGCGTCCTTGTTGATGGCGACGATCGTGCCCGAGCTCTGCATCCCGACCTTGTGCTGGATCGCGCCCGAGATCCCGCACGCGACGTAGAGCCGCGGCGCAACGGTCTTGCCCGTCTGGCCGACCTGCGTCGGATACGGGTACCAGCCCGCGTCGACGACTGCCCGAGTGGCGCCCACGGCGCCGCCGAGCGCGCCGGCGAGCTCCTCGAGCAGGGAGAACGCCTCCGGTGAGCCGAGCCCGCGGCCGCCCGCCACGATCACGTCGGCATCTTCGATCGACGGACCGCTCGACTCCTCTTGCGTCTGCTCGACGAGCGTTGCAAGGGTCGAGAAGTCGGAGAACGTCGGGCTCAGGTCCGTGCACCTCGGCCGATCCGCCGCTCTCCACGGGGTCGAGCGCGCCGGCGCGTACGAGCGCGAGGCGCGGCGCGCTCTTCCAGCCCACGTCGACGAGCACGGTGTCGCCGAGCGCAGGGCGCCTGCCGACGAGCTCGCCGTCCTCGAGCGAAAGGTCGGTCAGGTCCCAGTTGAGCCCGGCGTCGAGCCGCGCGGCCAGCGCACCGGCGACGTCACTCGCGAGCACGGATGCGCCGAAGAGAACTGCCTCGGCTCCGGTCTCCTCCACGGCTGCGGCCACGGCGTCCACGCGAGGCTGCGGCAGAGGCGAGGAGAGCGCGTCGTCTTCGCAGACGTACACGGCCGAAGCGCCGAACGCGCCCGCCTTCGACGCCGCGTCGCGCGCGCCGGGTCCGAGCACGATGCCGACTGCCTCGCCGAGCGCGGCGGCCTTCGACAGGACTCCGAGACCGCCCTTCTCGAGCTCGCCGTGGTAGTGCTCGAGAAAGACGAGACTCTTCACAGCAACCTCTTCTCGTCGAGGTAGGCAAGGATCTTCTCCGCAGCGCTGCCGTCGTCCTCGAGCTTCACCTGGTCTCCGCGCACCGGCGGAGGCCCGAGCGCGAGCACGGTGGTCTTCGCGCCGGCCTCACCGGCCCGGTCGGCCTCGACCCCGATGGCAGCGAGATCGACGGTCTCCTGCGGCTTCGTCTTGGCCCCCATGATCCCCTTGAGCGACGGGTAGCGCGGCTCGTTGATCGCGTCGGAGACCGCGACCACCGCCGGAAGCGGAGCACGGATGAGGTCGTACCCGTGCTCGGTCTGGCGCTTGCCCGAGACGGCGCCGTCCTCGAAGGTCAGCGACGCGACCTGGGAGATGACCGGCAGCTGCAGACGCTCGGCGACGGCGGACCAGAGGACGGCCCCGTCGGCATCGCTCGAGGCCTGGCCGAAGACGACGAGGTCGGCCTGCTCGCGCTCCAGCGCCTTCGCGAGCGCGTAGCTCGTGCCGAGGAGGTCGGAGCCCGACGCGCTCTCGTCCGAGACGAGCACCGCGCGGTCGGCCCCCATCGCGAGCGCCTTCCGCAGCGACTCGATCGCCTTCTCGGGCCCGAGCGAGACGAGGACGACCTCCCCTCCATGGGCCTCCTTGACCCGCAGCGCCTCCTCGACCGCGTTCAGGTCCGTCGGGTTGAGCGCGGCCTCGCCGGAGCGGTCGAGCCGCTTCGTTCCCTGGTCGATCTTCTTGTGGACGGTCGCGTCCGGGACCTGCTTGACGCAGACGGCGATCTTCACGAGCGTGACTCTATCCGGGTCGCTCGAGAACGGAGCCGGCGACCCGCCGCTCCTTTTCGAGCAGGTCGCTCACACCCGTCTGCTAGCGTCCGGCCCTTCGCGGGAACCCGAAGCCAAAGCCGGGCACCACCATGCTGCGACGCTTTCGGACGACACCCAGGTTCTTCTCGCGGGGGCTCTTCTTCCCGCTCGTCGCCGGCCTCGCCGCCGCCGCGGTCCTCGTCCCGACAGGTGGAGCCGACACGCGCGGACCGAGCGCCGAGGCGGGCAAGGTTCCGGACCTCGTCTTCCCGCTCGTCGCGAAGACGCTCCTCTGGGACAACTACGGCGACCCGCGCGCGAACGGGAGACACGCCGGCATCGACATGGAGAACCCGTGGCGTGCACCCGTTGTCGCGGTCGAGCCCGGACGCGTCGAGTACGCAGCCTCGGGCCTCGGCGGTTGCATGCTCTATCTCTATGGCCGCAGCGGGACGATGTACCTCTACATCCACCTGAACAACGACGCCGGGCCGAAGAACGACAACACGGGAGGCTGTGTCCAGGGCACGACATACGCGGTTCGGGACGGCGCGCGGGTCCTCGCCGGCCAGCAGATCGCGTTCAACGGCGACTCGGGTGACGCGAACGGGAATCCACACCTCCATTTCGAGGTGCATCCCGGAGGCGGAACGGACGTGAACCCATTCCCCCACTTGAAGCAGGCGGCGAGACTCCTGTTCTCGGCCCGCGAGGGGGCAGCGTTCAGCCTCGGGCTGCGCGGGCGCGTGCTCACGTCCGGGAACCAGGGTCTTCGGCTCTCGGCGAGCGAAGTCCGCGCCTATCCCGGGGGGCAGTGGCTCGACATCGACGAGCGGCCGCTCGACCTCGTCCACGCGCCGAGTGTCGGCGACGGCGGCGCCACGCGAAAGGTCTCCCAGAAGGGCTCCAAGCGAGTCATGGTCTTCACCGCACGGGCGCAGGTGACGAAAGACGCCCTCATGGGCGCTCCGGGCGTTCTCACGATCAGCCGCGTCACGCCGCTCGCGCCGTAAGCCCGCGTCAGGCGGCGACGGCGCCGCGCAGGAAGTCGACGATGTCGCCGGTCGTCGCGCCGGGGCCGAAGACCGCGGCGACGCCGCGCTGCTTCAGCTCCTCGGCGTCGTCCTGGGGGATCGTCCCGCCCACGACCACGAGCACGTCGTCGGCGCCAGATTCACGCAGGCCGTCGATGATCCGCGGCACGAGCGTCATGTGGGCGCCGGAGAGGATGGAGACGCCGACGGCATCCGCGTCCTCCTGGATCGCGGTCTCGACGATCTGCTCGGGCGTCTGGTGGAGGCCCGTGTAAATGACCTCCATCCCGGCGTCGCGAAGTGCTCTCGCGATGATCTTCGCTCCGCGGTCGTGGCCGTCGAGACCAGGCTTCGCGATCACCACCCGAATACTCTTGCCCGGCACGTCGGCAGAATACCGCCGTGCGGCTCACCGTCATCGGCTCCTCGCCGGCTTGGCCGAACCCCGGAGGAGCTCATTCGGGGTACCTGGTCGAGGGGCCGGAGAAGCTCCTGCTCGACTGTGGACCTGGTGTCCTCGGACGGCTGCGCGAGACCGAGAGCTGGCCGAGCATCGACGCCATCGCGATCACGCACTGGCATCTCGACCACTGGGGCGACCTCGTCCCCTGGGTGTGGGGAAGCTTCTATCTCTCGTCGAACGGGCCGGTTCCACGGCCCGAGCTCTGGGTCCAGCCGGGGGGCGGCGAGTTCCTCGCCGGGCTCGGCGAGCGCATCGGCTTCCCAGACATGTTCGAGCGCGCGTTCCGGCTCTCGGAGTACACGCCAGGAGAGCCGTTCTCGACCGGCGCACTCACCGTGACGCCGGTACGCGTGCCCCACTACACGCTCGAGACGTATGCCTTCCGCGTCGAGAACTCGACGCGCTCGCTCACGTATTCGGGCGACTCGGCTCCGTGCGACGAGCTTGTGGAGGCCGCCCGCAACGCCGACCTCTTCGTCTGCGAGGCGACGCTCCTCCGCGGCGACCTCGACGGCGAGCCGCGCGGCCATCTTTCGCTCGACGAGGCTGTCGACCACTTCGAGCGGTCCGGGGCACGGCGCCTACTCGTCACACACCGTCCGCACGAGCTTCCGGCGCCCGAGGGCTACGAGCTCGCGCACGACGGCCTCGTGCTCGACGTCTAGAAGACCGGCGTCTCGCGCCAGACACCCCACACCTCGCGAAGCGCGTCGCACATCTCGCCGAGCGTCACGTAGTCGCGAGCGCCGTCGACGATGAGCGGCATCAGGTTCACGCCGTCCGTCGCGGCCGCCTGCTTCAGCGCGGCGAGCCGAGCTTCGACCGCGCTCGAGTCGCGGCGCGCCCGCACGCCGGCCAGCCGCTCGATCTGCTTCTGCTCGAGCGCCTCGTCGATCTTGAGGATCGGGATCGACGAGCCGTCGTCGTGGACGTACCGGTTCACGCCGACGATCACGCGCTGCCCTGCCTCGACCTCGGCCTGGTAGCGGAACGACGCCTCCGCGATCTCGCGCTGGAAGAAGTTCTCCTTGATCGCCGGGATGACGCCGCCGAGCTCGGCGATCCGGTCGAAGTACTCGTAGGCCTGCGTCTCGAGCGTCGAGGTCAGCTCCTCGAGGTAGTACGAGCCACCGAGCGGGTCGATCGTGTTCACGACCCCGGACTCGTGCGCGATCACCTGCTGCGTGCGCAGCGCGAGCCGCACCGCGTCCTCGGTCGGGAGCGCGAGCGCCTCGTCGAACGAGTTCGTGTGCAGGCTCTGCGTCCCCCCGAGCACGGCCGCCAGCGCCTCGAGCGCCGTGCGCACGATGTTCACCTCGGGCTGCTGCGCGGTCAGCGAGACCCCGGCGGTCTGCGTGTGGAAGCGCATGAGGAGCGAGCGCTCGCTCCGCGCGCCGAAGCGGTCGCGCATCTCCCGCGCCCAGATACGACGCGCGGCGCGGTACTTCGCGATCTCCTCGAAGAAGTCGAGATGGGCGTTGAAGAAGAAGGAGAGCCGCGGAGCGAAGTCGTCCACGTCGAGCCCGCGCTCGATCGCCGCCTCGACATAGGCGAAGCCGTCGGCGAGGGTAAATGCGAGCTCCTGGGCTGCCGTCGAGCCCGCCTCGCGGATGTGGTACCCGGAGATCGAGATCGGGTGGAACAGCGGCATCTCCCGCGCGCAGAACTCGACCATGTCCACGACGAGCCGCATCGACGGCTCGGGTGGGTAGATCCACTCCTTCTGCGCGATGTACTCCTTGAGGATGTCCGTCTGCGCGGTGCCGCGCAGACGGTCGCGCGGGACGCCCTGCTGCTCCCCGACGCAGACGTAGTAGGCGAGCAGGATCGCCGCCGGCGAGTTGATCGTCATCGAGGTGGAGACGTCGCCGAGCGGGATGCCGGCGAAGAGCGTCTCGGCGTCGGCGAGCGAATCGACGGCGACGCCCTCCCGCCCGACTTCCCCGAGCGAGCGAGGGTGATCCGAGTCGTAGCCCATGAGCGTCGGCATGTCGAACGCGGTCGAGAGCCCCGTCTGACCGTGGTCGAGGAGGTAGCGGAAGCGCGCATTCGTCTCCTCCGCCGTGCCGAACCCGGCGAACTGACGCATCGTCCAGAGCCGGCCGCGGTACATCGACGGGTACACGCCCCGGGTGAACGGGAACTCGCCCGGGTAGCCGAGATCGCGCTGATAGTCGAGATCGACGTTGTCCGGCGCGTACAGAGGCTCGGACTCGATTCCGGAGATCGTCGAGAAGAGCTCGTCGTGACGCTCCGGTGCGGCCGCGAACGCCCGTTCGCGCGCTCAGTGTGTCACTGGTCGAGCCGGACGCCTCGCGGTCCTCGATCCTCGCCATCGGCCGCATTGTAGGGAGCAAGCCGGGTTCCGCCTCTCGCATGGCTTGATCGCCACTCCGGGGGATGGCTCCCTCCGAAGGGGGAGCCGACGACGGGAGGGTGAAGCGGAGAGCCTCCTCGCGCCGGTCGTGCTGGCCGCGGGGGCACTCGTCGTCGCGGCGCTCGTCGGGGCCTCGCAGGCGGCGACTGCCGGCAGCCGGGCCTGTCTCACCGACGCCGCCGGGAACGGCGGCTATACGTACGCCGGCCACCAGGCGACGCATCGCGGGCACGGCGTCCGCGCGACGATCGCGGCGGTGCGCGCTCCGCAGGTCGCCGCGGGACACGTCGCCGGCTGGATCGGCCTCGGCGGGCCGGGCCAGGGCGCGCAGGGCGAGAACCTCTGGATCCAGGCCGGGCTGGCCTCGATGCCCGGAATGGGGACGTTCGTCTACGCGGAGGTCGTGCGTTCCGGCCGCGAGCCGCAGTTCATCCTCATCGAGGAAGACGTCCCGGTCGGGGCGAGCAGGCGGATCGCGGTCCTCGAGATGTCGCGCCGGCCCGAGCGGTGGCGGATCTGGGTGAACGGCGAGCCCGTGACCAGCGCCATCCATCTCCCCGGCTCGTCGAAGCGCTGGGCGCCGATCGCGACGGCGGAGAGCTGGAACGCCGGCGAGGCGGCCTGCAACGGCTTCGCCTACCGCTTCGAGCGCGTCTCGGTGTCGCACGGCCGGGGCGGCTCCTGGCTCCCCTTCAGGCCCGGTCACGAGTTCCGCGACGCGAACTACCGGCTGCGCCAGCTCGCCGCCGCACCGGCGAACGGCCACGCTCGCGTCCTCGCGGACGGCGCGGCCCGTCGGCCGGCCCCGTACGCGTTCGTCGCAGCCTCGCGCTAGCGGACGATCTTTACGGGCGTGCCGAGCGGCACGCGCGCGCGGAGAAACTCGACGTTCGCGTTCGACATGCGGACGCAGCCGTGCGAGACGGCCCGGCCCAGGAGCGACGGCCACGGCGTGCCGTGGACGCCCACGATGCCCCCACCGGGCCAGTCGGTCAGCTTCGAGTACGCGCTCGTCTCGAACGCGTATGCACCGAGGATCGCCCACGCGGGATCGATTCTGGGGCTGAACTTCCAGGTCACGTGGAACAGGCCGAGCGGGGTCTCCGCCCCGGGCTTGCCCACCGCGACCTTGCCCGCGCGGACGAGGCGGTCCCCGTCCCAGAACTCGAACCTCCGGGCACTGCGATAGACGATCAGCCGCTTCTCCACCGGCCGGAGGTCGAGCGCGGCTGCACGCACCCACCCCTTGCGGCCGTTCGGACGGCCGGGCACGGTCACCCGGTACCAGCTCGGCCGGCCCTCCGCGTCGACGCGCACCCCAAGCGCGAGCACGTACTGCGGCCGGTAGTCCGGGCGGAACTGATTGAGCACCGCGACCCGCGAGGCCGTCGGGCTCGGATGCGAGCGGACGACCACCTGCTTCCACCTGAGCGGTCCCGACCCGGCGACGTCGACCCGGGACGCCCTCGGAGCATCCGCCGACGCTCTGCCCGGAAGGCCCGCAGCGAGCGCGACGAGCAGCAGCGCGAGGGCGAGCAACGACACGCGACGCAACGCGTCGCGACGCGCGTTCCTGCCCTCGTTTGCCGCCGTCATCTCCACCTCGCCGCAGTCCCGGCCTGGCAGGGTACCGCCCGCGCCGGAGCCGAATGGGAAAGATCCCGTTGCCCTCCCCCTCACGCCAGAGCGACAGCGCCTCCCCTTCCCGGACTCACTCTATGACCCATCGGAGGGAGGGCAATCCCTCGTGCGAGGGGCCGGCAAGCGCACACGAGGAGTGCTGTCGCGACCCTCTGCCAGACTGGGGCGCGTGCGCGTGGTCATCGCCGACGACCATCGGCTCGTGCTCGACGGAATCCGCCGGGCCCTCGAGGCCGACGGCAACTTCGAGATCGTCGGCGAGACGCAGTCCGGGATGCAGGTGCTCCCCCTCGTCGCCCGCGAGAAGCCGGATCTCGTCCTGCTCGACGTGCGGATGCCGAACATGGACGGGCTCGCGTGCCTCGACGAGATCCGCCGCCGGCATCCGGAGATCAAGGTCGTGATGCTCTCCGCCTCGACGAGCAACGACCTCATCGAGGCGGCCCTCCGGCGAGGGGCCTCCGCCTACGTCATCAAGTCGGTTGACCCCGACGACCTGCCCGCGACCCTGCGCCAGGCGCTAGAGGGGAATCTCCACACCGCGATCGGCCTCGAGAACGGAGAGCCCTCGGGCGCAAAGGCGCTCGGCCTCACCGACCGTGAGGTGACCATCCTCGGCGCCCTCGCCCGAGGGCTCTCGAACGACCAGATCGCGAAGGAGTTCTGGGTCGCACCGCAGACGGTGAAGTTCCACCTGACGAACATCTACCGCAAGCTCGGCGTGAAGAACCGCACGGAAGCGACGAGGCTCGCGTACCAGCACGGGCTTGTGGAAAGCCCGATCTACGCCGACGAATAGCGCATGAAGAAGGTCGTGCGGGTCGCGGAGGAGGAGCCCGTCCTCCTCATCCTCCTCGCGGGGTTCGCGATCGTCTTCCTCGCCGTCTTTCCGCCTCAGCTGCTCGTCAACGACAGCTTCCTGACGCTCACTGCGGGACGCGAGCTCGTCGAGAACGGGCTTCCGTCGCGTGACCAGCTGACCGTGATCGGCGCCGGCCGCGAGTGGATCGACCAGCAGTGGGGTGCGCAGCTCCTCGCCTACGGCGCCTACGAGCTCGGCGGGCATGCCGTCCTCGCGATCGTCAGCGCCGTGTTCGTGCTCACCGCCTTCGTGCTCGCCGCCGTCGGCGCCCGCTCGCTCGGCGCCGGGCCGCGCGCGATCGTGCTCGTCTTCTTCCCGGTGATCCTCGCCGCTCCCTTCGCCTGGACCATCCGCGCGCAGGTGTTCGTGCTCCCGCTCTTCGTCGCCCTCGTGTGGCTGCTCGTGAGCGAGACGAGGCGCCCGTCGCGCAGGGTGTACCTCGCGATCCCGCTGCTCGTCGTCTGGGCGAACCTCCACGGGAGCGTCGCGCTCGGCGCACTGTTGACGATGCTCTACGCGGCGCTCGAGCTTCTCTCGAGCCGGGGGCGTTCGCTCGGACGAAGTGCCTTGCTCTTCGCAGCCGCTCCGCTCGCCGTGCTCGCGACCCCCTACGGCCCCGTCGAGACGGCGCGCTACTACCGCTTGCTGCTCGTCGACCCGCCGTTCGCGGACCGCGTCACGGAGTGGCAGCCGAGCGACCCGGACTGGAACACGCTCGTCTTCTACGTGCTCGCGGCGCTCGCACTCGCGATCGTCGTCTGGCGCCGCCGCCGCTTGAAGCCCTTCGACCTCGCGACGCTCGGCCTGACGTTCGCCGGCGCAGTGCTCGCGATCCGCGGGATCCCCTGGTTCGCGCTCGCCTGCATGGTGCTCCTGCCCGTCGCCCTCGGGGACGTCCTCGAAGGTCGTGCGGCACCGATCCGAAGCGGGCTGAACCGCGGGCTCGCGCTGGGCGCGGCCACGCTTGTCGCCGCCACCGTTGTGATCGCGCTCGGCCGCGATGCGTCCTGGTACGAACGGAGCTGGCCGAACGACGCGATCGAGCCGGTGCGGCAGGCGAGCTCCGAATCCGGCATGCGCGTCTTCGCGACCGACCGCCACGCCGACTGGCTGCTGTGGAAGGTTCCGGAGCTACGGGGGCGCGTGGCGTACGACGTCCGCTTCGAGATCTACGAGGCGAGCCTGTTCGAGCGGCTCGGCGCTTACCACGCGGAACAGGGGTCGGACTGGATGGAGGTCGCCGACGGCTACGAGCTCGTCGTCGTGGACGAGCAGGGCGTCTCGCACACGGACGACTTCCTCGCGGAGCCCGGAGCCCGCGTGCTGCACACCGACGACCGCGTCACGGTCGTGCTGCGGCCGGCGACCTCGTAGGCGCTCGCCTCGAGTCTCGCGCGGGCGCATCACGCACGGCGAGCGCGAACGTCGCCGCGACCACGATCAGCACGACCGCCGCGGACGCCGTGCTCCCGTTCCCCGTGCCCGCACCGAAGCCCCACATGGCGAGCGGGACGAACCAGATCGGCCCGAGTCGTGGGCGGACGATCGCGACGGGGACGAGGAGGAGCGCGAAGTAGTGGAGCCACACGATCGGCGAGCAGGCCAGCGCTGCCGCCACGGCGAGCACGAAGCTCCGCTGCTCGCTCCCGCGGCGCCCGGTCACGACGACCGCCACGAGCAACGCGATCGCGACCGCGGCCATGAAGGCTCGCGCAAGCGTGTCCCCGGCGCCGAGATCCCGCGCGAGGGTGTCGAGCGTGTACCCCGCTCCGGCCGTGTCCTCGTTCAGCTGGCGGAGGCGGTCCGGGTAGCCGACGAGCGCTCCGAAGTCCACGACCGCCCAGGTCGCCAGGGTGATCGCCGCACCGGCCACGATGGTCCATGCCGCCGCGGCGCGTCGGCCGACCGCAACCAGCCAGACCCAGAGCGGCCAGAGCAAGAACTTCGCGGCGACGCTCGCGCCGAGGCTGATCCCGGCGACGACGGAGCGGTCGCGGAACCGCCAGAGCAACGCCGCGCAGAGGGCCAACGGAATGGTGATGTTGCCCGTCTGCACGGCCGCGTTCACCGACGGCCACAGAAGCGCCAGCGGGTAGCAGCGCCAGTCACGGACGCCGGCGACGGCGAGGACGCCGAGGACACCGAGGATGAGCAGCGCCTTGACGGCGAAGTCCGCCGCGGCGGTCGAGAGGAGGGTGAACGGGACCGCCCCGAGCGCCGAGAGCGGCGGGTACGCGAACCAGGGATAAGGGCTCTCTCCCGCGGCGATCTCCTCGGCCGCCTGTCGGTAGACGTGGAAGTCGACGGGGATGACGTCGACGCGGAGCAGGTAGACGACGACGTAACAGGCAAGGACAGCCACGACGAAGGACCCCGCGGCGTTCGCGAGGGCGCGATGGCGTGAGGCGGCCGACCCGGGCTCCCCGCGCGGTGGAAAGGACACCGAGGTCATGGAACGAGCATCGTCACCCTTCGGGGATGATGGTCACCCGTTCGGAGGACGAAGTGTCACCGAAGGTCTAGTGGGGACCGTTCCTTCGGCCGGTTGCCGAAAACGCCGTCCGGCCCGACCTTGAGAGTGCCCGATGAAACCCACGGGTCACTGTCAACCAAGGGGCGCAATGGCTGCGGCCGGGGCGTCCCGCACGATGGACGGAGGTCCCTCGGAGATGAGCGACATCCTGCTTCGCGCGGCGGTCCGGGCGCAGAGCGCCATGTACGACCTTCGCGACCGCGAAGACGGCCAGACGATGACGGAGTACGCGATCATCATCGCCGCCGTCGCCGTTCTGCTGATCGTCGCGCTGCTCTTCCTGAGCGGTCGCATCGGCGACCTGTTCAGCGACACCGGCAGCAGCGTCCAGAACCCGCTCAACGGGTAAGGCTCTCTCGAGAGTCCACCCGGAAACGGGTGGTACGCCGGCCCGGAACCCCCTCGTCCGGGCCGGCGTACCTCGTTCTGGGGGATTCCCGGCCCGGAAGGTCTAGTGCGAACTGACCGATCGGCCGGTTGTCGAATGCGCCGTCCGGCCCGACCTTGAGAGTGCCCGATGAAACCCACGGGTCACTGTCAACCAAGGGGCGCAATGGCTACGGCTGGGGCTGCGGCCGGGGCGTCCCGCACGATGGACGGAGGTCCCTCGGAGATGAGCGACATCCTGCTTCGCGCGGCGGTCCGGGCGCAGAGCGCCATGTACGACCTTCGCGACCGCGAAGACGGCCAGACGATGACGGAGTACGCGATCATCATCGCCGCCGTCGCCGTTCTGCTGATCGTCGCGCTGCTCTTCCTGAGCGGTCGCATCGGCGACCTGTTCAGCGACACCGGCAGCAGCATCAGCAGCTAGCGACAAGCGGGCTCCGAGCGAGCTCGCCAGCAAGTACGAGAGAACGCCGGCCCGGAACCCCCTCGTCCGGGTCGGCGTTTTTCTTGGTCCAGCAGGGGTTTCGAGGGCTCCCACGTCCGGACCGGCATCCACACTTCTCTTCAGTGCTGGTCGCCGCTCGGCCAACCGGGGAGGACAAGGTGCAGCGCGGGAGCGCAGCACGGTCCTGCGAGCGCGGCCAGGCGATGGTCGAGCTCGTACTCATCTCGCCCGTGATCTTCCTCCTCGTCGGCGGGATCATCCAGATGGCGCTCGCGCTCAACTACTGGCTCGACATGCAGCGCATCGCGAACCAAGGTGCGCGGTGGGCGGTCGTCGCCCAGTATCCGCTCGCCGACGGATCGATGTGCATCGCCGGCGGCCCGTGCAGGGACCCGATCACGCTGCCAGGACGATGCTCGGGAACAGCCGCGCAGTCAGATCGGGCTCAACCCCGACGGTATGCATCTCGTTCCCGGTAGAGGGCGCCGCCGGCGTCGGCAGCGTCGGCGATGCCGTTCGCGTTCGCCTCCAGACGAACTTCACGCTCATACCCATTTTGAGGATGTGCACGGTCACGCTCGGTGCCGACGCTGAGATGCGGATCGAACAAGACCCGAGACGGGGTCGATACACCGAGGCTGGGGTGACTGCGGGCCGCCACCCTGAGCCGTCCGAGGCGACCGCCAGGATTGGCCGCGCCGGAACGGCTCGAAACCCACTCGATGAGGCCTCATGCCATGCACCAGTCGTGCCGAAATAGGAGCTAGCGAGGAGAGAAGCCGTGTCGAATACGACCCTTACCACCAGAGTCTCCGGCCGCATGTCGTCGCGGGGCTGGGCCATCGCCCTCGGCGTCGGCGCGATCGCCCTCGCCGCGATCCTGCTGGTCGTCTACCTCGACCGCTACCGGGCCCGCGTCGGCGGCGCGAACCTCCCCACGCCGGTGCTCGTCGCGAAGCAGGTCATCAGGGAGGGGACGCCCGGCTCGGTCATCCAGTCGCAGGTCATGTACACCGCGACGGAGCTGCCGCGGAAGGAGGTCGACCTCGGTGCGATCTCCGACCCAGCGTCTCTCACCGGACGCGCGGCGGCCGCTGAGATCTTCCCGGGGACCCAGCTCACGGACGCGCACTTCGCCGCGTCTTCGGACACGTCGTCGATCGACTCGCAGCTGAAAGGCCCCGAGCGCGCGCTTTCGATCTCGATCGACAACGTCCACGGCAGCCTCTCGCAGATCCAGGCCGGCGACTTCGTCGACGTCTACTCGTCGGCGGCCGGGAAGGTCTGCCTCTTCCGGCCGAACGTGAAGATCCTCGCGATCCCGACGACCACGGGGCCGAGCGGTACCGGAAACCTCGTGCTGCGGGTCGTGAGCAAGGACGCCGCCGCCTTCGCGTTCGCGGCCGACAACACGCAGATGACGTTCGTGCTCCGGCCCGTCGCGGGCGCGAAGCCGAGCGCTCGGAGCTGCGCAGACCTCGACACGGTCACCCGGGGAAGCTAGGTACCCGGCGCAATGTCGAGCGGCCAGGTCAGAGCCCTCCTCGCAGTCGAGCCCGGCGTCGAAGTCGAGCAGGTCCAGGCTTCTCTCCCCGCGGACGCGGACTTCAACGTCGTCGGCCTGGTGGCCGGCGCGGACGAGGCGCTCCACTGGCTGCGCGACACGCCGGCCGACATGCTCCTGGTCGCCTGCGCCGGCTATTCCGACCGCGCGCTGCTCCTCCTCGACGCCGTCGCACGGCAGAACCCGGAGCTCTCGATTGTCGTCCTCGGCCACGGGTCGCCGAACGGCTTCCTGCGGCGCGCGTTCGAGGCCGGTGCGGACGACATCATCATGCTCCCCGCCACGCGCGACCAGGTGCGCTTCGAGCTCTCGAAGCTCCTGGCGCGGAAGCAGGGCGCCGAGACACCGACCTCGCCCGACAACTCGCACCTCGTCTGTGTTCTCGGCCCGAAGGGCGGCACCGGTAAGACGCTGACGGCGACCAACCTCGCGGTCGCCTTCGCGCAGCGGGGATCGCGGGTCGCGCTCATCGACCTCGATCTCCAGTTCGGCGACGTCGCGCTCTGCCTCGGCCTCCCGCCGGAGAAGACCGTCTACGACCTCGCCCAGTCTCCGGGCGCGCTCGACTACGACAAGCTCGACGCCTTCCTCGCCACGCACTCGGCCGGCGTCCGCACGCTCATCGCGCCGCGGCGGCCCGACCAGGCGAGCGCCGTCGGGGCCGAGCTCCTGCGCGAGGTGTACTCGATCCTCCGCACGAGGTTCGACTGGGTCATCGTCGATACCCCTCCGGGCTTCACCGCCGAGGTGATCACGTCGATCGACAGCTCCACCGACATCGTCATGGTCGGGATGCTCGACTCGCTGTCGCTGAAGAACACGAAGCTCGGGCTCGAGACGCTCGAGCTCATGAAGTACGACCCCGATCACATCTACCTCCTCTTGAACCGCGCGCACAGCCGCGTCGGGATCAGCCAGTCGGACGTCGAGGCGGTGCTCGGACGCACCCCCGACGTATTCATCCCGTCCGACCGCGAGATCCCGCGCACCGTCAACGAGGGGATCCCGATCGTGATCGCGCGCCCGCAGTCCGAGCCGGCCGAGGCGTTCAGGCGCCTCTCCGACCTGCTCGGCGGGCCGGTATCCGACGAGCTCGTCCTCACCGAGACGACGAACGGCGGCTCGCGCCGCAAGATCTTCGGACGGAAGGGCTAAGGCTAGGAGCTGGCCATGGAACTCCACGAGCGTCTATCGAGCAGTCACCGGCCAGGGTCGTCTCCCCAGGAGCACGAGCCCTTCGCCGAGCTGAAGAACCGCATCCACATGGCGGTCATCAGCGAGCTCGGCCCGCAGCTCTTCAACGTCGCCATCGACCCGGGCGAGCTGCGCGACCGGGTGACGTCGGACATCCGGCGGCACCTGAACGACGAGCCCGGCCTAGCCCGCGAGGATCGCGAGCGGCTGACCGCCGAGATCCTCGACGACATCCTCGGGTACGGGCCCCTCGAGCGCCTGATCGCCGACGAGTCGATCACGGAGATCATGTGCAACGGCGCCGACGACGTCTGGATCGAGCGCGGCGGCAAGCTCTACGAGACGACCGTCCGCTTCACGGACGAGTCGCACCTGCGCCGAATCATCAACAAGATCGTCTCCCAGATCGGCCGCCGCATCGACGAGGCCTCGCCGATGGTCGACGCCCGTCTCCCCGATGGCAGCCGCGTCAACGCGATCATCCCGCCGCTCTCGCTCTCCGGCCCACTGCTCACGATCAGGAAGTTCAGCCGCCGCCGGCTCGCGCTCGAGGACATGGTCAACATCGGATCGATGTCGGCGGAGTCGGTGGACTTCCTGTCCCGCTGCATCGAGGCGCAGCTGAACATGCTCATCTCCGGCGGCACGGGCTCGGGCAAGACGACACTGCTGAACGCGCTGTCCGCAGCGATTCCGAACAGCGAGCGCATCGTGACGATCGAGGACGCGGCCGAGCTTCAGCTCGCCCAGCGCCACGTCCTGCGTCTCGAGTCACGACCGCCGAACATCGAGGGCGAGGGGCAGGTGCCGATCCGCGACCTCCTCCGCAACTCGCTGCGCATGCGCCCCGACCGCATCATCGTCGGCGAGGTTCGCGGTTCCGAGGCGCTCGACATGCTCCAGGCGATGAACACGGGCCACGACGGCTCGCTGTCCACGGTGCACGCCAACTCGCCACGAGATGGGCTCCACCGGATCGAGACGATGGTGATGATGGCGGGCTTCGACCTGCCGTTGCGGGCAATCCGCCAGCACATCTCGGCAGCACTCGACCTCCTGGTCCATATCGAGCGGCTCGAGGACGGCTCACGGCGCGTCACGCAGGTGGTCGAGGTCTTGCGCATGGAGTCGGACGTGATCCAGCTGCAGGACATCTTCGAGTTCGAGATCCAGTCAGTCGCCCCCGACCGGACGATCGTCGGCGCGCTGCGCCCGACCGGGCTCCGCCCCGTCTTCCACGAGAAGTTCCGCAAGCGTGGCATCGACCTTCCGCAGAGCATGTTCGGCGAGCGGATCACGATGCTCGACGACAGGCGCGGCGCTACTGCATGAAAGGGCCGCAGCGTGAGAAGCCGGCCGGGGCTCCGTACGCTGACCACTGGCACGCTGACGGCAGTCGCCGCCATTGCCGGAGCGGCGCTCGTCGTACTGGGCGCGCCGGCGGGCGCGCTCGGACAGGGTGGCGCGCCAACCCTCCGCGAGGCGCTCGACTCCGGATTCCCGGACAAGACGTTCGTGCTCGGGCTCCCGGAGCGCCGTGCGCCGGGGAGCATCTCGGTGTCCGAGAACGGGGCGCCTGTCTCCGCCCTGACGGTGGAGGCACCCGGCGCGGCCAACGGCGCCGTCCTGCTCATCGATGCCTCGAACAGCATGGCCGGCGCGCCGATCCAGGGCGCGATGCGGGCGGCGCGAGCGTTCGTCGCCCAGCGCAACCCGAAGCTCGCGGTCGCCGTCGTCGTGTTCGGTCCTGACGACACCGTCCTCGTCGACTTCACGAAGTCGCAGGGGGCGCTCGCGACCGCAGTGGGCTCGGCTCCGCCGCTCGCCGAGGGCACGCACATCTACGACGCGTTGATCCGGGCCTCCGAGCTCGCCGAGGACTCCGGGCTCCAGCGCACGACCATCGTCCTGCTCTCGGACGGCACCGACGTCGGCTCGGACGCAAGCCGCGCCGACGCGCTCGCCGCGCTCGACGACGCGAACGTCAGGGTCATCTCCGTCGGGCTCCGCTCCAAGCAGTACGACCCGGCCGCGCTCAAGAGCATCGCCCAGAACACAGGTGGCACGTACTCCGAAAGCGCATCACCGGCGGCGCTCGAGCCTCTCTTCGCACAGATCAGCGCGCGCCTCTCGCGCGAGTACACGCTGCGCTACACGTCGCTGCTACCGCCGAAGACGAAGGCGTCCGTCCGGGCTGCCGTCGCGGGCCTGCCGGCTGCGACCGCGAGCTACACGACGCCTGATCTCGCCGTGCCGTTGCTTGGTTCGCGCGACCCCAGGCTGGGCACGTTCGACCGGGGCTGGATCGACCGGGTGATCCTCTCGCCGTTCCTCATGGTGTTCGTGATCGTGTCCGTGCTGGCGCTGCTCATCTTCGCCATCCTGACTGCCTTCGACGTGCGCTCGCGCTCGATCAGGCGGCGCATGGCGCAGTACGTCACCGTCCCGACCGAGGAGGAGTCGAGCCTCCGCCGGGCGGAGGTCGCGTCCATGCTCACCGGCCACGCGCAGAAGCGCGTCGCCGGCCAGGAGTGGTGGCAGTCGTTCGAGAAGGACGTCGAGCTTGGCGGGTTCCGGGCCTCCGCGACGACGCTCGCAGGCTGGTCACTGATCGCCGGAATCGTCGCCTCCCTGGTCGCCGCGCTTGCGACACAACAGCTGTGGGGGTTGCTCGTCGGCCTCGCAGCGCCGTTCGTCCTTCGGCTCTACGTCAAACAGCGCGTGACCTCGAAGCGCAAGGCGTTCGGCGAGCAGCTGCCCGACAACCTCGAGGTGCTGGCGGGAGCGTTGCGCGCGGGGCACAGCCTCGTCGGGGCGATGAACGTGATGGTGGACGGCGCGGACGAGCCGTCGCAGACGGAGTTCCGCCGGGTCCTGTCCGACGAGCAGCTCGGCGTTGCCATCGACCAGGCGCTGATGGTCACGTCGCAGCGCATGGACAACGTCGACATCGAGCAGGTCGCGATCGTCACGCGGCTCTCGCGCGAGGCCGGCGGCAACACGGCCGAGGTCCTCGACCGCGTGGTTGAGAACGTGCGCGGCCGGATGGAGATCCGCCGCCTGATTCAGGTGCTGACGGCGCAGGGCCGGCTCGCCCGCTGGGTGCTCACGGGCCTCCCGCTCGTCCTCGTCGGCTTCCTCATGGTCATCAACCCGGACTGGCTCGACCCCCTGACGGCAACCAACGTCGGGCGGGCCTTCCTCGTTCTGTGGGCCCTGATGCTCATCGCGGGCTCGGTCGTCATCAAGCGAATCGTCGAGATCGAGGTGTGAGGACATGGGCCTAGAGCTCATCGCGGTCGTCGGAGTGCTGATGCTCGGTGCGGGGGTCATGATCCTCGTCGCGAACCTGCGCAAGGACACGGGCGCCGTGGGCCTGCTCGACCAAATCGGCACCTACGGGTACGTCGCGGAGGCCGCGAGCCGCGCGTCGGAGTCTCCGGGAAGCCGGCCGCTCGACCGGCTGGCCGGCTGGCTCGGCGACATGGCCGCGCGCCGGACCGGTCGGTTCAGCGAGGCCGAGCTGCGGCTCACGCTCCTCCAGGCGGGGATGTACGGCACGACGCCGCGCAAGCTCCTCGGCTATCAGGTCATCCTCGCGATCTTCCTCGGGACCGTGGCGCTCTGGGTCGTGCCGCTCGCCGGCGGCTCGGGCATCCTCGCGATCCTCCTCGGCGCCGGCTGCGGCACCCTCGGCTGGTTCCTGCCGATGTACTACGTGAAGAGACGGCGGCGTCTGCGCTTCGAGGCGATGGACCGGCAGATGCCGGACATGATCGACCTCCTCGTCGTGACGATCGAGGCAGGCCTCGGCATCCTCGCGTCGATGCGGGTTGCGGCGGAGAGCCTCCCGGACCCGCTCGGCCAGGAGCTGCGCCTGACGCTTCAGGAGCAGCGGATGGGCCTCTCCGTGAACGAGGCGATCCTGAGCCTCGGCCGGCGCGCCGACTGCTCGTGCATGCGGATCTTCGTGCGCTCCCTGACACAGGGCGAGCGCCTCGGTGTGTCGATCGGAACGACGATGCGCAACCTCGCGCTCGAGATGCGGAAGCGCCGGAAGGCGATGGTCGAGGAGAAGGCCCAGAAGATCCCGATCAAGATGCTCTTCCCGCTCGCGTTCCTGATCTTCCCGGCGATGTTCATCGTCTTGCTCGTCCCGGCCTTCATCAAGATCTTCGAAGTGTTGTAGGAGGCCGATGGCGACGCTGACGCTTCGGCGGGAGGACGGTCGGGTCGTTTGCGAGCGCTGCATCGTCGCCGACCGCGCGCACCGCCGGATGCGCGGCCTGCTCGGACGCCGCGGCCTGAAGGCGGGCGAAGGCATGGTGCTCCGCCCCGCGTGGAACGTCCATACGGCCTTCATGCGCTTCCCGATCGACGTCGTCTTCCTCGACTCCGACCAGGTCGTCATCCGCATCGAGCGGGCCGTCGCGCCCTGGCGCACCGTCTCCTGCCGCGGCGCCCGCGAGGTCGTCGAGCTCGGAGCCGGCGAGTGCGAGCGGCGTGGGCTCGAGGTCGGCGACCGCGTCGCGTGGGCGTCGCGCACGGCGACCGAGCTCCGGGCCGAGCGCGGCGTGGCCTGGGACGAGTCGCAGGAGGCACGCGCTTCCATTCTCGTCGCGAGCCGCGACCCGCGCTTCGTCAAGCTCGCGCGGTTCCTGCTCGAGGGTCGCGATCTCGAGGTGCAGGAGCTGTCGACGCCCGAGCAGCTTCCCGACGCGGTGGTCGAGCCCGGCATCGACGTCGTCGTCCTCGACGGCGGCTCGGCCGTCGCGGACGCTCTCCGGACGGCCAACGCGGCCCGCGTGAGGCGCCCGGACCTCCCGGTCGCGATCGCCGCCGATGCAGGCGGCCGGAGCCCGACCGGCCTGCGCGTGTTCGACCGCTGGAACGAGACCGAGGAGCTCCTCCTCGACATCGAGCGCCTGCTCGCCGAGCGGGTCGCCGCCTCCGCATCCGCGGGAGCTGCCTGAGCGATGGAGATGTGTCGTGGCTGAAGCTGGGGCTCAGTTCGATCGCGGGTTCGCCGTTCCGCTCCCTCGTGCGGTAGAGCACGGGCGGCCGCGCGCAGTCGAGCCCGCCGACCGGCTCGCCCGCCTGCACGCGTACTTCGTGGACGGGTGTGGCGAGGACGTTCGCCCCGCGCTCGAGGCCGTGCTCACGCGCGCGCACGGCGTGCGCGACGGATGCGGCGACGGCGAGTTCGGAGACGATCTCGCATCCGTCTGGTACGCGGCGTCGGCCGTCGTGGAGCTCGCGGCCGCGCTCGAGCTGGACGCCGCCGACGTCCGTGGCGCGGCGGCGGCGGTTGCCGAAGCCTGTGCGCTCCCGCTCTCGGCCGCCCGCTTCGTCCTCTTTCGCGAGACGGCAGGAAACGCACGGCTGCTCGAGCTGCCGCCGCTCCTCTCGCTGGAGATCCAGCTCAACCTCCTGCTCGGACTGGACGTTCTTGCGGACGCCTCGGTCTGGCACCGCACGACGAAGGGGATCGAGTGCATCCTCGTGCTCGGCAGCGCCGAGGAGCCGACGAGGCGCGTGCGTGCCGAGGCGAAAGCCGTCCTCCGCCGTCGCTCGCGGCTCTCGCTCCTCGGAGGCTCGCAGCTCCGCTCGGCGACGGTGAGCCGCTTCGGCGAGCCGTACGCCGCGATCGTCGGGCGCTGCGGCTCGGTCGACCACGACGTCGCCGACGCGTACCTCGCGGAGGCGGCCGCCTCGATGGCGCCGATCATCGAGCGAGAGCATCTGCTCGAGCACTCGAGCACGCGCGAGCGAACGCTCGTCGCCGCCTCGGAGCGGCGGCTCATGCGACTCGGATTCGACTTGCACGACGGGCCGATCCAGGACGTGCTCGCGCTCGCAGCCGAGGTGAAACTCCTGCAGCAGCAGGTGTATCCGTTCGTGCTCGCCGAGCAGCGCGAGCTCGCCTACGGCCGGTTCGAGGACTTGACGGCCCGGCTGGTCGATCTCGACCGCCACCTGCGAGAGATCGCCCACTCGCTCGAGACGAAGAGCGTCCTCAGCCGCCCGCTCGGCGAGATCCTCCATCGCGAGGTGGACAATTTCGCCGAACGCAGCGGCCTCGCGGCGACGCTCGAGATCCGCGGGGACCCGGACTCGCTGTCCTCGGCTCAGCGCATCACCGTCTTCCGGGCGATCCAGGAGGCGCTCGCCAACGTACGCGAGCACTCCGGAGCGTCCTCGGTGGACGTGCGCGTCCGCGCGCGCCGGAGCGCGATCGAGGTGCGCATCGCCGACGACGGCATGGGCTTCGAGGTCGAGCGGGCGCTGGCGAAGGCCGCACAGCGCGGCCGGCTCGGGCTCGTCGGGATCGCCGAGCGCGTCCGCATGCTCGGGGGCACGTTCCACGTCGAGAGCGCTCCTGGCGGGCCGACGAGCCTCAAGTTCACGCTCCCGCGCTGGGAGCCGCTCGCACCTTAGGTTGCAGGCTTCGTGCGAGGCATGCCTCGCACCTACACCTGCGGGTCGATGTAGGAGCCGGGCATGCCCGGCTCGTGCGAGGCACTTGCCTCGCACTCACGACAGAGCGGTCGGCTCCCGGGTTACGCGGCGAGTCGCCGGAGCGGACTGCACTCCGGGTCGACCTCGAGCGTGAAGCCGCGGTCCCACGTCACGACCACATGCCCGTGCTCGTCGATCGACTCGACGACACCGCGGTCTCCGGCGCTCAGCTGGGGCTCGCCGCCTGCGTCGACGAGCTCGACCCGCATGCCGATCCAGACCCCCGCCTTGAGCCTGGCAGCGAGCTGACGTGCGCCTTCTGCGTCCATGAGAGAGATATCGGCAAGCTCGGGGTTAACCACAAGACCCCCGTTCCGGGGCGGCGCTTGCACGACCACGCCTGCCGTGGGAGATTTGCGTCCGCCGGAAGGCCGGTCGGAAACGACGGCTTACGATCGGTCTTCCGGTTTCTCGCCCGCCGCCCGGCGCCCCGCTGGTCCGCCATCGGAGCGGGGTCGCAAGCGATACTGCGCGCGATGCGCTTCCGCCGACGATCGCAGGAAGCCGAGCCCGCTCCCGAAGCCGTTCCCGGGCCGGAGGAGGCTGCGGAGACAGACGTCGCACGCCGCGTCCTCGCGCACGCCTCGAGC
This sequence comes from uncultured Actinomycetes bacterium, assembly GCA_963763815.1. Classification (GTDB taxonomy): domain Bacteria; phylum Actinomycetota; class Thermoleophilia; order Gaiellales; family Gaiellaceae; genus GMQP-bins7. Next base: position 92,507 of record CAVXPS010000016.1, read on the forward strand.
CCCGAGGAGAAGCTCGAGCGGCTGCTCGCCGAGCGGAGCCGCGAGCTCGAGGTCCAGGCCGCGCGCTTCGAGCACGCGCTCGAGGACCTCGAGGGTCGTGAGGAGCTTCTCCGCGACATGCGCGCGTCGGTCGACCGGATGCTTCGCCTCGGCACGACCGACCTCACGGAGCGCGAGGCGGAGCTGGAGAGTCTCGACCGTGACGTCTCCGAGCGCCGCGCGCGCCTGAGCGCGGAAGAGGCCGAGCTCGAACGCCGGCGGGGCGAGCTCGGCGCAGTCGAGCTGAAGCGCGAAGCCGTCGAGCTCCGGGAGCGCACGCTCGCGGCTCGCGAGGAGGAGCTCCAGGCGAAGGAGTCCGGACGACTCGCCGACCTCTCCGCAGCGGATCGTGGCGCGGGCGGCACCGACGAGGTCGGGCTGATGTTCGTTCCCGGCTCCGCGTACCGGCTGGTCGAGGTCGAGTCGAGGGCGCTACGCGCGGGCGCGACCGTCGAGCTCGACGGCGAGACGTACGTCGTGACTCGGCTCGGCCGCTCGCCCCTACCGCGGGACGACAGAGGCTGCGCTTACCTCGAGCGTGTGGCGCCCGGCTCGTCGGCGTCCGACGGAAGCTCGTAGACGGGCGGCCGCTCGCGCTTGCCCGCGCTCGGCGCGATCTCCTCCAGCCGACGCTCGGCCTGCGTGACGAGGAACTGTGCAAGAGACAGGTCGTCCTCGTTGAACCGGCGCAGTCTCATCTCGTAGAGCTCGACGAGCCCCCATGTCTCGCCCCGGACGCGAAGCGGGAGCATGAGCAGAGCGTTCATGCCGAGCTCGCGGAGAATGAACGCTTCGGCCGGATCCACCTCTTTCTCGAGGAACGAGACGGACCGCGCCTCCCCGACGCGCAGGGTCTCGGTGGTGAGCGGAAAGTCAGAGATCCGGTATGCGGATTCCTTGCCGAGCGAGATCTCGCGCAGAGCGTGGCCGGCCGCGTCCACGAGGTATGCACCGACGACGCGCGATGCCTGGCAACCCGTGGCGCCCACGACGAAGACGAGAGCCTTGCAGAGCCTGCCGAGCACGCCTTCGACGGTCTCTTCGGCTTCGAGCGCGCGCGTCGCGGCGAGCGCGTCCGAGAGCACCGATCCGTCCCTGCGCGGCGTAGCCCGCCGCTCGTTCGCCATCGTCATCGCCGCCACCTTCGGCTCGGACTCCTCACGCGTGACGACGTCCCGGAACGATGCGACCTGGTCCTTCCCCGCGTCCTTCGCGAAGTAGAGGGCCTGGTCGGCCGCGCGTAGAAGGGCCGTCGGGGTCGCGCCGTCGAACGGGTAGGTCGCGATGCCACCGCTCAGGCGGAGCGGGTAGCCCGCCTCGGTCAGCCCCTCGGCGAGGACGCTGCGGATACTCGCTCCGAGAGCCTCGGCCGCTTCGGCGCCGGCGCCCAGCAGCATGACGACGAACTCGTCGCCGCCGAGGCGCGCCACCTCGGCGGTCTCGGGGAGCGACTTGGTGAGCACGTCTGCGACCTCCCTGAGGAGTGCGTCGCCGAACTCGTGGCCCGCCCGGTCGTTGATGTCCTTGAAGTCGTCGCAGTCGAGGACGAGCACGCTGAGCGGCAAACGTCTTTCCTGGGCAGTGGTGACCTCGAGCTCGAGGAGCTCCTCGAGACCGCGCCTGTTGAGGATGCCGGTGAGCGCGTCGGTGACGGCGCTCTGGCGCTCGCGGCGAAGCGCAAGCGCGGCGTCGAGCGAGGCGGCAGTATGCGCAGCGAGCACGGCCGCCGTATCGAGGTTCTCAGGGCTCACGGCGCCCCCGCCGATGCCGACGAGCGCACCGATGTCCTCGCCGTTCGCGCGCAGCGGAAGCCAGATCACCGCGCCGCGCCTCCGCTTCCCTCTCGCTCCGCGTACGTCGACGAGCTGATGCACGAGGGCCGGGTCGACGAGCCTCCGTGCCGTCTCGAGCTCTGCGCTGGAGAGGCCGCCTGCCCCGGCAGCCTCGGCTCGCCAGGCGGCCAGCTCGACGGGCCGGCCGACGTCGTCCCACATCCATACCTGGGTCGCCTCGAGCCGGAGCACCCGGGCGAACGACGCGGACGCGAGCGCCGCGATCTCGTTCGGGTCGCGCAGGCTGCCGAGGTACACGAAGAGCCGCGCGAGTGCGGGCAGGTCGAGCCTGCCCGACGTGCGGAGAATGCCAGTCATCGGCGCGAGCGCCGTCGCGAGCGGTCGGAGGAGCTTCAGCGAACCTTCCGGCAGCGGTCGCTCGGAGTCGAGGTTGAGGACGCCGACGGTGACGCGTTCGACCCGGAGCGGAACGGTCGCCTCCGAGACGACGCCCGGCAGCACCTCGAGGTAGTCGGCGTCGGCGCGGGCGTCGATGACGAGCTGGCCGCGCCCGAGCCGGACCGCGCGGCCGACGATCCCCTGCTCGACGCCGATGCCGTCGGGCACGACCGCGTACCCGCGCTGCGCGACGAGCCAGAGATGTCCGTGCTCGAGCACGAACACGGACGGAAAGAGCCCGTCGATCGCGTCGTGCAAGGACGCGACCGCAGAGTCGATCGCGGTCACGGGCTCGTCCTCGCGCGCAGCCTCGTGTACGGCCGCCTGAACGGCGGCGGCGAAGACCGCAGCGTCGAGTGGCCGCGGAACGCGGCCGCGTGCAGAAGCACGTTCCATAGGTCTGAAATCGGCTCGTTCGACGGGTGTCTTGACCCGCCGAAGGGGGTTCAGGGCCGTTCGAGCGTGGCTTCACGCATGCTGAACACAGTCACGTAGCGGCCGGGCATGCCCGGCCCGCGCGAGACATGCCTCGCGCCTACGAGCCGAGGTACCAGTCGAGGATCGCGTCGCCCGCGAAGAGCGCGATGACGGCCCCCAGCGCGAGAAACGGGCCGAGTGGGATCGCCGCCTTACGGGCCGCCCGCCCGTAGCGTACGAGCAGCACCGCGGCAGGGACGAATGCGGCGAGGAACCCCAGGAAGATCGCCACGACCACCGAGGCGCCGAGGCCCGCGCCGAGAAACGCGGCGAGCTTCACGTCGCCCATGCCCATGCCCGCCGGGTAGACGAGCGCGATCGCGAAGAGGGCGGCGCCGGCAGCGAGCGCGGCCGCTATCCACGCGAGGGACGGCTCGTCGAGCGTCCGCAAAACGAGCATGAGAGCGGTACCGGGGACGACGATCCGATTTGGGATGAGCCGGTGCTCGGCATCCGTGCGCGTCACGACCACGAGAATCCAGCAGAACACCGCAGAGATCAGCGCCTCCGCGGTGAGCCCGAAGGCGAGCCCGCAGGCGCCTCCGAGCAGGCCGGTGGCCGCCACGACCAGCCACAGCCTCGCCGAGCGTGGTGCCCGCGCCAGCAGGCGATGGCCGACGGGCGCGTTCGTCGCCACGCGATCCGCGAGCGGGCCGACGAGAAGCCCTGCAAATAACCCGATCAGGCCGGCCGCGACATCCACGCGGCCGGATTCCGTGGCTCGGCCCGCCCTCCTCCCTCTGGTCTACCGCCAAATCCCCCTTCGGGAGGCCGCCGGCGCGCGAGATCCGCGATCCATGGGGCTTTGCGGATCGCCCCGATCACTTGGTCGAGGGATCGGGGTCACTCGTTCGAGGGGCGAAGAATCGCCGCTCGCCGAGTACGGTCAAAGGACTGCGGGTCGAGGGGCAGGAGAGCAACGGGTGAAGCGTGGGGACAGGCGAAGGACGGGCGGGACGCTGGCTTGGGCATTCGTGCTCGCAGCGCTCGTGTTCATGGCTGGAGCGGCCGCGGTGGCGCTGCAGGACTCTCCGGACCGGGTCGTGGGAGCGCTCAGCGTCCTGGCCGTGTGCGCCGGCGCCTGCGGCATCGCCCTGGATTGGCGCCTGCGTCGGGCCCGCTCGCAAGCGCTCCGCGATCCGCTGACCGGGCTGCCGAACCGCGTCCTCCTCGAGGACCGGCTCGAGCAAGCGCTCCAGCGCAGTCGCCGGACGGACGAGCCGTTCGCCCTGATCCTCGTCGACCTGGACAACTTCAAGGACGTCAACGACATGCGCGGCCACCGCGCCGGCGACGCCGTTCTCCGCGCGCTCGCGCGGCGCTTCGAGGCCGCGGTGCGCTCGAGCGACACCGTCGCCCGCATCGGCGGCGACGAGTTCGTCGTGCTCTCTCTCGCGACCGCGGACGACGACCAGGCCGCCGCTCTCGTCGGGAGGCTCCGGCAGGCGCTTCGCCGGCCGTTCCACGTCGACGGCTCCACGGTCGAGATCGACGGCAGCATCGGCTGGGCCGTGTTCCCCGACGACGGCGACAACGGGGACGCGCTGCTGCAGCGAGCCGACGGTCAGATGTACGCGACCAAGCGGGACACGACGGACGAGACGCTCATGCTGCGGCGCGGCGTCGACGCGGGCATCGTGCGCGACGTCGAGTCGGCGCTCGAGCGCAACGAGCTCGTCGTCCTCTATCAGCCGATCATCCACCTTCAGTCCGGCGAGCCGCGGGGCGCCGAGGCGCTCGTGCGGCGGCTGCTGCCCGACCGGGCGCTCATGCCTCCGTCGGAGTTCGTGCCGCACGTCGAGCGCACGCCACTCGCGCGAGAGCTCACATTCCTCGTCGTGGCCGACGCCCTCGACGCAGCGGAGCACTGGGCCGACAAGGGCTCGCCGCTGGGTGTGTCGGTGAACGTCCCGTATCGGCTGCTCGACGACCCGCAGTTCGTCGACGGCCTCGGCGGGCTCCTGCGCGGCTCGACCATCCGGCCGCGGCGGCTCACGCTCGAGGTGGTGCCCGCAGGGCCGGGGGCCGGCTCCGAGCTCGACGAGGAGGTGCTCGCCGACCTCATGGCGCTCGGCATCCGCCTCTCCCTCGACGACGGCGGCCGCGCCGCGTCGTTCGCCTCGCTCCGCATGCTGCCGCTCCACGAGCTGAAGATCGACGCCGGCTTCGTGCACGGGGTGGGCCGCAGCGACCGGGACTCGGCGCTCGTGCGCGGGCTGGTCGACATCGGCCACGCGCTCGGCCTCGAGGTGGTGGCGGAAGGAGTCGAGACGCGCGAGGCGTGGAACGTCCTCGGCGACTGGGGCTGCGACCTCGGCCAGGGGTTCTACGTGGCCGGGCCCCGCCCGGCGGACGAGCTCGTGGACTGGCTCAGCGACAGCTGGCCCGCGGTCGCCTGAAGAAACGGGGATGCCCGGCGGGCATCCCTCCATCAGGTGCCTGACTTCAGTCTGGCACCGCTCTTGAACTTGGTTCAGACCGCCGCCTGCACGCCGAACACCACGCCGACCACGACGAGCACGACACCGAGTGCAAGTCGCAGCGTGTTCTCCGAGAAGCGGCCCGTAGCCTGCGCGCCGAACCAGCCGCCGGGGATCGCTCCCGCGAGGCCCGCGGCCAGCACGTCCCACTGGATCCCGGTCTCGCCTGCGTGGACGAGGAACGCCGCAACGCCGAGCAGGAAGCCCACCACGAGGTTCGTGCCGGCGGCTCGACGCACGTCCATGCCCACGGAGCGGATGAGCGCCGGCATGCGCAGCGTGCCGAGGATCACTCCGACCGCTCCCCCGAGGATCCCGATGAAGAACGCCAGCACGCCGCCTCGCGCCACCCGCAGCCGCTGACGCGGGCGAGCCGCGATCGGCCGGAGCGCGAGGTCGATTCCACTCCACACCAGAACCGCCGCGATCAGCGCGAAGAGCAGGCGCTCCGAGACATCGTCCGCAACGAAGGCGCCCAGGACAGCCCCGGCGATCGACGGCGGAGCCGTCCACGCGACGACTCCCCAGTCCACCCGTCCCTCGCGGAGATGCCTGAGCGCTCCCGCCCCGGCCGACGCCGCGGAGATCGCGATGTTCGTGCCCGCCGCCGAGAGCGGGCTTCCGGTCACGGCGACGATGAGCGGCAGCCGCAGCGTCCCGAGGACCAGTCCCAGCATCGAGCCCAGGTACCCCGCGACGAACGAGCCGGCGAACGCTAGCGCGAGCTCCCAGGCTTCCAGAGCGGCTCCTCCCGGCCCTCGACGGCGTTCGCCGTCCGCGCGAGGATGAAGAGAAGGTCGGAGAGGCGGTTGAGGTACCGGAGAACGACGGGGTTGATCTCGTGGACGCCGGACGCCGCGAGGGCATCGCGCTCGGCGCGGCGGCACACCGCGCGGGCAACGTGAATCCGCGCAGCTGCTTCGCCGCCCCCCGGGAGCACGAAGCTCCTGAGCTCGGGGAGGTCTTCGTTGAACCGGTCGCAGTCTTGCTCGAGAGCCTCGACCTGGCTCTCGGCCACGCGGAGCCGATCAGCCTTGTCCAGCGGAACGGAGAGGTCGGCCCCGAGGTCGAAGAGCTCGTTCTGCACGCGCAGGAGCACGTCGCGGACGGCCGCCGGGCACTCGCCTGCGAGCACCACCCCGAGCAGCGAGTTCAGCTCGTCGACCGTGCCGTAGGCCGCGATCCGTCCATCGAGCTTCGGCACGCGCGAGCCGTCACCGAGCGAGGTCTCCCCCGCATCCCCGCCGCGGGTGTAGATCCGGGTCAGGCGGACGGGCTCATCTCGCTTGCGTGGCACGGCCGTAGAGTAGGTCGGTGATCAGACGGGCGAGCAGCGAGGACGCTGACGAGCTCGCGGCGCTTCTCCGCGCCGCGATGAACGGCGCGATGCCCTGGCTGGCCGATCTGCACACTCCCGAGGAAGATCGCCGGTTCATGCGCGATGTCGTGGTGCAGGACGAGGTGTGGGTCGCCGAGGTCGACGGGCGGCCGGTCGGCTTCGTTGCCCTCGGCTCACGCGCGGGGTCGGTCTACCTCCAGCACATCTACGTCCTCCCCGAGCAACAGCGCCTGGGCGTGGGAAGTGAGCTGATGGCTCACGCAAAGGCGCGGCGGCCGGACGGTTTCCGCCTCTGGGTGTTCCAGCGCAACGAAGGCGCCCGCCGCTTCTACGAGAAGCACGGCCTTCACCTCGTCGAGCTCACCGACGGCTCGGGGAACGAGGAGAAGGAGCCCGACGCGCGCTACGAGTGGGTTCCCTGAGGGACGGTCTCCTCGGGTACCTGCTTTCCGAGAATCGAGCGGGCGATGACGAGCCGCTGGATCTCGCTCGTCCCCTCGTAGATCTCGGTGATCTTCGCGTCCCGGTAGAACCGCTCGAGCGGGAACTCCTTCGTGTAGCCGTACCCGCCGAGGACCTGGATCGCCTCGGCCGTCTGGCGCCGAGCCATCTCCGACGCGAAGAGCTTCGCCTTCGCGCCCTCGGCCGTGTGCGAAAGGCCCTGCTGCTTCCGCCAGGCAGCCCGGTAGACGAGCAGACGCGCGGCATCGATCTCCGTCGCCATGTCGGCGAGCTTCCACTGGATCGCCTGGAAGTCGGCGATGCGGCTGCCGAACTGCTCCCGCTCGAGCGCGTAGGCGCGCGCAACGTCGTACGCCGCCTGTGCGATGCCGAGCGCCTGGGCGGCGATCCCGATCCGTCCGCCGTCGAGCGTCGCCATGGCCACGCGGAATCCGCGGCCCTCCTCGTGCAGGAGGCGGTCGCGCTCGACCAGCGCTCCTTCGAGGACGAGATCCGAGGTCGTCGACGAATTGAGCCCGAGCTTCTCCTCCTCGCGAGTGATGCGGACGTGCTCGGCGTCGAGGACGAAGCACGAGACACCGCGCGCGCCCGCGGTGGAAGGGTCCGTGCGCGCGAAGAGAACGAGGGTGCCCGCCACCGATCCGTTGGTGATCCACTGCTTCGAGCCGGTGAGGCGCCAGCCGTCGCCGTCGCGCTCGGCGCGTGTCTGCAGCGACCCTGCGTCCGATCCCGACCCCGACTCGGTGAGCGCGAACGCCCCGATGCGCTCGCCGCGCGCCAGTGGCGGCACGAATCGCGCCCTCTGCTCTTCCGTCCCGAAGGCGAGGATCGGAAGCGTGGTCGCGCTCGTGTGCACGGCCACCGTCACGCCGACTCCTGCATCGGCCCGCGACAGCTCCTCGAGGACGAGGACGTACGAGAGGAAGTCGGCTCCAGCGCCGCCGTACTCCTCGGGGACGCAGACGCCCATCAGGCCTAGCTCGGCGAGCTTCGGGAAGAGCGCCGCGGGGAAGCGGTGCTCGCGGTCCCACGCGGGCGCGTTGGGGACGATCTCCGCCTCCGCGAAGTCCCGCGTGAGCGCCTGGATCTCCCGCTGGTCCGCGGTCAGCTCGAAGTCCATCGCCCGGACTATAGGACGAGCCTTCTCGTAACTGATCGTTACGAGGGCGGTCTTCGCAGGCGGCGATACGTCCGGCCGGCACGGCGCCTCATCGCGGTCCTGACCCCGCTGGGCGTCACGAGTTGGCGAAGCCGACCCGGGCGCAGCTCGGCGCAGAGGACCGCGGACGCCGCCGGTCCCTTCGTGCCGTAGAGGACTCCCTCGGGGTCGAAGTCGGGCGCCGCGCGCCAGCCGTCGTCCGTGAGCTCGTACGCCTCCTGCTCGGAGACGAAGAAGCCGGCTCGCGCGTAGAGCCTGTTCCAGCCACGCACGTCCTCCTGCCGGAACCAGCCGTAGTCGCCCGGCTCCCCGAGCGGCACCGTCACGAGCAGGCTGCCGTCGCCGCGGAGGACGCGGCGAAGCTCGCGCAGCGCGTTGACTCGAGCTTCCGGGTCGGACTCGCCCTCCAGCCCGTACACGGCGTTGTCGGCGCCGACGTGCTCGAGCGTGGAGACGAGCAACACCTGGTCGACGGAGCTGTCCGGGAACGGCAGTGCCCGGACGTCTGCCTCGACCGTCTCCAGGCCTGCAACCTCGCGTGTCGCGAGGTCTGCCCCGACGAGCTCGACGCCCGCTCGCAGGAGCGCGCCGAGGTAGGCGCTCTCGGCGAAGGCGTAGCCGATCTCGAGCACGCGGCCGGCCGGCCGCAACCGAGAGAGCACCCACGGCACCTCGACGACACGCTCGTCCGTGTCGGGAGGAGCCTGGAGCCAGCGAATGCGCTCGCCGCGCCCCCGCGCGCCCAGGCCCAGCGCAACGGCGTCGTCCAGCTCCTGCACGCGCCCGAACTCGTCGCTCGTCGCGAGCTCGCGGATCAGCGTCGCGCGCGAGAGCGTCCCTTCCCCGAGCTTCGCGAGGGCCCGCTCCAGGGCCTCCTCGTCCGGGTCGCGGCGCAGCAGCAGCCTGAACGCTCCTTCCACGAACGCTTCGTCCGTCCCGCCCTGCACGGCCAGCTCGGCCTCGAGCCGCGCGTCGCCCATCGTCAGTACTCGTAGAAGCCGCTGCCGGATTTGCGCCCGAGCCGTCCCGCCGCCACGTGCTCGCGCAGGAGCGGGCACGGTGCGTACTTCGGGTCTCCGAGACCCTCGTGCAGGACGTCCATGATCGCGACGCACGTGTCGAGCCCGATCAGGTCCGCGAGCGCCAGCGGGCCGATCGGGTGCGCGAAGCCGAGCTTCGCGATCGTGTCGATGGCCTCAGGCTCGGCGACGCCGTCCCGCAGCGCGTAGGCAGCCTCGTTGATGAACGGCATGAGGATGCGGTTCGAGACGAAGCCGGGAAAGTCGCGCGCCTCTGCAGGCGTCTTCCCGAGGTCGCGGGCCAGCTCGACGATCGCAGCCGCGGTCTCGTCCGACGTCCGCTCCGCGCGGATCACCTCGACGAGCCGGAGCACCGGAACCGGATTGAAGAAGTGCATGCCGATGACCTTGTCCGGCCGCCCGGTCGCGGCAGCGAGCGAGGCGATCGGGATCGACGACGTGTTCGACGCGAGCACGGCCTCGGGCGGCAACACCGCGTCGGCATGCCGGAAGAGCTCCTGCTTCACGTCGACGTCCTCGACCACTGCCTCGACCATCAGGTCGGCAGGAACGACGTCGTCCACGGGCGTGACGCGTGCGAGAACCTCGTCCGGTGCAGCTCCGCCCTTCTCCGCGAGCTTCGCCAGGCTCCGCTCCATCCCCTCGAGCGCGCGGTCGACCGCGCCCGGCTGCGAGTCGTGAAGCGACACCGCTCGCCCGCTGGCCGCGACAACCTGGGCGATCCCAGCTCCCATCTGCCCGGCGCCGACGACGAGCACGTGCCGGAAGGTCGAGCCAGCCACCGGCTGAGTCTACGGCGGCGCTCGGGGTCAGGCTTCAGCCTGACCCCGGTCTGAGGTCGGAGCGTCCCACCCAAGACCGGGGTCTAACTGAAGTCAGACCCCACTGTGCTACGGCCGCGGAGCGCCCGGAAGATCCGGGCGAGCCCCACGCTTGAGCCGTCGGAACGACCAGAGCAGGACGAGTGCGAGGAGCGCGAATCCGATCAGGACCTTGAGCGTGCCGCCGCGCGGCTCGCCCCCCGCGACGACGAGCGGGCCGGGGCTTGCCAGGCTGCACAGTGTTCCGAGGAGCGTCCCGTCCGGCTCCTCCGTGAGCAGCAGGCCGACGCTCGCGTTGGTTCGATCCGGCAGGTCGCAGTCGGTGCCGGACGGCGAGCTGATGACGAGGTTGCGCCCGACGTCTCCCTTGACCCGTTGCTCGACGTCCACCCGCAGGAGGCGCTTTCCGACTCCCGCGTCCCCCTCCGCCGGGCCCACGATCCGGCCGACGACAGCGGCGTCGGCGCGCGCGAGCCGGTCCTCGATCGGCTCGTTCGCGCACACGCACGCGCCCACCGGACCCGCGAGGACGAGCGCGGCGACACCTGCGACGAGTAGCGCCCTGATCAGACCTCGACCAGGAGCGCGTCGCCCTGGCCTCCGCCGGAGCAGATCGCGGCCAGGCCGAGCCCGCCGCCGTTGCGGCGGAGCTCGTGGATCATCGTCCCCAGAATCCGCCCGCCGGACGCCCCGATGGGATGCCCGAGAGCTACGGCGCCGCCGTTCACGTTCACGATCTCCTCGTCCACACCGAGCATGCGCGTCGAGTTCTTGGCGACCGAGGCGAACGCCTCGTTGATCTCGACGCGCTTGACGTCGTCGATCGAGCGGCCTGCCGCCGCGAGCGCCCGCTCGGCGGCGCGCGCGGGAGTCCGCGCCAGATAGGCGTAGTCGTCCGCGACGTAGCCCTGCCCGAGGATCGTCGCCAGCGGCTCGAGGCCGCGGCGCTCCGCGAACTCCACGGAGACGACGACGACGCACGATGCGCCGTCGTTCACGCCGGGCGCGTTCCCGGCGGTCGTCGTCCCCTCCGGGTCGAATACCGGCTGCAGCGCGGCGAGCTTCTCGAGCGTCGTGTCACGCCTTATTCCTTCGTCCGCGACGACGTCGCCGACCGGCACGATCTCGTCGGCGAAGCGCCCTTCGTCCTGCGCGGCCGCTGCGCGCATCTGCGAGCGGTACGCCCACTCGTCCTGCTCCTCGCGCGTGATGCCGAGCTCGCGCGAGACGAGAGACGCCTGCTCGACCATGTGCAGCCCGTCGAACGTGGAGGTGAGGCCGTCGAAGACCATGTGGTCGAGTACCTCGCCGTGCCCGAGGCGGTAGCCGAAGCGCGCCTTCGGCAGGAGATACGGCGCATTCGACATGGATTCCATCCCGCCCGTGACGACGACCTCGTGACCGCCCGCCCTGACCATGAGATCGGCGATCTCCACCGCGCGAATGGACGACGCGCACACCTTGTTGATCGTGTCCGCAGGAACCTCTTTCGGGATTCCTGCCGCGACGGCCGCCTGGCGAGCGGGCGCCTGCCCCGCTCCCGCCTGTAGCACCTGGCCCAGCACCGCGTACTCGACCTCTCCGGGCTCGATCCCGGCCCGCTCGAGACCGGCGCGGATCGCGATCGCGCCGAGCTCCGTCGCCGGGAGCTTCGCGAGCCCGCCGCCGAGCCGCCCGAAAGGCGTGCGGACGGCGGAGACGATGACCGACCGCGTCACGGGCGCCAGCGTAGCGGGCCGGGCTAGTCCAATCGCCTACTCCGACGGCCCGACCTTGACGAGCATCTTCCCGACGTTCTCGCCCCGCAGGAGGCCGACGAAGGCGTTCGGGGCGTTCTCGATGCCCTCGATGATCGTCTCGCGGTAGCGCAGGCGGCCGTCGCGCACCCACTCGGTCGCTTTCTCGAGGAACTCGGGGAAGTGCTCGTAGTGGTCGTTGATGATGAAGCCCTGGAGCAGGAGGCGCTTCGTCACGACCATGAACATGTTCCGTGGACCGGGAGACGGCTCGACGTCGTTGTAGCGAGAGATCGAGCCGCACGCGACGACCCGGCCGTGGATCCGCAACGCGCCGATCGCGGCCTCGAGGTGGTCGCCCCCGACGTTGTCGAAGTACACGTCGATCCCATCGCGGGCGAGCTCCGCGAGCGCCGCGCGAACGGACGTCTCCCGGTAGTCGAACGTCTCGTCGCAGCCGAGCTCGCGGACCCACGCGATCTTCTCGGGCGAGCCGGCGCTCCCGATGACGCGGCAGCCCGCGATCTTGGCCATCTGGCCGGCCGCGCTGCCGACGGCGCCCGCGGCGCCTGAGACGAACACCGTGTCTCCGGGCTGCGGCTTCCCGATGTGGAAGAGCCCGTAATAGGCGGTGAAGCCCGGCATGCCGAGCACGCCGAGCGCGGTCGACACCGGGGCGACGCCTGGATCGACCTTTCGCACGCCCGACCCGTCCGAGAGCGCCCACTCGCGCCAGCCGAGCCCGTGCAGCACCCAGTCTCCTTCGGCGAGCTTCCCGTGCTTCGAGGCGACGACTCGCCCCACCGCGCCGCCGGTCATCGTCTCCCCGAGAGTGAACGGCGCGACATACGAGCGGACGTCGTTCATGCGCGGCCGCATGTACGGGTCAACGGAGAAGTAGGCGTTCCGGATCAGCACCTGACCGTCGGAGGGATCGGGGATGCGGGACTCCGCGACCTCGAACAGCTCCTCGCCCGGGAACCCGGCCGGGCGCGCGACGAGACGGATCTCGCGAGACACACCCTCCATGAGGCGATGATATGCCCGTGTCGTCGCTCAAGGGACATCTCCTGCTGGCAGCTCCGGCCCTCGTCGATCCGAACTTCCGCCGCTCGGTCGTCCTCATCGGTGAGCACGGCGACGAAGGTGCGCTCGGTGTGATCCTCAACCGGGCATCGGACTCGACGGTCGACGAGGCTCTACCCGAGCTCACGGCGCTCGTCGACGGGGACGCAGCGGTCCACGTCGGCGGTCCCGTCCAACCGTCCGCCATCGTCGTCCTGGCCGAGTTCGCCGAGCCCGAGCGGGCCGAGACGCTCGTGCTCGGGGACATCGGTTTCCTCCCGTCCGAGATCGACCCGGACGCGCTCGGGGAGCTCAGGCGTGCCCGTGTCTTCGCCGGATATGCGGGCTGGGGCCCCGGCCAGCTCGACGACGAGCTCGGCGAGGGCAGCTGGATCGTCGAGCCTGCCGAGCCGGAGGACGTATTCACCGCCGACCCGGACGACCTCTGGAGCGGGGTGCTCCGCCGCAAGGGCGGGCCGTTCGGCGTCCTCGCGCTCATGCCGCCCGACCCGTCGCTGAACTAGGTGCTGATCGCCTACGTCGTCGACGTCCACGACCGCTTCGAGGCGGTCGGCGACGCCCTCGGGCGCATCGGGCCCGTCGACGTCCTCGTCGTCGGAGGTGACATAACGACATTCGGGTCGCCGGACGACGCCGAGCGTGCGATCGAGGTGTGGCGCCCGCTCGCGCCGCAGCTGTTCGCGGTCGCGGGCAACTGCGACTCTCCTGCCATCGACACCCGGCTGGTCGAGCTCGGAGTGTCGCTCGATGCACGCGGCGTCGTGGTCGGGGACGTGGGGCTCCATGGGGTGTCGGCCGCTCCGCACTCGCCCCTGCGGACGCCGTACGAGGTCCCGGACGAGGAGCTGGGGCGTCGGGCTGAGGCGGGTGCGGCGCAGGTCACTGGCGCGCGCTTCCGCCTCTTCTGCCCGCACGCGCCACCTCACGACACCGCCTGCGACCGCCTGCGCTCGGGGATCCACGTCGGCAGTCCGGTGCTGCGCTCGTTCGTCGACCGCGAGCAGCCGGACCTCGTGCTGTGCGGCCACATTCACGAGGCGCGTGGCATCGACGACCTCGGCCGGACGAAGGTCGTCAACCCCGGGCCCGTCGCGTCCGGGCATTTCGCGGTCGTCGAGGTGGCCGACGAGCTGTCCGTGGAGCTCGACCGATGAGCACGATCGGCGCCGCGGTCTCCGGTGCCGGCCGCGGTGCGATCCTGCGAGCCGCCGACAGCGCCTCCCTCCAGCGCTTCGTGCGGCGCTACGGGATGCGGCTCGGCGCCGGTCGCTTCGTCGCCGGCGAGACGCTCGACGAATGCGTCGTCGTCCTGCGCCGCCTCAACGACGCGGGCCTGCATGCGAACACGACGCTCCTCGGCGAGGCGATCCCCGACGGCGACGGCGTGGCCCGGGTCGTCGAGGCGTACGTCGAGGTCATCGACCGCCTCACCGACGAGCAGCTGCGCGCGAACGTCGCGCTCAAGCTCACGCACCTCGGGCTCTCGTTCGACGAGGAGCTCGCGTTCGCGAACGTCGAGCGGCTCGTGAGGCACGCGCGCGGGCGCGGCACCTTCATCCGCATCGACATGGAGCAGTCGGAATTCGTGGAGCCCACGCTTCGGATCTACGAACGCCTCCGGGCAGCCGGGCTCGACAACGTCGGAACGGTGCTCCAGTCGTACCTCTACCGCACCCCGGCGGATCTCGAGCGCCTGCTCCCGCTCGAGCCGAACCTCCGCATCGTGAAGGGCGCGTACCTCGAGCCGGCCGCGATTGCGCACCCGGACAAGCAAGACGTCGACGACGCGTATGCGAGGCTCGTCGAGCGCGGGCTCGAGGGGGGCGCGTACATCGCGGTCGCGACCCACGACGAGCGGCTCATCGCGCGGGTCCAGGCATTCGCGGAGCGAAACGGCGTCGGACGGGACCGCTTCGAATTCCAGATGCTCTACGGAGTGCGACCCGCACTCCAGCGGAGCCTCGCGGCTCAGGGCTACAAGGTCCTCGTTGCGACGCCGTACGGGCCCGACTGGTACCCGTACCTCATGCGCCGCCTCGCGGAACGGCCCGCGAACCTCCTCTTCTTCCTGCGCAACCTCGTTCGCGGGTGAGCGCGCACCCGCCCTCGAGCGCGGACGTCGTCGTCGTCGGGGGCGGCGTGATGGGCACGAGCATCGGCTTCCACCTCGCGGAGGCAGGCGTCGGAGTGTGCGTCCTGGAGCGAGCCGAGCTCGCCTCGGGCTCGACGAGCCGAGCCGCGGGCGGGATCAGGGCGCAGTTCTCGGATCCGCTGAACATCGCGCTGGGCGTGCGGAGCATCGAAGCCTACGAGCGCTTCGCCGAGCGGCCGGGCGGCGAGATCGACCTGAAGCAGGTCGGGTATCTGTTCCTCCTCGACCGTGAGGACGACGTCGAGTCCTTCGAGAGGAGCGTGGCCCTCCAGAACGAGCACGGGGTGCCGAGCCGGTTCGTGACGATGGACGAGGTCGGGCGGCTCAGCCCGCTCGCCGGCCTCGAGGGCGTGCTCGCGGCGACGTTCTCGCCCCTCGACGGTCACGCGAGCCCCGAGGCCGTCGTGCACGGGTACGCGGCGGGAATCCGGCGGCACGGCGGGAGCGTGGCGACGGGCTGCGCGGCACTTGGCATCGAGGTAGAGAGCGGGGAGATCCGCCGCGTCCGAACGGAGCAAGGCGACATCCGAACCGGGACCGTCGTCTGCGCAGCCGGCGTATGGTCGCCGGAGCTCGCGCGCATGGTCGGCCTCGACCTCCCCGTCGAGCCGGTGCTGCGCGAAGTCGGATACACGTCGCCCGCGGACCTCCCCGACGGCATCCCGCTCACGATCGATTTCTCGACGGGCTTCTACTTCCACCGCGAGGGGCCGGGCCTCTTCTTCGGCATGGCCGACCGGGACCAGCAACCCGGCTTCGACGTGCCCACCGATCCCGCCTGGCTCGAGCGTGTCACGGCCGTCGCCGAGCGTCGCCTGCCGCGCCTCCTCGAGCTCGGCATCGCCGGGGGCTGGAAGGGCTATTACGAGATCACGCCGGACCACAACGCGCTGATCGGCGAGGCGCGAGAGGTCTCACGCTTCCTCTACGCGACCGGGTTCTCCGGCCACGGGTTCCTCCAGGGGCCTGCGGTCGGCGAGGTCGTGCGCGACCTCGTCCTCGAGAGGGAGCCGTTCGTAGACGTGGCGCCGCTGGCGGTCGAGCGCTTTGCCGCGGCGGAACTGCGCCCGGAGCGGAACGTGATCTAACGGTGCGCGGGTCAGGCTTCAGCCTGACCGCTGTCTCGGGTCGAAGCGCTGAGACCTCAGAGCGAGGTGAGGCTGAAGCCTCACCCCACGCGTCGCGCTATTCGACGCGTTCGGTCGTCGTGCTCTTGAGCTTGCCCGACATGACGACCACGCCGAAGAGGGCGATCTGGTACGGGTACTTCGCCTCGACCGTCACGTCGCCGCCCTGCACCCAGCTCGCGGAGCCGTCGTCGGGGTCGTACGGCGTGACCGTGATCTCGAGCTTGGCGTCGTCGAGGCCTGCGGCGGACGACTTGACGCGGTTCGTCGCCGCGGTGACCGGATCGGGCAACGTGCGGCTCACCGCGGCCTGGCGCGCACCGGCACGCACCCCGTCGGTGAGCGTCACGTAGTTGTTGAAGAGGACCCCGAACTGGATGATCCCCATCACGAGGAGCAGGAGGATCGGGAGGACGAGGGCGAACTCCACCATCGCCTGCCCTTCCTCCGACCTGCGGACAGGCCTCCGTGTCGCGAGCGCGCTCATCGGCTAGGGCGTGTTGTCGTCGATCAGTCGCGCGGCGGGCCGCTGGAGGTCGGCTGCAATCTTGGTGAAGATCACGTTGAGGCTGCCCGGATCGGGCTTGTTGTAGAAGCAGGCGTCGTTGCCGTCGCCGCAGGTCGGGCTGGCCATGGCCTGGATCGCGGTGAACGCGTCGTAGCCCGACTCGACCGGGTTGCCGCCGTTCATGTGCCCGTTCGAGTCCGGCCGCCTGCACCGCTCGGGTGCGGCGCTCCCGGCGTCGAGGTCGTAGCCGATCGTGTAGACGACCACGCCACCCGACTTCGCGTTCGCGGCGGCCTGCACGCCCGCACCACACGGTCGATCGCGCCAGGACGTCGTGTTCCGCCAATGTGGGCCGGGCGCGGAGCCTGGGCAGCGGTCGGAGATGTGTTGGCGGCGCCGTCGGAGAGGAACACGATCACGTCCTGCACGTCACCGCGCCCGTTCCGCGAGAGCTCGTACTGTGCCTCCTCGACCGCCGAGGCGTAGTGCGTCGTCCCCTCGCCCTGGATGCAACCCCCGTTTCCGGAGCCCGGCATGCCGATCGACTGGAACATCCAGGACCCGCTGTTCGGCATCCAGGTCCCGGGAGTCATGCCAGGGAGGAGGTAGTCGTTCGAGAGCGAGACGATCGTGTAGTAGGAGGGACTGCCCGGCGGCGTCCAACCCCAGTTCGGCCACCACGCGTCGTACCCGTAGTACTGGGAACCCGACGCTGGACGGTTCGGGCACGAGGTGACGGCGCTTTGGTTGCGCGCGGGCGGGAAGACGGCGAGGCCGACCTTGTCGAGGTTCGGATCCATGAAGGTGAGGAATGTCCGCATGCCCTCTTTCGCGTTCCTGAGGTCGGCGCAGCTCGGGTCGGGGGTTCCCCCACCGGTCTGGCACATCGAGCCGGTGCGGTCGAGCACGAGCATGATGTCGAGAGGCTTCGCCGTGCAGGGCGAGCAAGCGGTCGCCGTCGCCTTCACCTTGAGCTTGTCGATGCCGAGGATGCGCGCGAACAGGAGACTGACGTCGGAGGTCGCATGCACCTTGACGGCGTTGTAGTTCCCGAGCGTCGGGTTGCAGCCCGGCGCCGACGTCACGCAGCGCATCGTCA
Source organism: uncultured Actinomycetes bacterium (assembly GCA_963763815.1). GTDB lineage: Bacteria > Actinomycetota > Thermoleophilia > Gaiellales > Gaiellaceae > GMQP-bins7. Next base: position 110,263 of record CAVXPS010000016.1, read on the forward strand.
CCGAGGTCGTGACATTCCCGCCGAGGGCGACCTCGTTCTTCTCCCCGGTCGACGGACCGTAATCCTGCGCGACGGTCGTAGCCTCGGTCGGATCCGGAAGATGCTGGGCACCGGCCAGCGCCGCGGCGTCCACCCCGGCCTGCAGCTGACGCTGCACGAGGTACGCCTTGCCGATGTCGACGACCAGGGCGACCATGACGAGCATCATCCCCATGGCCAAAGCTGCCAACATGAGTACTTGCCCTGATTCGTCTGTGACTGCTGCCCGACCGCGGCGGTTGCCGTGCACTCGTGCCTCCAAGATAGACCTGACGCTCCGCACTAAGTCAACGGTCGTTTGCCTCCTCTGACAATCCCCCCATTCAGCGATCACCCTTCCGAGTGACGGACACCGTGAAAACGCTCGTCTTCATTCCGGCCTGGAACGAGGAGGCCAACCTCCCGGCCGTCCTCGACGAGCTGGCCGGCCGGCTTCCCGGAGCGGACATCCTGGTCGTCGACGACGGGTCGACCGACACGACTGCGGACGTGGCACGTGCGAGGGGCGCCGAGGTCCTCTCGTTCGGCGAGAACCGCGGCCTCCGGGCCGGCATCGCCGCGGGCTACGACTACGCAGCCGACAAGGGCTACGCCTTCGCCGGCCGGGTGGACGCGGACGGGCAGCATCCGGTGGACGAGCTCGAGAAGCTCCTCGGGATCGTGCGCTCGGGAGACGCCGACGTGGCGGTCGGCTCGCGCTTCGCCACGGGCGACGGCTACGAAGCGCACCGCTACGAGCCGAGCCCGAGCCGCCGCTTCGGCACCGCCGTGCTCCGGCGCGCGATGGGCGCCGCGCTCGGTCACCCGTTCCACGACGCCACCAGTGGCATGTACGCCGTGAACGCGAAGGCGATGCCGCTGCTCGCGAAGCCATACGACAGCGGCGCCCCGGAGGTCGAGTCGCTGCTTCGTCTGCGCGAGGCCGGCCTGACGGTTGTCGAGGTGCCCGTCCACATGCGAGAGCGGGCGAGCGGGGAGTCGAAGCTGCGGGGCCGACGCGCGGTCGAGCTCGTCCTGACCGTGGCCGGAACGCTGCTTCTCTACGGCGTCTGGCGCAGGCGAAAGCGGCGCCGAGGATGAGCTCGACCTCGGCCGCTCCGCGTCTGGTCGTCGTGCTCGGCTACTCGGGCCGCGCCGGAGAGCTCCATGAGATCTGCTCGGCACGTCTGCGCCGGGCGGAACAGGAGGCGCAGCCCGAAGACATCGTTCTCCTCTCGGGCTGGTCCCGGAGACGACGCTGGGCGACAGAGGCCGAGCTCATGGCACGAGCGTGGAGGGGCCGAAGCTCGCGCGTGCTCCTCGACCGCGGCGCCCGGACGACGCTCGGGAACGCAGTCGGCGCAGCAGCCGTCGCCACCGAGCAGGGCTCACGGGAGGTCGTGCTCGTGACCTCCGGCTGGCACGCTCGCCGCGCGCGGGCTCTTCTCGTCGTCGCGCTTCGCGGCTCGGGCGTCGAGGTCCTGGTCGCCCCGACCGAGGAGCGCGGGAGCCGGCGGGCTCGCCTTCGCGAAGCGGCGTGCTGGGCGCTCGTGCCCCTGCAGACGCTGTATGCGCGGCGTCGCGCAAGTGCTCCCGCGCGCGCGACGGACGGTGCTAGGGTCGAGGCTGGATGAAACGGGTCGCACTTGCCCTCGTTCTGTTACTAGCCTTGGTCGCGGCCGGGTGCGGCGGCGACGACGAGCCAACGGCATCGCCGACCGACGAGTGGGCCGACGAGTTCTGCACGGCCATCAACTCCTGGACGGACGAGCTCGACCAGATCCGGAGCCAGTTCACCGACCTCTCCTCGCTCGACCAGGAGTCGCTCCAGCAAGCCGCCGATGATGCGAGCTCTGCGACGGACGACTTCGTGGCCGACCTGCGGGACCTCCCCGAGCCGGACACGGATTCGGGACAAGAGGTCGAGCAGTCGATCGAGACGCTCTCCGACACGCTCGAGTCGGAGAAGGAGGACGTCGAACAGGCTGTGGAGGGCATCGAGGGCGTCACCGAGATCCCGGGCGCGATCACCGCGATCGGGGCGGCGCTCACCTCGATGGGCAGCGCCCTGCAGACGGCGTTCGACGCCATCGAGAACGAGGACGTCGGCGGAGAGCTCGAGACGGCGCTCGACCAGTCGGACGCCTGCGAGGGCATCGTCAGCTAGGCCCGGCGTTCTCGAGCGGGCTTAGCGCGCGCTCACCGTGTCGCCGACGTCCGCCAGCGCCCTGAGCGCCTGCGCGAGCGCGATCGGCAGGGTCGCGAAGAAGATCGCCACCGGCCCGCCGATGAGCAGCACCCCGAGTGTCTGCCAGAAGCCCTCGACCTCGAACGCCCAGATGATCGTCCCGATGGCCGCAGCAACCAGGCCGAGCAGGCCGACGAGCACCAGGAAGGCCGACCACAGGCGAAGCGTCCCGTACTGCGTCATCACGTAGCTCCTCTCCGCGTCGCTCTCATTTGCGGACGAGTCTATTCGGGCTCGCGAACACGTTTGCCGGGTCGTACCGGCGCCTGATCTCCTGGAGTCGCTCGAAGTTCCGCCCGCCGACGGACGAGCGCAGGACCTCGTCACCCTCTTCGAAGAAGCCCGGGAAGTTGAGGTAGGAGCCGCCGCTCGAGAAGCGGCCGAGAGCCGCGACCGTCTCGCGGGCCCAAAGGATGTTCGCTTCGTCGTCCGTCTCGTCCGCCGTCTCATCCTTCCTGGGCTCCCAGTTCGCCTCGACGCCGATGAGGTAACGGGGTCGAGGTCCGAACGCAGTGTCGTCGGCGCCGACGCGACCCATCGCGCCCCCGTGGTACCAGACGTCGATGGTCGAGTGGCCGGACGGCGCTGCGTCGGCGTGCGTGGCGAGCTCTGCGATCGCCTCCGCATCGAGCGCGTCGAGCGTGATCGACTTCCAGTAGTAGCTGCCGCCGTCCGGGTAGTCCTCGTCGAGGAGCTTCTGGGCCTCGACGTACGGCATCGGCCCGCTGAGATCGGCAATGGGCTCACCGAGCGCACGCAAGGGCGCGACTGCGGCTTCGCCCTCCTCGACCGTTCCGGGATGAACGGCGAGGATCGCGACATACGGCAGGCCGTGTGTGTCCTCGGGGAAGAGGTCGACGGGCGGGACGCGGCCGAGCACGCCGAGCGGGCTCAGATCGTCGCCGGACGCAGCGAGGTGCTCGTCGACGAAGCGCAGGACCTCGCCGGCGCGCGCCGCGGGATAGAGAACGAAGCAGACCATGACCTCCGGCCCGACAGGATGGAGCCGATACTCGAACGAGGTGACGACACCGAAACCGCCTCCACCGCCGCGGAGCGCCCAGAAGAGGTCCTCGTTCTCGGTCTCGCTCGCGGTGACGACCTCGCCAGTGGCCGTGACGAGCTGGAAGGAGAGGACGTTGTCGCTCGAGAGGCCGTGCCTCCGACGCAGCCAGCCGATGCCGCCGCCGAGCGTGAGGCCCGCGATGCCGGTCTCGCTGACGACGCCGAGGGGCGTCGCGAGGCCGAACGCCTGCGTAGCGGCGTCGAGCTCGCCGAGGGTCGAGCCGGCGCCGACTCGAGCGCTGCGCTGCTCGGCATCGATCTCGATGTGATTCAGCCCGGAAACGTCGACCACGAGCCCGCCGTCGGTGACCGCGGTCCCGGCGACGTTGTGCCCGCCGCCGCGCACGGCCACGCCGAGACCGTGCTCGCGTGCGAACGCGAGCGCCTCGACGACGTCGCCGACCTCGGCGATCCGGGCGACGAGCGCCGGCCGCCGGTCGATCAGCCCGTTCCAGACCTTCCGAGCCTCGTCGTAGCCCGGATCGCCCGGCCGCACGAGCTCACCGCGGAACCGTGCCCGGAGCCCGTCCAGAGCACCCTCGTCGAATGCAACCCCCACGCCGCTCTACTTTCACGCCTGCCTTCATCGCCTGCCTCCTCGTCTACCGATCAAGTGGTCGATACTCATAGCAGACCGTTCGGTCTGTTTCAATATCCAGCAACAGAAGATCCTCTTTCTCTGCCTGGAGAAGGAAAGAGACCTTTGGGTTGGTAATGTCCTCCTGTGCCCCGAGACGGAACCGCGACGCGCACCCGCATCCTCGACGCCGCCGAGCGCCTCGTCCTCGAGCAGGGCTTCGCCGGGACCTCCGTCGACGACGTCATCGCGGCCGCCGAGACGACGAAGGGCGGCTTCTTCCACCACTTCGCCTCCAAGCAGGAGCTCGCGCGTGTGCTCGTCGAGCGCTACGTCGAGGAGGACTTACGGCTGCTCGACGACCTGTTCGAGCGCGCGGAGCGGCTGAGCCGGGACCCGCTGCAGCAGCTCCTGCTCTTCGTCGCCCTCCAGGAGGAGGCCGCCGACCAGCTCGCGAGCGCGCAGCCCGGGTGTCTGTACGCGTCGTTCTGTTACGAGCGCGATCTCGTGGACGAGGCGACCAGAACGCTGATCGCGGACGCCATGATCGCCTGGCGCACGCGCACGCGCGAGAAGCTCGACGAGGTCGTCGCGCTCTACCCCCCGCGGCTCCCGGTCGACCTCGACACGCTCGCGGACGAGGGCCTCGCGGTCTTCGAGGGCGCCTACGTGCTCTCGCGCGCGCTCGGCGAGCCGCAGCAGCTCCGGGGCCAGCTTCGCCATTTTCGCACGTACCTCGAGCTGCTCTTCACGCCCGCGCACGCCGACGGCACCGAAGCAACGAGGCTCGCACCGAGCACCTAGCCCGCCAACTGCCCGGCGCGACGGCAGGGGCGCCCCGAACCCTTGCTGCGCCGCTGTGCTGCACAAGGCGGGCTGAGCGCATCCGCCGGAAGACGAGGCCGCCGCGCACGGCGCTGCGCGACGGCCTCGAACCGGAAGCCTCGCTAGCGGGCGGTGTCGATCTCGACCTGGCTCTCGCTCCAGCGCGCGGTCAGCGCGTAGAGCACGATGATGTTCAACGCGATCACGGTCAGCGACCAGAGCGGGGTCTGGGTGTTGCCGAGGAACCCGAGCTGGGCGATGAAGTTCAGGGCAACGACCACGATCGCGAACCAGCGCGCCCACGCCTGCCCGGCGATCAAGCCGAGACCTGCGAAGACGAGCAGCACGCCCCAGATCAGCATCGTCCAACCCCAACCCGTCAGGTCGAAGACGAGGAAGCCAGACTCCGTGGGGACGTAGTACTCGTCCTCGAACAGGGCGATCAGGCCCTGAAGGAAGTCGATTCCGCCGATGATCAGCATCACGATGCCGGCGAAGCCGATCCATCCTGACATGCTCTTAGCGTTCATCCCTACCTCCCGATGGGAACATCACGAAGCCGCGTCTGAAAAGCGCTCGCGCGACGTCCCGTGTAGACGGCGTCGATAACAGTCGCACGTTGTTGCCGGAGGTGCAATCGTGGACGGCTCGGCCCGGTTGCAGGAAGCGCCCACGACTCAGGTCGCTCATCAACGCGCTACAGCATCATGGATCGCTCGGACGGCGTCGATGGTGTCCGCCTCTTCGGGGCGCTTGTCGGGCCGATAGCCCTTCACGCGCGCGAAGCGCAGCGCGACGCCGCCGGGATAGCGCTTGCTTGTCTGCACGCCGTCGAAGGCGATCTCGACTACGAGCTCCGGGCGGACGTACACGGTGTGCGAGTCCCGACGCTCCTCGAGCTCGAGGAGCTTCTCCGTCTGCCAGACGAGCATCGCGTCCGTCATGCCCTTGAACGTCTTCCCGAGCATGACGAAGCCCTCGCTCGCCTCGTCACGCGCTCCGAGATGGAGGTTCGAGAGCTTCCCGGTGCGCCGGCCGTGCCCCCACTCCGCCGCGAGCACGACGAGATCGAGCGTGTGCGTCGGCTTCAGCTTCAGCCAGCTTCCACCACGGCGCCCTGCTTCGTAGGGCGCATCGAGCGCCTTCACCATCACACCCTCGTGGCCCTGTGCGAGCGCGTCGGCAAGGGCTTGCTCCGCGTCTCCCGGCGTCGTCGCCTCGACCCGCGGAACCCTGTTCGCGGCAGGGACGATCCGCTCGAGGATCGCCAGGCGCTCACGGGCAGGCCTGTCGAGGAGGTCCTCACCGTCCACGTGGAGAACGTCGAAGAAGAACGTGGAGAGCGGCACGTGCTTCGGCGAGCCCGCGTCGCCCTTGCTGCCGAAGCGGCTCATGGTGTGCTGGAAGCGATGTGGCGTTCCGTCGTCCTTCAGGGCGATCGCCTCGCCGTCGAGAACGAGGGCCTCGGCCGGGAGGGCGAGGACGGTCTGCACCACCTCCGGCACGCGCTCGGTGACGTCGGCGAGGTTGCGCGTGTACGCGCGCACCTCGCTCCCGAGCCTGTGCACCTGCAGCCGCGCCCCGTCGAGCTTCCACTCCACTGCTGCGGGGCTCAGCCGCTCGAGGGCGCTCTCGAGGTCGTCCGCGGTCTGGGCGAGCATCGGCTTCACCGGCCTGAGCAGGGTCAAGCGAAAGTCGTCGAGGCCGGCGCTGCCGCCGCCGAGCGCCGCGGCCGCGGCCTCGCGAAGGCTGCCGGCGAGCATCGCCGCGCGCCGTACGTCGGCCGCGGAACGGCCGGCAGCCTTGGCAACGGCATCCAGCATCACACCCTCGAGCGCTCCCTGGCGGAGCTCCCCGAGGAGGAGGCCGACCAGAAGCCGCTGCTCGGGCTCGGTCGCCCGCGCGAACAGCGAAGCTCAACTCCTCACGGCGGGCGGCCTGCGACCCCGGCCCTGGAGATCGACTGGAGTCGCGTCAGCGCCTCGTCGACCTCGAGCAGCTGCAACGAGGGTGAGCTCGCGGAAGGCGGGAGCTCGCGAAGCGCGGCCCACCCCACGCCGACCGTCCCCTGCGGAAGCTCACCCGAGAGGTACGCGACCGCAACCGCAACCTCGCCCGGCTCCGCCTGCTCGAGGCAGGCCGCCAGGCGCTCGACCTTCGCGAGACGCGACGACGTGGCGGCCACGTCGGCGGACGTCCGCGCGATCTCGGCGAGCAGCATCGGCGCCATTCAACCTGCTCGGGCGCAGTGGACCTCGTCGTCAGAAGTCGCCGAGGTCGAGGCGCGGCGGGAGGACGCCCTCGAGCTCGAGCAACCGACGCTTGAGCTCCAGCCCACCGCCGTAGCCTCCGAGCCCGTCGGCTGCGACGACCCGGTGGCAGGGGACGACCAGCGGCAGAGGGTTCCGGCCCATCAGCGTCCCGACGTCGCGCGGATCGGCTACGCCCGCCTGGCGGCCCAGCTCGCCGTACGTCACCGTCGTGCCGAACGGAGCGAGCTCGCAGAGAACCTCGAGCACGTGCCGGTGCTCGGCACCGACGTCTGCCCAGTCGAGCTCGAGCTCGAACTCCGTTCGGTCGCCGGCCAGATACTCCGTGAGCTGGGTGGCGGCTTCGGCCGCTGCGCCGGCTGCGTGGCCGGAGCTCACGCGCGGCTCGATCAGCGTCTTCGCCCGGAAGGCGTACTCGCCGCAGGCCGTCCTGCGTCGCTTCGAGCCCGAGTGTGCCGATCGAGGTCGCGAGCACGATCGCCGTTTCCGCCTGGCCGACTCCCACCCGCCCAGCCTAGCCAGGCGTACCGAGGGAACGAGCCGTGCGCCGGGCTCATGCGCGACTCATCCGGCACTCATCGCGGCCTCATCTGCAAGGCGTAGGAATCGTCATATCAGTCAGCCGAAGGGAGCGAGCATGAGCGTCACGAAGCCGATCGCAGTGACCATCGCCGTCCTTGCCAGCCGCGCTGGCCACCGGGGCAGGTGGAGACATCGGCGCGACGGTGTCCGCAGACTGTCCGCTGCCACGAGGCTCGGAGAAAGTCGACCTCGATCCCCGGCACTTCACGACCCGCATCGACAACCCCTGGTGGCCGATGCGACCCGGTGCGCGGTGGATCTACCGGGAGACCGACCCCGATGGCACGAAGCAGCGCGTCGTCGTCACGGTGACGAAGAAGACGAAACGGATCGCGAACGGGATCATGGCCCGAGTCGTGCACGACGTCGTCACCGAGGACGGTGAGCCGGTCGAGGTCACGGACGACTGGTACGCGCAGGACCGCTGCGGGAACATCTGGTACCTCGGCGAAGCCACGAAGGAGTACGAGAACGGCAAGGTCGTCTCGACCGAAGGCTCCTTCGAAGCGGGCGTCGACGGGGCTCAGCCCGGTGTGATCATGCCCGCGAAGCCGCGCCCCGGGCTCGCGTACCGCCAGGAGCACTACGTCGGCCACGCCGAGGACCGGGCAGCGGTCGTCAGCCTCCGCGAGCAGGTCGAGGTCCCGTTCGGCCACTTCAAGCGGGGCAGGGTCCTGATGACGCGGGACCTCAACCCGCTGGAGCCGAAGATCCTCGAGTTCAAGTTCTACGCCAGAGGCATCGGCCCCGTGCTCGCAGTCGGCGTCTCGGGAGGCGCGGACCGCGAGGAGCTCGTCCGCTACTCGAGCTGAGCGCCCGCTCGCGGAACCTGGCTGAGCGTCTCATCGCCATCTCATCGACGTCCGGTATCACTGATGCAGACGACAACCCGAAGGGAGAAGCACATGAAGCGCAGGCGACTCGTCATCATCATCGGCGCCGCAGCGGCCGTGCTCGCACTCGCCGGAGTGGGCATCGCTCAGGCCGTGGGCGGAGACTCCGAGGCTCCGGTGACGGGGCCGGCGGCGGAGCAGGCAAAGGCCGCTGCGCTGACCGCCGCTGGTGGCGGCACCGTCCTCGAGGTCGAGCAGCAGGACGGCGACGGCGCCGGTGTCTACGAGGTCGAGGTGCGCCGTGCGGACGGCTCGACGGTCGAGATCCATCTCGACGCGCAGTTCCAGCAGGTCGGCACGGCGGCGGACGACGACTCCGGCTCGGGGTCCGACGACGACGCCGACGACGCGGGCTCGGACGACTAGACGACGCACGGCGAGCGATCACCGAGAGCCGGGCCGCGCCGGCGCGCCCGGCTCTCATCTTTTTCTCATCTCGCGCGACCCGAGAATTCGCGCGTGCGCGTGCTCGTGGTCGAGGACGACGTGAAGATGGCCGGGCTCCTGAAGCGGGGCCTCGGCGAGGAAGGGCTCTCGACCGACGTCGCGCGCACGGGTGACGACGCCCTCTGGATGGCCGCGGCGACGGACTACGACGCGATCGTGCTCGACGTCATGCTCCCCGGCACGAACGGATTTGCCGTGTGCCGCAGCCTGCGGGAGTCCGGAACGTGGGCGCCCGTGCTCCTGCTCACCGCGCGCAACTCGGTGGACGACCGCGTCGCGGGGCTCGACGCCGGCGCCGACGACTACCTCACGAAGCCGTTCTCGTTCGCGGAGCTCCTCGCCCGGCTGCGCGCGCTCGTCCGCCGGGCGCCGGTCGAGCGGCCGGCGATCCTCGAGGTCGGCGACCTCCGCGTCGACCCCGCGACGCGCCAGGTGTGGCGCGGCGATACCGAGATCGGCCTGTCGGCGAAGGAGTTCGCGCTCCTTGAGACGTTCATGCGGCGACCTGGCCAGGTGCTCTCGCGCTATCAGCTTCTGGAGCACTGCTGGGACTACGCGTACGAGAACCGGTCGAACGTCGTCGACGTCTACGTGCGCTACCTGCGCGAGAAGGTCGACCGGCCGTTCGGCCGCAGCTCGATCGAGACGGTGCGCGGCGCGGGGTACCGGCTGCGCCGCGACGAGGGAGTCGACGGGCGATGAGCCGGATTCCGATCCGCGCCCGCCTCACACTCGCGTTCGCGCTCGCGATGGCGGTCGTGCTGGTCGCGACTCGGAGCGTTTCTGTACGTCAGGCTCGGGTCGGCGCTCGACGAGGCGATCGACGAGGGCCTCCAGGCGCGGCGGCCGAGATCGCCGGCCAGGTCGACCGCCGCGAGAACGTCGGATCCGGCGGCGATCCCGACGAGCAGTTCGCGCAGGTGCTGAACTGGGCGAGGGGTCGCATCCTGGCTGGCTCCGCCGAGCTTCACGGCACCGCTCCTCGATCGCGTACGCGGTCGCCAGATGTTGTGGGCGACGACCGGCACGAAATTCGAGCTCGACAGCGTCCGCGGCGTCGACGGCCGCGCCCGGATCCTCGCCACGACTTTGGAACGGGAACCGAGATCCTGGTTGTCATCGTCGGCGAGTCGCTCGAGGATCGCGACGACGCCGTCGCAGGAGCTGCTTACGCTGCTACTCGTCGTCGCTCCGGTCGCGTTGCTCCTCGCGTCCCTCCTCGGCTACGGGCTCGCGACGCTCGCGCTCAGACCCGTCGAGTCGATGCGCAGGGAAGCCGCGGCGATCTCCGCTGCGGAGCCCGGGCGCCGGCTTCCGGTCGGGGAGTCGCGCGACGAGATCTCGCGACTGGGCGAGACGCTCAACGAGATGCTCGCCCGGCTCGAAGCCGCGCTCGAGCGCGAGCGCGGGTTCGTCGCCGACGCCGGGCACGAGCTGCGCACTCCTCTCGCACTGCTGAAGACCGAGCTCGAGCTTGCTCTGAGACGGCCCCGCTCGGAAGCCGAGCTCGCGGCCGCCGTGCGCTCCGCAGCCGACGAGACCGACCGGCTCGAGCAGCTCGCAGAGGATCTCCTCCTCCTCGCGCGCTCCGACCGCTCCCAGCTTGCGCTGCGCCGTGAGACGGTGCCTGCGGACACGCTGCTCGAGTCGGTGGCCGAGCGCTTCGACCGTCGGGCCCGGACCGCGGGCCGGGCGATCGAGGTCGACAGCGTGGACGGGCTCGAGCTGACCGCAGACCGCGCGCGGGTGGAGCAGGCACTCGGCAATCTCGTCGAGAACGCGCTCGGGCACGGCGGCGGCACGATCACGCTCGATGCACTCGAGCAGAACGGGCAGGTCGAGCTCCACGTGCGCGACGACGGTCCGGGCTTCCCGGCCGACTTCCTTCCCCATGCGTTCGACCGCTTCACGCAGGCTGACGGCGCCCGCACGGGTGCGGGAACGGGCCTCGGGCTCGCGATCGCCGAAGCGATCGCAGCCGCCCACGGTGGCTCGGCGCACGCCGCCAACCGCGACGGAGGAGGCGGCGACGTCTGGCTTTCCCTCCCGAGGCGCTAGATTCCGGCCGTGCGCTCGTGGCAGCTCAAGGAGATCGAGACACCGGAGGGCACGAGGTCGCCGGTCGTCCTCGACTCGGAGGACAGCCGCGCGGTGCTGATCGGAATCGCGCCTGGGCAGGCGCTCGGCGAGCACCAGGTGCGCGAGCGGGCCTGGGTCGTCGTCATCGACGGTGCCGTGGAGATCGAGACCGGTGATGGAGCGATGACGGCCGACGCCGGCACCCTGCTCGAGTTCGAGCCGACCGAACGCCGCACGGTCCGAAGCCCCGACGGCGCGCGGCTCCTGTTCGTCTTTGCTCCCTGGCCCGGCCCGGGCCACTACCCGTCAACGTGAGCTAGCGAGCACCGACCGGAGCCAGTCGGCGGCAGCCGGCAGATGAGACGGGTCGATCTCGTGGGCCGCGTCCGACTCGTGGTACTCGACGTCGAACCCACTCTGCTCGAGCAGGTCGCGGGCACGCCGCGCGAAGCCGATCTCCATGATCGGGTCGTTGCGGCCGTGTGCGACGAAAGCACGCGTGCGCCCGGCTCGCGCAAGGTCCGGCTCCCAACCGTCGACGACGGGAACGAAGCCCGAGAACGCGAGGATGCCCGCCGGCGCGGGCCGGCTCTCGCCGAGCCCGAGCGCGTAGCTCATCACGGACCCCATCGAGAAACCGCCGAGCACCGTCCGCTCGGGCGGAATCCCGGTGCGCTCCCAGAGCTCGTCGTGGAAGGCTGCGAGCTGCGCGTAGGCGGCCCGGAACGTCTCCGTGTCCGGGTAGCCGACTCGCGGCACGACGTACCAGTGGTAGCCCGGCCAACCGGGTAGCGAGAGCGGAGCTCGCGGCGTGACGGCGTACAGCCGGCGCTGCGGATCGAGCACGTCGGCGAGCGGGAGAAGGTCCCGCTCGTCCGCACCACGGCCGTGGTGCAGGACGAGCAGGCCTTCCGGTGCACCTTCCGCGGCGCGTTCGCGAAACTCGAGCTCCGCCACGCGCCGTCCTTCGGTCAGTCTCCGAGCGGGTTGAGGAGCGCCTTCTGCCCCTGGAACGCGAAGAACAGGAGATCCGTCATGCGGAACGTCTGGTTGTTCGGCCCGAGCGACGGCTTGAAGGTCTTGTCGCGCACGATCGAGTGGTTGCTCCCTTCCATCGCGCGGTGGAACGTCTCCGCGACGATGCGAGCACCGACGCCCTTGAGCTTCCCTCCGTTGAACTCGGCCTCGCGCAGGATGTAGAACCAGAGCGGCGTCCGCTGGAAGAAGCAGCGAGTCGCTGCGCCGGCGTTGAGCCCGCGCGAGGCTCCACACCGTTGTTGCCGTCCCGGATCTGCGCGTTCGTCAGCTTCGTGACGTTGACGCCCTTGTTCTTCAGGAACGCCACCATCTGCTGGCCGGTCGCGAGCTTGACCATCTTCGCGCGATTGAGATTCCTGAGCGCGAGGTTCGCCTCCGGTCCGGCGGGAAGCCCGGGAGGGTGGCGAGCGTGATCCACGAGCTTCGTGTCGATGCGCATCGCCCGGTTGAACTTCGCGGCCGGAACGACCAGCGCCGGCCTCGCCGCCGGGGTCTCCGAGAAGTCGAAGAGACGGCGGAAGTCGGCTGTCCAGTCGGCCGCGAGCAGCAGGTTGCCGCCCAAGCTGCCGCTCTTGCCCGTGAACTCGAAGAGGTAGTCGAGAAACCCCGTCCCGAAGTCGAACGCAACGTTCCAGTTGTACGCGTCCCGGATCATCGAATGCCCGAGCCGGAAGGCGGCCACCGAGAACTCGATCGGCATCGTCGGCACCTCCATCGCATGGCACGCCCACCTCGAACACCTTGCGACCCTGGTTGAAGACGTTGCTCACGACGCCCGGCGCGCAGATGCGCGGCAGGTAGTCGGTCTTGAGCATCCACTGGTAGTGCTTGACGACCTTCTGGCGAGCTCGCCCGAAGCGATTCGCCGGCGGGATGCCCGGGTCGAGCGTGTCGACGACCCGGTTGTGGAAGCGAATCATCGCCAGGTGCAACTGCGCAATGGCGAGGTTCTCGTCGTTTCGCTCGTCCGGGATGATCGCCTTGCGCTTCTGCGTGATGTTGGAGCCGGCTCCGCGCAGCAGGTCGAACCCCTTCTTACCGGGGAAACCGCCCGCTGCCTGCGTCTTCCCCACCTTCAGGTGCAACCCGTCCGCTTCGTAGAACTTCGCGGACTCGGGATCGTTCGGCCCGCCTCCGTACATCGAGTCGAGATCGAGAGTCGGCGACCGTCCCTGCAGCAGATCGATCGGTGCGACGTTGTCGCCGAGCATGACGTTCGGTCCTGTCGAAGGTCAGGTCGTGGTCGACGAACTGCCCGAGGTAGGTGTAAGCCCGCAGGGATCGTGGATTGACCCCCGACATCGATCATGGCGGCAGCGATCTTCTTCATGTTCGGCTCGCCGAGCTGCTTCCCCACCCCACTCGGGCCCATGCGCGAGAAGCGAAACGGCGGGGTCGCGGCCTCGAGAGCTGCGGCGAGCGTTCTCTCGCGGCCACCGACCGATTCGCCGAGCAGTCCTTCGCCGATGACGAAGTAGCTCTCGGATCCGTGCGTTGCCACGTCACCCCCCTTTCTTCGTGAGCCCCGATGCTAGGCGAGATGCCCACGGCATGCGGCATGCGGCCGTCCCCCGGCCGGGTGGTGGACACTGCCGAGATGCCGCTCCAGAACCGGGTTACCCCGCTGAGCGAGCTCGTCGCCGACCCGGGGCGAGGGCTCGTGTATGGGAACCGCGGGTGCCTGCACGACGACGAGGGACGCATCCGGCGGCGGTACAACGGCAAGCGCTGGATCGCCTGCCGGCTCGAGTTCCGCGGCTGGCAACGCACCGCATTGCTTCAGCCCGGCCTTTTCACCGAGCTCTTCTTCCTCGACGAGGCGACGGCGTTCGCGGCAGGCCACCGCCCCTGTGCACTCTGCCGCCGCGAGGACTACAACCGCTTCTCCGACTTCTGGGGCGACCTCCACCCCGGCCAGCGGGGCGCAGACGCGATGGACGAGCAGCTCCACGGAGAGCGGGTCGATCCACGGACGCGTGGACAGCTCCGCCACGAGTCGGCACTGGAAGACGTCCCTGACGGCGCATTCGTCCTCGTCGACGAGCGGCCCTGGCTCGTGCTCGGCCGGGCGCTCTACCGCTGGTCCCCGGGCGGTTACGACGCCCGCGTGCCCCGCCCCTCACGGATGCCCTCGGTCGTCCTCACACCGCCCTCGCTCGTCGGGGTGCTTCGAGCCGGCTGGTCGGGCGTCGTCCCGCTCGTACACCCATCGGCCGGTCCCGGCTAGCGCGGCGGCCACCGAAGCTGCACTCAAGGTCGATTGAAGAAAGACGGCCGCAGTGACAGACTCGGTGGCCGTCGATCGAGGAGGGCTCGACTTGGTGCGCGATCATGCTGAGCTTTGACTTCGACCGGGAGCTTCGGCCCGCATCGGCACAACGGCTGTTCAGCGTCAGCGACGGCGACACCCCGAGCATCCTGCAGCCCGTTCGGATGGTGTCGATCGACACGCCCGAGAAGAAGCACTACGCCGGGCGGGCCGAGGTCGCACAACCGAAGCTCGACGCCTGCCGCCTCCGCCTGCAGGACGGCTTCTACCCGCAGGTTCCGGACGAGCTTCGCGACTACCTGGTCGATCGCCTGGACGTAGGCGCTGCCGCCCGCCACATCGCCGCCGGGGAAGAGGCGTCGGTCCAGTTCGACCTCCTGCTCAAGGACCGGCTCGCCCGGCCCGACGGCAGCCAACGCCGCGTCGCGACGATCCCGACCGGCGAGATAATCGACCGCTACGGCCGCATGCTCGCCTACCTCGCCCCCTGGTTCACCGGCGGGCCGAGCGACCCGGTGCCCCCGAGGAACGATCCGGCGCGGCGCACGTTCAATCTCGACATGGTCGCGGGTGGATGGGCAGCATCGTTCATGGTCTTCCCCTCGCTGCCCCAGAACGTCGACTTGAACCTGCTCTACGAGGAGTCGCAGGTGGCGTGGGCGGAACAGCGTGGCGCCTGGGAGGTGCATGGCCCCAACCTGCTCCTGGGCTACGAGTACCGGCTCTGCATCAAGCTCGGCACCGCCGCGACGGCAGCCGAGGGAATGGAGTCCGCGTTTCAGCGGATCTGCATCGACCTGCGCGGCCCGACTTCGGTCGGCCTCTTCGGTTGGCACGCGGTCGACCCGCCGCACCGCATGTGGGTGTGGGCGGCGGATGTCGCGAAGGCATCAGAGGCACTCGGGATCGTCCTGTAAGGACGCGGCGGGTAGCCCGCGTCGCGTGGCGCAACCACGGTTGCAAAAGTAACCGCGGTTACCTATGGTTGTGAGGTGATGCGCAACGGCAGTGAGTGGGTGCTTCTGGCGTACCGCCTCCCGCGCGAGCCGTCCACGCCCCGGATCGCGCTGTGGCGGCGACTCCGCAAGCTCGGCGCGACGCAGATCGTCGACGGCCTCGTCGCACTCCCGCGCGACGGCCGTACCCAGGAGCAGTTCGAGTGGCTCGCGGACGGGATCGTGGAGGCGGGAGGCGAGGCATCGATCTGGTTTGCCACGCCGGGCTCGGTGGGACACGAACGCGAGCTGTCGTCTCGAATGGCGAGTGCCGTTGCGGCGGAGTACGTCTCCGTCTTCGAAGCGGCCGTTGCAGCAGCGGAGGCGGACGGCCCCGTGCGACGACGAACCCTCGCTCGCCTGCGACGGGCGCTCCAGGCGATCAACGCGCGGGACTTCTTCTCTCCCCCCGAGCGCGAGCAGGCGCGTCAGGCGGTCGAGGAGCTCGCAGCGGTCGTGGAGGTGGCCTCGTGAGGTGGGCAACGCGCGCCGGTTGCCACGTCGACCGGGCTGCCTCGGCCTGGCTGATCCGCCGTTTCGTCGATCAGCACGCGACCTTCGTCTTCGTGGACGACCCCGACGACGTGCCCGAGGACGCGACGCCCTTCGACATGCGAGGCGTCGAGCTTTCCCATCACAGTGGCGATTGCACGTTCGAGACCTTCCTCCGGCGCTACAAGCTCGACGATCCCGTGCTCTGGGAGCTCGCACAGGTCGTCCACGAGGCCGATCTCGACGACGATCGCTACGACGCGCCCGAAGCACGTGGTCTCGACGTGATCGTCCGCGGCCTCTCACTCGTCGCCGACGACGAACGAGTGCTCGACCTGACCGGACCGCTGTTCGACGGGCTCTACGAGTTCCGGAAGCGCGCGCTGCTCCTCGGTCGCGAGCCGGCGTGAGCACGGGATGCCGGCGTCTCCCCGCGAGCGAGCCCTGGTGCTGCGACCGACGACCGAAAGGAGCTCGAGATGAAATGGGTGACCCGTGAGCGCCCGAAGACCGATCGAATCGCCTGTCCGTGGCTGATCCGGAAGTTCATCGACGCCGACGCGGAGTTCCTGTACGTGCCGGCGGAGCAGGTTCTCGAGGTGGCCGAACGAGAGGGCGCGCACTCGTACGACGCCCCCGGCGCGCGGTTCACGCACCGTGACGGCCTCTGCTCGTTCGAGGTGCTGGTCGACGAGTACGAGCTCGACGATCCGGCCGTGAAGCTCCTCGCCAACATCGTGCACGGTGCCGACGTCGCCGACGACCGGGATGCCACGCCGCAGTCGCGCGGACTGCTCGCGATCGCCGAGGGCTTTCATCTCCTCGAGCTCGGCGACCACCGGCAGCTCGAGCTCAGCCTTCCGGTCTACGACGCGCTCTATGCCTGGTGCAAGGCGGAGGTCGGAGGGGTCGGCTCCAAGGCATGAGCCTCGCTCTGGTCGGGTTCGTCCCCGTGCCTCACGGTGCGAAGCCAGGCTTCGACCATGCCGACGTCCATGTGGGGAGCCGACGGATGTTCGTCGCGCATACGGGCGCCGACCGCGTCGACGTCCTCGACTGCGATGCTCGGACGCACCTCCGAACGCTGCCCGAGCTCCCCGGCGTGGCCGGAGTCCTCGTCGACGAGGAGCACGACCTGCTGTTCACGAGCGACCGCGCCGGAGCCCGCGTCAGCGTCTTTCGCTGCTCGGATGAGCAGCTGCTCGGGCGCGTTGCCGTCGGGCCGAATCCGAACGGCCTCGCCTACGACCGAAGACGTCGCCGCCTGTATGCGTTCAACCTCGGTGAGCCGCTCGGCGTGGGCTGCACCGCATCGGTCGTGCAGCTCGACCCAGGCCGCGTCATCGCGGAGATCGAGCTACCCGGCCGCCCGCGCTGGGCGCTCTACGACGAGGGGCGGGATCGCGTGTACGCGAACATACGCGAGCCGGCCGAGATCGTGGTCATCGATGCGGAAACACTCGCGATCGACGAGACCCTTCCGGTCCCGAGCCCCGGCCCCCACGGACTCTGGCTCGACCGCGGTCGGCTCTTCTGTGCTGCCGACGGCGGATCGCTGGTCGTGCTCGAGGCTGCGAGCGGGGAGGTGCTCGCGAGCCTCCCGCTGGCGGGAGTCCCCGACGTCGTGATGCACGACGCCGAGCGCCGACGTCTGCACGTCGCGATCGGAGAGCCCGGGCTCGTCTGCAGCTTCGACAGCGATCGCCTCGTCGCACGAGGGACGGTCGAGACGGAGCGCGGCGCGCACACGACGTGCTGGGAGCCTGTCTCGCGCTGCCTGTACGTCTTCTGCCCCGAGCGCTGCGGGGCCGCAGTGTACGAGGACGCAGGCTGAGCCCCGACGCGCGGCGGATCGTCCGGGCACAGGGGGCCCGAGCGCTCGCGTATGGCCTGGGCTCGGTCCTGATCGGAGTCACCCTTGCCGAGCGCGGCTACTCGGACGCCGCGGTCGGCGCCATCCTCGCAGCGCTGCTCGCCGGCAACGCTCTCGTCTCCATCCTGCTCGCCCGCTACGGCGACCGGGTCGGTCGCCGCCGCTGCTACCGCGTCCTGTTCGTGGGGATGGCGGTCGCGGGCACGGTCTTCGCGCTGACGGGCTGGCTGCCGGCACTCATTGCCGCCGCCCTGACCGGCACGATCTCGACCGACGTCGTCGAATCCGGGCCGTTCACCTCACTCGAGCAGGCGATGCTCCCGCACGCGGCGGAGGGGCGGGATCCGACGCGGCTGTTCGGCACCTACAACACGGTCGCGACGCTCGCAGGATCCGCGGGCGCGCTGCTGGCCCTGATCGGCTCCTCGCCGCAGTGGCTGCTCTGCTATCCGGTCGCGGCGTGTGCCGGGCTCGTGGCGGTCCGTCGCCTCTCGGACGCTGTCGAAGTCGGTCACGAGCTCACGCGCGAGCCGCTCCCGCCACTCCACCGCTCGCGAGGCATCGTCGCCCGCCTGAGCGGCTTGTTCGCGCTCGACAGCCTCGGCGGCGGCTTCGTCCCGCTGACCTTCATTGCCTATCTCTTCACGCGGAAGTACGGCGCCTCGCCGGAAACGCTTGCGGTTCTCTTCTTCGCGATCGGGATCCTGCAGGCCTTCTCTTTCCAGGCCGCAGTCCGGATCGCGGCCCGCTTCGGCCTCCTCCGGACGATGGTCTTCACCCACCTGCCCTCGAACGTCCTGCTCGCCGCCGTCGCCTTCGCCCCCGACCTCGCGACGGCGATCGTGCTACTGCTCGCGCGCTTCGCCCTCTCGCAGATGGACGTCCCCACGCGCCAGGCCTACGTCGTCGCCGTCGTCGATCCGACCGAGCGCACGGCCGCGGCGGCCTACACCAACACGGCGCGCACGCTGACGCGACCGGTCGCACCGCTGCTCGCCGGCGCCACGCTCCGGATCGGCCTCGGCGCGCCGTTCCTCGTCGCCGGCACGCTCAAGAGCATCTACGACATCGGGCTGTGGGTGCTCTTTCGCAACGTTCCGCTCCAGGACTCGGGACGTCGCGCGTGAAACCCCTGCGCACTATCGCAACGCGTCTACTCGCGCGCCGATCGCTGCGAGCGCCGCGGTGCGGCTCGGCACGCCGAGCTTGCGGTAGACGTGCTCGAGGTGCTTGCTGACGGTCGCGGGCATGACGTGCAGCTCGCGCGCGATCTCGGCGGTCGACTTGCCCGCCGCGAGGCCGCGCAGGACTTCGACCTCCCTCGCCGTCAGCGCGGGTCCCGCTCGCTCTTCGACGAGGATCAACGCGCCTCGCGTCGGTGCCTCGACAACGAGTCGCGTGCCGTTGCTCTCGACTCGCAAGGGTTCGTCGCACGCCGGCGACGCGAGCCACTCGCCGATGGGCGCCGGCAGCCGACCGCCGAAGCCGTTGCCGAACCAGGTCGCGAGGAGTCTCCGCGCCGGGGGAGATGCGTACTCGATCTCATCGCGGCTCCCAACAGTGACGAAGCCACGTGGATCGCTCTCATCGGCGGAACCGACCGCCGACTCGAGCGCCGCGAGGCGGCGGCGGCCGCGTGCGTGCCGCACGAGCGACGCGGCGTGCGGCCGGAGTGCGGTGGCGATCAGCCGGTCGCGTGCAGTGAAGTCTCGCTCGTGGCTGCGACAGGAGGAGCGCGGCCCGCCCCATTCGTATGTGGAGGCAGTCGACGAGCCCGTAGAACTCCGCCCACGGCACCGACTCGCCCCGCATCCTGGATGACCGATCGAGGTGGTCGGACCACGCGACGATGGGGCCTTCGTGTGTGCGGGCGAAGTCCGACCGGACGTCTGCCCGAGCCCATTCCTCGTTCGGGGGCTGCGGGATGAAGCGCGTCGAGTACGTGAGGTGTGAGCGCACGACTCGACAGCCAGCGACGTACTCGACTTCGATATAGGTCGCAGCGTCGCTCTCGTTGACGGCCACAAGACGGGCGAGCAGGTCCATCGTGAACGGGTATGGGTCTTCGACCGCCTGCGCGTCCGCGACGAACTCCAGAAGCCGCGCGGCATCCGCTCTTCGTAGCTGCGCCACCCTCCAAAGATTCGCAGAAGTGCGAATTTACACAAGCCGCGCTGCGGCGGATCCTCGTCTCCAGGACGGGTCTTCGAGAGGAGGAAACGATGAAGGGAATTCGCCACGCAGTCGCGGCGAGTGTGACGGTCGTCGTGGCCGGCGTGCTCGCCGTGGGCGCAGCCGCAGACGGGGCGCGCAGCCACGGAAACCGCCTGCAGATCACGTTCGAGGAGACGCGGCTGTCGATCCAGGAGCCGCCCGGCCTCGGCATGCGCCAGACGATCTTGTCGGGGACGGGAACCTTCGAGGGCTACGGCGCCGCGACCGAGCTCGTCGCGGTGAGCATCGACCTGTCGGTCACGCCCTGCGGCGCAGGCAGCAGCACGTCCACGATCCTGCGGCGCGTGGTCGTGCCGCAGGGCGTGCTCGTCCTGAAGTCGCTCGCGCACAGGTGCCCCGCCGAGTTCGGCATCAAGGTGATCGGCCGGTACGAGGTCGACGGGGACGCGAGCACCGGCATCTTCGCCGGCGCCCGCGGGCACGGTTCTGACACGCTCGAGATCGGGCCTCCGCCGGACGGGCCGACCGTCACGATCTCCGGCAAGCTCAACCTCGCCGGGCAAGGAGGCGACGACTAGCGCCGGGAACGATGCGACCCTTAAGTGGGTGGAAAGGGGGATTTTGAAGGGGGGAAGCCCAAGAGTTTCCCCCCTCGACGCGGCGGCGGGATTTGAACGAATCAGCCGGTGAAGGGCGGCTTCGGGCGTGGCCGCGGACGTTGGCCCTCGCCGCCTGGCCTCGCCTGCTCACGACAACGAACGTCTTGCGCACAGGGGCCCCTATCGACGGCGTGCTTCCACTCTCGTGGAGCGGGCAGACGACCGCAAGCAGCGCGACTCACGTGTCAGGTCGGCGTCGACCGTCAAGCTGAGGAATGAAAAGCCCCGCTTCCGGGGCTTTTCCTGAGTAGCGGGGGAGGGCTCTGAACGGAATCCCCTGAACTGCGAAACCTCTATTTGCAGGTGCCTCGGGCTCGGCTTCACACTGCTCGGATCAATGTTCATACTCGAGCCGAGCCTTACGGAGTCGTTGGAAGCACCTCAAGCGGCTTTGATCACACTCAAGGGGATCACCTGGAACCACACGCGCGGATACGCCCCGCTCGCCGCGACGGCGACGATCTCTACGTCCGCTCGGTGAACGGACGCGGGTCGTCCTGGTTCCGCGGCGCCAGTCCTGCCACGCTGCGCGCATCCGCGCAGCCGGAGTCGAAAAGGATGTCGAGCTCGTCGAGAAGGACAACGAAGGCGACGCGGTCGATGCCGCCTACGAGGCGAAGTACGGCCGCCGCTACCCGACGATCGTGCCCTCTATGGTGGCGCCGTAGGCGCGCGCCGCGACGCTCAAGCTCGTCCCCGTTGCAGGCGCCTGAAAGGAGACCTGATGGAGAAGCGCACACTCGGAAACACGCTGGAGGTCTCGGCGATCGGGCTCGGCTGCATGGGGATGAGCCAGAGCTACCCGCCGTTCCCCGAGAAGCAGCAGACGATCTCGCTGATCCGCACTGCCGTCGAGCGCGGCGTCAGCTTCTTCGACACCGCGCAGGTCTACGGCCCGTTCACGAACGAGGAGCTCGTCGGCGAAGCGCTCGAGCCCGTCCGCGATCTGGTCGTGATCGCGACCAAATTCGGCTGGGAGCTCTCGACCGGCCAGCCCGCGGCGTCGACAGTCGGCCCGGAGACGATCAAGCGAACTATCGACGAGTCGCTGAAGCGGCTCCGCACCGACCGAATCGACCTGCTCTATCAGCACCGCGTCGACCCGAACGTCCCGATCGAAGACGTCGCCGGCACTGTCAAGGAGCTGATCGAGCAGGGGAAGGTGAAGCACTTCGGCCTCTCCGAGGCGGGCGTGCAGACGATCCGCCGCGCGCACGCCGTGCAGCCCGTCACGGCGCTCCAGAGCGAGTACTCGCTCTGGTGGCGGGAGCCGGAGGAGGCGATCCTGCCGACGCTGGAGGAGCTCGGAATCGGCTTCGTCCCCTTCAGCCCACTCGGCAAAGGCTTCCTCACCGGCAAGATCGACGAGACCACCGAGTTCACAAGCGGTGACTTCCGCAACACCGTCCCGCGCTTCACCGATCCGGAGGCTCGCGAGGCGAACCTCGCCTTCGTCGACCTACTGACGCGTGTTGCGGAGCGGAAGGACGCGATGCCGGCGCAGATCGCGCTCGCCTGGCTGCTCGCGCAGAAGCCGTGGATCGTGCCGATCCCCGGCACGACGAAGCTGCGCCGGCTGGAGGAGAATATCGCGGCCAGCGACCTGGAGCTCACGCCCTCCGACCTCCGCGAGATCGAAGAGGCGCAGATCGACGCTCAGGGCGCCCGCTACTCCGAAGCCCACCAGCGCATGATCGACCGCTGACGGAACGCCCGCGCCGCAGCCCATAGCGGGGTGCACGCTCCCCTTACAACAAGAACCCCCGCATTAGCAGGGGTTTTTAACTTTCCAGTCGCGGGGGCGGTGTTTGGACAAAATCCCCTGAAGTGGTGCGATCGCCGTCGTGGGCGTCACTTCGTCCCGACGCCGATGTTGACGGCGTTCGCGAGGACGGCTCGTCCGTCGCTGCCAGCGCGCTCGCGGAGCATGCCGTCGAGGACCTGGCGGAGCCGGACCCGCTGGTCCTCGGTGAGATCTGCGACGAGCATGCCGGGGATTGGATTGCCGTACAGCACCCAGTCCCACATCTCCTGGCCCGAACCGAACGCTGGCCGCTCTGCCGTGCGCTCGACGCGGACGTCCTCGAGCCCCGCATCGGTCAACCGCCGACGCAGAACGTCCGGATCGGACACCTGGAACTCGAGCGGCGGCGGTTCGTCGGGCAGGCCGGGGAACTCGGGGGCGATAGCCGTCAGCGCACCGATGAAGAGCTGCAGGAACTCGAGCTCGGCCGGGGCGCCGTAGGCGATCACGAGCACGCGCCCGCGGGGCTTGGTCACGCGCACCATCTCGCGGAGCGCGCGCGGCTGGTCGGGCACGAGCATGACCCCGAACTGCGATGCCGTGACGTCGAAGCTGTCGCCGGGGAGGTCGAGCGTGTGACAGTCCATCACGCGTCCCTCCGCGTTGGTCAGCCCTTCCTCGCGCGAGCGAGCCCGGAAGGCCTCGATCATCGCCGGCGACCAGTCGGTGGCAAGTACCTCTGCTCCCAGTCGTGCCGCCGGTAGGCTGAGTCCGCCCGTCCCGGCCGCGACGTCGAGGAGCCGTTCGCCCGGCTCGAGCCCGACGAGGCGGAGCGCCTCGTGCGCAAGCTCGGCTTCCTGTGGAGCGACGTACCGGTCGTACCCGTCGGCGATGGCGTCCCATGCCTCTGGTGGCGCCACGTGCTCATCCGTCTCCATACCTTCACTCGCACTCGCGGTCATCGTCTCCTCCCTTGCCGTCGCGATTTCGCCTGAGCGTAGAAAGCGCGGGCGTACTCCGACTTCGGGCGAACGACCCATTCGGCGATTACGCAACCTGGGTAGTTCTGTGTAGCGGGCGCTACCGAGCGAGGCCGTGCTTGAAGGCGTACGCGGTGGCCTCTGCCCGTGATGAGAGCCTGAGCTTCGTGAAGATGTTGCTGATGTGTCGCGCAACCGTCTTCTCGCTGATGAAGAGCTCGGTTGCGATTGCGCGGTTGGTCTTGCCCGCGGCCACGAGCGTGAGCACCTCGCTTTCGCGTCGGCTCAGTCCTCCCGGCCTCGGCGTCCCCACAAGGCGAGCGAGCCGCATGAGGTCCGGGTCGGCGCCCAGCTGCTCGAACGCGCTGCGCGCCCCGTCGAATTCGAGCTCGGCGCTCGCGCCATCCCCGAGCATCCGGCAGGCGATCGCGATCTGCAGCCGGACACGCGCCGCCTGATGAGGCGCGTCGAGATCGCGCCACGAGCGATTTGCTCCACGGAGAGTGGCCAGCGAGGCACGTGGATCACCTTCTGCCAGCAGGACGGCACCGGACGCCTCAGCGGCGAGCGCGTTCAGATACGCGGCCTCCAGTTGGGCGGCGATGGCGGCAAGCTCATCGGCGGCCGCTCGCGCGCTTCCGACTTCTTCGGCTTCGAGTAGCACGTCGACGTAAGCGGGCAGCAGGCGTGCCCGGACGATCGGATCCTGCTCCTCTTCGAGCGCGCGCCGGATTCGAGGCAGCGCGAGATCGACTCTCCCCTGCGCCAGTCGGAGCAACGACATCCCCGGCTCGGGGTCCTGTCCCGCAAGGCTTGCTTTGCGGTAGGACTCCTCCGCCTCCTCGAACTCGCCGCGCAGCCGCTGTATCTCGGCCAGCTGGTAGTAGGCCGATCCGAGCGCATCCCAGGTTGGCGGGCCGCCGAGCCACTCGCATGCTCGGCGTGCGGATCCGCGGCTTCGGTCCACGCGCCTTGCAGCTGGAAGATCTCGCAGCGATGGACGAGACAGTTGCCTCGAAATGGGACGATGTCGGGCTGTGACTCGCACCATCGGGTGAGCGCGTCCGTCCACTCCCTCGCGCGACGGAGATCGAACACGGCCTGACATAGGCTGATCACCTGGCAGTAGGCGATACCGGCCAGCATCGGGGCCACCTCGTCGGCGGTGACGGAGACCATGACGTCATCCAAGAGCGCCATGCCCTCTCCGACTCGGCCCTCGAGGATCAGCGCATAGCCATGGCCGAGGCGCGCAAACATCGACGCGTCTGGATCCGCGAAACGCCCGGCGATCTCCCCCGCCGCCACGAAGCTCGCAGCCACATCCGCATCTCCCTCGAACAGACGCGGCAGTGCGTTGAGCATCCGCAGCCACGCCTGCTCGACGCCGTCGTGGCGGCTCTCCTCCAACAGGCGGCCTCCTCGGGCGACCCAGCCCATCGCCGGAGCCAGGTCGCCGCGGAAGAACAGCCCGAGCGCTTGCCCAAATGCGCAGCGCGCTGCGCGCGGCGCGTCACCGCGATGCAACCACACCTGGTGAGCGGCGAGCCACGCGTCCTCGCACGCGTCGTCTCTCCCGACCATGTATGCGGCAACGGCCAGGCGCTCGAGATCCTCGACATCGAGATGTCCGTCACCACGAGCGGCCGACAGCTCGTCGAACGCCTCACTCCACATCCGACGTTCAAACGAACCACGTGCACGCTCTTCCCGATCAGAAACGGCCACCGTTGGACGATACGCCGAGATGCGAATTCCCGTATTGGTGCTCGGGGACGAGTTCGTAGTGCGACGACTGCGGCTCGAATGATGCGGCGACTCGTCATCATCAAGCTCGGCCAGGAGCCGGACGTCGGCGTGGCGGTCCACGACTGAGGCTCGACGCGGCCAACACCCGGCGATTTGAACCTGCGATGGAAAAGGCCCGCAAAGCGGGCCTTTTCAGTAGCGGGGGCAGGATTTGAACCTGCGACCTCCGGGTTATGAGCCCGGCGAGCTACCAGACTGCTCCACCCCGCGTCGCGGGCCTGAGTATAGCCCAGCCGCCGGGACTTCGGCCATCCGTTCCGCGGCTGCTTCCAGGTTCACGCGCGCGCCGCCGTAGGTCGCGATGTGGGCCCGCGCGCCGGCCGGCTGCCAGTGCGGCAGGCCGACTTCGAGCACGATGGCGTCGTCCTCGGCCGCGACCAAGCGTCGTCACTGCCTCCTGCTGCCACGGATGCCGATGGGCGTCCCGCGCGACGACGACGAGCTGCCGGCCGTCGAGAGGAGGAAGAGCCACACCGTCCTCTTCGGTGAGGCGCAGGACCTCGGCGTCGGGCAGGGCTCGCCGGAGCCACTCGCCCGGCCCTGGGGAAGCTCCCGCGGCGATGCTCGGGCGAGGCTCGAGGTCGACCACCAGCGGCGTGCGCTCGAGCGTCGGATCTCCTTCGACCTCGAGCGCTCGGCGCGCCGCAACGAGCCCGATGTCGCCCGCCACCGCTGCGCCCTTCGGCTGTGCGGCAACCCAGTCGGACGTCGCGCGAACGCGACTCGCCGCCTCCACCAGCCTGGCCTCCGACAGCCTGCGCTCCTGAACCGCGGCCACGATCGCGGCTTGAATCTCGGCGAGCGCGTTCTCCGCGAGATCGTGACCGAGGCAGAGCGCGTCCGCGCCGGCCCTGAGCGCGCGGACAGCCCCCTCCTCGACGCCGATGGTTGCGCTGATGGCGCGCATCTCGAGCGCGTCCGTCATCACCATCCCGTCGAAACCGAGCTCGCAGCGGAGGAGATCCAGGAGGATGACGCGGCTGGTGGTCGCCGGAATGTCGTCGAGCGCGGGCACGAGGATGTGCGCGGTCATGAGCGAGGCGGCTCCCGCCTCGATCGCGGCGCGGAACGGCGGCAGCGCCTTCGCCACGAACGCGTCGAGGTCGTCGTGGACCACCGGCAGCTCGAGGTGCGAGTCGGCCTCGGTGTCGCCGTGCCCCGGGAAGTGCTTCGCGCATGCCGCGACGCCCTGGCTCTGGAGGCCCCGGACGAAGGCCGCGACGTGCCTCGCGGTGAGCCCGGGATCCGAGCCGAACGACCGGATCCCGATGATCGGGTTCATCGGGTTCGTGTTCACGTCGGCGACCGGCGCGAAGTCGAGGTCGATGCCGACCGAGGCGAGATCGGCGCCGATCGCGGCGGCGACCTGCTCGGTGAGGTCGAGGTCGTCGACAGCGCCGAGCGCAGCGTTCCCGGGGTACGAGCTCCCGTCCGCCGTCTCGAGGCGCGTGACGTCGCCGCCCTCCTCGTCGATGGCCACGAGAAGGTCGCCGCGCTCGGCGCGCAGCAAGTCGTTCAGTCGCCCGAGCTGAACGCGGTCGTCGATGTTCCGTGCATAGAGCACGACGCCCCCAAGTCCTCGGGCGAGCCAGTGGCGAATCCAGTCGGGAGGCACGTGGCCCGGGAAGCCCGGGAAGAGGCACGTCGCCGCGAGGTGCTCGAGCTCCTGGCTCATCCCTTGACCGATCCCGCCGTGAGCCCGAATGCGATCTTGCGCTGGACGAGGAGGAAGAAGACCACGACCGGGATCGCGGTCAAGGTGGACGCCGCCATCAACGCGCCCCAGTCCGTGTTCTTGCTCGAACCGAGGAAGTTCGCAAGCCAGATCGTGAGGGTCTGGTTCGACTGGTCGCCCAGGAGGACGTTCGCGAAGATGAACTCGTTCCAGACCGTGATGAAGACGAACACCGACGTCGCCACGAGCCCGGGCGCCACGAGCGGCAGGAGGATGCGCATGAACGCACCGAGCCGGCTTGAGCCGTCCACCATCGCCGCCTCCTCGAGCTCTTTCGGGACGCCGAGGATGAACCCGCGGAGCGTCCAGACCGCGAACGGCAACAGGAACGTCATGTACGTGAGGATCAGGCCCGCGAGCGCGCCCGTTGGCAGCGGGTTCTCCTGGTCGGCGAGCCCGTAGCGGACGAGCACGACGTAGAGCGGGATGATGAGCCCCACCTGGGGCAGCATCAGGATCCCGATCACGAGCGCGACGAAGATCTTCCGCCCCGTGAAGTGGTACTTCGCGAGCGCCACGGCGGCGAGGAACGCGAGCACCATCGCGAGCACCAGGGTCAGCGCGACGACGATGAGGCTGTTCTTGACGCCGTCCCAGAAGCCCGGATGCAGGACGGCGTCGATCGCGTGCCTGAAGTGATCGAGCGTCGGGCTCGTCGGGATCCACGTGGGGGTGAGGCTGTTCACGTCGGCCTCGGGCTTGAAGGCGGTGGACACCATCCAGAAGACGGGGAAGACGACGACGAGGGTCACCGCGAGCCCGACGAGGTTCCAGCCGGCGCGCGCGAGACGACGCCGGCGGCGGCGCCTGATCGCGGCCGGTCGCTCCTCGACCGCGGCCCGCGCGAGTGCAGGAGCTTCGTGCGCTGCGGAGGTCACCGCGTCTCCTCCATCCGCACCATGCGCGCGACGTAGAACAGGCTGAGCGCGGCGACGATAACCACCATCAGCATCGAGATCGCCGCCCCGCGTCCGAAGTCGGAGTGCGCGTACCCCTCGATGAAGACGTAGACGCCCATGATGTAGTTCGAGCTGTCGATGTGCGACGCCCCGATCAGCAGGTAGGCCTGGGTGAAGACGCCGAAGTCCCAGATGATCGAGAGGCTCGTGAGGATGAGGATGATCGGCTTCAGCACCGGGAAGGTGACGTCCCTGAATACGCGCAGCGACCCCGCCCCGTCGATCTCGGCGGCCTCGACCAGCTCGCGCGGCACCTGCGCAAGGCCCGCGTAGACCGTGATGACGACGAAGGGAAGCGCGCCCCAGACGATCAGGAGCGTGACCATCGACAGCTGCGAGAACGTCGTCGCGTACCAGTCGTGCTGGAAGAAGTCGCCGATGTGGAGCTGCGTCAGCACGTGGTTCACGACGCCGTTGTGGAAGTTCGTCATCCAGTAGAAGACCTGCACCGCGACGACGACGGGCATCGCCCAGGCCAGCACGAGCGCGGAGGTGAGGAGCACGCGCACGAGCGGGCTGACCTGCACGAGCAGCAGCGCGAGGAGCGTCCCGATGACGATCGTGAGCGAGACGTTCGCCGCGGTGAACACGACCGTCCGCAACAGGGTCCTCCAGAAGATCTCGTCGCTGAGGACCGACGTGTAGTTGTCGAAGCCGACCCACGTGCCCTTGCGCTGGATGAGCTCCGGCAGGCCGTAGCGCTGGAGCGAGAGCGTGGCGAGCTTGTAGAGGGGATAGCCGAGGATCGCCACGATGACGACGACGACCGGGGCGATCAGGAGGTACGGAACGGACGCGCCGAACGACCTCCGCAACGTGAACGGCCGTCGCCGCCGAGACCGGGGGGAACTGGCCTCGGCGGCGACCGCCGAACCTGCTGGGACTCGGCTACTCAATGAGCTCCGGTCCCTTCGTACGCCTCGTTACGACTGGTTGAGGGTGAATGCGATGTTGTCGCTGGCGACCTCTGCCGCCTGCTTGATCGTCATCTTGTTCGTGAGGATCCGCGAGAGCATGGTGCGGAGGACATTCCCGTTCTCGACGTTGACCCAGTTCTTCGCAGTCGGAACGAACCAGCTGCGCCGGGCCGCTCTCTCGTTGACGCTCGAGCCGAGCAGGCTCGTCGTGTTCGGGATGTTGCCCTTCGCCCGCAGTGCGGTCATGGATGCATTGTCGGTGAAGGCGCTGATCCATGAAGCCGCCTGCGCCCTGCTGCCACCGACCGGCACCGCGAGGTCGGAGCCTCCGAGGAAGCCCGGAAGGGGCTGACCCTTCGTGTGGCTCGGCATGACGAACTGCGCCGTCTTGGACTTCTGGTCGCCGACACAGCAGCTGAACCAGCCGGGGCCGACGATCGACGCCGCCTGACCCTGCGCGTACACGTCGTACGGCTGCGGCCGTGTCTCGTCCGTCGTCTTCGAGGCCTTCGATGCGACATTGAAGAACCTCTTGAAAGCGGCGAGGCCGGCAAGCGCCTCGGGCCGGTTGAGCGCGCCGATCCACTTGCCCTTCCGCGTGATGGCGATCTTGCCGCCGTAGTCGTAGACGAAGCTCATCGCGACGTACCAGTCGGTTCCCGCGATGTACACGGGCGAGAAGCCCCTCGCCTTGTTCTTGGCCGCGATCTTCCTTGCGCCCGCGGTGAATTCGGCGAGGCTCGTCGGGATCTTCACGCCGGCGCCCCTATAGAGGTCGGTTCGATACGTCACGACCCGTGAGCCGGCGTAGTAGGGGACGCCGTACAGCTTCCCGCCGAAGCGGCCGGAGGCCGCAAGGCCGGCGAGCCAGGAGCTCTGGTTCGGGAACGAAGCGCCCGAGAGGTCCTGGAACGCCCCGGCCGCCATGTACTTCGTCATCTCGGTGTTCCCCATCTCGATGACGTCCGGTGCATTTCCACCGGCCAATGATGCGTCGAACAACTGGAGGTGTGTCCCCCAGGTCTTGTACTGCACGTCGACATCCCAACCCGGGTTCTGGTTCCGGAACTGGGCGTTCGCGGCTGCGACCACCTCGGGCCAGCCGGACTGAGCATCGACCTGCAGCCACACGGTAAGCGTGTCGGCGGCACTGCCGCCAGAGGCACCTGTCGCGGACGTCGCCACGACAGCGAGCGCGGCTACGAATGCGGCCGCGCCGAGCTTGCGCATTCTCATAGGACATCTCCCACGGCGACTGGACGACCCGCCGTGGCAGTCGCGCGAGCGTCCAGTGGTTTATACCAATCTGCCACCAGGAGGGAGGCTTCCACATCGTCGGGCCGCTGTCAAGACCCTGTGATGCGACTTCACGAACGGAATCTGGCTGTGCTATGCGGTTGTCGGCTCATGGCAATCGATCTGCCTGAAGCACGAACTTGGTACAGACCACAGGCGAGTCTTACGACGAGACGATCCGGCCGGCAGCGATCCTCGGCCGTGGCTTGGCTCCGTCCAGCGAACCGTCGCTCTTGCCTCGACCCGCCGCACGACCTCGTTTCCGTTCACGTGGCCGGTTCAAGGCGGTGACAAGCTTATAGCGATCGCCGCGGTAGATCGACTCCACGAACTCGACGATCTCGCCGGTCTCCGAATGTGTCACGCGCTCGAAGCGGAACGCAGGT
Organism: uncultured Actinomycetes bacterium; assembly: GCA_963763815.1. Lineage (GTDB taxonomy): Bacteria > Actinomycetota > Thermoleophilia > Gaiellales > Gaiellaceae > GMQP-bins7. The sequence continues at coordinate 140,594 of CAVXPS010000016.1, forward strand.
GAGTGGAGCGGGACTCCCAGCGCCTCGGACTCCTCCTCGTCCGTCACGGTCGGCTCGATGGTCTGCTCGCCGCCGGTGATGACGATCCCGTAGCGGTCGCTCAGGAGCTCGTAGAAGGAGCGCTCCTCGAGGTCCTTCTGGGTCAGGCCGGGAACGTGCGTCTCGCGCACATGGAGGGTCTCGATCGCCATGCTCTCGCCGTCTGCGAGCCGCAGCCGGCGCGCGACGACGACGGGCTCCGACGGCGAGACGTGGAGCAGGCGGCCGAGGCGCGCGCCCGCAGGGCTCACGCGGAGCTCGAGCGTTTGGCTCGCCGGGCGCAGGCCGCGTCGCTGCATGTCGTCCGTGAACGAGGTCATCGTGAGCTCCTGCGTGATCTTGGGCTCGCTCACGAACGTCCCGGAGCCGCGACGCCGGACGAGGTAGCCCTCGCGGGCCAGGTCCTCGAGCGCCGCTCGAAGCGTGAGGCGCGAGACGCCGAGATCGGCGCTGAGCTGCCGCTCCGAGGGGATCACCTCGCCCACGTCCATGGTCTCGATGAGGTCGAGCACGAGATCGCGCGTCTCGCTCTGCTTCGTCATGGGTGACCAATCCTAGCCCACTCGCCGGACCGGTCAATACCAGACATCGGATTCGTCAGCGCGCGAACGCGACTGGATCGCCGACAGGGACCGACTTGCCGCCGAGGAGGGTCGCTCCCGTCGTGGCGTCGAAGAAGTGCAACCGGAGCGGATCCACCGCCAGCGTCAGCCGCTCGCCGACCCGTGCGCCCGTGCGCGGGTCCACGCGCGCCGTGAGGAGCGCACCCTCCTGGTCGACGAGCTCGGCATCGCGGTCCTGATCCTCGTTCGGCGCGTCGCCGACGCGTCTTGCGTCGAGCCGGAAGAAGACGTGCGCATCGGAGCCGAGCTCTTCCACCACCGTTACGTCGACGTCGAACGTGGGCAGATCGCGCGCGGCGAAGGCCGCGTCCTCGAAGCTCTCGGGTCGGATCCCGAGCACGACCGCGCCCGACGTCGCGGCAGGCCGGCGCATCGCGGCGAGCGGGATGCGGAACCTGCCGGCGACCACGTGGTCGCCGTCGACCGCCGCCTCGACGAGGTTCATCGCCGGCGAGCCGATGAAGCCCGCCACGAACAAATCGCGTGGCTCCTCGTAGAGGCGCTGGGGAGCGTCGACCTGGAGGATCTTGCCGTCCCGCATGACGGCAACGCGCTGCCCGAGCGTCATCGCCTCGACCTGATCGTGCGTCACGTACACGGTCGTGACTCCGAGCTGCTGGTGGAGCTGCGCGAGCGACGCCCGCATCCCGACACGGAGCTTCGCGTCGAGATTCGACAGCGGCTCGTCCATGAGAAAAGCCTTCGGCTGCCGGACGATCGCGCGGCCCATCGCGACCCGCTGGCGCTGGCCACCCGACAGCTGCGCCGGTCGCCGGTCCAGAAGCTCGGCCAGCCCGAGCATCGCGGCGACCTCCTCGACCCGGCGCGCGGCCTCGGCCTTCGGCATGCGCCTGACCTTCAGCCCGTAGCCGAGGTTCTGGCGCACGCTCATGTGCGGATAGAGCGCGTAGCTCTGGAACACCATGGCAACGTCGCGATGGCGTGGGGCCAGGTCCGTGACGTCGCGGCCGCCGATGCTGATCTCGCCGCTCGTGATCTCCTCGAGCCCGGCGACCGCACGCAGCAGCGTCGACTTCCCGCAGCCGGACGGGCCGACGAGCGCGATGAACTCGCCGTCCTCGATCCGGAGCGACACGTCGTCAACTGCGGCGACGTCGCCGGGGAACACCTTCGTCACACGCTCGAGCTGGATTTCTGCCATGTCCGTTTGCCGACCTCGACCGCACACAGCCGGCCCAAGTTGAGAGCGCTGAGCATAGAGCGCGATGGAGGTCGGGTAATACCGAATACCACATTCTCACGAGAATTGGTATTGACCACCGACCGCCAGCATGCCTAGACTCGGTTCATGGCCCTGCGTTCGAGCGATCGACAAGGCTCGCCGCCCGCAAGCCCTCCAGGCCCGGACGAGACACTCAGTCATGCCCTGGGCCACCTGCCGACCGAGGCGGGCGGCGAGCCTGGGGCCGACTACGACCTACGCGGCACCGCCGAGCTCGTGTCGGCGATGCTCCGCGCCGACGAGGCGGTCGTCCCCGCGGTCGCCGCTGCGTCCGCTTCGATCGCGGCGGCCATCGACGCAGTCGCCTCCCGGCTCGAGCGGGGCGGGCGCCTGATCTACGCCGGTGCAGGCTCGTCCGGACGGCTAGCGGCGCTCGACGCGGCCGAGTGCGAGTCGACCTTCTCCGCCACTCCCGGACAGGTCGTCGCTCTCATGGCGGGAGGGATCGCCTCTCCCGCGCTCGTCCAGGAAGCCGCGGAGGACGACGCGGACGCGGGAACTGCCGACGCCCGCACGCTCGCGATCGGGCCCGACGACGCCGTCGTCGGCGTGAGCGCCAGCGGACGCACGCCCTACGTCCTGGGCGCGGTCGGGGCGGCGCGAGCAGCCGGAGCGCTAACCGTCGCCCTCGTCTCGGTCGAGGGGTCGGAGCTCGGGCGCCTGGCCGAGCACGAGCTCGCCGTCGTCGTCGGCCCCGAGTTCATCGCGGGCTCGACGCGGCTCAATGCGGGCTCCGCGCAGAAGCTCGTCCTCAACATGATCTCGACGATCGCGATGATCCGGCTCGGCAAGACGTTCGGCAACCTCATGGTCGACGTCGCCGCCACGAACGAGAAGCTGCGTGCGCGCGTTCGCCGGATCGTCGAGACGGCGACCGGAGAGACTCCCGAGCGCGTCGAGGAGGCGCTCGAAGCGGCCGGCGGAAACGCGAAGGTCGCCATCGTCTCCCTCCTGGCCGACGTCGACGCGGACACTGCGCGCACCCGCCTCGGCGCTGTGGGAGACAACGTTCGACTGGCTCTTGGCGAGGACACGCGCTCGTGAGGCTCGGCGTCGAGGCCGCGCTGGTCGACGGTCGGTTCGTCCGCGGCGACGTCGAGATCGCGGACGGACGGATCGGCGCCTTCGGCCTCGCGTCGCCGAACGGGCGCGGCGTCGCAGTCCCCGGCTTCGTCGATCTCCAGGTGAACGGCTTCGCGGGAGTGGACTTCCTCGAGGCTGACGCGGACGGCTACCGGCGTGCAGGCGAGTCGCTGCTCGAGACGGGAGTCACCGCCTACCTGCCCACGTTCATCACCGCTCCGGAGGAATCGCTCACGGAGGCGCTCAGGTCGGTGCCGACCGGCGGGGACGGACCGCGCATCCTCGGCGTCCACCTCGAAGGCCCGTTCCTCTCGCCGCGGCGTCTCGGGGTTCACGTGGAGAGCGCACGCCGTGACCCCGACGTCGCGCTGCTCGAGCGGCTGCTCGCCGCCGGCCCCGTGCGGCTCGTCACGCTTGCGCCCGAGCTTCCGGGAGCGGACGAGCTCATCGCCACGCTTCTCCGCAAGGAGATCGCGATCTCCTGTGGCCATTCGGATGCGACTGCGGAGCAGGCCAACGCCGCGTTCGACGCCGGCGTGCGCACGGTCACGCACCTGTTCAACGCGATGCGGCCGTTCGGGCATCGCGATCCCGGGATCGCGGGCGCGGCGCTCGCACGGGACGACGTCATCGTGCAGGTCATCGTCGACGGGCTCCACCTCGCGCCCGAGACGGCCAGCGTCGTCTGGCGCGCGGGTGCGGGGCGCGTCGCCCTCGTGACCGATGCCATGGCAGGCGCTGGGCTCGCCGACGGGACGTACCGCCTCGGCGGGCTCGAGATCGAGATCAGCGAGGGCGCCGCGCGCGGCCCCGCCGGCGTGCTCGCAGGGAGCACGCTCACGATGCTCGACGCGATCCGGAACCTGCACGCGCTCGGAGCCTCGCTCGAGCAAGCGGTGGACGCCGCGACCGACGTGCCGGCTCGAGTCCTCCGGTTGCCCACGGTCGGCCGGATCGCAGCGGGCCTGCCGGCCGACGTCGTCGTCCTCACGGACGAGGTCGAGATCGACCGCGTGCTCGTCGGCGGAAGCGATCGTGTCCCGCTCTGAAGCACTGGTCGAGCCCGTTCCTCCCCCCGAGCCGGGGTCGCGCTTCCTGTCCGAGATCCGGGAGCAGCCCGACGCCCTGCTCAGGCTCCTCGAGCACGCCCCCGAGTTTGCGAGCGTCGCGAAGGCGATTCACGAGCGGGAAGCGACGACCATCCGCATGGTCGGGCACGGGTCGTCCGACAACGCCGCGTCCTTCGGTGTCTACGCGTTCGGACTGCTGCCCGGCTGGACGGCGCTGCGCGACTCCATCTCGCTGACCGTCTACTACGGCGCGAAGCTCGACCTGACGAGCTCGACCGTACTCGGCCTCTCGCAATCGGGTCGCACCCCGGACGTCGTCGAATACGTCCGACGGGCGCGCGAAGCGGGTGCCTTCACCGTCGCGGTCACGAACGACCCGGGCTCGGAGCTCGCCTCGGTCGCGGAGGCGACTCTTCCGCTGGGCGCCGGCGACGAGCACGCCGTCGCAGCGACGAAGACCTACCTGAACCAGGTCGCGGCGCTCGGGCTGCTCGCTGCGCACGCGGCCGGCGAGGGCGACCGGTTCGCCGACGATCTCCGCGCCGTCGCTGCACTCCTGCGCACGCTGATTGCCCAGCTCGAGGCGAGGATCACGACGGTCGCGGTGCCCTTCGCTTTCGCGGGCCGCATGTTCGTGGTCGGGCGTGGTGCAGAGTTTGCGAGCGCACGCGAGATCGCGCTGAAGCTCCTCGAGACGTGCCGCGTCGCGGCCGAGCCGCTCACGGCCACCGACCTCGCGCACGGCCCGGTCGCCGCGCTCGATGCGCTGTTCCCGGTCTGGATGATCGCGTCGGACGACGAGACGCTGCCCGCCGTCCTCGAGGCGGCTACACGGGCGGTCGAGGCAGGTGCGACGCTGATCGCGAGCGGCACGGCCGCCGAAGCGGTGGCAGGCGCCGACTACGTGCTCCCCGTGCCGAAGCCTCCGGCGCCCCTGCTCGCGCCGCTGCTCTCGGTGGTGCCCGGCCAGCTCTTCGCGTGGGCGCTCGCGCGCACGAAGGGGCTCGACCCCGACGAGCCGCGCGGGCTGACCAAGGTCACGCTGGCCCGCTGACGCGGCGCTCGCGGCGGAGGCGGAGGAAGACCGCTGCCGCACCGCCGATCACGACGACAGCGAGGGCGCCGGCCAGCAGCATCGGGCTCCCCTCGGGTGGTGGCTCGTAGCGCAGCGTCCCCGCGATCGTCAGGCGCGTTCCGCCGACCCTTCCCGGCACGTTCCAGTCGAAGACCTCGTGGGGCTCGTCCTTCGCGGCCGCGATCTTCGGCGGCAGCGTCCGGCTCATCCAGTGGATGCGGTGGTCGTGCCAGCCGTACTCCTCCTTCTGCGCGACCTCCTCCCACTCCGGCGCTGCCTTCGGATCCGCAGCCGCCGGGAGCGCGACGGCGCCGAAGCGTTCGTCGTTCAGATACGTCGCGGGCGAGCGGGTGTTCCGGAAAACCCGGCCGTCGCGGAACTCCAGGTACGGCTCGCCCTCGTAGCCGTGAATCTCGACCGTGCGGCCCGTGTCGTTGCGCAACTCGAGCCGGTCGTCGTAGTCCCGCACCTCGACCCGAAGTCCAGGCGCCGCCGGGGTCACGCGCATCACCGCGGACCGAAAGCCGAGGTCGCCACCGCCGCCGTGGGCGAGAGCCGCAGGAGTGACGACGAGGGCGGCGACCGCTGCAACGGCCGCCGCCCAGGTGAGTCGTCGTCGGATCATCGGCCTACCCGTTGCCCCCGCTCGACCTCACGAGCGTTACGGCCGGAGCAGGCTCCTCGGGCTCCGCCTGCCCCTTCCGCGGAATCTCGATCCAGCGGTGCAGCCCCTTCGCGCAGCGCTGGATCGTCGGGAAGTAGAGCGTGCGGCCCGGTGCATTCGGCAGCCCGAGCCGGAGCTCGAACGTGTCGTAGTACGCGTCCGGGAGGTTCCCCCTCCAGGTGACCTCGAGCACGCCGGTTCGCACCGTGTTGCCGGCGAAGTCCTTCACCGGCTGTGGCAGGCGGCCGCGCTTGAGCTGGATCGTCCAACCTGCCTTCGGTCTCGGCTTCGCCGAGGTGATACCGGCGGGCAGCCTGATCGTCACCGAGCGGGTCGGCGAGCCGTCGCAACCGTGCCCGACGATGAAGCCGACCTCTGTCGTTTGACCGGCTGGTGCCTTGGCCGGTGTGGTTCCGATGTGTGCGGCCGCGGTCCCGATGACGACCAGGGACGCGACAGCCGCGGTGGCAATGAGGATCGTCTTACGCATCTGTGTCCTTTCCGATTGGTAGGTCGATGACAGCGCTCCACTGGTCGAAGTCGCCCTTGCGGACGTCGAGCTGAAGGCGCCAGGTGCCGGGCAGCGGGAGCTCCGCAACAGCGGTCGTGTGCCCGTGTCCCGCCGGCGTCGTGCCGAACTCGAGGGGGCCGACGTCTACCTGCGGGAGGGTCGCGGACAGGCTGACCTCGTCCGCGTGTGCGAGCTGGCCGGATCGGTCGAGCAGGTACACGTGCACGGCATTCGGCCCCGTCAGGGCCGGGTCGACGGTGAGCGTGTAGGTGTACGGGCCGATCCCACCTTCGCGTGAAACAGGCCCGGACGCAGCAGCAACCGCCGCCTTCGCAGGCGGCTCTGCGACGAGCGCGGTGGTCACGCCGACGACGACGAGCAGCAACGCCAGCTCGACTCCGACCGTGCGGGCGAACGCCCGCTTCGCCCGGGAGCCCGCAGCCGCCGCACGCAGGCGCGGCACCGAGACCCGGTTGTTGAACGCCCCGAGCGCCACCAGCGGCACGAGGAGCGCGACCTTCGCGAGCAGCAGCTGCCCGTAGGTCGTGCTCCAAAGCGCCTCCAACGAGCGTACTTCGAGAAAGCCGCTCACGAGACCGGTTCCCACGAGCGCGATCACCGAGGCGACCGCGAGCAGCGAGAACCGCGGAACGGCGGTGGCAGCGAGCGACCAGCGGTCGCCGCCTGCTTCGACAAGCAAGAGAGCAAGGAACGCGAGGCCTCCGGCCCAGATGCCGGCGGCGAGGACGTGTACCGCGTCGCTCAGGATTCCGAGCGTGCCCTCGAGCCGGGCGTGTCCGGAGAGAGCCGGCGTGATCGCGATCGCCGAGGCGAGGAAGAGAAGCGCGGATGTCGGCGCAGACCGCCGCCGCAGGGCGACGACGGCCAGTGCGGCGAGAGCGACCCCGAGCAGAGCTCGGAACGCCCACACCCGACCGAACCCGGTCTCGAGCACCTCTCGCGACAACGACCACGTGAGGAGCTCGCCCAACCCGAACCCGGCGGCCTTGACGCCGGTCAGCGCGATCCACGCAATCGAGTCGATCGCGAGCAGCACGCCAGCGAGGGCGAGAGCCTTCCAATGCCATGTGCTCCGGAGCTCACGCGGATCGGCCACGTACGCGAGCACCACTGCGCCGCCGATGCAGAGCAGGATCAGTGCCAGTCCGACATAGCGGACGACGGCAAGCGCGAAATCCACCGACTCCGATCCCGCTTCCTGATCGAGCACAGCCTCGACGACGTCGGCCGTGTTTCCGACCGGCTCCCCGACCGAGAACGCGAACGCTCCGCGAATGGGATGGGAATCGGCCGAGAGCACGCGCCAGGCCACGACGTACGTGCCGTCCGGAAGATCCGCCGGCAGCCCCACCGACACGGAATCGGACGACGGCTTCTCGATGCCGCCCGAGTCGATGCGGCTCACCTCCGAGTCGAACACGCGCACGGAGCCCGCGACGGTCGAGACCGACTCGTCGAAACGGAGGACCACGGCCTCAGGAGAGCGGTCGAGAACCGCCCCGTCGGCCGGGGTCGTCCCGACGAGGCTCGCGTGCGCAAGCGCCGCCGACGGTGCCACGAGCGCGGACACGATCGCCGCCGCGACGGCGATCCCGCGGGCAACCTTCAATCGCGTTCGGATGATGCGGAGCTCCTTCCTTGCTCGTCGAAGCAGGCGGCGCGCTCGGTCCCCGATCAGCTGGGGAACCGGGCGGTCGCCCGCCGAACGTCAGACGACGAGCGTGGAAGGCGGGCCGCGCGGACCGAGCGCGAGCCCGGTCGACGCTGCACGTGGGATCCAGGTGGTGGCGAGCTCCCAGCACGACCGGCTGTGAAGGACTGCGACGCGCGGTGAGGCGAGAAGCCGCGCGACGGCGCGCGTCGCGCGCAGGAGCAGCCGCGCGAGCGCGTAGGCCACGAGCGCGAACGGCACCTGAAGCGCTAGCCCGAGCACGAATGTCTTTTCGACGACCGCGGAGGTCGGGAACGCGCCCTCGTGCGTCAGTCGCTCGAAGTGCTCCTGCCCGACGAAGATGGCCGGCGCGAGAACCGCAAACGTCAGCGCGGACGGCCGGGACGCCCGCGGGTGTCCGGAGACGAGACCGCGGACCTCGCGAGCGAGTGCGAGCACGACGAACGCGGCGCAGACGCCGAGGGCGAGCGGCGCGTACGCGAGGTACGCATGCCCGCTCGAAGCGAGCTCGTGCGAGACGTCTCCGTCGACGGCGAGGCGGTACGCGAAGCTGTGCGCCACCTGCGATCCGATGATCGCCAGAGGCAGCGTCAGGAGCCACACGACGTTTCGCCTAGACATGCGTTCGAAGGATGGTACGTGTGAGTTGCCCGCCGGTTAACGGGGAGTAACCCGCGCCGCCCTCCCGTGAGGCGGCGCGGGCAACGAGCACGAGGCGCTTTCCGGGCACGCTCGTCAGTGCTCACCCGGCTGCAGCCGAATGCTCGGGTCGAAGAGCATCATGTGCGGGCCGGCTGGGCCGGTCGTCGTCTTCTTCCGGACGCTCTCGAAGCTGACCCAGGGGCGTCCGTCGGCGGTCGACGGCGTGAGGCCTCCGGAGCGCTTGTCCACCTCGAACAGCCAGATCCCGTACTGGTCGTTGCGCGGCGGCCCGAAGTCGGAGTCGTTGTCCCACGTCGTCAGCAGCGAGTTCGAGACGTAGAGGCGTTCGTTGTCCCGGCTCAAGCGGAGCATGTTCGGATGCGGAACCGAGACCGTGGACTTGAGGACCGGCTCGAACGGGTCGGAGATGTCGAATTGCTGCACCGTGTTCCCGAACCAGTTCGTCACGTACATGTACCTGTCGTCGTAGGACAGGAGCATGTCGGCCGGAAGCACGAGCCCGTCCTCGGGGCCGAGCACCTTCTGGAAGTCGAAAACGCCGTCATGGTCGTCGTCGTCGGCGAGCCAGATCGCGCTCGTGCCGGGCGTGTTGATGAGCGCCCGGCGGACGCCGTGCTTCCTGAGGAAGCGCACCTCGAGCGCGCCGCTCGCCGCGCCGAGATCGGCGGTCTGGATCACCTTCTCCCGACGGAGGTCCCAGACGGCGACCTCGTTGCCGAGGCAAGTCGGCTCGATGCCTCCTGCGCACAGCGCCGCCGGGCCGAACGTCGTGCTGATGCCGCGATTGGCCTCGTGGAGCGACATGAAGTCGTACATGTACTTCGGGCCGAGCTCCCCGGGCGCACGCTCGGGGCCCGGGCCGAAGTGCTCGCGGAACGCACCTGTCCGGTCGTCGAGCTCGACGATCCCGCCCGGCAGCGTGGTGTCGTTCGCCGCCCCGATCATCGTGGCGATGACCTTGCCGTTCGCCATCCCGCTGTGCGGGGCGATGTAGCCGCTCTTCGCGGCCAGCTGGTCGTTGACCGCACGCAGGGTCATCTCCCTGCCGTTGCGCTTGATGTCGAAGATGTGGATTCGGTTCGAGAAGAGACCCGGCACGACGAGCCGCTCCTGATCTACCGAGTACGCGAAGTGGTGAAGCTCGTCCCCGACGTTGGGCATGTCGACGCGATTCACGATCCTGCCGAAGTCGGAGCGGCGCGGATCGGCCCCGATCACGGAGACGAAGTCCGGATCGGTCGCGCTCTGCGCGATCGTCGAGACGTAGAGAAAACGTTCCTGCCGCGCGTTCCGCGAGTCGACGTCGACATGGCCGAGCCGCGCGTGGTCGATCTGCAACGGCGTCCCGCCGCCCGCCGCCGGCAGCGCGACGAGCGCAACCGACGAGCGCTGCGGCCAACCCGGCCGCGCAGGGAAGCGCCGCCAGCCAAGACAGTCCTTCGAGCTCTCATCCTCCACCTCCTGGTCGTGTCGACCCAGAGGCGTGAACCAACGCGGAACGGTTGTGCAAGGTCGCTGCACGAACCAAGGGATGAGGGATCAGTCCGCGAAGGCGCCGGGAAGCCACGGCTGCGCGAACGTGAGCCCGGCGAGCGCGAGGAGCCCGAAGCCGACCACCGGCGTGAGGCGGGGCCCGAGCCGGCCGGTCTTCTCGTACACCATCACCGCGGTGAGGGCGGCCATCCACCACAGGACCGCGACACCGGCGGCGAACATCACGAGCATCAGCGCCCAGCAGCAGCCGAGGCAGTACAGGCCGTGACCGGACCCAAGGCGGAAGCCGGCCGCGGCGCCTCGACGGTAGTGGGCCAGCAGGTACGGGGCCGGCGCTCGGCACTTCGACAGGCACTGGTCCTTGAGCGCCGAGAACTGAAACAGGCCCGCGACTGTGAGCACGCTGCCCGCGATGAGCCACGGGCGGTCGGCGAGAGCAGGCACGGCGTGCACCACGCGATGCACGACCACGTCGCCCAGGAAGGCGAGCGCGCCGAACACGGTCCAGACGGCGACGTAGCCGCCGAGGAATGCAGCCCGAGCCCGGGCGGGCCGCTCCTGCTCCCGGCTGACCGCGTCGAAGAGCCGGATCAGCGGCAGGCTCGAGGGCAGCATCATCGCAGCCACCATCGCCTGCCAGGCGACGAGGAAGAGGAGGAGACCCGCCCACACGGGCGGGCCTCCGTCCTCGATCAGCGCGTCGTGATGGAGCGCGCCCGCCGTTCCGGTCAGCTCCGCGGTCACGGCCACCCCCCAGGCCACGGCTATGGCCACGAGCACCGGAGCCGGTGCGCGGCTGCGCGCTCGCCCGAGCGCAGGAGCGATCGTGCTCACCGGTTCCCCAGCTCCCCCTCCTGGCAGCACGACTTCGTCATGCGGCCTCCCTCGCCTTCGGCTCGGTCGCGCGGGGAACCCGGTTCCCCGCGAGCCCCCTGCGATTTGACACCGATGCTGCGCATCGGCGCGTCTCGGGGGAACGCTCCGGTTCCCCGAGCCCCCTCCTGGCGGCATGACTTCGTCATGCGGCGTGCTCGATCTTCCACTCGGACTGGATCGCGTTCCGGCCCTCGTACTCCCAGACCATGCCGTACTGCGGCAGGGTCACCCGGTTCACCCCCGCCTTGGCGAGCCAGGCCGGTGAGCCGGGCACGGTCGAGAAGACGGAGTTCTGCAGCGTCGTCACACTGCCGTCGGGGCCCCGGTACGGCTCCATGTCCGTCTCGACGAGGTCGGGGATGCGCAACGACCCGCTGCCGCCTTCCACCTCGTGGCTGATCGGAACGAACTCGACGCCCTTCACCTCTCCGATGAGCGCCTCCCAGAGGTCGCCGAGCGGGCCCCCGAGCTTGCCCGTGAACGCATCCAGGAGCGCGCCACGCTGTTCCTCGGTTCCCCGCTCGTCTACGAGCGCGACGATCTTCCAGTTGCCGGCCAGGACGTTCCCGGGGATGTGGCAGATCAGGACGAGATTGAGCCCCGAGACGTCGAGATCGCGAACCTGCCCGCGCTCGATGCCGTAGGCGACGATGGCGAAGCACTCGCCGAGATCCGGGTCCTCCCCGATCCAGCAGGGACAGTTGACGTTGCACGAGCATGCCTCGATCAGCGTGCCCTGGAGCGAATAGACGGTGCCGGTTTCCTCACCGGCCTCTCGAACCGATGTCACAGCGACTCCTTTCGTCCGCTAGCTCTCACCTCGTAGGTGTGAATTGCGACGGAACGATCGTTCCACGGATACTCGGCTCCAGCTCAACTGATGGGAGCTCGTCTTCGGCCAGAGAGCGCTCGCAGTCGTGAACTTCGCCGCTCAAACCGAGGACGGCTCGGGCAGCAGCCCCAGCTGCGTGAGCAGAGAAACCTGGTCGTAGTAGATCTCACCACCGACGACTCGACCGTCGGCGTCGAAGTGCCACATCTCGCAGATCGGCAGCGTGAATTCCTTGCCGGTGGCCGGGAAGGGACCGAGCGGGCCGTCGTTCGTACCCCGGCAGGTGAACCGCGCCACGACCATCTCGCCGGCGTCCGTGTACCGGGCGTGAGTCACCTGGCAGTCCGAGGAGGCCTGGATCCATCCCTCGAGGAACTCGTCCTTGAACTCCTCGGGTGTGCTGAAGGTGACGCCCCGGGCTTGGTCGATCCAGCTGATGTTCTCGGCGTAGTGCCTTACCATCGCCTCGAAGTCGCGCTGGTTGAAGGCCTCGTGTCCCGCACGGTAGGTCTCGACGTTCCTGGATCCCATGGCTCCTCCTCCAACTCGTCTGGCGCTATCGCTCGTCCCTGTCTACGCAGCGATAGTCGCGGCAGGTCGTTTCGCGAACCTTTCGCAGACCTTTCTAATCTGGTGGCATGCCGCCGACCGGTGAGACGCGGATCCAGCTCTGCGGCCGGCCCGTGGCGCGGCTCGACGGGCAACGCGTCGAGGACTCGCTGCCAGGAGCCTTGGGCCTGCTGCTCTTCGCCTATCTCGTGCTCAACCGGCTCCGCCGGATCGAGCGCGACGAGCTTCTGATCGCGGTCTACGGCGAGGAGGCGACTCCCGACCACAACCCTCGGCTGAGCGTGTTGCTCTCGAAGTTACGCCGCGTCCTCGGGCCGGAGCTGCTGGTCGGACGAGCGCAGATCGAGCTCCTGCTGCCTGCCAACGCGTTCGTCGACGTCGAAGCCGCACTCGACGCGCTCCATCGGGCCGAGTCACATGTCGCGAACGGCGAGTGGGCTGAGGCCTGGGGCCCGTCCGGCGTCGCTTACCACGTCGCCACCCGCCCCCTTCTCAAGAGCCACGACCGGCCCTGGCTCGACGACTGGCGCCGACGCCTCGACGACGTCCGCGTGCGCGGGCTCGAATGCTTCGCCGCGGCTCGACTCGGCCTCGGCGGGCCGACGCTTCCGCAAGCCGCGGACTGCGCACGCCAGCTGATCGAGCTTGCCCCGTTCCGCGAGACCGGCCACCGGATCCTGATGGAGGCGCTCGAGCGGAGCGGGAACGTCGCAGAGGCGCTACGCGCCTACGACCGCCTGCGCGTCATGCTCCGCGACGAGCTCGGTGTCGCTCCAAGCCCGGCCGTCCAGAACGTCTACCGACGCCTGCTCGGCGAGACCCCGACAACCGTCTAGATCTCCTCGGCCTGGGCGAGGATGTCCTCACGGGAAACCTTCCCGACGAGTGCCGGATGGTCAGCGGCCAGGTGCGCCTGCGCCTTCGCCCAGAGCTCGTCGTCGTCCTTGCCCTCGACGACCTTGCCGCACACGCAGGTGATTCGCTTGCTTCCGTCGGTGCTCTTCACAGAGACATCAGATCACAGCGACCAGCGAGGCGGGGCGGCCCCGGGCGTCGAATACGAGCAGAAGCGGCCCGTCTGGATCGACGCGTCGAGGTGCTCCGCGAGCGCCGGGCACTGGTTGCCGATGAGCTTGATCGCGGTCCGGATCGCCTTCGTCACGCTGATGCGTGCCCGCTCCGCCGGCGAGGAGAAGGTCCGGTCGCGTCCTCCGAGCCCGACGGCCCGCGCGAGCTCCTGCGTCACGACCTCGATCTCCTCCTCGAGGCGGGCAACTCTTTCCGGGTCCCGCCAGTCGCGCGCCTGCTGAAGCTCGTCCGCGAGCAGCTGAAGACGCTTCCGATACTCCCGCTTCGCCCGCTCGTCGAGCAGAGAGCCGGCGTCGGACGACCGTGACCTTGTGAGCTCCGGGTCGGCGAGCGGCGCACCGTCGGCTCGTCCTCCGGACGCGGCGCTCACGAGCTCGAGCACGTGCACGTCCCGCCCGGGACATGCGAGGAGCGAGGCGATGTAACCGAGACCCTTCACGTCGCGGAGGCGGATCGTCTGCCCGTCATATGCGACCGTCCAGAACTCCCCCTCCCGCCGAAAGACGGTCTCCGCGGGCGGCGACTCGGCGGAAGAACGCTCGCGGACGGAGGACACACGCTCGACGAAAGCGGTCATGCCGAGCTCGACGCAGAGCTCGGCGGCTTCGTCGAGCATCGCCTCCAGGCGGCCGCGATCGGCCGGCTCGCCGCGTTCCGCCAGTGCGCTTGCGTGCTCGAACAGAACGCGTGCGCGGATTGCCGGCGCTCCGAGGAGCTCACAGCGTGCGAGGGCGGTCGCAAAATGGCGGTCGGTCTCCTGCCAGCGTCCGAGCATGGCCGCGAGCTTGCCGAGTCGCAGCGCGACCGGGCCGAACGGCTGCTGCGAATAGGAGACGGCGTTGTCGTCGTCGTGCGGGAGCAGCAGCTCGTAGAGCTCCAGCCCGCGTGCGGTGTCACCGACGAGAACGGCAGCCTCGGCGAGCGAGCAGACGTGGAGGATCCAGAGGCCGTCGCGAGGGAGGTCGGCGAATCCGCGGCCCGCATGGCGCTCGAGCTCGCGGCGAGACATCTGCTCATCGCCGAGCTCCGCGGCCGCGAAGGGATCCCGCCAGCGCGGGATCCAGGGGAACCGCTGATCGTGATCCTCGATCTCGGCCCAGTACTCCTGGAGGCGGCCCTGCCCCCATCGAAGGGCGAGCATCTGCGCGTAGCGGAAGACGTACGTCGCATACTCGCTCTGGCGGATCCGGCCGAACTCGAGCGCCTCCTCGGCGAGGCGCTCGGCCTCGGGAAAGCGACCGTCGAGCGTCGCTCGCAGCGTCCGGAGGCAGACGGTGTGCCAGCGGTAGAAGGGCTGGCGCAGCCGGTCGGCGATTTCCGTCATCGATTGCGTCTCGGCATCCATGCCGCGGCGGTCGCAGAGCTCGAGGAAGCAGTGGAAGCGCGCGTTGTGGGCGAGGAACTCGATCTCCGGATTGACCGTCTCCTTCGCGATCCGAAGCATCTCCTCGGTGTGCGCGAGCCGCTCGTGCGCCATTCCCGGCGTGGTGAGCACCCAGTGGCGGGAGTGGAGAGCCATGACGAGCGCCTCCGAGTCGCCCAGGCGCCGCGCCATCTCGATCGCTTCCTGGCTGATCGCGACGCGCTGCTCGACCGGCTCGTTCCCGGACCACATCTCGAGGGCGAGATGTGCGAGCACGTGGGCACGGAGCGAGCTGTCGCCCTCCGGTAGTCCCGCGAGCGCCTCCTCCAAGAGCGCGACGCCCGACCCGCCGACCTCGAACCGCGCGTACAGGAGGAAGCCGCCGAGAGCGGTGACGTAGCCGAGCGCCGCCTTCGCGAGCAGCTCGCCGTTCCCGAGCCGCCGGCTGGCCTCGATCGCCTCCTCGAAGGTCATCCGCGCTTCGGTCCCGTCGCCGGAGCGCCATTGCGAGTCGCCGAGTCGCAGCAAGAGCTCACAGCGCCGCTTGCCCGATGCTTCCCCGACGAGCGCGAGCAGCTCGAGCGCCTGCCGGTAATGGACCGCGGCTTCCTCGTACGCGAAGAGCGCACTGGCGTGATCCCCGGCGCGATCCACGTATTCCAGTGCCTCGCCGGCATCCCCGAGCGGGGCCGCCAGGTACAGGTGCCGTGCGATCTCCGAGAGATGCGGATCCAGGTCGTCGACGTAGACGCTCTCGAGCAGCTGGCCCACCTTCCGGTGCAGCTCGAGCCGACGTGCGGGCGGAAGATCGTCGTACAAGGTCTCGCGGACGAGATCGTGCGCGAACGAGTAGCGACGCGGTGTCGATGGCAACTCGGCGATGACGCCCATGCCGGCCGCCTCCCCGAGGACGTCGAGGAGCCCCGCCGGGCTCAGTCGGCTCGTGTGCTGGAGCAGGTGGAGATCGAACTCACGTCCGATCACGGCAGCGACCCTGAGCGCCGCGACCGCTTCGCTGCTCAGACCCGCGACCCGGCGCCGGATCAGCACCCGGATCTCCTCGGGGATGCGGAGGAACGGATCGGCGGCCGGCTCGTCGAGAGTGTCGTCGACCGCCACGAGCCGGACGATCTCTTCGACGAAGAAGGGATTGCCCGCGGTGATCTCGTACAGCCTCGCGGCGACCTGGCGCGTCGGCTTCGACCCGGTGACCGTCTCCACATACGCCTCGACGTCCGAGGAGGTAAGGCCGCGAAGCGGAATCCGCTGACCCACGCGCGCCAGCTCCGCAAAAACCTCCCCGCGCTCGCGCACACGGCTTTCCGCATCGCGGTAGGACGCGACCAGCAGGACCCTGGCCTCCGAGAGCGACTGGCCGAGGAAGCGGAGCAGCAGGAGCGAGGGCTCGTCCGCGGCGTGGACGTCGTCCAGGGTGACGAGGAGCGGCTCTGCGGACGAGGCGCCCGCGAGAAAACGGCCCACGTCGTCGAACAGGCGAACGCGCTCGCCTTCGGGGACGACCGCGCCAGCCGCCGGGCGCGGTCCCCACTGCCCGCCGGCCGGCGACACGAGGCGCTCGAGATCGCCTCCAAGCGAGCGAACGACCTGCATCCACGGCCAGTACGGCGGCGCGCCGCCTTCCTCCCAGCACCGACCCGTGACGACGTTCACGCCGCCCTGTGCGGCGATCCGCGCGAGCTCGCTCAGCAGCCGCGTCTTGCCGATGCCCGGCTCACCGGTGAGGAGCACGAGCGAGCCGCGGCTCGCAGCTGCTTCCTCGAGCGCAGAGGTGAGATCGGTCAGCTCCTGGGCTCGTCCGACGAACGGTCGCGCAACGGACCGTCCGCTTACGGCCTGCGACTGGACCTGTGCGGCAGCCCCCCTCTCCACGGCCGAAGCATGCCGCGGAACGGAACGAACTGTCCAGACCCGCGCTCGCGGGTCCCCGGAGCGCCTCGCCTGGGTCGCTTAGCCCGGCTCGCCGACCAGCGCGGGCTCGCGCGTCTGCTTCGCGACCTTGTCCAGGATCGCCTCGAGCAGGCGTCCCGACGAGAGCACGTGCTCCCGTGCGAGGACACGCGCACCCTCGGGGCTGCGCGCCGCGATCGCCTCGCGGATGGCGCGGTGCTGCCGGTCGTTCTTGCGATACAGCTCGTCGAGATCGGCGCCCGTCGCCCACACCGGCTTCACCAGGAAGGTCCGGCGGGCCGCCTTCGCCATCCGCTCGATCAGCGGCACCTGCGCGGCCGCGTAGATCACGTCGTGGAACGCATGGTTCGCGAGCAGCCACTCGCGGGCCAGAGGGATGTCCTGCCGGCCCGCGTGGCTCACCTCCACGAGCTCCTGCGTCACCTCGCTGAACCGGCGCTCGGCGTCGACGAGCGCGTCGAGATCGGCCGTCGTCATCTTCGGCGTCGCGATCTCCGTCGCGAGGCTCTCGAGCTCCGCGCGGGCGAGGAACGCCTCTCGGAGCTCGTCACGCGCGAGCATGCGGACCCGGACGCCGCGATTCGGCTCGAACGTGACGAGCCCGAGAGCAGCGAGGCGCCGTAGTGCCTCGCGGACCGGGGTGCGACTGACGTTGAACTGCTCGGACAGGTGCTCCTGGCGGAGGACGCTGCCCGGCGGGATCTCTCCCGAGACGATCGCCTCCTCGAGCGCGAGTGCGATGTCGTCGGCCTTCGTGCCCAAGTGGTCG
The DNA here is from genome assembly GCA_963763815.1 of uncultured Actinomycetes bacterium. Classification (GTDB taxonomy): domain Bacteria; phylum Actinomycetota; class Thermoleophilia; order Gaiellales; family Gaiellaceae; genus GMQP-bins7. The sequence continues at coordinate 158,180 of CAVXPS010000016.1, forward strand.
GTCATGGGCGCTCGAGCTCCAATAGCTGGTCGTACGCGGGCAGCGTGAGGAACTCCGCGAACTCGTCTCCCAGCGCGACCTGCTCGAAGAGTGCACGCGCCCGGTCGGTCACCGGGTCGTCCGGAAGCTCGGAGACGACGACGGCGATCGCGTTCTCCACGTCTGCGCGCGCGACCCGCCCGTGGCGAACCCACTGCCAGACCTGCGAACGCGAGATCTCGGCGGTCGCGGCGTCCTCCATGAGGTTGTCGATCGCTGCCGCCCCCGTGCCGGAGAGCCACGCCGCGAGGTAGCGGATGCCGACGGAGACGTTCGCCCGAACGCCCTCGTCGGTGACGGTGCCTGGCGTCGCCGCGACGTTCAGGAGCTCCGCCGGTTCGACGGAGACATCCTCGCGCCGGCGCTCGAGCTGGTTCTGACGGTCGCCGAACGCCTCGTCGAATACGTCTGCCGCGACGGGAACGAGATCGGGATGCGCGACCCAGGTGCCGTCGAAGCCGTCGCCCGACTCGCGCAGCTTGTCCTCCCGCACCCGCGCGAGCGCGCGCTCGTTCACGTCGGCGTCGCGGCGGCTGGGGATGAACGCCGCCATCCCGCCGATCGCGTGCGCGCCGCGCTTGTGGCACGTCTGCACGAGGAGCTCGGTGTACGCGCGCATGAAGGGCACGGTCATCGTCACCTCGGCGCGGTCGGGCAGGACGAAGTCGTCGCGGTCGCGGAACTTCTTGATCGCCGAGAAGATGTAGTCCCAGCGGCCCGCGTTGAGACCGGCCGAGTGCTCGCGGAGCTCGTACAGGATCTCGTCCATCTCGAAGGCGGCGAGGATCGTCTCGATGAGGACGGTCGCCTTGATCGTGCCGACCGGGAGCCCGAGACGCTCCTGGGAGAAGACGAACACGTCGTTCCAGAGACGCGCCTCGTGGTGGTTCTCGAGCTTCGGCACGTAGAAGTACGGCCCGCTCTCCCGCTCCAGCAGACGTTCTACGTTCCGGTGCAGGTAAATGCCGAAGTCGAACAGGCTCGCCGATACCGGCTTGCCGTCGATCTCGACGTGCTTCTCGAGCAGATGCCAGCCACGTGGCCGCACGAGGAGGACGGCGACCTCGTCCCCGAGCCTGTAGCTCTTCTCCCCGCTCTCGACGGAGATCGTGCGCTCGATCGCATCCGTGAGGTTCTGCTGGCCACCGACGACGTTCGCCCAGGTGGGCGAGTTCGCATCCTCGAAGTCCGACATATACATCCGCGCGCCCGAGTTGAACGCGTTGATCACCATCTTCCGGTCGCCCGCGGGGCCGGTGATCTCGACTCGGCGATCCTGGAGGTCGCGTGGAACCGGAGCGACCTGCCAGTCGCCTTCGCGAATCGCGCGCGTCTCCTCGAGGAACGCCGGCGCCTCGCCGGCGGAGATCCGCTCCTGCCGCTCGCCGCGTGCGCGGAGGAGCTCCGAGCGCCGCTCCCCGAATTCGCGCTCGAGCGCGGCGACGAGCTCGAGCGCCTCCGGGGTGAGAACTCCCGCCTCGTCCGCCGCGAGGACAGAGACGCCGGAGGTGGCAGCGCGGGTGCTCACGAGGCGGGCACGAACTGCTCTTCCTCGGTCGAGCCCTTGAGCGCGAGCGTCGAGCTCTCGCCGCCGGTGACCGCGCCCAGCACCGCGTCGAAGTACCCCGCGCCCACCTCGCGCTGGTGCCGCGTGGCCGTGTATCCGGTCTCCTCGAGCGAGAACTCCTGCTCCTGGAGCCGGACGTACGCGCTCATGCCCTCCGCGTTGTAGCCCCGCGCGAGGTCGAACATCGATGCACAGACCGCGTGGAAGCCCGCGAGGGTCACGAACTGGAAACGGTAACCCAGAGCCGCGAGCTCACGCTGGAAGGACGCGATGGTCGCGTCGTCGAGGTGCTTCTTCCAGTTGAACGACGGCGAGCAGTTGTACGCGAGCAGCTTGCCCGGGTACTTCGCGTGCACGGCCTCGGCGAACTGGGCCGCCTCGTCGAGGTCCGGAGTGGAGGTCTCGCACCAGATGAGGTCGGCGTACGGCGCGTACGCGAGCGCGCGCGCGATCGGCGCCTCGATTCCGGGCTGGACGCGGAAGAACCCTTCCGGAGTCCGCTCGCCGGTCAGGAACTCGCGGTCTCGCTCGTCGACGTCGCTGGTCAGGAGCGTCGCGGACAACGCATCGGTGCGCGCGACGAGGATCGTCGGCACGTCCAGGACGTCCGCCGCGAGCCGGGCGGAGACGAGCGTCCGGATGAACTGGTTCGTCGGCACGAGCACCTTGCCCCCGAGGTGGCCGCATTTCTTCTCCGACGAGAGCTGGTCCTCGAAGTGCACGCCCGCCGCGCCGGCCGCGATGAACGACTTCATGAGCTCGAACGCGTTGAGCGGCCCGCCGAAGCCCGCCTCGGCGTCGGCGACGATCGGCGCGAGCCAATGGGTTCCGTTCCGGCCCTCGGCCGAATCGATCTGGTCCGCCCGCACGAGCGCGTTCACGATGCGGTGTACGAGCGCGGGCGCGCTGTTCGCCGGGTAGAGGCTCTGATCCGGGTACGTCTCGCCCGCAAGGTTGCCGTCGGCCGCAACTTGCCAGCCGGAGAGGTAGATCGCGTCGAGGCCGGCCTTGACCATCTGCACGGCCTGCGCCCCGGTGAGCGCGCCGAGGGCGGCGACGTACGGCCTCTCGTGCAGCAGGCTCCACAGCCGCTCCGCTCCGAGGCGGGCAACGGTGTGCTCGATGTGGATGCTGCCGCGCAGGCGTTCGACGTCGGCCTGGGTGTACGGGCGCTCGATTCCCTGCCACCGCTCGCCCATCGCCTTGCCGTTCGTCGTGCCGCTCGCCTTCCCGTTCCCTTCGTGCCGGATCCGTTCCATCTTCCCCTCCGTTTGCATCGATTGTGTCCGAGATCGACGAAGGTCGGATCCTAGACGACGTACCGGACGCTGTAAATACCTTGGAAACCACTTCGCTACCCACGCGCTTCGGATCCCAAACATATCGTGATTGGATCCAAGATAGGTCGTTCGATCGTCCGAAGACGCGTTGCTACGATCGCCCGGATGGTGCTGCTCGCGTTCCTCTTCGCGCTCGTCGTCTCGCTTGCCGCGCTCGTCTTCGCCACCGTTCGTGGCGTCGGCCTCTACCGCCAGGCGAAGCGCAGCGGCCGGGCCGTCTCTGGCCCGCTTGCCTCGTTCGAGGCGAAGACGGCGGAGATCGACCGCCATCTCGACGCATTCGACCGGTCGAGCAAGGAGCTCGAGGCGGCTCTCGCTCGGCTCCGCCGCTCGCGGGCGCAGCTCCAGGTCCTGCGCGACTCGATCGACCGCGCGCAGGCCCGCCTCAACTGGCTCCGCGTCTTCCTGCCCGCGCGGTGACCCGCGTCGCCGCCGTCGACCTCGGGACGAACTCGACCCGGCTGCTCGTCGCCGACGTGGAGGGCGAACGCCTCGAGGAGGTCGTCCGCGAGCTGACGATCACGCGGCTCGGCGAAGGAGTGGACGAGCGCCGACGCCTCCTCCCCGTCCCGATCGCGCGTGTGCGGAACTGCCTCGCCGAGTATCGACGCGAGCTCGAGGAGCGCGGGGCGACGAGGACGCTTGCGATCGCGACGAGCGCGGTTCGCGACGCCGAGAACGGCGAGGCGTTCCTGGGCGAGATCGAGTGGAGCTACGGGTTCACTACGCGGCTCCTCCACGGAGACGAGGAAGCCGCGCTCATGTACCGCGGCGTCTCGGCTGGAAGGCCGTTGCCCGACGACACCCTGATCGTCGACATCGGCGGCGGCTCGACGGAGCTCGTGCTCGGCTCGAACGGCCGTCCGCAGGCGTCGACGAGCCTCGACATCGGCTGCGTGCGGCTCACGGAGCGGTTCCTTCACTCCGATCCGCCGAGCACGGAAGAGCTCGAAACAGCAGCCGGCTACATCCGCTCCCTCCTCCCCGACTACGAGGCGCGCGCCGCGATCGGCGTCGCGGGGACGGTGACGACGCTCGCCGCGCTCGACCTCGAGCTCGCCTCGTACGACCCGGAGCGCACGCACGGGCACCGGATCTCGCGCGCGGCCGTCGACCGCCAGCTGGACCGGCTCGCGTCGATGCCACTCGCGGAGCGGCTCGAGGTCCCGGGGCTCGAGCCCGGACGAGCGCCTGTCATCGTCGCGGGGCTCCTCGTTCTACGAGAAGTCATGGACGAGTACGGGCTCGCGGAGATCGAGGCGTCGGAGCGCGACATCCTCCACGGCGCTGCGCTTGCTGCCGCGGAGCTGCCCGAGCAGGAAGAGGGCGCAGCGCCTCCTGGCGCGTACACCTGCTGCTAGCTCGTCATGCCGCCAGCGCCGTGAAGGGCTCGGCGCCCAGGCGTTCGAAGATGGCCTCCCCTTCGCGCCGCGGTTCTCGTCGCCGGCGCAGCGCCAGACCCCAAACAAGGCGTAAGCACGCTCGACGACGGATCCCCACTCCGTCCAGCCCTCGGCGCCCGCACGTCCTTGAGGTCAGCCCGGTCGGAGCGGTCGGTAAGAGGTCAGAAGAGGACGGAGACGACCTTCCGCTGCCGACAGGGTGGCGTTGAGGGCGGCTCCGCACGCATGGCAGAAGCGAGCGTGCTCCGGATTCTCCGCGCCGCAGGACGGGCAGGCCACGATCTGCGGATCTTCGCAGCGTGACGCCGGAGCGTCTACGCAGCGGGCGGAAGGTCCGGCGGCTCGTCCTCGACCGGCGGCTCTTCGTCCTCCGCGAGCCGCCGCTGGAGGACGCTGCGCGAGAGGACGCCTATGAGACGTCCCTCGTCGTCGACGACCGGTACGCGCTCCGCGTCCGCCTCCTCGAGGAAGCGGAACGCGTCCTCGAGCGGTACGTCGGGGCCGATCGTGTTCTCGGGCGCCTCGGCGATCTCGCCGAGCGGTGTAGAAGCGGGATCGCGACCTGCGGCCACGACCTCGCGCACGAGCGTCTTCCGCGTGACCACGCCGACGAGGCGCTCGCCGCTCGTCACGTAGACGGCTCGCACCTCGGGCCGGTCGAGAAGCTCGCCTGCCGCTTGCGCCGAGTCGGCGGTCGAGAGATGGCCCGGCGCCGGAACCATCCCTTCTCGGACGACGCTCATGGGAAGATCCCCCTGGCCTCGAGTGCGCCGGCGACCTCGCGAATGCCAGCGACGAGGGCGGCCGTCCGGAGCGAGACCTCCCGTTCCTCCGAGAGATCCCAGACCCGGTCGAACGCGTCGGACAGCTTCTCGGAGAGCTTCGCCCGGATCTCGTCGCGGGTCCAGAAGAGCCGCCCGAGGTCCTGTACCCACTCGAAGTAGGAGACGGTCACGCCACCGGCGTTCGTGAGGATGTCGGGCAGGACCGGGATTCCCTGGGCGGCGAGGATCGCGTCGGCTTCGAGCGAGGTCGGCCCGTTCGCCCCCTCGGCGATCATCCGCGCGCGCACGTTCGGCGCGTTCTCGGCCGTCACCTGATCCTCGCGTGCGGCGAGGACGAGGATGTCGCACTCGAGCTCGAGCAGCTCCTCGTTCGTGATCCTTCGGCCCGCCTCGCAGCCCTCGAGCGAGCCGTGCACGCGGGCGTACTCGTGCAGCAAGGCGATGTCGAGCCCGTCCTCGGAATGGATCCCGCCGGACATGTCCGAGACCGCGGTCACGCTCGCTCCACGGTCGAAGAGCTCGAGCGCGGCGATTCCGCCCACGTTCCCGAAGCCCTGGACGACGCAGCGCTGCTCGGAGAGCGCCCAGCCGAGCCGGTCGCAGGCGCGCGCGACGACCATGACGACCCCCGCCCCAGTCGCCTCGTGGCGGAACACCGAGCCGCCGATCGAGACGGGCTTCCCGGTGACGATTTCCGGCACCGCGTAGCCGCGCTGCATCGAGTAGGTGTCCATCATCCAGGCCATCGTCTGCTCGTTCGTCGCCATGTCCGGCGCGGGAATGTCCTCCTGCGGGCCGATGAACGGGAGGAGCTCCGAGGTGAACCGTCGCGTGAGCCGCTCGAGCTCGGCCATCGAGAGCGTCCGCGGCTCGCAGCGGACACCGCCCTTCGCGCCGCCGTAAGGGAGCCGTAGCAGCGCGCACTTCCACGTCATCCACATCGCGAGCGCCGCGCACTCGCCCAGCGTCACCTCGGGGTCATAGCGCAGGCCACCTTTCGTCGGCCCGGCGATGCTCGAGTGCTGGACGCGGTAGCCGGGGTAGACGACACGCCGACCTTCGTCCAGGCGCACCGGGATGCTGACGATGATCGAGCGCTCCGGGTAGCGCAGGCGCTCGGCGATCTCCTCCGGGATCCTGGCGTGCGGGACGGCCTGGTCGAACTGCGCGACCGCGGTTCGGTAGAGCGGCGTGTCCCACTCGAGCTGGGCATGGGCAAGCGCTTCGGGAGTGCTCGCCACGGCCGGCGGAGTGTACCCCCGGTGGCCTGGCCCATTCCCTGGTCTCACGCAGTACAGTGGGATGCGTGAAGCAGATCTGGCAGGGCCGGATGGTGCAGGCCGCGACGAAGGTGGGCGACCAGGCGCCGATGGCGGCCGTCTGCTGCAACGCGTGCCGCACGTGCACGACGACGAACCTCGTCGCGCTCGGTATGGGCGCAGGGCTCGGCGCGTTGTACGCGGTCGGCCGGTTCGGAAGGCGCCTCGTCGGGCGCGCCTGACGTTGGCGCACGACCCGTCGGACGTCGACTGGTACGAAAGGGAGCTCGCCGACGTCGTCATCGGCGGCCTCCAGCCGCTCACGCAGCCGATCGAGATCCAGGAGTACGACCCCGAGTGGCCTGCGCTCTATGCACGTGAGGAAGCTCGGATTCGAGCCGCGCTCGGCGAGCGCTGCGTGCGCATCGAGCACATCGGGGTTGGCCGCGCAGGACTGGAAGTACGTGCAGCAGTACGCGGATGCGAAGACCGCCGTCGTCCAGGAGATCCTCACACGCGCAGGTGCAGCTCGGAAGCGCTGAGCTGTTTCCGGCTGAATTCAGCACGCGATGCGCGATGGAGCGCTATAAACCCGTAGGGGAGAATCCTGATCCGGCGTCTCGTCACGCGACGAGGGAGCGCCCTGCGGTGGATCCGTCGACGACACCACGTCCGAGAGGAGTCCACAATGTCAACCGATCCGATCCTTCCGTTTCCGCTGGTACGGCGCGGCGACGACACCTTCCCGGTGCGCCCGCTGCAGCAGCTGCTCCGCGCCCGCAACCACCCGGTTGCCGTGGACGGCATCTTCGGGCCGATCACCGAGTCAGCCGTCAAGGCCTTCCAGCAGAGCCAGGGCCTGGCCGATGACGGCATCGTCGGCCCCCTGACCTGGCCGAAGCTGATCGTCCAGGTGAAGAAGGGCAGCACCGGAGATGCAGTGCGTGGCGTGCAGGAGGTCATGAAGTTCCACGACCAGTCGGACGGCGAGGGAACGCCCGTGCAGGTCGACGGGATCTTCGGCCCGCTCACGGACGCATTCGTGCGTGGCTTCCAGACCGCGGTCGGCACCGCCTCCGACGGGATCGTCGGGCCGATCACCTGGCGCGCGCTGGTCAGCGGCATGCTCTCCGGCTAGTCGCTCCTCAGGTGCCGGGGGCGGGACTCGAACCCGCACGCCCCCAGTGGGGACACCCGCTTTTAAGGCGGGCGCGTCTCACCTGTTCCGCCACCCCGGCGACTCCAGTCTAGGAGGGGGGCGGCTAGTTCGTGCCCGGCATGAGCTCGCCGGCCGGGAAGGCCTCGGGGCCCTTGAACTGGAAGGCCGAGAAGAACGCGCTGAACGCCTCGTCGTCGAACGCGGGGCACCTCGCGAGGTACCCGTTCGCGGTCTCGCCCTCGGCAACCCATGCGCCCAGCGCGATCTGGTCACCCAGCCTTGGTAGCGGAGCGACCAGCGTCCCGTTCTCGTGCCGCTGGTAGAAGTCGTTGAGCTCCGCGACGACGTCGTCCGAGACCTCGTCGCCGTAGAAGATGTAGATCCCCCCGTGCTCGAGGTTGTGCACGGCCCGCGCGAGCTGTACGGGCTCGTCGTACACGCCCCAGATGACGGTGCCGACCGAGCCGTTCGGGTTGAAGCCGAAGTGTGGGCCGCTGGTCGGAGGATCGGTGTTCCAGCGGTCGCTCGTCTCGTCGGGGCCGAGCGTGTGGTTGCCAGCTCGCGCCTCGACCTCCTGAAGCGTGCACCCGGCAGCCGTCAGCGCAGCGCGCGCGTCTTCCGTGCTGGTGTCCGACCCCGATCCGAGCAGGAAGAAGGCGCCGGCCGCGACGACGAGAGCCGTCACCGCCACGCCGGCGACGATCAGGATCCGCCGCCGGTCGGTGCCGCCGCCGGACGACGGAGTTGCGCGCTTCTGAGGCGCCTTGACCTTGGGTTTTTCGGTCATGAAGCGCGCGTACGGTAGCAGGGAAGCCAGATTTCGCTCCGTCCGCCCCCATCTCTACCGTTCGTCGGCCCATGGTCGTGATCGGTCTCATCGTCGGCCTTCTCCTGGGCGCTTCCGGGCTCTATCTGGCGCTGCGTCCGGCGCTGCGCGAGCGCGTCGCGAGTCTCGCTCGGGCGGGCGCGCTCGAGCGCGAGCTCGCGCAGGCGCAGGCCGAGCTCGACGTCGGCCGGCGGACGTTCGACGAGCGCCTGACGTCGGCGATCACCGCTCTCTCGACCCAGGCTCTCGACGCGAACAGCGCGCGCTTCATGGAGCTCGCCGAGTCGCGCCTCTCGGGGCAGGTTCGCCCGCTGAAGGAGTCGCTCGAACGCATGGACCTCCAGCTCCGGGGCATCGAGCGCGTCAGGCAGGAGGCGTACGGTGCTCTGCAGACCCAGGTGACGACGCTCTCCGAGCGCGCCGGGAACCTCACGAACGCACTTCGCACGCCACACGTGCGGGGGCGCTGGGGGGAGACCCAGCTGCGCAACGTCGTGGAGTACGCCGGAATGATCGAGCACTGCGACTACGAGGTGCAGGCGACCGCCACGACCGACGACGGGATGCTGCGTCCGGATCTCGTGGTTCGGATCCCCGGTGGCAAGCACGTCGTCGTCGACGCGAAGGCACCGTTGAGCGCGTATCTGGACGCGTTCGAGACGTCCGACGAGGCTGAGCGCGGCCGCCGGCTCGCCGACCACGCCCGGCAGGTACGCGAGCACGTCACCAAGCTCTCGGCCAAGGGATACTGGCGCCAGTTCGAGCCGTCGCCGGATCTGGTCGTGATGTTCCTGCCGGACGAGTCATATCTTCGTGCAGCTCACGAGCACGACCCCTCGCTCCAGGAGTACGCGTGGAGCTCGAACGTCGTCCTCGCGTCACCGAGCACCCTGATGATCCTCCTTCGCACTGTCGCCATGACCTGGCAGCAGGAGACGATCGCCGAGAGCGCGCGGGAGGTCAGCGATCTCGGGCGTGGGCTCTACAAGCGGCTCGCAACCATGGGCGGCCACTTCACCCGCCTCGGCAAGTCCCTGGACGGCGCAGTCAAGTCGTACAACGAGACCGTCGGCTCCCTCGAGCGGCAGGTGCTTCCGCAGGCGCGCAGGTTCGAGCGCCACGGCATCACAGGAATCGAGCCCCCGGAGCTGCAGCCGGTCGAGCGGCAGACGCGAGCGCTGGCGGCCGCGGAGCTCGTCGAGCCGGACGAGCTCGTGGTGGAGGTTCTCGCCACTGGCACCGACGCGGCGTGAGGGATGCTCGGTCCGGATTCGTGCACGCCGACACGTGGAACACTCGAGCCGTGCAAATCGTTTACATCTTTGTGCCCGCCGGAGGACGCGACCTGCGTCTGCCGCCGGGCTAACGTACGAGTGAGGAGAAGCTCTTGAACGACGTTCGCGACGTGATCATCATCGGAGGAGGCCCGGCCGGCTACACCGCCGCGCTGTACACCGCGCGCGCGAATCTCAACCCGCTGGTCATCGAGGGGTTCAGCTGGGGTGGCCAGCTCATGATCACGAGCGACGTCGAGAACTATCCGGGCTACGCGGACGGCGTCCTGGGGCCGGCGATGATGGCCGACTTCCGCCGGCAGTCCGAGCGCTTCGGCGCCGAGTTCATCACCGACGACGTGACACGGGTCGACTTCTCCGAGCGGCCGTTCAGGATCTACATCGGGAACGACACCGAATACCGGGCTGAGACCGTGATCGTCGCGACCGGGGCGACTGCGCGCCAACTCGGACTCCCGTCCGAACAGGTCCTCCAGGGCCGGGGCGTCTCGTACTGTGCGACCTGCGATGCCGCGTTCTTCCGCGAGAAGGTCGTCGTGGTGGTCGGCGGCGGCGACTCGGCGATGGAGGAGGCGACGTTCCTCACCCGCTTCGCGGACAGGGTCATCGTCGTGCACCGCCGAGACGAGTTCCGCGCCTCGCCGATCATGCTCGACCGCGCCCGCGAGAACCCGAAGATCGAGTTCGTGCTGAACGCGGTCGTAGACGAGGTGCTCGGCGAAGGCCGAGTCACGGGCGTGCGGCTTCGGGACACGGACACAGGTGAGACGACCGAGATCGAGGCGGACGGGATCTTCGTGGCGATCGGACACGATCCGACCACCGCGCTCTTCCTCGACTGGCTCGATCACGACGACCAGGGCTACCTCGTCACCGAGCCGCGCTCGACGCTGACGAACATCCCGGGAGTCTTCGCCGCCGGCGACGTGCAGGACCACGTGTACAGGCAGGCGGTGACCGCCGCCGGCTCGGGGACGATGGCCGCGCTCGACGCGCAGCGGTTCCTCGAGGAAGAGAAGCACCGCGTGGCGCCTGCTGCGGTCACGACAGTCTTGGCGCACGAACCCGGCCGCTGAGAGCAGATCCGGCCGAGGGCGGAGGTACCCTCGCGGGCCAGTGGGCACACGCTGGATCGACCTCCTGGACCCGACGCGCGAAGAGGTGCTCGCGGCCCTTCCCGTCCAGGTCGACCCCGATGTGGTCGACGTGCTGGCGACTGCGGATGTGGGGCAAGGGCCCCGTCCGCTCCTCGAAGCGCACGGCGCCGCTGTCTTCGGCGTGTTCGCGCCTGCGCAGCCCGTACCTGAAGAGGATCGCGTCTCGTACCAGGAGGTCGACCTCGTCGCGACGCCCGAGCTCCTCGTCACGGTTCGAAAGACGCCTGCTGACGGCGTCGCGTTCGATCCTGCAGCGCTCTACCCGGCCGCCGACGGTGGGGAGCCCGTCGGCGTCCTCGTCCACCGGCTCGTGGATGAGGTAGCGAACTCGTACCTCGCCGCGCTCGACGCGTCCTACGCGGAGATCGAGGAGGTCGAGGACGCGATCGACGACTGGCCGCCACGCCGGATCCGAGCACGGATCGCATCGCTCCGACACGAGCTCCTCGTACTGCGCAAGAGGGTCTCGGCGACGCGCGCAGCCGTCCGTCGGATCCTCGACGGGCGGATCGAGGTGGGCGAGCACGCACTCTTCCCGCCCGCTGTCGAACGACTCTTCAGCGAGACGCATGACACGCTTCAGCGGGCGTCGGAGGAGCTCGACATCGCGCGCGACCTCCTTGCCGGCGTGCGCGACCACCACCACTCGCAGATCGCGGAGGCGAACTCCGACATCGGGAAGAAGCTCACCGTCGTCGCGTCGCTCGTACTCGTCCCATCGCTGATCGTGGGATTCTTCGGCCAGAACTTCGAGGAGGTCTTCGACGACGCCTTCTGGTCGCTCGGCGCGTCGATGACGCTCATCGTGGTGTCGACGATCGCGCAGCTCGCCGTGTACCGCTGGCGCCGCTGGATCTGAGCTCCGGCCGCGCCACTCGCGACGACGGGCAGAGGCCCTCGATCACGCAGGTCTCGCAGAGCGGATTCCGCGCGTCGCATACGCGCCTCCCGTGCCAGATGAGGAGATGCGGGAAGCGAGCCCAGTCCGCGCGCGGCACGATCTTCTGCAGGTCGCGTTCGATCTTCACGGGCTGCTCGTTCCGAGTCAGCCCGAGCCGCTGGGAAAGACGACGGACGTGCGTGTCGACGACGATCCCCTGCGCGTGCCCGAGCTCGGCCGCGACGACGTTCGCGGTCTTGCGGGCGACCCCGGGCAGCGTGACGAGGTCCTCGAGCCTCGTCGGCACCTCGCCGTCGAAACGCTCGAGCAGCGCCTGCATCGTCCCGCGGATCGCCTTTGCCTTCTGGCGGAAGAAGCCCGGTCGCGTAGATGTCTCTCTGGAGCTCCTCCTCCGGCACCGCGAGATAGTCCTCGGGCCGGCGGTACTTCTCGAAGATCCGTTCGGTGACACGGTTGACGTTCGTGTCCGTCGTCTGCGCGGAGAGCATCACGGAGACGAGCAACTCGAGATGGGAGCGAAATCGGAGCGCGATCTCGGCGTCCGAGTGCTCCTCCGCGAGGCGCTCGATGATCGGCCCGATCCGTTCGCGCCGCGTCCCGATCCCGCGGCGTCGCGCCTCGCGGACGTAGCTACGCGGCACGACGTTTCGCTTCGAAGTACGCCGTCGCGGACGCCGCGCGGACGCGGCCGCGGATCAGGTCCTCCAGATCTTCCGCGCGCGGGAAGCCGGACGCGCTCAGGAGGGCAAGCGCTCGATCGACGTCGTATTCCGTCCGCCGCAGCTCCACGTCCGGGCCGAGGAGCGCCCAGAACGCCCCTGGCTCGCCCTGGCACGGCAAGCCGACGCTGCCGGGGTTGACGAGCCGCGGCGCGCCTGGCACACGGCGATCGAGCTGAACGTGGGTGTGCCCCGCGACGACCACGTCCGCGTCGGTGCCGGCCAGCGCCGCACCGAGCTCGTCGTCGGACGTGAGGTGCGTGATGTTCTCCTCGTCGGAGCGCGGGGTCGCGTGGCAGAAGAGGCAACGGCCCAAATCGTCGACGTCGACCTCGAGTGTCGACGGCCAGGCCGACACGAGGTCGCGTTCCTCATGCGTGAGGCGCTCGTGACACCAGACTGCGCTCCCCGCTCGAGCCTCGAGCACCTCTCGCTCGCAGTTGCCCGACACGAACGAGGCGCGCGCGCCATGGAGGAGCGCGATGCACTCGCTCTGCAGCGGCCCCCAGAGCACGTCTCCACCGGCCACGATCAGGTCTACGTGTTCCTGCTCGACCTCGGCCAGCACGGACTCGAGCGCGGGAACGTTCCCATGGACGTCGTAGAGCGCGGCGACGCGCACGGCGCGAGGCTACACGCGCTGCGACTCGAAGTAGGCCGTCACCTCGTCGGGATCGGGCGGCTCGAGCAGGTAGCCGGCCAGCTGCTCGTCCGTCGGCCTCCCGACCGCACGGATCGCCGTCGCAGCCGCCTCGGCGTCGTACTCGGTGCGACGCAGCTCGACCGACGGCCCGAGGAGCGCCCAGTACGCACCCTGCCGGCCTTCGTACGGCATCCCGACGCTGCCGGCGTTCACGACGCGGAGACCCGATGACAGGAGCCGGTCGAACTGCACGTGGGTGTGCCCGCAGACGAGGAGCTCCGCCTCGACCGTGCCGAGCAGCCCGACGACGTCCTCGTCGGGAGAGATCCGGGTGAAGATCGGCTCGTCGGCGCTCGGGATCGCGTGGCAGAAGAGCGTCCGGCCGACCCCGTCGACGTCCAGTTCGACCGTCAGCGGCCACGACGCGACCACGGCGAGCCGCTCATCACCGAGGCGCTCGCGTTCCGCCGCCCAGTCGACGCCGTATGCGTCGGTTCCCTCGAGGACTTCGCGGTCCGCGTTCCCGCGCACGAAGCGCGCGTTCGGCAGGCTCGTCAGCCGGTCGAAGACCTCGGGCGAGAACGGCCCGCCCACGACGTCGCCTCCGCAGACGATCGCGTCGACGCCTTCGCTCTCCACCTCGGCCAGGACGGGGTCGAGCGCAAGGAGGTTGCCGTGGATGTCGTTGAGCGCCGCGACCCGCAAGCCGCGAGGCTATCCGTGGACGAGCAGCCGCGGGCCTGCGCACACCACATCGAGGGCGGGGCAGCCGGCGCAGGCGAGCTCGCTCGGTGTCGGACGAAAGTCGCCGGCACGGATGCGGGCGATGGCGTCCGAGAGCTCGGTCTCGAGCGCCGAGACGTCTTCGCCGGTGAACGTCGAGCTCACGAGGTCGCCAGGCCGCTCCAGGAACTGGTAGACGACCTCGGCGTCCTCGGCGCCGCCTCGGAGGCACGCGAGCGCGTAGACGAGCCGCTGGAGGCGGTACTCCGCCTCCACGATCTCGGCGGGGTCCGCCCCGTCGAGCGCGTTCGACTTGTAGTCGACGACGAGCGCACGACCATCGGCGAGCCAGAGGACGTCGAGGCGGCCGTGCAGGAGCACGCCGTCGTGCTCGAAGGCGAACGGCCGCTCGGCCCGTGCGCCGGGGAGGGTCGCGAGGCGCTGAGCGAGCTCCGACTCGCAGTACGCCTCGACCAGTCCGGCGATGCGGTCGAGCTCGGCGTCCGTCGCCGCCGGATACCACGACCGCACCGACTCGTCGAGCTCGTGGCGCGGCGGTGGAGCAGGTGCCTCGAGCGGCACGAGCTCGAGCAGACGATGCACGGCGTCGCCGATCTCGTTACCCGCGAGTGCCCACGTCTCGATGGGCTCGGCGGCAGGATCGACCTCCTCCGCAGCGTCCGGGCCGGCGTCCTCGCGGGTCGCCGGAACCGGCCGCAGCCCGGCGACGCGCTCGGCGAAATAGCGGTACGAGCAGCGCTCGAAGAGGGCGAGCGCGCTGTACGAGAGCCGTCGAACGTCGTGGAGCGGCGGAGCCGGTGGCTCGGCGAGTTGCGACAGCGTGATCCCGACCTGCGCCGATCCGATCGGGAGCTCCCCGAACAGCTCGAGCTGGCCGACTTCGGGGAGATCGGCCTGCTCGACGTCCGCCGCCGGCGCGGACGAGGGCGCGAAGCGGTCGACACGCAGGAGGAAGCGCGCTTCTCCGCGGTCGATCTCGACAGGCTCGTCCCGCGCGTCGCGCACCGACTCCGCTGCGCCGAGCCGTTCGAGCACCCATCCGATCGGCGTCTCGCGATCGGCGCTCCGGTCGAGATCGACGGCGCCCGAGACGATGAGCCGGTCGATCGCGCGAGTCATCGCGACGTAGTAGAGGCGAAGGCGCTCCTCCCGCTCCTGGGCGCGCTCGGCGTCGCGTACCTCCTCGAAGTCGAAGACGGGGCGCCGGTCGCCACGCGTCGGATGGATCATCCTGAACCCGAAGCGACCGTCCGAGAGCGCGACGATCTCGTCCCCACCCCGCAGGCCTCCGGTATCGCGGCCGGCGTCCGCGACGACCACGACCTTGAACTCGAGCCCCTTCGCACCGTGGATCGTGAGCAGCCGGACCGCGTCGGCTCCTTCTTCCTCGGCGAGCGCTTCGAGCTGCTTGGCACCGAGCGCCTCCTGATCCTGCACGAAGCGGACGAACGCAGCAAGGTCGGAGCCGCGCACGGCCTCGTACTCCCGCGCCAGCCGCCCGAGCTTCCGCAGGTTCGCGAACCTCCGAGTTCCGTCCCAGCGCGCGAGAATCGCGAGGTCGTAGTCGTGCTCGGCGAGGATCTGCTCGCACACCCGCTCGAGACCGGCGCGGGTGGACAGCCGCACGAGCCGTTCGTAGCGCTGGAGGAAGGCCCGCAGCAGCTGCTCTT
Source organism: uncultured Actinomycetes bacterium (assembly GCA_963763815.1). Classification (GTDB taxonomy): domain Bacteria; phylum Actinomycetota; class Thermoleophilia; order Gaiellales; family Gaiellaceae; genus GMQP-bins7. The sequence goes on from CAVXPS010000016.1 coordinate 173,687, forward strand.
CCTCGACCGGCAGCCCCTCGGGGAACGCGCGCTCGAGGGCGGTGAAGAGAGGCCGCTTGGGGGCGCCGCGGCGCAGCAGCACGAGCGTGTCGTTCGAGATGCCGACGAACGGCGACGCCAGCACCGTTGCGACCGCGACGTCGTCGTAGCGGTTGTGGAGCAGCCGCAAGTACGCCAGGAGATCCGCCACCTGCTGCTGCCCGAAGTACCCGCGCCCGGTCGCGCGATACGTCGGGAGCCCGAGCCGGCGGAGCTCCTCCTCGTAGATCTCGGCGTCCGACCCCGCGGCGAAGAGCACGACGATCTCGCCAGGAGCGGCCTCGCCGGAGTCGACGAGCTCGTGCACTCTCGCCGCGATCGCCCTGGCCTCGCCGCGCCGCCAGTGCTCGCCGGTGTCGCGGTAGCTGGCCTTGTCGGTGACGTGCAGCTCGACCGGGTGGCCGAAGACGGGGTCCGCGAACTCGGCAGACGCGGCGAGCGGCTGGAAGTCGTCTCCGAACGCGCCCGCGAAGAGATGGTTCACGGCGGCGAGCACCTGTGGCCGCGAGCGGTAGTTCCTCCGCAGGCTGAGGAGATTCGACGCTTCCTCGCGGCGCTGGCGGAAGACCTCGACGTCGGCGTGCCGGAACCCGTAGATCGACTGGAACTCGTCGCCGACCGTGAACACCTCGGTCGCATCCGGATGCGACACGAGGTCGATGAGCTCGCACTGGAGCTGGTTCGTGTCCTGGAACTCGTCCACCATCACGAGCAGGAAGCGAAGTCGCGTCGCCTCGCGCACGGCCTCGTCGTCCCGAAGCAGGTCGCGTGCCGCGAGCTGAAGGTCTTCGAAGTCGACGACCGACTCGCGGCGCTTCGCGAGCGCGTACTCGTCCGCGAACCGGTCGAGGAGCTCCTGAAGCAGGTCGCGATCGGATGCTGCGAGCTCCTCGAGCGCCGCCTGCTCGAGGGCCTTGCGCGCGTGCTCGTACGACGCGGCGCGCGCCCCCCGGCTCTGGAGCGACGACAGGTCGACGACACGCTCGGGCAGCGTGCCCTCGACCGCGAGCCTCCACGCCTCGGCCGCGTTCCGCTGCTGCGTCTCGGTCGCGTCCGCGTCCTCCACGAGACACGACGCCTCCACGCGCATCGCGGCGAGCGCCTCATCGAAGCTCGGGCGCTCTCCGAGCTCGAGGACGAGCGGCCGCCCCGCCGAGCGGAGCGTCTCGTACACGCCTGTCAGCATCCTGCGCAGCCCTTTCGCACGGTAGGTCGCGAGGAGCCGGAGCCGCTCCGGCTCGGCTCCGGAGCAGAACGACTCGAGCGCCCGCTCGAACGCCTCACCGCGCAGGACCGCCGCGCCGGCCTCGTCCAGCTCGCGAAAGCGCGGATCGAGCCCGACGCCGAAGGGGTGCGCCTTGAGGAGCCGGTTGCAGAAGCCGTGGATGGTCGAGATCCACGCGCCGTCGAGGTCCCGCGCCAGGTCGTGGCGTCCGCGCTCGAGCAGCGCCGCTCGGATGCGGCTGCGGAGCTCGCCGGCGGCCTTGCGCGTGTAGGTGATGACGAGGATCGACTCGACGTCCAGGCCGCGGTCGCAGACAGCGCGCACGTACCGCTCGACGAGCACCGAGGTCTTCCCGGTGCCCGCCCCGGCGGAGACGAAGACGTTGCCGGTCGCCTCGACCGCCGCGAGCTGCTCCTCGTTCAGCCGCGTCGGGACGTCGAGGGTAGTCACGCTCGTGGCACCCGGCAGACGGGCCAGAGGTCGCACCACGCCGGGCAGCCGTCGCCCTTGGGATCGTGCCGCACGTCCCCGGCGCGGATTCGCTCGGCGTACTCGCCCGCGCGCTCGCGCGCCGTCTCGACCTGCGCCCAGAACGCGTCGTCGTCGAGATAGTCGTCCCTGGCGAAGCCGGGCAGGTCCTCGCGCGCGGACGAGCGGAGCATGCCCCGCGTCACGCGTCGCCCGGCGAGCGCCCGGTACACGCCGCCGAGCGGCTCCACCCCTACGAGGTCGCGCAGGACGAGGAGGTAGAGCGGGATCTGGAGCCGAAACTCGCGGTCGATGTCACGCGCCGAGTGCGCGCCCGCGCCCGACTTGTAGTCCTGGACGATCCCCCGTGCGCTGAAGGGATCGATGTCGATGCGGTCGATCTTCCCCGAAAGCGTGAGACCGTCTCCGAGCGAGAGGCCGCGTTGCAGCTCGGGCGCGGCGCGCTCCGAGCCGAACGCCACCTCGAGCCTCCGCGGGTCGAACGCAACCTGCGAGGCAGCCTCGTCGCGTACGAAGCCCTCGAGATCGGCGAGCAGCGTCTGTCGCAGCTCCGCGCCCTGGACGTCGGTGAGATCGAGCCTGACACCGGACTCGAGCGCCGCGTCGAGGCACCGGCGCACGTGCTCGAGGGCGGCGTCGAGGTTCGCGGACGTCACGCGATCGGCGCCGAGCTCCTTGGGCAGCGTCGCGTAGAAGCTCCGGAGCGCGGTGTGCACGACCTGTCCGCGCAGGAGGGGGTCGGGCTCGGCATCGATCCGCTTCGGGTCGATCACGCGCTCGACGAGCCATGCGGACGAGCAGTCGGCAAAGCGCTCGAGCTCGGTTGCGGCGAACGTCGTACGCCCTCCGAGCCAGCCGAGCACCCCTGGGTTCTCGAGGCGGGTCGTGCGCTCGAAGGCCCCGAGCGCGCGCTCGAGCCTCCGCGTCCAGCCGTTCGCCGACGCGAGCGCCGTCGCGCTCTCGCTGTCGTCGACTCCGAGCCGCACGACCGCACGCAGGCGCTCACGCTCGCTCGGGGCGGATTCGAGCGGCCAGGTGAGGCTCGAGAGCGGACGCCGCCGGGTCGCGCGCGCGATCTCTCCCTCGTCGAAGAGCGCGCGGGCGTCGTCCCAGAAGGGGCTCGGCTCGCGCGGCACGCCGTCGTCCGTCGCGGCCTCGCGCGCGAGCACTAGCCGTCGCTGGGCGCGGGTACACGCCGTGTAGAAGAGGTAGCGGTCCCGCGCGACCGAGTCGGCGCGCTCGAGCCGGCCGCCGAGCTCGCGCCTCGCGTCGTCGTCGAGGAACGGTGACGGGCGGTCTCGGCGCGGGAAGCTGCCTTCCTCGAGCCCGAGCAGGACGATGACATCGAGCTCCCGCGTTCGAGCCCGCCGGTAGTCGAGCACAGCGACGTAGCCGGTCTCGCCGGCCGCGACAGGCCGAACCGACGTGCGCTCCAGCGCTGCGACGACAGCGTCGCGCTCGAGCGCTTCGCCGTGCCGGCCCGCGAAGGCGTCGAGGTCGTCCAGCGTCCGAGCGGCTGCCTGGAAGGCACGTGCGTCCGCGCGCGCATGGTCCGTCGTCGGGGGCGAGTCGAGGCCCCAGGCGGACCGCGCCATCGCCCTGATGAGATCGCGGACCGCAGCGCTCGGCTCGGCAGTGGCACGGAGCTGGTCGAGCGCGGGCAGCGGCGCCCCGCGCAGGCGCTCGGTTTCCTCGCCCACCCGCTCCGGCTCGGCGATCGCGCGTCCGCGAAGGCGGCCCTCGACGAAGTCGACCGAGCGGCGTTCGAGTCCCGAGAACGGCGAGCGGAGGTAGCGGAACAGGTCGCCCCGGCGCCCTCCCACCCAGGCGAAGCGAAGAAAGCCGAGGAGGGCGCGGCCGAAGGCAGTGTCGCCGAGCCGCGCCGGCTGCTCGATCGCGAACGGGATTCCGAGTGAGGCGAAGACGGTGTCGAGCGTGGCGCGCCAGCGATCGACCGAGTCGCAGACGATGCCGATCCGCTCGGCCGGGATCCCGTCGCGAAGGAGCTCCAGCACCTCCGAGGCGACGAGCTCAGTCGTGCCGCGCGCCCCTGCGCCCTCGAGCAGAGCGAGCGCGCCGTCGAGAGGTGGGCCCGGCTCGGGAGCATCCGCGAAGAGCTCGCGCTCGAGGTGGACGAGCGCGGGTGGAACGCCGGCTTCCAGCCGAGCGGCCGACGCCGGGAGCTCCTCGATCGCACCGGCTGCGAGCCCGGCGAGATCCTCGACCGTCCGCTCGAGGGAGGCGAACGCCGCCCGCCCGGGCTCGTACGGGATCGAGACCGTGACCTCGGCGCGCGCGGCGAGCGCCTCGAGCAGCGCCCATTCGGCGCCGGTCAGGTCCTCGAAGCCGTACGCGAAGACGGGCTCGCCCGACCACGCCCCGAAATCGGACGCGATGCGCTCGGCGCCCCGGCTGCGCAAAACGTCGCGATCCCAGAAGCCGATGCGCTCGAGCTCGGCGCGGTACGCCTCGGCCAGCCGCGCGAGATCGCCGTCGAGTCGGCTCGGAGCGACGAGGGCCGACTCGATCTCCCCCAACGTCCCGACGAGGGAGTCCGCGAACCCGTCCGATTGCGCGGATCCGGCAAGTCCCTCGAGCTCGGTGCTCGCGATCGCGTTCCGGATCGCAAGCGAGCGCTGCACCTCCGAGGCGACGGGCCTGCGCGCCGGGTCGCCGCGCACGATGTGCTCGAAGAGGTCGTCGAACGTCCCGATACGGCCGGCGAAGAGCGTGGGCCGACGGCGAAGGAGATCGCGCTCGACGCGCTCGACGTCGACCCGGTTCGGAACGACGAGCCAGGGATCGTCCCCGGTATGACTCTCGAGCGCGGCGAGGTAGCGCTCGAGGAGCAGCGCGACTTTGCCGGCGTGGGCCGGCCCCACGACGAGCGAGAGCGCCATTTGCCCATGGTAGTCCCGGCCTCCGACGCGCTTTCGTACGCGGGCGGACCGACTCTATGCAAAGAGCGGGAAACCTAGCTACGCGCCAACCCGGGTCTCGATCCGTGCGCTCGGGCACACGGATCGAGACCTGACCGTGACCTCAGGCGACCGCGGACTTCGGCCGCCGGCCTCGGCGGGCGACCGCCTGGCCGGGCATTTTCGCCGAGCAGCCGTCACAGAGATCGGCCTGCTTCGCGCCGCGGCGCGCATCGTTGAACGTGAGGCGCAGGACCGAGCCCTTGCCTTCCTCGACTTCGTTCGAGCAATTGTCACAAACGAGGACGGTCTTACGAGCCATGCCTATTTCCTCCTTGCTTCGTTCGCTTTCGCGAGTAAGACTAGAAAATATCGCCGAGTAACACAACCGAATAGATCGCTGCGTATTTTCCGGACGATGTGACGCAGTAGGATCCCGGCATGGACAGGATCATCGTCCTCGAAGGCGACCAGACGGGTCAGGAGCTACTCGAAGAGTCGCTCCGCGTACTGTCTCCGGAGGTCGTCGGCTCGGAGCTCCAGTTTCCGCGCTACGACCTCTCGCTCGAGAACCGCAGGGCGACGCGGAACGCGGTCGTGCACGAGGCCGCGGCGGCGATCAGGGAGCACGGTTACGGGCTCAAGGCCGCTACGGTGACGCCCGAAGGCGCGGGTGACGTCGGCTCGCCCAACCGGATCCTCCGGGAGGAGATCGGAGGCAAGGTCATCGTGCGCACAGGACGGCGCATCCCAGGGGTGGTTCCCCTCGGCGGTGTCCACGCCCCGATCTCGGTCGTGCGCATGGCGGTGGGCGATGCGTACGGCGCGAAGGAGTGGCGCGAAGGCGAGGGCGACCAGGAGGTCGCATTTCGCACCGAGCGAATCGAGCGGGGAATCTGCCACGCGGTTGCCGAGTTCGCATTCCGGCAGGCGGAGCGAATGGACGCAAAGGTGTTCGGCGGTCCGAAGTACACGGTGAGCCCGATCTACGAGGGAATGCTGAAGGAAGAGATGGACGAAGCTGCCGAGCGTCATCCGGATATCCCGTACGAGCCGCAACTCATCGACGCGACGTTCGCGCTGCTCATCTCGTCGAGCGGCGCACCGATGGTCATTCCGGCGCTGAATCGCGACGGCGACATCCTCTCCGACCTCGTCCTTCCGCTCTTCGGCTCGATCGCGGGCTCCGAGTCGCAGCTCGTCGCGTTCGGGGACGACTACGTGCCGAGCGCACTGATGGCAGAGGCGGCGCACGGCACGGCGCCGTCGCTCGAGGGCAAGAACGTCGCCAACCCGATGGCGATGATCCTGGCCGGTGCGGCGCTGCTCACCCACGCCGACGAGGACGACCTGCAAGAGGCGGGGCGAGCAATTCGCGAGGCGTGCCTCGAGGCCGTCGCGGACGGGATCCGGACGCCGGACCTGGGAGGCCATCACGGGACGCGGGAGTTCACCGACGACGTGATCCGGCGCACGAAGACGAAGATCGAGATCTGGGCGTCCCTGTAGGGGCGAGGCTTGCCTCGCCCACGACCGCGCTTCGAACGACGCTCCCCCGGCGGCGTCCATAGAGTTGCGCGCGGCAATGCGAGTGGCAGTCCCGAAAGAGACGGCTGCCGGGGAGCGACGCGTGGCGCTCGTACCGGAGACAGTCTCGAAACTCAGCACGAACGGCTTCGCGATTCGCGTCGCGCGGGACGCGGGCGCGGCAGCCGGGTTCCCCGACGCGGACTATGTAGACGCCGGCGCCCAGGTCGTCGATCCCGCCGAGGCGTTCTCGGTGGCGGAGGCAGTCGTCTGCGTGTCGAAGCCCGCCCCGGAGGCACTGTCGAGGCTGGCATCGGGAACGGTGCTCGTCGGGTTCCTCCAACCGCTCACCGACACGGAGGGCATCGCCCACCTGCGCGAAGCCGGCGTCGTCGCGTTCGCAATGGAGTCGATTCCGCGGATCACGCGCGCTCAGGCCATGGACGCGCTCTCGTCGCAGGCCACCGTCGCGGGCTACAAGGCCGCAGTGCTCGCCGCCGACCGGGTGCCGAAGCTCTTCCCAATGCTCATGACCGCGGCAGGCACGATCGCGCCCGTCCGTGCGCTCGTGATCGGCGCGGGAGTTGCCGGGCTGCAGGCGATCGCGACGGCGCGGCGGCTGGGCGCGGTGGTGTCGTCCTTCGACGTCCGTCCCGCGGTGAAGGAGCAGGTCGAGAGCCTCGGCGCGTCGTTCCTCGACCTCGGCATTCGAACCGAGGAGACGGAAGGCGGCTACGCGCGCGAGCTCACGGCCGACGAGCAGGCGCGGCAACAGGCAGCGCTCGCAGAGCGGATCCCGGACTTCGACGTCGTGATCACGACCGCCGCCGTGCCCGGTCGGCCCGCGCCAAAGCTCATACCCGCGAGCGCCGTCGAGCGCATGCGGTCCGGCTCCGTGATCGTCGACCTCGCCGCCGAGACGGGCGGCAACTGCGAGCTGACCACGCCCGGCGAAGTGATCGTGCACCAAGGGGTCACGGTCGACGGGACGACGAACCTGCCCTCGCTCATGGCCTTCCACGCGAGCCAGCTCTACTCGCGAAACGTCGCAGCGCTGCTCCAGCACCTCGCCCCGAGCGGCGAGCTCGAGCTCGACTGGGAGGACGAGATCACCTCCGGCGCGTGTGTGACGAGACCCGAAGGAGCGCCGGCATGACTCCTCACGTTCCTGGGGCGTCGCTCGCAAGCGAGGCGAGCGCGCGGCGAGCAGGACAGTACGACTGGTACGGACAAGCGCCGCGCGCGGAGCATCCCGCCGCGAGCGGCGTCAGCCTTCGGCGGAGCCCGGCTCCGCCGGGCGGGAGCCGAAGGCGGCCAGGGACGTGAGCGAGCTGCCGCTCGTCATCGAGCTGACCATCCTCGTACTCGCCGCCTTCCTCGGCTTCGAAGTGATCGCGAAGGTGCCGGCGATGCTCCACACCCCGCTCATGTCCGGGGCGAACTTCATCCACGGGATCGTCATCGTCGGCGCGATCCTCGTGCTCGGGGGGGCGGACGACACCTTCACGAAGGTCATCGGCGTCGCTGCACTCGTCCTCGCGACGGCGAACGTCGTCGGCGGCTGGTTCGTCACCGACCGGATGCTCGGGATGTTCAAGCGACGGCCGGAGCCGCCGCGAAGGGACGACGCGTGATCTCCGATCCGGACGTCGTCGCCCTTCTCTATCTCGTCACGATCGTCTGCTTCATCGTCGCGCTCCGCTTCCTCTCGTCGCCGAAGCACGCGCGGAAGGGCAACTGGGTCGGGGGCGCCGGGATGCTCGTCGCAGTCGCGACCACGCTCCTGCTCGACGGCATCGGCAACTGGGGGCTGATGGTCGGAGGCCTGGTGATCGGGTCGGTCGTCGGCGTTGTCGGAGCGCGAACCGTCCGCATGACCGCGATGCCGCAGATGGTCGCGATCTTCAACGGCGTCGGCGGAGGCGCGGCTGCGCTCGTCGCGCTCGCCGAGTGGCACACGGCCGTCGACCCCGCCGGCGACGAGACCGTCTCCGTCGTGCTCTCCGCGCTGATCGGCTCGATCTCGTTCGCGGGCTCGGCCGTCGCGTTCGCGAAGCTCCAGGAGCTGGTCAGCGGCCGCCCGATCGTCTTTCCGGCTCAGAACGTCGTCAACGCGCTCGTCCTGCTCGGCGCGGTAGCCCTCGGGGTCGCTGCGATCGCGGGCCTCGATGACGAGTGGGTGCTCGTGGCGCTCATCGGCCTCGCGCTCCTCTTCGGCGTGATGTTCGTGCTGCCCATCGGCGGCGCCGACATGCCGGTCGTGATCTCGCTGCTGAACGCCTTCACGGGCCTCGCCGCCTCGGCAACGGGGTTCGTGCTCGACTCCACCGTCTTGATCGTCTCGGGGATGCTCGTCGGCGCCGCAGGCACCCTGCTCACGCTGCTCATGGCGAAGGCGATGAACCGCTCCGTCGCGAACGTCCTCTTCGGCGCTTTCGGTCGGGTGCAGACGGCTACGGGTGGCGCGCGGGCCGACGACGGCCGCACCGTGCGGGCCACGACACCCGAAGACGTGGCCGTCCAGCTGTCCTTCGCGCGCAAGGTGATCATCGTCCCGGGCTACGGGATGGCGGTCGCGCAGGCGCAGCACGACGTCCGTCAGCTCGCGGACGTCCTCGAGGAGCGTGGGGTCGACGTCAAGTACGCGATCCACCCGGTTGCTGGCCGGATGCCCGGGCACATGAACGTGCTGCTCGCCGAGGCCAACGTGCCGTACACGCAGCTCCATGAGATGGACGAGATCAACCCGGAGTTTCCGCAGACGGACGTCGCACTCGTCATCGGTGCGAACGACGTGACGAACCCCGCGGCGCGGAGCGACCCGGGGAGCCCGATCTACGGGATGCCGATCCTCGACGTGGACAAGGCCGCGAGCATCGTCGTCCTCAAGCGCTCGATGCGGCCTGGGTTCGCCGGCATCGACAACGAGCTCTATCTCGACCCCAAGGCGACCATGCTCTTCGGCGACGCGAAGGACTCGGTGCTGAAGCTCATCACCGCCGTCAAGGCCGCGTAGGAGCGAGGCCTTGCGTCGCCGCCGTCGCTCATGACGGTCGCGGTCTTCGGCGCTGCGCGACGTCGAGCGCGCGGTCTCGCCGCACGAGGCCTACGACGCCGTGCGGGACGCGTTCGTTGCGTACGACCGCGGCGAGTGGACGATGCCGCCGAAGGTCTACGTCACGAACTACCCGGCCGGCGACTTCAGAGCCATGCCGGCGATCGGCGGCGGACATGCGCTGCTCAAGTGGGTGACCTCGTTCCCCGGCAACCCTGCGCGCGGTTTGCCGACGGTCACCGGCCTCGTGCTGCTTTCCGATGCCGAGGACGGCCGGCTGCTCGCGGTGCTGGACGCCGCGGCGGTGACTGCACTCCGGACGGCCGCCGCGGCTGTCCTCGCCGCCGACACGCTCTGTCGTCCGGGCGCGTCGTCCTACTCGGTAGTCGGCGCCGGCGTGAACGGCGCCGAGACCGTGCGCATGCTCGTCGCGCACGGGGTCGAGCCGCTCGTCTGGGATGTCGACGAGAGCCGCCGGCAGGCCGTCTCCGAGCGGCTCGGCGCTCGTGTGGCGGCAAGCGCGGAAGAGGCGCTCGCGTGCGAGGTCGTCGTCACCGTGACGCCGGGCTCGCAGGTGCTCTACCCCGCCGGGTCGCTCGAGCCCGGTCAGCACGTGTCACTGATGGGAGCGGACGGGCCTGGTAAGGCGGAGGTGGCCGTCGAGGAGCTTCGGCGCGCGCACCTCTTCTGCGACGACTGGGAGCAGGCAAGCCACGGCGGCGAGCTCACGGCGGCAGTCGAGGCTGGGCTCGTGCACCGGGCGGACGTGATCGACCTCGGCGCGGTGCTCGCAGGCGAGGCCGACGGCCGGCGGGATGCGGGCGAGATCACGCTCTTCGACTCGACTGGGCTCGCGCTCCAAGACCTCGCGATCGCGAGAGTCGCGTACTCGAAGCTCGCCGAGCTCGACCTCCAGTCCATCGCCCTCTAGCTACGGGCTTGGAAAGAGAGACTCGGTAGGGACACCGATCTCGACCTGCGTCGTGACCAGCGCACGCTCGCAATTGAGGCCCTCGGCATGAAGATGCATGCGCGACTTGCCGCACGTCGTCGGGCCCGACGCCGCAGCCGAGGGGCGGCCGGCCAGTCGAGTGTCAATCGCGCAGGAACTCGCTATCCGAGCAACCGCGCCGGCTCGAAGAGGTCGAGCAGCGGGTCGCGCTCGCCGAGGATCGCGCGCGCGACGAGCTTCCCGCACGCGAAGCCGAGGACGTTGCCGTGGCCCGAGTAGCCGCCCGCCGTCCAGACGCCTTCGAGCTCGGGAACGCGACCGACCACAGGCAGGAAGTCGAAGACCATCCCGAAGATCCCGGCCCAGCGGTAGTCGACGCGGAGCTCGCGGCCGAAGAGGCCGTTCACGAAGCGTTCGAGCGCGTCCTGCACGACCGGCGTCGTCTCCTCCTCCGCGGTGAACTCATCCTGGAGAGAAACGTCCCGGAACCCGCCCGCGACGACGCGGCCATCGGGTCGCTGGTGCCAGTAGTCGAAGCCGTGCCGGCCGTAGTGCGGAACCTCGAAATGGAGCTCGGGGGCGGGCTCGGTCGCGATCACCTGGCCGCGCGTCGGGACGATGAGGCCCTCGAGCGGCCCGAGGAGGCCGCTCGGGTAGCCGTCCGTCGCCACGACGACGACACCGGCTCCCGTTTCCGAGGTCGCTCCCACCGTCGTGTGCTGGTGGATCTCGACGCCCGCCTGCGCGGCGCGCACTGCCAGGCGGCGAACGACCGTCGCCGGCTGGAGCACGCCGTCCCTCGGGTGGACGAGAGCGGCCGGATACTCACCCGCGAGCGGTGCGGGCAGATCGTCGACCCACTCCGCGGCGAATCCGTCCGCTCTGAGCGCCTCGTACTCCGCGACGAGCTCGTCGCGCTCCTCCTCGTCGGCTGCCAGCCGCAGGCTCCCGGTCGGGCGGAAGGCGTTGCCGGCGAGCTCCGCGAGCTCCTCGACCGCACTCTCGGTCCAGCGCCACAGCTCGGCCGTTCGCTCGCGGCCGATCGAGTCCGCGAGGACCGGATACGGCGCTGCGCCGCCGCGAAGAGCGAATCCCCCGTTCCGTCCACTCGCGCCGCCGGCGATCTCACGCGTCTCGTACAGACGCACCTGCACGCCCGCCTCCGCGAGCGCGAGCGCGCACGAGCAGCCCGTGATTCCGCCGCCCACGACCGCGACGTCCGGCGCGCCGGAGAGCTCGCTGCGCGGCAGCGGGTCATGCGGCTCCGCAAGCCAGAACGACGTCGTGGACATCGGCCCGCGATCGTACGTGGACGCCGCGTGGACCCGCCGGTCAGCCTGCTGAAGACGGCTCCGCGAAGCCCACCGTCGTCAGCGCGAGAGGATCGTGAGCGCTGCGACAGATAAGACCGCAACGTGTCGCAACACCGCTCCGGTCACTCACGCAATCGTGGCCGATGCTAGACGCACGCGCGGTACACGCCGTCCTCCAGCGAGACTTGGCGTGCGAGCTCGAGCTCGATCAACGCAGCGGCAACGGCACCCGGATCCTTTCCCGCTATGCGCGCGACCTCGTCGGCGGTGAGCGCGCTCGCCCGAAGAGCGTCGAGGACCGCGCCGGCCGTCTCGTCGAGCCTCACCGGGGCGCGCCTCGCGGGGGTCATGGCGAAGAGCTCGAGCACGTCGTCTGCTGACGTAACGGGCGTCGCGCCGAGCTTCAACAGCGCATTGGTCCCAGCGGAGAGCGCGCTCGTGATCTCACCGGGGACGGCGAGCACGTCACGGCCCTCCTCGAGCGCGAAGTCGGCGGTGATGAGCGCGCCGCTCCGCTCTCTTGCCTCGACGACGAGCGTCGCGCCACAGAGGCCGGCGATGATTCGGTTGCGGGCGGGGAAACGCCAGGGCGCAGGCTCAACGCCCTCCTCGTACTCGGAGACGACGAGCCCTCGCTCGCAGATCCTGCGCGCGAGCTCTGCGTGTGCCGCGGGATAGTCGCGGTCGATCCCGCAGCCCAGCACGGCGACGGTGAGACCGCCTGCCTCGAGCGCACCGCGATGCGCCTCGCCGTCGACGCCGCGCGCCATGCCGCTGGTCACGACGAGCCCGGCTGCAGCGAGCTCGCGGCCGAGAGAGCGTGCGACGGAGCGGCCGTAGGCGGAGCACGAGCGTGCGCCGACGATCGCCACTGCGGGCTGCGCGAGCAGCACCGGCGACCCGCTTCCCCGCAGGAAGAGCTCGCGCGGCGGGTCGTGGATCGCTGCGAGCAGCGGTGGAAAGGCCACGTCACGTCGACGGATACGTCGCACCTCCTCACCCGGGAAGCTCGGAGGGCATGCGGTAGGAGAGCGCCTCCGCGACGTGAGCGGGCTCTACCTGATCCGCGCCCGCAAGAGCTGCAACCGTCCTCGCCACCCGTGCAACCCGCACGCGGCCGCGGCCCGACAGCGGCAGCCGGTCGACGGCGCTCGTGAGGAGATCGGACGCCTCCTCGGTGCGACGGGGAAGCGACGAGCGCACCCGCTCGCGAGCAGCCACCACTCGATCTCGAACCGGCTCCGACGGCTCCCCGGGCGGGGACGCGAGCTCCGTCGCGCGGGAGCGCGGCATCGCGACGGCGAGGTCGCAGCGGTCGAGAAGCGCGCGCGAGAGCTTCTCCCGATAGGCCGCGAGCCTTTGTGCGGTGCAGCCGCACTCGACGGCTGGGTCGCCGCGGCCGCCGCACGGGCACATGTTCATCGTCCCGACGAGCTGGAAGCGCGCCGGGAAGATCGCATGTCCGCCGGTGCGCGCGACCGCGACGACGCCGTCCTCGAGCGGTTGGCGGAGGGCCTCGAGGACGGAACGTGGAAACTCGGGAAGCTCGTCGAGAAGCAGCACCCCGCGGTGAGCTAGTGAGACCTCGCCCGGGCGAGGCGTCGGGCCGCCGCCGACGACCGCAGGAGCGGAGGTGCCGTGGTGGGGAGCGCGGAACGGCGGCACGGTGACCAGCGGCCTCCCAGGAGGAAGCAGGCCAGCCACGGAGTGGATCCGCGTCACCTCGAGCGCCTCCTGTCGCGTGAGCGGCGGGAGGATCCCGGGGAGCCGCCGCGCCAGCATCGTCTTGCCCGTTCCCGGCGGCCCGGCGAGGAGAAGATTGTGCGAGCCGGCAGCCGCGATCTCCAGAGCGCGACGGGCACGTTCCTGACCTCGGACGTCCGCGAGATCGGGAACGCGCTCGCCCTCGAGCTCGTCCGGCGACAGCGGCTCGAAGTCCGGCGCGTCGATCTCGCCGCGGAGGTACGCAACCGCTTCGGCCAGGTGCCGCACCGGCACCGGCTCGACGCCGGCCAGCGCTGCCTCGGGCGCCGACTCGAAGGCGCAGACGACGCGGCTCAGCCCCGCCCGGCGGGCGCCCTCCGCCACCGAGAGCGTGCCCGCGACCGGTCGGATGCGGCCGTCGAGCGCCAGCTCGCCGACCGACGCGTGCTCGGCGAGTCGCTCCGGCGGAAGCTGCCGCGTCGCGGCCAGCACGGCCAGTGAGATCGGGAGGTCGAACCCGGAGCCCTCCTTGCGCAGCGCCGCGGGCGCGAGGTTCACCGTGATTCGCCGATTGAGCGGCCAGGCGAGCGAGGCGCTCACCACACCGCTCCGAACACGATGTTTTGCCTCCTGTCCCGCCCGATCGGCGAGCCCCACGATCGCGAAGCCCGGTACCCCCGTCTGGAGATGCGCCTCCACCTCGACGCGTCGTGGCTCGAGGCCGACGAGAGCGTGGGTCACGGCGCGTGCGAGCACCCACGCGAGGGTAGGCGCGAAGGCGTGTCACATGGAATACGCCTTCGCGCCGAAACGCGAAATCAGCTCAGGGCGTGTAACAGAGGGCGTATACCCTGAACGTGCTTGCCCCCGCCGGGGTAGCGGCTTCTTCGTTGACTCCGGAGCCGAGGAACCCGATCACCTGACTCGTCGTGTTCGTCACCGGAGCCAGACGGCCGACGAAGAGCTGGAGTCCTGGATCGCTGTCGCTCCAGCTGGCGCCCTCCCGAAATCGCGAGCTCCCCGGATGCACACAGCGCCTGGACCTCGCCGGTCGCTTGACCATTGATCGGCATTGTCTGCTCTCGCACCATCACGGTCCCGATCGTGCCGCGCGGACCCGCAGGCCCCGGCGCCCCGGCCGGCCCAGCCGGCCCCTGCGGCCCGGTCGGCCCCGCCGGCAGCTGGCCGGGAGCGAAGTCCGAGCGGAGCAGCGAGCGGTTCGCCACCTTCGCCGAGGTGACGGCGTTGTTCCGGAGCTTCGGATTCGTGACCGCTGCGTTTCGAAGCTGCACGGTGCCGACGCTGTTCCGCGGCACGAGCTGGTTGACGGCGGCGATGCTCGTCCCCCCGAGCGCCACGAGCAAGGCGAGGCATGCCACGACCATCGCCGGCGACGGGCGCCGACGGAAGAGCTTTCGCATTTCAGTCCCCTTTCCGGGCCTATTTCGCGGCAGGCTACCCGCGGCCTCGGCCGAACCTGCCCGCGCTAACGCTTTCCTGACGAGTCGCTTGCAGCGCGTTCGCATGCGGGCGTGGATCGCGGGCACGAACCCGCGATCCACGCCGTGAGATACAGCTAGCCGGTGTTGGTCAGGTTCCCGACGCTGATCGCGACGATCTTGATCTGAGTCAGCTCGACGGACAGCAACGCCGCTGGTCGACCGCACCGGAAGGAGACGGTGCCCGCAGCCGTGAAGTTGTGCACGACGAGGTTGGAGATCGTGATCGGCAACGCGTTACCGGCGCTGTTGGTCACGCTCTCGTCGGCATCCGTCCCAGCCTCGAGGCGGCAGGTTACGACGCCACTGCCCGGACCCGAGCGTGCCACGACGGTCTTCGAGGTGATCACATAGTTCCCCGGCTGCGGAATGCTGAGATTCGTGACCTCGGCGAGCGGCTCAGGGACCTGAACAGGACCGTTCACGAACCGCGCGAACGCGTTGCTCGGCGCCGGAATGACTCCCTGCGCGAGATCGGCGGCGGCCACCGAGCCGTCGGCGATCTTCGCGCTGTTCACCGCGTTGTTCGCGATCTTCGGGTTGCCGACGGCGTTACTCGCGATCTTCGCGGCGACGACGGCGTTGTTCGCGATCTTCGACGCGTTCACCGCCGCGTTCTTGATCTTGGGGGTTGTGACGGCGTTGTTCTTGAGCTGGGCCGCGCCGACGCTGTTATTCGCGACCTGGCTCACGGCCGCGATACTCGTCCCACCGAGGGCGACGAGAAGGGCGATACACGCGACCACCATGGCCGGTGACGGCCGGCCGGGAAGCTTGCGCATGGTGTCCCCCTTTCCGGGGTGTCGTGTCTCCAATCGAGACTACTGCCCGGGACAAGGGGCGAGGAAACCCCTGACAGTTCCCTTACCTACGTCGTGACGGCGACGAAGATCGACTCGTAGTACTCGCCCGCTCGGCGGCCCGTCCTACGGTTCACGTGCCGCTCGAGACGGTCCACGACGCGGAGCCCGACTCGCTCGAAGATCGCCGGGTACAGGTCGCGCCGGTCGTTCACGACGACGATGACGGGCGCGCCCGGCGACAGCGAGGGACCGAACCGTGTTCGTGAGAACCGAGGCGACACCCGTCACGTATTCGTCGACTGCCGCGCGGCTCGTCCCACGAGACGCGGCGCCCAGCTCCCGCTCGCGCCGATCGTCCAGCCCGAGGAGCTCGTATGCGTAGCGGTGCTGCTCGTGGTAGTCGATGAGGCCCGGATACGGCGGCGAGGTGAGAATCGCGTCGAACGGACCGTCGACCCCGACGTCACGCGCGTCGCCGTGAATCACGTCCGCGCCTCGCGAACGGTGGCGCACGCGCTGGAACGCCTTGATGCGCTCGAGCGTGTCGAGGAGATAGCGCGAGATGAACTTGTCCGCCTCCTCGACCGGCCTGCACGTGCGCCGGTGCTTGTGGCACCAGTACGGCTCCGTCGTCGGCGCGCGCGGGAAGTCGAGGTCGAAGTGGCTCGTCAGGCGAGCCGAGCGGGCGGCTCGCGCGAGCACGACCCGCAGCACGTCGGCGTGCTCGTACTCCTCGGCGAGATCGCGAAAGTGGACGAGCTCGGCGGCAGCGAGCGGCGCATACCACTCTCCGACGAACCGGGACGGGCGTCGCCTGGAGCGTCCGCGCCTCGCGAGTGCATCCCGCAGCTCCTTCTCGAGCAGGAAGAGGTCGTAGCGTGCGGTCTTGACGCGCATGAGGAGGCAGTTGAACGCGGCGATGTCGACGCCGACGGCCTCGTACCCCGACTCGAGCGACTGTACGAGCGTCGTCCCCGAGCCGGCGAAGGGATCGAGCACTCGCCCCCCCGGGCGGACGTAGCGCGCGAGGAGCGCCTCGACGAGCTGCGGGATGAACTTCCCCAGATACGGATGTAGCCGGTGGACGTGCTTCGTGCGCTCGCGCTCGGGGAGCTCCGCCTCGGACCACGAGAGCTGCAGCCCTTCCCTGGAGAGGTCGCGGTAGAGCGAGGCCTGGGTCGACGCCATGGCGGCGGACTTCGCCGCCGGCAAATGGAGTCCTGGTCCGGGCTCAGTCGAGCGGCACGCGCTCGACGCGCCGCCCGCGCACGCCCACCACCTCGAGCGCGACCTCGAGCCGCTCGAGCTCGGGTCGCGTCGCGAGCCACGCCTCTGCCGCGGCCCGCACGCGCCGCGCCTTCTCGGCCCCGACCATCTCCAGCGGGTTCCCGAACTCGTCGCCGCGCTTCTCCTTCACCTCGGCTACGACCACGCGGCGGCCTCGACGAAGGACGAGGTCGAGCTCGTAGCCGCCGGCCCGCGCGTTGGCTGCAAGCAGCCGGTAGCCGCGAAGCCGGTAGTGGCGGAGCGCGGCGCGCTCGCCGTGATTCACGCTGCGTAGGGCGAGATCTCGTAGCAGGCGGCGTCGAACGAGCGGCGGTGGAGCTCCGACGGGCCGAACACCCGCACGGCGTCCGAGTGCGCCGGCGTGATGTACCCGACGTGCGACATGAACCCGTAGCGGGGATAGAGCGCGTCGAGGCGCCGCATCACGCGGTCGCGGAGCACCTTTGCCACGATGGAGGCGGCAGCGATCGCGGCGCTCCGTGTGTCCCCGTCGACGATCGCCCGATGCGGTGGCGCCTTCGGCCCGAGGCGGAAGCCATCCACCAGGCAGGCCTCGGCGGGCGGGTGGAG
Source organism: uncultured Actinomycetes bacterium (assembly GCA_963763815.1). Taxonomy (GTDB): domain Bacteria; phylum Actinomycetota; class Thermoleophilia; order Gaiellales; family Gaiellaceae; genus GMQP-bins7. Next base: position 191,068 of record CAVXPS010000016.1, read on the forward strand.
ATCTGCGAGAACCGCACGGAGCCCCGCGAGATTCGAGCGATGCAGGCCGGAGCGGTCGATCTCCCGGGCGGAGAACACCCGCACGCTGATCTGCGCCGCGCACGCTGTCACGGCCCCGAAGAGCCGCTCGCGATCCTCCAGCGCGACCTGCTTCGAGTCGTTCAGGAGCGCGAGCGGGCGAACACAGTGGCCGCGAAGCGCGGCGTAGTCGAGGAGGACGCCCGCAACGACGAGGGGGCCGGCGAGAGATCCGCGTCCCGCCTCGTCGGCGCCTGCGACAAAGCGAACGCCGAGCCGCCGATCGTGTGCGAGGAGCCGCTGGCCGCTGGAACGAGCCACGCGGCCGAGGATAGTCGCTAGGGCAGTCGCTATCCCTGGCGGAGCTCGCGGACGCGCGCCTTCTTCCCCACTCTCGAGCGCAAGTAGTAGAGCTTTGCGCGGCGCACGTCGCCGATCGAGGCCACCTCGAGCTTCTCGATCTTCGGTGAGTGGAGCGGGAACGTGCGCTCGACGCCGACCCCGAAGGACTGCTTGCGAACCGTGAAGGTCTCGCGGAAGCCGGCGCCCTGGCGCTTGATGACGATCCCCTCGAACACCTGGATGCGCTGCCGGTTCCCCTCGATGACCTTGAAGTGCACGCGAACCGTGTCACCCGCCTTGAACCGCGGGTGGTCCGTGCGCAAGTTGCGCTGCTCGAGGCTCTCGATCGTCGTGTTCATCAGGAAGAGGAGGCCGAAGCCGAGGGCGGATGGTAGCTGACCGTCGCTCCCGCGTGTGCGGAGGGCGAGGCAAGCCTCGCCCCTACCGGAACGAGATCCGCTGCGGTGGCCAGTAGGTCATGAACACCTTGCCCAGAATGTTGTCCCGCGGAAGGCCTCCCCACTGGCGCGAGTCGCACGACGACGAGCGGTTGTCGCCCATGAGGAAGTACTGACCCTCGGGCACGCGGTAGGTCTTCTCGGGCCCGAAGCCGCGACGGCTCGGCTGGACGTACGGCTCGTCGAGCTTCCGCCCGTCGACGTACACGAACTCTCGCCCGTTTATCACGCGCAACCGCAGCGTCTCGCCGGGCAGGCCGATGATGCGCTTCACGAACGTCCCGCCTGCGCTGCATTTCTGCACCACTGCGGGCGTCGTCTCGAACACGACGATGTCGCCTCGCGCCGGGTCCTGGAAGTGGTAGACGAACCGGTTCGCGAGGACGCGATCCGAGAAGCGCGCCTCGCAGCCGGTGTTCGGGCGTGCGCAATGCAGCGTCGGCTCCATCGACGAAGACGGGATGCGGTACGGGTTCACGACCCATGCCTTGATCGCGAGGACGATGGCGATCGCGCCGACGATCGTGACGACCCAGTCGACGATGATCCTGAGCCGCCGCGGCAGGCGTCCCGTGACGCGGTCGAGCGGGTGGTGGAATCCCTCTTCTTCCTCTGGCTGCCCACCCTCGGGAACGGAAGCGGGTGGTGGCTGGTCGGTGCTCCAGAGCTCACGATCCCAGTCGGCCGGCTCGGGCGTGCCCGGCGCCGGGGGCTGCTCTCGCGGGACGCCGTCACCTGCGACGGGGGATTCCTCGGGAGGCGTCTCTACCGGAGGTCGATGCCAGTCGTCGCGGTCGCTCACGCTCTCGTCTCCTCCGGGCTGCGCACGCGCTCGCGGCGCCAGGCGTCGATCCGTCCGTGGTCGCCCGAGAGGAGGATCTCCGGGACGGCCCAGCCGCGGAACTCCGCAGGTCTCGTGTAGTGCGGGTACTCGAGGCCGCCGTCGAGCGCGGCGGAGAAGCTCTCGAATTCGCCCGAGCCCTCACTCAGGGCGCCGGGCAAACGGCGCACCACGGCGTCCACGACGGCCATGGCCGGGATCTCCCCACCGGAGAGGACGTACGGCCCGATCGAGACGGCATCGGTCGCGAAGTGGTCGAGAATCCGCTGGTCGAAACCCTCGAACCGCGCGGAGAGCATCGTCAGCGTCGGCTCGCCCGCGAGCTCTTCCACCAGCTCCTGGTCGAGCTGCCGGCCCTGCGGGCTCAGCGCGATCACGCGGTGCTCCGGCACGCCGCCGTAGACGGCATCGAGCGCGGCCGCCACGACGTCGACCCGCAGCACCATCCCGCGGCCCCCGCCGTACGGCTCGTCGTCGACCTGCCCCGCGCTCAGCGGTGTCGTGTCCCGGTAGTTGAAGACCCGGAAGTCGAGCTCCGAGCCGAGAACTCCCGCCAGCGGCCGGCGCTCTCGCATCCACGCGAAGGCGTCGGGGACGAGCGTGAACACGTCGAGGCGGAGAGACACTCGGCGAGGTTACCGGTCGTCGGTGAAACCTCGGGCAACGACGATTCGCCGCTGCGCGAGGTCAACATTCAGGATGCAGTCTTCGACGAGCGGGAGCAGGAGCCCGGTATCGAGCTCGAGGGAGTCGTTCGCCGGGCCGGGATGGACGTCCCGGACCGTGCCGAGTGCTCTTTCGCCCTCCTCGACGACCTCGAGCCCGACGAGATCGGCGATGTAGTACGAGCCCGGCTCCGCCGGTGGCAGCTGGCTCCGCAGGATCGTGAGCTCGGCGCCGCGTTCGACCGGTCGGTCGAGCTTGATCGCGCGCCGCCCCTTGCCGACGCGTCGCGAGAGGATGACGACGGCCGGCTCCCCGCCGACGCGCACGCTCGCTCCGACCTCGAACCGGCGCGGATCGTCGCTTCCCTCCTCGACGACGAACGCGCCGTCGACACCGTGCGGCCGACCGACCCGGCCGACGAGAACGTGGTCGTCGGGCTCGGGCGGCAAGCTCAGTCGGCGATCTCGAGCACGTAGCGCTGGTCGGCGCGAGCACCCGCGGCGCGCACGATGCTGCGGAGCGCACGCGCGAGCCGGCCCTGGCGCCCGATCACCTTCCCGACATCGTCCGGCGCGACGTGGAGCCGGAAGACGACCGCGTCCTCGCGCTCCTCGGTCTCGACGCGGACGGCGTCCGGCTCGTCCACGAGCCGGCGTGCGATCCATTCGAGCAGCTCAGCCATGAGCTCGGCTCAGGCGGGCAGCGGCGAGACTAGCCGCTCTCGGCGTCCGCACCGGAGGCGGCTGCCTTGATGAGACGCGCCACGGGGGCGGTCGGCTGGGCGCCCTTCGAGATCCACTCGTCGATCTTCGCCTGGTCGAGGTCGATCGTCGAGGGCTCGGTGCGCGGGTTGTAGCGCCCCACGATCTCGATGAAACGGCCGTCCCGCGGCGAGCGCGAGTCGGCGACGACGACGCGGTAGATCGGGTTCTTCTTCGAACCGACGCGCGTCAACCTGATCTTTACGGCCATGCAGCTCCTTCTCGTGATGTGTTGAACCCGGGGATTGTGCCCGTTTATCGGCCCGGCGGCCCCGGCATGCCGGGAAGCGTCGGCATCTTGCCCTTCCCCATCTGCTTCATCATCTTCGCCATCTGCTTGCGGGCAGCCATGAGCTTGTTCACCTCGTCGAGCGACGTGCCGCTTCCCGCCGCGATCCGCCGCCGCCGCTGCGTGTTGATGACATGCGGCAGCGCGCGCTCGTGCGGCGTCATCGAGAGGACGATCGCCTCGACGCGCGCGAGCTGACCCTCGTCCACGTCGAGCCCCTGGAGCTGCTTCCCGAGCCCGGGGACGAGCTTGAGCACGCCCTGAAGCGGCCCCATCTTGCGGAGCATCCGGTAGCTCGAGAGGAAGTCGTCGAACGTGAACTCGCCCGCCCGGATGCGGCGCTCCATCTCCTCCTGCTCGTCCTCCTCGACCGCCGCCTCGGCCTTCTCGATGAGCGTGAGGACGTCGCCCATGCCGAGGATCCGCGACGCCATGCGGTCCGGGTGGAAGTACTCGAGCTGGTCGAGCTTCTCGCCGACGGACGCGAGCTTCACCGGCTTGCCCGTGACGGCCTTCACCGACAGGGCCGCGCCCCCGCGCGCGTCGCCGTCGAGCTTCGTGAGCACGACGCCGTCGAATGCGACCCGCTCCTGGAACGCTGTCGCGACGTTCACCGCCTCCTGGCCCGTCATCGCGTCGAGAACGAGGAGGACGTTCGTCGGCTTCGTCGCGGCGCGGATGCGCTCGAGCTCGTCCATGAGGTCCGTGTCGACGTGCAGCCGGCCTGCCGTGTCGAGGATGACGACGTCGCGGCCGTCCTTGCGAGCCTGGTCGAGCCCGTCGCGCGCCGCCGCAACAGGGTCGGTCGGGCTGGGCGTGAAGACCGGGATCTGGATCTGCTTCCCGAGCTGGACGAGCTGCTCGACCGCGGCGGGACGCTGGAGGTCGCACGCGACGAGGGCGGGCTGCTTTCCGTCGCGCCGCAGCAGCAGCGCGAGCTTGGCGGCCGCCGTCGTCTTGCCGGAGCCCTGGAGCCCCGCGAGGAGGATCACGGTCGGCGGCTTGCCGAACGCGAGCCGCGAGTCGCCCGACCCCATGAGCGAGGTCAGCTCCTCGTGGACGATCCTCACGACCTCCTGGCCGGGCGTGAGGCTCTTCGTGACGTCCTGGCCGAGCGCGCGCTCCTTGACCGCGGCCGTGAAGTCCTTCGCGACCTCGAAGTTGACGTCCGCTTCGAGCAGCGCGAGCCGGATCTCGCGCATGGCCTTCGAGACCGCTTCCTCGTCCAGGCGGCCGCCGCGGCCGAGGCCGCCGAGGGTCGCTTGCAGCTTGTCTCCGAGCGTGTCGAACACGGCCGGACAGTGTACGCCGCACTCTCAGTGCGGCCCGAGGTGGCTGTCGACCGCGCCTCGAGACGAGGTCAGCCGGCCGTCAGGCGACCGTCCAGGCAAACGCGGGTGGAGGAGTGGCGGTGGAGGCGGCCGACGCAGTGCGAAGTCGAGCGGCATCGACGCCGTGATGACGAGATCGGCCTGCGCGGCGCCCGCCGCGGTTGGTGGCGCCACCCGTGCACCGACCGTGACGAACGACGGCTCCAGACCGATCCACGCGTCGGCCCAGTCGGCGGCGAAATATGCCCGCTCCTGATTCCCGACAGTGGCGGCAGCAGACGTGACGAACGGATAGCCCAGAAGCGTCCCGCCGTCCACCTCGTCGTACTTCAGGAGCGGGAAGGTGTCCACTGCTCGACCGGCTGCGCAGCGCCTGCGCCAAGCCGTTGCGGGTCCGGAACTCGGCGATCGCCGTCAGGGCATTCGGCGAGAGGATCCAGGCAGGATTTCGAGCCGCGACCGCAGCACGAGCTGCGCTCGCCATGGTCCGCATCCTCTGGAGGAGGAGCGGCCCGCCGCCTCCGGCCGGGCCTGTCCTCGGGACGACGACGGCCGATGCCCTGGGGACCGGCGGGCGCTGCGGCGCCCTCGAGAACCGCCCGGTCGAGCCCGACGGCGAGCGCTTCGGCCAGGTCGACCTTGACCGCGTACACGAGCTCCGGGTTGACAGGAGGGAGGGACAGAACGCTCAAAGGAACCTGGATGGACGCTTCAAGCCCCCATTCGCCGGGATTGAGCTGGACTCCCGCAACCACGCCAGCTGCCGGCCCGGCTCCCCCGGGCGCCCTGACACCGGCGACCGGATTGGCGAAGGGCACCGTGAACTCGGAGTTTCCGAACGCCGCCGTCGCGCCAACCCGAAGCGCCGCGGAGAGCTCGCACACGAGCTCGCCGATGTCACCGCTCCACTCGTCCGGATCAAGGGCTCCGCCACCACCGCCACCCCTGGCGCCGAACGGTCTTGCGCCGAAGGGCCTCGCGCCGAAGGGTCGGGCTCCAAACGGCCTGGCGCCGAAAGGCCGCTCGTCGTCGCCTCGAGCGCCGAACGGTCTGGCGCCAAATGGCCGCGCGCCGAACGGCCGCTCGTCTTCGCCTCGAGCGCCGAACGGCCGTGCCCCGAATGGGCGAGCCCCGAATGGCCGTGCCCCGAATGGGCGCTCGGATTCCCAGTCTCCGCCGTCACTCGACATAGCCGCCCCCTTTTGCCCCCAACAGAACGAGGCGAGTCTACGACCTTGCAGGGTCCGTTACAAGCGTTCGCTCATCGGACGAGCACGGCCTCGGCAGTGCGCAAATACGCGTGTGCCTCGACGTCGCCGAAGAAGGCGAGCGCCCGATCGAGGTCGCGACGCGCTTGGGCATCGAGTCCATCCGACGCAAGCATCTGCGCCGATCGCAGCCGTGACAGCGCCTCGTCCGGGCGGGACCCGATCCGTGCGAATTGATCCGCTGCAGCTCCGTAGGCCCGCTCGGTGAACGCGGTGGCAGCCTCGAGCCAGGCGGTTCGGGCGACGACGGGATCGACGACTTCCCGAAGCTCGCCGGTCCGGCCGAGCTCCTCGAGAGCGCAGGCGAGATCGATGATCCAGGACGACACGGGGAAGAGATTCAGCTTGGAAGTCCAGAGCGCCAGCAGTTCGTCCACGATCCGGCCGGCATCATCGAACGCGCCGACAGCCGCGTACGTCCGTGCTCTGACGGCCAGCGCAGGACACAGCATCTGCGGCTGGTTCGAGACGCGAGCCTGGTGGAGTGCCCGAATCGAGTCATCGACCGCACCATCGAGATCGTCTCTCGCAAGTCGAATCCGGGCTCGTACGTCCCGGCAATACGCCTCCATGAAGTGCCCCGGCCCTTCCACTTCCGCGAGGAACGCATCGGCGATCTCTATGGCTTGTGTCCAGTGGCCAGTCCAGTAGTGCTCGGCGACGATTTCCGCCTCGAGCCACTGGATGTGCGCCGCGTGCCCGTACCTCTCGGCATGTGCACGGGCGCGCGCCTGAAGCTCGAAGCAGCGCTCCAGATTGCCGAGGCTGCACTCGAGATCGGCGAGCATGCCGCAGTGGTGGGCTCCGCCCGGCGAGTCGATCTCCTCCGTTATCGCGATGCTTCGCTCGAGGTCGGCGCGCGCACCGGGGTCGCCGGACTGTCCTCGTGCAGCCCCGATCATCGCGAGCGCGCGAGCCTCGGGCTCTCGGAGCCCGAGCGCTTGCGCGTCGCGGAGCGCTTCTGTGGCCAGGGCGATAGCGCGCTCTTGGTCGGCAGAAAGCGTGAGGAACACCGCTAGATCGAGGAGCACGTCGGTCTTGGCGTGCGACGCGTCGAGACCCTCGACCAACGCATGGGCACGATACGCGTGGTCGAAAACCGTTTCCTCCGGCTCGCCGTGCTGAAATGCGAGATCCGCGAGGAGCACAGCCGCCTCGGCTGCCGATTCGCGATCTTCGATCGCGAGCAGCATCTGTTCGGCGTCGGCCAGCACGTCCTGCCCGTCGTTCGAGGAGTAGTACCGGGCCTTCCCGAGTCGCAGGAGCAGTGCCGGCCGATCGGCTTCGTCGTCCGGCCCGAGATCGGCCGCTTCACGGAAGTGACGTTCCGCGGCAGCGAACGCATTGAGCGAGAACGCTCGGTCGCCGGCGTCTCGCAACGAGACCCGGGCGCCCTCGACGAGTGCATCGGCGGCGACGTTCGCCGCGATTGCGTTCTCGTATGCCGACATGTAGTGGAGCGCGAGCATCTCGGCGCGCTCGGCCGCGCGATCCGGGCTAAGCGACTCGAGCCACTCGGCGGTGCGCCGGTGGATCTCGACCTTGCGGAGGCGGGGGATCTGCCGATACGCCTCGTCTCGCACCAGCGCGTGCCGGAATCGGAACTCCGGCTCGCCCTGGACCGAGGACCGGCGGACGCGAGTGAGGAACTCCTTCCGCACGAGCTCGCGGAGCTGTCGGTCGACGGCCCGCCGCGAGCGATCGCCGACGCGGACGAGCGCGCCCGGCCACACCTCCCTCCCGACGACTGCGGCGTCTTGCAGCAGAAGCTTGTCTTCGGCCGAGAGCGCGTCGAGGCGCGCGGCGATGATGGCCTGCACTGACTCCGCGGTCGGCGGCTCCTCCATGCGGTCGATGAGCATGCGCACGAACTCGACCGCAAAGAGGGGGTTCCCGGAAGCAGCGCCGACGATCGCCTCTTTCGTCTCGCTTGGGACATCGGGAGGAGCGAGCCTCGACACGAGCTCGCCGATCTCGTCGTTCGAGAGCGGCGAGAGGTCGACGGTCGTGGCGTTCTTCCTGCTCCACCAGTCCGGTCGGAGCTCGGCGAACTCGGGGCGCGCGGTGCAGAGGACGAGGATCCGCACGTCGCGCGTCCAGTCGAGGAGGTGCTCGATGAAGTCGAGGATCCCGGGGTCGGCCCACTGGACGTCCTCGAACACGAGGACGAGCGTGCGTCGCCGCGCGACCGCTTCGAGGAACCGGCGCCAGGCGACGAACGCTGCCTGGCGCTGGTCGCCATGGCTCACCGCGGGCGCGTCGAGCCCGACGAGCGACCGCAGGTGGGACTCGATGCGGGCGGCCTCGGCCTGCTCCGGAACGACGTCGGCCACGGCGCGCCTCAGCTTCGTCTTCGCAACCGCTGCCGAGTCCGTCTCGAGGATCCCGGCCTGCGCCTTGACGATCTCGCCGAGCGCCCAGTAGGTGAAAACGTCGCCGTACGGCGAGGAGTGCGCCTGCCTCCAGCCGACGAGAGCCGGGCTGAGCTCGATCCAGCGGAAGAGCTCGAACGCGAGCCGGCTCTTGCCGATGCCCGCCTCTCCGACCAGCATGACGAGCTCGGGAGCATGCTGGCGCCCGACGCGGTTGAGGCGCTCGCGCAGCGTCCTGAACTCGCGCGCCCGGCCGACGAACGTCTCGTTCCCTTCCTGCGCTAGGTCGACGCCGCGACGAGCCCGGGGGGCCTGCGCTTGCCAGACGAGGACAGGCTCGGACTTTCCCTTCGCCTCGACTGGCTCGGCTTCGGCGTAGTCGATCACGTGGCGTGTCGCTCGGTACGTCCGCTCGTCGACGAGGATCGCGTCCGTGGGAGCCGCGGCCTCGAGCCGCGCGGCGGTGTTCATGACGTCGCCCCACGCCATCGCCTCGCCTTCCGACGAGCGGGCGCCCAGCGCGACGAGGGCGTCGCCGGTAGCGATGCCGAGCCGGACATGGATCCCCCAGTTGGGATCCGCCTCGTTGACCTCCGCGATCCAGTCACGGATCGCAAGCGCAGCCCGCACCGCCCGCTCGGAGTCGTCGCCGTGTGCCTTCGGAGCGCCGAAGAGGCCGCACACTGCGTCGCCGATGAACTTCTCGACCGTCCCGCCGAAGCGCACGAGTTGCGTGCGAACGCCCTCGTAGTACGGTGCGAGCGCGTCTCTGACGTCCTCGGGGTCCAACGGCTCCGCCCGGGCGGTCGAGCCGACGACGTCGCAGAAGAGCGCAGCGATGATCTTGCGCTCGTCCTCGCGTGCTCCCAGGTCGGCAGACGCGAGTACGACGCCGCATGCGCCACAGAACCGGAAACCGGCCGGGCTCTCGAATCCACAATTCTGACAAGACATGTCTGGACGGGATCATCCCTCGCAGGGCGGGGCAGGTGTCAAGTGCGCGACCCGGGATTGACACCGATCCCGCAGGGGTGTGACAGTCGCGGTCGAGCGACAGAGGAGTCGCATGAAGAGGATCAGGTCCGTCCTGGTCGGGGTCGACGTCTACGAACGCCCGGACATCCCGCCGCTCTCCGGCTGCGTGAACGATGTCTCGCTCGTACGTCGCACGCTCAAGGGCTTCGGCGTTCCCAACGAGGACATCCGCGTGGTCGTCAACGAGCGCGCGACGAAGGCGAACATCATCCACAGGCTTCGGACGACGGTCGCGGATGCTGAGCCGGGAGACGTCGTCATCTTCTACTTCTCGGGTCACGGCTCGCAGATACGCGATCGAAACGGCGACGAGCTCGCGGACTCGTTCGACGAGATCATCTGCCCGTACGACATGGACTGGGATCGCGATACCTTCATCCTCGACGACGATCTCGACGAGCTCTTCGACGAGATCCCGTCCGACGTCGTGCTGGAGGCGTTCATCGACTGCTGCTTCTGGGGCGCCGACTCCCGCGTGCTCGATCCAGACGTGAGGTACGTCGCGCCCCCGGTCGACATCGGGTTTCGCGTCGAGGGCGACGAGGACCAACTGCAATACCACGGCCTCGCCGACTGCGATTGCTTCCGCGGGCGAAACGTCTTCTGGGCGGCGTCGTCCGAGGGAGAGCCGGCTGCCGAGGACTATCTCGAGGGTCGGGCGCACGGAGTCTTCACGTACTGGGGCTGCCGATTCATGGAGGCAAATGCCGAGCGGATCCTGAATCACCAGTACAGCCGCCAGCAGCTTCTCGCGGACCTCCACGAGTACCTGCGCGCACACAGGTACGAGCAATCTCCGGAGCTCTGGGCGCCATGGGAGCTCCAGATCGCACCGCCATTCCTCCCGGAGGGCGGAGAAGAGCCCTCGGGACACGACGACGTCGTGAGCCAGGCCCGGCCCGGCCTCCCGGGGACTCGCGGCATGTAAACCGGGCTCGCGTGCGCTTGGCCGGCGGCGTGCACCGTTCGTACACTCGCCGGACATGGCTTCTCATGGCAGTCGAGACAGGGCGCTCCCGAGCGGGAACGTCACGCTCTTCTTCGCCGACGTCGAAGGCTCGACCCGGTTGCTCCACGCGCTCGGCGAGGCGTACGGGCCACTCCGGGCGCGCGCCCGAGAGCTCGTACGCGCCGTCGCCTCGACGTACCGGGGCCACGAGGTCGACTGGGCCGGCGACGGAGTGTTCCTGGTTTTCGAGCGTGCTCGCGATGCGGTCGCAGCCGCCGCCGACCTCCAACGAGCACTGGAGAGCGAGCCCTGGCTTCCGGAGAACGCCATCCGGATGCGCATCGGGATCCACACGGGCGAGCCAGAGCTCGGCGACGAGGGATACATCGGCCTGGACGTCCACGTCGCGGCGCGGATCTGCTCCGCGGCGCATGGTGGCCAGATCATCGTGTCCCGCGCATCGCGGGACTTCGTCGGAGACGATCTCCCGGGCGACGCGACTTTTCGGCCGCTCGGCAGCCACCGGCTCAAGGACGTGGGCGGCGCATACCAGCTCTTCCAGCTCGTCGTTCCCGGGGTCGAGGACGCCTTCCCGCCCCTCCAGACCCTCGGCGGGGCGACACTTCCGGCTCTTCACCACCGGCTCGTCGGGAGAACCGAGGCGCTCGACCAGATCCGGGCGCTCCTCCAGCGGCCCGACGTCCGGCTCGTCACGATCACCGGCGCGGGAGGGGCGGGCAAGAGCCGTCTCGCGCTCGAGGCGGTCGCGGCGGCGGCGCTCGAACGCCCCGTGCACCTCGTCCGGCTCGCCCCGATCTCCGATCCCGACCTCGTGCCGGCTGAGATCGCACGCACGCTCGGGATTCGTGAATCCCCCGGCACGCCGGCGACCACGAGGATCGCGGACGCTCTCGAAGGCACCCGAACGCTCCTCTACCTGGACAACCTCGAGCACCTCGCCGAGTCGGCGCCGGCGATAGCGACGCTACTCCACCTCGTCCCAGACCTCGACATGCTGACGACGAGCCGCGTTCCGCTTCGCCTCCTCGGCGAGCACGTCCTGCCGCTCGACCCCCTACCGGTCGGCGATGCAGCGACGCTGTTCGTCGAGCTGGCCGCCGCCCGGGGTGTTCTCCTCCACGAGGACGCGCGGCAGTCGGTGCTCGAGATCTGCCGGCGCCTCGACGGCTTGCCGCTCGCCATCGAGCTCGTCGCCGCGCGTCTCGTGGTGCTGCCGCCCGCCCGGATCCTGCGGGCATTGGAGGAGGGCATGGCTCTCGAGATGGAGGGGCCGGTCGACCTCCCGGAACGACAACGGACGCTCCGGGCGACAATCGAGTGGAGCTACGGGCTTCTGAGCGAGAGCCAGAAGGAGCTGCACGGGGCGCTCGCAGTCTTCGCAGGGGGATGCACGCTCGAGGACGCCCAGGCAGTCGCGGGTCCAGCGCCCGACTTCCTCCGCGAGCTCGAGTCCCTCGTCGCCTGGAGCCTGCTCCGGAGCGACGTCGCGGACGGCGACGTGCGCCTGTCGATGCTCGAGACCGTCCGCGAGCAGGCCGTCGCCCGGCTTGCCGCTGGCGGCGGGCTCGACGAGCTCCAGCGCCGCCACGCCGAGCGGTTTCTCGAACGCGCGGCGGCCGCCGAGGCCGAACTGGCCGGGCCGGGGCAAGCGGTCTGCCTCGAGCGGCTCGAGCGTGAGTTCGACAACCTCCGGGTTGCGCTCGACTGGGCGTTCGCGAACGGACGCGTCGCGGACGCGCTCCGCGCTATCTCCGCGCTCGAGCGCTTCTGGCGCGCACACGGTCATGTGAGCGAGGCTCGGTCGTGGCTCTCGCTCGGACTCGAGCTCGGCGCCGACATACCCGCCGACCTCCGGGCCGACGCCCTCTGGACCGCTGCGCAGCAGGCAAGCGCCCAGTACGACTGGAACGCGTCGGTGCCGTTGCTCGAGGAAGCGCTCGAGCTCTATCGCGAGAGCGGTCGCGGACGGGAAGTCGTCTTCGCGCTGTCGGACCTCGGCTTCGTTGCGCTCATGCAAAACGATCTCGAGCGAGCGGCCACGGTCGGCGAGGAAGCGTTGGAGTTCGCCCGGAGCCTGGGAGACGACAGGGCGGTCTCGGCGGCGCTCCTGAATCTCGGTGAGGTGCTGTCGCTCCAGGGCGAGTCGGAAAGCGCCCTGGCCCACTACGACGAGGCGGTGAGACTTCGCCGCGCGCTCGGTGACCCGCTCCTCGTGGCGAACGTGACCTACAACCTCGGCGTCGCGGCGTTTCGCGCGGGAGACACGGCTCGCGCGCGCCTCGCGATCGAGGAGTCACTCACGCTCGCACGGGAGATCGGAGCTGACACGAACACAGCCGCCGCGCTCTACATGGTCGCCGAGCTCGAACTGCTCGACGGGCGCATCGACCTCGCGGAAGACGCAATCCGCGAGAGTCTCGCCCTCTACACGGCGTTCGACAACGACAGTGCGTGCGCCGGGTGCCTGGTCCTCCTCGCAGAGGTGTCCGCGGCACGCGGATCACACGAGGAGGCGGCACGACTGGTCGGAGCGGCGGAGGGCATGCGCGGTGACACCCTCGTCAGCCACTTTGCGGAGACGGCTCTCGAACGGCTCCTCCCCCACCTCGAGACCACTCTCGGCACCGGTCGCGTCGCTGGCCTGATCGCGGAAGGCAGACGGCTGGGACGGGTCGGCGTCCTCGCTCCCGAGGTTGTCTCGACGGGCACGCGGGAGTAGGGTCCCGTCCTCCGACGAGGAGGGGGATCGAGATGGGTGAAGCGAGTGCACGACGCGTCGGCGATGCCTTCGAGGGCAGGTCGACGTTCGTGTCGGACGACAACCGTGCGTCGCTCGAGGAGGCGCTCGAGGCCGCAGCGGGCGCGGCTGCACACTCCGTCGACGAGTCGATCGGAGCGGGCGAGCTCGACGAGAAGGCGTACGAGCTTGCGTACGACGTTCAGATCGAGATCCAGGTTCGGCGGCACAACCAGCACGTGCGGGAGTACCGCGTCCGGATCACACCCGGCGGGTGACGCTTACGCAGCGCTGGAGTCGGGCTCGGAGCTCGACTCCGTGCGCGCCTCGTTCATCGCCTTGAAGCCGCCGAGCTCGGCAACCGTGACGTCTGCGATCACGCCCGCCAGGCCGAGGAGCGAGACGAGCCGCCTTCGCAGGAGGATCCCGAGGAGCAGCAGCGCCCAGCCGGCAAGCCCGACCGGGCCGAATGCGATGGCGGTGCCCCCTCGCTCGTCCACCGCGCGATCCTAACGAGGCGACCGGCAGCTCGAAGCGAGTGCTCGCACGCCGTGGCCTGGCTTCAGCCAGTCCCAGGTGCCAGTCCAAGGGTGCGGTCTGCGCGCGCTGGTCAGGCGGCCGTTGTTTCAGGCTGCGGTTGTTTCAGGCTGCCCAGGCGGCGACCGCGGCGGGCATCGACAGGGCACCGATGCGATCGATCACGTGCGGGTCTGCAGCGAAGAGGTTGTGGAGCTGCACGAGCCTGATCTCCGGCTCTGCGTCGATGCCGACGTCGTCGGCGACCGGCAGCAGGCGTTGCGCGAGAAAGCCCTGGAACGACCGCTCCGTCTGCCACACCTCGCAGACGTCGAGTCCCTCGTCGGTGAGGCTCGCGACGTGGAGCACAGCACCCGCGGCCGGGTGTGTGTCGAGCCCCAGCCGCGCCATCACCGAGTCGTACTGGAAAGGCGTGACGCCGGGCCAGTGCATGAACGTCGCGACCGCCATCGCCGGAAGCGTACGCAGGCCGTCGGTCGGCACCCGACGGTCTGTCGCGGGTGATCAGGCGGTGAGCAGTGCGCGCGCGTAGTCGTGCGCGTCGAACGGGCGCAAATCGTCGACGCCCTCCCCCACGCCGACGAGCTTCACGGGTAGCCCGAGCTCGACCGCGATCGCGATCGCGACGCCCCCGCGAGCACTCCCGTCGAGCTTCGTCAGGACAACGCCCGTCACCCCGACCGCGTCGCCGAAGAGGCGTGCCTGCTGAAGCCCGTTCTGGCCGGTCGTCGCATCGACGACGAGGAGCGTCTCGTGCGGTGCGCCGTCGATCCGGGTCGCGATGACCCGGCGTACCTTCTCGAGCTCGGCCATGAGGTTCGACTGCGTGTGGAGGCGGCCGGCGGTGTCGACGATCACGACGTCGCGGCCTCTGGCGCGGGCGGCCTCGAGCGCGTCGAACGCGACCGCGGCTGGGTCGCCGCCTCGCGGAGCGCCCACGAAGTCCGCCCCCGCGCGCTCGGCCCAGATCTCGAGCTGCTCCTCGGCCGCCGCCCTGAACGTGTCCGCGGCCCCGACGAGCACGGAGCGACCGTGCTCGGAGAGCTTCAGCGCGAGCTTTCCGATCGTCGTCGTCTTTCCCGTCCCGTTGACGCCCACGACGAGCACCACCGAGGGACTCGCCGAGAGCTCGAGGCTCGGCGGGCCGCCGAAGAGCGCCTCCACCTCCTCGACCAGGCCTTCCTCGAGGCCGCCGGCCGCTCCGCGCAGCTCGAGTCGGCGGACGAGCTCCGCGGTCGCGGGGACGCCGACGTCGCTTCGGATCAGCGCCTCCTCCAGCCGCTCCCACGCATCGGCATCGGACGGGTCGAACCCCGCCTCCGCGAGCTGCTCCGTGAGTGCGCGCCGGCTCTTCGCCAGCGAGTCGCGCATGCGCGCGAACAGGCCCGTGCGCTCCGGCTCGTCCGCGGCGGTCAGCTCGTCACCGAGCAGCTCGGCCCAGGTGAGGCTCATCGACGGTCAGCCTATGTCGCTAGCTATGCGGCCGCATGCTCTGCGGCGCGGTCCTGACGCGGCAACCGCCGCGAGACGACCTGCGAGACGCCGTCCGGGCCCATCGTGACGCCGTAGAGAACGTCAGCGGCCTCCATCGTCCGCTTCTGGTGCGTGACGACGACGAACTGCGCGCGGTCGGAGTACCGCCGCAGCAGCTCGACGAAGCGGGCGATGTTGGAGTCGTCGAGGGCGGCCTCCACCTCGTCGAGCAGGTAGAAGGCGCACGGCCGGGCGAGGAAGAGCGCGAACAGGAACGAGATCGCTCCGAGCGCCTTTTCGCCGCCCGAGAGCAGGGAGAGCCGCGTGATCCGCTTCCCGGCCGGTCTCAGCTCGACCTCGACGCCTGCCTCGGACTCGACCTCGGAGCCGTCCTCGCGGGCCTCGCGCTCGTGCTCGACGAGCCGCAGGCTGCCCTCGCCGCCGGGGAAGAGCGTCGCGGCGACCTCCTCGAAGTGCTCGGCGACGGAGGCGAACGTCTCCGCGAAACGGCGCTCGACGGTCTCGGCGAGGTCCGCGCGCAGCCGCTCGAGCTCCTCGAGGCTCTGCTCGAGGTCCTCGCGCTGCGCCTTCAGGTCGTCCAGGCGCTCCTTCTCCGCCTCGTACTCCTCCTTCGCGAGCGGGTTCACCATCCCGAGCGCCAGGCGGCGAGCCTCGAGCCGCTCGGCGCGCGCCGAGAGCTCGTCGCAGTCGTCGCCCTCGGCGGGCGTCACGTCACCCACGCCTTCGAGCCGGCGCCGCGCTTCCTCCGTCTCGGCGTCGATACGCGCGAGCTCGACCTCGGCGCCCGTGGCGCTCGCGCTCGCCTCCTCGAGCTCCCGGCGCAGCTCGACCTCCGCGGCGCCGAGGCGGCGCAGCTCTTCGCCCAGCTCGCCTGCTCTCCGTGCTCCGACGTCGACGCGCGCGCGCAGCGGCGGCTCGAATCTCGCCGCGCTCGCCTGCGCGGCGCGGGTGCCCTCGAGGAGGCGCTCGCTGAGGTCGACGAGGCGATCGAGCGTCTCCGCGTCGAGCAACGGGCGGCGGTAGCCAGGTGCGACGTGCGCGAACGCGGCCTCCGCCGCTGCTGCCGCCTGCTCCGTTTCGGCGAGACGAGCGTCGGCGGCCGTGAGCTGCGCATCGAGCTCGTCCGCCTCGGCGGCGAGGTCTCGCCGGCGCGCCTCGAGCTCGAGCAGCACGGCCTCGGCCGTCTCGCCCGCGAACCAGAGCTCGCCCCGCGCCGGGTCGTACCCGAAGCCCTCAGGCGTGACCGAGGCGACCTGCACGTCGAGCAGGGTGTCGAGCGGCACGACGGGGAACTCGCCGACGAGCTCCTGCGGCCCGCGGCCCGCGAGCACCGTGAGGCTCCCGAGACCCGACTCGCGCGCCTGGACGAGCAGCTGCAGGCCGGCGGCCGGGTCCGTGGCGAGGATTGCCGAGGCGCGCGCGCGGAGCGCGGCCGCGACGGCGCGCTCCGAGCCGGGCGCGACGTCGAGCTCTGCCAGCGCCAGCCTCGCGCCTCGTTCTGCAAGCGCCCGCGCCGCAGGTGGCAGGCCTTCCTGCTCCGCGAGGACGCGCTCCACGGCGAGCGTTCGCTCCCGCGCCAGGCGTGCGCGCTCCGCGAGGTCCTCCCGTTCGCGGGCCGCCTCGCGCGCACGCAGCGCCGACTCGTGCGCCGCTCGCTCGAGCCGGACGGCATCCCCTCCTTCCGGGCCCGACGACGGAAGCGAGGCGCGCTCCGCTCGGAGGCGCTCGGCGAGCGTCGTCGCGGACTCGCACCTGAGCGCGAGCCGCTCGGTGCCTCCCTGGAGGCGGTAGAGCGCGGACAGCGCGCCTTCGCGACGGCCCGCCGCATCCGAGAGCTCGTCCTCGGCACGCGTGCGGTCGGCGAGAAGCCCTTCGAGGCGACCCTGAACCCCGCGCCGAACGAGGGCCGCGCCGTCGCGGCGAGACTCGGCGTCGGTGCGCCGGCCGCCGGCAGCTTCCAGATCGAGCTGCGCGATACGGGCGCGTAGCCCGGCGATCTCACCGGCGAGCTTCTCGGCGCGCTCGGCGGCGGTCGCCTGGAGCGCAAGCGGTCTCAACCGCTTCCGCACCTCGTCCTCGACATCGAGCGCACGCTCGACCTGGAGCGCGACCCGTGCGAGCCGCAGCTCGGCTCGATGTCGCCTGCGCTTGAACTTCCCGAGCCCGGCGGCCTCCTCGACGAGCGCGCGCCGGTCCTCGGGCCTCGAGGCGAGCACCTGCTCGACCTTGCCCTGCCCCACGATCGAGTGCATCGCGGACCCCAGCCCGATGTCGGACAGGAGCTCGACGAGATCGGTGCGCCGCACCGGGGCACGGTTCACGAGGTACTGCCCCTCGGCGCCGCGAACGAGCCGCCGCGCCACGGAGACCTCGCTGAAATCGAGCTCCGCGAAGTCGCCGGCCTCGTTGTCGAACACGAGCTCGACCTCGCAGTGCTCCGAGCGCTTGCGCTCGCCGCCGCCGGCGAACAGGACGTCGTCCGGCTTCTCCGCGCGGAGCTCGGACGGCGTGAGCGAGCCCGCCGCCCACACGACGGCGTCGGCGATGTTCGACTTGCCGGAACCGTTGGGGCCGACGACCACGGCGACGCCGGGCTCGAGCGTGAGCTCGAGCGCGTCGGGGAACGACTTGAAGCCGCGGATGCGGATCGTCTTCAGGTGCACCGGCGGTGCATTCTCACGATCCAGGCGGACGGCCGGCGTCGGGCTCATGCCTGACGCCGACCGTCGGGTCAGGCTTCAGCCCGACCCCCGAGACCAACCTCCCACGACGAGGTCAGGCCGAAGCCTGACCCCAGGAGCAACTTAGAACTGCTCGGGCACGACGCCGAGCGCGTCCAGCGCCTCGCGCGCCGCTTCCTGTTCTGCGGCCTTCTTCGTCGAGCCGCGGCCGATCCCGAGCTGGGCGCCGGCCACGTGGGCCGCGCACACGAAGCGCCGGTCGTGCGGCGGGCCCTCGACCTCGAGCACCGTGTAGTGCACCTGCCGGCCGGAGCGCGCGAGCGCCTCCTGGAGCTCCGTCTTGTAGTCGACATGACTGGAGCGGGCGTACTCGATCTTGTCGCTGAAGGCGGCGACGACGGCCTGCTCGATCGCCTCGAACCCGTGCTCGAGGTAGAGCGCTGCGAGCGCGGCTTCGAGGAGCGCGGCGAGCACGTTCCGGCTCCGGGAGATGCGGTCGAGCTCGTCCGCCGGGACTCCGTCAGCGCGCTCGACGAGCCGGTCGCCGAGCTCGAGCTCCTTCGCGACCGATGCGCAGCTCGTGCGCGAGACGACATGGGCCCGGATCTTCGCCAGCCTGCCTTCCGAGGCATCGCCGAAGCGGTCGTACACGGCGCGGGCGATGGCGAGCTCGAGGACGCTGTCCCCGAGGAACTCGAGGCGCTCGTACGAGTCCGACCGATCGTCGGCCCATGACGCATGGGTGAAGACCTGCTCGAGACGGTCCGGCGGGAGCTCGGCGATCAGCCGGCCGAGCTCTGCGTGGCCGCCTCGATCGTCGACGACGCTACTGCTGGTGCGCGATGACGTAATCGATCGCCTTGCCGACCGTCGTGAGCCCGCGTGCGTCCTCGTCCGGGATCTTCAGGCCGAATTGATCCTCGAGGTCCATGACGACCTCGACGAGGTCGAGCGAGTCGGCCCCGAGGTCCTCTTCGAAGGAGGCGTCTTCCGAGATCTCGCTCTCGTCGATGCCGAGCTTGTCGCTCAGCACGGTCTTGACCTGCTCGAGAATCTCCTCACGCGAATGTGCCACTTCAAACCTCACTTCTCAGCCGTCGGGGTCGTAGAGCGCGCCGATGATACTCGATGGGGGTAGACATGTTTCCCTAGAACGAAGACGATTGCTCAGGCCGGGCGAGCGACGCGGTCCGGGAGGCGCTGGGCGAGGCGGTCGACGACGTCGTGCTCGACGCCGCGGGCCGCCAGGCGAATCGCGTTCGCGATCGCGACCCGCGAGCTCGAGCCGTGCGCGATCACGACCAGTCCGCGCAGTCCGAGGAGGTACGCGCCTCCGTAAGTCTCCGGGTCGAGACGCTTCTGCACCCGTCGGGCCGCCGGACGGATGAGCAGGCCGCCGAGCTTGCCCCTTGCCGAGGACTCGAGCTCCCCGCGCATCGCGTCGAGCAGGCTGCGGATCGTGCCCTCGACCGCCTTCAGCGCGACGTTGCCGGTGAAGCCGTCCGCGACCACCACGTGCGCGTCGCCCTCGAGCAGCCGCCGGCTCTCGGTGTTCCCGCCGAAGCGAAGGTCGCTCTGCCGCAGGAGCTCGTGGGCCTCGAGCGTGAGCTCGTTTCCCTTCTCGTCCTCCTCGCCGATCGAGAGCAGACGCACCTCGGGGCTCGCGATCTCGAGGATCTCCTCGGCGAAGACGGCTCCCATGTGCGCGAACTGGAGCAGGTGCTCGGGCCGAGCGTCCGCGTTCGCGCCGGCATCGATGAGCACTGTCGGGCCGATGCGGGCTGGAAGCACGACTGCGATCGCCGGTCGAAAGACGGCGGGCAGCCGACGGATGTGGAAGAGGGACGCGGCAAGGGTCGCACCGGTGCTGCCCGCCGAGACGACGCAGTCGGCCTCGCCGTCCGCGACGGCTCGCACCGCGCGAACGAGCGACGAGCCCGGGTTCGCGCGCACCGCCTCGACGGGCGAGGCTTCCATGCCGATGCCTCCCGAGGTCTCCACGAGGCGGAGGCCGTGGGCGTCGAGCCCGGGCTGCCCGTAGAGAATCGGCTCGATCTCCGGGGACGCGGCCTCGACCGCACCGAGGACGATCTCATCGGGCGCACGGTCTCCTCCCAGGGCGTCGATCGCCACGCGAACCATGGCCTGAGTATCTACTCAGGCGGCGATCGTCGGGGCGAGGCATGCCTCGCCGGCAGCTGATTGCCGGCCGGGTCTGCCCGGCTCTTACGGGCCCTGGATGCGGAGCGGCTCTACCTCACGGCCCCGGTACGTCTTGCAGTTCGGGCACATGCGGTGGGCGAGCTTCGGCTGCCGGCAGTTCGGGCAGACCTGGACCCGCGGCGACGAGATCGCATGCGTCGCGCGGCGCTTGTCGCGCCTCGCCTTCGACGTTTTCTTCTTCGGGACGGCCATGAGCGGCTGCGGACTATAGCCGATAGCCGCAGCGTTTCCGGCGTTCTGCCCGCTCGTGAGGGATGTGTGTGGGGCTGTAAGAAGTCCGCAAGGAATCGAATCCTCGTGCGGTCTGCAACGTCATAACTCGACGGAGGGAAAGAAGCGAACGAAGGAGGGAAAACCATGGGACCGACCGTCGATCGACACGACCGGCGTCGCGACCGGGGCTCCGCACCACTCGCAACCGCTCTGATCCTGGGACTCGCGCTCGGGCTCGGAGCGCTCGCACTCCCATCGGCGGGATCGTCGGCTCCGGCCGCTCCGCCACAGAACACGGCCGAGCCGCGCATCAGCGGCGCCGCCGAGCAGGGGCGTCGGCTCTCCGCGACGAGGGGGACGTGGTCCGGCGCCTCGTCGTACGCATTTCGCTGGGTGCGTTGCGGCGCCGGCGGCGGGCTTCCGGACGGGAGCGATTGCATCTCCGTCTCCGGCGCCACCGGCTCGACCTATGTGCTCACGGCCGCGGACGTCGGTTTCCGGATGCGCGTGCGCGTCACGGCGTCGAACGCGGACGGCTCGAGGACCGTCGCCTCGAACCCGACCGCGGCCGTCGTCGGTCCGCCGGTGCTCGTGAGCCAGCCGACCGTCCGTGGAACGGTGCTCGTCGGCTCGGTGATCAGCGCGGATCCCGGCCGCTGGATCGGCAGGCAGCCGATCGCGTTCTCCTACCGCTGGCTGCGCTGCAATTCGGCCGGCGGGGACTGCGTGGAGATCGCCGGGGCAACCGGGCGCTCGTTCCGGGTGACGTCCGCCGACATCGGCCGCAAGCTCCGCTTCAACGTCACGGCACGCAATGCCATCGCGTCCGTCACGGTGATCTCCGGCGAGTCGACGACCGGCGCCGAGCCCCTCCCGGCCGGAGCCGTTCGCCTACCGTCCGGCGAGTACTCGATTCCTGCGACGAGCGTCTCGAGCAACCATCGTCTCCTCGTCTCCGAGGTGCGCTTCTCCCCGAACCGGATCACGAACCGGCGGCAGACCATCGTCGTGCGCATCCGGGTCAAGGACACGCGTAACTTCGTCGTCCGCGACGCCTTCGTCTTCATCCGCTCGACGCCGAAGGTCACGACGGGTGGCGATCGAAGGCTGACGGCCTCCGACGGGTGGCTCACGTACGAGCTCGTGCCGACGAGCTCGTTCCCGACGAAGGCGAAGACCGCGGTGCAGTTCTTCATCAAGGCGTACCGCAGCGGAGATCCGTCGCTCGGCGGCGTCTACGGCTCGCGGCTCGTGCAGGTTCCCGTCCGGCTCACGTAGCCGAACGAACGAAGGGAGGCGGTCAGGCGGCGCCGCCTCCCTTCACACGGACCGGCTCACGTCACCCGAGCGCGAGCGAGCGCGTCGGCGTGATCCGCTCGAGGAAGCGCCGGTCGTGGGTGACCACGACGATCGTTCCCCCGTAGCCGGCGAGCGCCGCTTCGAGCTGCTCGACTGCTTCGAGGTCGAGGTGGTTCGTCGGCTCGTCGAGCACGAGGAGATTCACGCGCAGGAACTGGAGCTCGGCGAGCTGAGCGCGCGTCCGTTCGCCCGGCGAGAGCGAGGAGCACGGGCGCCCCACGTGGTCGGCGCCGAGCCCGAACTTTGCGAGCAGCGTCCGCGCTGTCTCGAGTGCGAGGCCAGTGCGCGCGCGGAAGGCGGTGAGCAGGGTCTCGGCTCCCCCGTACGCGTCACGGCGCTGGGCGAGCGACCCGATCCGCGTCCGTCGCCCGATGCTCCGCCGTCCGGCGGCAAGCGGGAGCTCGCCGGCGAGCACGCCGAGCAGCGTGGACTTCCCGCTTCCGTTGCGACCTGTCACGGCCAGGCGCTCGCCGGCGGCGAGATCGAGCGATACCGGGCCAAGCCTGAAGGAGCCTCGGATCGCAACGGCGTCGTCGAGACGCGCCACGAGGTCGCCCGGGCGCTCTCCCGCGTCGAGCGACAGCCTCAGCTCCCATGGCTCGAACGGCTTGTCCGGGAGCTCGTTGCGCTCGAGCAGCCGTTCGGCCTGCCGCACCTTCGTCTTGAGCGCGTGCGTCGCGCGGCGGTCCGCGCCGCCGGTCGACCTGCCGAGCGAGTCCCCGAGGCCGCGCGCCTCGGTCCGCCGCTTCGCAAGGAGGTCCGCGACCTTCCGCTGACGCGTGACCGCCTGCTCGTAGCGAGCGGACGCAGCCAATCGCTCCGTCTCGCGCGCTGCCGCGTAGTCGCTCCAGGTGCCCGTCCACTCCCGCGCCCGCCGCGTGTCCGGGACGATCTCGACGATCCGCGTCACCGTCCGGTCGAGCAGCTCCCGGTCGTGCGACACCACGACGAGCGCGCCTGCATAGGAGGCGAGGAATCGCTCCAGCCGTTCGAGGCCGTCGAGATCGAGATCGTTCGTCGGCTCGTCGAGCAGGAGCAGGTCGAAGCGGGCGAGCAACGTCGCGGCGAGCGCAGCCCGGGCTCGTTCCCCTCCCGAGAGGGTCTCGGCCGACTGGTCGAGATCGACGGACAGCCCGAGCTCGGCGCACACCGTCCGGGCGCGAGCCTCGAAGTCGCCACCGCCGAGCCCCAGAAAGCGCTCCAGCGCCGCCGAGTACCGCTCGCCGGCCGCCGGGTCGCCCGCGAGCTCGCTCGCCGTCGCCTCGAGCTCGCGCTCGGCCTCGGCGACGCCCGTTCTACGAGCGAGGGTCGCGAGCAGCCCTTCCCGCTCGCCGCTCAGCCGCTCCTGGGCGAGATAGCCGGCAGTGAGCCACGCCGGGGCCCGCACGACCGACCCCGCGTCGGGCTCCTCGAGCCCGGCGAGGATCCGGAGCAAGGTCGACTTGCCGACGCCGTTCGGGCCGACGACGCCGATCCGCGCGTGCGGGCCGATCGTGAGATCGACCTGCTCGAGAACGACCTGTGCGCCATAGCGCTTCGAAACTCCGGCGAGCTGGACTCGCACGAGACGGACCTCCTGACGGATCGCGCGCTCGCCGGGTACCGGCAGAGCGCGAGGGCGAGGTGAGTTCGTCTCAGTCCGTCATGGTCAGGCGCCGGAGCGCCGTCGCGGATGATAGACGGTCGCTCGCACGATCCCGCGCCGGAGCAGGCGTTCCGAGATGTGTTGGTTCGCTCAAGCCGGCGTAAACAGTCGGTAAGACCTCGCGCCGAGCGGATTCGGATGCGGGCGTGCCGGGGCACTCCCTACCCGACTCCAAGGGCATGAGGAGGGATACGACATGAGAATCACCGACCACCACGACGTCCGCCGCCTGCGTGTGCTGGCTCTCGGCACCGGGCTCGTCGCCGCGGTTCTCGGGATGCTCTTCCTGGCGTTCCTGCCCGGCTCGCCGCGTGCGGCGCAGACCGTCGAGCCGAGCAACACGGCCGAGCCTTCCGTGTCCGGCACACCACGCGTCGGACAGATCCTGCGCACGACGCGCGGGACATGGACCGGCTCGCAGCCCATCGACTACGTCTACCGCTGGTTCCGCTGTCAGGGCCGCGGAGCTCCCGACGCGTCCGACTGTCGCCGGATCACGAACGCCTCGGACACGACGTATGTCGTACGCGCAGGTGACGTCGGCTTCCGCATTCGGTCACAGGTGACCGCGCGGAACGACGACGGCTCCGACACGGCCACCTCGAATCCGACCGCGGTCGTACAGCCCGCTCCCCCCGGCCGGCCTGCGAACACGGCCGAGCCGTCGATTTCCGGCTCGCCGGCGGTCGGGCAGCAGTTGACCGCCAACCGCGGGTCGTGGTCGGGCGAGGCTCCGATCACCTACGCGTTCCAGTGGCTCCGCTGCAGCACGGCGGGAGACAACTGCAGCGAGATCTCCGGTGCGACGGACAGCACGTACGTCGTCGCGTCGAGTGATGCCGGTCGCACGATCCGCGTCCGCGTCACCGCGCGCAACGACAACGGCGCGCGGTCGGCGCTGTCCAACCAGACCGCCGTCGTCGCCGGCCAGGCACCACCGCCGGGCAACTCGGTGGCGGTCGGTGACCTGAGGGCTGCAGGCGACCGGCTGGTCGTCTCGCAGGTCCGGTTCAGCCCGAATCCGGTCACGAGCCGAGTCGATCCCATCACGGTCCGCATCCGTGTGACCGATCAGCGCGGCCGTGCGGTGCGCGGTGCGCTCGTCTTCGTGCGGTCGGTACCGCGTCGTACGACCGGCGGCGACAGGCAGCCGAGCGGAAGTGACGGCTGGCTCGAATACCAGCTCCAGCCGCTGCAGCACTTCCCCGCGGTTAACGGGAACGTGCAGTTCTTCATCAAGGCGTATCGCGCCGGCGACCCGCCGCTCGGCGGCATCGCCGGATACCGCCTCGTGCAGGTCCGCGTGCTGACGGCGGGCGGCCGCTAGGCGAAGACGTAGGGCCGCAGGGGCCCTGCAGGGGAGGGGTCAGGAGGTGGCGCCCGGTGGCGGCGGCGCCACCTCCTCAATCGTGGAGAAAACTGGCTTCCCCGCCATCAAAGGTCGTCGCGCAGCTGCTGGAGTGCGGCCCAGCGCGGATCGGTGGCCTCCTCGACGTGCTCGTGCGGCTCCGCGTTCAGGTCCTTCCCGCAGACCGGGCAGAGGCCCGCGCACTCCGGGCCGCACAGGACCTGCTCGGGGAGCGCAAGCGCGATCGCATCGCGCACCCAGGTACCGAGCTCGAGCCTGTTGTCGACGACGTAGTCCGAACGGAGCTCGTCGCCGCTCGCGGCCTCGAAGTCGTGCAGCTCCTGCGCCTTGACCGACACCCGAACCTCGGCGTGCGCGAGACAGCGCATGCACGGCCCCGAGAGCGTCGCCTCGAAGCGGAGATCGAACACGGTCGCTCCCGACGCCTGCGAGACCTCGAGCTCGACCGGGATGCGACCCGGCACCGCCTCGTAGCGCTGGCCGCCGAGGAAGAACGGCTCGAGGTCGACGTCCAGCGTCTCGCGTCGGACCTCACCGGCTCGCAGCCGGAAGCGGCGAAGGTCGACCGTCGTCACGCCGAGCAGCGTAGCGCTGTCCGAGGCGCGCGCATCTCGATTAGCAGCGCTCGCGCTATCGTTCCTTTTGATCATGGAAACTGATCGATGGCTGGGACTCGACCTCCGTCATCTCCTCGCGCTCAAGGCGATCGCCGATGCGGGGTCGTTCGGTCGCGCGGCCGAGCGGCTCGGATACACGCAGTCGGCGGTCTCGCAGCAGATCGCGACGCTCGAACGCGTTGTCGGGATGCGGCTCATCGAGCGACCCGGAGGACCGAGGCCGATTTCTCTGACTGAGGCCGGGGCGATCCTCCTCCGCCATGCCGAGGCGATCGAGGCCCGGCTGCTCGCCGCAAAGGCGGACATGCAGGCACTCGCAGCTGGTGACGCAGGTCGTCTACGCGTCGGAACCTTCCAGTCGGTCGGCGCGCGGGTCATCCCGACGCTCCTTCGCCGGTTCGGGCAGGAGCATCCGCGAGTCGAGGTCGCGCTCCTGGAGTCGCAGGACGAGCACGAGCTCCTCGGGCTCGTCGAGCGCGGCGCACTCGACCTCACGTTCATGACGCTGCCGGCGAACGAAGGGCCGCTCGAGGAGGTCGAGCTCTTCCGCGATCCCTACGTGCTGCTGGTGCCTGCCGGCTCCCCGCTCGCCGGGCTCAAGCGAGCCCCGACGCTCAAGGAGATAGCGCTCCACCCACTCATCGGCTTCAGCAAGTGCAGGGCGATGGACGCCGTCGAGACCGCGCTCGCGTCGTCGGGCCGGCAGCCGAACGTCGTGTTTCGCTCCGACAACAACGGCACCGTGCAGGGGCTGGTCGGTGCCGGCGTCGGAGTCAGCATCGCCCCGCTCCTCACCGTGCAGGAGGGCGACGAGAGCGTGGAGCTGATCGACCTCGCGGACCGTGTGCCAGCGCGGGTGATCGGCCTCGTCTGGCACCGCGATCGCCACCGCAGCGCCGCGGCCGAAGCATTCGTGCAGACCGCGATCGACGTCTGCGCCGAGCTCGCGCAGGCATGGCTCACGCAGCCGACGACCCAGCAGCCGGTCCGGCAGACGGCCTAGCGAGAGCGCTCTGGCCTGCTAGATGCGCTCGAGCTCTTCGGAGTCGAGCTGAGCTCCCGCGAACCTGTCGACCGGCTCCGGTCCGATACCGGCGACCACGGTCTCCTGTGACCGCTCGTGGAGGCGCTCGCGGCCTCGCTTGACCGCGACGAGGAACTTGTCGAGGTTGACCTCGAGGGTCGAGAGGATGCTGTCGGCCCAGTCCTCCATCTCGAGCCGCGTCTCACGCGCCTTCCGGCGCGCGTCGTCGACGATGTCCTCGGCCTGCCGCTCCGCGAGCCGCACGATCTCCGTCTGCGAAGCCTCGCGAACCGCCTGTTCGCGCGCCTCCTGGATTATCCGGTCGCATTCCCGCTTGGCCTCCGCCAGCATCTCCTGGCGTTCCTTCACGATCCAGCGGGCCTGCTTGATCTCCTCCGGGATCGTGGCGCGCATCTGATCGAGGATCTCGTAGATCTCCTCGCGGTCGAGGCGCACCTGGTCGGTCAGCGGCACCGCTTTCGCGTTGTGCACGAGGTCGTCGAGCTTGTCGATGAGAACGAGTACGTCCATGGACGCAAAAGTCTACTCGGAGGGTGAGACGGGGGCGCCGGGACGGCCGTCGGGATAGAGCTCCGCAAACCGCTTGGCCACGGCCTCCGGCACGAGCTCGTCCACCTTCCCGCCGAACGACGCGATCTCCTTGACGCCGCTCGAGGAGACGAAGCTGTACTGCGGGCTGGACATGACGTAGACCGTCTCGATCTCGGGAGCAAGCACGCGGTTCAGGTGGTTCATCTGGAACTCCCACTCGAAGTCCGAGATGACGCGGAGGCCTTTCACCATGGTCTGCGCGCTGTGCTTGCGGGCGAACTCGACGACGAGCTCCGAGAAGACGTCGACGACGACGTTGTCGAGCGACGAGAGCGCGCTCTCGAGGAACTCGACGCGCTCCTCGACCGGGAAGAGCGGCGCCTTGTGCTGCGGGTTCTGAACGACTCCCACCACGACCCGGTCGAAGATGGCCGCGGCGCGCCGGATGACGTCGACGTGCCCGTTGGTGACGGGGTCGTACGAGCCTGGGCAGATGGCGCTGATCATGTCTCGGGGGTCGCGCGGAAGAGCGAAATCCGTGCGGAACCGTAGCGGCGCGTGGTCACGAGGTCGAGTGGAAGCACCGGTTCGACGCGTTCGGCGGTCTCGACGACCAGCAAGCCGGCGGGCTCGAGTACGTCGGGGACGAGCTCGCCCAGCGCGGGCGCGTACCGATCCCAGTCCTCGTAGGGCGCGTCCGCGAGGATCAGGTCGTAGCGACGGCGCCGCATGCGCTCCTCGCGGAGCACGTCGAGCACGTCGCGGCAGAGGACGGTCGCAGGAGTCAGACGAAGCTTCTCGAGGTTCTGCGTGATGACGCGGCAGGCGTCGCGGTCGCGCTCGACGAACACCGCCCGCGCGGCCCCGCGCGAGAGCGCCTCGAGCCCGAGCGCGCCGGAGCCGGCGAACAGGTCGAGCACGCGCGCTCCCTCGATCGGCCCGATCAGCTGAAACGCGGATTCGCGGACGCGGTCGCCGGTCGGGCGCGTGACAACCCCGCGCGGGGCGGAGATGCGATGGCCTTTCCTCGAGCCCGCGACGATGCGCACGTCGCGAACACTCGCAAAGGTGGTTCAAACGTGTAGGGGCCGGGCATGCCGGCCCGCACGAGGCAAGCCTCGCCCCTACGGCTTCCATCAACGTCTTGCTCCCGCGTAGGGGCGAGGCTTGCCTCGCCCGGAACTACGCCGCGCGCCGAAGGTGGTCGAGATCGACGACCAGCTCGTACGCCCCGTCCACGTATTCGGACCGCACAACCCGTCCAGCCCCGCGGAGCAGTGCGAGCGCCGGTTCGTTGCCCGCCACGACCGATGCGCGGAACCGCTCGACTCCTTCCCGTCCGGCGACCACGCTCAGCTCGTCGATCAGCCTGCGGCCCAGGCCGCTCGACTGGCAGTCGTCCACGACCTCGAACGCGACTTCTGCCACGCGCGGGTCGCGCTCGTCGCGCACGAACCGCGCGAGCCCGACGACCTTCCCCGAGACGAGGTCGATCGCGGCAACGGCTTCGCGGCCGCAGCAGCC
Organism: uncultured Actinomycetes bacterium; assembly: GCA_963763815.1. Taxonomy (GTDB): domain Bacteria; phylum Actinomycetota; class Thermoleophilia; order Gaiellales; family Gaiellaceae; genus GMQP-bins7. The sequence goes on from CAVXPS010000016.1 coordinate 219,394, forward strand.
GACATCGACGAGCACGTCGACCTCGGCGTCGCGCAGCCGCGGCTTCGGGCCGTGGAAGCGCAGGCGCCGAGACTGTTCGGACATGGCCTCGAAGACCTCGCGCACCGCCGTGCGGTCGCCCGTGCGCAGCCGTCCGATCGAAACGAGCCCGCGTCGGCAGCCGGGGAGCTTCTGCACCGCATCCATGACTGCACGGTCGCACGGGGTGCCGCGAAGGGCAGTGCAGGCGTCCCGAGACCGGTGGTGCGGTTCCCCGCACCTCGTCACGACTCGCCGAGGTGCTCCGCCTCGCTCAGAAGACGGTCGACGTCGTCGGCGAGCAGGCCTTCGTCCTCGAGGCCGGCCGCGGTGTCGCGGGCTCGCTCGAGCAGCGCGTGGTCCTGGCGGAGGCGCACGAAGCGCAGATCGGAGAACCCCGACTGGCGTGCCCCGAGCAGTTGGCCTTCGCCCCGGATCTCGAGATCGCGCTCGGCGAGCTCGAAGCCGTCGGTCGTCGCGACCATCGCCTCTAGCCGCTCGACCGCGCTCTCGGTGAGCTCCTCGCGAGGACGCGAGACGAGAAGACAGTAGGACTGCTCGGCGCCGCGACCCACCCGTCCCCGCAGCTGGTGGAGCTGCGCGAGCCCGAAGCGGTCGGCCTCCTGAACGATCATCACCGTCGCGTTCGGCACGTCCACGCCGACCTCGATGACGGTCGTCGCGACGAGCACGTCGAGCTCCTGAGCCTTGAAGCGGGCCATGAGGTCGCGCCGGTCGGCCGGTCGGAGCTTCCCGTGGACGCAGCCGACGCGGAAGTCGCGGAGCTCGTGCGCGCGCAGCCGCTCGGCCTCGTGCTCCGCGGCGCGTGCTCGGCTCGTCTCCGACTGCTCGATGAGCGGACAGACGACGTACGCTTGCCGTCCTTCGCGCAGCAACCGCGTCAGGCGCGCGTACGCCTCGGACGCACGCTCCTCGCCGATCCAGCGCGTGACCACGGGTTTCCGGTTCGCCGGCAGGACGGTGAGCTCGGAGACGTCGAGATCGCCGTACACCGTCAGCGCGAGCGTACGGGGGATCGGCGTCGCCGTCATGTGCAGGACGTGCGGGCTCCGGCCCTCGGCGAGGGCGCTGCGCTGGCCGACGCCGAAGCGGTGCTGCTCGTCCACCACCGCGACCGAGAGGTCGCGGAAATCGACCTCCTGCTGGATGAGCGCGTGCGTCCCGACCACGAGCGAAGCGTCGCCGGAAGCGATGAGCTGCCGGGCGTGCGCGTGCTCGCGGGCGCGGAGCGAGCTCGTGAGCAGCACGACGGCGATCCCGAGATCCCCGCAGAGTGCGTCGATCGTGAGGAAGTGCTGCTCCGCGAGCGTCTCCGTCGGCGCCATGAGCGCCGACTGGCGGCCGGCTTCGACGGCCCGGAGGAGCGCATAGAGCGCGACGACCGTCTTCCCCGAGCCGACGTCGCCCTGAAGGAGGCGGTGCATGGGCGTGGAGCGCGCGAGGTCGGCGTCGAGCTCGGCGATCGCACGCTGCTGGTCCGCGGTCAGCTCGAAGGGCAGCGCGCGACGGTAGGCGACGAGCAGCTCGCCCGGCTCGCCCAGCGGCTCGGCGACGGCCTGCTCGCGCGCCTTCGTCGTCCGTGCGAGCGCGAGCCGGAGGACGAGCAGCTCGTCGAACGCGAGGCGTTTGCGCCCGATCTCCGCGTCCTCGAACGAGCGCGGCCGATGCAGCGCGACGAGCGCATCCGCGCGGAGCGGGAGCCCCTCGCCGGCCCGCAGTTGCGCCGGTAGCGGGTCGCCCGCGTTGCGCACGAGTGGGAGCGCCTGGGCCCGCAGGTCGCGCAGCTTCTTCTGCGAGATGTCCTCGACCGCGGGATAGACCGGCGCGTAGTCGGCGGTCTCCACCTCTCCGTCGAGGTCGTGCGAGGAGACCGCGAACCCGAACTTGTTCGCCCGGCCGCGGAGGCGGATCTCGGTCCCGGGCACGAGCCGCTTCTCGAGCCAGGGCTGGTTGAACCAGGTCGCCTTGATCTCGCCCGAATCGTCGGCAACCCGCGCCGTCAGGATCCTGAGCCGCCCGCGCCGCCGCGACGAGGTCGAGCGGACGACGCACTCGATCGCAGCTTCCTCCTCGCCGAAGAGATCGGAGATGCGTTTCGTCGGCACGGGTTCCTCGTACCGGCGAGGGCGCTGCCAGAGCAGGTCGCCGACCGTAACGACGCCGAGCCTGGCGAGGCGCCGGGTCAGAGCCTGGCCTACGCCGTGCAGCGTCTCGAGCCGAGCCTCGAGGCGCTCGGGGCGCGGCGCGCTCGGCGGCCGCGGCCAGGCGTCAGGTGCGCCCAGGCCGGCGAAGCCGACCGGCAGGCGGGTCGCTGTGTCCGTCTGCTGCACGGCTCGGACCACTATAGGTCCGGGTCCGGGGGCACGGCAGGTGTAGGGCGAGGCAAGCCTCGCCCCTACACCTGCGAATTCCATGTCGTCGTAGGGGCGAGGCTTGCCTCGCCCTTCGACCCTTCGCTAGGCGTCGTCCTGGAACCAGAAGAAGCCGACGGTGCCGGGACCGGCGTGGGTGCTCACCACGGCGCCCAGCGTCGACGTGAACTCGATCTCGGCCTTCGGGCGGACGCGCCAGACGAGCTCGCTCAGGATGCCGACCCACTCCGGCGCGTCGGCGTGCGCGACCGCAACTCGCAACCCCGGCTTGTCCTCCGTCGCCTCCGCGAAGCGCCGCTCGAACTCGGCGAGCGCCTTCGGACGTCCACGGACGCGGGTAACAGCGACGACCTCGCCGTTCTCGATGGCCAGGATGGGCCGGACGTTCAGGAGCGACCCGGCGAGCGCGGCGGCCCGGCCGATGCGGCCGCCCCGCTGGAGGTACTCGAGCGTCTCGACCGTGAAGACGACCCCGCACTCGCGGTAGAAGCGCTCGACGAGCGCCTGGAGCTCGACGTCCGTCGTCCCGCGCGTCAGCCGGCGCTGCATCGCATGCGCGAGCATCGCGATGGCCAGCGACGCGCTCCTCGAGTCGACGACGCGGATACGGTCGCCGCCGAGCTCCTGCGCGGCGAGCTCGGCGCTCTGAAACGTTCCCGAGACCTTCGCCGAGACGTGCAGCGAGTAGATCCGCTCGTAGCCGGCAAGGCTCTCGTACGTCGTGACGAAGTCCTGGGGCGTCGGCTGCGAGGTCGCCGGAAGCACGGGCGACGTTCGCAGCCGCTCGAAGAACTCCGACGGCCCGAGCTCGACGTAGTCGCGGAACGTCTCGTCGCCGAAGCGCACGTAGAGCGGGACGAAGCGCATGTTCGGGAACCGCGACGGCGCCTCCGGGTAGTCCGAGGTCGAGTCGAGGACGATGGCCGTGTTCTCAGTGGTCAGCTGCATCGGTTCTCTCCTTGTCCGCCGCTGCGTGGACCGCTGCGACTAGCGCCTCGACGCCCTCGTCCTTGCGAACGAGCGCCGCACCGGCGATTCTCGCCGCTTCCCGCTCGTCGGTGCCGGCGGACGCACTCAGGAAGACGATCGCGACTCCGGGAGCTCGCTCCTCGAGCTCCTGCGCCACCGCGGAGCCGTCGAGATCCGGGAGCCTGTAGTCGACCACGGCGACCTGTGCACCGAGCTCGATGCTCGCCTGCGCGGCCGACGAGCCGTCGGCCACGCTGCCGACGACGACGACGTCTTCACGCCGGCCGAGCACGAACTCGAGCGCGTCGCGATAGACGTCGTTGTCCTCGACGAGAAGCAGCCGGATCGGCGGCGGCAAGCGGGATCACTCCGCGACGACGAGGAGCGGGTAGTGAGGCTGCCCGCCTTCGTGCACCTCGACGTCGACGCCGGGATGCGTGCGGGCAACGGCCTCGAGCAGCCCCTCGAGCGGCGGCGCGTCCTCGCCGGTGAGGATTCCGAGCCACCCGCGGTCGCCTGCGAGGACGCGCTCGACGACCTCGAGCGCCGCCGTCTCCACGTCGTCCGCGGCGACGACGGCGACCCCTTCGACGAGCCCGAGGAACGCACCCCGCTTGATCTCGATCCCGTCGAGCTCGGCGTCGCGCGAGGCGACCGTAACCTCGCCGGTCGCGACGGAAGCCAGCGCCTCGCGCATCTCGCGTTCGTTCGTGTCGGCGTCGTTCGTCGAGATGTAGCGGAGCATCGCCGCGAGCCCTGCCTGGACGGAGCCGGACGGCACGACGCGGACCCGCTTGGCCGTGAGCTCCGCGGCCTGCTCGGCGGTGAGGATCACGTTCCCGTTGTTCGGGAGGACGATGACGTCGTCGGCCGGCGTCGCCTCGATCGCCGCCACGATGTCCGCGGTCGAGGGGTTCATCGTCTGGCCGCCCTCGATGACGCGGGTCGCGCCGAGGCTCTCGAAGAGCCGCCGGTTCCCGCGTCCGGGGCAGACCGCGACGAGGCCGGTCTCGAGGGTCGGCACGGAGCCGTTTCCGCCGCCGAGCCGCGCCTCCCGCGTGACCGTCTGGTGATGCATGTTCGCGATCTCGACACCCTCGACGGCTCCGATGGCGATCGCAGCCGAGAGCGCGGCGCCTGGATCGTCCGTGTGCAGGTGCACCTTGAGCGCGGACTCGTCACCGACGACGAGCAGCGAGTCGCCCATCGCCTCGAGCGTCGTCTCGAGATCTTCCTGATCGAGCTTCTCCCCCTCGACGACGAACACGGTGCAGTACCGGTATTCGGAAAGCTCCTGGTGGATCGCGTCGAAGCCGAGCGCCTCCCCGGCGATCTCGGCCTCGGGCAGCGGCTCTCCGGCGGCGGCGAGCGCGATGCCGCGCACGATCTCGACGAGCCCGGCGCCTCCGGCGTCGACGACACCCGCATCCGCGAGCACGTCGAGCATCTCGGGCGTGCGCGCCAGCGCATCCTCGCCCTGGCGCAGCGCGGCGGCGAGCAGCTCAGGGGGCGGAAGCTTTCGGTTCTCCCGCTTCTCCGCCTCCTCCGCCATCTCGCGGATGACCGTGAGCATCGTTCCCTCGACCGGGCGCTTGACCGCGCGATAGGCCGCGTCGCTCGCACCGCGGAAGGCCCGTGCGAGCTCCTTCGAGCTCAGGTCGTCGCTCTGCCCGAGCACGTCCACGAAGCCGCGGACGATCTGGGAGAAGATCACGCCCGAGTTCCCTCGCGCGCCCATGAGGGCTGCGCGCGAGATCACCTTCGCGGCTGCGGCGCTTCCCTCCGCCTCGGCGTCCTCGAGCGCCTCCGCGACCGAGCGAAGTGTCAGCGTGAGGTTCGTTCCCGTGTCGCCGTCCGGCACGGGATACACGTTCAGGTCGTCGATCCGCTGACGATGAGCCTCGAGGTTCTGGAGCGCGGCGCGCACGAGCGGACGAATGGCGTCGAGCTCCATCAGCGGGAGTGCCTCACGCGGTCGACGTGCACCTCGACGCCGACGACCGGCAGGCCGGTGTGGCGCTCGATCTCGTGCGCGATGCGTGCCCGGACCGCCGCTCCGACCTCCGTCAGGTTGAGCCCCTGCTCGATCACGACGTGCAGGTCGACGGCGACGCCGCCGTCCTTCCGCTCGACATGGACGCCCTTGGTCGAGCTCCCGGGAATCAGCTTGCCCCACCAGCTCGGGCTGGCGAGCGCGACGACCCCGTAGCTCTCGACGGCAGCCGTCCCGACGATCTCGGCGAGCGCGCCCTCGGAAACGGAGATGGTCCCGAGCTCAGTGGTTGCCGCGACGAAGTGAGCCCGCTCCACCGGGCGAGCTTAACCGCGTTGGTCGTAGGGCGAGGCCTGCCTCGCCGACGGCCCGAAACTGGCCCGGCGTGTCCCGGCCCTACGCGTGGGCTACGGCCGGGTTCGTCCGGAGCGCGGTTAGAGCGCCTTCTGGACCTTGCCGGCCTTCAGGCAGCGCGTGCAGACGTACGCGCGGGTCGCGCGGCCCTCGAGGAGGACGCGGACACGCTGGAGGTTCGGGTTGAAGCGCCGCCTCGTGGCCACCATCGAATGACTCCGATGGTTGCCGAAGCCGGGCTTCTTCCCGCAGATCGCGCATACCTTGGACATGGCGGCCGCCCATGGTACCGATCGGCCGACGGATCCGGGGCTTCGAGGGCGAGATATATCCCGCCCCTACGGGTCAGCGCGAGGCGGCCGCCCGCAGGTGCGCGAAGACGTCCGCCATCTCGAGCGCGGTGCGCACGGCCTCGGCGCCCTTCTCGATGCGCGCATCTGCCTGTTCCGGGCTCTCGAGCGTGAGCACACCGAACGACACTGGGACTCCGGTCTCGAGCGCAGCGAGCTGGAGGCCGCTCGCGGCCTCTCCCGCGACGTACTCGAAGTGCGGAGTCTCGCCCCGGATGACGCACCCGAGCGCGACGACGCAGGCGAAGCGGCGCGTCTTCGCGAGAGCGGTCGCGGCGAGCGGCAGCTCGAACGCACCCGGGACGACGAGCACCGTAATCGCGTCGCGCTCGACGCCGAGCTCCTCGAGCTCGGCAAGCGCGCGCTCCAGCAGCCTCGTCGTCACGTCGCCGTTGAAGCGGGAGACGACGACGCCTACCGCTCGCCGACCTCCCGTGGCCTCGCCTTCGAGCACGGCGTAGCCGTCCGGAATCCCGAGCTCTCCCGCCGCATGCTCCGCCGCCTCCGCGACAACGGGCTCCGGCGCCGCGTCGTCCTCGATGTCGGGCTCGATCTCCGGCTCGCCCAGCGGTTCTACGAGTGGCCCGCGGGCCGGCTCCGCGACGACCGCATCGCTCACCTCGGTCGACGTCGCCGGCTCGACCTCGACGGGCGCGGGTGGTGCGACCCGAACCGCGCCCCAGGCCTCGTTTTCGGCAGGTTCCTCCGGCTCGGTCGGATGCTGCTCGGAGAAGTCGAGCGACGCGTCGGGGCCGGCGTCGAGCTCAGCCTCGAAAGCAGCCTCGTCGTCGCGCTCGGCGTCGTCGCGCTCGTCGTCACCGTGCGCATCCTCCCCGGCGACACGCCGCGACCACTCCGAGAGGACGTTCTCGCTCGACTCGTCGATGTCCCGATTCACTCTTCTCCTTCCTGGCCGGCCTCGGGCTCGAGGCGGACGCCCTGGTGGTGGAGCTTCGCGCCGAGCAGATGCCCGAGCTTGTCGCGCTTCGCGTCGAGGTAGCGCCGGTTCTCGTCGTTGGGCAAGACCTCGATCGGCACCTGCTCGACGACGGTCAATCCATAGGCCTCGATGCCCTCCATCTTGCGCGGATTGTTCGTCAAGAGGCGGATGGTGGTCAGCCCGAGGTCGGCGAGGATCTGGTAACCGAAGCCGTATTCGCGCGAGTCCGCCGGGAAGCCGAGCTCGACGTTCGCCTCGACGGTGTCGAAGCCCTGCTCCTGGAGCTCGTACGCACGCAGCTTGTTCAGGAGCCCGATTCCCCTCCCCTCCTGCGCCATGTACAGGAGCACGCCGTGCTCCTCGCGACCGATCTGGGCGAGGGCCTGCTCGAGCTGCTCACCGCAATCGCAGCGGAGCGAGTGGAAGACGTCGCCCGTCAGGCACTCGGAGTGGGTCCGCACGAGCACGCCCTCCTTGCCAGCCGGCTCTCCTCGCACGAGCGCGACATGCTGCTTTCCGCTCAGGATCTCCTTGTACGCGATCGCCTGGAACTCGCCGTACTCGGTCGGCATGCGCACGGCGACGACGCGCTCGACGAGCTTCTCCGTGCGGCGTCGGTACTGGATCAGGTCGGCGACCGTGACCATCCGGATCTCGTGCCGCTCGCAGAACGCGGCGAGGTCCGGGACACGGGCCATCGTCCCGTCCTCGTTCATGATCTCGCACACGACGCCGGCCGGGATGAGCCCGGCGAGCTGAGCGAGGTCGACCGACGACTCGGTCTGACCGGCGCGGTGAAGGACGCCGCCGGGCCGCGCCCGGAGCGGGAAGACGTGGCCGGGCTGGACGAGATCGTCCGGCGTCGACGCCGGGTCGATCGCGACCTGGATCGTGCGAGCTCGGTCCGCGGCTGAGATGCCGGTCGAAACTCCCTCACGTGCCTCGATCGAGACCGTGAAGGCCGTGCCGAGGGGCGTCTCGTTGCGCTCGGTCATCTGGCGCAATCCGAGCTCGTCGCACCGCTCCGGGGTCAGGCAGAGGCAGATGAGGCCCCGGGCGTGGGTCGCCATGAAGTTGACTGCCTCGGGCGTCACGAACTGCGCGGCGAGCGTGAGGTCCCCTTCGTTCTCCCGGTCGGCGTCGTCGACGACGACGACGAAGCGCCCCGAGCGGACGTCCTCGATCGCCTCCTCGACGGTCGCGAAGGGAGATGCGGTCTCCGGAGGACGGGTGTCCACGCTCACGCCCAGGATTGTAGGGCGAGGCTTGCCTCGCCCGGGCGACGCAAGCCTCGCCCCTACGACCGCGACACAAGCCGCTCGACGTACTTCGCGAGGATGTCGACCTCGACGTTGACGGCGCGGCCGGGCACGAGCGTCGAAAGCGTCGTCTCGGCGAGCGTGTGCGGGACGAGCGCGACCGCGAAGGCGTCATCGGCCAGCTCGGCGACGGTGAGCGACACCCCGTCGAGCGCGACGGAGCCCTTCTCCGCGCAGTAGCGGAGCACGTCGCGCGGCGCCTCGACGAAGACCCGCAGCCCCTCGCCCTCCGCCTCCACCGACTGCACCCGCCCGACGGCGTCCACGTGGCCCTGGACGTAGTGGCCGCCGAGCGCGTCCCCGGCCCTGAGCGGCGGCTCGACGTTCACCTCCGAGCCGAACGGCTTTACGCGTCCGAGCGTCTCGGGCACCACGTCGAACGTGAGCCGACCGCCGTCCCGCGCGACGACCGTGAGGCAGATCCCGTCGATCGCGACGGAATCGCCGAGCTCGCCATCGACCGACGTCTCGACGACGAGGCGAGATCCGTCGAACGAGACGACCCTGCCGATGTCCCGAACGATCCCCGTGAACACGGCCGAACCGTACTCCTAGGAGGGTTGGCGGAACGTGCCTCGTCGCCGGGGTGCGCTGGTCGCCGCGAGGCCAGGACGCAGGGAGCCTCAATACTCGACGTATTGGGGCGACTGAGGACGCTGTCCTCGCGACGATCCAGCGCGGCTCGGCGGCACCAGGCTCGTTGCGCCAAGCCTCCTAGGGTTCGTGCACGTAGGCGCTCAGGAGGACGTCGTCACCGACCTGACGGGCCTCGAGCCTCGTCAGCTCGAGCGGGCCGGGCAGCCCGGCGACGATTCCCTCGCCCTCGCCCGAGAGCCGCGGCGCCTGGAAGACGAGGAGCTTGTCCACGAGACCGCGCTCGAGGAAGGCGGCGGCGAGGGTCGGTCCCCCTTCGAGCAGCAGCGACTGCACGCCGTCGGCACCAAGGGCGGCGAGCTCCTCCTCGAGTGGTCCGCTGCGAAGCTCCAGCTCGGATCCCTCGGGGAGCGGCCCCCGGCCGAAGGCGATCCGGCGCGGCTGGCCGCGTGGCGTCGGCACGTCGCGCGCATCGAGCCGCGGGTTGTCCCAGCGCACCGTGCCCATGCCGACCGCGACAGAGTCCGACCCCGCCCGCAGCTCGTGGACGAACCTGCGCGACTCCTCGCCCGAGATCCAGCGCGAGCCCGGGATCGTCGTCCTCCCGTCGAGCGTGACGGCGACCTTGTACGTCACGAATGGGCGGCCCGTCGTGACCCACGTGCGCCACGCCTCCAGTCGCCGGCGGGCGCGGAACGCGAGGTCGCCCTGCGCGAGCTCGACCTCGACGCCGGCGGCCCGTAGCTTCTCGAGCCCGCCGCCCTCGACCTTCGGGTTCGGATCGAGCTGACCGGCGACGACACGTGCCGCCCCGGCCTCGAGCACGGCGTCCACGCATGGTGGCGTCGAACCGTGGTGGGCGCAGGGCTCCATCGTCACGTAGAGCGTCGCTCCGCGGGCGCGCTCGCCCGCCTCGGCGAGCGCGACGCGCTCCCCATGGAGGCCGGTCCGGCCGGCTTGCGTCGCACCCTCTCCGACGATCTCGCCGTCGCTCGCCACGACGACGGCGCCGACGGTCGGCTTCGGGTAGGCGCGGCCTCCCGCCTCGTCGACGAGCGCGAGCGCGCGCTCGAGAAATCGCGCCTCCATGCGATCGATCCTAGGCAGCCGCGAGCAGCAGGCGCGCGCACTCGATCATGTCGGCCTCGACCTTCTGTCCGCTGAATCCCCAGGCCAGCGCGTGGGCGATGCCCCAGCGTCGCATCCGCTCTCGATCGAGATCGAGCTCGGCCGCCAGGAGGTCGAGTCGGGCGCGGATCGGAAGGAGGCCGTCCGACTGCTCGAGGAGCCAGCGCCGATCTCGGAGCAGCGAAGCCGCGTCGAACTCGCGCTCGCCGACGAGGGGCTTCGGGTCGATCGCGAGCCACGGCTCGCGGGTCGCGCGGAGCACGTTGCCGCCGTGGAAGTCCTGGTGAAGAACGACGGGCTCCCCCTGCTCGGGCCCGAGCTCGAGGCAGGCGGCAACCGCCTCGTCCAGGACAGGCCGCGCGAACGGCCGCCCGAGCGCCTCCCACGAAGCGGGGAGCTCGACGGCCCAGCGCGCCGCCTCGGCTGCAAGCAGCCGGAACCGGTGCTCCGCCGGAGGTGGCCGCCAGATCCGCGCGAGGACACGGGCTGCGATCCTGGTCGCCTCACGGTCGTCGGGAATCGACCACAGCGTGGTTCCTGGCAGGCAGCGCTCGACCAAGAGCGCGCGCCGAGACTCGTCGTAGCGGAGCAGCCGCACTGCTCCGTCTCCGTCCCAGTGGTCGAGCGCAGCGGGCTCGTGCTCGCTCTCGGGCTCCGGGAAGTTGATCTTGAGGACCGCCGGGGTCCCGCTCGGCAGGTCGGCCGAGACCACGAGCGAGATATTGCCGCCCTCGAACGGCTCGCCGACCTGGAGCTCCCACTCCTCCGCGCAGCTCGCGACGATCGAGGGAAGCGAATCGAGCCAGGCGGCTCCACCGGGCACGGTACGCCACCAGTGGAGATCCGACGGGACCCTCACGGAGCGCGCAGGCGGGCGATGAAGAAGCCGCTCGTTCCGTGCACGTGCGGGAGCGTCTGCAGGAACTCGGGTCGCTTCGGGTGGCGGAACTGCGGCCAGTCGGTTGCGATCGAGCCGTCGACCTCGAGGCCGGAGGCGTCGACGACGGCCTCGGACTCGTCCGCGTTCACCGTGCACACCGAATAGACGATCGTGCCGCCTGCACGAACGCGCTCGGCTGCGGCTCGCAGAAGGTCGAGCTGGAGCTCCGGCAGCGGCTCGGATCTCCAGCGGAGATCGGGTCGCGCGTTGAGCACGCCGAGGCCGGAGCAGGGTGCATCCACCAGCGCACGATCGAAGCCGGCGAGCTCCGACGGGAGCGCGCGGCCGTCCGCCGTCACGACCCGGACGTTCGTCGCGCCGAGCCGGCGCACCGCGTCCTCGAGCTCGCGCGCGCGCGCCTCGTTCACCTCGACCGCGACGACCTCGCCCGCGAGCATCGTCGCCTTGCCGCCGGGCGCGGCACAGAGATCGAGCGTTCGCTCACCCGGCTGCGCGCCGACCGCCAGCCCGGCCAGCTGCGATCCCCGGCTCTGGGGCCAGACCCTGCCGTCGGCGACGGCTGCGGTGTCGATCCGGTCGACGTGCCACGCACCAGGTATCAGCTCGTCGGGCCGGCCCTCGATCTCACCTCGAACGAGCCGCACGACGCGCTCCGCCGGCTCGTTCAGCGAGCGCATGAGCGCAACGGCGCCGTCCCGTCCGACGTCCCGCCACCACACGTCGGCGACCCAGTCCGGATACGAGTGCGCGAGTGCCGCGTCGCCGGGCGTGTCGTCGCCGAGCTCGTCGAGGAGACGGGCGAATGCCGTCGGCGAGCCGGCGCAGCACCGCGTTCGTGAACGCCACGGCGCGCTCGAGCTTTGCGGCGCGTACCAGCTCCACCGACTCGTTCACCGCCGCATAGCGCGGGACGCCGTCGACGAACCCGAGCTGGTACGCGCCCAGTCGAAGCGCGGCGCGCACCGGCGGGTCGAGCTTCGGCACCCGACGCCGGCCGAGCGTCTCGATCGCGTAGTCGAGCGTCCGGACGCGCTGGACCGCCCCGAACGCGAGGCGCTGGGCGAGCGCGCGATCGCGCTCGTCGAGCCCCTTCGCCGCCGCCGGGAGGGCTCGGTCTGCGTACGCGTCGTTCTCGAAGACGCGGAGAAGAACGTCGAATGCGGCGCGTCGCGCCGGGCTTACCGCAGCCCGCGGAGCCACGCGTCGACCTCCATGCGCCGACCGCCTGCCGGTTGCACCTCGAGAGGCTCGAACGCACCATCCTCCCCCACCCGCGCGCGCCAGACCGTCACGGTCTTGCCGTGGAGCTCGGCGCGCGCGCCGATGTGCGGCGACAGCGCGCGAACGACGTCCACCAGCTCGACCGGCGGTCGCGAGAGGTCGAGGAACCGGTCCTCCGGGGCGATCTTGTCCGCGTAGGTCACGCCTTCCTCCGGCTGCGGGCGGAACTCCGGCGCAGGGCTCTCGAGCACCTCGTCGAGAAGCTCCACGGCGAGCTCGGCCGCTCGGGCGTAGATCTCGCCGGCATCGTCGTCGGACTCGATCAGAAACGACGCCTGAGCCGCGATCGGTCCGGCGTCGAGATCCTTCACGGTGCGGTGGATCGTGACTCCGGTCTCGACATCGCCCGCCATGATGGCGCGCTCCACGGGGGCCGCGCCGCGCCAGCGGGGAAGCAGGGACGGGTGGACGTTCAGCCAGAGCCGCTCCTCGAGCAGCGCCTCGGGGATCAGCCTGCCGTACGCGACGACCACGGCCGTGGGAGCACCGAGGTCGAGCCCCGGCTCGAGCCGCTCCGGCTGGAGGACCGTGATTCCCAGTCGTTCTGCGGTCACCTTTGCCGGCGGCCCCGCGAGGCGCCGGCCGCGCCCGGCCGGCGCATCCGGTCGCGTGAGCAGCGCGCTGATCTCGTGTCGTGCAGCGAGCCGCTCGAGGACGTCCGCGCCGAGGGGCGCGGTGGCGGCGACCGCGATCTGCGGGCTCACCTCGATGTCGCGGCGCCGAGAACCGGCTGCGGCCTGAGCTTCGCGAGCGCGCCGCGCCGCGACGCGTCGTCCGTGCGGTCGATGATCAGCGTGCCGTCGAGATGGTCGAGCTCGTGCTGGACGACCCGCGAGGTCGGCTCCTCGAACTCGAGCTTCAGCGGATCGCCCTTCGCGTCGAAGCCCTCGATCGTGACCTCGACGTGGCGCGTGACGGGCACCAGCACCTCGCGCAGCGACAGGCAGCCCTCGTCGTCGGTCGACGTCTCCTTCGAGCTCGCCGTGATCGTGGGATTGACGAGCACGCGATCCTCGCCGTCTTCCACGAACACGAATACGCGCCGGAGGACGCCGACCTGCGTCGCCGCGAGACCGACACCCTGCGCCTCGTGCATCAGCGCCGTCATGCGCTCGACGAGGCGCAGGAGGTCGTCGTCGAAGTCCTCGACCTCCCGCGCCTTCATCCGCAGAGCGGGATCGCCGTACTGGCGGATCCGCGAGAGCGCAATCAGCCTGCGCGCTTCGCGCTCGAGCTGCTCCGCCTCGGCAGCGTCTAGCTCCGTTTCGTCGTGCTCGTGGTCGTGGTCGTGATCGTGATCGTGGTCGTCGTGCACGGCGGCGAGTCTAGCCCGCCGGACGATCAACGTAGAGCCGGAATATCCACCACCTCGACGAGCGTTCCGTCCGGCGCGTTCAGGCGCATGCCTGTGGGCAAGACGTCTCGCGCAAGGTCGGCGGGTGAGCTGCGGAACAAGAATGCTCCTGTGCTTCCGATGCGGAGCTTGGCGGAGGTTCCATCCGTCTTGGTGACGACGACTCCAGCAATCCCGGGTGCCGCGATTCCCGAGAGATAGAGCTCCTGGAACCGTTCGGGACCCCCTTGTGAATCGACCGAGAACAGGACCGGTCGCTCATCGAAGAGCCCGCCGTCCACACACGTAGCGCCGGCGCCAGCATGAGAGTCGTCACTGATGAGGCATGACTTGCCGTCGTTCGTCACGGCGACGTACGAACGAAGCGTCCGAGCGCCCGACAGGGCAAACGCACCGATGCTACGCCGGCTTCCATCGGTCACCTCGAGCGACTGCTCGATCTGGTCGAGCGCCGTGCGAGCTGGTGTTCGCGGGTCGGCATCCGCGATCGGGGTTCCGGCCGGGGCCACGCTTCGCCGCACGGAATCCTCGTTCACCTTCGCGAGGATGGCAGCGCCGATCACCGCGCATGCCACGACCACGACTGGAATCGTCCACTTCACGGAATGCTCCTTCCGTCACACACAGGGGTACGTGCGAGCTTGGCCCCAGCAACCACCCTGGTACCTCACTCCGCTGTTGTTCTTGCAGTGGAGCTTCTTCGTCCAGCGTGGGTCGGACAGGGTCCGGCCCAGAGCTCCATAGCCTTGCTTCGAGTAGTTCCAACCGCCCGCTGGGCCGATGTAGGTGATCAGGCCCCACGAGCTTGCGCCTTTCGCGAAGTTGTTGTCGAAGAAACGACCACAGGCGTTGTCGTACGACGAGCCGTGCCCTTCGCCGGGGTCGAACCACTCACCCGCGGCCGTGTAGCCGACGACGTAGTCAGCGGCCGATGCGGCGACCGCACTGAGGCCGAGCAGCGCGGCACAGACGGCCACGGCGACCATCACTCGTTTCATAGACATCCCTTCCCCGACGGCGCTCGAGAACGTGATTCCCCCGGTCTAGTCGGCTCGCCGATGCGTGTCAATTGACACAAAAGGACAGTGGTGGCCGGCGAGGCGAAGGCCGGAAGCGGCCTAGAGCGACTGCGGATCGACGTCCACGACGACGGCAAGCCCGTCGCGGCGCATCGCGGGCGCGGCGGCGGCCAGCAGGGCTGCCGCTTTCGACGCAAATGCCCTCGGAGCAGGGGTTTTTGCGAGCAGCTGCGCCCGCTGTCGACCCCGTAGGCGGAGGAGCGGCGCCGGCCCGAGGAGCTGCGTCCCGGCCGTTCGGAGGGCGTCTCCCAACTCGCCCAGCGCCCGCAATGGGCCTTCCTGAGCAGGCCCGGAAACGACGACCGAAACAAGATGGCGAAAAGGCGGGTAGCCGAGCTCCTCGCGCCGCCCGAGCTCCTCCGCGAGAAAGCCGGCCACGTCGTGGCGCGCCGCGAACGCGAGCGGGGTCGCGTCCGGCTGGAACGTCTGGACGATCACCTTCCCCGGCGCATCGCGCCCACTCCTGCCCGCGAGCTGCGTGACGAGCTGGAACGTCCGCTCCTCCGCGCGGAAGTCGGGGAACGCGAGGCCGGTGTCCGCATCGACGACCGCAGCGACCGCCACCCCGGGGAAGTGGTGCCCCTTGGCGACCATCTGCGTGCCCACGAGCACCGCGGCGCGCGTGCTCGCGAAGCGCTCGAGTGCGTCCCGGAGCGCCTTCGGCTTCGCCGCCGTGTCCGCATCGAGCCGGATGCGCTCGAGGCGAGGCAGGCGACGGGCGAGCTCCGCCTCGAGCTTCTGCGTGCCCGCTCCGATGCGGGCGAGCTCGACCGAACCGCAGTTCGGGCAGTGCTCGGGAAGCGCCTCCGAGTAGCCGCAGTGGTGGCAGTGCAGGCGCTCGTCGCCGTGGAGCGTCAGCGCGACGTCGCAGCTCTGGCACCGCCGCGAGAGGCCGCACGCACGGCAGTGGATCGCACCCGAGACGCCGCGGCGATTGAGGAGGAGAATCGCACGCCCACCTGTCTCCTCTACCGCGGCCAGCTCCGCGAGCAGCGGAGCCGAGAGCGGATACCCGCCCTCGCGTCGCAGGTCGACGATGCGCACGGACGGCAGCGGAGCGCCGATCCGGGACGGCAGCTCGAGCCGGTCGAGGCGCGACCAGCTCTCCGGACGCGGCGTCGCGCTTCCGTAGACGGCAACTGCGCCCTCGAGCGCCGCGCGCTTCGCGGCGACCGTCCGTGCGTCGTAGCGCGGGTCGGACTCCTGCTTGTAGGACGCGTCGTGCTCCTCGTCCACGATCACGAGACCGAGGCCGGCCACCGGAGCGAACACCGCCGACCGTGCACCGACCACGATGCGCGCCTCGCCGATCGCGATCCGCTCGCGTTCGTCCCTGCGCTCCGCCTCGGTGAGCGCCGAGTGGAGCACCGCGACCGTGTCGCCGAAACGCGCGCGGAAGCGCCCCACCGCCTGCGGCGTCAGCGCGATCTCGGGCACGAGGACGATTGCCCCCCGCCCGCTCGCGAGCGCCACCGCGCAGGCCTGGAGGTACACCTCCGTCTTCCCGCTCCCCGTCGGCCCGTGGAGGAGGACGTGGCCCGCCCCTGCGCGGAGCGCCGTCTCGATCCGCCCGATCGCTTCGGCCTGCGCGTCCGTCAGGCGCTCCGGCTCGGGCTCACCGGGCAGGGAGCCGTCTCGGGACGGCATCCGGCGCTCACCACGCCGCGTCCTCGCCCGCGGCGCGACGAGCGCGAGCGCACGCGCAGGCGTCGAGCCGTAGTAGTCCGCTACCCAGAGCGCGAGCTCGACGAGCGGGGCCGGAATGCGATCCACGGTCGAGCCCGCGGCCACGAGAGCGACCCCGTCCGGCGCCCGCACGCCGACCTCGACCACGACCCCGCGGAGGGAGCGGCTGCCGAGGCGGATCGAAACGACGTCGCCACGCTCGACCTCGTCACCGACCTCGTACGTGAAGGCGCGTCCGAGGGTTCTCGCGGTGACGAGGGGATAGATCTCGGCGAGCGGCACGACCGGAGAGCGTACGCGCGCATCCGGAGCGCCGATTCCGCTGTAAGGTTCTCCTTACATGAGCTGCTCGATGATCCGACTCGAGGGCGTCACGAAGCGCTTCGGCGAGGTCTCGGCGGTCGACGGGGCGTCCCTGTGCGTCGACCGAGGCGAGGTCGTGGCCCTCCTCGGCCCGTCCGGCTGCGGCAAGACGACGCTCCTCCGGCTCGTCGCGGGGTTCGAGCGCCCCGACGCCGGCACCGTGGAGACGGCCGGCCGTCTCGTCGCCGGCGCGGGAGCGTGGGTGCCGCCGGAGCAGCGCCGGATCGGGATGGTGTTCCAGGACTACGCGCTCTTCCCCCACCTCACGGTGGCCGAGAACGTCGGCTTCGGGCTCGCCCGCCGAGCGCGCTCGGAGCGCGTCGCGGAGCTGCTCGAGGTGGTCGGGCTCCGCGGGCTCGGCGAACGGTTCACCCACGAGCTCTCGGGTGGCCAGCAGCAGCGCGTCGCCCTCGCCCGGGCGCTCGCACCGTCACCGGAGCTCGTGCTGCTCGACGAGCCGTGGTCGAACGTGGACCCGTTCCTGCGTGAGTCGCTGCGCGCGGAGGTCGTCGAGATCCTCCGACCGCTGGGCGTGACGGCGGTCCTCGTCACCCACGACCGCGAAGAGGCATTCTCGCTCGCAGACCGCATCGCGCTGATGCGCGACGGAACGATCGTCCAAGAAGGGACCGCGGAGGAGCTCTACTTCGCACCGGCGTCCAGGTGGGCGGCGGAGTTCGTCGGCGCCGCGAACCTCCTGAGCGGGCACGTCGAGCGCGGCATCGTCACGACTGCGCTCGGATCGTTCCCCGCGAACGGTGCCGGCGCAGCGTCCGACGTCGAGGTCCTCGTGCGCCCGGAGCTCGTGGAGCTTGCGCCCGACCCGGCCGGAACCGCCGAGGTCGTCGCCCGCGAGTTCCGCGGGCACGACGTCTTCTACCGCGTGCTCCTCGACGGCGTGGAGCTCGTCTCCCAGCGTCCGTCGAACGAGATCGTCCCCCTCGGAGCACGCGTCTCGATCCGGCTTCACGAAGGTCGCGTTCCAGTCCTGCACTGAGACATCTCTCGTCTGCGTTGTGTATAAGGTGCGCCTTACAATGGAAGAATGGGCGACCTTACACACGGAGGTTCGGAAGTGAAGGCACTGGCATGTCTCGTCATCGCGATCGTCGGCGTGCTCGCGACGGGCTGCGGCGGAGGGTCGGATGACCCGTTGACGGTCTACTCCGGGAGAGAGGAAGAGCTCGTCGCTCCGCTCTTCGAACGGTTCACGGAGGACACCGGAATCGATGTCGAGGTTCGCTACGGCGACAGCGCTGAGCTGGCTGCAACCATCGCCGAGGAAGGCGAGAACTCGCCCGCCGACGTGTTCTTCGCGCAGGACCCCGGATCGCTCGGCTCCGTCGAGGCGCAGCTCACGGAGCTTCCGCAGGAGATCCTCGACCGCGTCGACGAGCGGTTCCGCGACTCCGAGGGGCGCTGGACCGGGACGTCGGGTCGCTCGCGTGTGATCGCGTACAACACGGACGCCATGAGCGAGGACGAGGTGCCGGACTCCGTCTTCGACCTCACGGACCCGAAGTGGAAGGGGCGGATCGGCATCGCTCCGACGAACGCCTCCTTCCAGGCCTTCGTCACCGCGATGCGGCTCAGCGAGGGCGACGACGCGACACGCCAGTGGCTGCTCGACCTCAAGGAGAACGATCCGAAGGAATACGAGAGCAACACACCGATCGTCGAGGCGGCGGCAGCGGGTGACATCGACCTCGGGCTCGTGAACCACTACTACCTCTACCTCGTGAAGGAGGAGCAGCCGGACGCACCGATCGCGAATCACTTCCTCGCGTCCGGTGATCCGGGAGCTCTCGTGAGCGTCGCAGGGGCTGCCGTGCTGTCGAGCACGGATCAGGAGGCCGACGCGTCGAGCTTCCTCGAGTACCTGCTCTCGGATGGCGGACAGCAGTTCTACGTCGACGAGGCCGAAGAGGCGGAGTATCCACTGATCGCCGGGATCGAGCCGAAGGAAGGTCTGCCCGCGCTCGACTCGCTGGAAGGGCCGGACGTCGACCTGTCGAGCTTCGGCGCCGAGCACGAGGCCACCATCGAGCTGTTGCGCGAGACCGGCTACTTGACGTGAGCCGCGGGCGGAGGCGAGCGGCGGGCGCGTCCGCTCCGCCGCTGCTCGTCCTCGCCGCGGCAATCGTCGTCGGGCTCGTGCTGCTGCCACTCGCGTACCTCGTCGTCCGGGCCGCGAGCGGCGGTGCCGTACTCGAGATACTCAGCGAGCCGGCGACATGGCGGCTCGTGTGGAACACCGCGATTCTCGCGTTCGGCGTCGTCGCTGCCTCGGTCCTGGTCGGCGTACCCATGGCGTGGCTCGTGACGCGAACCGACTTGCCCGGTCGACGGCTGTGGGCTGCTGCCGCGGCGCTGCCGCTCGTGATCCCGAGCTACGTCGCAGCGTTCTGCCTCCTGGGGTTCTTCGGCAGCCGCGGGCTCCTCGCAGACGCGCTCGGCGTCGAGGGCGTACCGGCCATTCGAGGCTACTGGGGGTCGCTGCTTGCGCTCACGCTCGCGACGTACCCGTACGTCTTCCTCCTCGTGCAGGCGTCGCTCCGGGACCTCGATCCGTCGCTCGAGGAAGCCGCACGCGGTCTCGGGAAGACACCCGGCCGGGTTCTCCTACGCGTTACCGCGCCCGCCCTTCGGCCAGCCGTGGGACTCGGCACGCTGCTCGTCGCCCTCTACACGCTCTCGGACTTCGGTGTCGTCTCGCTCATGGATTACGACACGCTGACCCGGGCCATCTATCTCCAGTACCGGAGCCTCTTCGACCGCGCGCCCGCCACCGTGCTCGCATTGCTGCTCGTCGCGCTCACTGCCTTGGCGCTCGCTCTCGAGTACAGGACGCGGCGGCGGGGCCGGCTCTATCGATCGAGCCCGGGCGCGCAGCGACCGCAGCCTCCGGTGCGGCTTCGTCGCTGGACTGCGCCCGCACTCGCGTTCTGCACGGCCGTCGTCGGGCTCTTCCTCGTCCTCCCGGCGAGCGTGCTCGGCTATTGGCTGGCGCGCGGGATCGCGAACGAGCGCGAGCTCGCGGTCCCCTGGAACGAGGCACTCAACTCGCTCGGTGCGTCGGCCGCCGCCGCGGTCGTCGCGGTCGTGGCGGCGTTCCCCGTCGCACTGCTCGCGCTGCGCTATCCGAGCCGGACCTCCCACGTCCTCGAGCGCCTCTCGTATACGGGGAACGCCTTGCCGGGTCTCGTCATCGCACTTTCTCTCGTCTTCTTCGCAGCTCGCTACGCCTCTCCCGTCTATCAGACCCTCGCTCTGCTCGTCTTTGCCTACGTCGTGCGCTTCTTCGCGCAGGGGCTCTCGGGCGTCGAGTCGGCGCTCGAACGCGTGAGTCCGCGGTACGAAGAGGCAGCGAGAGGTCTCGGCCGCGGGCCGCTCCAGACTGTCCGGCTCGTCACCCTTCCGTTGGTTCGCTCGGGTGTCCTCGCCGGAGCTGCGTTGGTCTTCCTCTCGGCGATGAAGGAGCTCCCCGCGACGCTTCTCCTCCGCCCGATCGGCTTCGAGACGCTTGCGACGGAGATCTGGAAGCTCACCCAGGTCGGGGCGTACTCACAGGCCGCCGTGCCCGCGCTCGTCCTCATCGCGGTCTCGGCCCCGGTTCTCTACGTCGTCTCGTCCTCGCGGAGACTCGAGTCGGGCAGCGCCGGCTAGAGCCCGCGGCACGCGTGCGCCGCTGTAGATTCCAGGCATGGTGCAGACGCACGGCCACTCGGTCGACGAATACCTGGAGACGATCTACTTCCTCGCGTACCCGATCGGGGAGTACCGTCCCTCGACCGGTTCGACGGGCTCGACGGCGATCGCCGCGCGTGTCGCGGAGATGCTCGGCGTCACACGCGCCTCGGCCGGGGAGATGCTGAAGCGCCTGGAAGCGGAGGGGCTCGTCGAGCGCGGCGAGCAGAAGGAGGCGATCCTCACTCCGGAAGGAGCCGAGAGGGCGAACCGAGTCGTTCGCAAGCACCGGATCATCGAGCGCTTCCTCACCGACTTCATGGGCTACACGGCCGCCGAGTCGCACGTCCACGCCGACGAGCTCGGCGACACGTTCAGCGACGAGATGATCGAGAGGATCAACGAGCGCCTCGGGCAGCCCGACCGCTGTCCGCACGGTTGGCCGGTCGACACCGAGGTCGAGCAGCGCGAGAACGCGCAGCTCGTCGCGCTGGCGGAGCTCGAGGCCGGGAGGCCGGCGGAGATCGTCCGGCTCGCCGAGCACGACGGCGATCTCCTGCACTGGTTCTACGACGAGGGATACGTGCCGGGCGCGAGCGTCGAGGTGCGGGGCGCGCAGCCGGCGGCGGGACAGCTCAAGGTGGCGATCGCCGGGGACGAGCGCGCGATCGCGGAGAAGGCCGCCGAGGGCATCTACGTCCGCGCTGCCTAGCGCGAGGGCGACGGCGAGGGCGAGGCGAGCCTCGCCCCTACAGAAGCGAGATCGAGGTCGTCGCTCCGGGCCGGGCATGCCCGGCCCCTACACGAACCGTCCCTGAGGTCTTGGCGGCCGGGCATGCCCGGCCGAGATGGACCGCCGCCCGTTCACGTTCTTAGGCGGTTCTTAGAAAGCTCTCACGCGCATCTCACGAAAGCGCGATTGGATCGGAGTCACGCAACGGCCCTTCCCTCCGAAATGCCCTCCAGCGCGAAGGCCCGCCGGCTCCCAGAGTCGAGCGGGCTTTCGCCGTTTCAGGGAGTCGAAACGGCAGCTGTCTCGGCGAGGCCTGCGGCTGCTCTGAGCGCGTCCGCCTTGTCGGTGCGCTCCCAGGTGAAGTCGCGGTCGTCGCGCCCGAAGTGCCCGTACGCCGCGGTCTTTCCGTAGATCGGCCGGGTGAGGTCGAGGTCGCGGATGATCGCGCCAGGGCGGAGGTCGAAGTGCTCGCCGACGAGGCGCTCGATGGTCGCGATCGGCACCGCCTCCGTGCCGAAGCACTCGACGTTGACGCTCATCGGATGCGCCACGCCGATCGCGTACGCGACCTGGAGCTGGCACCGGTCGGCGAGCCCTGCGGCGACGAGGTTCTTCGAGACGTAGCGGGCCGCATAGGCCGCCGAGCGGTCGACCTTCGTCGGATCCTTCCCGGAAAAAGCGCCGCCGCCGTGCGGTGCGGCCCCGCCGTAGGTGTCGACCACGATCTTCCGGCCGGTGACCCCGGTGTCCCCCATCGGCCCGCCGATGACGAACTTGCCGGTCGGGTTCACGTACAGGAAGTCCTTCGCGCCCAGCCGCGCCGGGTCGAACAGGCCGCGAAACTCGGAGTGCAGGATCGGCTCGACGACGTGCTCGAGGAGGTCGGGCTTCATGAGCGTCTCGATGTCGAGGCCGTCGCGGTGCTGCGTCGAGATGAGCAGGCGTTCGATCTCGACCGGCCGCTGGATCCCGTGCTCGTCCACCTCGTAGCGCACCGTGGCCTGCGTCTTGCCGTCGGGTCGCAGGTACGGGAGGACGTCCGCCTTGCGCACCTCCGCGAGGCGCCTGGCGAGCAGGTGCGCGAGCGTGATCGGTAGCGGCATGAGCGCCTCGGTCTCGCGCGTCGCGTACCCGAACATCATCCCCTGGTCGCCCGCGCCGAGCAGGTCCAGCGGATCGGTGTCGCCGTGCTGCGCCTCGTACGACTCGTCCACGCCCTGCGCGATGTCCGGCGACTGGCCGTCGATGGCGACGATGACGCCGCACGTCTCGGCATCGAAGCCGTACTTCGCGCGCGTGTAGCCGATTCCCGAGATCGTCTCCCGCACGAGCGTGCGCACGTCGATGTAGATCTCGGTCGTGATCTCGCCGGCGACGACGACGAGGCCCGTGGTGACGAGCGTCTCGCAGGCCACGCGGCCCTGCTTGTCGTCCGTGAGGACGGCGTCGAGGACGGCGTCGGAGATCTGGTCGGCGACCTTGTCCGGGTGCCCCTCGGTGACCGACTCCGACGTGAACGAGAACGTGCGCGCCGCCATTGGCCGCGAAGGCTACCTGGGGGCGCTGCCGACCTACTCGGTCGTGGGCTGCCGCGTCATCAGCTGCTCGACGAGGTGGGTCAGCGTCTCGCCGCCGAGCACGGCACAGACACCGTCGGTGATGGGCAGCTCGATGTCGAGGCGGTGGGAGAGATCGCGCAGGACCGGGGCCGTGGTCAGGCCCTCGACGACCATGCCGATCTGCGCGACCGCGTCCTCGGGCGTACTGCCCCGCGCAATGAGCTCGCCGGCGCGGCGGTTCCGCCCCGTCGGCGCCCAGCACGTGACCATGAGGTCGCCCATGCCCGCGAGCCCGGCAAACGTGTCCGGCCGCGCGCCGGCCGCCTCCGCGAGCCGCCGCATCTCGGCGAGACCCCTCGAGACGAGCGCGGCCTTCGCGTTGTCGCCGAGCCCGAGACCGTCGGCACCGCCGGCGGCGAGCGCGATGACGTTCTTCGCCGCGGCGCACAGCTCCACGCCCGCGATGTCCTCGTTCACGTACACGCGGAAGATCGCCGAGTTGATAGCTACCTGGAGACGGACCGTGAGCTCGAGGTCGTCGCTCGCGACGACGGCTGCGGCGGGGAGCCCGCGCACGATCTCCTCGGCGATGTTCGGCCCCGAGAGGACGGCGACCGGGCGGCCGTGGACGAGGGTCGACAGACGCGCTCCGGTGCCCGGGTCGAGCCCCTTGGTGAGGCTGAGGACCGGCGCCGCCCCCGGAAGCCGGCTCACGACGTCGCGGTACACCGCGCTCGGCACCGCGACGACCACGAGCTCCGTGTCGTCGAACGGGGCGTCGTCGATCGTGGCCGTCCCGATTCCGCTGAGATCGGCGGTCGGCACGTAGCGCGGGTTCCGCCCGGTTGCACGGATCGCCTCGACTTGCTCGGGGTCGCGCGCCGCCAGCGTCACCTCGTGCCCCCGGTCCCGCAGCACCGCCGCGAACGCCGAGCCCCACGAGCCCGCGCCGACGACGATCGCCCTCATTCGGAGGTGGCGAAGTCGATCGAGACGGGCACGCCGTCGAGCCTAAAGCGTCGCCGGAGCTCGTTCTCGACCCAGTAGCCGTAGTCGCGGGTCACGAGCCCGCGGTCGTTCACGTACACGCGCAGGCGCGGCGGCCGGGTGGAGATCTGCGTGCCGTAGAGGAGGTTGAGGCGCCGACCGCGGCGTCCTGGAGGCTGGCGTTGCTCGCGGAGCTCCTGGAGCGCACGGTTGAGCTCCGGCGTCGGGATCCGTGCGGCGTATCGGGCAAAGAGGTCCTCGACGAGGTCGAGCAGGCGCTCTAGCCCACGGCCCGTCTTCGCCGAGATCGCGATCACGGGCGGGCGCTGGCGGAGCTTCGACTCGAGGCGCGGCTTCACGTCCTCGATCCGAACCTCGGTCACGTCCCACTTCGAGAGGACGACCGCGGTCGCGCACGCGGCCTTCCGCGCGACGTCGGCGACCGCGAGGTCCTGGTCGACGACGCCCTCGCTCGCATCGACGAGGACGAGCGCGACGTCAGCGCGCTCGGCCGCCTCGAGCGCCCGGAGCTCCGAGTAGTACTCGATCCCCTGACGCTGCCGGCGCTTCCGCCTGAGCCCCGCCGTGTCCACGAGCACGAAGGTCGTCTCGCCTCGCTCGAGAACGGTGTCGATCGAGTCCCGGGTGGTGCCCGGCACCTCGGACACGATCACGCGCTCTTGCCCGAGCAGCGCGTTCAGGAGCGACGACTTCCCCACGTTCGGCCGCCCGAGGATCGCGACCTTGATCGCCTCCTCCCCGACCGGTCGCTCGCCGCCGCCCGGAAGGCGCCTGACGATCTCGTCCAGGAGGTCACCTGTTCCGTGCCCGTGGATCGCGGAGAGCGGAATCGGGTCGCCGAGACCGAAGCGGTGGAACTCGAGCGCCTCGTCGTCCCGCCGCGGGTCGTCGAGCTTGTTCGCGAGGACGAGCACCGGCTTCCGCGAGGCGCGGAGGATCTCGGCGAGCTCCTCGTCGCCGGGGGTCACGCCCGCCCGGGCGTCGACGACGAACAGCACGAGGTCGGCCTCGGCGATCGCGGCCTTCGCCTGCTCTGCGATCTGCCGGTCGAACGGGCCCGTGCCCTCGCGGTCGACGCCGCCCGTGTCGATGAGGCGGAAGCGAGTACCGGCCCAGTCCGCGAGCAGCTCCTTGCGGTCGCGCGTAACGCCTGGGGTCTCGTGGACGACCGCGGTTCGAGTCTCCGTCAGCCGGTTGATCAGTGTCGACTTGCCGACGTTCGGGAAGCCGACGATCGCGACCGTCCCCGCGAGCTCGCCGGCGTCGAGCGGCTCGGATCCCGACTCGCCCTCGGCCTCGGGTGTCCGACGCCGCCTCATCGCGGTGGCGTCGCTTCGCGCGGGCGACCGGCGGCATGGAGGTCGACGAGCCACTCCCAGAGCTCGTGGATCTTCCGCTCGACCTCGATGGACGCTTCCTTGTAGCCGCGACCGCCCTTCGGGAGGCCGTCGAAGCGCATCGGCTCGCCCCAGGCGAGCGACACGGGCGCGAAGTTGCCGAGGCGCCAGTCCTGGCTGCCGTGGATCGCCGCCGGGACGATCGGCACGGACTCGTTGAGTGCAACCATCGCGGCGCCCGGGTGCGCCTTGCCCGGCACGCCGCTCTTCTGCCGAGTCCCCTCGACGAACATGCCGAGGGCGTTGCCGTCACTCACGATCTGGCGCATCGTACGCACCGCCTCGCGGTCGGACTCGCCGCGGCGCACGGGGAAGGCGCCGAACGAGCGCAGGAGCTGGCCGAGGCCCGGCACCCGATGCGCCTCGACCTTCGCCATGAAGTAGACGAGCCTCGGGCTGGCTGCTCCGAGCGCAGGCGGGTCGATCCAGCTGAAGTGGTTCGCCGCGAGGACGATCCCGCCGGTCATCGGGACGCGGTCCTTGCCGTAGACGCGCAGGCGGCTCAGCGCGATCACGGCGGGCTGGATCGTCAGCCGGCCGACAGCCCAGACGCTCCCGGTCCGGTTCACCGGCCGGCCTCCGCGACGAGTTCGGCGATCCGCTCGACGACCTCGTCCACCGAGAGCTCGGTCGTGTCGAGCCTGACGGCGTCGTCGGCCGGCTGCGTATTGACCGCGTCGCGCTCGTCGCGGTCGCGGAGATCCTCCGCGAGCCGGTCCGCCTCGACGCCGGGCCGATCGGCCGTCCGCCTGCGTGCCCGCTCCGACTCCGCGGCGACGAGGAACACCTTGACCTCCGCGTGCGGCGCGACGACGGCGCCGATGTCGCGCCCCTCGATGACCGCGTCACCCATGTCGCCGAGGGCGCGCTGGCGCTCGCGCATCACCTCACGCACCTCGGGATGTCGTGCGACCGTCGGCACGTGCCGGTCGATCTCGGCGGCTCGGATCGCGTGCGCCACGTCCGTCCCGTCGATCTCAACCGCGCCGTCCGGGCCAAATGAGACCTCGTGCTCGCGCGCGAGCGCCGCGAGCGAGCCGCCGTCGTCGAGCTCGACACCCTCGCGCAGCGCGAGCCACGTGAGGGCGCGGTACATCGCGCCGGTGTCGAGGTAGCGGAACCCGAGCCGCCTGGCCAGGGTCGCCGCGACCGTGCTCTTGCCGGATCCTGCGGGGCCGTCGATGGCGACGATCATGGCGCGATTTCTATCCCGCCGACGACGCTCAGCTGCGCGAGCACGTCGTAGAAGCCCGGAAAGCTCGTCTCGATCGCCTCCGCACCGGTGAGCTCGACGCCCTCGCGCGAGGCGATGCCCGCAACTGCTCCGAGCATCGCGAGCCGGTGGTCGCCGTGCGTGTCCACGGCACCGCCTCGCAGCCGCATCGGGACGCCCTTGATCCGGAACCCGTCGGGCGTGGCGCGAATGTGCGCCCCGATCCTCCGTAGCTCCTCGACGACCGTCTCGATCCGGTCGGACTCCTTGACCCGCAGCTCGGCGGCGCCGTTGACGAAGCTCTCGCCGCGGGCGTGGCTCGCGGCCACCGCGAACAGCGGGAGCTCGTCCACGAGCGTCGGCACCTCCGCCGCAGACACCCGGGCTCCGACGAGCTCGGACGCCTGCACCTGGACGTCGCCGCCCGGCTCGCCGCCTATGGAACGGCGGTTGTACACGGCGACTCGCGCGCCCATTCGCTCGAGGACGTCCAGCAACCCGATGCGACCCGGGTTGAGCCCCACGCCGTGCACCGTGACGTCTGAGCCCGGGACGATCGCCGCCGCGACGAGCAGCGGAGCCGCCGACGAGAAGTCTCCCGGTACCTCGACCGAGCCCAGCTCGAGACGCTCCGCGGCCCTGACGGACACGCTCTTCGGGCGGCGCTCGATGCGTGCGCCCGCGCGCTCGAGCATGCGCTCGGTGTGGTCGCGTGACGGCAGCGGCTCGACGACGGTCGTCTCCGCCCCCTCGGCGTAGAGGCCCGCGAGGAGCACGGCCGACTTCACCTGGGCCGAGGCGACCGGCAGCTCGTAGTCGATCGGCGCGAGCCTGGCGCCGGTGACGACGATCGGCGCGTGGCCGTCGGTGGTCTCGAAGCTCGCGCCCATCCGCCGCAAGGGATCGGCGACGCGCTCCATCGGGCGGGCCGAGAGCGACTCGTCGCCGACCAGCTCGAAGCGTCCCGTCTGGCCCGCGAGGATCCCGGGGAGCAGGCGCATGAGCGTCCCCGCGTTCCCGCAGTCGAGCGCCGCGGCGGGCTCGCGCAGGCCGCGAAGGCCGACGCCGTGCACGGTCAGCGTGTCGACGTCCTCCTCGACGACCTCGGCACCGAGCGCTCGCACCGCCGCGATCGTGGCCTCCGTGTCCGCCGAGCGCCCGAAGCCGGTCACCGCAGTCGGGCCGTCGCAGATCGCGCCGACGAGGACCGCCCGGTGCGAGATCGACTTGTCCCCGGGGACGGCCACGTGCCCCGCGAGGGCCGCCACGGGCTCGACGCGCATGCGAGGTGAGTCTAGTGGCGTCCGGACGCCGGCCCGTTCAGGGACAATCCCTCGATGCGGATCTTCTCCGGCATCCGAGCCTCCGGCGAGAAGACGCTCGGCAACTACAGCGGCGGCTACCGCCAGTACCGGGCGACACAGGACCAGCTCGAGGCCGGCGGCGAGGCGTTCTTCTGCATCGTCGACCTGCACTCGATCACGACGGCGTACGAGCCCGCAGGGCTGCACGAGGCGACGCTCTCGGGCGCCGCCATGCTCTTCGCGACGGGCATCGATCCGGAGCGATCGGTCGTATTCGCGCAGAGCCACGTCACGGCGCACGCGGAGGCGGCGTGGCTGCTCTCGTCCGTCTCGAGCTTCGGGGAGTTGCGGCGCATGACGCAGTTCAAGGACAAGTCCGCGGATCAGGACTTCGTGTCGGCTGGGCTCTTCGGCTACCCGGTCCTGATGGCCGGCGACATCCTGCTCTACCAGACGACCATCGTCCCGATCGGCGACGACCAGCGCCAG
This sequence comes from uncultured Actinomycetes bacterium, assembly GCA_963763815.1. Taxonomy (GTDB): domain Bacteria; phylum Actinomycetota; class Thermoleophilia; order Gaiellales; family Gaiellaceae; genus GMQP-bins7. The sequence continues at coordinate 247,506 of CAVXPS010000016.1, forward strand.
CACCTCGAGCTGACCCGCGACATCGCGGAGCGGTTCAACGGCCGCTACGGCGAGACGTTCACCGTCCCGCAGGGCGTGTACCCCGAGGAGGGAGCCCGCGTCAAGAACCTCCAGCAGCCCGACCGGCTCATGTCCACGTCGGCGGGCAACCCGCAGGGCGTCGTCCGGATCGTGGACGAGCCCGATGTCATCCGGAGCAAGTTCAAGACGGCCGTCACGGACTCCGGCCGCGAGGTGCGCCACGACCCGGGCGAGAAGCCGGGGATCTCGAACCTTCTCGAGATCATGTCGGTGGCGACCGGCGAGCCGGTGAGCTCGATCGAGCCGCGCTACGACGGCGCGGGCTATGGGTCCTTCAAGGAGGACGTCGGCGAGGCGGTCGTGACGCTGCTCGCGCCCATCCAGGAGCGGTACCGCGAGCTTCGCGCCGACGAAGGGCAGTTGCGGCGCCTGCTCGCGGCCGGTGCAGAGAAGGCGCGCGTCGCTTCGGCGCCGACGCTGGCGGCGATGTACGAGCGCATGGGCTTCGTCCGGCTCTCGTAGGGGCGAGATATCTCTCGCCCTACGGGCGACGCGCGGCCAGCTCGCGCAGCTCGTCGACCTCCGTCGGCGTGAGCTCGCGCCACTCCCCCGGCTCGAGCTCGCCGAGCTCGAGCCCGGCGTACCGGCTGCGATGGAGCCGCAGCACGGGATGGCCGACCGCCGCGCACATCCGCTTCACCTGGTGCTTGCGGCCCTCGTGCAGGGTCAGCTCGAGGACCGTGGAGGTCGCTCCCGTCCTCAGGACCTGCACCTCCGCCGGGGCCGTCTTCCCGTCCTCGAGCTGGATGCCGTCCCGCAGCGCGGCGAGCGCCTCGTCGCCGGGAGCGCCCTCGACCGTCGCCTCGTAGACCTTCGCGACGCCGTAGCGCGGATGCGCGAGCCGGTGTGCGAGCGGGCCGTCGTTCGTGAGCAGGAGGACACCGGTCGTGTCCGCGTCCAGGCGGCCGACCGGGACGATGCGGGCACGATGCGCGACCAGGTCGACGACGGTCGGACGGCGATGCGGGTCGCTCGCCGTCGTGACGACGCCGGGAGGCTTGTGCAGGAGGACGTGTGCGAGCTCCTGCGCAGCGACGCGGCTTCCGTCGACCTCGACGACGTCACCGGAGCGTACGCGCGTGTGCAGCTCGCCGGGCTCGCCGTTCACGACGACGCGCCCTGCGACGATCAGCTCGTCGGCTCGCCGCCTCGAGGCGACCCCGGCGCGCGCGAGGTACGCGTTCAGACGCACCGGCGCATTGTGGCCCGGTTAGGGTGCGCGAGTGACCAGCGGCCTGGAGCAGCGCACCGACACGTGGCTGGACGGCCTCGCGGAGCTCGCCGTGTTCGGCGCGAACGTGCAGGAGGGCCAGTACGTCGCCGTGACGAGCTACATCGGGAAGGAAGCGCTCACACGCCGCGTGGCGCACGCCGCGTACCTCCGCGGCGCCCGCTACGTGGACGTCCTCTACTTCGACCAGTGGCTGAAGCGGGAGCGAATCGCACATGCGGACGAGGACACCCTCGAGTTCGTCCCGCCGTGGCTTCTCGACCGCCTGCACTACCTCTCCGACGAGCACGCCGCGCGCATCACGCTCTCGGGCCCGCATGCGCCGCGCGCGCTCGCCGGCCTCGACGCGGGCCGCGCAGGACGTGATTCCCTGCCGTACCTCCCGGAGTCGGGCGAGGTCGTCAACAAGCGCACGACGAACTGGACGATCGTCCCCGCCCCGACTCCGTCGTGGGCGGAAGCCGTGTACCCGGACCTCGAGAGCGACGAGGCCCTCGAGAAGCTCTGGGAGGCGGTCGCCCACATCTGCCGGCTCGATGCGGACGATCCGACGGCGGCCTGGGCAGAGCGGATCGAGGAGCTGAAGGCGAACGCGGGCAGGATCACCGAGCGACACTTCGATGCCATCCGCCTGCACGGACCGGGCACGGACCTCACGGTTGGCCTGCTCCCGTCCTCGGCCTGGCAGGCCGGCGACTTCGAGACGGTGGACGGCCTCCGCCACTACCCGAACATCCCGACCGAGGAGCTCTTCACGACGCCTGATCCCGAGCGCGTCGACGGCCACGTCAGCGCGACGATGCCCCTCGACCTGTACGGGACGATCGTCGAGGGCATCCGGGTCGAGTTCGAGGGCGGGCGGGCCGTCAAGATCGACGCGGACGACGGCGCCGAGGCGCTTCGTGCTGCGGCGTCGAAGGACGACGGGGCGAGCCGCCTCGGCGAGCTCGCGCTCGTGGACGGCCAGGGCCGCATCGGCCCGCTCGAGACGGTCTTCCTCGACACGCTGATCGACGAGAACGCCGCCTCCCACATCGCGCTCGGGCACGGGTACGAGTCCCCGGTCGAGGATGAGGTGGATCGTGCGCGCGTGAACCGGAGCCGGGTGCACATCGACTTCATGATCGGGAGCCCCGAGCTCGACGTCGACGGAATCACGCGCGAGGGCGACACCGTGCCGCTCCTGCGAAACGGCGCCTGGCAGATCTGAGCACTCGAGACCGACGTCCGGCGGAGACAAGGCCGCCGCGTGCCGCTCCTTAACACTCGGTGTCAGACACCGATTGTTAAGAGCCGCACCGGGCCACACGTCCGCACTCGGGTGTCTGACACCGAGGGTTATCCGGCCTCGTCCGAACGGGGCATGGCTCGCTTCGGACGCGGAGGGCTACGACGCGCGCGCGGACGCGACCTCGACCAGGCGGTCGCGGAGCTCCTCGGTCGTGTCGCCGAGATCGTCCAGTCGTGGGAGCGCGGCGAGGCTCTCGAGGGCGAAGACGCGCTCGAAGAGCGGCGTCGTCCGATAGCGGATCGCACCGCCGAGAGAACCATGCTCCCGGTCGCGTCCAGACTCGGCGATGAGGCCGCGCTCGACGAGGCTCGCGACGGCAGAGTCGGCAGCGACGCCACGGATGCGCGCGATCTCGGGGCGCGAGCATGGGCCGAGGTACGCGACGATCGCGAGGGTTTCGAGCGCAGCCTGCGAGAGCCCACGCTCGACCGGGCGCTCGAACAGCCGGGCGCACGCGTCGGCGGCGTCTCGCGAGGCGCGGAACGCATAGCCGCCGGCGACGTGCTCGAGCACGATCCCGCTCCTTCCCTCCCGGTACCGCTCTCCGAGAAGGCCGAGCGCGGTCTCGACCCGCCCGGGATCGTCCTCGGCCGCGTCCGCGAGGTCGGCGACCGAGAGCGGCGTCGAGGCGACGACGAGGAGGGCCTCGACGGTCTGGGCGAGGCGGTCGACCGGGCTGGCTGCGATCAGGCGGAGCGGGCTGTCCACGAGTGAGTCCTTTCCTCGTCGGCTCTCGAGACGCGAATGGGAGCGAAGGGGGCGGCCTGGCTGAGCGCGACCTCGCCCGACTTGCGCAGCTCGAGCAGCGCGAGGAACGCGACCGCCTGCTCCACCCGCGAGAGGCCCGTCACCTCGGCGTCGAAGTCGAACAGCCGACGCCGGGCGAGCACCGCGCGAAAGCGCTCCAGGAACTGGGAGACGGGCGGAAAGCGAAGGGCCATATGGCTCAGGGAGACGTTCGGCGGAGGCGCCGCCAACCCTCGCAGCGCGTCTGCGAGCGCAACGGCGTCCTGCGGCGCGAGCCGCCGCTCGAGCCGGGGTGCGAGCGGCGCAGGCCCGAGACGGAACCAGCGATCGCTCTCCGTCGTCAGCCGCTCGAGCAGCCACACCGCCGCCTCCTTCATGCGCCGGTACTCGGCGAGTCGGCGCGCGAGCTCCTCGGCGGCCTCTTCCGGAGCGAGCGCCTCGAGCTCGGCGGCCTCGTCCGGGAAGAGACCGCGTGCCTTCAGCTCGAGGAGCGCCGAGATGAGCACGAGGAACTCTCCGCAGGCGTCGAGATCGATCTCGTCGCGCTCGGCAAGTCGGTCGAGAAATGCGAGCACGATCCCCGCGACGTCGACCTCGCGCGGCTCCAGCGCTTCCTTCAGGAGCAGGGTCAGGAGGAGGTCGAACGGGCCTTCGAAGGCGTCGAGATCGAGCTCGAGCTCCCGCACGAGGGTCGGCTGCACACGCGGAGGCTAGCCACGAGGCCGGATGAGTCCGGCGCCTAGCGAAGCGACTCGGCGAGCTCGACGGCCTCCTCCTTCGAGAAGTCTCCCTCGAGCCGGAACGCGATGTCGTCGTCCTGCCAGATGAGCACATTGCCGGCGAGACTCGTCGTATCCTCGAGCACGTTGCCCTGAACTCGTCCAGCAGGAGGACGACGTGCGGCGAGCCGCTCAGGAAGAACGCCGGCGAGCCGTCCACCTGAGTCTCCTCGAGCGCCGTGTCAGGGCCGACGAGCTTCTTCGCGATCAGCCCGCTATCCACGGTCAGCCCCGGAGCCTGCGAGACGAGCAGCCGCACCTCTCCCGGCGGCCCGTACGCGAACCAGACGACCGGTCGCTCGCCGAGGAGGTACACGCGATCGGGCTGCTCGTCGAGCTCGCGCAGGCGGAACCCGGCGCGTCGGCCCGCCTCCTCGAGCGTCACCGGCTCTCCGAGAGTCGACTCGTCGAGCCCGCCAGCCGCCGGAGGGAGCTCCTCGACGAGCTCGATCTGCTCGCCTCCGAGGTGGAGGACGCGGAAGAGGGCCGAGCGAGCTTCCGGAACGGCGAGTGTCGCCGCGAGCGTGGCCAGCAGAGCGATCGCGACCGCGAGCACGACGCGCCGGTCGCGCCCCCATGCGGGATGGCGCCGCGGCTCGATCCGCGCGAGCACGGCCGGAACGACGTCGGGAGCCGCCGGAACCTCGAGGTCGCGGCCGAGCGCACGCAGCGCCTGCTCGAGCTCGTTCATTCGTGCACCCCCTCCCGCAACCGCTCGAGGGCGCGCGCGGTGCGCGACTTCACGGTGCCGCGGCGAACGCCGAGGACGACGGCCGTCTCCTCCTCGGAGAGCTCGAGGAAGTACCGGCAGGTGAGCACGTCGCGATCGCGCTCGCCGAGAGCCTCGAGGGCGCCGAGGAGCTCCTCACGCCGCTCCCGCCCGAGCGCGGCCCCCTCCGGCGACGGGGCCGCGTCCTCCGAAGGATGGGCCGCGGTCGCGCGGAGCCGCAGCTCGACCCGCCGCCGCTCCGCGCGGCGGCGGTTGTGGGCCTCGTTCGCGACGATGCGGAGGAGCCACGGTTTGAAGGGCGACCCGCGACGGAAGCGCGGCAGCGCCCGCCAGGCCTTGACGAACGCCGTCTGCACCGCGTCCTCCGCATCCGCGGCAGAGCCGGTCAGGAGATAGGCGGTGCGAAACGCGAGTGCCTGGTACGTGCGCATCAGCTCCTCGAAGGCGCGTTCGTCTCCATCTCTCGCACGCTCCGCGAGCGCGACGTCGGTCGGCGGCCGGCCCTCCACCGCCCTGTTCTACACCGCCGGAACGGCGGCGGTTCCAGGGCGGTGGAGGCCGTCTGCGCTAGCGCGGAACCGCGGTCGGCCGCCAGCGCCGCCGCAGGCCGAGCGTCGCCGCCACGAGCAACGCAATGAGAAGCGCTGCGACGGCCAACGGGAGTACCGGGAAGGAGCCGGTCCCGATGACTCCGCCCGGCGTGTCCGCGATGGTCTCGGGCCCGAAGGTCAGGCGCGAGTCGCCGAAGCCGCTCTCCACGACGACGTTCCACTCACCGGCGGAGGGGAACACGACCTCGGCCTCGTAGATCCCGACCTGAGACGTCTCGGTCGCGATGAACTCCTGGGTGGCACCGCTCCCGGCCTCGCGGATCACGACGACCGGCGTCAGGCCCGCGAGCGGCGTGATCCCGTGCTGGAGGATCGTGATCTCGGGCTGCCAGGGGTCGCCCGGCCCCACACCTGCCGGAAGCGAGCTCACCCCCACCGTCGCCCAGCCTCCGGCGGATGCCGTTCCCACCAATGCGAGCGTAGCCGCGAGCACGGACAGCGCGATGACGTGACGCATGAGGCTCCTCCTTCGTCGACTACGGCAGTTACACCGCTGCAGCCCGGAGGGGTCCCCGTCAGCGCTCCGCCGCTACCCCTGCGGTCTGACGCGCTCCTTCGGAACGGCCATCTTCTCGGGCTTCGGCGGCGTGACGCTCTGCCCGCGCCCCGGGCGCCCCCACCTCCGCTGCCACCAGACGAAGAACGCTCCGGAGGCGAGGATGGCGAAGCCGGCGACCCAGACGTTCAGCCGCACGCCTGCGAGCTCGTGGGACGGATCGACGCGAAGCGTCTCGATCCACACCCTGCCGATGCTGTACAGGAAGACGTAGAGCGCGAAGAGGTTGCCGGGCCGGAGCTTGAAGCGCCGCTCGACGAGAAGCAGGACGCCGGCCGCGGCGAAGCACCAGAGGGCCTCGTACAGGAACGTCGGATGGAACGTCTCGCTCTCGATGTGCTCGATCGGCCGGTTGTCTGCCGAGATCTCGAGGCCCCACGGAAGATCGGTCGGGCCGCCGAAGAGCTCCTGGTTCCACCAGTTCCCGAAGCGGCCGATCCCCTGCGCGACGAGAAGCGCGGGCGCGACGCAGTCGAGGAGCGCGGACACGCTCGCGCCGGACCGCTTCGCGACGATCGCGCCGACGATGACTCCCAGCCCGATCCCGCCCCAGACTCCGAGCCCGCCCTTCCAGATCGCGAACGGCCCCCACCACTCGTCGGGCAGCTCGTCCCAGCTCGTGATCACGTGGTACAGGCGTGCGCCGACGATCCCGGACGCGACCCCCCAGACCGCGAGCCGGAAGATGAGGTCCCAGTCGCCGCCGCGCCGCGTCCAGCGGATCCCGGTGATGACGACCGCCGCGATGATCGCGACGAGGAGCGTCAGCCCGTAGAAGTGGATCGAGAACGGCCCGAGCTCGAGCGTGCTGGAGCTGGGCGACGGGATCGAAGCGAGGTATGGGTGGGCCGACATCGGCGCCCATTCTGCCGATGCCGCGAAGCCGGGGTACGAGGAACCCTCGCCACGGCCCCGGAAAGAGACGGCGCCCGGGTTCACCGGGCGCCGCTGGGGGAGGAACGAGTGGCACGGCCGAGGAGGGCCGTGCCGTGGCTAGAGCAGGATCTGGAGAGCGAGATCCACCGTGCAGCCGCGCTTGAGGAGGTTCACCGCCTCGTGGAGGTCCACGTCGTGGCTGGCTGCAAGAACGAAGGCGCTCTCCGCGTCGTAGCCGGCGCGGGCGAGCTCCTCGTGGCGCCAGTGCTCGACGCGATCCGACTCCGTCACGTAGGTCATCTCGAGTTCTGCCGCAGACATTTCCGCCGCCCTTCCGCAGTGGGTGATTTGACTCACTCGCTATTCGTCCACTGAGACGTATCGGTCGTCCCCTTTCTGGGGGGATTTCGTTGAGGGTCCGTAAACCTTCGATGAGGGACACGGCACCCACGGCGCCGGCAAACCATGGGCTCGAGAGGCCTGGCCTTTGCCTCCTCGCGCGGGCAGGTCAGAATCACGCGATGGCCACACCTTCGGCGGATGCGCCCTCACGAGCTGCGGACGACCTCGTCCCGTTCGTTCCGCGGCTGACTCTGGAGTGGCTCCGGGACAGCCCGGAGCTGCGCTGGCTCGAGCTCGACGGGACCCTGGCGTTCATCGACATCTCGGGCTTCACCGCCATGTCGGAACGCCTGTCGAGCCAGGGACGAGTAGGTGCAGAGGAAGTCACCGACGTGATGAACGCGACCTTCGAGGCGCTTCTCGACGTGGCGTACGCCGAGGGCGGCGGGTTGCTGAAGTTCGGCGGTGACGCGCTCCTGCTGCTCTACGACGATGAGGATCACGCACCGCGGGCGGCACGGGCGGCATTCGAGATGCGCCGCACGCTCCGTGCGATCGGTCGCCCTCGTACCTCGGTCGGCGCCGTCCAGCTGAAAATGCACGCCGGCCTCCACTCGGGCCGCTTCCACTTCTTCCTCGTCGGGGAGTCGCACCGCGAGCTTCTCGTCGCCGGCCCCGCCGCGAGCCGGACGGTCGAGATGGAGGCCGCATCCGAGGCGGGCGAGATCTTGCTGAGCCCGGAGACGGCCATGCTGCTCCACCCCGACACCCTCGGCGCGGAAAAGGGGCCCGGTCGACTCCTGCGAGGGACGCCGGACATACGGGGAGAGCTCGTGCCGCTGCCGGACGTCCAAGGGCTCCCGATCGAGGTCGCGGTCCCCGCACCCTTGCGCCGCCAGCTGCTCGAGGTCGGGCCGCTCGAGGGGGAGCACAGACACGCGGCGATCGGATTCGTTCGGTACGGCGGAATCGACGAGGTGATCGCCACCGAGGGGCCCGAGGCTGCAGCCGCGGCGCTCGACGCGGTCGCACGGACCGTCCAGGCCGCCGCAGACGAGCACCAGGTGACGTTCCTCGAGAGCGACGTCGACGTCGACGGCGGACGGATCGTTCTGGTCTCGGGGGCGCCCCAGACATTCGGCGACGACGAGGAGCGGATGCTGCGCACCGTGCGCGCCGTGATGGACGCCGGCGTTCCCCTTCCTCTGCAGATCGGAGTGAGCCAGGGCCGAGTCTTCACGGGCCAGGTCGGCGCGTCGTACCGGAGGACGTACACCGTGCTCGGTGACACGGCGGCGCTTGCTGCTCGCCTCATGGCTCGTGCCGGCGAGGACGAGATCTGGGTCTCGTCGGCGGCATTTGCCCGCGGCGGCGCTCGCTTCGCGGCAACGGAGCTCGAGCCCCTCCAACTGAAAGGGAAGAGCGAGCCGGTGCACGCGGTGGTGCTGGGCGGCCTGCCCCAGGAGGACTCCACGCAAACGAGCCAACGCCAAGTGGAGGCGGAGCTGCCTTTCGTCGATCGCGAGCGCGAACGTGCTGTCCTCGCCGCCTCGGTCGCGCCGGTCCGGATGGGCTTCGGAACGCTGGTGGAGCTCGTCGGGGAGCCCGGCATCGGGAAGTCACGGCTCGCCGGCGAGCTGCGGGCGAACTGCGCCGACATGCGCCAGATTTCGCTCCGCTGCGAGCAGTACGAAGCGTCCACGCCGTACTACCCGTTTCGGCCCTTGCTTCGCACGTTGCTCGACGTGGAGCTGAACGGCGGCGGCGAGCACAACCAGGCCGTTCTTGCCGACCGGCTCGAGGCAGTCGACGAGGAGCTGGTCCCCTGGGCGCCCCTGCTCGCTGCGCCCCTCGACGTCGAGGTGAAGTCGACGCCCGAGGTCGACGACCTCGACCCGGCGTTCTGGCGCGCTCGACTCCACGGAGTCATGGGAACGCTCCTCGGTCACCTGCTCGCCTCACCGACACTGCTCGTCTTCGACGACGTCCACTGGATGGACGACGCTTCGTCCGAGCTCCTCCGCTACCTCGGGACGCAGCTGGCCACGAACCCGTGGCTCGCGTGCACGACAAGGCGCCCCATCGAAGGTGGGTTCGCCGCCGCCGAGGGCACACCGCCGCTCCCTGCTCTCACCTTGCGGCTCGAGCCGCTGCCCGCGGAGGACGCGAAGGCCCTTGCGGTGGCTGCGGCAGGTGACCGTCGCCTCAGCGAGGAGCAACTCGCGACGCTCATGAAGCGGGGCGCCGGGAACCCGCTCTTCCTCCAGCGGTTGGCCAGCGCGGGCGAGCACAAGGACGAGGCCGAGGAGCTGCCGGAGACCGTCGAGGCGCTCGTCGCCACGCGGATCGACCAGCTGGCGCCCGGCGATCGTGCGCTGCTGCGGTGGGCGTCCGTGCTCGGAGTGTCGTTCTCCGGGGCGCTCATCCTCGACGTCCTCGAGGGCGATCCGCTCGTAGCGGCAGGCTCCGATGTCTGGGACCGGCTCGGCGAGTTCGTCGAGCGCGACCCCGACGTGCCCGGTGCATTTCGCTTCCGCCACGCCCTCATTCGCGATGCGGCGTACGAGGGGCTCTCGTACAGGAGACGCCGCGAGCTCCACGGCCGCATCGCGGAAGTCATCGAGCGACGCCACGGCGACCGGCCCGAGGTGGCGGCAGAACTGCTGTCGCTGCATTACTTCAACGCTGCCCGCTGGAAAGAAGCGTGGACGTACTCGAGCCTCGCCGGGGACCTGGCGCGGGAGGTCTATGCGAACGTCGACGCGGCGCGATTCTACGAGCGGGCGATCGACGCGTATTCGCGCGACGAAACCGGCGACGACGTCGAGCTCTCGCGGACGTGGCGCTCGCTCGGAGAGGTTCGCGAAGCCGCGGGAAACTACCGCGGAGCGATAGACGCGCTCAAGGCGGCGACGAGGCTACTGAAGGACGATCCGGTCGCGGCAGCCGAGATGTACGAAGCACGAGCTCTCGCTTGGACGCGCCTTGGCTCGTACAGCACCGCGCTTCGAAACACGACTGCTGGGGTCAACCAAGCTGCGTCGCTGGACGATCCCGCCGCACAGCAAGCTGTGAACAACCTTCTCGCTCTGCAGGCGCAGATCCATCTGATGCAAGGACGGCCTCGTGAGGCGATCGAGGTAGCGACCAGGGTCGTGGCCCTGGCCGAGCCTCTTGGTCCGAGTCGTGCGCTCGCACGCGCCTACTCCGCTCTGGACGGCGGATTCCTCGACCTCGGCGAGCCGGAGAAGGCAATCCACGAAGTGAAGGCGCTCGCGATCTACCGCGAGGTCGGCGCAGCGCGCTGGGCAGCGGTGATCGAGTCGAACCTCGGGGTACAGGCGTACGCGGAGGGCCGCTGGAGGGACGCCACGACCTACTACACGCACTCCCGAGACGAGCTCGAACGCCTCGGCGACTCGACGCAGGCGGCCTTCGCCGGTGCAAACCTCGGCGAGGTTCTGATCAGCCGCGGCCTGCTCGACGAAGCGAAAGCCGCGCTCGAGGAGGCGAGAGACACGCTTCGCGCCGCCGAGCACGTGACGGGCTCGATCTTCGCCGAGACACAGCTCGCGCGGCTGGCGCTCATCCGGGGCGACGTCGACTCCGCGATCGACAGCCTCACCGCAGTCGTCGACGAAGCGGTCTCGGTCGGGACCGCCTCCTTCGGCCTCGAAGCTGCGATCTATCTCGCCGAAGCGCACGTACGGCGCGACGGGGGACACCGTGCGCTCGAGATCCTCGACAGCGCGGAGCGAACGCTCGGGCTCGAGTCGTCGCCGCTCGCGGCCCACCTGGCTCGGGTACGAGCCGTTGCGTTACGCCAGACGGGCAGCTTCGAGTCCGCATCCGAGCAGCTCGACCTGGCGCTCCACATCGCGCGCCGCCAGCTCCTCCTCTACGAGGAGGCGCAGACGCTGCGCGAGCTCGCGGATCTCGCCTCCGCCGAGGGGCGCACGGAGGAAGCGCACGAGGCGCTGGTCGAGGCGGAACGCCTCGACCAGCGCCTCGGCGAGATGTCCTAGCCGACCTGCCGGCCGCCGTCGAAGGCCGTGTAGACGAGGTATTCGACGTGGACCTTGCTGCCCGTCACGACGGTCTGCTTGCCGGAGACGATGCACGAGGTGTCCGTGCCCGGCAGGACGCCGGTCTCCGCGAGCACGCCTCCCGACTGGCGAGGATCGACGTTGCAGTACGGCATCGGCTTGAGCTCCGAGTCGAGGAACGGAGCGACGTCGTCGTAGAGGACGGACGCCTGCCGACCACCGAGACTCTCGAGCGTGATGTCGCTCGTGAGCGTCTCCAGGAGGAAGATCTTCTTCGTGCAGTCCTGCGGCGGTCCGCAAGGCGTTATCGGCGAGAACCGGAAGTTGCTCCGACCGTCCGAGTCGACCCAGGTGTCGTGGACGTAGCTCTGGTCCGGCTTGCTCCCCGGATTCGCGCCGGCCACGACCGTGTACCCGTCCTTCGTCGCCGTGTCACCCGCGCCAAAGGGAGCCGTGACAGGCACGGCCAGGAAGTCCTGACCGCTGGCGGACGCGCTCAGGTTCGGAAGCAGGTTCCCGGCCGACGTGGGCGAAGCGCCACTCGCCGTCGAGAGCGCCCCGCACTGGGCGTTCCCGGTCGGACTCTGCAGGCCCCACAATGACGCAGAGTCCGGCCCGGCGGCCGCGACGCAGACCTTGTAGTCGTTTCCGGAGGGAACCTCGGTGAAGGTGTACGTGCCGTCCGAGGACGAGGACGTCAGCGTCCTGAACGCGGCCGGCGGGTACGACGGCGCACCGACGGCCTTGGCGAAGAGCTTCACCGTCCACGCCTTGGGAACGTCGCTGTCGTCGAATGCGCCCTCCCCGGTCGTGAACACGTTGTCGTGGTTACGGTCGTGGTACACCCTGCCGGCCACGCTGAGGCACGGAAGCACCCGCATCGTCGGGAATGTGCCCTGGGCCGGATCGAGGACGAACAGGTTGGCGCTACCCCCGCTGTCGTTGAACCTGTTGGACTGCTTCACGACCGCTGTCACCTGAGCGTTGACCTGAGCGTTCGCCTTGAACTTCACCGTGACCTGAACGGACGACCCAGGGGTCACGTTGAGAAGCTCGAACGCGACGATGTCCTTCGTGCCGCCCGACGACGTACTGGTCGTGTTCGACCGGAGGGTCGCCGGAGCGGTGACCTGGAAGACGGTGTTCGGCGGGAAGTAGACCTCCGCCGACTTGAAGCTCTGCGGCGAACCCGTGTTCTTCAGCGTCAGGACCGTGCTCGCGCCGCCGTCCGTCGCCGACGAGCAGACGCTCGAGGGAGACACCGAAATCGTGTACGTCTTGTCGTCGGCGCCGCTCGCGATCGGGATGACCACCGCTGCGATCGCGACGGCCAGGACGGCTGCAAGCCCCCAGATCGCCTTCCGATGCTTGCGATGGCTGGTGCGTAGTTGCTGAGTCATGCTCGCTCCTTCAAACCGCAGTTGTCTGGTACGCAGCCGCGGACCGCGCGGTGACCGAGCGAGGTCAATGAACGCAGGTGCATCCCCAGTCTCCCTTCCCCTTGATCGTTCTCCCCCAGAACGACGTGCAGCCTATCCGCCCGTCAGGCCGAAAGTCCAGCGCGCGGTTCCACTGCGCGGCCGTGCGTATTAGGATCGCGCGATGCGCCTAGGTCACAACGCGAAGGTCGACCTCCTGAAATCCGTCCCGCTCTTCGCCGGCTGCTCGAAGTCGGAGCTCCGCCAGCTTGCGTCCTCGACGGACGAGGTCGACCTGCGGGAGGGCTACGTCCTCGTGCGCGAAGGCCGGGCCGGGCGAGAGTTCTTCGTCCTCGTCGACGGCAAGGTGCGAGTCGAGGCGCACGGGAAGAAGCTCGCCGAGCTCGGTGGCGGCGACTGGTTCGGCGAGATCGCCCTGCTGACGAAGGTGCCGCGGACGGCGACGGTCACGGCGACCTCCGACGTCCGTGCGCTGGTGCTGACGGACCGCTCCTTCCGCAGGGTGGTGGAGACGATGCCGTCGATCGCGCTCAAGGTGCTCGCGAGCGTCGGCGACCGCCTCGCCGCCGACGCGCACGCGGACGCGCGCGGCTGAGCCGCGGCGAAGGGCAAGGGCGAGGCAAGCCTCGCCCCTACGGCTGCGGCGCCACAGCCGGACGCCCCCGCGCGCCGACGCCCATAGCACCGAGGACGAGGACGACCGCCCCTACCGCGATGACGACGTCGCCGACCGAGAACACGTTCGCGAGCGGCACCCAGTCCGGCGCGGCCCACCGGTCGACGAGCCACGGCAGCCGCGGGTCGGCCTCCGCCGTGCTGTTGTTGCGCGTCACGTAGCTCGCGCCGGCCGCGCGCATCGCCTCGGGGAGAACGGGCATCGTGCCGCCGTTCGCAACGATCGCGACGACGTTCGCCCCCATGCCGACCGCGACGAACAGGACGCCCCGGATCCGGCGGTTCAGTACCGCCCCGGCGACCAGGAGCCCGTACGACACGAGCCAGAGCGCGCTCGCGACGGCTGGATCCACATGCCACGGCATGAAGCCGAACGGAAACGCGACCAGCTGGATGCCGAGCGCTGCGAGGAAGAGCCACCACGCGCGGAGGCGGAGCTCGGCGAGCGCGGCCAGCCGGCCGCCGAGGAGCAGGCCCAGGCCGACGGCCGCGATGACGGGAAGCGCGAGCGACACGGATCAGGCCACGCGGAGCCCGACCGAGTCGGACGGCGGCTGGTCGCTGAGGTCGCCCAGCTCCGTGACGTACGCGGCGAGGGCCGAGACGACAACCGGGTCGAACTGGACGCCGGTCATCCTCTCGAGCTCGGCCAGCGCGCGCTGCGGGCTCGCCGCCGGGCTGTAGCTGCGCTCGGAGGTCATGGCGTCGTAGGCGTCGGCGACGAGGATCACCCTCGAGCCGAGCGGAATCTCCTCGCCGCTCAGGCCGCCCGGGTACCCGGATCCGTCCCAGTGCTCGTGGTGGTGCCGGATCCAAACGTCGACGGGATGGATGTCCATGCCGTCGAGCAGCGACGCGCCGAGCTGCGGGTGGGTCGTGACGCGTTCCACCTCCTCGGAGGTGAGTGGTCCGGGCTTCTGGAGTACGCCGTCGGAGATGGCGATCTTGCCGAGGTCGTGGAGGCGACCCGCAAGCTTGAGCTGCTCGACGAGCTCGTCGCCGAGCCCGAGCCTGCGGGCGATGCCCTCGACGAGAAGCGCAACGCGCTCGGAGTGCGCGCCGGTGTACGCGTCCTTGGCATCCACGACCCGAACGAGGTTCTCGGCAGCCCGGAGCCGCGCATGGTGCTCGGCCTGGCGCTCGAGCTCCTCGACCGTGTGCAGGCGGACGACGTCGGGGCTGTAGACGCACCAGCAGTTCTTCCCGTGGTGCTTGGCCCAGTAGAGCGCCCCGTCGGCCTTTCGCTCGAGCTCGTCGACGCTCGACGCCTGCTCGGGCGCGAATGCGACGCCGACGCTCACCGTGACCGCCTTCTCGTGCGGGAAGCTCGCAGCCGCGAACCTCCGGTAGAGCTCCTCGAGCCGAGCTCGGACCCCTGCTCGGTCTCCCGAGACGAGCAACGCGAACTCGTCGCCTCCGAGCCGGAAGGCCCGGGCGTCGTCGATCGTCGCGAGGAGGCGCGCCGCTTCCGACAGCACGCCGTCCCCGAGCTGATGGCCGTAGACGTCGTTGATCTGCTTGAAGTCGTCGATGTCCACGAGCCACAGGCCGAGCGGCGCACGAAGACTCGCGTGGGCCGCCGCCGACGCCAGCGCGAGCTCGTAGGAGCGGTTGTTGCCGAGCCCCGTGAGGCTGTCAGTGTGCGCGTCCCGCGTCGCCCGGCGGGACGCGAGCGAGGAGCGCTGGTAGAGCGTCGCGGTGAAGAGCGGGCCGGCCATGAGCACGAGCAGCCGCGCGTCGGTCGTCCAGAGAGCAGCCGCGAGCGCCGCGAGGAACGCCTGGATCACGAATGCGGGGCCGACCAGACGCGCGTTCTCCCGCAGCAAGGGGCGGAGCGGGATTCCCTGGTGGAAGGAGATGGCCAGTGAGATGCACAGGAAGTTGGCGGCGACGAAGGCCGCTCCGCCCCAGAGCGCGAAGGCGGTGATCACGACGGCGTCGCGCGACGCACTGTCTCCGAGCGCGATGACCGGAAGCGACGCGGCGAAGGCGGACAGCGTGTACACCGCCGTGTTGAACGCGGTGCGGTCCAAAGCCTTGTGCTCGACGAGCTGCGCGACGAGCGCGCTGACCGTCGAGATCAGGACCCCGTACTCCCAGCCGAAGAGGATGACGCTCGAGAGGATGAAGACGAACGCCAGCGAGACGGAGCTCATGCCCTCCTCCTCGATCGGCACCGGCTTCAGCTCGGCGAGGAGCGCCAGCGTGAGGAAGAGCACGACGGCGAGGGCCTCCCCGCGATCGGGCGGATCGAGTGCGATCCCCACCACCGCCGCGGCCACGACCGGGATCGCGAGCGCAACCACGCTCGCGATGAGCCGGCGCAGCCGGGGCGGATACGCGTCCAGATGAACCGCTTCGGACATCGTCGGTGAGGTGCCGCGTGTTACGTGGTGCTCAGTCCCAACGCCATCCGGCGCCGGAGGCTACGACGAAGGCTGCGATGCTCGCGAGCGCGATCGCAAGCCTCGGCCAGCGTGCTTGCCACTTGAACATGGGCCCTTTCACTCCTTTCCGTCGCTTGTGAGTGCTCCGCAGAAGCGCCCGGCTCTCAGTAAGGGCCGGGATCGTGCGGGAGACACCACGCAAACGGGGGACGCCCGTGCCTCGAACGAGGGAAGGTGGGTCGCTCGTTCCGGGTGAGCGCTAGACGAGCGCGGCTTCGCCGAGCAACGCCTTGACCTCGGCGTAGAAGTCGGCGTCCGGCTTGACGCGATAGTCCGGGCCGAGAGCGAGCGTGCGCTCGCCGATCGAGGTCTCGAGCGCGACGTAGACGAGCGCCTCGCCCGGGTAGTCGCGAACGAGCGCGGCGAGCTCTCGGATGAGGCCGGCGGGCGCCTCGCGGGCGTCGATGCGCAGCCGAACATCACGCCGCTCCTGCACGGCCTCGAACGGCGTCACCTCCATCGCCACGAGCTTCGTCTCGCCGGCCTGCTTGTGGTCGACGCGCCCCTTCACGACGAGGATCCGGTCCGGCTCGAGATGCTCGCGCGCGGCCGCGTAGGTCGAGTTGAAGACGACGACCTCGGCCGCGCCGCTCGGGTCGTCGAGGGCGACGAAGACCATCGGGTCCCCCCGCTTCGTCGTCACCTGCTTCAACCCGGAGACGATGCCCCCGACCGTGACGATCTCGCCGTCTCGCCGGCGCTCGACGTCGGCGAGCGCGCAGTCGGTCTTCCGCCGGAGCTGGCCCTGCACCCGCTCGAGCGGATGCTCGGACACGTAGAGCCCGAGCGTCTCCTTCTCGAGCCGGAGGAGCTCGCGCTCGTCGAACTCGCCCGCCGGGACGGGAGGATGGTGCCGCTCCCCGGCGGCTTCGGCGTCGTCGAGCAGGCCGTCGAAGATCGACGCCTGCCCCGCAAGGCGGTCCGCGGCATGCCGCTGCCCGAGTCCGAGCGCGCTGTCGAGCACGGCGAGCATGCCGAGCCGGCTCGCGCCGGTCGAGTCGAGCGCACCGCACTTGACGAGCGACTCGAGCGCACGCTTGTTCACCGCCTGCGGGTCGGCGCGCTCGGTGAACTCCCAGATCGACTCGAAGGGCCCGCCCTCGTCACGGGCGCGCACGATCGCCTCGGCGGCGGCCTCGCCGACGTTCTTGACCGCGTTCAGCCCGAACCGGATCTTGCCCTCGACGACCGCGAAATCCGTCTGCGACGAGTTCACGTCCGGCGGGAGCACCTCGATCCCCATCTCGTTGCACGCGTTGACGTAGTACGGCACGCGGTCCTTCGTGTTCATGACGGACGAGATGAGCGCTGCCATGTACTCGCGCGGGTGGTGCGCCTTGAGCCACGCCGTCCGGTACGCGATGAGCGCGTAGCACGCTGCGTGAGCCTTGTTGAAGGAGTAGTCCTGCGACGACTCCATGTCCTTCCACAGCTGCTGGCCGACCGCCTCGGCCACGCCGTTCTCCGCGCACCCGGTCAGGAACTTGTCCTTGAGCGACGCCATCAGCGCGTGGATCTTCTTGCCGATCGCCTTCCGCAGCGTCTCGGCCTCGGCCGGCGTGAAGCCGGCAAGCCGCTTCGCGATCTCCATGTACTGCTCCTGGTAGATGCAGATCGCATAGGTCGAGCCGGTGATCTCCTCGAGCCGCGGATCGGCGAACGAGACGGCCTCCTTGCCGTGCTTTCGCGCTGCGTAGCCGGGGATGTAGCCCATCGGCCCCGGCCGGTAGAGGGCGACGAGCGCGATGAGGTCCTCGAACTCGGTCGGCTTCACCTGGCGCAGCGCCTCGCGCATGCCCGAGGACTCGAACTGGAACACGCCGGTCGACTCGCCGCGAGCGAGCATCTCGTACGGCTTCGGGTCGTCGAGCGGGAGGGTCGCGATGTCGATGCCGCCGATCAGCTCGACCGCCTTGTCGATGACGTCGAGGTTGCGGAGGCCCAGGAAGTCCATCTTCAGCAGGCCGAGGTCGACGACGTCGTTCATCCCGACCTGCGTCACGACCTCCTGGTCGGAGCCCTTCTGCTGGAGCGGCACGACCTCGATCAGCGGCTGGGCCCCGATGACGACTCCTGCGGCGTGGATCGAATCCGCGCGCGTAAGCCCCTCGAGCGGGCGGGCGAGCTCGACGATCTCCTTCGCAACGGGGTCGGAGTCGACGGCCTGGCGCAGCTCCGCGCCCGGCTTCAGCGCCTCCTCGAGCGTCTGGCCAGGGCCCTCCGGGACCATCTTCGCGAAGCGGTCGACGACGCCGTAGGGGATGTCGAGGACTCGGCCGGCGTCGCGGAGCGCGGCCCGCGCCGCCATCGTCGAGAAGGTGATGATCTGCGCGACCCGGTCGCGCCCGTACTTGTCGGCGACGTAGTTGATGACCCGGTCGCGGCCCGCGACGGAGAAGTCGATGTCCATGTCCGGCAAGTCCTTGCGGGCCGGGTTCAGGAACCGCTCGAAGAGGAGCCCGTAACGCATCGGGTCGACGTCGGTGATCTCGAGGCAGTACGCGGCGAGCGAGCCCGCCGACGAGCCGCGGCCGGGGCCGACGCTCACGCCGTTCGTCTTCGCGAAGTGGATGAAGTCCCAGACGATGAGGAAGTAGTCCGCGAAGCCCATCTCCTGCACCGTCTTCAGCTCGAACCGCAGCCGCTCGGTGAGCTCCGGCGTCACCGTTCCGTAGCGCTTGACGAGCCCCTTCTCGCACAGCTCGACGAGGTAGTCGAAGGCGTCGCGGCCGTCGGGCCCGGCGTCGGGCAGAGGGAAGCTCGGCAGGAGGATCCGCCCGAGCTGGAGCTCGACGGTACACCGCTCCGCGATCTCGAGGGTGCGCGCCAGGGCGTCCTCGTGCCCGGGGAAGTCGAGTGCCATCTCGGCCTGCGACTTGAAGAAGAACTCGTTCGTGTCGAACTTCCAGTGGTTCGGGTTCTTGAGCGTGTCGCCCGGACTGGATGCAGAGCAGTGCTTCGTGCGGGAACGCGTCGTCGGCGTTCAGGTAGTGGACGTCGCCCGTCGCGACGAGGGGCAGCCCGGTCTCGCCGGCGAGCGCGACGAGGTCGGGGTTCACGCGCAGCTGCTCCTCGACCCCGCCGTTCTGGATCTCGACGTACGTCGACTCGCGGCCGTAGATCTGCACGAGCCGGTCGAGGTCCTGCGCGCGCGTCCTTCCCGCGCCCCTCGGAGAGCGCCTTCGCGACGCGCCCGGAGAGGCACCCGGAGAGCGCGACGACCCCTTTCGCGTGCCGCTCCAGGAGCTCCCAGTCCACGCGGGGCTTGTAGTAGTAGCCCTCCAGGTACCCGAGCGAGCTCAGCTTGATCAAGTTCGCGTAGCCCTCGTTCGACTCGGCGAGGAGCGTGAGGTGCGCGTAGCCCTTCGTCTGCGCGTGCCGGTCGTCCGCGACGTAGACCTCGCAGCCCACCACGGGCTTCACGCCCAGCTCGCCTGCTTCCCGGAACAGCTGCACGACACCCGCGAGCGAGCCGTGATCCGTCAGCGCGACCGCGGGCATCTCGAGCTCGGCCGCCTTCCGGACGAGAGCCGGGATCCGGCACGCGCCGTCGAGGATCGAGTACTCCGAATGGACGTGCAGGTGGACGAACGGTGGAGCGCTCGGAGCGGAGGAAGCCACGGGAGGGCCATCGTACTGCCCTCGTCCGACGGCAATCTTCGACGCCTCCGGAGCCCGGCGAGAGCTCCGGCTACCCCGTCCGAGTGTGGCTGCTCATGGCAGCGCCCCCGGTGCCGATAGGCAGATATGGCCACCGTCGAGACGGAGACCGACGTCCTCCGCGACCGCGCGCTCGTGCTCGCCGAGGAGCTCGGTCTCGATCGCCGCGCGTGGTTCCTGCGCGTGCTCGAGGACAGCCGGACGGACGGTGAGCCGGTCGACGCCGGCGCGCTCGTGCGCGCCTACTGGGAGCTCCAGCGGATCAGCGGTCGCCCCGACCTCGAGACCGAGTGGCGGCGCCTCGCCGACGCGTTCGAGCACGGCGACGCTGCCTAGCCGGGACCGTCCGCAACGGGGCAGACTTCGCAGCTCCGATGCGACCGCCCACCTGGATCGAGCCGGGACGGCTCGTCGCCGGTCGGCATCCGTGCGCGGCTGGGCCCGAAGACTGCGACGGAGACGGTTCACAGCCTCGTCGCCGAGGGCGTCACGCTCTTCGTCGACCTGACGCAGGACGGCGAGCTCGAGCCGTACCAGCATCTCGTTCGCCCGCCGACGCGCTGGTTGCGCTTCCCCGTCCGCGACTTCGCGGTCCCGGAGCCGTCGACCCTGACGCGCGTCCTCGACACCATCGACGACGAGATCGCCGCCGGCGGCGTTCCCTACGTGCATTGCTGGGCCGGCTGCGGACGCACCGGAGTGGTTGTCGGCTGCTGGCTCGTCCGCCACGGCGCCGAGCCGAAAGATGCGCTCGCGCGCGTCTCGAAAGAGCGAGGCCGGGAGTGCCCTCAGACCGTCGAGCAGCGACGCGCGATCCTCGACTGGGAACCCGCACGCTGAGTCACTGGGACGAGTGAGCGAGCGGTAGCTCGCCCGCACCGATACGCGTCCTGAGGATGACCGCTGTCGACGTGGCCTCCACGAGGTTCGTCGCCTACCGGCGACCCTCTTTCGCGCGGCCTCGCACGTCTGGAGGACCGAGATGAGCACGTACGCCGACGGCGATGCGCTCTCTGCCCGGGTCGAGTCGCTCGCGGCCTGGGTCTCCGATATCGAGGCTCAGCTCCGTGCGGCCGCCGTCACGGGCGACCAGAAGACGCTGAAGGAGCTCGCGAAGGCGCTCGAGGCCTGGAACAAGCACGACCCGAAGCTCGAGAAGCGGCTCACGGAGCGAGTGGACGTGCTCGCCGACCGTTTCGCGACGCTCTCCGAGACGGTCAACACGTCGGCGGCCGCGCTCGCCGGCAAGGACGGCGAGATCGCGGTGCTCCGACGGGAGCTCGAGGCCGGCAACGCCAGGATCGAGGCTCTCGTCCGCGACCTGCGCCAGGGCGGTCCGAACGCTGACGTCGCGGAGCTGCGGAAGGCGATCGCGACGCTCTCGACGGACCGGTCGGGCGGAGCGAGCGACCGCAGGGTCGACTCGATCGCTTCGGACGTGGACGTGCTCGGGCAGCGGCTCGACACGCTGTCGAAGACCGTCTCCACCACCGCCGCGGCGCTCGCCGGCAAGGAGGGCGAGCTCGTCGCCCTTAGGGCGCGCCAGGAACAGGGCGACACACGCGCGGAATCCCTCGTCGCGGAGCTTCGCGCGACCGTGGTCGAGCTCTCGCATCAGGTCGCGAGCATCGACGACCGCCCGCACGACCCGCAGGCGGCCCGGATCTTCGAGAACCACCTGCTCGACCTCGGCAGCCGCGTCGAGCAGGTCACCGCCGGCCTCGACGCCGTCTCCTCCGCCGCGACGGCGACGGCGGCAAGCGTCGACGCGCACGAGGCTGAGCTTGCAGACGTCCAGCGCCGCTTCGAGGAAGCGAGCGAGCGCGTCGAGGCGATGGTGGCGGAACTGCGCCATGTCGAGTCGTCGCTCCCGGCCGCCGGTCCCGTCGACCCGGCGTTCGAGAATCGCCTCGAAGCTCTCGCAGTCCAGATCGACGAGCTCACCGATGCGCTCGCGCGAGTCGATGCGGACGCGTCGCTGCGGTCGCGGGACGCGACGACCGCCACGCTGGAGCTCGAGCGGCTGCTCGACGCGGTCACGCACCGCCTGTCCGAGATCGAGCGCGCCCAGTCGGCTTCGGCAGACGAGCTCGCGCGCTTCGGCGGCGCCTTCGCCGAGGAACGAACGTGGGTGCGCGATCAGCTCGACCTGCTCGCCGCGGCCGTGGACGAAGCGCGCCCCGACCAGACGGTCGAGCCGCGGCTCCACGAGCTCGCGACACGGATCGAGACGATGGAGCACGGACAGCACGCGGTCGGCGTCGAGGTAGCACGTATCGCCGCAGCCTGGGACGCCGAACGAGATGCACTCAAGCGCGAGCTGGAGTCGGTCGCGGCAGCGGTGACGCCGGACACCGGCGCTCACCCGGCAGCTCTCGACGAGCAAGCCGAGCGGCTCCTGTCCGAGCTCAGCGCAAGGCTCGCGGAGATGGAGCGCGAGGGCACCTCGGTTGCAGCCGAGATCTCCCGTGTCGAGTCCCGTTGGAGCGCCGAGCTCGGCTCCCTCGAGTCGAAGCTCGCGGAGGTGGCAGGAGTCGCCGCCAACGCAGCTCCGGCACCCGATCCACGCAGCGAGGAGCGCTTCGAGGAGCTCCTGCGCCGACTCGACGCCCTCGAGCTCGACCTCTCGCGACCGTCGACCGGTGGCCCCGGCGACCCCGACGAGATGCGCGACCTGCGCGTGCTCATCAACGGCCTCCGGATGCGGATCGCCTCGAGCGAGAAGGAGCTCGCGGCGCTGTCCGGCTCCGGAGACGTCGTGCCGCGGCTCGACGACCTCAGCGTTCGCCTCAGCCTGCTCGAGCGCGCGGCCGCTGCCGTACCGGCGCACACCCCCGAGCCCGGAGACGGCCGCTTCCTGGTCGAGGTCCGCGGCCTGGAGCAGCGCATGCAGGGCCTGGAGAGCTCGGCGCAGGAGAACCGCGACGCCGTCCTCACCCAGTTCGAGCGCCTCGCCTCGCGGCTTCAGTGGCGCCTTCAGCAGCTGGAGCTCGAGACCGCGGACGCGGCACAGGCTGCGCCGCAGGCACCGCAGCTCGGTCAGGTCGTCCCGCTCAGGGGCGAGGCGTAGCGGCCCCGAGACCGGGTCGCGACTCGAGGATGCGGCGACTCGTCGACTACCTGCGCTGGCGGTTCGGCTCCGGCGGCCGGGGCCCGTTGGCCTACCGCATGCTCGTCGGCGCGCTCGTCCAGAGCGAGCGTTCGCGGCGCGACGTCGGCTAGTCACCGCCGCCCGAACCGAAGACCGGCGCTCGCCAGCACGCGGCCAACGAACTCGCGTTTCCCGGCTGTGTACGCATCGATGTCGTCGCCGTGAGCCTCGGCGAGGCGTCGCTTGAGCGCCTCGTATTCAGCCGCCAGTGCGGAGTCTGCACTCATGGCATCGCGGAAGGCGAGTCGCTCGCGCCAGAGGTCGCTGCCCGGCTCGGTGAGATGGAGGCCGAATCGCGTCTCCGACAACTCCGCGGACGGCTTGCTGAAGTGATGCGCGATGCCCGGCCGGTGAGGCGCGTGGACATACGCCATCTCGGCCAGCGGCTCGTAGGCCGCACGCGCCGCCTCGAAGTCACTGACCCCGGCGATCATGTCGATGATCGGCTTCGCCGCGATCCCCGGAACCGCGGTCGAGCCGACGTGGTGGATGCCGCCCTCGAGCCACGGGGCGAGCACACGCTCGAGCAGCGAGCGCTCGACCGCGAACCTGCGCGGCCACTCCTGGTCGTACTCGGTGACGACGATCAGCGAGGTCATCCGCTACGTGACGCGATACGCCATGAGGATCGCGTCGACGTACGCGCCGTCGCGAGCGTAGTGATCTTTCCGGTACCCCTCGCGCTCGAAGCCGAAGGACTCGTACAGCCGGAGCGCTGGCTCGTTCCAGGGGAACACATGGAGCTCGAGCTTCAGGATGCCGTTCGCGCGGGCCCAGCCCACGGCCTCTTCGAGCAGGCGGGTGCCGATTCCACGATGCCGGTGCGAGGCCGCCACCATCACGCCGAGATCCGCAACGTGCCGGCTCGACGGATGCGGGTCGCGGGAGAGCGAGAGCCGCGCCACGACGGCGCCGTCCACCTCCGCCACGAACACGGCGGCGTCCGGATGGCGGCGGGCAGTACGGAGGTACCGGCGCTCCTCGCCGACCGAGCGCCACGCATCGGTCGTGAGGATCCAGCCTCCTTCCTCCTGCGCAACCTGCTCGGCAAGTCCGACGAGCGCGGCGGCATCGTTCGGCCCGGCGCGCCGCACGGTCGTCACTGTGCGACCGCCGTCATCCCGGAAGGACCACGCCGGCACCTCCGCGGCGCGGATCGCCGGCGGCCGCGAGCGTGCCGTCCGCATCGCATACGACCGCCTGTACGCCGCCGAAGTACAGGTTCAGCCCGTCCCAGCGAACGACGTCCCACGTGCCCGGAAGTGGCGCGACCGCATGCTCGGCCCAACCTCCCTCGAGGTGCAGCGTCACGCCCTCGGCGTGCAGCCGCGGCGCATCGATCGCCTCGGCGACAGGCACGCCGTTCAGCACGCGCCACGCCACCTGCGCGATGGCGCCGGCGAGCCGCACCGAGCCCGCGCTCCCGAGCACGAGCCGCGGCCGGCCCCCCTCGAGGACGACGGTCGGCGCCATCATGCTCGGGAGCCTGTCGCCGGGCTTCCGATCGCCGCCGCCGATCACGTCCACCTCCCCGAGCATGTTGTTGAGCTGCGTCCCGCCCCGGAAAAGCCCGGAGCCCGAGCCGAGGGTCGACGAGAGCGCAACCGCGGCTCCCTGTTGGTCCACGACCGAGATGTGCGTCGTGCCGGTGAGCGCCCCCGCCCAGGAGCGCTCGTAGGCCGCCGCGACGGAGCGGGCTTCGTCGTCGAGCGACCACTCCTCGAGCGAGGCGAGCACCTCGAGGATCTCGAGCACGATCGCACCGCCGCGCGAAGGAGGTGGGGTCGTGAGAACGGAGACGCCCAGGAGCTCGGCCCCGAGCGGCACGCGCTCGGCCACGCGGTACGCGAGGATGTCCGCCGCAAGCTCGGGGACGAGCTCGGCTACCGCCTGCCGACCGGCATCGCGAACGCGCTCCAGGGTCGCGACCAGCTCCTCCGTCGCGACGTGGGCCGGATCCCCGTAGACCCGGCTGCCTGCCTCCTCGCGAAGGAGGATCTCGCGGAGGATCCCGTGTAGGAAGGAGCGGGGCTCGTCGACGGGCACGCGCCCGCTCCGGGCGAGCTCGAGCGCCGGCTCGACGAGCGCCTCCCACTCGAACGTGCAGTAGCGCCGATGCGCCTCCTCGAAGCCCGCGACGAGACCCGGCACCGCCACCGACCCTGGGCCGACGCGGAACGTCTGCGTGCCTGCGTCCTCGAAGTCGACGACCACCTCCTCGAGCGCTCCGAGCGGCTCCGTCGGCTGGGAGAAGAAGCAGTCAAGGACGATCGGGTCCTCGTCGGGGCGAGCAATGAAGAGGAACCCTCCGCCCGCAGGGCCAGTGAGTGGGCCTTCGACGACGGCGGCGACGAAAGCGGCGGTCAGGCAGGCGTCGATCGCGTTCCCGCCTGTCGCGAGCGCCTGCGCTCCTGCCTGCGCAGAGAGCGGATGACCCGCGGCGATCGCTCCCCGCGCGGAGGCGTCGCTCGGCCCGGTCATTCGCCCAGCCATCCGAAGAGGGTACTCAGGCTGAGCGGGCGGTACTCGCCGCTCGTGCTTTCCCGACGGGCTCAGTCCGTGCGCAGGAAGCTGGGCAGCTCGGAGCCGTTCTGCGCCTCGTGCGAGCCCTGACGGTCGAACGTCAGGCCTGCGGCCCGTCGGCGCGTTCCGCCGAGACCGGTGGCCACGACTGTCACCCACACCTGGCCGGTGAGCCGCGAGTCGACCGTCGCTCCGAAGATGATGTTCGTGTCGTCCGTTGCCGTCTGGCGCACGACCTCGGCGGCATCGTTGACCTCGACGAGCGAGAGATCGTCGCCGCCCGCGATCGAGAGCAGGATCCCCCGTGCGCCGACGATCTCGGTGTCGATGAGCGGAGAGCCGAGCGCGCGCTCGGCCGCGTCTCGTGCCCGCGTCGGCCCGGTCGCGTAGCCGATGCCCATGAGCGCCGAGCCGGCGTCCTGCATCACGGTGCGGACGTCCGCGAAGTCGAGATTGATCAGGCCCGGGGTCGTGATCAGGTCGCAGATCCCCTGCACGCCCTGGCGGAGAACGTCGTCCGCGATCTTGAAAGCCTCCACCATCGACGTCGAGCGGTCGAGCACCTCGAGGAGGCGGTCGTTCGGGATGACGATCACTGTGTCGCACGCCGCGCGCAGCTCCTCGACGCCGCGCTCCGCGGCCGTTCGCCTGCGGGTTCCCTCGAAGCGGAACGGCGTGGTCACGATGCCGACGGTGAGCGCTCCGAGCTCGCGTGCGACGCGGGCCACGACCGGAGCTGCACCCGTTCCCGTGCCGCCGCCCTCGCCCGCGGTGACGAAGACCATGTCGGAGCCGCGCAGCGTCGCGCGCAGCTCGTCGGCTGCCTCCTCGGCAGCGCGGCGGCCGACCTCGGGGTCCGCGCCGGAGCCGAGGCCGTGCGTCACGCCCTCGCCGATGTGGATCTTCGTGGGGGCGTCCGAGACCGCCAGCGCCTGGAGGTCGGTGTTCACCGCGAGGAAGTCCACCTGCGCGATTCCGGCGTCGATCATGCGATGGAGCGCGTTCAGCCCGGCTCCGCCGACGCCGACGACGCGGATCGCCGCGATGTAGGCGGCTCCCCTCGGCGGCGGGACGCGGTGGAGGCGCGGCGCGGGCTCGAGCATCGTCTCGAAGTAGCGGACGGCCGCGCGTGAAGGGGTTGACTCGGACGCGGGAGCAGCGACCGGCTCGGCGATTTCGGGCGGCGGCGCCTGACGCGCGGGTGCCAGCCGAGTGGGCTCGAGCGGAGTGGGCTCGAGCGGAGTGGGCTCCGGCGACGTGGGCTCGGAGAAGTCGTGGACGTGCTCGACCGTCTCCTCGAGGGCGGCGCGCTGCTTCGGGTCGTCGAGGGGCGGGCGCTCGGCCGTCTTCTCGTCCTCGAAGGGAAGCTCGTCCGGGGCGCCTTCTGCCGCGCGCTGCGCCGCCTCGGTTCGCCGGAACAGCTCGGCCAGCGGGCCCTCACGCATGCTCGCGCGCCTTCGCGCCATCGAGCACCTCCTTCGCCAGGTCGCGGTACGCCTGGGCCGCAGGGCCCGAAGGCTCGTAGCGCAGGACCGAGCTGCCCTTCACGGGAGCCTCCGCGTAGCGGATGGTCTTGCGAATCCGGGTCGCGTAGACGAGGTCGCCGAAGTGCTCCTCGAGGATCTCGATCGCCTCGCGCGCGTGCAGCGTCCGTCCGTCGTACATCGTCGGAACGATGCCTTCGACGCGGACGTTCGGGTTGAGGTTCTCGCGCACCATGGCAAGAGTGTTCTCGAGCTGCACGAGCCCGCGTAGCGAGAGGTACTCGCACTGGACTGGAACGATGACCCCGTCGGAAGCCACGAACGCATTGATGGTAAGGAGGCCGAGGGACGGCGGGGTGTCGAGGAGGATGAAGTCGTACTGATCGCGTACCTCCACGAGCGCCTTGTCGAGCGCGCGCTCGCGCCCGATGAGCGCGGAGAGCGCGAGCTCGGCGCCCGCGAGGTCGATGGAGGACACGGCGACGTCCACCTCGACCGGATGGATGATGTCCGAGATCGGGACGCGATGGACGAGAACGTCGAACATCGAGCGCTCGATCGCATCGGGGTTCATCCCCTGGCTCATCGTGAGGTTGCCCTGCGGATCGAGGTCGACGAGGAGCACCCGGTGACCGAGCTCGCGCAGCGCGACGCCGAGGTTCAGGGTCGTCGTCGTCTTTGCGACACCGCCCTTCTGGTTCGCGAACGCTATGACCTTCGCCATCACGCGCGTGGCCGCCGCCGGCGGCTCGTCGGGCTCGGGAACGGCGTGGAGCTGCGGCGCCTGGTCGGACACGGCCTCGATCTGAGGCTTGGGCGACGCGCGTCCCTGCGTGGACCGCGGTCGAAGGCGGGAGATACCCATTGCCGCGTCACCTTCCCGTCTCCACGCGAAACTCCTTCATCCCGGCACGGACACTTCGCACGACGCGCGGCACGACACCCGGCGAGCGGGTGTCAGTCCTCGCCTTCCCAGTAGTCGAGCGGCTCTCCGACGCGGGCGACGAGCCCGAGGCCGACGAAGTACACCTTCCCCGAGCGCGGGTAGTAGCAGAGGTCGCTCGGCTCGCGCGTCCCGTACATGAGGACCGTGAGCCCGCTCTCGCCTCCGCGGAACGCGTGAGCGACGCCCGTTCCGGGCTGTCGGCAGACCACGGAGCCCGCGCGGACCGGGTGCTCCTCGACCCCGCCTTCCACCCAGAGCAGCAGGTGCCCCTCTCCGTCGAGGACGACGAAGATCTCCTCGTCGCCGCTGTGACAGTGCGGCGGCGCGCTGAGCTTTCCCGGGAAGACCTCCGAGAGCCGCAGCCCGGTCCGGAGCGAGCCGGCCGCGCGCCCGAGGTTGCGGACCCGACGCCCGACGGTGGCGCCGTCGCGCTCCGGGGCGTCCACCTCGTCGGCGTTGACGACGTTCGATGGCCGCGGCGCGGGATCCCCGAACCGTGCCGGGCCCGCGTCTGCCTCCCGTTTCCAGGGCCGGTGCTCTTCCGCGCCGACCGGCGCCCACGTCTCGCCGAGCCACGCGACCCCCGCCCGGGGCAGCCAGGTGACGCCGCCCGCGTACGAGCGCTGGCCGAACGCGAGCACGTCTAGCCCGTCAGGCCCGGCCTGGAGCGTGTGCGCGTTCTCGAGAGCGAGGTGAACGATGCAGTCGCCCTTCCGCACCTCGTAGGCCGGGAGCTCGTCGTCGAGCTCCTGCTCGCCCTCCCACTGCACCGAGAGGCCGGACCCGCCGAGCACGTAGAAGATCTCCTCGTCCCGGCCCTCGACATGGAGCGGCGTCGACCACATCCCCGGATCGATCTGGATCCGTTTGACGCCGACGCCTTGTGACGCACGGCCGGTGAGGCTGTGCCAGGTGCCGGCGATGTGGCCCTCTTCGCCACGCCAACTGCGGGCGTCGTCCCAGTGGAGGACGGGCCCTCCCGTCGTGGCTCCGCTCGTCACGCGTCCGATCCTAGACTCGGGCCGCGTCCGGTGTCACCAGGGCTGCCCGGACGGGCTGCGCGCCGACCGACCAGCCGGGCCTGCCAGGCCTGCCGGGAGGCCCGGGCTCGACCCGGCTCACGCGTGCAAGCGACGCCCGCGCATCCAGGCGGAGCCTCGTGACCAGCCGCGGGCTCACCGCGGCGACGGCCGCGTTCTGTCGTACCCTCGGCCCGTGGAGGCAGCCCTGGTCGTCTCGATCGCGGCGGTGGTGATCTCGGCGGTCTCGCTCGCCTTCGCGGTGCGCGCGGACCGTCGAGCCTCGCGTGCAGAGGGCCGCCGGCTCCGCGCTCAGCCGGTCGTCGAGCTCGCGCGCACGAGCGTCGAGGCCGCAGGACGTCGCTTCGACCTGCACGTCCGCAACGCCGGCCATGGCCTCGCGAAGGGCGTCCGGGTGTCGCTCGTGAACGAGTCCGGAGACACCGTGGCGACCATGCCTCGCGCCGGCACGACCCTGGTACCGGGCGACGAGCCGATCGCGGTCACGCTGGTCGTGTCCGAGACCGGGCTCCCTCCGCCTCCGGTGCCGTTCGCCGTCTGGATCGCGTGGTCCGACGCGACCGGCGACCACGAGCGGCGGCCGACCGGACTCACCGTCTCGACGTAGGGGCAAGCCTCCTTCGGTTGTCGTTTGCCGCGAGCGCCGCGGCTCGCGCCGCGTGTCCTCGCTATACAGCGGCGAGGTCGCGCGCCAACGCCGTTCGCAGCCGAGATACGGCACGTTCTCCGGCCTCACCTCCCTCCACCTGCGCCCAGGACTCCGCCTCGCCGAGCAGCTCCCGCAACTCCCCGAGCACCACGGTGGCCGGCGCCCCGTCACGCCTCAGACGGTCGATCCGCTCCAAGCGCTCGACAATCGCCGCAACCTCGTCCATCCCTCGACGGTAGCGAGGGAGCTGTCACCGATGGGCAACGGCTCTTTCGGAGATGTGTGTCAAACGGCGGCGCGGAGCGATGGCCGGCGTTCGAGGCCGAGCAGCTCGCGGTCGAGCTCGCGCACGAGGTCGCCCCGATCGCGCGAACGCAGCGCGGCGACGAGGCACCGGCGCACGGCGTCGAGAGCGATCGGGGTCGCCTCGTCGCCGTCGGCAAGCGCGACGAGGTCGCCGTGCAGAAGCTCGCGTGACGAGCCGTCCTGCTCGAGCAGGACCGCGCACCGCAGCGGCCAGGTCTCGCCGAGGAGCGCCCGCAGCGAGGCGCGGAGCTGCTCGGCGCGGAAGGGGTCGTTCTGGAACAGCGAGAGCTCCCAGCGGTCGAGCGCCTCCGCGAGCTCGGGATCGCCGTCTGCGTCTCCCAGAACGGAGAGCACGTCGACGGCGATGGGCGTTCGGAACCCGTCCAGGCGAGACGGTTCCCCGGGCGGCTGCGTCGCCGCGATGGGGAGCACCGGGCGAATGCCGAAAGGCCGTCCGTCGAGCATCTCGAACAGGACCGGGCCTGCGGCCAGCGCCGCCGACGTCGTCAGGCGCAGCGCGCTCACCGCATCGGCGATCTCCGACGGAGCATCGGGCGGGCCCTCGGAGCCGTCGAGCTCGACGCGAAGCTCGAGAACGCTCATGCGATCGGGCTCGCGCGCGAACCCCGGCGGCAACAGACCCCGCGACTCGGGCCAGTGCGCCGACAGCTCCGTTGCGACGAACGGGCGCAGAAGCACCGACTCGGAGAGCTCCACCTGTCTCGGAAGCGAGAGCCCGACCACGGGCGCGATCGCGCTGTAGCGGCGCCGCTCGCCGAAGAGCGAGGTCTCGAGCTCGCGGTACGCACGCTCGAACGCCTCGTCGTCCCAGTCGAAGCCGCCGCACGACTCGGCGGTCGACACGAGGAGCCCGAGGAGGACGGTGCGGAACAGCGCATCGTCCTCGGTCGCTCGCGGCCCGGCGTGGGCCTGCGCGAAGATCGCAGCTGCGGGCTCACGCCGCAGCTCCTCGAGCGCGAGCAGGGCATCCTCGCGCCCGCGCAGGACCGGCTCGCGCTCCTCGATGAACGCGCGCACGAGCGGGCGCAGCTCGTACAGCGCCGGCCCTCCTCGCTGGACGTGCTCTTCGAACGCAAACGGCAGCTCGGAGCCCTCCTCGAGCTCGCGCCCGAGGACGACGAACGCACCCAGGACGAACCCGCGGAGCAGCGGATAAAGATGCGGAGCGCGCACCGCCATGGCTTTCCGTACGGGTCGAGCACGGAAAATCCTGCGCTCGACCCGCGCTTGTAACTTTCCAGTTACGTAACGTATGTGTTACAAATACTGGCATGAGCGCGGTCTTCGAAGCTCTCGCCGACCCGACGAGGCGCCGCGTGCTCGAGCTGCTGGCCGAACGCGAGCTGAGCGCCGGCGAGATCGCCGCCGCCTTCACGGTGTCCCGCCCCGCGGTCTCGCGGCACCTCCGTGTCCTCCGCGAGGCCGGTCTCGTGCAGGCGAGACGCGACGCGCAACGACGCGTCTACGGGCTCGACCCCCAGCCGCTCGCAGAGCTCGACGACTGGCTCGCGACCTACCGGCCTTTCTGGAACGACCGCCTCGACGAGCTGGAACAGCACCTACGACACGCGAAGGAGGAACGATGACCGAGCTCGGGACCATCACGTCCGAGGGCACGACGCGGACTCTGCGCTTCGAGCGGCTGCTTCCCCATGCGCCCACCGATGTCTGGGCGGCTCTCACCGAGCCAGCCCGGCTCGGGGAGTGGCTCGCCGCCGCCGAGGTCGAGCCGGGCGAGGGCGGCACTATCACGCTCGACTTCGGCGAGGGCGGAACCGAGAACTGCAGGATCACCGTCTGGGATCCACCTCGCGCGCTCGCGTACGAGTGGAACTTCGTGGGCGAGGCTCCGTCCAACGTGAGGTGGGAGCTCGAGCTCGTCGACGGCGGTGCCGCTACGAAGCTCGTGCTCGAGCACACGCGGCTCGATGCCGGTATCGCTCCCGACTACGGCGCCGGCTGGCATGCGCACCTCGACCAGCTCGAAGGTCACCTCGAGGACGACGTGCCAGAGTTCGAGGGCCTCTTCGCCGACCTCCGCCCGCAATACGCCGAAGCGGTGGCCGCTACGGCCTGAGAACGGCCCTACGCGGTCCCGCGAGGAAGCCTGCCTCGACCAGCAGCGGCAAGGCGTCCGACTCGACCACCGGCTCGCCGTCGAAGCGCTCGACGGCGAGCCGCTTGGCGCCGCCCGTACGAACGTGGGAGACGAGCGCGTCCAGCGCGGGGCGCAGCCACGCATCCTCTGGATCCCGAAGCGGTACGAGCGAGCGGCCGCCGCGCTCGACGTAGAGCGCAGCCTCGCCGTCGAGCAACACGACCCAGGCGCCGACGACCCGCGCGGCACGTGCACCCGCTCTCCGCGGCCAGGGCAACGCAGCTCCGTACGGCTGTGCCGGATCCGCGGCCGCGAGGACGAGCACATCGGGCGCATCCCCCGCGCGGCCGGCGGCCCGCAGCTCGCGAAGCCGCTCGACCGCGCCCGGAGGAGCGAACTGCGCGCCGCCGAGGCCCTCGACGAAGTAACCGCGCCTCGCGATGCCGAGCGTCTCGAGCGTCCGCAGCTCGCCGTAGACCGCGCCGTAGCCTCCGCGGATGCCTTCGCCACGGACGCCGTCCCGGGTCACTATCCCCTGTCGCTCGAGGAGCAGCTCCGCGAGGGCCCGCCGATCGAGAGCCTGCGGGAAGAGCGGTGCAGCCGGCGTCCAGCGGCCCTGGGTCGGCGAGGCCGACAGCGCCCTCGTCCGCGAGAAGCGGCGCGCGCGGCGCTCGGGACGAGGCGCCTCGTAGCGACGACTCGCCCGGAGCGGCGCCCAGGAGTCGTTCGTCACCTCGCCCGCCCAGACGAGGTCCCAGAGCGCGGCAAGCGCGTCGGTCGGATCGAGGTCTGTTGCCGCGACCAGATCGGGCCAGAAGAGCGCGCCGTGGGCGAGCGCCACGCGAAGCGCGACGTGCGCGTCGCCTTCCGGGGCCGCCTCGGCGGCCGGCTGGCCGAGCACGCCGGCGTCCTCGCGGAAGTAGACGGCGACCCGGTCGAGCCCGGCACCGACCCAGATCACCTCGCCGGACGCACAGAGCGCATCGAGATCGGCCGGCCGGTAGAACGGGAACCCTCCGCGGCAGCACGTCCGACTCCCACAGCGACACCGGCAGGGGCAGCGCCTGCAGCGGGACGAGCGCCTCGCGCAGCGTCTGCCTGCGGCCGATCCCGTGCCAGGAGGGCAGGAAACGGCCGAGCGCGGCCTGCTCCGCCGGTTCGACCTCACGGCGAAGCGCCGCCAGCGTCGCCCGCCGGATGCGCCGCAGGACGTCCGGGTCGCACCACTCGCGCTCCGTGCCCCCGGGCCGGAGCTCCCCGCGAACCAGGCGCTCGCCGGCCTCGAGTCCCTGCAACTCCTGCTCGACACGCTGCGATTCGAGACCGAAGCGCGAGGCCGCCTCGGCGGTCGTGAACGGCCCGTTCGTCTTCGCAAAGCGCACGAGCAACGCCGCAAGCGGTTCCGCGACCGGCTCGAGGAACGCATCGGGGAGCCCGCCGGGCGGGACGACACCGAGCGCGTCGCGGTAGAGCCCTGCGTCCTCGGCTGCGACGAGCGCGCCCTCGGTGCCAGCGAGCCGCACCCGGATCGCCCGTCGTTCCCGAAGAAGCGTCTCCGCGAAGCCGCCGTCCGCTTCCGCAGGGAGCAGATGCCCGGTCCGCCGCAGGAGGTCATGGAGCTCGTCCGCGTTCCGCGGCGACGGCCGCAGCGACTCCTCCACCTGCTCGATCGCCCCGCGGTCGAGGAGGTCGCGCAGCTCCTCCGCCCCCATGAGCTCGCGCAGCAGCTCGCGATCGAGCGAGAGTGCCTGCGCGCGGCGCTCCGCGGGGGGCGTGTCGTCCTCGTACATGTACGTCGCGACGTAGTCGAAGAGGAGCGACGCCGCGAACGGAGACGCAGACGCCGTCTCGACCTCGACGAGGTCGAGCTCGCGGGTCTGGACGCCGCGCAGGATGCGGCGGAGCGCGGCGAGGTCGAAGACGTCCTGGAGGCACTCGCGATACGTCTCCAGGACGATCGGGAACTGCGGATAACGGCGCGCGACCTGGAGCAGGTTCTGCGCCTTCAGCCTCTGCTGCCAGAGCGGAGTCCGCTGCCCGGGGCGGCGGCGCGGGATCAGGAGCGCACGCGACGCGTTCTCGCGGAAGCGCGCGCCGAAGAGCGCGGAACCTGCGAGCTCGCCGAGCACCAGGTCTTCGAGCTCGTCCGGGTCGATCAGCAGGTCGGCGACCGGCGGCGGGACATCCGCGTCCGGGAAGTGGAGCGCGATGCCGTCGTCCGACCAGAGCGACTGCGCGTCGATACCGAGCGCATCGCGCAGCCGCGCCGCGAGCGCCATCGCCCACGGTGCGTGCACGCGGCCTCCGAACGGCGTCAGCACGCAGACTCGCCAGTCGCCGATCTCGTCCCGGAAGCGCTCGACCACGATCGCGCGGTCGGACGGCACGACCCCGGTCGCACCTTCCTGGTCGCGCAGGAACGCGACCAGGTTGGTGGCCGCGCGCCGCTCGAGGTCGTAGTCCGACTGGAGCCGTTCCCGGGCACGCTCGTCCGAGAGCGCGACCAGCTCTCGAGTCGCGCGCCCGATGCGCTCGCCGAGCTCGGCCGGCCGGCCGACGCCCTCCCCCTTCCAGAACGGCGCGACGCCGGGCACGCCCGGGGCCGGGGACACGAGCACACGGTCGCGCGTGATCGACTCGATGCGCCACGTCGACGCCCCGAGCAGGAACGTCTGCCCCTCGCGCGCCTCGTAGACCATCTCCTCGTCGAGCTCGCCGACACGGCCGCCGCCGTCCACCAGATGGACGCCGAAGAGCCCGCGGTCGGGAATCGTCCCAGCGTTCGTCACGGCGAGCCTGCGCGCGCCGGTCCGCCCGCGGACCACCCCGCCCGTGCGATCCCAGACGATGCGCGGCCGGAGCTCGGCGAACTCGTCGGAGGGATAACGGCCCGCGAGCATGTCGAGCACGTTCTCGAGCGTCGCGCGCGTGAGCTCGGCGAAGGGGTACGCGCGGCGCACCAGCGCGTGGAGATCGTCGACCGTGATTTCCTCGTCGGCGCAGATCGCGACGATCTGCTGCGCGAGGACGTCGAGCGGGTTGCGCGGGATCTGGGTCTCCTCGATCTCACCGGCCCGCATGGCCTTCGCGACGACGGCGCACTCGAGCAGGTCGGCGCGGAACTTCGGGAAGACACGGCCCTTGGAGACCGCCCCGAGCGTGTGCCCCGCGCGACCGACGCGCTGGAGGCCTCGTGCCACGGACTTGGGGCTCTCGACCTGGATGACGAGATCGACGGCGCCCATGTCGATCCCGAGCTCGAGCGACGAGGTGGCGACGAGGCACGGGATCCTGCCCGCCTTGAGAAGCTCCTCGATCTGCACTCGCTGCTCACGCGCGAGCGAGCCGTGATGGGCGCGCGCGAGCTCCTCCTCCGCAAGCTCGTTCAGCCGCAGCGCGAGCCGCTCGGCGAGCCGGCGGTTGTTGACGAAGACGATCGTCGAGCGGTGCTCGCGCACGAGCTCGAGGATGGCGGGGTAGATCGACGGCCAGATCGAACGTGAGACCGGTCCGGTGCCGGTGCTGATGAAGCTCCCGTCGACGACCGACGGCTCGCTGGAGGCGATCGTCGCGTCGAGCTCGCGCATGTCCTCGAGCGGGACGACGACTTCGAGGTCGAGCTCCTTCCGGGAGCCCGCGTCGACGAGCTCGATGGGACGGTCCGCGCCCGCGACGAAGCGGCCGATCTCCTCGAGCGGACGCTGCGTGGCCGACAGGCCGATCCGCTGCAGCGGCCCGTCGACCAGCCGCTCCAGGCGCTCGAGTGACAGAGCGAGGTGAGAACCACGCTTCGTGCCAGCGACCGCGTGCACCTCGTCCAGGATCACGGTCTCGACCCCGACGAGCGTCTCCCGCGCCTGCGACGTGAGCAGGAGGAAGAGCGACTCGGGGGTCGTGATGAGGATGTCGGGCGGCGTCTTCTGCATCCGGCGGCGCTCGTCAGCAGGCGTGTCGCCCGTGCGGACGCCGACCGCGAGCTCGGACTCCAGGCCGGCGAGCGGGCTGCGCAGGTTGCGCTCGACGTCGTAGTTCAGCGCCTTCAACGGCGAGACGTACAGCAGGCGGAGGCCCTGCCCCGGACTGGCGTTCAGCCGGTCGATGCCGTAGAGAAACGCCGCGAGCGTCTTTCCCGAGCCCGTCGGCGCCTGGATGAGGACGTTGCCTCCGCGGGCGATCGCGGGCCAGCCTTGCTCCTGGGCAGCGGTCGGCGCAGGAAACGCGCGCTCGAACCAGCTCCTCGTCGCGGCCGAGAAGACGTCGAGGGCGCTCACCGAGTGAGCGTAGCTCCCGCGCCTCGCCCTGCGGCGTACACTCGGGGCGTGCCCGAGGCTCTGTACTTCACGGATTCCGACGAAGCGAACGAGCTCATCGCGCGGGATCCGATGGCGCTCCTGATCGGATTCGCGATCGACCAGCAGATCACGGTGCAGCAGGCATTCGCCGGGCCGCTCCGGCTGAGACAACGGATCGGGACGCTCGACCCGGCCGAGATCGCCTCGCTCGACCCGCAGAGGCTCGAGGACGCCTTCCGCGAGCGTCCCGCCATCCATCGCTTCCCGCGCAACATGGCGCGGCGCGTCCACGAGCTGTGCGCGTTCGTCAGCGAGCGCTACGACGGCGACGCGGCGGCGGTCTGGACCGAGGCGACGGACTCCGACGACCTCCGCCGCCGGATCGAGGAGCTTCCGGGCTTCGGCGAGATGAAGGTCAAGGCGCTCGGGTCCGTGCTCGCGAAGCGCTTCGGCGTCGCGGTCGCCGAGGGTCTCGCGCCCGCACACCCGACACTCGGCGACGTGGATTCGCGCGAGGCGCTCGAGGAGTACCAGGCCCAGAAGCGCGCCCATCGGGAGACTCAGCGACAGTTGACACAGAACAACCCGGCCTAGCTGGACTCCCTCGGAGGATAGCCACGCGGCTCACGCCGCCTCGATGCCCTCGCCCGTCTTGTCGTCGTAGTAGACGCTCCCGCCGTCGCTGAGAATGAAGAACCGGTCCGGCCGGAGAGAGGGCTCGCCCTCCACCGGTACTCCTCACGGTCGATCGCCGGGCATTCCTGTGTCGCAGACTCGGCCTACCCGAGTCCTCACTCCCGTTTGAGCCGCGCAGGATCGGGAACGGCCGGGCGCGCAGCGCTAATCGACTTCGATGCTCCGGGGATCGCGGAGTTCCACTTCCGAATCACCGCGTGCCCGTGCGGCTCGGTGATGCGAACGTCAACCATGGGCTACTCCGTTTGAAGAAACCCGGGTGAATCAACAGACGCCGAGGCGTCTTACACCGCAGGCGGACGGCAGCGTACTTCTCTGGCACCGCCCGGCGAGGGGCCGGGATCCAGCCCAGCCCCTCCCGGCTCCGTGATGCGGCTCACGCACTCGCCGGCATGAGCCGGAGCTCTCCGGTCCACGACGTCGTGGTCGCGGTGGCGCCCACGAGGTTGCTTCGCTGGTGGACCTGCGCGCCCGCGAACGTGCCCCCCGTGACCGTGCCGTTCAGGACGATGAACCCGGCCGGGCTGCCAATTCCCTTCCATCTCGGCTGTGAACGAGATGTCTCCGACCGTGATCGACACGGTCGCCGTCAGCTTGGCGGCGTTGCCGGTGGGCCGGAAGCTCGTGACTTGCATCACGACCGTGCCGCCTGCTCCAGCGCTACCCACGCATAGACCACTGCTGCAAGTCTTCGCGTACGGGATCACGATCGGCGCGCTGGACGCAGACGCCTGCGCCGCCCCGAACGCGACGACCCCGACGACCGCCGCCACGACGGCGACGAGCAATCCGAACAGTGTCTTGATGTTGGTCATGGGTTCCTCTGCTCCTTTCCTCTCATTGCTGTCTCCCGCGAACTCGCTCGAGCAGTGCCGATGCCGTCTCGAGCTTCCGGTCCGCCTGGGCGAGGTGCCAGTCGACCGTCCGTGCGTCGAGTCCGACAGCCGCCGCGATCTCGCTCTTGCTGCGTCCCTGTGCGAGGAGGAGCACAACGCGCTCCTCGATCGGGGAGAGCTCGGGGACAGGCACGACACTCCTCTCGCGTTGACGCGACGAGTGTGTTCCGGCGCGCTGACGCGGTGCTGACGCGGTGCTGACGCGCTGTTCGCGTGACACAATCGTCACAAGGTGGAGTTCCGGCTTCTCGGCAGGCTCGAGGTGGAAGCAGACGGCGTCGACCTCACGCCGGTTCGACCGAAGCGGCGCGCGTTGCTCACCCTGTTGCTCCTGCGCGAGGGCGAGGTCGTCGCTGTCGAGGATCTCGTAGACGGGGTGTGGGGGCGATACCCGCCGGAGACTGCGCAGTCGGCCCTTCAGGGTCACATCTCGGCGTTGCGCAACCGGCTCGGAGCCGAGCGGATCGAGACACGACCGCCGGGCTATCGGCTGCTTCTGGCGGACGGGGACGAGCTGGACAGCCGGCGCTTCGAGCGAGTCGTCGCCGTCGCGCGAGCGGACGGTCCGTTGGCGCGGTCGGAGAAGCTTGGGGAGGCACTCGCCCTCTTCCGCGGCGAGCCCCTGTCCGACTTTCGCTACGAGGGATTCGCGGCCGCGGAGGCGATGCGGCTCGAAGAGCTCCGAGTGGCGGTGGTCGAAGAGCAGGTCGAGGCAGACCTGGAGCTCGGCCGGCACGCGGAGGTCGTTCCACGGCTCGAGCGCCTGGTCGCCGACCATCCGCTCCGCGAGCGGTTGCGCGCCCAGCTGATGCGCGCGCTGTACGGCGCGGGAAGGCAGGCGGACGCTCTGCAGGTCTTCAAGGACGCGCGCGCGCTCCTCGTCGACGAGCTCGGGATCGAACCCGGTCCCGCCCTTCAGCACCTAGAACGACAGATCCTGAGTCACGATCCGGACCTCGGAGTGCCGGATGGCTTCGCGCCGGCGAGGCACCGGGCGAGGCAGGTGAGCTTGCCGGCCCAGGCGACGGCCCTCATCGGTCGCGAGCGCGACATCCGCGAGGTGACCGACCTCCTCCAGCGGCCGGAGGTCCAGCTCGTCACGCTGACCGGAACCGGCGGGACGGGCAAGACCCGACTCGCCATCGAGGTCGCCGCAGGGCTTCTCGACGAGTTCACCGACGGCGTCGTGTTCATCGGCCTCGCGCCGCTGCAGGACCAGAATCTCGTCCTGACCGCCGCCGCCCAGGCTCTCGGCGTCCGCGCGGCGAGCGACGAGACCCTCGAGGTGGTTCTTCGCCGGCATCTGCAAAGCCGCGAGCTCCTGCTCGTGCTCGACAACTTCGAGCACGTCGTCGAGGCTGCACCATCGGTCGCGGACATCGCGGCGACTGCGCCCGACGTCAAGCTCCTCGTGACGAGCCGCGCGCCACTTCGGCTCTCCGCCGAGCGGGTCTATCCCGTCTCCCCGCTGGAGACGCCCGCGAGCGGCGACGACCTCGAGCGCCTGTCGCAGTGCGAGTCGGTCGCGCTGTTCGAGGCGCGCGCGCAATCGGTCCAACCCGATTTCGCGGTCACGCCCACAAACGCGGCAGCGGTCGCGGACATCTGCAGAGCGCTCGACGGGCTGCCGCTGGCGCTCGAGCTCGCCGCCACCCGCGTCGGCGCGCTCCCGCCGGCGGCTCTGCGGCAGCGGCTCGATCACCGGCTGAAGCTGCTCGTGGGAGGAGCACAGGACGCTCCGGAGCGCCACCGCACGCTCCGCGCGACGATCGATTGGAGCTTCGACCTTCTGGAGCCGACGGAGCAGCGCCTGTTCGTGCGCCTCGCGGTGTTTGTCGGCGGGTGGACGATCGAAGCGGCGCAGAGCGTCTGCGGCGACGATCACGAGATCGTGGACGGCCTCGCGTCGCTGACCGACAAGGGGCTGACCCGCCTGGAGGGCACCGACGAAGAACCGCGCTTCTCGATGCTGGAGACGATCCGCGAATACGCGCTCGAGCGCCTCGAGCACTCAGGCGAGGCTTCAGGGCGGCGTCGTCGCCACGCCGACTATTTCCTCGCGCTGGCCGAGGAGGCGGAGCCGAACCTCATCGGGCCGGGGAGCTACGCCGAGTGGCTGGACCGGCTCGAACGCGACCACGCCAATCTTCGAGCCGCTTTGGACTCGTTCGAGGCCTCGGACGAGAGCGAGGACGCCTTGCGCCTGGCGGCGGCGCTATGGCGTTTCTGGGATATGAAGCGGCATCTGGTGGAGGGCCGCCGTCGTCTGGAGAGCGTGCTCCGCGCCTCCGAGCATCCGGCCGCGGCCCGCGCCAAAGCTCTCACTGGTGCAGCCGACATCGCGCTGACATGCGGGGACATTACGACGGGAGGACGTTACGCCCGCGAGGCGCTCGAGCTCCACCGACAGCTCGGGGACGCCTGGGGCAGTGCCTTCTCCCAGCTCCTGGTCGCCACCGCCGCGGGGCACGAAGGCGACTGGCCGCGAGCGCAGGAACTCTGTGGGGAGAGCGTACGACAGTTCCGCGAGCTCGGCGACCGGCATAACACGCGGCGGGCGGCTTGTTGGCGCGCCTCGGCGCACCATCTGGGCGGCGACCTCGAGCGCGCCCGCGAGCTCTGCGAAGAGATCGTCCGCGAGGCACGGATGGAGCACGACCCGTTCCCCGAGGCGTTCGCTCTGGGCACGCTTGCCGACATCGCCCTCGACCAGGGCCGGGTCGAGGACGCCGTCTCGCCGGCTGAGGCGGGCTACAGGATCATCCGCGATTTCGGCGACCTGCTCAACATTGCACTCAGCGTCTGTACCTTCGCCCGCGTCCTCGCCCTCGCCGGAAAACCGGAGGCCGCTGCTCGGGTTCTCGCCAGCTCTGTCGCCTTGCGCGAGGAGA
Organism: uncultured Actinomycetes bacterium; assembly: GCA_963763815.1. Classification (GTDB taxonomy): domain Bacteria; phylum Actinomycetota; class Thermoleophilia; order Gaiellales; family Gaiellaceae; genus GMQP-bins7. The sequence continues at coordinate 288,010 of CAVXPS010000016.1, forward strand.
CCGGCGGAATGGATTATGCGAGCGTGAGCAAGAAGGCACTCGCTGCCATCCGTCCCCAGCTCGACGAAGCCGCCTTCGCGGATGCGTGGGAGCAAGGTCGGACGCTGACCGCCGACGAGGCCGTCGCGCTCGCCCTCGAATCGCTCGATTGATCTGGGCCGCCAGCCGCGTCGGCTCAGCGCGTTCGGAATCGTGCACGGGTTCGATTCCCGCCGCTCGCCGCCTCGCTATGCCCAGAAGTGGCGTCAAGTCACAGTTCTGGCCAAATCCGGCATCCCGTCGCCCGAGCATTACCGAAGGGAGAAGCGGGCCTACAAGCGCGCCCTTCGAGATCAAGTTCGAGTTCAGTAGGCCTCACCCACCCGCGCATCTAGCTCGACCCGCGCGGGCCGACGATGACCTTGCCGCGCATTCCCGGGTGCAGTGCGCAGAGGTACGCGTACGTTCCGGGCCGCGCGAAGCGGCGCTGGAAGCTTCCCCCCTTCCCGAGCTGTGGTGACGAGAACTGCTTTCCGGTGGCCGTGTGTGGCGCGGGATCGAGGTTGCGCCAGGTGACGACCTTGCCGGCGGTCGTCTTCAACGTGGCCGGCTTGAACGCGAACCCCGCGATGTCGACCTTCGACCGGGTCGCAGCCGAGCGCGGAGGAACGACGAGCGGGGCGTCTTCGCGGACTTCGAGTACGCCACGCATGCCCAGGTCGTCGTGGTGGCTGACGTTGCACTCGATCTCGTACACGCCGGGCGCGAGGTCCAACGTGATCCTCGCCACCTGACCCGGACGAAGCTCCTCTGTCTCGGCGTCGTCGTCGTCGTTACCACCATGACTGCGGTCGTCATCGACCCGCCGGATCTCGATCTCGAACCCGTGCTCGAACTTGCCGCGGTTTCGGATGACGAATGTCACCTTGCCGGGGCGGATCGCCCGGGCCTCCGGCAAGAGGGCCCATTCGCCGAGGCCGATCTCGAATCCGCCCGCGCGGGGGTCGACCTTGCCGTTCGCTCTCTCGCTGAGTACCCGCGACTGGCCGGTGTCGGTGGAGGAGCCTGCGGTGGCGAGCCCGCCGCCGAGGGCGGCGGCACTCGCGACCGCGGGTAGCAGAGCAAGGAGGATCGTCTTTCTCAGGGCCATCATCGCTAACGGACCGTGAAGGCACCGTGCATCGCCGACGCGTGGGGCGCGCAGAGGAACTGGTAGCGCCCGGAGCCGAAGCGAACGGTCACCGTCTTCGTGCCCATCGCACCGACGCCGCTGACCACCTTGTTCAGGCCGGGACCGCGTAGGCGGAAGTCGTGAATCCGCGATCGGTCCTTCACCGTGATCGCGTAGGTCCCGGGCTCGAGCGACGTCACCTTCTTGCCGGCTGCCGTCTTCAGCGAGATCGTGAAGCCCGGCCCGACGCTCGCGGTGAGCTTCTGCGTTGCGGCCTCCGATCTTCCTCCAACCGCAAGGGAGAGAGCTGCCACGACGACTGCCGTGATCGCCCATCTCGTGCCGGTGCTCGTGAACGTGATGCGTGCGTGTCATCGCTGACTCCTTTCGTGAGTGATGTTCCGGGGAAGCAGCAGGAGCCCCGTCGCCGAGGCTCCCGCTGCCGTGGGGAGAGGGAACTCGCGCTAGATCGAGGCTCGTGCCGTGCAGACCTCGCCGGAGGGACTCGTGGCTCTCGCCGAGAACGAGCGTCCGTTCGCAACGACGCGCGCCTCGAAGGAGCCGCTCGGGGGCCGGGTCACGCGCGAGAGCCGCGCGACGGCGCTGCGGCCCCGCGAGATCACGACCGACCAACGGACGCCGTTGCGGTTCTGGTCGACCTCGAACTCGACCTCCATCCGCCCGTCCTCGGGGCTCAGCTTGAGCTTCGACGTGCTCGACTTCGTGCAGGTGCCCGCGACCCGGACGTCACCGTCTTTGGCGACGCCGGCCGGCGCCACGGTCAACGCGGCCAGCGCAAGCAGTGCGGCCACGACTCCGATGCTCCACTTTCTCATGACTCGATCTCCTTCGTCGGGGTGCTCCGATCGACATGGAGACTCACGCAGGCGACGTCCCGGCCTCAATGGGACATTGGTCCTAGGCCGTGGCCACGAGCGGGTGGACGCCGCAATACTGCGAGCGCTTCGCCCGACCTCGGAGGCCACACCTGTCCGGCACCGCCCAGTCGTACGATCGAACGGAGCTCCCCGGCGTCGCGCCGTCGGTCGCGCGCGCCGTGGCGCAGTTCGTGCTGGCCGGTCTCGCCGCGGTCGCGATCTTCTTCGTCGGCTCGCTCTTGCTCGTCCGCGAGCTGGGGCAGCGCGAGGCCGTCCGCGACGCGCGGCAGACCGCCGTCCTCGCCGGCCAGGGAATCGTAGAGCCGGTGCTGACGGACGGGCTGGTACGCGCCGACCCGGATGCGATCGCGGACGTCGATCGAGTCGTCCAGGAACGCGTTCTCGGAGACCCGATCGTCCGCGTGAAGATCTGGTCGCCGTCGGGGCGAATCGTCTACTCCGACGAGCCGCGGTTGATCGGCACCGTGCAGCCGCTCGGGGAGGACAAGCGCGACGTTCTCGAGTCAGGGGAGGCCCGGTCGGAGCTCAGCGACCTCTCGGGTCCCGAGAACCGGTTCGAGCGAGGCTACGGTGAGCTGTACGAGGTCTATCTGCGGGTCCGAACTCCGGACGGGACGCCGCTGCTGTTCGAGACGTACCAGGAACAGACGTCCGTCGCGGCGAGCGGACGTCGCATCTGGCTGCCCTTCGCAGGGCTCCTCCTCATGAGCCTCGTCCTGCTCTGGCTCGTCCAGGTGCCGCTCGCGTGGCGGCTCGCACGGCGCCTGCACCGGAGCCAGCTGGATCGCGAGAGGCTCCTCATGCGCGCCGTCGAGGCATCCGCGGACGAGCGCCGACGGATCGCAGCCGACCTCCACGAGGGAGTCGTCCAGGATCTCGCCGGGATCTCGTACTCGTTGAGCGCCGCCGCGGACCAGGCGGACTCGTCGGCTTCGCCGGAGATCCGGTCCACGCTCCGTGACGCAGCGGTGGGGACGAGGGAGAGCATGCGAGGCCTCCGCTCGCTCCTCGTCGAGCTCCATCCCCCCAACCTCCGCGCAAGCGGGCTCGAAGCAGCGCTCACGGACCTGCTGTCCCCGCTGACGGCCCAGGGAGTCGAGACGTCGCTGACCGTGCCTGAGGACGGTGTCCTCACGGACGACGTCGAACGGCTCTTCTACAGCGCCGCCGGTGAGGCGCTCCGCAACGCGCGGAAGCACGCGCACGCGCGGCACGTGTCCGTGACGGTGAACCGGGACGACGGTCGGGCGCGCCTCGAAGTGGTCGACGACGGGCGCGGCTTCACCGCCGAGGAGCGGGAGCGGAGCCGTGCCGAGGGCCACGTGGGGCTGTCGATCTTCGAGGAGCTCGCAGACCGCATGCACGGGCGACTCGAGATCGATTCCGGCCCAGGGCGGGGCACGCGCTTCGTCCTCGAGGTGCCGAGCCCGTGATCCGGCTGCTGATCGCCGACGACCACGCCGTCGTGCGGCACGGGCTCGCCCAGCTCGTCGCGACCTTCGAGGACGTCGAGGTCGTCGGCTCCGCGGCCGACGGCGAGGAGGCCGTCGCGCTCAGCGCCGAGCGCGCGCCGGACGTCGTCCTCATGGACCTCGAGATGCCGGTGCTCGACGGCATCGAGGCGACGAGGCGCATCAAGGCAGCGCACCCCGAGGTCACAGTCGTCGTCCTCACCTCCTTCTCGGACCGGGAGCGCATCCTCCACGCGCTCGACGCGGGCGCGGCCGGCTATCTCCTGAAGGACGTCGAGCCAGAGGAGCTGGCCAAGGCGATCGCCGCTGCGGCCCGCGGCGAGTCTCCGCTCGACCCGAAGGCGGCACGCGCCCTCCTGAGCGCCCGCCGGACCGGGGCTCCGGCAGATTCCCTGTCCGAGCGGGAGCGCGAGGTGCTCCTGATGGTCGCGGAAGGGCTCCCCAACAAGCAGATCGCACTTCGCCTCGCGATCAGCGAGAAGACCGTGAAGGCGCACCTGACGAGCGTCTTCCGTCAGATCGGCGTCACCGATCGGACGCAGGCGGCTCTGTGGGTCGAGCGAAGCGGGCTCAGGCGCTCGCGGTCGTAGGACCGAAGTCCAATGGCGCGACCTCTGGCTCGCGGGCACCATCGAGGGATGAGAACCCTGCGCTCGTGGCACCTCCTGCTCATCGCGCTGGTCGTCGGTGTGGCTCTCGTCCTCCCCCGGCCCGCGGCGGCGGACGCTGACGGCGCTCGCCAGGACGACCGGCGCGAAGTTCGCAAGGACGGCAGGTGCTCGGGATCGAGCGAGTGGAGCCTCCGTCTTCGAGCAGAAGACGGAGAGATCAGGGTGGAATTCGAGATCGAGATGCGACGGCCACGCGCAACCTGGCGCGTGATTCTCCTGCACGAGCGCCGAACCGCCTTCAGCGGAACGGTGCAGGCCCGCGGCTCCGCGAACCGCGTCCGGCTCCGCCGTGTCCTTCCCGACTGGTACGGGCTCGACACGATCACCGTGCGGGCATCCGGCCCGCGCTCGGAGTCCTGCCGGGTCAGCGCGACCGTGTGAGGACGAGGTCGGCGATCGTGGCAGTCGGAACGTACCCTATGGCCTTCTGACCCCTCCCTTGGCCGCGATCGAGCTGACCACGCTCCGCGAAGGCGGGCAGTCGGCGTCCTCGATCGCGCGCGAGGCGGCCGCGTTCGTCGCCGGCGCGCAGCGCACGCTCGACCTCGCTCTCTACGACGTCCGCCTCGAGACGGACGCTGGCGCCCTCGTTCTGGCCGCGCTGCTCGCGGCGCAGCAGCGTGGAGTGCACGTCCGGCTCCTCTACAACGTCGACCACCCGGGGCCGATCCCCGTCCCCCCGCCACCCGAGACGATGCCGGTGGCAGTCGAGGCGCTCCCGATCGAGACGCTCCCGGTACCCGGCGTCCCGGATCTCATGCACCACAAGTTCGTCGTCCGCGACGACACGGACGTGTGGACGGGCTCGACGAACTGGACGGACGACTCCTGGTCGCGCCAGGAGAACGTCATCGTGCGCGTGCTCGGCGCGCAGCCCTTGGCGCATGCGTTCCGCCTCGAGTTCGACGCGCTGTGGGCCCGTCCGGTGGTCGAGGACTCGGGCCTCGTCCAGCCGCGCCCTGTGGACGTCGGCGAGGCGAAGGTGCGGCCGTGGTTCACCCCGGGTCACGGGGAGGCGCTTTCGCACCGGATCGCGAAGCATCTCGGGAACGCGCGCGAGCGAATCCGCATCGCCTCACCGGTGCTCACCTCCGGCCCGATCCTCGCCACGCTCGTCGAGGTCGTGAACGAGAGCCGCTGCGACGTCGCGGGCATCGTGGACGACACGCAGGTCGACCAGGTCTTCCACCAGTGGGAGACGAACGGCGTCAGCGCCTGGAAGATCCCGCTCCTGCAGACCGTGCTCGCAGGCGGCGAGTTCTCGGGCAAGGGCTCGACGCCGTGGACACCGGACTCCGTCCACGACTTCATGCACGCGAAGGTCGTCGTGGCGGACGGAACGGCGTTCGTCGGGAGCTTCAACCTCTCCCGCTCGGGCGAGCGGAACGCGGAGAACGTGCTCGAGATCCGCGACGCGGCGGTCGCAGACCTCGTCGCGGTGTACGTGGACGAGATCCGCGCCCTGTACCCGGCGGCCACTCCGCCGGGCCATCTGGCATCGTCGGTCAGCCCTCCGGGATGATCGCGACCGACGGCGCGGAGCGCGTCGCCGGGCCATGGAACACCGCCTCGATGTTGTTCCCGTCCGGGTCGAGGACATATGCGGCGTAGTAGCCGGGGTGATACGAGCGCTCGCCGGGGGCTCCGTTGTCGCGCCCGCCCGCGGCCAGCGCGGCCTCGTGGAAGCGGGCGACGGCCTCAGGGCCGTCGGTCTGGAAGGCGAGGTGGAGGTTGGCGGTCGAGGGACCGTCGTCGCTCACGAAGAGCTCGTCCGACTGGAAGTAGCCCTCGCCGGCCGACACCTGCCGGCCGAGTGTGCCGAGCGCAGCCTCGTAGAAGCGTCGGCTCGCCTCGAGGTCGCTCACCCGTAGGTGCACGTGGTCGAGTAGGCGGCCGACGTGGAATTCCACGACTTCGACTATGCCACGAGCGGCCGTGGGCCCGGACCGAGAGCCCGGGCCCACGGCCGGACACCTAGTCGTCGTCCTTGTTCTTGTTCTTCTGCCGCTTCGACTGGCTCAGCTGGTCGCGGATCGCACCAGCCGGGTTCACGCTCGTGTGCAGGTTGACGTAGTAGTCCTGCGGCCTGGCGAGGATCGCCTGGAGCAGCGTCGGCGAGACGCCGGTCACTACGGCCGTTACGTTGCCGTCGCCGTCCGCGTCGGTGAACGAGGCGGTGCCGGAGTCGACGACGATCGGACCGTTCGCTCCCTTGGCTGCCTGGTGGACGTGCAGGCCGATGATCGTGACCGAGCCCGGGAAGTCATAGTTGAAGTAGAAGACAGCCTCACCGGACGTGATGGCTCCGGCCGTGTCCCGCGTGACGTCGAGCGTGAGGCTTCCGCGCGCGGCAGCCCGCAGGTTGGTGATCCTCGGAACCTCCTGCCTCGGTACGAGGCGGAGATCGAACACAATCACGGCTGCGTTGCGCTGCTGCTTGTTCCCGCGGTTGTCGTTGCCGGGACCACCTCGACCACCTGCTGCGGCTACGACCACGAGAGCGGCAGCTGCGACGAGCAGGAATGTCGTCAGGACTGTCGTGCGTCTCATTCGCACCCATCCTCTCCTCGGGAATGCACCTTCCACCGGCGAGCATGCTCCGAGTGCGGAAGCGCGTAACCGCGCCCTCGGGCTTCCGAACGAAATGCTTACGCGGCGGTCACAGTCTGCTCAAGGAACCGCAACGCATCGGTGTCTGACTTCGCCACAAAGGCCGGTGCGACATTCTCGTTCTGCCGGCCCGCACGACGACTGGAGGACGCGTGAAAGGACTGCTTCTCATCCTCGCCGGCGGGGCACTCGTCGTCGGCCTGCTCGGATCCGCGGCGCTCGCCGGCAACGGGATGGGTCGCGACTCGGCTCGAACCGTCACGCGTGCGGACCTGCGCGGCGTGAACTTCGTCGAGAGCTGCCGCTTCAGCCATGCGGCGCCCGACGACCCGATCGTCTTCCCCGGGCGGTTCGGCGCGTCGCACCACCACAGCTTCGTCGGTAGCCGCTCGACGGACGCGGCCTCCACGTACGAGTCGCTGCGCGCGGCGCCGACCTCCTGCGAGCGCCGCGCCGACACCGCCGCCTACTGGGTGCCGACGCTCTTCCACGGAACGATGGAGGTCACGCCCGACGGCGCCACGATCTACTACCGGCGCGCGACCCTCGCCGCGGTGCAGCCGTTCCCGGACAACCTGCGCGTGATCGCGGGCGACGCGACGGCCACGATCCCGCAGGGCCTGCGCGTCACGTACTGGAACTGCGGCGTCCTGTCCGGTGTCCCGCCCTCGAGCACGATCCCGACGTGTCCGGGCGGGCGACGCTCGTTTTTGCGCCTCCACATCCGCTTCCCGAGCTGCTGGAACGGTACGACCCTCGACAGCGCCGACCACAAGAGCCACATGGCGTACGCGCTGCGCGGCTCGTGCCCGTCGACGCACCCGGTCGCGGTCCCTGCGATCGAGCTGATCTACCGCTACCGGAGCGCGTCCGGCTTGCTCGGCGTGTCCGAGCCGCTGACGCTCGCCTCGGGCGGACAGCTCTCGGCCCATGGCGACTTCTTCAACGCCTGGCGGCCACTGGCGCTCGAACGGCTCGTGGACGGCTGCTTGAACGCCCTCGTCCACTGCGGGAGAGCGAGGTAGGAGTTCCCTCCCCAGGACCGGGTCGGCGCTCGACCGGGTCCTGGGCCGTAGGTGCGAGGCATGCCTCGCACGGGCCGGGCATGCCCGGCCCCTACGCGTGTTCGTCCGCGCAGTCTCGCCCTACGAGACGCCGGCGAGAAGCGAGGCCCGCGACTCCCGGAGCATCTCGCGCGCGATCACGATGCGCTGGATCTCGTTCGTCCCTTCGTAGATCTGCGTGATCTTGGCGTCGCGCATCATGCGCTCGACCGGGTACTCCTTGATGTAGCCGTACCCCCCGAGGATCTGCACCGCCTCGGTCGTGACCCACATCGCAGTGTCGGTGCAGTAGAGCTTCGCCATCGCCGAGGCCTTCGTCAGCTCGGCGTCGGGCGCGCCCTCGTCGACCATGCGTCCGAAGCGATAGAGGAGCCCGCGTGCGGCCTCGGTCTGCGTCTCCATGTCGGCGAGCTTCCCCGCGACGAGCTGGTGCTCCGCGATCGGCTTGCCCATCGTCTCCCGTGAGCGCGCGTAGTCGAGCGCATAGTCGGTGGCCCCCTGCGCGATGCCGAGGCCCTGCGCGGCGACGCCCGGGCGTGAGCGGTCGAGCACGCGCATCGCGATCTTGAAGCCGTCTCCCTCCTCCCCGAGGAGGTTCGCCGCCGGGACGCGGGCGCCCTCGAAGACGAGCTCGCCCGTCGTCGAGCCGGCGATGCCCATCTTCGGCTCGAGCCGCGCGACCTCGAACCCGGGTGTGCCGGACTCGACGACGAAGGCGGAGATGCCCGCGTGGCCGGCATCCGGGTCGGTTTTCGCGAAGACCGTGTAGAGCGTCGCGACCTCCGCGTTCGTGATGAACCGCTTCGAGCCGTCGAGGGCGTACTCGTCTCCGTCGAGCCTCGCGGTCGTGCGCATCGCCGCCGAGTCGGAGCCGGAGCCCGCCTCCGTGAGCGCGTATGCCGCGAGCCACTCGCCAGACGCGAGCTTCGGCAGAAAACGCCCCTTCTGGTCGTCGGTCCCGGCCAGCTTCAGCGCCAGCGACCCGAGCTCCTGGACGGCCAGGATGAGCCCGCTCGTCGCGCAGACCTTCGAGACCTCCTCGATCGCGACGAGCGACAGCAGCGTTCCGGTCCCCGTGCCGCCGTACCGCTCGTCGAAGAGAAGGCCGAAGATGTCGTGCTCCCGGAAGAGCTCGACGACGTCCCAGGGGAACTCGTGCGAGGCGTCGATCTCGGCGGCGCGCCGCGCGATCCGCTCGCGCGCGAGCGAGCGCACGAGCTCGCGGATCTCGAGCTGCTCCTCGGTCAGGGGCTCCCAGGCCACGGGCGGATTGTAGGGGCGAGGCTGAGCCGGCCTAGGACGCGAGCGCCCGCTCCAGCACCTCTCTCGCGTTCTCCGCGACAGGGTCGCCGTGCGTCGGCAGGAGGAGCTCGAGCGGGAGATCGGCAAGCGAGCGAAGTCCTTCGCGGAGCTCGTCCCGCGTGAGCCCCTCCTCGAGCCACGAATCGGGTTGGAGGCGAAACCCTCGCTGTCCGCCGAGGAAGACGTCGCCCGTGACGAGCGCGGCGTGGCCGCGGACCCAGAGCGTCGCCTCGCCCGCGTAGCCGGCCGGATGCGGCTCGACGTCGCCCGGCATGTCGTCGCCGAGTGCGTACGGGACGGTCGGGAAGGCGACCTCGTCCCTTCCCTCCGCCGGTGCGTGCACCACCGCGCCCAGGCGCTCCACGAGCGCAGCCGAGCTCCGCGCGTGCCACGCGCACGTGAGTACGACGACGACCGGCCTTCCCGCCGCGAGCTCCTCTGCCGTCGCGACCTCGACGAGCGGGTCGAAGAGGACGAGCGAGTCGCCTGCGTCCAGCGCATACGAGCGCACGATCTGCTCCCAGCCGTCTGGCCCGCCGTCCGCGGGCGTCCAGTCCGGATGGGGCGCGGTCCACGTCCAGAGGCCGGGTCGGAGCTCGTCCATCACGGCGCCTCGTGACACACGGCCTCGATGTTATTCCCGTCGGGATCGAGGACGTACGCCGCGTAGTAGTTCGGGTCGTACTGCTCACGGATCCCGGGCGGGCCGTTGTCGGCTCCCCCTGCTGCGAGCGCGGCCTCGTAGAACAGGTCGACGGTTTCGCGGTCCCCGGAGTGGAACGCCACGTGCGCACCGCCGATCGGCGGGCGCTGCCCGATGCCGAAGTCGAGCCCGTGAGCGTCTGCGAAGTACGCGACGACGCCCTCCTGCTCGAAGACGACCCGGTAGCCGAACGGCGCGAGCGCCTCCAGGTAGAAGCGCTTCGCAGCGCTCAGGTCGGTCACGTTCACGGCGACGTGCGCGAGCATCCCGCTCCTCTCATCGGCCGGTACAGTCGCCGCGCATGTTCCTCGAAAACGGCGTCATCCGCACGATGGACAGCGCACTTCCCGTCGCGCGCGCGCTCGCAATCGCGGGCGACCGGATCGCAGGCGGCGTGGGCACGCACGAGGTCGCACTCCCGAGCCCCGAGGTCGTCGATCTCGGCGGTCGGTGCGTGCTGCCGGGGTTCACCGACTCCCACGTCCACTTCCCGACGTGGTCGCTCTCCCAGCGCGAAGTGAAGCTCGACGGCGTCGGGAGCCTCGAGGAGGCGCTGGACCGCGTCCGCGCCCACGAGCGGAGCGGCTCGTGGATCCGCGGGATGGGGTGGCGCTCGGCGGAGTGGGACACGCAACCGACGAAGGAAGCCCTCGACGAGATCACCGGCGAGACGCCGGCGATGCTCTGGTCGAAGGACTACCACTCCGTCTGGCTCAACTCGGCGGCGCTCGCCCGGGCAGACGACGACCTGCAGGTCGACGGCGGCGTCGTCGAACGCGACAGCGACGGCGAGCCGACCGGAGTCCTGCGGGAGGAGTCCGCCTGGCAGTTCCGCGCGCGGTTCGCGCAGGTGCCGGAGCAGGAATGGGTCGAGGCGACCAGGGAAGGCCTGCGCATCGCGGCAACCCGCGGGGTCGTCGCGATCCACGACAAGGACGGCTGGCTCGGCGCACCCGGAATCTTCCAGCGGGTCGCGGAGCACGACGCCCTGACACTGCGCGTCTGGCAGTCGGTGCCCTATGAGCGCCTTCCCGAGCTCGAAGCGCTCGGCCTCCACTCCGGGATCGGCGACGACTTCCTGCGCGTCGGCTACCTGAAGGCCTTCATGGACGGCACGCTCGGCTCGCAGACGGCGTGGATGCTGGACGGCTCCGGTGTCGTGATCACGAGCGGCGACGAGCTGGCCGAGATCGTCCGCGACGCTGCTCGCCTCGGCTGGCCCGTCGGGGTGCATGCGATCGGCGACCGCGCGAATCGCGAGGCCCTCAACGCATTTGAGGCGACGCGCGAGGTGTGGGCGCCGCTCGGGCTTCGACAACGGATCGAGCACGCCCAGTGCCTCGCGCCGGAGGAGGTCGGCCGCTTCGCGGAGCTCGGCGTCGCCTGCTCCGTCCAGTTCAGCCACGCCCCCTCCGACCGCGACCTCGCCGAGCGCTTCTGGGGCGACCGCACCGAGGGCGCGTATGCCTTCCGGTCGCTCTGGGACTCGGGCGCGCTCGTCGCGAACGGGTCCGACGCGCCCGTCGAGGAGCTCGACCCGCTCGCCGGGATCCGTGCCGGCGTCCTGCGGACGATCGACGAGCGTGACGCGTGGCATCCCGAGCAGTGCCTCACGGTCGAGGAGGCCTTCGCCGCGTCGACGGTGAACCCCGCCTGGCTCGCGGGTGACGAGCGCCGCAGGGGAAAACTCCTGCCCGGGTTCCTCGCCGACCTCGTCGTCCTCTCGCGCGATCCGCTCGAGTGCCCACCGGACGAGCTCGAGAGCGTCGCGGTCGTGGCGACGATGGTCGGAGGCCGTTGGGTGCACAACCCGCCGCCCTGGAACTAGCGTGCCTCGGATCGAGCGGAAGGAAGGACGGCACCTCTTCGGAGCCGATCCCGCCGCCTACGATGCCGCGCGTCCGGGTCACGCGGAGCGTGTCTACGAGGTGCTCGTCGAGCGTTGCGGCCTTGGCCCAGGCGCGAGCGTCTTGGAGGTTGGACCTGGAACGGGTCAGGCAACGCGACGCCTGCTCGCGCTCGGTGCCGATCCGCTCGTCGCGCTCGAGCCCGATCCGGCGCTCGCCGAGTACGTCCGAGACTGGGCCGGTCGGGCGGTCGACGTGCGCGCCGAGGCCCTCGAGGACGCCGCGCTCGAGGCGGACGCTTTCGACCTGGCGGTCGCTGCCTCGTCGTTCCACTGGGTGGAGGAGGGGCGCGGACTGGCACAGCTCTTCGCGTGCCTGCGGGCCGGCGGCTGGGTTGCGACGTGGTGGACTCTCTTCGGAGAGGGCGACAACCCCGACGCGTTCATTCGAGCCACGAGCCCTCTCCTCGAGAGCCTGGACGAAAGTCCGACGCGGGGCGTCGAGGGCCGGTCCGCACACGCTCTGGACGCGGAGCTCAGGTCGAACGCACTCGTGGAGGCCGGATTCGAGCAGGCCGAGCACGAGGTGATCCCGTGGACCACGAGTTGGGATACGGCGGGCATTCGCGCGCTGTACGGCACCTTCTCTCCGATCGCGCGACTCGAAGCGGAGCGCCGCGAGGGGATCCTCGACGAAATCGCACGTATCGCCGAGGACGACTTCGACGGCCGTGTCGAGCGCAACATCCGGACTTCGCTCTACACAGCGCGGCGCCCGGCGGTCGTACACTGAACGCCGTGGCGACCCGCACGATGCTCCCCGTACACGAGAGCGGGATCTGCTCGGTGGCGACGGCTGCCGAGATCGTCGGCTCGAAGTGGACGGTGCTCATCGTGCACGACCTCTCCGAGGGCCCCCGACGTTTCACCGCGCTCGAGCGCTCCTGCGAGGGAATCAGCCCGCGGACACTCGCGGAGCGGCTCCGCTGGCTCGAGGCGCAGGAGATGGTCGTCCGCCGCAGCTACCCGGAGTCGCCGCCGCGGGTGGAGTACGAGCTGACGCCGAAAGGCAGTGCGCTCCTCCCGATCGTGCACGAGATGCGTCGCTTCGGCCACGAGTGGCTCGGCTGCGGCGTGCACGACGCCTGACCCGCGGTTCGCGAGGGCGACGCAAGCGTCGCCCCTACGTGCGCAGACAGGTGTAGGGGCAAGGCTTGCCTCGCCCTCTTACTCGGTCAGCGCCCTGGCGAGCACCCGGTCGCGGAGCCGCGTCGGTAGCCGTTCGATCCACGCACGCAGGTGGGCATCGCGCCCGACGAGATATCGCGCTTTCGGGCGCGACGCGGTGAGCGCGTGCTCGACCGCTTTCGCCACCCGGTCGGCGTCGGCACCAGGGCCGCGCGCCAGCGCGACCTTGCGGAAGCTCGCGACCGCCGGCGCATAGAGCTCGTCCACCTCCGGAGGGAAGGTCGCCCGCAGCTCGTCGGCGCGCTCGGCGCCCTTCGTCCAGATCGCCGTCCGGATGCTCGCAGGCTCGACGATCGACACCGCGACGCCCCACGGCCGCAGCTCGACGCGGAGCGAGTCGGCGATCGCTTCGAGCGCGTGCTTCGAGGCTGCGTAGGGACCGAGGAACGGAAGCGCGCTGCGCCCGCCGATCGAGCCCATGAGCACGATCCTCCCGCGCGCGCGACGCAGCGCGGGCAGGAACGCCTGGGTCACCGCAACCTGGCCGACGACGTTCACCTCGAGCTGGTGGCGCAGCTCCGCGAGCGGGACGAGCTCGAGCGGCGCGGCGATCGCGATGCCCGCGTTGTCGACCAGGCCGTCGAGGATCGGGCCTACCGCCTCCGCCGAGGCGGCAACCTGCTCCGCGTCGGTGACGTCCAGCCGGAGCGCCTCGATCCCGAGCTCGCGGAGCCGCGCGGCGGCGTCGTCCGAGCGGACGCCGCCGAAGACCTTCCAGCCACTCTTGGCAAGCCGGACGCAGCAGGCCAGCCCGATTCCCGAGGACGCTCCGGTGACGACGACCGTCTTCACGACGCCGATCGTCGCACGTCCGCTGCCGTCAGTCGGCGAGGTTCTTCGCGCGCAGCTCGGCGACCGCGCGCTCGGACTTCTCGAGCCCGTCGAGCCCCATGCCCGCGAGCACGCGCGGTGTCTTCGTGAACTGGACGTCGCGATAGTCCACGACCTGCCAGCGGTTGCCCCACGGGTCGAGGACGTCGTGGCTGCCGAGGATCCGGGCGCCCGCCTCGCGCGCGCGGCGGACTGTCTCCGCCTGGTCGTCCACGACGAGCCCGAAGTGACCTCCCGAGACCGGCCCCTGCACGGACTCGAGTGCGATGAACTGGTCGCCCAGGTCGACGAACGCCATGTTCCCGGCGCGCCCTCGCAGCGTCACCTCGTCGACGAGCTGCTCGAAGAAGGCGATCGCCTCGTCTACGTCGCCGACCTCGACTGCAAGGTGGTTGATGCCGATGAGCCTCGCCATTCGGCCAGCCTAGCCCCAGCCGAGCTGCAGAGGGCGAGGCAAGCCTCGCCCCTACGACTGGTCGGTGGGCTCTGCCCACACTCCCGCGAGCTCGACGATGGTCGCGGCCGCAGCGGCCATGTCCTGCACGCTCGCCCACTCCCGGACCGAGTGGTACTCCTGTCCGCCGGTGAAGAGGTTGGGGGTCGGCAGCCCGCGCGAGGAGAGGACGGCGCCGTCGGTGCCACCTCGCGTGATCGTGAGCTTCGGCTCCACGCCGATGCGCCGGATCGCCTCGAACGCCGCCTCGAGGACGCGAGGCGTCCGCTCGATGAACGGCCGCATGTTGCGGTAGGAGTCGCGCTCCTCGAGCTCGACCTTGGCGCGCGGCTCGCGTTCGGCGAGATCCGCCGCGAGCGAGCGGAGGAGCTGCGTGTGCTCCTCGAGCAGCTCGTCGTCGTGGTCGCGCAGGATGAAGTCGACGATCGCCTGCTCCGCGCTGCCCGAGATCCGGTGCGGGTGCACGTAGCCCTCGCGATCCTCCGTCGTCTCGGGCGAGAGCCGGTCGGCCGGGAGCGAGCCCACGAGCTCCGCCGCGAGCTTCACGGCGTTCACGAGCTTGCCCTTCGCAGTCCCGGGATGGACCGAGCGCCCGCGGATGGTCACGCGCACCGACCTGGCGGAGAACGTCTCGATCTCCACCTCCCCGAGGCCGGAGCCGTCGAGCGTGTACGCGACCTCCGCGCCGAACGTGTCGAGATCGAAGTCCTCAGCCCCGCGCCCCACCTCCTCGTCGACCGTGAACGCGACACGTATCGGCGCGCGTCGCCGCTCGGGTGTCCGGGCCAGATAGGCGACCGCGGCCATGATCTCGGCGATGCCGGCCTTGTCGTCGGCCCCAAGGAGCGTCGTGCCGTCGCTCGTGACGATGTCGTGCCCGACCCGCTCGGCGAGTGCCGGCAGGACATCGGGGTCGAGGGTCTGACGGGAGTCGCCCGGGAGCTCGATGCGCTCTCCTCCCCACGCCCGGTGGACGATCGGCGCCACGCCCTCGCCGGTGACGTCCGGGGTCGTGTCCACGTGCGCGATGAAGCCGACGACGGGCGAGCCGTCCTCGCCCGGAAGGCTGGCGAAGACCGATGCGCCGTCGTTCAGTGCCGCGTCCTCGAGGCCCAGCGCACGGAGCTCCTCGACGAGCATGCGCGAGAGGTCGAGCTGCTTCTCCGTGCTCGGCCTCCGGCTGACGCGGTACGCCGCCTGCGTGTCGACCTTGACGTAGCGCAGGAAGCGGTCGAGGACGTCGTCTGCGAGCTCTGCCGCGAGCTCGCTTGCGAAAGGCGCTCTAGGCAAGCTGTCCGAGTCGGCGGTACGTCTCGCGGATCGCGTCGACGCCGAGCATCACGTGTTCGACCGGGAAGCGCTCGTTCGGGGAGTGCGCGTTCGCGTCGCTCGTCGCGGTGCCGGTCGAGATCGTGGCGATCCCACGCCCGGCCAGGCTCGCGACGACGGGGACCGAGCCTCCCACCCTGACGAGGATCGACGGCTTGCCGAAGACGCTCTCGAATGCCTCGCGCGCGAGCGTGAGCGCCGGAGCGTCCGGCGACACCAGGCCCGGCTCCGCAGCGGAGATGAGCTCGATCTCGAGCTCGGCGCCTTCCGGCGCTGCGTCTCGAAGCAGCCGCTCGAACGCCGCGCTCACCTCTTTCACGTTCTGCCCGGCGGCGATCCTGATCGACACGTTTGCCCGCGCCTCGACGGGGAGCACGGTCTTCACGAGATCCGGCGAGCCGCCCGCGATCCCGTGGACGTCCACCGACGGCTCCGCCCAGGTTCGCTCGTAGTACTCCTCGAGCGCGCGCGCATCGGACGGCCGTGCGCCGACCTCTGCGAGCGAGGCGGCGCCGTCGGGCAGGGTCGCCCAGCTCTCACGCTCTTCGCCGGCCGGAGGCGTGATGCCGACGCGCAGCGCGTCGGGCACGCGTCCGTCCTTTGCGGTCACGGCCGAGAGCGCCTGCATGAGCGCGTGCAGCGCATTGAGCGCCACCCCGCCGAAGAGGCCCGAGTGCAGGTCGCGGGAGCCCGTCCGCACGGTGACGTGGAAGTAGCAGAGCCCGCGGAGTGCCGTGTTGAAGGTCGGCACGCCCGGTCTCACCATGTCCCCGTCGAAGACGATCGCCGCATCGGCGCCGCGCTCGTCGGCCGCGACCCATTCGACGATCGACTGCCCGCCGACCTCCTCCTCGGAGTCGAGGGCGAAGCGAACGTTCACCGGGAGCTCGCCGGCGTCCGAGAGCTGCCGCGCGGCCTCGATGAGCATGAGGGTCTGGGCCTTGTCGTCGGCGATCCCGCGCGCGTAGAGCCAACCGTCGCGCTCGGAGAGCTCGAACGGCGGTGAGTCCCAGAGCTCGAGCGGGTCCGGCGGTTGGACGTCGAAGTGCGCGTACACGAGCACGGTCGGAGCGCTGGCGGCGCCGTTCGATGCGCGTATCTCACCGACGACGAGCGGCCGCCCGCCGTTCCGTCGGCGTGACTTCGGCCTCGCCTCCGGCCTGGCGGATCTTCGCCGCCACCCAGTCGGCCGCCTGCTCGACGTCACCTGCGTGCGCAGGGTCGGCGCTGACGGATGGGATCGCGATCAGCTCGGCGAGCTGGGCACGAAGCTCCTCGTAGGACGGCGCCGGCACGGGCGCGCAGTGTAGTAGGGGCGAGGCGTGTCCGCGAAGGAACCGTGGGAGCCGGGCATGCCCGGCTCGGGCGAGGCATGCCTCGCCCCTACGACCTCGACATCGGCCGTCGCGCTGTTCCGTCTACGCGACGTCGCGGACGCGCTGGGCGTCGGCGAGCGCACGGAGCTTCTTCAGCCCCTGGTGCTCGATCTGGCGGATGCGCTCGCGGGTCACGTTGAACGCGCGACCGACCTCGTCGAGCGTCCGCGGCTGCTGGCCGTCGAGCCCGTAGCGAAGCTCGAGAACACGCCGCTCGCGCTCGGAGAGCGCGCCGAGGATGCTCCGCAGCGCCTCGCGCTGGAGCGCCGTCTCCGCGAGCTCGTCCGGCAGGGGCGCGGACTCGTCCGCGAGGAAGTGCCCGAACTCGGACTCGTCGTCGTCGCCCACGGGCTTCTCGAGCGAGACGGGCGTCTGCGCGCTCCGCCGGATGTGCTCGACCTCGTCCGACGACATCTCCAGCTCGCGTGCGATCTCCTCGATGCTCGGCTCTCGCCCGCGCTCCGCGCGCAGCTTGCGCTCGGCACGGAGGATGCGGTTGAGCTTCTCGACGACGTGGACGGGCATGCGGATCGTCCGGCCCTTGTCGGCGATCGCGCGCGCGACCGCCTGGCGGATCCACCACGTCGCGTACGTCGAGAACTTGAACCCCTTGCGGTAGTCGAACTTCTCGGCTGCGCGGACGAGGCCGATCGTGCCCTCCTGGATGAGGTCGAGGAAGGGCAGCCCCTGGTTCCGGTAGCGCTTCGCGATCGAGACGACGAGTCGGAGGTTCGCCTCGACCATCGCCTGCTTCGCGCTGTGGTCGCCACGCTCGATCCGCTTCGCTAGCTCGACCTCCTGGGCGGCGGTGAGCAGCGGGACCTTGCCGATGTCCTTCAGGAAGAGCTGGAGCGAGTCGGTCGTGATCTCGCCCGAAACGACCGCTGCAGGCTCGGGCTCCGGCGCGGCCTCGTCGGCGTCCGCCTGCACGACTTCGATCTGCGCCTCGTCGAGGGCAGCGTAGAACTCGTCGAGCTGCGCGGCATCGAGCCCGAGCTCGTCGAGCGCGAGCGCAATCTCGTCAGCGTCGAGCCGACCGGCTTGCTGGCCGCTCTCGAGCAGACGTTGCGCTTCGTCAGTCGCCAGCACCTCGTCGATCGGCGCTCGGCGGGTGGTGCTCTCCGATTCGGCTGCGGCCAACCGCCCCCCTTCGTCGCTCGGCGGTCACACGGTAGTCGCGACGACGGTCGGCGTCAAAGAATCGGCCGGTCAACCGCCGGAGCCGCGTGCTCGGCGGATCGTCTCGAGGTAGCGCTCGGCCTCGCGGGCGAGTGGCGACCCGGGCCGGATCCCGGACGCGAGCCGGAGCTGCCGCTCGGCCTCGTCGACCCGTCCCGTCCAGAGCAGGAGCACGCCGAGGTGGAAGCGCACGGTGGGCTCCCGTGGAAAGCGCCTCGTCAGCGGGCCGAGCCGGCTGAAGGCGTCCACGGGCCGCGCTTTGTCGAAGCGTCCGACCGCCGCGGCGACGTTCGCCTCCGCGTTGCGCGGGGCAACACGGGCGGCCTCCGCGAAGGCTGACCGCGCCGAGACCGGGCGCCCGACGCGCTGGAGTCCGACCCCGTAGAGCAGGCGATCTCGCACACCGCCGCGCTCGGCTCGGTCCCGAAGCGCGCCGAGCTGTCGCGCCGCGGGCAGGTCCGTGATCGCACTCGGAGCGGAGAACGAGGGCACGAACGTCGGCAGCCCGCGGGGCAGGCGCGGGAAGAGGAGGTTGCCGGCGAGGACCGCGTACGGGCTGTCGGGCTCCACGTCGGCGACCGCCTGCCATGCGGCGACCGGGTCGCCGCGTCCCGCCCAGAGCCGCGCGAGACCGAGATGGAGTTGCACGACGCCGCTCTCGGGATAGAGCTTCGCGAGCTGCTCGAGGCGGTCGTAGCCCTCGGGCCAAGCGGTGAGCGCGAGACCGACCTTCGCCTCGAGCGAGTCGTGTCGCGCGAAGAGCATTCCGGCCGCATGCGCGTCGCCGCGGCCGTACAGGGCCGCTCCCTGCTTCAAGTCACGCGCCTCGGCATCGCCCCGGAACCCGAGCGACAGCGAGAGCGGCGGCCTTCCGGGTCGCGGCTTCGCCTCGGCGGCCGGCTCGGACGAATCGCCGCCCGCGGAGACGACCGCGACCGCGACGATGGCGACGGCCGCAGCCGACGCCAGCGCGACGAGACCGATGATGCGCGTGCGTGCGGTCACGCGGCGACGATAGCCGCGAACGACGCCGCTATAGTTCGGAAAGTAATGGCTGGCTACCGAGAGCTCCTCGCGCGCGTGAAGGACGAGATCGACGAGATCTCGACCATCGAAGCGCAGGAGCGGCATTCCGGCCCGGACGCACCGCTCTTCGTCGACGTCCGCGAGCCGGACGAGTGGGACGAAGGCCACATCCCCGGTGCGATCTACACGGGCCGCGGGCGGCTCGAGCAGCGCATCGAGGGCCTCGTACCCGACAAGAGGCACCCCCTCGTCGTCTACTGCTCCGCCGGGTCGCGCTCCGCTTTCGCGGCCAAGTCGCTCGCCGAACTGGGCTACGAGGACGTCGTCAACCTCGCCGGCGGCTTCTCGGAGTGGAAGCGGAACGGGTTCGAGGTCACGATCCCGCGCGCCCTCTCGCCCGAGCAGCGCGCGCGCTACAGCCGGCATCTCCTCATCCCCGAGGTCGGCGAGGACGGGCAACAGCGCCTGCTCGATGCGCGCGTCCTCCTCATCGGCGCCGGCGGGCTCGGCTCCCCCGCGTCGCTCTATCTCGCGGCGGCGGGCGTCGGCACGCTCGGGATCGTCGACGCGGACGTCGTCGACGAGTCGAACCTGCAGCGCCAGATCGTCCATGCGACCGACCGGCTCGGCGAGCCGAAGGTCGAGTCGGCAAGACGGACGCTCGAGGCGCTCAACCCGGACGTCCGCGTGCTCCCGTTCCAGGAGCGCCTGACCTCCGAGAACGTCGACCGCATCCTCGGCGAGGGCTGGGACGTGATCGTCGACGGCGCCGACAACTTTCCGACCCGCTACCTCCTGAACGACGCATCGATCTGGCACCGGATCCCCGTCGTGCACGGGTCGATCTTCCGGTTCGAGGGCCAGACGACCGTCTTCGCTCCGGCGCCGGCCCGTGCTACCGCTGCCTCTTCCCGCAACCGCCGCCGGCCGAGCTCGCTCCGAGCTGCGCGGAGGGCGGGGTCCTCGGCGTCCTCCCGGGGATCATCGGGTCGATCCAGGCGAACGAGACGCTCAAGCTCATCCTCGGACGCGGCGACACGCTCGCCGGGCGGCTCCTCCTCTTCGACGCCCTCGGAACGACCCTCGACGAGGTCACCGTCCGGCGTGACCCGGAGTGCCCGGTCTGCGGCGACCATCCGACCATCACCGAGTACATCGACTACGTCGAGTTCTGCAACGCGCCCGCGGTCTTCCGAACATGACACGCTCGCCTTCAGCTCGCGTTGGTGGGGGAAACCATGTTTCCCCCACCTGCCCCCTTCTTTCCGCAGAGCGTGGGGAACCTCCCGGTTCCCCACACCCCTCCACCGTCATGGGCTATCCGCCCATGACCCGAGTCCGAATCCCCCCGATGCTCCGTGCCGATGTCGGCGGAGCTCGCGAGCTCGTGGCCGATGGGGAGACCGTGGGCGCCGTCATCGAGGATCTCGTCGACCGATATCCGCCGCTTCGCGCCCAGCTGTACGAGAACGGGAGCCTCGGCTCGTTCGTCAACGTCTACGTCGGCGGCGAAGACGTGCGCACCCTGGACGGCCTCGAGACCTCCGTGACGAACGGCGCGACCGTGATCCTCCTGCCGGCCATGGCCGGCGGAGAGCGCTAGAGCTCAGTAGACGACCAGGCGGTCCCGGTGGACCGCCTCGAGCCCGCGCACGCGACGCGCGACCTCGGCCCGGGCAGCACCCGCGATCCCCTTCGCGAACACGTCGCCGCCCGGGGCGACGAGCTCGACGGCGTCTCCGGCCTCGAACCTGCCCTCGCACTCGACGACGCCGACCGCGAGCAGGCTCTTGCCGTCCTCGGCGACAGCACGCCGGGCGCCCTCGTCGACGTGGAGCCTCGCCGCGACGGGCTTGCCGAACCGCAACCACAGCTTGTACGCGGGGAGGACCTGCTCGGCAGCCGGGAAGCGGGTTCCCATCTGCTCTCCGGCGAGGATCGGCTCGAGCACGGAGGCTCCCGTGCCCGCGGCGATGACGCTGGGAATCCCGGCAGCTGCCGCCATCTCCGCCGCCAGCACCTTGCTCTGCATGCCGCCGCGACCGAGCGGGGACGCCTCCTCGAGAACCGCGTCGCGTGCCCGCGCACCGTCGCCCACGAGCTCCGCACCCGGCGTCCCCGGGGCCCGCGTGAAGACACCCTCGACCTCCGTGAGCAGGACGAGCAGCCTCGCGCGGACGAGCACCGCCACCTGCGCCGCGAGCGCGTCGTTGTCGCCGAAGGTGATCTCGTCCGTCGCGGTGGCGTCGTTCTCGTTGACGATCGGCACGGCGCCGAGGTCGAAGAGCGCGCGCAGCGCGTTCCGCGCGTTCACGTACGCCGCGCGGTCGGCCACGTCGGCGGCCGTGAGCAGGATCTGCGCAGCCTCGAAGCCTTCGGCCCCGAGAGCCCGTTCCCAGATCCGCTGCAGCCGCGCCTGCCCGAGGGCCGACGCGGCCTGGAGCTTGGGCAGGCTGCGCGGCCGCCGCTCGAGCCCGATTCGCGGCAGCCCGAGCGCGATCGCGCCCGACGAGACGACACAGACCGGAGTCCCGCTGCGGACGAGGGCGCCGATCTCGGCGGCCCGCGCGTGGAGCACTCCACGTCGCGCGCGCCCACGTGGGCCCACGATCAGGCTCGACCCGAACTTGACCACGACGGGAGCGCTCACCGGCGCTGCGTGCCGTCGCCGACGACGCGGTACTGGCGAAGCCAGAGGTCTCTGTAGGTAACGGGCCCTCGCGGCCCAGGCGTCCAGTCGACGTTGATGCCCGTCTCCGGCGCTCCGGTCAGCGCATAGCCGTCCGTGAATCGCGTCGTCGCGTGCCAGAAGGCGGCGGTCCCGCGGTAGCCGTCGAGGAACTCCTCGGCGGTGTCAGCGTCGTCCGTGACGATCCCCGCAGCGAGCCCGGACGTGTCCTCGTTCGCGATCCGAACCGCCTCCTCGACCCCGTCCACGAGCGCGATCGTCACCGTCGCCACCCGCTCGGGGTCACCGGCCCACTCGTGGCCGAGTGGCTTGTCGGGCGGAAGCGCTCCGTCGACCGCCCCCCGCACCTCGAGGCCCTTCGCCTCGAAGAGCTCGAGCAGGGCGGGAACCAGCTGCTCCGCCCGGCGGTCGACGAGCGCGAGGTTGAGCCGGTTGCAGACGCCGAGCCGGTCGAGACTGGCCTCGGCCACGGCGAGCGCGCGTTCCGCGGACGCGTCTTGGTGGAGGTAGAGCACGCCTCCGCCCTCCGCGTGGGCGAGCGTGCGCACACCGTTTTCCGCGGCCAACCTGGCCAGCGCCGCCGTAGTCGGCCCGCTCCCGCGCAGGATGACGAGCGGCACGTGCTTCGGCAGCGAGACGAGCAGCCGGGCGCCCTCGCGGTCGGCCGAGCGGACGAGGGCGACCGCCCCGGGCGGAATGCCCGCCGCTTCGAGCGCGGGACGGAGGATCTCGTCCACGAGGACGGTGACCGTCCCGAGCGCAGCGGAGCCGGTACGAAGGACCGCGGTGTTCAGGCTCTTCAGGAGCTGGCCGGCGACGTCGAGCGCGACGTTCGGCCGCGCCTCGAAGTTCGCGCCCACCGTGCCGATCGGGATGCGCCGTTCGCTCACCCGCAGGCCGTTGTCGAGGGTCCACGACGCGACCTCGCGCTCGAGCGGCTCGATCTCCGCCATCACCTCGGCCTGGCGCGCGAGGTCCTCCACCCGCGCCTCGTCGAGACGGAGACGGTCGAGCATCCCCTCGTCCAGCCGGCCGGCGGCGGCGGCCACGTCCGCGCCGTTGGCCGCGAGGATCTCCGCCTTGCGCTCTCGCGCTAGCGTCGCGGCTCCGCGCAACGCGTCGGCGACCCGGTCGTCGCGCAGGAAGCGCGTCGCGCGGTTGGCCTCGCCGGCCTCGTGCTCGATCTGCTCGCGAAGGGACACTGCGTCTCATACTGGCAGCCGCCGGACCGTACGTCTGCCGGCGTTCGTCTCCACGCGCGTACGCCGCGGCTACGCTCGCTTCATGAAGGCGGCAGCAGGCTCCGTGCTCGACCTGGTCGGCTCGACGCCGCTGGTGGAGCTCGAGCGGCTCGCACCCTCGTCCGCGGTGCGCCTGTTCGCGAAGCTCGAGGGGCAGAATCCGACCGGTTCGACGAAGGACCGGGTGGCGAAGGCGATGATCGAGGCGGCCGAGGCGGCGGGCGAGCTCGAGCCCGGGCGCCGGCTCCTCGAGCCGACCAGCGGGAACACGGGGATCTCGCTCGCGCTCGTCGCCAAGCTCCGCGGCTACCCACTCACGTGTGTGATGCCGGCCAACGTGACGGAGGAGCGGCGTCGCCTGCTCCGCCTGTACGGCGCCGAGATCGTCGAGTCGCCGCCCGAGGAGGGGTCGAACGGCGCCGTGCGGGTGGCGCTCGAGCTCGCGGAGCGCGAGCCCTCGTACTTCATGCCGTTCCAGTACGGCAACGCGGCGAATCCGCTCGCGCACTACGAAGGCACCGGCTCCGAGATCGCCGCGGCGCTCGACCGCGTGGACATCTTCGTGGCAGGTCTCGGCACCGGCGGGACGCTGATGGGCGCCGGGGAGCGCCTGCGCGAGGCGTTCCCGGGAGTCGTCGTCGCCGCAGCCGAGCCGCTCCCCGGCGACGCGGTCATGGGCCTGCGTTCGCTCGAGGACGGCTACGTGCCGCCGATCCTCGACGTCTCGAAGCTCGACCGGAAGCTCCTCGTCTCGAACGGGGAAGCGGTGGCGGGGCTGCGGCTGCTCCTCGATCGCGAGGGGATCTTCGGTGGCGTCTCGTCGGGCGCGGTGGTCCACGCGGCACGGCGCCTCGCCGACGAGCTCAAGGAAGGCGTGGTCGTCTGCGTCCTCGCAGACGGAGGCTGGAAGTACCTCTCGGCCGACTTCTGGGAGACGGAGGACGTCGAGGCGGCGATGGAGCGTTCCGTCTGGTGGTAGTCCCGGAGTCGGTGCGGTCCGCGCTCGTCGAGCACGCCGAGTCCGAGAAGCCGAACGAGGCGTGCGGCCTGCTCGTCCTTCGCGACGGCGTGGCGGAGCGTTACGTGGCCGGTCGCAACGCCGCGAGCTCCCCCTATCGCTTCGAGCTCGACGTCGACCCCGAGGCCTGGTTCCTCGAGGACGACGGCTTCGAGCTCGCGGTCTTCCACTCGCACCTGTCGTCGCCGCCGCGCCCTTCCCGCACCGATGTCGAGAACGTCGGGCTCTGGGCGGGCCGGCCGTACGTCATCTACACCGTCCGCACGGGCGAGCTCGCCGCATGGCGGATCGAGGAGGGGCAGATCGCGCCGCTGCCACTCGATCGCGACGCGCCGAGCTGAGCTACGGCAAGTCGATCGCACGCCGCTCGGCGGCCGAACGGTACAGGGCGTCGATCGTCCGAGCCTGTCCGAGCGCGTCTGCGCGGTCGAGGAGCGGAGGCGCCTCACCCGCGATCGCCGAGGCGAAGTTCTCGAGCTCGAGCGCGAACATGCGGGCCTCGGGAATCTCGATGCCACGAGACTCGTCCCCTCGGCGGAGCGTGACGCCGCGGCCGAGATCGGGCCGGAACGGGGATGCGACGACGACCGTGCCCTCGTCGCCGACCGCCTCGAGCCGCTGGCCGTGCGCCTGCACGAACGAACAGTCGAACTGCGCGACGACATCGTCGGCGAAGCGAAGGACTCCGTGGAAGGCGAGATCGACTCCCGTCTCGCCGGTGACCTGCTCGCCGTACACACGCTCTGGCTCGCCCGCGAGGAGCCGCGATCCGCTGATGCAGTAGCAGCCCACGTCCATCAACGCCCCGCCGTCGAGATCGGCGGCCAGCCGGACGTCCTCCGGCCGATCGAGCTGGAAGCCGCTCGTGACCCGTATCGTGCGAAGCCGGCCGATCGCCCCGCCGGCCACGAGCTCCGCGACGGTCACCGTCTGCGGATGGTGGCGGTACATGAACGCTTCCATGAGCACGAGGTCGGACCGCCCCGCGAGGTCGAACGCTTCTTCCACCTCGGCCGGCCGGCGCGAGTACGGCTTCTCGCAGAGGACGTGCTTGCCGGATTGCAGTGCGCGCATCGTCCACTCGTGGTGCATGCCGTTCGGCAGCGGGACGTAGACGGCGTCGATTTCGTCGTCGCCCAGCAGAGCCTCGTACGTCGCGTAGGCGCGAGGTATCCCGCGCTTGCGCGCGTAGGTGTCCGCGCGCTCGGCGTCGCGGCTCGCGACCGCCTCGACGGCGATGCCGTCCACGAGGCTCGCGCCGTCCAGCATCTCGTCGTTGATCCGAGCAGTCGAGAGGAGGCCAAGACGCACCGCTCTCAGCGCCCGAGCTGCAGGCCCGCCGCCTCGATCGCACTACGTGCCAGCGCATCGTCCTCGGCACCCGGGAGCCCGCTGACGCCGATCGACCCGACGCGGCCCCCGTCCTCGAACGCCGCTACCCCACCTTTGAAGAACGTGAAGAACGGGTCGAAGCTCGCTCGCTCGGCAGCGTCCGCGCGCGCCTTCTCGGCCAGCTCCGCCGTGGACGACGCGTCGCTGCGCGCGGCGGTGTACGCCTTCCGCTGCGCGTTGAGGCGCGTATCGGCCGCGGCGCCGTCCATCGTCGCGGCCGCGACGAGCTCACCGTGGTCGTCGGCGACGAACACCGAGACGGGCGCGGGAGCGTTCTCGACGACGAACCGGACGAGTTCCAGCGCCTGCTCGTGCCGCATGGACCGCATCTTGACGCCTTGCCGCCTCGCCCGCTGCTCGAGCCTCGGCCCACAGAGAGGCCACCCTTCGACGACCCGAAGTAGCATGAGCGCGCCATGAGCGCGCCTTCCGTCGGGGTCGGCAGGCCAACGGTGCGGATCGGGGGCACGCGGTATCCGGTCCTGCTCCCCAGCCTTCGCGACCCGCGCCTCCACCTCGCGGCGGTGATCGTGACGCTCCAGGTCCTCGGACAGGTGTCGTTCGAGTTCCAGCTCTCGATCGCGCAGATCCTCGTCGCGCTGCTCACTGCGGCGACACTCGAGGTGGGGATCGCGTTCCGGCGCCAGCGCGTGCTCATGTGGCCGGCGAGCGCGCTACTCACCGGGAACGGGGTCGCGTTCGTCCTGCGGGTGCCGGGAACGGAGCACGGCGACTGGTGGAGCATGAACGGCGCCTGGATCTTCGCGGGGACGGCGGCCGTGGCGCTGCTCTCGAAGTACCTCGTCCAGTTCCGGGGCCGCCACGTCTTCAACCCGTCGAACTTCGGGCTCGTCCTCTGCTTCCTGGCGCTCGGCCCGGAGCTCGCGGATCCGCTCCCGTTCTGGTGGGGACCGGTCTCGCCGGCGCTCGTGGTCGCGCTGGCGGTCATCGTGACGGGTGGGTTCGCGATCCTCGGTCGCCTGCACCTGACCGAGATCGCTGTCGGCTTCTGGCTCGCGTTCGCGGCCGGGATCGGGGTGCTCGCGGCGACCGGGCACGCGATGACCGCCGCCTGGCACGTCGGCCCGATCGAGGGCGCCGAGTTCTGGTGGACCCTCGTCTCGTCGCCAGAGATTCTCGTCTTCCTCTTCTTCATGATCACCGACCCGCGGACGATCCCCGAGAGCCGCGCCGGGCGACGCGCGTACGCCGTCGGGGTCGGCCTGCTCGCGACGCTCCTCATCGCCCCGTTCACCACCGAGTTCGCCACGAAGGTCGCCGTGCTCGGCGCGCTCTTCGTCGCCTGCGCGGCGCGCCCGGCGCTCGTGCTTCTCGGCTCGACGGGGCCGGCCGCACGAACGAGAGGTGTCCTCCGCGGCCCGCGGACCCCCCGGTGGCGACGTCCCGTCGCAGGGGCCGCCGCGCTCACGGGAGCGTTCGTCTTCGCCGGTCTCGTCTTCGCCGCCGGGCTCCCGGCTCGCCCGGACGCGGCGCAGCGGGAGGCGGTGGCGCCCGGCTCGCTGCCCGAGGTCACGGTCGCCGACGCCGAGGGCATCGCCCGCATCGACGGCGATACGGCGGCCGCGATCGCGAGCGACCTCGTGGCCGACCTCCGGATCGAGGAGGAGGCGCTCCGCACGCGCTCGTCGGAGCGGGCCACCGCCGGCGCGACCGGAGCCTGGCTCGCGACGCTCTGGGCACGGATCCGGGGGGACGAGAGCGCGGTGCCGTCGTACACGGTGGAGCGCGTGCGGCTGTCGATGACGCGCGGGGAGGGCCAGGGCCCCCCAATCGTCGTCGCGCGTCTCCACGGGACGTTCGCCCTCGACGGAGCGGAGACGGTGGCGAGCTCGTCGCGGCCATTCCGGCGCACGGTGCACCTCATCCTCGAGCGAGGCCGGTACAAGGTCGCGCTGTCCCGGGGAGGCGCCCCGCAGGTCCCCGTCGCGCCCGCGCTCGCTCCGGCGGGCAGCGCCGCGCTCGGCGGCGTCGTCCTCACGGAGGTCGCCGCGAAGGTCGGCCTCCGCTTCCGAAACGACGCGTTCCGCTTCGGCGTGTCCAACGACACGACCGCGATGATGGGCGGCGGGCTCTGCTGGCTCGACTACGACGAAGACGGCTGGCTCGACCTCTTCGCGGTGAACTCGTACGCGCAGACCGACATCGCCACGTGGGAGGAACGAGGCGGGCTCCCGCGCGCAGCTCTCTTCCGCAACACCGGAGGGACGTTCGAGAACGTGAGCCGTCGCGCGGGCGCCGATCTGCAGCTCCGGGGCAACGGGTGCGTCGCTGCCGACTTCGACCTCGACGGGCACACGGATCTGTACGTGACGACTGCCGGATACAACGTTCCGACCGACACGTACGACGCGCTGCTCTGGAACAACGGCGACGGCACGTTCACGGAAGGTGCGCAGACGGCCGGTATCCACGCACCCGGGTGGCATGCCGGGGCCGCGGTAGGCGACGTGAACGACGACGGACGACCCGACCTCTTCGTGGCCTCGTACACCGATCCCAACGCGCTCATCCCGTCCGCGGCGGGCTTCCCCGCGAACCACCGCGCCGTTCGCGATCTCCTCTACCTCAACGACGGGCCCGGCCCCGACGGCCGGGCGACGTTCCGCGAGGTCGCGCGCGCGGCCGGGATCGAAGCAGCGAGGGTCGGACACGGCCTCGGCGCCGTTCTCACCGACGTCGACCGTGACGGACGCCTCGATCTGTACGTGGCGAACGACCTCGACCCGAACCAGCTCTACCTGAACGTCCCGTGGCCCGGCGGCGCGGACGCCGACCCGGCGGGGCTCGGATTCCGCCTGGAGGAATCAGCGCGTGAGCTGGGCGTCGACGATCCCAACGCAGGCATGGGGATCGCCGCTGCCGACTACACCCTCGACGGGCGCTCCGATCTCGTCGTGACGAACTCCCGCGGCCAGCTACACGCGGCCTACCGGGCGCGATCGGGTGGGCGACCCGGGTTTGCCGACGCGCGACCCGCGCTCGCCGCGGCCATCGGCACTCGATCGACCGGCTGGGGCGCCTCCTGGGCAGACCTCGACCTCGACGGCGATCTCGACCTCGCGCTCGCGAACGGAGCAATCCCGGTCGTCGACCTGGCGAAGGACGCGCAACGCATCCAGGTGGTCGAGAACGCGGCGAAAGCAGGCGAGCCCGTCCGCCTCGAATCAGTCGGGCAGCGCGTCGGGCTGCAGCGCGTGCGGCGCGTCAACGGACGGGGGCTCGCGACCGCCGACTTCGACAACGACGGCGACCTCGACATCGCCGTCAACTCGATCGGAGGCCGCCTGCTCCTGCTTCGAAACGACGCGCCGAGCCGCCACTGGCTCGAGGTGCGGCTCCCGGTCCCGACGCCTGGCGCGATCGTCACGGCGACGCTGCCGAACGGCCGCACCCTCGTCCGCGAGGTTCATGCGGGGTCGAGCTACCTCTCGTCCGAGGATCCCCGCGTGCACTTCGGCCTCGGCGATGCGACGCGAGTTCGCGAGCTTCGCATCCTCTTCCCCGACGGACGCGAGCTGCGCCGCGCGAACGTCGCTGTCGATCGGATCGTCGACGTCGGCTGAGCCGCCGGCAACGACGTCCTAGCGGCCGGAACGCTCCTGGAGCCGGCGGGCGACCGTGTCCAGGGTCACCGCGGCGAGCAGGATGGCGCCCGTGACGATGTAGATCGTCCCGGTCTTGTAGCCGCCGATGTTCAGCCCGTTCGCGATCGTGGCGATGATGAGCGAGCCGAACAGGGCGCCGCGTACTTCGCCGCGACCACCGAACAGGCTCACGCCGCCGATGACGGCCGCCGAGATGGAGTCGAGCAGGAGCGTGCCGCCGCCGACGTTCAGGTTCACCGACTGCAGCCGGGCGGCGAGGATGATCCCGCCGACGCCGGCCATGATCCCCGAGATCGCGAAGACGAGGATCCGGACCCGTGCGACGTTGATGCCGGCGCGCCTCGCGGCCTCCGCGTTGCCTCCCACGGCGTACACGTGTCGGCCGAACGTCGTGCGCTTCGCCAGGAAGGTCAGCCCGACGAGGAACACGAGCATGAGGACTGCGGCGAGCGGCAGGCCCAGAGGCTGCGTGCAGGACACCGTCAGCGGCGTACCCTCCGGGCACGCCTTGGGCCTCGTGGCATGCGTACAGATCGCGACGGTGCCGAATGCCGCGACTGCGACGCCGACGATCGTCGCGATCGCCGGCAACGGCCTTATCCTCAGGCCCGCACGTCGCTGGCCGACCACCCCGCTCAGCGCCACGAGCGCGTACAGGCCAGTGATGACCGCGGCGATGATCCAGCTCATCGTCGCGGAGAAGTAGTACGTCGCCGTCTTGTTGATCCAGTCCTCCTCGATCTGGATCACGCCGCGCACCTGGAGCTCGCGCAGGATCACGCCCTGCCAGATGAGTAAGCCGGCGAGTGTCACGACGAACGACGGCACGCCGATCTTGGCCACGACCGTGCCCTGCGCCGCCCCGATGATGGCCACGACGCCGAGCGCGAGAAGAATGCAAACCCAGCCGGGATAGTTCCGACCGTCCGGAAGCTGCAGCGTCGCAGCCGTGAGCGCCGCGACACCGCTCAGATACCCGATCGACAGGTCGATCTCTGCGATCAGGAGGACGAAGACGACGCCGAACGCGATCATCGTCACGCCGGCCATCTGGAGGATGACGTTCACGAAGTTCGACGCGGTGAAGAAGTTCGTGGCGGTGAAGCTGAAGTACGTGACGATCAGGACCTCGCCGATGACGACCGGCAGGACGCCGATGTTCCCCGACTTGAGGTTGTCGAGGGCTCGCTGCCAGATCCCCTTCTCTTCCTCGGTGTCCTGTGGCCCGAGGTCCGACGCGGCGACGTCGACGGTGCTCACGCCACCACCCCGGCGTCTGCGTCCGCGACTCCCGCAACCTTCGTCGGGATCCCCGCGGTGATGGCGTGGACGACCTCCTGTTGCGTCGTCGACGCGCGTTCGTACACACCGACGTCCCGACCGAGACGGAGAACGGTGATCCGGGTGGCAACCTCGAAGATGTCGTGGAGGTTGTGCGAGATGAGCACGACGGACAGACCCTGGTCGGCGAGTCGCTTGACGAGCTCGAGGACCTGGTGGGTCTGCGCGACACCGAGCGCCGCGGTCGGCTCGTCGAGGATGACCAGGCGCGAGTTCCACTGCACGGCCTTCGCGACGGCGACGGACTGCCTCTGCCCACCGGACAGCGAGGCGACCGGCTGGCGAATCGACGAGATCGTCGTGACGGCGAGAGACTTGAGCGTCTCCGCCGTCCGCTGCTCCATGACCGGCTCCTTGAGGCGGAAGAGGAAGTCGTGCACCTCGCGACCGAGATACATGTTCTGGACGACGTCGAGGTTGTCGCACAGGGCCAGGTCCTGGTACACGACCTCGATCCCGAGCTTGGCCGCGTCCTTCGGGCCGTGGATCGTGATCGGCTCGCCGTCGAAGAGGATCTCACCCGAGTCGTAGCCGTGGATCCCGGCGACGCATTTGATGAGCGTCGACTTGCCCGCGCCGTTGTCCCCCAC
Organism: uncultured Actinomycetes bacterium; assembly: GCA_963763815.1. Lineage (GTDB taxonomy): Bacteria > Actinomycetota > Thermoleophilia > Gaiellales > Gaiellaceae > GMQP-bins7. Next base: position 319,067 of record CAVXPS010000016.1, read on the forward strand.
CAGCGCCATGACCTCGCCTCTGCGCACCTCGAAGTCGACGTCGGTCAGAGCCTGCACCGAGCCGAACGCCTTCGAGAGGTCGCGGATCTCGAGGAGTGGTGTGTCGCTCACGGACAGGAATCCTCCGAAGCGAGGGGGGCGCGCCCAGCGCGCCCCCCTCACGGGGTCAAGCGGTTACGTGCAGAACTTCCTGTACTCGCCGGAGCACACCTGGCTCCGCTTGAGGAAGCGGTCGCGGAAGAGACGCGTGTAGTTCGCCTTGGTGATCGAGTACACCGGGACGATATAGGCGAGCTGCTTCTTGCCCTTGTTGGGCCGCGTCCCGTTGGACGGGGGCTTCCTGCCCTTGTACAGCGCGACCGCAGCCGCGGCGGCCGCGTTCGCCTCGTCGGGCACGTACTTGTAGACCGTGTTGGTCTGCCAGCCCGAGATGATGTTCTGGACGCCCTGAACCGTCGCGTCCTGGCCCGACAGCGCGATCGGGTCGAGCCCCTTCGCCTTCAGCGTGGCGACAACCGCACCGGCGATGTTGTCGTTCGCGCCGATGACGCCCTGGATGTTGTTGTTCGTCTGGACGAGGAACTGCTCGAAGATCGTCTGCGCATTCTTCGAATCCCATTCGGGAACGAACCTCGCGGGGCCCTTCTTGACCTTGTTGGTCCTGAAGAGCGGATTCAGGATGTTGTCGTTGCCGCTCTTGAACCAGAAGGCGTTCGCGTCGGTCGGGCCGCCCCAGAGCTGCGCGACGACACCGTTCGGGCCGTACGACCCCTTGGCCCTCATGCCCGCGAGGACACCGCGAGCCTGCAGGCGTCCGACGAGGTTTCCGTTGAACGAGACGTAGACGGAGCCGGTTCCGCCGACGATCTGGCGGTCGTAGTCGATCGTCTTGCCCCCGACAGCCGTGAACTTCTTCTGGATCGCGATGGACGTACCGGTGTCGAGCGACGTGATGATGCCGACCTTCGAACCGCCGGAGATGCACTGCTCGGCCTGCGCAAGCTGCTTCTGCGGGTCGTTCAGCGCGTTCACGATCGTCGCCGGCACGTTCGCCTTCTTGAAGGCGTTGACGAACGCCGGCCTGTCGAACTGCTCCCACCGGACGGACGACTTCGTATCCGGCAGAAGGACGCACACCGAGCCCGTCTGAGCCGGGCGCGCCGTCGCACCACCCGCGACGAAAGCGACGGCAACGGCGGCCGCGGCGACGCCGACGAGCAGCGTCGAGGACCTCCTGAGACCTGACTTCACTGCACCCTCCTTGCTTGTGAATGTCTGCGGGGAGACTCTATTACGAATCACCATGAGGTTTTGCGCGCTACGGCTCGAGCACCCGGTAGACGACGGCCTCCCGCCGGCCGCTGTCGGAGGAACGAACGATCGCGTCGCACACCTCGGCCGCGCGGTAGCCGTCCTCGAACGTCGCGCCGTGCGGGGCGACGTCCACGTCGCCCGCGATGGCCGCCAGGAAGTGGTGCAACTCGTGCACGAACGTGTCTCCCCAGCCGATGATGTGGCCCGGCGGCCACCAGTGCTCCCAGAAGGGGTGGTCCGCCTCGGACACGAGCACGGTCTTGAAGCCGCGCGCGCGCGAGCCGTCCGCGCGAAAGACCTGCAGCTCGTTCAGCCGCTCCATGTCGAAGTAGAGCGAGCCCTGGGTGCCGTTGATCTCCCACTGGAAGGCGTTGCGCCGGCCGAGGGCAAGCCTCGTCGCTTCGAGCGTGCCCACGGCGCCGTCCTCGAACTCGACGGTCGCCTCGACCGCGTCGTCGACCTCGCGGCCGGGGATGAACGTCCGCACGAACCCGCCGACCTCACCGATCTCCCCGACGAGGTAGCGCGCGAGGTCGACCACGTGCGCGGCTAGGTCTCCGAGGGCACCGGAGCCGGCGCTCGCACTGTCGAAGCGCCACACGCGCTCGGTCGTGTCGCCCCAGTCCTGCAGGTACCGCCCGCGGAAGTGACGGAGCTCGCCGAGCTCACCTGCGTCGATCATCTCCCGGGCCAGCCGGACCGCCGGGACGAAGCGGTAGTTGAACGCGCACATGTGCTTCACGCCGGTCGCGGCGACGGCGCGCCAGATCTCGTAGCTCTCGTCGGCATCGCGCCCGAGCGGCTTCTCGCAGACCACGTGCTTGCCGGCCTCGGCCGCAGCGATCGTCGGCGCGGCATGCACGGCGTTCGGGCCGAGGTTGTCGAGCAGGCCGATCTCGGGATCGGCGACGAGCTCCTCCCACGACGTCGTCCAGCGCTCGAACCCGTAGCGTCCGGCTGCGTCTGCGACGGCCTTCTCGTTCCGGCCGGCGATCGACACGAGCCGCGGCCTGAGCGGCGGCGGCCAGGTCATGTACTCGATCTTGCGGAACGCGTTCGAGTGCGCCTTGCCCATGAACGCGTAGCCGAGCAGGCCGACTCCGATCTCCCTCGGTTCGCTCGCGCTCACGTCGCGCGGGATACTACGACGCTCGTGAAGACCTCACTCGGCATCTGGGCGCTCGGGCCCATGGTGACTCGCTTCGTGCCCGGCGGCTACCAGCCGCAGAGGGCGGGCGAGACGACCGTCCAGCGAGTACGGGAAGCGGTCGAGGGGCTCGGCGACATGATCGACGGCTACGAGTTCCACTATCCGCAGGAGCTCGATGCGGGCAACGTCGACGAGGTGCGCGATGCGCTCGACGGCCACGACGTCTACTGCATCGCGACGGGCCTCCATCTCGATCCGCGCTTCGGCCGAGGCGGGCTCGTCTCACCGGACCCGGCGACGCGCGCCGAGGCCGTGAAACGCACGCTCGACGCGATCGACTTCTCCGGCGAGCTCGGCGCGCACTTCATCATCTGGCCGGGGATCGAGGGCTACAACTACCCGTTCCAGACGCCCTACGCCGACTCGTGGGCGTGGTTTGTCGACGGCATCGGGCAGGCCGCGGAGCGTTGCAGGGAGCACGGCATCACGCTCTTCCTCGAGCACAAGAACTCCGAGCCCGCGATGAAGATCCTCATGCGCAACATCGGGATGACGCTCCACGTCATTCACAAGCTCCGCGCACAGGGAATCGACAACGTCAAGGTCAACATGGACTGGCAGCACCTGCTCATGAACGGCGAGAGCCTCGGCGAGTACGCGGCGATGCTCGCCGCGGAAGGGCTGCTCGGGCACCAGCACGCGAACTCGGGCTGGGGCACCTTCGACGACGACAACATGGTCGGCGCGACCGCGTTCATGGAGACGCTGGAGCTCGCCGTGGAGCTCCGGCGCGCCGGCTACGGCGAGAACGGCGAGCGGCTCGGCTTCGACCTCTATCCCTACACGGAGGACGCGATCGCGGCCGTGCGGCGCAGCGTCCTCCACTGGCGGTTCATCGACTCGGTCGCGGCGAGGATCGACGACGCGGCGCTCCGCGAGGCGCAGATGCGGAAGGATGCCGTGCGCGCCTACGAGCTGGTGTACGCGGCCCTCGGCGGAGAGTGACGCGCCTCATCGGGCTCGACGTCGGCACGACCGGCGTCAAGGCGATCGCCGTCGCGCCCGACGGCTCCGTCCTCGCCACGGCGACGGCGGAGTACGAGCTCGCGATCCCGCGCCCGGGTTGGGCCGAGCAGGACCCCGACGATTGGGTCCGCGCCGCTCGCGCCGCGCTCGAGAGCCTCGGCGCCGAGCAGGGCGAGCGGGTGGGGCTCTCCGGGCAGATGCACGGCCTCGTCTGTCTCGACGAGCGGGATCGGGTGCTCCGTCCCGCGATTCTCTGGAACGACCAGCGCACCGCTGCGGAGTGCGCGGAGATCGAGGAGCGCCTCGGCCTCGAGCGCCTGATCGCGCTCACCGGCAATCGCGCGCTGCCGGGCTTCACCGCGCCCAAGCTGCTCTGGCTGCGCCGCCACGAGCCGGATGTCTACCGCCGCATCCGCCGCATCACGCTCCCCAAGGACTACGTCCGCTTGCGGACGACCGGGGAGTGGGCGATCGACGCCGCCGACGCCTCCGGCACGCTGCTCTTCGACGTCGCGAATCGACGCTGGAGCGAAGAGATCCTCTCCACCCTCGAGATCCCGCCGGAATGGCTCCCGCCCGTGCACGAGTCGACGGAGATCGCGGGTGCCGGCGACCAGCAGGCCGCGGCGCTCGGCGTGGGCGTGCTCGACGGGAGTGCGGCTTCGGTCGTGCTCGGCACGTCGGGCGTCGTGTTCGTCGCGCTCCCCGCGTACGGACACGACCGGGAGGCGCGTGTCCACGCGTTCTGCCACGCGGTGCCCGACACCTGGGAGGCGATGGGCGTCATGCTCAGCGCCGCCGGCTCCCTCCAGTGGTTCCGCGACGCGTTCGCGCCGGGCGTGCCGTTCGAGGACCTGACCGCCGGCGCCGCGCGCTGGGAGCCCGGAGCGGAGGGCGTCACGTTTCTCCCGTATCTGCAAGGCGAGCGCACGCCGCATGCCGACCCGCACGCTCGCGGCTCGTTCACCGGGCTGTCCCTCCGCCACGACCGGGGAGCGCTCGTTCGAGCGGTGCTCGAAGGCGTCTCCTACGGCCTGCGCGACTCGCTCGAGCTCATTCGAGGGCTCGGAGTCGCGCCCGCCAGGGCCCGCGTCTCGGGCGGCGGCGCGCGCAGCCGGCTGTGGCTCGAGATCGCGGCGTCGGTCTTGAACCTGCCGCTCGAGCGGACTGCGGTCGAGGAGGGCTCCGCCTACGGTGCCGCGCTCCTTGCCGGCGTCGCGGAGGGCGCGTTCGCCGACGCCCGTGAGGCGGTCGACGCATGTGTGCGCGTGCACGAGACGATCGAGCCGAACGCCGCCTGGGCGTCCTCGTACGAGGAGGGTTACGCTCGCTTTCGTGCCCTGTACCCGGCCGTCCGAGGAGTGGAGGAGTCATGACCGACCAGGAGGGAAGGGTCCGCTTCGGGATCCTGTCGACGGCGCACATCAACCGGCTCGTGATCCCGGGCGCCCACGCTTCGGAGAAGGTCGACCTCATCGCCGTTGCGAGCCGCGACCAGCAGCGCGCGGAGGAGTACGCCCGAACCTGGGACATCGAACGAGCCTACGGCTCCTACGAGGCGTTGCTCGAGGACCCGGACGTCGACGCCGTCTACATCTCGCTGCCCAACACGATGCACGCCGAGTGGTCCGTGAAAGCCGTCGAGGCCGGAAAGCACGTCCTCTGCGAGAAGCCCTTCAGCCGCCATCCGGACGAGGTCGAGGAGGCATTCGACGCGGCGGAACGCGCGGGTCGCCTGCTGAGCGAGGCCTTCATGTACCGGCACAACCCGCAAACCGGGCGGCTGGCCGAGCTCCTCCGCGACGGCGCGATCGGCGAGCTGCGCGTCGTGCGCTCCTGCTTCAGCTATTCGCTCTACGACCACGACAACATCCGCCTCCGGACGGACGTCGAGGGCGGCAGCCTGATGGACGTCGGGTGCTACTGCGTCAGCGGGTCGCGGCTGGTCGCAGGCGAGCCGGTGAGCGTGTTCGGCCGGGCATACACGGGGCCGAGCGGCACCGACTGGGTCTTCACCGGGAGCATGGGCTTCCCGAACGACGTCACCGCGCTCTTCGACTGCGGAACCTGTCTGCCCGAGCGCGACGAGCTCGAGGCGATCGGCACCGAGGGGTCACTGTTCCTGGACGACCCGTGGCACGCGCGAACTCCGGTGATCGAGCTACGGCGCGACGGCGAGGTCGAGCGAATCGAGCTCGACCCCACCGACTCGTACCGTCTCGAGCTCGAGAACCTGGCCGACGCGATCCGCGGCGAGGAGCCCCTGCTCCTCGGACGCGAGGACGCGGTGGCGCAGGCACGCGCCCTCGAGGCACTCCACCGGTCGGCGGAGACCGAAGCCCAGATCCGCCTCTAGCCCGTCACCTCGAAGCTGCCGTTCATGGAGCTCGCGTGCGGATCGCAGACGTACTCGTACGAGCCTGCCGCCAGATCTAACGGCCAGGTGACCTCCCCCACCTCGCTGACCTCGGTCGCGGTATCGACGTCCGGGCCGGTCAAGTGGAAGTTGTGCATGTCCGACTGGTCGTTGATCTGGATCGTGTAGCTGCCGGCCGGAAGCGTCGTCACATCCTGGCCGTCCTCCGTCGTCAGGCTGATCTCGAAGCCCGGGCCCACGTTCCCGAGCAGCGTCGCGCCGGGCTCGACGGTCCCGCCGGTCTCCGTCTCCGTCGTGGTGTCCGTGTCCGTTCCGCTCTCGTCGTCGTCGCCCCCACAACCGGCCGCGGCGAACGCTGCGAGCGCCAGGCCGAGGAGGAGCACGAGGATGGTCTTGCGCATGCGAGTCTCCCTCCCTCGTTTCGCTTGGTGGACCCGAACATACGTCAGCGGGCCGGCCAGCGGTTCGGACTACAGTGGCTGCGTGGACGTCCTCGAGATCGCGCCGGGGCTCTGGCGCTGGACGGGATGGCACGAGGAGTGGAAGGAAGACGTCGGCTCGGCCTATGTCGAGACGCGCGACGGAGCCGTCCTCGTCGACCCGCTCGTCCCACCCGAGGACACCGACCGCTTCTGGAGCGCGCTCGACCGCGACGTCGGGCGCGCGGGCGGCAAGGTCCACGTGCTCGTGACCGTCTTCTGGCACACGAGGGACACTCGCGCGATCGTGGAGCGCTACCAGGCGCGAGTGTGGGCGCCGACGCGAGGGCGTGCGGCGATCGAGCGGCGCGCGGGGACGGTCACGGATGCCTTTCGTCCGGGCGACGAGTTGCCGGGCGGCATCCAGCCGATTCGCACCGCTCGCGCCGCCGAGGTCGTGTACTGGCTACCGGAGCACCAGACGCTCGTCCCCGGCGACGTGCTCCTCGGGGACGGCCAGGGCGGCATCCGGATGTGCCCGGCCTCCTGGCTGCCGGAGACCGTCGACCACGCCAAGCTCGCGGACTCCTTGCGCCCCCTGCTCGACCTGCCGGTGGAGCGCGTGCTGCTCTCGCACGGTGAGCCCGTGCTCGCGGACGGGCGAAGCGCACTCGCTGCCGCGCTCGATGTGAAGTAGGTTCCGCTCGCGGTGCTCTGGCTCTGGATCCTTCTCGGCGCGCTCGCGCTGCTGCTGGTCGTCGGCATCCTCGGCTACAACCGCCTCGTCCGGCTGCGCAACGAGGTCGACACGGGCTGGGCGAACATCGAGGTGCAGCTCCAGCGCCGGACGGACCTGATCCCGAACCTCGTCGAGGCCGTGAAGGGGTACGCGGCGCACGAGCGCGGAGTCTTCGAGGAGGTCACACGCGCGCGGACGGCAGTGCAGCAGGCGGGCTCGCCGGGAGCCGCGGCCGAGGCGAACGACATCCTCACCGCAGCGCTCGGCCGGCTCTTCGCCGTCGCCGAGGCTTACCCCGAGCTGAAGGCGTCCGAGAACTTCCTCCGCCTCCAGGAGGACCTGACCGACACGGAGGACAAGATCAGCGCGGCCCGCCGCTACTACAACTCGACGGTGATGCACTTCAACACCGCGGTGCAGAGCTTCCCGTGGCTCCTGCTCGCGCGACCGCTCGGGTTCAGGGACCGCGAGTTCTTCTCCGCCGAGGGCGACACGGCGGTACCCGAAGTCACGTTCGCGCAGTGACTTTCGGTACCGGGACGTTCGCATGACGCTCCAGCAGCAAATCCGCGCCAACCGGTTCCGAAGCCTCATCGTCGTCGCCGGCTTCGTCGCGCTCCTCGCCTTGATCGCAGCGCTCGTCGGCCTCGTCCTCGACGCGTCGCTCGCGATCTTCGCGCTCGTCTTCGCCGTGGTCTACGGCGCGTTCGCTCTCTGGCAGTCGAAGTCGTTGATCTCACGCCTGACCCATGCGCAGGAGCTGTCGCCGGACGAGCTTCGCCCCCTTCGGCGCCTGGTCGAGAACGCGTCCATCGGAGCCGGCCTGCCGGTGACGCCCGAACTGCGCGTCGTCGACGATCCGGCGCCGAACGCCTTCGCGGCCGGGCTGCGCCCGACGAACAGCTACGTGGGCGTGACGACCGGGCTGCTCCGGACGATGCCGAAGCGCGAGCTCGAGGCGGTCATCGCCCACGAGATCTCGCACATCCGGCACCGCGACACCTACCTGATGACGATGGCGACGATCTTCGCCGGGGTCATCGCACTGATCGCGGACCTCGGCTTTCGCAGCCTCGCCTTCGGCGGCGGCCGCGGCAACGGCGGCGGCGGCGGCATGCCGGCACGCATCCTCGCGATCGTCGGCCTCCTGCTCGCACCGTACGCGGCGCTCATGCTGCGGCTGAGCCTCTCGCGAAGGCGCGAGTTCCTCGCCGACGCGGGCGCGGCCGAGATCCTGAGCGACGCCGAGGGCATGGCACTCGCGCTTCGCCGGCTCGAGCTCGATCCGACGACCGTTCGCCAGGCGGATGCGTCGACGGCCCACCTCTGGGTCGAGAGCCCCACCGACCGGATCGACTCGACGCGTGGCGGGATCCAGGAGTTCTCGAGCTGGTTCAACACGCATCCCCCGATCAAGGCGCGGATCGCGGCGCTCGAGGAGGCCGGCGGCTTCCGGCTCCCGGAGCGGCTTCCCGTGGACACCCCGTTCGCGGTCGAGATGGGCCTGTAGGGGCGAGGCTTGCCTCGCCCTGAGCGCCGAGGCGGTTCGAGGGCGACGCAAGCGTCGCCCCTACGAGCCGAGGACACACGATCGCCTCCTCCCCGATCAGGGGCAAAAACCTCAGTTCCGGCCGCTTTCCGGTCGATAACAGTCGAGTCGTGAAGCTTGTGACCTTCGGCCGGCGCAGCCGAGCCGCTGCCCACGAGACCCTGGGCCCGCTGGAGGCTGCACTCCAGCCCGCATGGGCGGACGGCCGCTGGCGTGTCCCGGAGCGCTTCAACTTCACCCGCGATGTCGTGGAGGCGCTCGCCGAAGACACACGGCGCCGCGCGCTCATGTACCTCGGCTCGGACGGCGTGATCGAGCCGTGGACGTTCAGCAGGCTCGCCGAGGGCGCGGGCTCCTGGGCCGCCCGGCTCCGCGAGCACGGCGTTCGCCCGGGCGATCGGGTCGCGGTCGTCGTCGGCAACACGCCGAGCTGGATCGAGGTGATGCTCGCCGGCATGAAGGTCGGCGCAGTGACCGTGCCATGCTCGCCGACGCTGTCGCGGGGCGCGCTCGAGATCCGGGTCGCGAGCTCCGGGGCGAAGGTCGTCGTCGCCGAGCGGATGCCCGCGGCAGAGGCGCTCGAGAGCGGCGAGCGCGCCGTCGTCCTCTACGTCGACGAGGCGCACCGCGGCAACCAACGCATGGCCGGCGAGGAGCCGACCCACGACACCGCGGCCCGCGACCCCGCATTTCTCCTCACGACGTCCGGCGCAGGTGGAGGGCCGTACGGCGTCGAGCACTCCCATGCCGCCGCCTTCGCAGCACGGGCGCCGGCCGAGCACTGGCTCGACGCACGGCTCGGAGACGTCGTCTGGTGCACGGCCGACACCGCGTCTCCGCTCGCCGTCTGGCTCCTGCTCCTCGGACCGTGGGCGCGCGGAGCGGAGGTCGTCCTCCACCAGGGCCCGTTCGACGTCGAGGAGCGACTCGACCTGATCCGCCGCTTCGAGGTCACGATCCTCTGCCAGAGCCCGGCCGAGTACAGCGCCCTCGCGGACGCCGGCGAGAAGGTGCTCACTCGCTACGTCCCGAACCGCCTCCGTCGCATGGTGTCGACCGGTGACTTCTTGAGCTCGGAGGTCGTGTCGGCGTTCGAGCAGGCCTGGGGGCTCCCGATCGAAGACGGTTGGGGTCAGACCGAGTGCGGCATCGTGATCGGCCACGGCGCCGACGACGGGCTGGAAGGTGGCTCGATCGGGCAGCCTCTACCAGGGCACGAGATCGCGATCGTCGACGAGAGCGGAGCCGAGCTCCCGGCCGGGAGCGAGGGCCAGCTTGCCCTGCGCGGGCGGCCGCCCACCCTCTTCACCGGCTACTGGGACGCCGCCGAAGAGACGAAGGCCGTCTTCCGCGGCGACCTGTACCTGACGGGCGACCTCGCCTGCCGGGAGGAGGATGGCTCCGTCCGCCTCCTCGGTCGCGCGTCGGACGTGATCACGAGCGGTGGCAGCAGGTTCAGCCCGTTCGAGGTCGAGCAGGCTCTCGTCGGGCACCGCTCGGTCGTGCATGCGGGTGTCGTCGGCATGCGCGATCTCCAGCGCGGAGGCCAGTACGTCCGCGCCTTCGTCGTGCTCGCCCCGGGCGTCACGGGCTCCGATCGCCTCGTGGCCGAGATCCGCCAGCACCTGCGGCACACGCTGCCGGAGGACAAGGTTCCACGGGAAGTCGAGTTCGTCGACGCGCTCCCAGCCGCTTCGAACGGGACGATCCTCCGCGACGAGCTTCGCGACCGCACCACGGTTGCGACCGAGGGCGTGTGGGCGAAGGCGCCCCGGCTCCCTGGCACCCCCGCCCCCGTTACGACGTTCGAGCCAGCGCCCGAGCCGCGTCGTCCGGTCGCCGTCGAGGTCGACGAGGAGCCGCTCCCCGACTTCGTCGTCCATCCCTCGGAGACGTACGCGGCACCGGCCGCCGACCTGGACCCGGAGCCCACGGTCGAGCTCGAGCCCGGCGAGGACGACCTCCCCGACTACGTCGTCGTGCCGGAGCTCGTGCCGGAGCCGCTGCCCGAGCACGTCGTGTCGTTCCTGAACGCCCAGCCGCTGCCCGAGGTTCCGATCGAGCCGGAGCCGGAGCCCGAGCCGCGCCCCGAGCCGCGGACCGTGCCCATCGTCGGCGAACAGCGGAAACCTCCGGCCCCGGCCAAGCCCGAATCGAGACGCGCTCCGGTGGAAGTGCCGGAACGGCCGCCGGCGCCGGCAGGCGATCCGGTGCCCGTGCTCGAGGCCGAGCCGAAGCCGAAGCCCCGCACGAGGCCGATCCGGGATCCCGAGCCGCGGCCGGCAGCCTCCGTCACAAGCCCTCCCGAGTCGGCGCCCGCGCCACCCCCGCCTGCGCCAGCCCGCAGCCGGCCCCGACGGTCGCCCAGGCCCCGCCCGTGCCCAAGCGCGAGCCGACGCCGACTCCTCCGCCGATGCCACCCGAGCCGGTCGTGGCGAAGGCTCCTCCCGCTCCGAAGGCCGCACCGCGCTCACCCGCTGCTTCCACGCCGACGCCGCCGGCCGCGCAGGCGCCTCCCACCAAGCCGAAGCCGCCGCCGAAGCCGGCCGCGAAGAAACCGGTCGCGAAGCCCGTCCCGCCCGCTCGCGCGCGCGTCCCGCAGCCCGTGCCGAAACCGCCTCCAGCTCCCAAGCCTGCACCTGCACCGGCGCCGGCGCCTCCGGCATCGTCGCCCGAGCCGCCGCCTCGGCAGCGACCGGCCCCGGCACAGCCCGTCCCGGCAAAGCCCGATCCGGCCCCGGCGAAGGAACGCAAGGTCGCTCGCAAGCCCGAGCCCGCGGTCGCCGCGGAGGCGGCGAACGGCGAACCGAAGCGACGCGGTCGCAGGCGACGGAAGGAGAAGCAGCCCGCCGCTCCGGCAGTCGCACAGACGGGTATGCAGCGCTCTGCACCGGAGCCGGGGATGGAGAACCCCGACGTCGACTTCATCAAGGACCTGTCGAGCCGGCTGAGCGCGTACAGCATCGCCGCCGAGGAGAAAGCGCCCGCGCCCTCAGGCGAAGAGCCACCCGGCGACGGCGCCGAGCCGGTCTAGGCCTCGACCGCCCGGATCAGGCGGCGTGCCGCCTGTCGATCCCCTCGAGTATGCCCGCCAGCTCCTCGAGGCTCGCGATGTTGTGGCCCGGGAGAAAGCGATCCACGAAGGGGAGCGCCGCCCGCATCCCCCCGGCGAGCGGCTGGTAGTCGGGATCGCCTTTGAGCGGGTTCACCCATACCACCGCGTACGCGGCTCTCGAGAGCTTCGCCATCTCCCGTGCGACGAGCTCCGGGTCCTCGCGCTCCCAACCGTCCGAGACCACGACCACGACCGCACCCCGGGAGAGCGCGCGCCGGCCGTAGAGGTCGTTGAACTCCTTGAGCGACGCCCCGATCCGCGTCCCGCTCCCCCAGTCGACGGCGACCGCTGTCGCCTTCGCGAGGGCCGCTTCCGGATCGCGGGTCGCGAGGTCCGGCGTCACCCGCGTGAGCCGCGTGCCGAACCCGAATGCCTCAACCCCGTGTCCCGTCCCGACGAGCGCGTGCAGGAAGAGGAGCAGCGCGCGCGCGTAGGCATCCATGGAGCCGGACACGTCGCAGAGCACGACGAGCTTGCGCGGAACGGTCTTGCGGGCCTTCCACGTCTGCTCGACGGGGTCGCCGCCCGAACGAAGGGAGCGTCGGACCAGACGACGCATGTCGAGCCGGTCGCCGCGCGGGTCCGCCGTCCGTCTGCGCGACGTCCGACGAGGGCGCGTCCGTGCGAGCACGGCGAGCAGGCGCCGAGCACGCTCGAACTCGTCCGCGGACATCTCGGCGAAGTCCTTCTCGCGCAGGAGCTCGTGCGCGGAGGCGCCGAGCTCGAGCGGGGCGCCGTCCGCACCCTGGTCGCCGCGGTCCGACGGCGTGAGCGACCCGCCCGACACCTTCTCTATCTGCCGAAGTCGCTGCGTCTCGCGCACGAGCGGTGCGATCGGGCCACGGAGGAACCAGGCGACGAACGCGCGATCGAAGAGCTCGAGCTCGTCGTGCCTCGAGACGAGCGTCTGCCGGAGCGCGAAGTAGACGTCCTCCTGCCTGGTGAGATCGACCGCGCCCAGCCCGCGCACGGCATCCGCGACGCGTCCCGGGCCGACCTCGATCCCGACCTCGCGCAGGACGCGCCCGAAGGTGACGACGTGGCGGACGATCGCCGAGCCGGGCACGGCTAGCTCCTCGTCGTCGCTCGAGCCTCTTCGATGAGGCCGACGAGCGTCTCGTCGCGGACGGCCTCGATGTCCTCGCGGTACTTGAGCACGGAGCCGAGCGTCTGCTCCACCACCTCCGCGTCGATCTCCTCACGCCCGAGCGCCGCAAGAGCCTGCGCCCAGTCGATCGTCTCGGCGACGCCCGGCGGCTTCGCGAGATCGAGCCCGCGGAGGCCACGGACGAACGCCGCTGCCTCCGACGCGAGTCGCTCCGGGACCCCCGGCACGCGCAGCCGCACGATCTCGACCTCCCGCTCGAGCGACGGGTGGCCGATCCAGTGGAAGAGCGTGCGCCGCTTGAGCGCGTCGTGCAGCTCGCGCGTGCGGTTCGAGGTGAGGACGACCGCCGGCCGTCGTCGCGCCGTGATCGTGCCGAGCTCCGGGATCGTGATCTGGAAGTCCGAGAGAACCTCGAGCAGGAACGCCTCGAACTCCTCGTCGGCACGGTCGACCTCGTCGATGAGCAGCACCGCCTGCTCCTCGCTGTCGATCGCCTCGAGCAGCGGGCGGCGGATGAGGAACTCCGGGCCGAAGAGCTCGTCCTCCGAGACGGTCCCCTCCTGCGCCGCCCGGATGTGGAGGAGCTGGCGCGGGTAGTTCCACTCGTAGACCGCGTGCGTGACGTCGAGCCCCTCGTAGCACTGAAGCCTGATGAGACGTGCTCCGAGCGCCCGGGCGAGGGCCTTCGCCGCCTCCGTCTTCCCGACGCCCGCCTCCCCCTCGAGGAGCAACGGCTTCTCGAGGGCGAGCGAGAGGAAGAGCGCGGTCGCGAGCCCGCGGTCGGGCAGGTAGTCCGCCTCGCGGAGCGCGCTCTCGAGCTCGTCGATCGTGCGAAAGCTCATGCACGCAGCGTAGACGACTGCCCACCGCGGGTTCTCTCGCGCGAGATCAGCCGACGAAGCCGACCCGGCGTTCCTGCTCGAGCTCGCGGACGTACGCGACGCGGCGCAGGTCGACGACCACGCGCCCCCTGTCGGAGTCGAGAGCAACGAGACCCTCGGGGTCGCGCCGAAAGGCCCGCACGAGCTCGGCCGCCTCTCCTGGCGGCACGAGCAGCCGGAGGAGGCCTCCGCTCTCGAAGCCGAGCTCGAGCTCGACCTGCTCAGCGGTCGCCATCGGGAGCCCCCCGTCTGGCGCGCTGCGGCTCGAGCACCGCGTCGACGAGGCCGTACTCGATGGCCTCGGCGGGCGTCATGAACCGGTCGCGGTCGATGTCCTCGAGCACCTGCTCCACCGTCCTCGAGGTGTGCAGCGCGATCACCTCGGCCATCTGCCGCGTCGTCTCGGCGATCTCCCGGGCCGCGATCTGGATGTCGGTCGGCGCGCCCCGGAAGCCCGCCGAGCCCTGGTGGATCATCATCTTCGCGTGCGGGAGCGCGAAGCGCTTGCCAGGCGCGCCGCCCGTCAGGATCATCGCCGCAGCCGACATGCCGATCCCGCAGCAGATCGTGGACACGGCCGGGCGGACGTGCTGCATGGCGTCGTAGATGGCCATGCCTGCATAGGCCGACCCACCCGGAGAGTTCACGTACAGGTTGATGTCCTTGTCGGGGTCCTCACCCTCGAGGAAGAGCAGCTGCGCGATGACGAGGTTCGCGATCGCGTCGTCGACCTCCTGGCCGAGAAAGACGATGCGCTCGCGGAGCAGCCTCGAGTAGATGTCGAACGACCGTTCCAGACGCCCGTCCGACTCGACGACCACGGGAACCAGAGCCATCGCGCCTCCTCGCTCGCTAGAGTGCAACCGTTCAGTTGCGCATCGTACATGCAACCCATCGGTTGCAGATCGGAGGTCACATGGACGTCGAGCGCGAGATCTATCTCGAGTCACCGACCGACGAGGTCTGGGACGCGCTCACCGATCCCGACGAGCTCGCGCAGTGGTTCGCGAACGAGGTCGAGCTCGACCCCACGCCGGGCGGGCGCGCGACGTTCCGGTGGGACAACGGCGAGGCGCGCGAGGCCGTCGTCCAGGAGATCGACGTGGAGCGCCGCCTCGTGCTGCGCTGGCTCGACGACGACGGCGTCGTCTGGCTCGAGCTCGAGGAGACCGGCACTGGGCACGACGCTCCGCGTCGTCGAGACATCACCGGAGTTCGCGGCCGCTCTCGACCTGCGAGCGCTTGCCGCATGCATGGCGGCGTAGGCGCGGTCTTCTCGGCCCTCGCGGACGAGCGCCGCCGCTCGCTCGTCGAAGCCCTTGCCGAGCGCGGCAGCGCGACGGCGACCGAGCTCGCCGCCGGGTTGCCCGTCACGCGTCAGGCGGTGGCGAAGCATCTCGCGAGCCTCGGCGACGCCGGCCTCGTGACCATGGCGCGAAGCGGTCGGGAGGTGCGCTACCGGCTGACGCCCGAGCCGCTCGGCGACGCGGTCGCGTGGATCGAGCACGTCGGTGCCAGCTGGGACGAGCGGCTCACAGCACTCGAGCGGCATCTAGCCGGTGGCCTGCGCGGCGACGCTGCGTAACGTGCCGGGGTGGGAGCTGGCTCCCACCCCGTCGCGCTCGTTCAGCAGCCGTTGCAGTCGTCCGGAGTGTTCCCAGCCACAGAGGTGAGTTTCAAGCTCACCGTTCCGCCGGCGTCGTTGAAGATGCCGCCGCCGGCGACGCCCGCCGCGTTGCCGGTCACGGCACTCCGTACGAGGCGGTTCGAGATGCCCTCGTAGGGCGAGATGACGCAGCTGCGCGGCGCGTCGAACGCGAAGGCGAAGCAGGACCTCGGCTGGACCCTCCGCTACCCGAGCTGTCGGCAGGGGTTCCCGGCCACGCACCGAGTCGCGCGGGCGCGCGTGATCAGCTCACGGGGAACGCGATGTCGCAGACCTCGTCGGTCGGAGCGGCGGCGTCCCAGTCGGCGAAGTACACCTCGCGCGGTGAGCCGGCCACCTCTCGGCCCTGGTTCTCGATCCAGTGCGCCACGGCGTCGTAGGCCGAGAGGATCTGCGGGTACTCGACCTGGGCCTTCGTGATCGTGACGTACGCCTCCTGGTGCGCCGGCTCGCGTCGCGTCGGCCCACTCGGCTCTCGCTCATCGGCGACGGGCACACAGACCTCGACCGGGCCGTCGCTGTCCTCGTTCACCTCGCCGTGGTAGACGACGAACACGGGGGCAGCGACGCCTCCGCTCGCCGCGGCCGTCTCGACGAGGCGGCCGATCGCCGCCGGCAGCCACTCGGACAGCTCGGGAATGCGTACGTGCCGCTGTTCGGTAAGGACGACCTGCTCTGGGACCTCTCGTTCGCGGACGTCGTACATCTCGAAGCTCCTTTCGTCTCCTGACAGACGGATCCGGAGGTGGGCGACGAGCTCCCGCTGCGACGCGATGCGGCGCTCGACCGAGTCCCAGTAGGCGTCCACCAGCACTGCACGCTCTGCGTCGGGCGCCGCCACGACCCTCCCCACTTCCGCGAGCGGCATGTCGAGTCGGCGGAGGAGCGCCACGAGCCGTGCCGCCTCGAGCTGGTTCTCGCCGTATCGCCGGTACCCGTTGTCGGGGTCGACATGTGCGGGCTCGAGCACCCTCAGCCGCTCGTACAGCCGGAGCGCCTTCGGGGACAGCCGCGAGCGTCGCGCGAAGACGCCGATCGTCAGCAGCTCCTCCACTGGCTCGAGCGTAACCCTCGCGTGTGTGCCTGCTTCCACGTCCAGCTCCTCCGTGCCGGGCGGGCGCCCGGCACGGCCACGTTATGGCCTGCCCCATGGGCAAGGTCAAGCGGCGGCGAAGGGCCGTTCCGACGCTCGCGGTAGCGCATCGGCGAGATCCCTTGCGCGCAGGAGATGCCTGGCCGGATGGACGACCGCGACGTGCCCCGTACCGCCGCTCGAGTCAGCTGATCCGCTTGCGGATCCACCAGACCGAGAAGCCGACGAGAGGGAGCGTGAGCGCGACGAAGATGCCGGCTTCGATGCCCTGGAAGAGCCAGAAACGGCTCGCCGGGTGATACACCGCGTGCGTGTACGGGACGATTCCGTGCTCGCCCAGGCAGGCCGCGTCGTAGCTCTTGCCGGACACCGAGGTGATGCACCCCTGGACGACCCCGGGATCCGGCACTTGTCCGTCGGCGATCCGGAACTCGCCGCCCTGGCTGAAGACCCACGCGCCACGGAGGTCGGGTTCGGTGCCCTCGACCCAGCTGCCCTCGAGCTTCGTCGCGTAGTGCGGCCGCGCCGAGTTCTCGATTGCGATCCGGGCGACGAAGAACAGCACGAGCGCGAGCCCGATCGCAGCCGCAGTGCGCCGCAGGACGACGCCGATCGCGACGACCAGCGCCGCAGCGAAGAGCGTGTACGCGATCGGCACGACGCCTTCGACGCTGAAGCCTTCGACCATCCGCCCGTCGACGTCGTCGAGCGTGCCGCGCCACCACGTCACCAGCAAGCTGAACAGCACGGAGACCGCAACCGCAGCGACCGCGATCAGCCCCAGCCTGGCGGCGAGCCAGCGGCCGCTGGTGATGCTCTGGGTCCAGGCC
Source organism: uncultured Actinomycetes bacterium (assembly GCA_963763815.1). Classification (GTDB taxonomy): domain Bacteria; phylum Actinomycetota; class Thermoleophilia; order Gaiellales; family Gaiellaceae; genus GMQP-bins7. The sequence goes on from CAVXPS010000016.1 coordinate 336,334, forward strand.
AGCCGAAACGTGCCGCGCTCGAACTCGAGCACGAACGGAGCGGCGAGCAGGATGCCGAGAAGGCCGGGGACGAGGTTGAACCACACGACGAGATTCGTGAGCGAGCCCCAGCGCCCCGCGAACGCGTCGAGCTTCTCCCTGCAGGCACCGGTCGGCTCGCCGAGACACGCAGCGATGCCTTCCTGGTCGTAGACCGAGGCCATGTGGAGGCCGGTCGGAACGATGACGGCCGCGGCGAGGGCGACCAGCAGCGCCGCGATCAGCGCCTCGGTGCGTTGCTGGCGCCACGCCACCCAGATCACGAGGCCACCGCCGCTGCGTGCGCCTCGGTCGCTCTCAGCGGTTCCGTGCGCTGGCCGAGATACGCGAGCACGATCTCCTCTAGCCCGACCTCGTCGACGCGCCAGGCGGCGTCGAACACACCGCCGTTTGCACGCACGAGCAGCGTGGTCTGGCGCTCGGTGTTCCGCTCCTGGATGACGGTGTGGACGCGCGCGACCGCCGCCGGATCGGTTCGCGGGCCCGTGAGCAGCCGGTGGGAACCGAGAGCGTCCTCGATGGAGCTCGCCAGCCGGACCCCGCCGGCGTCGAGGATCACGAGGTGGTCGCAGACACGCTCGAGCTCCGCGACGATGTGTGACGAGAGCACGACTGTAAGGCCCCCGTCTGCGACGGCCTCCATCAGCGACTGCAGGAACTCGCGCCGGGCGAGCGGGTCGAGCGCGGCCACCGGCTCGTCGAGCACGAGGAGCTCGGGTCGCTTCGCCAGCGCCAGCGTCAGGGCGACCTGCGCCTGCTGGCCGCCCGACAGCGTGCCGACCTTGCGCGCCAGCGGGAGGCCGAGCCGTTCGAGCCGTTCGCGCGCCAGCTCGTCGTCCCAGCGCGGATTCAGCTTGCGGCCCAGCTTGAGCATCTCGCGGAGCCGGAAGCCGCGATAGAGCGGGTGCTCCTGCGCGACGAAGCCGATGCGGGGGAGCACGATCTGCGGCTGCCTGCGTGCCGACCACCCGAGCACCCGCACCTCGCCGGCACTCGGCTCGCTGAGGCCGATCACGAGGTGCAGCAACGTCGTCTTGCCCGCGCCGTTCGGCCCGACGAGCGCCGTGACCGATCCGGCCGGGATCGCGAGCGAGCAGTCGCGCAGCGCCCACTGCGACCCATAGCGCTTCCCGAGCCCCTGCGTCTGCACGGCGGGAATCGGCGGCGTCAAGCCGGCTCCCTCGCCTTCAGCTCGGTCGCGTGGGAGCGCCCGGTTTCCCCCGCGAGCCCGCTCAGCCTTTTCGCTGGGCGTTGACGCCGATGCTGCGCATCGGCGCGTCCTTTCGGGGGAACCCTCCGGTTCCCCCGAACCCCCTCCTGGCGGCATGACTGCGTCATGCCGCCTCCTCCACGAACGCAGCGTGGGCAGCAGCGGCGAACAGTGCCGCGACGCCCTCCTCGTCGAAGCCCGCCTCGCGTGCCCGCTGGACCCATCGCTCGAGCGCCGCCTGCAGCGCCGCATGCTCAGCGGGCGCCGGGGGAGTGAGCACTCGCGAGACGAACGTCCCCTGACCCCTCCGCGGCTCGACGAGGCCTTCGCGGTCGAGCTCGCGGTACGCCTTCAGCACGGTGTTCGGGTTGATCGCCAGCCTGCCGACGACCTCCTTGACAGTCGGCAGCTGATCTCCCGGTTGGAGCAAACCCAGCCGGATCGCCTGCTTCACCTGCTGAACGAGCTGGAGGTAGGTGGGCACGCCGGACCGCGCGCTCAGCCGAAACTCGATCATGGCCGCCGTTTATCTATGAGCATAGATAAATAGCTGTATAGCAGTCTCGGAGCCCTCAGGTCAAGAGCTCTCGCTCTCGCGCTCAGCTGGCGGTGATGTAACGGGTGAGGTACTGGATCTCGAACGCCTGCTGCTTGGACGTGAACTTGACGAGGTCCCCAATCGACACGAGCGCGACGACCTCGCCGTCCTCCACGACCGGGAGGTGCCGGATGCGGCGGTCCGTCATCACCGCCATGCACTCGTCGACCGTCGTCTCGGGGGTGACGACGATCAGCGGCGACGACATGATCTCGCGGACGGGCGAGTCATGGTCGGTGCGGCCTTCGAGCGTCACGCGCCGGAGGTAGTCCCGCTCCGTGACGATCCCGGTGATCTCGCCGCCCTCGGTCACGAGCAGGGACCCGATGTTCTTCTCGACCATCGTCTGCACGGCCTCGAACACCGACGCCTCCGCATCGACCTTGAAGACGTGGCGACCCTTCTCCTCGAGGATCTCGGCCAGGCGGTTCACGATCGTGTCCTACCCCGAAGTGTGACGGTTCATGCCGCCCGTTGGCTACTCGCGGGCCAGCTCGAGCAAGGCAGTAACGGTCGTCCAGTTGCGGGAGGTCGCCGCAACTCCGAGTCGAGGGCCGCCGAGCAGGGCGGCCAGCTTCGAGCGTCCGATGCCGTCCGGGTGCCACGCGTACAGCTCGCGGCCGCTGTGCACGAGCCGCTCCTTGCCCTTGACGGCCGCTTCGAGCTCTGTGAGCACGTCGGCTTTCGGCCGGGAGTCGAGGAACGTGACCTGGTAGCGCTTCGGGTTCGTCGCAACGTCGTGCAGGGGGCTCCGCCTCACGATCGCGGCGAGCTCGGCGCGCGTGCGGACGACGACCGCGATGTCGAGCCCGAACTCGTCCGCGATCACCCGCTTCACCTTGCCCGCGACGGTCTTCGGCGGATCGCTGCTCGAGACCACGACGTTGCCGCTCTGGACGTACGTCCGTACGTCGTCGAAGCCCGCGCGCTCGAGCGCCTCGCGGAGCCTGGGCATCGCGATCCGGTTCCGCGATCCGATGTTGATCCCGCGCAGGAGAACGATCTGGCGAGCCACGCCCTGAGCCTATGCGCGAGCGCGGCGGCATCGGGTGCGCCTCCTACGATCCGGTGCCGTGATCCATCTCCGTGTCGTCGCACCACCCACGCTGGCGGAGTCGGCCTATCGCGTGCTCTTACAGCACCCGTCGGCGCTCAACCTCGTCCGCCTCCGCGGCGCGGCCGAGCGCCCCGACGGGGATCTCATGCTCTGCGACGTCGCGCGCGAGGACGCCAGCGTGGTGGTCGCCGGCCTGCGGGAGCTCGGGCTCGAACGGGACGGCTCGATCGTCCTGGAGCCGATCTCCTCCGTCGTCTCACACGCCGCTCGACGGGCGGAGCGGGCAGCCGTCGGATCTCCCGCCGACGCGGTCGTCTGGGAGACGGTCGAGTTCCAGACGAACGAGAGCGCCGAGCTCTCGTTCAGCTTCCTCGCGTTCATGGCGGTCGCGACGATGATCGCGGCGCTCGGGATCATCCAGGACTCGATCATCCTGATCATCGGCGCGATGGTCGTCGGCCCGGAGTTCGGCCCGCTCGCCGGGCTCTGCGTGGCGCTCGTTCAGCGGCAACGAGGGCTTGCCCGGCGCTCTCTGCGCGCGCTCGCGGTCGGCTTCCCGGTCGCGATCCTCGCCGCGTTCGTCCTCACCGTGATCCTGCGCGCTGTCGAGTCGGCGCCCGACGGCCTGCCGGAGGTCTCGCGCCCGGCGACGTTCTTCATCTCCCACCCCGACGAGTACTCGGTGCTCGTGGCGCTCCTCGCCGGCGTCGCAGGCGCGATCTCGCTCTCGACCGCGAAGTCGGGTGCCCTCGTCGGCGTGCTCATCTCGGTGACGACGATTCCCGCCGCGGCGAACGTGGGCGTCGGCGCCGCCTACGGTGACTGGGCGGAAGTCGCGGGCGCCGCAGGCCAGCTGGCCGTCAACCTCGTCTGCATCGTCACGGCCGTCCTCGTCACCCTCTCCCTGCAGCGCTGGTTCTACGCGCGGCGGAGGCGTCTCAGCGGCTGAACCATTCGCCGAGCGGGACGCGCGCGGCGAGCGACGAAAGGTCGCCGGTCTCCCCGATCTCGGTCGCCGCGGCCGCCGCTGCTGCGACGGCGACCCACGCCAGGCCGCCGCCGACGCTGACCCTCTGCGCACCGGCGCCGAAGATCTCGCCGACGGAGAGCCCCGGCAGCGCGAGGACGTTGACCGGCTTCGAGACCGCCTCGCACACCGTCCGGATCTCCTCGACGGTCCGCAGACCCGGCGCGTAGAGCACGTCCGCGCCTGCCTCGTCGAACGCCTGGAGCCGCGCAATCGTGTCCGCGAGGTCCGGGTTGTCGCGGATGTGGTTCTCCGCGCGCGCGGTGAGTGTGAACGGGAACCCGACCCCCCGGCCGGCTTCGACTCCTGCCGCGACCCGCTCGACCGCTTGCGGCAGCTCGTACAGGTACCCGGTCGGATCCCAGTCCTCGATCGAGCCGCCGACCGCACCGGCCGCCGCGACACGGGAAATCGCACGCGCCGCGTCCTCGGGCGTGGCGCCGTACCCATTCTCGAGGTCGACCGAGACGGGGAGTGCCGTGACCTCGTCGAGCGCGGCGGCGTGCGCGACGACCTCGTCCAGCGTGACGCTCCCGTCGAGCCGCCCGAGCGTGAACGCGAAGCCGGAGCTCGTGGTCGCGAGCGCCTTGAACCCGAGGGCCTCGAACATCCGGGCCGAGCCGGGGTCCCACGGGTTCGGGATGACGAACGGCTCGCCGGTGTGCAGCGCCCGGAACGCCTCCGCTTTCTCCGCCTGTCTACTCATCGACGACTCGGAGGACCACCTTGCCACGTTTCCCCGAAGCCATGACGCGCTCGAACGCCTGACGAGCGTCGGCGAGCGCATACACGGAGTCGATCGCCGGGCGCAGCTCTCCAGCGTCGACGAGACGCGCGAGCTCGGCGAGCTGCGCGCGGTTCGGCTCCACGACGAAGTACGTCGTCTCGATACCCGAGTCGGCTTCGACCTCGGGCGGCTCCTCGGCGACTGAGACCAACCGGCCGCCGGGTCGCAGGAGCGCGGCCGAGCGTGCGAGCAGGTCGCCGCCGACGGTGTCGAAGACGAGGTCGACCGGCTCCAAGCCTTCGAGCCCCGCCGTCGGGTCGAGCACCTCATGGGCGCCGAACCCATGTGCGCGATCGACCCCTGCCGCAGAGGCCGTGCCGATGACATGGGCGCCGCGCCAGCGGGAAAGCTGCGTGGCGAGGTGACCGACCCCGCCAGCGGCGCCGTGGACGAGCACGCGCTGGCCGGCCGTCAGCCCGCCGTGGTCGAACAGCCCTTGCCAGGCGCTGAGCGCGGACAGCGGGATCGCCGCGCACTCGAGGTGGCCGAGCGACATGGGCTTCTCGGCGAGCAGGTGCTCCGGGACGGCTGCGTACTCGGCGGCGACGCCGTCGCGACCGAAGTCGGTCAGCGCGAACACCGACTCGCCGACCTCGACCCCGGTGACGCCGGTGCCCACGGACGCAACGACCCCCGAGAGCTCGTACGAGGGGATCGCCGGCAGGCGCTCCTCCGGCCACTCGAGCTCGTCCCGCGTGATCGCCGCTGCGTGAACCCGGACGAGAGCCTCGCCCGCGCCCGGAGCCGGAGTCGCAAGCTCCTCGATGGTCAACGATCCCGGGTCTCCCGGCGTGTGCAGGCGGATCGCTCGCATCGTCGTCGGGACGGGCGACTCCTCCGCTGCACGCTCGAGGTTCGTCTCGCTCATCGTCCTGCCCTCCTTCGTCGCAGGTTGCAACACGTTCGCTTTAACTTTCTAGCGAGATTCTCTCTAGAAAGTATATGCGAAGCGAGTATCCTTCGCGCGTGGCCGAGAGCCCGCCCGACCACGTCGACACGATCCTCGCGCAATGGCGGCGGGAACGGCCCGACCTCGACGTCGCGGCGCTCGGGCTCTTCGCCCGTCTCTTCCGCTCCGCGCACCTGGCGGACGGCGCGCTCGCGAGGATGCTCAGCCGAGCACGCGTTGCAGTCGGGCTGGTTCGACCTCCTCGCCGCGCTTCGCCGGGCGGGCGCCCCGTACGAGCTGAACCCCACGCAGCTGAGGCGGACGACGATGCTCTCCTCCGGCGGCATGACGAAGCGCCTCGACCGCCTCGTCGAGGCGGGCATGGTCGAACGGAGGCCCGACCCCGCGGATCGCCGCGGGACGCTCGTGGGGCTCACCAGCCGTGGGAAACAGGTCGTCGACACCGCGCTCGAGTCGCACCTCGCGAACGAGGAGCAGCTCCTCCACTCGCTGACCGCGACCGACCGCCGTGCGCTGGACGAGCTCCTTCGAAAGCTCCTCGCGGCGCTCGAGCCGGCGCCCTAGATCAACCCAGCGCGCGTCCCATGCGCAGCCGCGGCCGCGCGCGAAGACTGCGTGAGCTTGCGGAGGATGTTCGCCACGTGCCGGTGCACGGTGTGCTCGCTCAGGACGAGCGAGGACGCGATCTCGCGGTTCGAGAGTCCGGCGGCGACGAGACGCAGCACCTCCGTCTCGCGCCGGCTCAGCGGTGAATCGCCGTTCGCCTCGGCCTCCGTCGGTCCGGCCTCCTCGAGGAAGCCTGCGAGAGCGCGCTGGAGCTCGCGCTGGTCCTCGAGCCAGGGCAGATGCGCGTCGCCGTTCAACGCGACGAACCGCGCGTTCGGAAGGAGCGATGCGAGCTCGCGGCCGCGGCCGATCGGCACCGTGCGGTCGCCGCGGCGATGCAGCACGAGTGCCGGCATCGCGACCTGCGGCAGCAGCTCTCTGACGTCGGAGCCGAGGTCGAGCTCGATGAACGCGGCGGCGACCTCCGCGTCTGCCGCGTGGCGCTGGTAGCGGCTGAACGCTGCGATCTCGTCGCCGCTGCCGTGCGGCATGAAGAGGCCGGCGAGCATCTGCGCAGCGAGCTGCCAGTTCACGCGCGCAAAGTCCACGAGCGAGCGGCGCGTCACCTCGGGAATGTCGTCGCGCGCCGCATAGGCGCCGTAGTAGACGACCTTCCGCACCCGCTTCGGCAAGTCGGCCGCGTAGCGGGTGCTCGCGAGGCCCGCGCACGAGCACGCGAACAGGATGGCGGGCTCGCCGCCCGACGCCTCGTGCACGGCGGCGAGCATCCGCGTCTCCTTCTCCGCCGTCGGCGGCTCAGCCAGCCTCCGATCCGAGAGCCCGGTGCCGAGCCGGTCGTAGCGGACGACGCGGTGCGTCCGGGCGAGCTCCTCGAAGAATCCGCGCGAGGCCGGGTGCGCCCACTCCTCCTCGAGATGGGTGACCCACCGGCCCCCGAACAGCAGTAGCGGCCCTTCGCCGACAGCGGCATACGCGATGCGCCGGCCGTCGAGCTCGCAGAAGCGGATCTCCTGCTCCATCACCCGCCAGTGTGGTGGCCCGAACGGGCCATGTCAACAAGATGGCCCGCAGCGGCGAAGCGCGTGCCCGCGCGCAAGCGCCACCCTGCTGGCATGCACACGCGCTACGCTGAACGGGCTGACGATCCGCGCTCTCGAGAACGACGACACGACGACGGTAGCCGCGCTGTTCGCACGCCTCGGTGACCGCTCGCGCGAGAGGCGCTTCTGCGGAGCCAAGCCGACGCTCTCGGACGCCGAGCTGCGCACGCTCGCGCAGGTCGACGCCGACCATCACGTGCTCGTCGGGTATCTCGACGGCGATCCCGAGCCGGCCGGGATCGCACGCCTCGTGCGGGACGGCGCGGCCGCGGAGATCGCTTTCGAGGTCGCCGACGTGCACCAGGGCCGCGGCATCGGGTCGACGCTCGCCCAGGAGCTTGCCGCGGATGCCCGCGCCGCCGGGATCACGCACCTCGTCGCCACCGTGTGCGGTGACAACCCGCCAGCTGTGTCGCTGCTGCGCAGGGTCGCAGAGTCCATGCGCGTGACCTGGCGCGGCCGCGAGCGCGAGTTCACCGTCGGCCTCGAGGCGTAAAACACGGTCGGGCCAGGCGCGCGGCCAGTGGCGCTCGGGTCACACTGGGCCGATGGGACGTGCCGAGAGCCGCGGCGGGCAGCGTCGTCTTCCTCGTGCTGGCGCCGGGCGTCGTCGCCGGCCTGATCCCGTGGTGGATCACCGGCTGGCAAGCGCGGGAGCCGTGGGAGCACTGGGAGCTCCTGCGCATCGCCGGCGTCGTCCTCCTCGCCGCCGGAATCGGCGTCCTGCTCGACGCGTTCGCGCGCTTCGTCCTCGAGGGCGTCGGTACGCCGGCGCCGGTCGCGCCGACCGACCGGCTGGTGGTCGGCGGGCCCTACAGGTACGTACGGAATCCGATGTATCTCGCGGTTGCGGCGACCATCGTCGGACAGGCGCTCATCCTCGGACAGCCGATCCTGCTCGTCTACGCGGGCGCCTTCTCCGCCGCGGTGTTCGCGTTCGTGCGCTTCTACGAGGAGCCGACGCTGCGCCGGCAGTTCGGAGAGCAGTACGACGCGTACCGACGCGCGGTCCCCGGATTGGTGGCCGCGCCGCACGCCGTGGGTGGGCGACGCCTGAAGGCGGGTCCGGCAGGCAGACTTGCACGGTGAGCACTGCGCTCGCCGAGATCGACCGCGATGCTCTCCGCGAGTGGATCGAGCGTGGCGATGACTTCGTGCTGGTGGACGCGCTCGCGCCGCTGGCTTATGCGGGTGCCCACTTGCCGGGAGCGGTGAACATCCCGCCCGAGCGGGTGGACGAGCTCGCTGCGCTCCGGATTCCCCGCCTCGACGCGGAGGTCGTCGTCTACTGCGCGAACACGGCTTGCGAGAGCTCCGCCGAGGTTGGCGAGCGGCTCGTCTCGCTCGGGTATCGAAACGTCCGTCACTACGCAGGCGGCAAGCAGGACTGGCGTGACGCAGGCCTTCCGCTCGAGGGCGGGCGCGTCTGAGCTGGTCAGGAACGCGGCGCGAGGCAGATCGCGTTCGGCGCGTCCTCGCTCTTCGGAACGACGCGGGGCTTGTCCTGAGCGTGCGGGATTGCGACGCCGCCGATCATGACTCCGGCCGCCAGGAGCCAGAGGGTCAGCGTGAGGCGGTGGATGCGCGAGACTGGGCGACGGGGCAGCTCGTCGATGTCCTTGCGAGCGCGCGGGCTCGGAGCAGGCTCGCTTCGCGTGGGCTCGCCGGTTACGGGCCGAGCGTGCACGGGGCGCTCGACACGGGACTCCTCGACAATCGGTTCCGGGACGCGCGCAGGCGCGGGCAGTACCACTGACTCGGTACGTCCGGTGAGCCAGAGGAACCCCTCCTCGTCGCGCACGGCGGCATCGCCCGTCACGTACCAGTCCCCGCGATAGGCCGCGTTCGTCGCATCCGGTGCGTTCCAGTACCCGGCGAAGAGCGACGGCGGGTTCCCGCGCAGCGCGAGCAAGCCCTCGTAACCGGTGGGAAGCTCGTGGCCGCCCTCGTCGACCACTCCGACGTCCTGACCCGGGAGCGGGCGTCCGATCGAGCCTCGAGGAGCACCGTCGCCCCACTGGCCGACGACGACTCCGCCCTCGGCCTGCGCGTACCCGTCCTGGATCGTCAGCCCCCACTCGTCCTCGAACGCCTGGACGAGGTCGTCCGCGAAGCTCTTCGCCCGTCGAGACGAGCCGCCGCGGCCGCGCCCAGCGATAGCGGGCGAGCTTGCCCGTCTCGGCCAACGCGCGGTACTCGGCGGGCGACTGGCAGAGGACGGTCACGCCCAGACGCTGGAGGAGATCCAGCCGCTCCGCGGGATCGAAGGTGCCGTCGTGGAGCACGACCGAGGCACCGCGTGCCCACGGGCCCAGGAGCGTGCTCCAGAGCGCCTGTGACGAGTCCGGCGGGGCCGTGCACCAGACGACGTCCCCGAGCCCCGCGTCGAGCCAGTGCTCTGCGTGCACGCGCGCGGCGAACGCGGACGCATGGGTGTGCAGGACGCCTCGCGGGCCGTTGGCCCGTCCCGTGGTCGAGACGATGAATGCGGGGTCGCGCGCTGCCGTGTCGTGCGTCGGCGCCTCCTTCGGCAGGCGCTGTGCCTCCCGGGCCGCGGTCTCCACCGGGAGCACCGTCGGCGTGCGCGAGCAGCGGGAGACCTCGAGCTCGGCTCGCCTCGAAGCGACGACGACTCTCGCGCCGGACGCCGCGATCCGGATGTCGAGCGCCGACGCGGTGAGGCGCTCCGCCGAGGGAACCAGGACCGCGCCGACCTTGATCCCGGCGAGCATGATCTCGGCCCAGTCCGGCGTCGCGCCCGCGAGCACGAGCACGCGATCGCCCGGTCGCACGCCGGCTTCGCGGAGGAGCGTCGCCCAACCCGCTGCGCCGTGGGCCAGCTGCGCGAACGTGCGCGGCTCGATGACCACGTCGTGCCCGAGGTACGTGAGCGCGCGCCGCTTCTGATCCTGTGCGAGCGCCTCGACGACGTCGCGCGTGAAGTTGAACCTCGCCGGGACGTGCCAGCGACCGTCCGTCAGCGCGGGCGCGAACGCAGACTCGACCGAGCCGACGGATTGTGGGCCCGCCGCCGCCTGACGGCGCGGGCCGAACAGAAGGGACTTCACGGCCTCCTCGTTATCGGGATCGCCGCGCGTGCCTGGGACCGGCGAACGAGTGATCCTGTTCCGGCCTAGACGAAAGACCAGCACCCCGAGTCATGAACTGGCCCTCCTCGGGGTGCCGGTCTACCCCGACGTCAGACGTCGGAGCTCTGCTCGGGCTCGCCGTCGCGGTCCGGGCAGTTGCGATCCCGCGCCCCGTCGTCGCTCCCGTCGTTCTGCGCGTACGCGGCGGCCGGGTCGTCACTCGAGCTGCGGTCGCCCGCCGCGCCGTCGGCCGCGAACGCCGACGTGACCCAGATGACCGTGACAGCGGCGACGACCGCGAGTAACCCGAGCACGGCGGGCAGGCCCCGGAAGGGACGCAGCCTGCTCTTCGCCTCGCTCATCGGACTCACCTCCTTCCCGTTCGTCGCTGACATCGAGTCACCGAGTGAACCGGCGAGCCCTAAGGAAGCGCTGATAGAGGCCTAAGAAGCTCGTATGACAGGTGGCCCGCGCGAACGTCTAGCCTGCGCGCCGTGGCTACTCCGGACGGACTTCGGCCGGGCTGGCTCGACGAGCTAGGCGAGCTCCTCGCGATCCCGAGCGTGAGCGCCGATCCCGCGCACGCCGACGACGTTCGCCGGGCAGCCGTGTGGGTCGCCGAGAAGGTGCGCTCGGCCGGCGGCAAGGCGGAGCCTCGCGAAGAGGGACGGCTCCTGGTCGGAGAGATCGCCGGCCCGCCGGGCGCTCCGACCGTCCTCGTCTACGGGCACTACGACGTGCAGCCGCCGGACCCGCTCGAGCTCTGGGAGAGCGACCCGTTCGCAGCCGAGGTGCGCGACGAGTGGCTCTATGCGCGCGGTGTCGCCGACGACAAGGGACAGCTCTGGATGCAGCTCGAGGCGATTGCGTCGCTCGCCGCCGAAGGCGAGCTCCCTGTGAGCTTCCGGGTCGTCTGCGACGGCGAGGAGGAGACGGGCGGCGACGCCATCTCGCGCTTCCTCGCGGCGGACGACGGACCCGTCGACGCCTGCGTGATCCTCGACGGCTGGATGAAGCGGCGGAACGCACCCGAGCTCGTCGTCGCGGCGCGCGGGCTGGTCGCGCTCGACCTCGAGGTGCGGACGGGCGACCGCGATCTCCATTCCGGCCACTACGGCGGGACGGCGCTGAACGCGATCCATGCGCTCGCGCAGGCGCTGACGGCGCTCTTCCCGCGCGACGGCCGCCTCCCGGAGCCGCTGCGCGCCGGGGTGACGCAGCCGGGCGACGACGAGCTCGAGGGCTGGTCGGGGCTGCCGCCGGGCGCGGAGGAGCTCGAGCGCGTCGGCGCGGTGCCGCTCGACGCCAAAGCGGCGGAAGAGTTCTACGTGCGCGCGTTCGTCGAGCCGTCGCTCGACGTGACGGGAATCCTTGGCGGCAAGCCCGGCCTCCGGAACACGACGCTCGTCTCGCGCGCGTCCGCGGGCGTCACCATCCGGGTCGCACCCGGCCAGGACGCGGAGGAGCTCTCGGCCGCGGCAACGCGCCTTCTCCGGGACGCCCTTCCTGCAGGGGCGACGCTCGAGGTCGAGGCGGATCTCACGCAGCCCGCGGTGCTGCCACGCGACACCGAGGCGCTCCGGCTCGCGCGTGAGGCATTCGGCCGCGTCTTCGGACGGCAGCCCCTCGTCGTGCGGGCCGGAGGAACGCTGCCGATCCTCGCTGCGCTTGCTCGCCGCGGGATCCCCACGGTCATGGCCGGCCTGGCGCTCCCCGACAGCCACACGCATTCGCCGAACGAGCGCATGCTCGTCGAGACGTTTCCATTTGGCGTCGCCGCCGCGCGAGAGACGTACCGCGCGCTCGGGTCGCTCGGCGCGAAGGCGTCGGAGAGCTGAAAGCGCGGGGCCGGCCGGATTACCCGGGCGGCTTCGAGCTAGTCACGCCACTTGACCGTGCAGCCGACGGCGGGCGTGTCCGCGATCGGCGGCGTCTCGCCGGCAAGCGCGGCATCGATGGCGTCGCGCAGGTAGTGCTGCGTGGCGTCCGCCTCGTCGCGGTTGTCGTCGACGGCACCGTGGTAGACGAGCTTGCGATCCGCGTCGAAGACGTAGACCTCCGGTGTCCGCTCGGCTCCGAGAGCACGAGCGATCGCCTGGCTCTCGTCGTACAGATAGTCGAACGAGTAGTCCGCGTCCCGTGCATGCGCGACCATCGCGTCGAACGAGTCTGCCGGGTACGCCGTGGCGTCGTTCGAGTTGATGGCGACGATACGGACGCCACGCTCTCCGTACTCGCGCTGGAGCGCGTCGATCCGACCCTCCCAGGCGAGGACGTACGGGCAGTGGTTGCACGACTGGACGAGGACGAGCACCGGGGCGTCTGCGTACTCCTCGAGCGAGTGGTTGCGCCCGTCCACGCCGGGCAGATCGAAGGTCGGTGCGGTCTCGATGACGCTCACGCGAAGGCCTCCTCGAGTTGCTGGCGACTTGGGACTGGCGAAGGTCGTCCGTCGGGGAGACGGTACACGCGGCAACTCAGGCCGGGCGGCCAGTCCGAGCCCGCGGGGTCGACGTCGCGCCCGTCGACGCGAATCGTCGGAGAGCCGGGGAACTCGAGCACAACGGCGTCCTCGTGCGTCGTGACCTCGCGCATCTCGATCGGGTCGCCAATGGCTCGCTCGCGCAGCACCTCGCGCAGGAGCGCGAGCGCCTCCGGATGCGACGGGCATCCCTCCCAGTACAGGAACTCGATCCTCACGCAGGCCTCGACCTGACTCTAGCCCCGGAGTTCGAGCGACCGAGGCGCGGGCTATCGTGCCGGATCGCCTTCGGTCACATCTCCTCGGGCAGCGCGTTGTCGCCCCCGCACCCCCCTTTCGGAGGGCGTGGCCCGGACGGCAACCGGCTTTCGTGAGCTGACGAGGAATGCGCACATCTCGCCGACCACCCATGCGCAAGCTCGGCGCCCTCGCGGCAGCCGCGCTCGCGGCCCTGCTGCTCGGGCTCGCCGGCTGCGGTGTCGGCGACCCCGCACAGGTCGGTCTCGAGCCGACGCGCGGCTGGCCGGACGAGACCGAATGCCCGCCGTCGCTGGCGGCGGTCTGCGTGGGCAAGCGCCTCACGCTCTTCAGCACGATCAACGAGCCGTCGGGAACGACCTACGGCATCTCGAGCAGCAACGAGGACACCTTTGTCATCTGCCGTTGGCCCGTAGACGCGGCCGCAGCCACCTGCGAGCAGGTCCCGCCCACGGGCGCGCAGGTGATCGGCGAGGCCGCGGTCTACCGCGTCGAAGGCTGAACCGCGCGGCCGAGCGCCGCGACCACGACCGCCGCCGCGGCGACGAGGACGATCGTGCCTCCGGGCGGGAGATCCGCGTAGTAGGAGGTCGTGAGGCCGAGGAAGACCGAAGCGAGCCCGATCCCGATCGAGAGGAGCAGCGTCGAGGCCAGGCTCCAGCCGACCCGCGTCGCCGCGGTGACGGGGAGCACCATGAGCGCCGCGATCAGGAGCACACCGACGATCTGCATCGAGAGGGCCACCGTCAGCGCCGCGAGCGCGGCGAGAGCGACGTTGAGGAAGCCGACCGGGACGCCCGAGACGCGCGCGCCCTCCTCGTCGATGACCACCGCCGAGAGCGCACGGTAGAGCACGGCGATACAGGCCAGGCCGGCCGCGCCGAGCAGCGCAACGACGAGCAGGTCCTGGCGCGTCACCGTGAGGATCGAGCCGAAGAGGTACTGGAAGAGGTCGACGTCGAGCGACCCCGCCGCCGCGACGAGCACGACCCCGGCCGCGATCCCCGTGTAGAAGACGAGGGCGAGCGCCTGGTCGCCCGCGGCGAGCCGGCGCGAGCGAAGCCACTCGATCGCGACGCCGCCGGCGATTGCGGCTACGAGCGCGGTCAGGATCGGCGACACGTCCAGCAGGATCCCGAGAGCCACGCCGGCGAAGGCGACGTGACCGATCCCGTCGCCGATGAGGCTCATGCGGCGCTGGACGAGGAAGAAGCCGACCGCGGGGGCGAGGACGCCGATCACCGCCCCGACCGCGAATGCGAGGCGCATGAACTCCGAGTCAAACATGGACGTGCGAGGGGTCGTGCCACATTCCCGGGAGCTCGTTCGGCGACCCGTCGAAGACGATCGTCCCGCGCACGAGGACGAGTCGCTGGACGTGCTGCTCGACGGCTCCGAACTCGTGCGAGACGTAGAGAACAGTGACGCCGAGCTCCTCGTGGAGCCGAGCGAGGAGCTCCCCGAGCGCGTCCTGGCTCTCCGCGTCGACCCCGGTCGTCGGCTCGTCGAGCGCGAGCAGCGTCGGCTGCCCGGCAAGCGCCTTCGCGATCAGCGCGCGCTGCTGCTGGCCGCCGGAGAGGCGCCGAAGCTCGTCGTCGGCTCGGTCTTCGAGGCCGACGTGCGCGATCGCTTCGTTCACGAGCGCCCGATCCGCAGCACGAAGCGGCCCGAAGACGCCGCGCGCGGGCAGCGTCCCGGCCGAGACGACCTCGCGCACCGTCACGGGTGCGTCGAGCACGAGCGATGCTCGCTGCGGGAGGTACCCGAGGCGCGCTCGGCCGGAGAAGCGCTCGGCCGGCTCGCCGTACAGCCGAACCGCCCCGGCGGTCGGCCGCTCGAGCCCGAGCAGGAGCCGGAGCAGCGTCGTCTTGCCCCCGCCGTTCGGCCCTGCGATCGCGACGAACTCGCCCGGGGCGACGCGCAGGTCGACATCGTGTAGCACCGGCACGCCCCGGCCGTACGCGAACGAGACGGAGTCGAGCTCGACCGCCGGGGCTACGTGCATCCGAGCCCCTGCCGGAGCGCCTCGAGGTTCGAGCGCATCACGGTGAAGTAGTCCTCGCCCGCCGCGAGCTCGTCTTCGGTGAGGCCTTCGAGCGGATTCAGCACCGCAGTCTCGACACTTGCCTCGCGGGCCACCGTCTCGGCGAGCTTCGGGGAGACGAGCGTCTCGAAGAACACGGTGGTCGCGCCGCTCGACTCCACCTCGGCGACGAGCGCCTCGAGATCGCGGGCCGACGGCTCGGCCTCAGGCGACACTCCGGTCAGCGGGATCTGCTTCAGGTCGTAGGCGTCGGCGAGATAGCCGAACGCGGCGTGACTCGTGACGAGCTGGCGCCGGTCGCAGTCAGCGAGCCCGGCTTGAAACTCGCGGTCGAGCTCCTCCAGGTCGGCGACGAGCGCGTCGGCCGCGGCCGGCTCGCCCAGCGCGCCCGCGGCCTCGCGTGCCATTGCGCCCAGGCGCACCGGGTCGAGCCACACGTGCGGATCGGGACCGTCCTCCGCGTCGATGACGCTCACTGCGTCGAGCAGGTCGACCGCGCCGTCGCGCCCTTCCACCGCCTCCTCGAGCGCAGGCTGGAAGCCGCCGCCGACGAAGAGGACGTGGTCGGCGTCGTCGATCGACTCGATGTCGCGCGCCGAGAGCTCGAGGTCGTGCGGCTCCGCGCCGGCAGGGGTGACGTTCGTGACGTCGGCCTCGGGCGCGAGCTGCTCCGCGACGAACGCGAGCGGATAGAAGGCCGCGACGATACGCGTCGTCGAGCCCGCCTCGTCGCCGCCCCCACACCCGACAGCCAGCCCAGCGAGCGCCAGGATGAGAACGATTCTCTCTCGCATGAGCGCCGTCTGTATACCACAGACGGTGTTGAGAATCACTATTGTTTCGACCATGGAAGCGTCCGCCTGGGGCGAGCACGTCCGCGAGGAGCTGCGGCGCTCCGGCGCTCGGACGGGCGGCGCGCGCGAGGCGGTCATCTCCTACCTCGAGCGGCAGGACTGCTGCGTGTCCGCCCAGGAGCTCTTCGACAGCCTACGAGCAGACGGGGTCAGGGTCGGCATCGCGAGTGTCTACCGCGTGCTCGAGCGGCTCTCCGAGCTCGGCCTCGTACATCGGGTGGACCTCGGCGGCGGGGTGACCCGCTTCGAGCCCGCGCTTCCCGGCGGCGAGCACCACCATCACCTCGTGTGCGACGAATGCGGGCGTGTGGAGATGTTCGATGACGCCGGTCTCGAGAGCGCGCTGGAGCAGGTAGCAGGCGCCCGGGGCTACGACCTCGCCCAGCACGACGTCGTGCTGCGCGGCGCCTGCGCCGACTGCCAGGCGTAGCGTTCGGACTGCAGCCGGCGAGCTAGTAGCCGCGCGAGGACTGGTAGCGGGAAGCAGCTGCGCGGCTCGAGTACGTCGCGACGTCGGCCGCGACCCCGATCGCGACGACGATCCATTCAGCGCCTTCGACCCCTCCCACGACCGACCACATGAGGAGGTACGCGAGCATCGTCCAGGGGAGGAAGATGAGCCCGAGCAGCGGCCAGACCCAGGAGTCGAAGGCGAGCTCGACACGATCGCCGAAGATCCACCAGAGGAGCAGCGCGACCCGCGGCCCGATGAACCCCGCCGTCAGCGCCAGGCAGCACATCGCCCGGGACTATGTCAGGCGTGCCGGCTTCTTGTCGACCCGGTCACCCTGCGACGACCGGGTTCGTCAGCGCGCCGACGCTCTCGATCTCGATCGTGACCTCGTCGCCCGGCGCGAGCAGTCGCTGCGGGTCGCGGAAGACGCCGACCCCGGCGGGCGTGCCGGTGAGGATGAGGTCTCCGGGCTCGAGCGTCACCGTCTGCGAGGCGTAGCTGATGATCTCGTCGACGCCGAAGATGAGGTTGGCGGTCGTCGAGTCCTGCAGCACCTCGCCGCTCACGATCGCACGGATACGGAGGTCGTGCGGGTTCACGACGTCGGCCGCCGGTACGAGCGCGGGCCCGACCGGGCAGAAGGTGTCGGGGGACTTTCCGCGCGTCCACTGGCCGTCCGCGAACTGGAGGTCGCGGGCGGTGACGTCGTTCGCGCAGATGTAACCGCGCACGGCTTCCAGTGCGTTCTCCTTCGACACGCCGCGGACGCGCGAGCCGATGACGACGCCGAGCTCCGCCTCGTAGTCGCACTTCGTGACCGCCGAAGGGATGACGATCGGCTCGCCCGGGCCGACGAGCGAGTTCGGCCACTTGGCGAAGAGCAGGGGTGCGGTTGGAAGCTCGACGCCCTGCTCCTCCGCGTGGTCGCGGTAGTTGAGACCGACGCACACGATCTTGGACGGCATGTCGATCGGAAGCGCGCTCCTGCTCATGTGGCAACCCTAAACGGGTTGGACGCAGCTAGTCCGCCGCGCTCAGGGCAACCGCGATCGTGCCGTCGGCCCGCAAGAGCGTCAGCGACCCGCCGCCAACGCTGAAGCGCTCTGCCTCGCCGAGAGCTGCGAGATACGCCGTTTCCTGCTCCATGACCCCGGCCGGCTCGGGGCAGAGCTTCCGCGTCGTCGCCGGTGCCTCGATCGTGATCGAGCCCGCGTCCGTCGTGTACGCGGACGTGTAGGTGTTGCAGCCGGCCGAGCCCGACAGCTGGCCCTCGTCGTCGAAGGACGCAGTGATCTCGGTGCCCGCGATCGGGGAGGTCACCGCGTCGCCGCGCAGGAAGCTGGTCACCTGCCACGCGCCGACCGGGGTTCCGACCGTGAAGCGGAGCAGCTCGACGTCCTCCACGTCGCTGAGCACGAGCTCGTCGTCCTCCGTGCTCCAGCCCGCCGTCCCCCTGAGTGTCCCGAGATACGTGCGCTCGACGGCATCCCCCGGAGGCGGGCACGCCATGCGCGTGGACGCGATCTCGCCCAGCTCGAGTATGTCCCCCTCGACGGTGTACGACCCGCCGTAGCGATTGCAGCCCGAGGACCCGCTGAACCTTCCGTCCTCGAACAGGATGCTGGGGGCAACCGTCTCCCAGCCCGTGACCTCGACACCCGACGACAGCACCCACGGGATGCCCTCGAGCGACGACGGGTCACCGGCATCGCTGCCACCGCAGCCGCCGGCCACCTCGACGAGAAGCAGCGCCCCGAGAGCGGCGACGGCGAGCCTCACGGCTTCGACCATAGTCGATTCCTCGCGCTAGCCGAGCTCCCACGCGAGGCCGGCGGCGAGTACCACCTCGTCGCGCGGCGCGACGAGCTGCATGTTCCCGATCGCGAGCCCCGCCCAACCGACGAGGTTGACCCAGCGCAGGAACGACGTCAGCGGCAGCCTGACCTCGAGCTCGTCCGCGTCCTCGTCGGGGAGCTCGATGGCATAGCACGGACTCACCAGGAGGTCGACGTCGGGCTCGTAGCGCCGCCACCTCTCGATCGCCCGGTAGGCGGCGACGACGTCGTCAGGCTTCGCCCGCTGCGCCGACTCGAGCTTCTTCCGCATCGCGTCCCCGTACTCGCCGGCACGCATCGGGAACGTCGCCGCGTGCGACTGGACGGCCTCGTGCTGGAACTGCGGCCACGTGTTCGCCTCGGGGTCGGGAACGGACGCCTCCACGACGTGCGCGCCGAGCCGCTCGAGATCGGCGACCCAATCCTCCGCCGCGTCGCTCGCCTCGGTCACGCGGCCGTCCCCGATTCCGGGCGGCCGGCGCATGAGGCCGACCGTGAGCCCGGCGAGCCGCGGCTCGGGCACGGACTGCTGCGCGAGCACGGACCACATGAGCGCGACGTCCCCTACCGTGCGTGCCATCGGGCCCACCGTGTCGAGCATCGGCACGAGCGGGAAGGCCCCGTCCAACGGGATCAGCCCCCACTCCGACTTGAGCCCCACCGTCTCGCAGGCAGCCGAAGGAAGGCGGATCGAGCAGCCCGTATCGGAGCCGAGCGCAAGCTCGCAGAGGCCGGCGGCGAGGGCGGCGGCCGAGCCGCTCGAGGAGCCGCCGGTCGTCCTCCCGGGGCTCGCCGGGTTGTGACACGTCCCGTACCACTGGTTTTGGCCGAGCACGCTCCAGGCGAACTCGGGCAGGTGGGTCTTGCCGACGAGGACGGCACCGGCGTCGAGCAGGCGCTGCACGGCGACCGCGGACCGGTCGGGAACGTGGTCGGCGTAGATCCCGGACCCGTATGTCGTCCGAATTCCGGCGGTGTCGAAGAGGTCCTTGACCCCGAGCGTCCTACCCGAGAGCGGCCCGGGCCGTGGCTCGTCCGCAGGCTCGACGCGCGTGATGAACGCGTTGAGGTCGTCCGGGCTCACGAAGGGATGACCGCAGCCCCGTCCAGCTCGACCCTCAGCGGCGGGCCGCAGCCAGCCCTCACACCCCTCCGATCGCCCAGTACTTCAGCTCCAGCCACTCGTCGATCCCGTACGACGAGCCCTCGCGCCCGATCCCCGACTCCTTGACGCCTCCGAACGGTGCGGCCTCGGTCGAGATGAGGCCGGTGTTGATGCCGAGGATCCCGTACTCGAGCGCCTCGGCGACGCGCGTGACGCGCGCGAGGCCCTGCGAGTAGAAGTAGGCCGCGAGGCCGTACGGCGTGTCGTTCGCGATCCGGACGGCGTCGTCCTCGCTCGCGAAGCGCGCGATGCCTGCGACCGGGCCGAACGTCTCCTCGGAGCTCATCGCCATGTCCGCGGTGACGTCGACGAGCACGGACGGCTGGAAGAACTGGCCGTCGATCTTCGTCCCACCGACGAGCAGCTCGGCACCGCCCTCGAGCGCATTCGCCACGTGCCGCTCGACCTTGTCCAGGGCGGGCTCGTCGATGAGCGGGCCGATGTTGACCTCCGGCGTGAAGCCGTCCCCCACCTTCAGTCCGCTCACCGCGTCGGTGAAGCGCTCCAGGAACGCGTCGTAGATTGCTTCCTGGACGAGCATGCGGTTCGCCGAGATGCAGGTCTGGCCCGAGTTCCGGAACTTGCAGAGCAGCGCGCCGGCAACTGCCTCGTCGAGGTCGGCGTCGTCGAAGACGATGAACGGCGCGTTGCCGCCGAGCTCGAGCGAGACGCGCTTGAGCCCCGCGGCGCACTGCGCCATCAGCAGCTTCCCGACCTCGGTCGAGCCCGTGAAGCCGAGCTTGCGGACGAGCGAGTTCGACGTCAGCTCGGCCCCGATCTCGGGTGCGTCCTCGGCGGCGCCGGTGACGACCGAGAAGACACCGGGCGGGACCCCTGCCTCGTCGGCGAGCGCCGCGATCGCGAGCGCCGTCAGCGGAGTCTGCTCGGCCGGCTTCAAGACCATCGTGCAGCCGGCGGCGAGGGCCGGAGCCGACTTGCGCGTCGGCATCGCCGCCGGGAAGTTCCAGGGGGTGATGCCGGCGGTCACGCCGACTGCCTCCTTCGTCACGAGGATCCGCTTGTCCGGCCACGGCGAGGGCACCGTGTCGCCGTACACGCGCTTCGCCTCCTCGCCGAACCACTCGTAGAACGAAGCCGCGTACGCGACCTCGACCCGCGCCTCCGCGAGCGGCTTGCCCTGCTCGGTGACCATCAGCCGGGCGAGGTCGTCCTCGTGCTCGAGCATGAGGTCGGCGAGTCGCCGCAGGATCTGGGCCCGCTCCTTCGCGGGTCGCTGCTTCCACTGCGGGAGCGCGCGCTCGGCGGCCTGGAGCGCGCGGCGCGTCTCCCCGGCGCCCATGCGCGGGACCTGCGCGACGACCTCTCCCGTCGCGGGGTTGAGGACCGGGAACGTCGCGCCAGAGTCCGCGTCGACCCAGTCGCCGCCGACGTACGCCTGGCTCCGCAGCAGTGGCAGCTCGACCGCGGTCACGGGCCAACGATAGTCGAGCTCGGCCGACGCGCTCGTGCTGCGGCGCCATGTCTGCTCGCAGGAAAGCCGCAGCGGTGAAGCGCGAGGCCCCACTAGCCTACGGCTGGTGCGCCGCGTCGCCCTCGATGGGGTCGAGCTCGCCGTTCATGACGAGGGCGAGGGAAAGCCCGTGCTACTCATGCACGGGTTTCCGGACTCGTCGCGCGTCTGGCGACATCAGATCCCGGCTCTCGTCGGAGCCGGAATGCGCGTGCTTGCACCGGACCTCCGAGGGTTCGGCGAATCCGGCAAGCCCACGACAGTCGGGGAGTACGCCGTCTCCCGCAGTGTCGCGGACATGACGGCGCTCCTCGACGCGGTCGGTGTCGAACGGGCCGACGTCGTAGGCCACGATTGGGGCGCAAGTGTCGCGTGGGTCCTCGCGGCCTTCTCGCCGACACGCGTCGACCGGCTCGTCGTGCTGTCGGTCGGGCATCCGAACACCTTCCGCGAGCCGTCGCTGGAGCAGCGTGAGCGGAGCTGGTACCAGCTCCTGTTCCAGTTCGCGGGCGTGTCCGAGACGATGCTGCAGCACGACGACTGGCGCCTTCTCCGCGAGCTTTGCAGGGGCGACGGCGACGTCGACGACAACATTGCGAGACTTGCCCGTCCGGGAGCGTTGACGGCGGCGCTGAACTGGTATCGAGCCAACACCGCTCCCGAGGACGAGCTCGAGCTCGAGGCCCGACCTCCCGTGCCCGCGGTTGGCGCCGCGACGACGGGGATCTGGAGCAGCGGCGACAACTATCTGACCGAGGACTCGATGCTCTCGTCAGCCGACCACGTGACCGGCCGCTGGCGCTACGAGCGCATCGAGGGAGCCAGCCATTGGATGCAGCTCGACGCCGCCGATCGCGTCAATGCGCTGCTGCTCGAGTCCCTCGCCTAGCCGCTGAGCGCCGCGCGGATCCGGTCCGGGATCGGCGAAGAGCGGCCTTCCGCGTCCACGTGGACGACGGTATGCCCTCCGAGAACGTGCGGCTCGCCGTCCTTCGAGATCGTCCACGCATACGTGATCGACGTCGTGCCGAGCCGGTCCACCCGCAGGCGCACCTCGATCTCGTCGTCGAAGCGCAGCACCTTCAGGAACTCCGCGTGCACGTGCCGGCGCGGGAAGTCGGCCCACTCCTCGATCGACAGCACGTTCCGCACGAGGCCGACCTCGGCCAGCTCCGCCCAGCGGAAGGCGTTCGAAAAGTGGATCCGCCCACCCGCGTCGGTGTCGACCCAGGCGACGCGCAACCGCTCGACGTGCTCGACGCTCACCTCGAGAGCCTGACGGATCGCGGCAGCTGCGGCAGCTACCGCATCAACATCCCGCCGTTCACGTCGAAGGTCGCTCCGGTCGTGAAGCCCGCTTCGTCCGAGACGAGGAAGGCGACGAGCGCGGCGACCTCCTCGGGCCGGCCCAGACGGCCGACGGGGATCGTCTGCAGCATCGCCTGGATTCGCTCCGGCGGCACGGACGCGACCATCGGCCCGTCGATCGCGGCGGGCGCGACGGCGTTGACGGTCACACCGTGCGGAGCGAGCTCGGTGGCGGCATGGCGCGTGAGCGCGACGATCGCGGCCTTCGAGGTCGCGTAGTGGACACCCGTGACGGCGCGGCTCGCCTGGCCCGCGACGCTCGCGAGGTTCACGATCCTGCCGGCGCCCCGATCGCGCAGGTACGCGCCGACGACGCGGCAGCCGAGGTAGGTGCCGCGGAGGTTCGTCGCGAGGACGTCGTCCCATTCCTCGGGGTCGATCTCCCAGAACGACCGCACCTCGGTGCGAGCGGCGTTGTTGACGAGCGCGTGGACGTCCTCCCCGAGCTCGTCGCGGACGCGCTCGAGCAGCTTCTCCCACGAGCCGAGGTCGCGGATGTCGTGCTCGACGGCGAGCGCGCCTCCGCCGAGCTCGCCCGCGACGCGTTCCGCTCCGGCGACGTCCAGGTCCGCGAGCGCCACCCGATAGCCGTTGGCGTGCAGCCGCCTCGCGATCGCCTCGCCCAGCCCTCGCGCCGCCCCGGTGACGATCGCGACGCGGGCCATCCCGTCCCGATCAGCGCCGCAGGAACTGCTCGAGCAGGTCGCGCGCGCGTCCGGGGAACGCGACGAGGCTCACACCATGCGAGAAGCCCGGGAGGACCTCGAGCGTCTTGTCGCTCGAAGCGGTGCGGTCGAAGAGCGACCTGCGCGTCAGCAGCGAAAGCCGCCGCCCGCGTCGTCCTCCGCGACGAGGTAGAGGACCGGGCACGCGGAGCCGAGGCACCGCTGCCTCAGCCTCGGCGCCGCCGAAGCTGCGGGGCGCCGACGCGCTCACGACGCCGGCAACCGGCCGGACGGATGTTCGTCGCGGCGGCGAGGACCGCGCTGCCGCCCATCGACGCCCCGACGAGGAACACCTTGGTGGCACCGCGTGCGCGGACGTGCTTCACCGCCGCGGACACGTCGCCGGCGAGACGTCCGCTTCGCGCGTAGCCGACCTGCTGCGACCGGCCGTGGTTCCGGAAGTCGAAAACGAACGCCGTGTATCCGCGCGCCGCGAGCCGCCGAGCGTACGACACCCACTGGCAGAAGTCGGCGCGTGCCTGATGCGCGAGGACGACCGCAGTCTTGCCCCGCCCGAAGCGGTGCCCGACGAGGCGCGTGCGATCGGAGGCGCGGAACGTCACGTCGCCCTTGCCCGCGCAGGAGGCGGCGGTGAGCTCAGCTCGTGCCCCTGCGGACTGCAACCCGCCGACACCCAGTACCGCGATCGCCACGAGGGCGACGAGGGCCGTGCGAACGCGACGCGGCCGATCATTCGACTTCGACGTGGATGCGCTTCTTCGCGTCCTTCAGGAACCCGCCGGCACGCTTCGCGCGGACGGCCAGGATCTCCGAGAGGATCGAGAGCGCCGTCTCCTCCTGCGTGTCGGCGCCGATGTCGAGCCCGCACGGGCCGATGATCCGTCCGAGCTGCTCCTCGTCGACGCCGGCCTCGAGCAGGCGCTCGCGGCGCCGCTCCTGGTTGCGGCGCGAGCCGAGCGCGCCGATGTAGAACGCCTCGGTGGCGAGCGCCCCGATGAGGGCCGGCTCGTCGAACTTGTCGTCGTGGGTGAGGACGACGATCGCCGTCTGATGATCGGGTGCAACCTGCGCGAGCGCCTCCTCCGGCCAGGCGACGATGATCTCGTCGGCCGACGGGATCCGCTCCCGAGTCGCGAACTTCCCTCGCGCATCGCCCACGATGGTCTCCCAGCCGAGCAGCTTCGCGCCACGACAGAGCGCCTCGGCGGTGTCCACGGCCCCGTAGACGAAGAGTCGCGGAGGCGGGCCGTAGACCTCGGCGAAGACCTTCGTACCGTCGTCGAGAACGAGCAGGCGGTTCCGTCCGCCGCGGATCACCTCGTCCGCCTGCCGGACGGCCTCCTCCGGAGCGTCTCCGATCGTCTCGCCTCCCTCGAGCACGAGCGCGTTCGAGCCGACTCCGTCTCCTTCGACGACGGTGAGGAGAACGCCGCGGTCGCCCGATGACGCGAGCGCGGAGAGCCGCTCGAACAGGCTCATCGGCCTCTTTCTGGCCGATGAGCGTGGAGGGGTGTGGGGAACCGGGAGGTTCCCCACGATCTGAAGAAGAAGGGGGCACGTGGGGGAAACCTGGTTTCCCCCACGAACGCGAGCCAAGGGCGAGCGTTGCTCAACGCGTCACTCGAGCGGTTCGACGAAGACGTCGATCTCGCCGCCGCACGGGAGGCCGACGCTGAATGCGAGATCATCGTCGATGCCGTAGGTCAGAAGCTTCGGCTCGCCGTTCCGGAATACCTCCTGAGCGCTCTCGAACACGTCGCTCTCGACGCAGCCGCCCGACACCGACCCGCACATCTTCCCCGACTCGGAGATGGCGAGGCTGGCTCCGATCGGGCGTGGAGCCGATCGGCGTGTCGCTACCACCGTGGCGACGACGACCCGCTCACCGTCCTTCTTCCACGCCTCGATCTCGGGGAGGATCTCCTTCACCGCTCGCATTATCACGATCGCGAGGCTGGCTCCGCAGGCCGATAGCCTCTCGCGAGTGACCGACCAGGCGGCAGTGAGCCTCCTCCGCTGGCTGCGCCGGCAGCTCCGCCAGCCGACGCCGTTTCGAGAGCATCTCGAAGCGGCGGTCGCGAACGACGACCCGGCGGAGGCGCGCCGGCTCGTGGCACTCGTGCCCTTCACCGACGCGCAGCGCCGACACGTCGACGGCCTCATCGACCGCTGGGAGGCGGGTCTTGGCCGCCGCTGAGAACGAGGCGATGGTCCGGCAGATCTTCGACGCGTTCGCGCGCAAGGAGGGGTTCGCGCTGCGCGGGCTCTTTGCCGAGGACGCCGTCTGGACGGTTCCCGGCAGCGGCGTCATGGCCGGCGTCTTTCGAGGACGCGAGGAGATCTTCCGCTTCCTCACGCGCCTCCCGAAGGAGACCGAAGGGACGTACGGCTCGGAGCTCAGGGACGTGCTCGCGAGCGACGATCGCGCCGCCGCTCTCTATCTCGCGCGCGGGACGCGCGACGGGCGCACGCTCGAGCTCGACCAGCTCCTGCTCTTCCGCATCGACGGCGGCCTCGTACGTGAGGTCCTCGCGCTGCCGACCGATCCGGCCGCATTCGACGCGTTCTGGGCGCCGTAGAGTTGGGTGCCGTGGGGATCGACGCGTCCTTCGTCGACGAGCTCCGCCGCGCGCTCGGGCGAGAGCACGTCGTCACCGAGCCGGAGCAGCTCCGCGTGTACGAATGCGACGGGCTGACCGGCCACCGAGCGGTTCCCGAGCTCGTCGCGCTGCCTGCGACGACCGAGGAGGTCCAGATCGTCGTGACCGCGTGTCATGCAGCCACCGTCCCGTTCGTCGCGCGCGGAGCGGGCACTGGGCTGTCGGGCGGGGCAACGCCGATGGCCGGGGGCGTCGTCGTCTCGCTCGCACGGATGAACCGCATCCTGGAGATCGACCTCGAGAGCCGGCGGGTCGTCGTGCAGCCGGGCGTCGCCAACCTGGACGTCACGAGAGCGGTCGCGGCAGACGGCTACTTCTATGCGCCCGATCCGTCGAGCCAGCAGGTCTGCACGATCGGCGGCAACGTCGCCGAGAACTCGGGCGGCGCGCACTGCCTCAAGCACGGCTTCACCGTGCATCACGTGACCGGCGCGACCCTCGTCCTCCCGGACGGCGAGGTCGTGGAGCTCGGCGGAAAGGCGCTCGACCCCGACGGGATGGACCTTCTCGGCGTCGTCGTCGGATCGGAGGGAACGCTCGGGATCGTCACCGAGCTGACGCTTCGGATCGTGCGCGTGCCCGAGACGGTCCGAACCCTCCTCGCGGGCTTCGAGACCACCGACGCCGCCGGTGCAGCGGTCTCCGGGATCGTCGCCGAGGGGATCCTGCCGTCGGCGCTCGAGATGATGGACCGGCTGACGATCGAGGCCGCCGAACGGTCCGTGGCCCCGGGCTATCCGGCCGGTGCGGGCGCCGTCCTCCTCGTGGAGCTCGACGGCGTGGCCGCACAGGTCGAGGAGGATGCAGCGGAGGTCGAGCGGATGTGCGTCGCCTGCGGCGCCTTCGAAGTCCGCATCGCGGCAGACGAGGCCACGCGCGCGCTGCTCTGGAAGGGCCGGAAGTCGGCGTTCGCCGCGATGGGCCGCGTCGCCACGGACTACTACGTCCAGGACGGCGTCGTCCCGCGCACAAAGCTTCCCGAGGTGCTGCGCAGGATCGAACAGCTCTCGGAGGAGCACGGCCTCCGCGTCGGCAACGTCTTCCACGCCGGTGACGGCAACCTGCATCCGCTGGTGCTGTACGACGCCGAGCAGGGCGAGACCGAGCGTGCCCGCGTGCTCGCGGAGGCGATCCTCGAGGCATGCCTCGACGCCGGGGGCTCGCTCACCGGAGAGCACGGCGTCGGGATGGACAAGGCCTGCTCGATGCCCCGCATGTTCTCGGAGCGGGATCTCGCGGTGTTCGTGCGCCTGCGCCGCGCCTTCGATCCCGCCGAGCTCTGCAACCCGGGCAAGGTCGTGCCGACGCCGCGGCTCTGCGGCGAGGTCCCCGGCCCGTACCGCGCCCACGCGCTCGAGAGGATCGGCGTTGCCGAGCGTCTCTAGCCTCGAGGAAGCCGCGGCTGTCCTCAAGACAGCAGATGGAGAAGGTCGGCGCCTCCGGATCGGCGAGGACATCGAGACGGACGGCCTCGACCGGATCCTCGAGCACGAGGCGGGCGACCTCACCTGCACCGTCGAGTCCGGGCTGCGGCTCTCGGAGCTGAACGCGGCGCTCGCGCTGCACGGCCAGCGGCTCTCGCTCGACCCGCCGGGCGACCCGACGATCGGCGCGCTCCTCGCGGAGAACGTGTCGGGCCCCCTTCGGCACCGCTTCGGCGCGCCGCGCGACCTCGTGCTCGGCGTCACCCTCGTGCTCGCCGACGGAACCGTCGCCAGCGCCGGCGGCAAGGTCGTGAAGAACGTCGCTGGCTACGACCTGAGCCGGCTCGTCTGCGGGTCGCGAGGTCGGCTGGCGCTGATCGCCCGCGCGAGTTTCCGCCTCCACCCGCTGCCGCGGGCACGACGGACGCTCGTCGTCGAGACCGACGATGCAGCGACCGCGTTGTCGGCGCTCCTCCGTTCGCAGATCGAGCCGAGCGCGCTCGACATCCTCCACCCGGGCCGCGTCGCCCAGCTGTTCGAGGGCTCGGAGCGAGCGGTCGAGGCGCAGGTTGCGGCTGCGTCCGAACTCGTCGGCGGAGCCGAGTCGGACGACGAGATCTGGGCCGAGAGCCGTCGCCGGCAGGAGGAGGCACCTGCACGAATCTCCTTCGCCCCGGGCGCGCTCCGGGAAACCCTCGCCGACCTTCCGGAAGCCGTCGTCCGTCCTGCGGCCGGCCTCGCGTACGTGTGCGAGACCCCAAGTGTCAATTTGACACAAGGTGACTCCGGCGCCGTGGCCGCGTTGCGCGAGCGCATCCTGCACGCGTTCGACCCGAACGGCACCCTCGGCGGATGATCCGCGAGCTGACGTCCGACTGCGTGCACTGCGGGTTCTGCCTCCCGACGTGCCCGACGTACGTGCTCTGGCGGGAGGAGATGGACTCGCCGCGTGGGCGCATCCACCTCATGGACGCACGGCTCGACGGGACGGTGACGCTGAACGCCACGGTGACGACTCACTTCGACCGCTGTCTCGGCTGCATGGCGTGTGTCAGCTCGTGCCCGTCCGGCGTCCGCTACGACCGGCTGATCGAGTCCACGCGCGACGCGGTCGAGCACGAATACCGGCGCCCGGCCGGTGAGCGGCTGCTCCGCGGGCTCCTGTTCAGCGTCCTCCCGCATCCCCGCCGGATGAGGGCGGCGCTCCGGCTCGCTCCGCTCGGCCGGGTGACTCCGCTCCCACGGCGCTTTCGCCCCCTCGTCGAAATGGCGCCGCGCTGGCGCGGGAGCGGCGGGGTGCCCGAGATCACGCCCGCCGCCGGACCCACGCGCGCCCGCGTCGGGCTGCTGACGGGATGTGTCCAGTCCGCAGTCTTCCCCGACGTGAACCGGGCGACCGCACGCGTCCTCGCCGCCGACGGGCTCGAGGTCGTCGCCCCGCCGCAGGGTTGTTGCGGCGCGCTCTCGGTGCACGCGGGCCGGCTCGAGGAAGGGAAGGCGTTCGCCCGTAAGCTGATCCGGCAGTTCGAAGACGTCGACCTCGTCGTGGTCAACTCGTCCGGCTGTGGCTCGCACCTCAAGGAGCTCGGCTGGCTGCTCGGGGACGAGGAGGCGGCGGCGTTCGCCGAGAAGGTGCGGGACGTGGGCGAGCTACTGCGCGACCTTCCGCCGAGGGCGCCCCGGCACCCGCTCACCCTCACCGTCGCACTCCAGGACTCGTGTCACCTGCGCCATGCCCAGCGGCTGCCGCTCGCCGCGCGCGCGTCGTTGACCCGCATTCCCGGGCTCGAGGTGGTCGAGCCCGCCGAGCAGGAGCTGTGCTGCGGATCGGCCGGGATCTACAACCTCGTCCAGCCGGAAGCCGCTCGCGAGCTCGGCGAGCGAAAGGCCGCCGCCGTGCTCGCGACCGGCGCCTCCGCCTACGCGAGTGCGAACCCCGGCTGCCTCGTGCAGATCTCGACCGCGCTCCAGCGTGCGAAGCGACCGCTCCCGGCGCTGCACCCCGTGGAGCTCGTGGACGCTTCGATCAGAGGCGTGCCGGCGGCCAGGCTCCGAGCCGACGCGCGGCGCTGAGGTCAGGTCGGCTCGAGCGCGACCGGGCGCAGCTCGTCCAACCGGTCCACCTTCGCGAGGGCCGGGAAGAGCTTCCACCAGACACCTGCGACGACGATCGTGGCGAGGCCGCCGACGACGACTGCCGGCACCGCTCCGATCAGCGCCGCCGCAACCCCCGACTCGAACGCGCCGAGCTCGTTCGAGGCGCTGATGAAGACCATCTCGACGGCGTTCACGCGCCCGCGCAGCTCGTCCGGCGTGACGAGCGGCAGGATGGTGGAGCGGAGCACCATGCTCACGAGGTCGAACGCGCCGCCGAGCCCGAGAGCGAGCACCGACAGCCACATCTCTCGCGACAGCCCGAAGACCACCATGGACGCGCCGAACCCGGTGACGACGATGAAGAGCGTCGGCCCGGCGCGACGGCGAATCGGATAGCGGGCGATGACGAGGGCCGTGAGGAGCGCGCCGGCGGGGGCCGCTGCGCGGAGGATCCCGAGGCCGGTCGGTCCGACCTCGAGGATGTCCTTCGCGAAGATCGGGAGCAACGCGACCGCTCCGCCGAGCAGCACCGCGAAGAGGTCGAGCGAGATCGCGCCGAAGAGGACTCGCGTCCTGCGGATCAGCCGCACTCCCGCGAGCACGTCGCCGAAATCCGCCGAACCGTCGCCCGCCGGCACCCGACCCGAGCGGATGGCGAGCGCCAGGCCGAGCGCGATCAGCGCGAGCCCGATGCCGACCGCGTAGACGAGCGCGTCCTCGATCGCGAAGAGAATGCCGCCCACGGCCGGTCCCGCGACGACCGAGAGCTGGAAGCCGATCGAGCGCTGCGCGAGGGCGCTCACGAGGAGGTTCTGGGGCACCAGCGAGGGCAGGAGGGCGCGGCCCGCGGGTGCTCCGATCGCGCTCCCGACCCCCTGGATGAAGGCAAGCGCGAAGAACGGCCAGACCTGCTCGGCTCCTCCGACCGTGACCGCGAGGAGCCCACCCAGCACGCCGATGTCGAGGATGATCATGAACGCGAACAGGCCGCGCCGCGGCAGCCGGTCGGCGAGGTGCCCGGCCGGCAGGGCGAGAAGCGGGAGCGGCAGGAACTCGGCGAGCGCGACGAGGGCCAGGTCGAGCGGGTTCTCCCGGACCGAGTACACCTGCCAGCCGATGGCGACCGTCGCCATCGACAGCGCGAACGCCTCGGTTACCTGTGCCGAGAAGTAGAGGGCGAAGTCGCGGTGACGGAACGCCGAGCGCGGTGCGGGCTCCACCACGCGAACCTAATCGCTGGTCCCGCGCCTACGCCGCCTCGGGCGCGCCGGCCGGCGTCTCGTCCACGCCGAACTCGACCTCGATGCGGCCGATCCGCGAGCCCTCGACCTCGAGCACCGCGAGGCGCAGTCCGTCGACCGCGACCGCGTCGCCGACCTCGGGCTGGCGACCGAGCTCTCCGAACACGAGACCCGCCATGGTGTGGTAGTCGCCCTGTGCGAGCTCGGTCCCGAACTGCTCGTTGAAGTCGTCGATCGTGAACGTGCCGTCGATGCGGATGTGCTTGTCGTCGACCCGCTCGACCGACGTGTCGGGGAGGTCGAACTCGTCCTCGATCTCGCCCACGATCTCCTCGAGGATGTCCTCGAGCGTGACGATGCCCTCCACGGCGCCGTACTCGTCGACGACCACCGCCTGGTGCTGCTTCTCGCGCCGGAAGTCGGCGAGGAGCGCGGCGAGGTCCTTCGTCTCCGGAACGACGTAGGCAGGACGCACGATCTCCTCGAGGTGAATGGCGGCGATCCCCTGGTCGTGCATCGCCGCGAACAGGTCGCGCACGTGCAGGACGCCGACGATCTCGTCGAGCGAGCCGCGGAAGACCGGATAGCGCGTGAACGGAGAGTCGAGGATCGTCGCGAGCGCCTCCTCCGGGAGGCATGTCGACCGAGATCGCGACGACCTCGGGGCGAGGCACCATGACCGCGGAGACCTCCTTCGAGGCGAAGTCGAAGACCTTGTAGAGCATCTCCTCCTCGGCCTCGTGCAGCTCGCCGACGTCCTCGGCCGCGGCGACCGAGTGCCTGATGTCCTCGCGTGTGTACGCGATCATCCCTGCGGGCGCGGGCTTGATCCGGAAAAGTCGCAGGACGACGTTCGCAGAGACCTGGAGCACCCAGACGATCGGGTGCCCGATGCGCGCGATCCAGTCGAGCGGCACGGCGAGCGCGACGGCCAGCGGCTCGGCCTTCTGGAGAGCGACCGCTTTCGGCACCAGCTCGCCGAGCACGACCGAGAGGTACGTGAGGATCGAGAACGCGATCAGGAACGCGACCGTGTTCGAGAGCGGCGGCTCCATGAGGCCGGAGAGCAGCGGCTCGCCGATGGCGCCGAGCAGGATCGCGGAGACCGTGATCCCGATTTGCACGGTGCTGATGAACCGCACCGGATCGTCCATCAGGCGAAGCGCCGTCCGCGCGCCGAGCCCGCCCTTCTCCGCGCGCTCCTCCAGGCGGTTTCTGCGCCCGGTCACGAGCGCGTACTCGGCCGCGACGAAGATCGCGTTCGCGAACACGAGCAGGAAGATGATGACGACGCGGAGGGACGTGCTCACTGCGTGTTCCCGCCGGAGCCTCGAGTGCTCGGAGCTATCGTCGAAATGAGCGAAAACGCCCCATCAGGGGCGCCGGTACTGGGCGGCTGTTCGTCGTCCACGATCAGGCCGCAGTATAGGAAACCGACCCGTCGTCCTCGTGTCGCGCCACTGCACCGACGCGCACGAGCCGCTCCGCATGGGAGAGCGACTCCGCGACGGCGAAGCGCCGCGCAGCGGGCTTGAGATCGTCGCCCCAGAGCGCCAGCGAGAGCTCGTACCCGCTCCTCGGCTCCGGCCCGAGCGCCGCGAGCGCCTCCTCGAGCCTGATGCGATGGTGCTCCTGGAGCTCGCGCGCACGACCCGCCGGCTCTGCGAGGACGTCGCCGTGGCCCGGCAGCGCGACCTTCGGCTCGAGCTCGATCGTCCGGTCGAGCGCTAAGAGGTAGTCGCCCAGCGGGTCCGCGCGACTCGCCGGCCAGAGCCCGACTGTCGGCGAGATCCGCGCGAGCACGTGATCGGCCGCGACGAGGATCCCGTCCTTCAGCAGGCAGAGCTGCCCGTCCGCGTGGCCCGGAGCGGCGACGATCTCCCAGCCGTCGAGCCGCTCGCCGGGCTGGACGAGGATCGGATCCGGCTGGTAGCGGATGAACGGGCGGTAGACGGAGCCCTGGCCGACGAGCTCCTCGGTCACGTCGTCCGGCGCCCCGTGGAGCCGGAACCACTCGACGAGCCGCTCCGGCCAGGCCGGGTTCCCCCAGACGAGCTCGCACTGCGCGTAGTCGAGCGCTCCCTGGTACACGGGGGCGCCGGTCAGCTCGTGGAGGTCCGCGGCGGCCCCGATGTGGTCGGGGTGGAAGTGCGTGACGAAGATCCGGGCGACGCGCCCGCCGGCCTGCTCGAGCTCGGCGCGCCACGTCTCCTTCGCGTCGGGAAGCCCGATGCCCGTGTCGACGAGCGTCCACCCGTCGTCGCCCGGCAGGAGATACGTGTGCACGTGCCCCGGACGGGTCGGGAGCGGGAGCGTGACCTGCCTGATGCCGTCGGGGAGCGTCGCCACGCGGCAACGCTACAGCTCTAGGTTCGTACGAACATATGTTCTATGCTGGTGAGGTGCGCGTCGAGTACCGGATGGAACCGTGCAGGTCGGCGCTCAACCCGGTGCGTGGGATGCCGTTCAAGTGGTCGCTCAACCCGTACATGGGCTGCGTCCACCGCTGCACGTTCTGCTACGTGCGCGCGTTCGAGCAGCGCGCCGACCGGCCCTCGGACGATCGCTATGGACGCTCCATTCGCGTGAAGACGAACGTCGCCGACGTGCTCGCGCGCGAGCTCGCTCGCAAGTCGTGGGCGCGCGACGACGTCGCCGTCGGGACCGCGACTGACCCGTACCAGCCTGCGGAGGGGCGGTTTCGGCTGACACGGGCCTGCCTTCGCGAGCTCGCAAAGGCGTGGACGCCGTTCTCGATCATCACGCGCGGGCCGCTCATCGTGCGCGACATCGACGTACTCGCCGAGGCTGCGGCGCGCGTGGACGTGAGCGTGACCGTGTCGCTGCCCACCATCGACGAGGACGTGTGGCGGACGACCGAGCCGGGGACCGCGCCGCCGCGCAGCCGCCTCGAAGCCGTACGCCGCCTGGCAGAGGCCGGGGTCGACGTCGGCGTCGGGCTCGCTCCCGTCCTCCCTGGCCTCTCCGACGCTCCCGAGCAGCTCGCGGCCGTCGTGCGCGCGGCCCGGGCTGCCGGAGCGCGCGGCGTGTGGGCGGCGCCGGTGCACCTGCGGCCGGGAGTGCGCGAGCACTTTCTCGCGGCGCTCGCACGCGACTGGCCGGAGCTCGTCGGGCGCTACGAGGAGTTGTTCGCGGACCGTGCATACCTTCCCACCGCGATCGCGAAGCCGATCCGCGAGCATGTGCGCGAGGCGGCGCGAGCCGCCCCACTGCCCGCGAGGCGCCGCCGGACGGAGCGCGCTCGGGAGGTCGAGCCGGCGCAGCTCTCGCTCGCCGTGTAGTCCGTCTCGTCGCGCAGATCCCCCTTTTCGGAAGCAGGAACCCGCCGGACCGCCTCGTAGACTGGCCGCGTGGCCGATGAGATCACGTGCCTGATCGCGGACGACCACGAGGTCGTCCGCGAAGGGCTTCGCCTCGCGCTCTCCCGCTCGCCGCGCATCCGTGTCATCGGCGAGGCCTCCGACGGCAGGTCCGCCGTCACGTTGACCGAGCGCAGGCGCCCGGACGTCGTGATCATGGACCTGCGGATGCCGGACATGGACGGCCTCGAGGCGACCGAGCAGATCCTGTCCAAGATGCCGGAGACCGCCGTCCTCATCTTCACGGCCTACGGCGAGCGCTCTCTCATGCAGCGCGGCCTCGAGTCCGGTGCGCGCGGCTACATCCTCAAGGAGACGCCGCACGAGACCCTCATCCGCGCGATCGAGAAGGTCGCGGGCGGCGACACGTTCGTCGACCCCGCGCTGATGGCCGAGTTCATCGCGGGGAAGGGCCAGATGGAGGTCCTCACGCCGCGCGAGCGGGAGATCCTCCAGCTGCTCGCCGACGGCATGTCGAACGTCGACGTCGCGGCCAAGCTCTTCATCAGCCAGGAGACCGTGAAGAGCCACGTCCGCCACATCCTCGCGAAGCTCGAGGCCGACACGCGTACGCAGGCGGTCGCCATCGCTCTACGCGAGGCCATGATCGATTGACCTCGGATCGCTCGAGCCCTGATCCCGGGCGCGCACTCGTCGGAGAGCGGATCCTTGCCGAGCAAGAGGAGCGGCGGCGCCTCGCGGAGCTCATCCACGATGGGCCCGTCCAACACCTCGCCGCCATCACGCAGATCGTCGATGCGGCACTCGAGGCGGTTCGCGCGGGTGACCGCACCCAGGCAGCGGAGCTCCTCACTCGCGGCCTCCAGCTGACCCGGGAGGCGGGACAGGACCTGCGCGCTCTCTGCGAGGACCTCGAGCCTCGTGCACTCCGCGAGCTCGGCTTCGCGTCCGCCGTCGAGACGTTCGGCCGGCGGGTATCCGCACGTCGCGAGGTCGAGGTCGTGCTCGACGTCGCGTACGGCGACAGCCTCGGCGAGCACGCACAGACCGGGCTCTTCCAGATCGTGCGCGACGCCGTCGAGCAGGCGGTGCGCCGCGGCGCGCTGACGCGCATCGAGGTGTCGCTCACCGGCCTCGACGGTGGCGGAGCGGAGCTCGCGATCTCGGACGACGGGCCGCCGGAGCGTCGGAGCGCGGTGCTCGAGCTCCTCGCCGAACGGGCGGCGACGCTGAACGGCCGTTTCTCCTCCGAGGCGCGCTGGCCACGGGGCTCGGCGATCCGCATCGAGCTGCCCCCGTCCTCGGCGCGCCGCTAGATGGCCGACGCCGTGAGATCGTCGTCTCCGGAGCGCGAGCTGGCCGCTCTGGGGCGCGACGGGAGAGTGGTTGCGATGCTCGACGCATCGGAGCCGCTCTCCCGTCGCGAAGCGCATGCGCGTCGCGCGAACCAGGGGTCTGGCTGAAGCCAGACCCCTGGCGCGGCGCGCGGAAGCGTCCCAGACGCGCCAGGTCGCGCATCCGGACGCACGAGACCACGGCGTCGGCCATCTATGATCGCGGCGTGTCAGCGGTCACGAACGGCACCGGCGGCTACCTCCTCTTCGTGTGGTCGCCGGCCGGCTATCGCCTGGTCGAGCAGCAGGGGGAGCCGCCGCTCGTCGGCTCCGAGGTCGAGGACGGCGAGCGCCGCTACCGCGTCGCGAAGATCGCGCCGTCGCCGCTCCCGGGCGACGTGCGGCCCTGCCTGTATCTGCTGCCCTCGTAGCGCCGCGCCGTGTGGTTCGGGCGAGGCAAGCCTCGCCCCTACTCGAGCGGCTCGTTGTGGACGTCGTTCTCCTCGGCGTACTTGTCGACGAGCGCGTTGATCTTCGCCGGGTCCGGGAACGCGTAGTTGATCTCGACGAAGGCGTTCCACTTGTCCGGCAGCGCGTCCTCCGGGAAGATCGCCTCGACCGGGCACTCCGGCTCGCAGGCCCCGCAGTCGATGCACTCTTCCGGGTCGATGATGAGGATCCGCTCGAACACGTGGATGCAGTCGACCGGGCAGACATCGACGCACGAGAGGTCTTTGATGTCGATGCAGGGCTCGGCGATGATGTACGTCACGCTGGCGAGTCTACCGCGACCCCAGCAGGGAAATTGACTGCCTCAGACGGCGTACGAGCGCTCGCTCAGGCGACACCGATGAGCTCGTCCACGAGCTCTCCCGCACGCTCCACGAGCGCCGATTTCACGATCACCTGGTCGAAGCCGGCGGTGTGCGCGCGCTGGAGTCCGGCGCGATCGGTGTGGTTCGTGAAGCCCACGATCGGGATGTCCGGCCACGCGTCGACGACCTCCTCGGGCTCGACCCGCGCGATGTCCGCGATGACGAGATCGGGCGTCGAGACGCTGTCGCTCGTCACGAGCTTGTGCTCCCGAAGGAGCCCCTCGAGCTTCCCCCGGAAGAACAAGTCGACCCCGGCCAGCAGGATCGTCGCCACGGCGGCGACACTAGCACTCTCCACGGATGTCGATGGTGGCCGGATACGAGCGTCGGGTGACGAGCGCGTGAGCCTCGAGTCGGGCCTCGTACTCATCCGAGCCGGCGCCTACTTCGAGGCGCACGAGGAGCTCGAGGACGAGTGGCGGGACGCGCCGGCCGAGGAGCGCGACTTCCTCCAGGGCCTCGTCCACGTGGCCGTTGCCTGGCTCCACGCCGAGCGCGACAACCGCCCGGGCTGCGAACGGCAGCTCGCGAAGGCGAGACGTCGCCTCGCGCCGTATGCACCTGTTCATCGCGGCGTGGACCTGGCCCGAGTCCTCGCTCAGATCGATGCGGCCGAGCTACGCGTGAACGCGGGGAACCTCGATCTCGGCCGGGTCGAGATCTAGAAGGCAGGCTCGATGCCGACCCACTCGAGGAAGCGGTTCAGGTACACGCGGAGGACGTAGAAGCGCTCGAAGAAGAGGAGGAGCCCGAGGGCGACCATGATCGAGCCGCCGACGATCTGGATCGCGCGGTAGTGGTCGCGGAGCCAGCGGAATGCCCCCATCGAACGCGTGAAGAGCGTTCCGACGAGAACGAAGGGCACGGCGAGCCCGAGGGAATACACACCGAGGAGGAGCGCGCCCTCGACGACCGTCTCCGACGAGCCCGCGAGCACGAGGATCCCCGCGAGCACCGGGCCGATGCACGGTGCTGCGCAGACGGCGAACGCACCGCCCAGCAGCACGCGCGACCCGCGGCTCCTCGCGCCCTGGAGCAGCCCCGCGCCGACGAGCCGCTCCGGCCACGGCAGGAGCCCCATGAACGCGAGGCCGAACACGACGAGCACGAACCCGGCGACCTTCTCGAGGAGGAACTGGTCGCCGAAGAGCCGCCCGCCGACGAGAGCCGCGCCCACGCCGAGGGCGACGAAGATGATCGTGAACCCGAGGACGAAGGGCAAGCTCGCGACGACGACGCGCCGCGCCGTCCCCGGTCGGCCGAGCTCGTCAGCGTCGATCGCGGAGACCGCCGACAGATACCCCGGGACGAGGGGGAGGACGCACGGCGCGAGGAACGAGACGAAGCCGGCGAGGAACGCGACTGGGATCGAGCCGAGGTCCACGTCAGCCGTCGAAGCGGGCGAGCTCCTCGT
This sequence comes from uncultured Actinomycetes bacterium, assembly GCA_963763815.1. GTDB lineage: Bacteria > Actinomycetota > Thermoleophilia > Gaiellales > Gaiellaceae > GMQP-bins7. The sequence continues at coordinate 373,721 of CAVXPS010000016.1, forward strand.
CGACACGGCGCTCGAGCCCGGCATCGAGGGGCGTCGGCTCGGGAGTGGGAGACCGCTTCCGGCTCCAGCCGCGGACGAGCAGCCCGACGACGACGATGCCACCCGCGAGCGCGGCGAGCGGGATCAGCCACGCGAGGAGCCCGAACCCGCGTTTGCTCGGCGTCGCGAGCACGCCGGACCCGAACTCCGCGACGAGCGCGTCCTTGATCTGCTGCTCGGTGTCGCCCGCAGCGATCCGCTCGCGGATGAACGTCTTCATGCGCTCGGCGACGGGCGCGTTCGACTGGTCGAGCGTCGTCTCGCAGACCGGGCAGACGAGCTCGGCCTCGAGGTCGGCGGCGTTCGGCGGGTCGGCCGCGCCTGCCGAGGGCGCGACGACGAGAACGAGGACGAAAGCCGTCAGGGCCGCGGCGCGACTCACGACTCGAGCGCGGTCTCGGTGGCCGCGCGCAGGCGTGCGCGATCCTCGTCCGAGTTCACGGCTCCGACGAACGACTCGACTACATGCCCCTCGCGGTCGATGACGAAGGTCTCGGGAAAGCCGGTCACGCCCCAGTCGGAGAGCGTGTCCCCGGGGCCGTCATAGACGATCGGAAAGGTGAGATCGAAGCGCTCGGCGAATGCGCGCGCGTCGCGGCGGAAGTCCTTCGAGTCGAGCCCGACGACGACGAGCCCGTCAGCGCGGGCATCCCGCCAGACCTCCTCGAGGTATGGCGCCTCCTCCTTGCACGGGATGCACCACGAAGCCCAGAAGTTGAGGACGACGGCCTTCCCGCGCAGTGAGGAGAGCGCGAGGTCGCCGCCCCGGTCGAGTCGCTCGAGCGTGAACTCCGGAGCGGGCGGGCGTTCGCCGCGGGCGGTCGCCGACGCGATCGCCCCACTGTCGTCGTCGACGAGCTTCCAGAGCAGCAGCGCAAAGAGCAGCACGACGAGCCCGATGGCCGCACCCTGCGCGACCAGCAGCAGGCGACGGCTCATGTCAGCGGGAGACGATGAACACGGGCGTCCCCACCTCGACGTGCCGGAACAACCATTCAGCGTCGGGGATGCGCATGCGGACGCAGCCGTGCGATGCGGAGTAGCCGATCGACGCCGAGTCCGGCGTCCCGTGGATCCCGACGTACGGCGCCGAGATGCCCATCCAGCGAGTGCCGAGCGGGTTCCCGGGGCCGGGCGGAACCGGCTCCGAGTCCGCGGCCCAACCCGAAGGCGGTGGATACCACCAGGGGTTGCGCTGCATGTTGATGATCTCGTAGTTCCCGGTCGGGGTCGGGTAGGTCGACTGCCCGGTCGCGATCCCGAAGAGTCGGACCGTCTTCCTCCTCGAGTAGAGGACGAGGCGCTTGGACTCCCGCAGGATGACGATCGCCGAATCGATCTTGTACGTCCGCACCTTCGGCTTCGTCACGTCGAAGTCGAGCGGGATCGGGTCGCGCATGTGCGTCGCGAGGGAGATCCGCAGCGCGAGGCCTGCGCGCAGCGTCCGCAGCCTGCGGCCGTCCTGCGCCTCGACGAACTTCGGCCTGAGCCCCGCGAGCACGACACCGGCATCGACGGCCGGGCGGTCGAACTTCGCGGCCAGCTTGTCGAGGTAGCGGCGAAGCTTGGCGCGAGACACCTCGACCTCGAGCGGGATCTGGACGCCTGCCCGCGCGCTCCGGGCGCGGCGGATCGCCTTCTCGATCCTCGCGCCCGCACCGAGCTCCTGCGGCGCGACGCGGATGCGCTGCCCCGGCCCGACCACGAGCACGACCGGCCTTGAGAACGACTTGCGCACTAGATCGGTGGCGGTCCGGGGCGTCAGCCAGCCCACCGCGATGCCCCCGACGATCACACCAGGCTCGATGAGCTGCGCCTTCGGAGCCGGGGGCACTGGCGGAGGTGGAGGCGTCGTCTCGGTGGGAGGCGGCACGGGCGGCGGTGGCTCGGTCGTCGTCTGAACAGGCGTCGACGACGACGCGAGTGCGAACCCGGATGCGAATCCGAGCACTGCGCAAGCCGCGAGCAGGCCGACGGCGACAAGGAAGGTCCCCCGCTTCACGGTGCAAGTGTAGAGACGAACATGACGGGATTGTTCACGACAACCGCGTCCACTCCTACCGAGCTGAGGCGCTCCAGGTCATGCGGCTCGTCGACGGTCCACGCAACCACTGGGACGCCCCGCTTTCGGGCCGAGCGCACGAGCCGTCGGCCGACGAGCGTGTGGTGGAGCACGAGTGCCGACGCCTGCGAGCGGGCCAGGAGCACCCGGACGACGAAAGGCATGAGCGGGCGGAGCACACGTAGCCCGAGGGGGATCAGCGGGATTGACCAGCGTCGCTTCGAGATGCGGAGCCTATCCTCGGGGAAGGAGACGCCGGTGCGCAGCGTCGGCTCGACGCGCACCAGCCGGCGGAGCGCTCCCCGCTGGAACGTCGTGACGAGCGTTCGCTCGACGAGCCCGTAGCGGCGAAGCGCGGCGACCAGCTCGTCGCCGGACGCGGCGTCCTTCAGGTCGACGTGCAGGCCGGTACCGGGCGCCTCTTCGGTGAAGAACGCGAGCGCGTCGTCGAGCGTCGGCAGCTCGGGCGCAATCTCGCGCACCGCAGCAAGCGTGAGGCCGCGGAGGGTGCCGCTCGCGGCACCATGGCTGACCTCGTGCAGATCGTCCGAGTGCGCGACGACGAGCTCGCCGGAGTCGAGCGCCAGCACGTCGAACTCGACGAGGTCGGCGCCCGCGGCGACGGCCGCCCGGAAGGAGCGCAGGGTGTTCTCGGGGGCGAGTGCCGGAGCCCCGCGGTGGCCGATGCAGAGCGGTCTCCCGCCACGTCGTTCGAGTGAGAGCACCGGCGTTGGTTACGGCCTCGTGGGCAGAAAGTCCTCGTCGAGTCGCCCGCCCCGCGCGGCGAACGAGATGATCATCCGGTCGGTCACCCACTCGACGGGGGCGCGATCGTCCGTCCAAGTGCGGCCGGACGCGGGCAGCGGCCGTGCCTGGCGTGCGAGCAGGTCGCGCAGCAAGGCGAGCTCGGCCGGCCCCGACCGGAGTCGCCGCCGGAGCTCCGCGGGCTCGAGTGGCGACGAGAGCCCGAGCACGATCGTGTTGAACCGGAGGACGGGCCACTCCACGACCTGCGGAAGCTCGGAGCCGAGCGTCGTCCCGATCGCCTCGACCAGCCGGTGGTCGTCCGGCACCGCCGCCACGTTGAGCGCGACGATTCCGCCCGGCGCCAGGCGCTCGCGCACGAGCCGGAAGAACTCGCGTGTCGCCAGATAGAACGGGACGTAGGGCTGGTGATAGGCGTCGACGATGACGAGGTCGTAGAGCTCGTCCGTCGAGCGCAGGAACGGACGAGCATCGGCGTCGTGAACCGTCAGGCGCGGGTTGTCCTCGAGCCCGAAGTAGCGGCGTCCGACTCGGCTGACCGCGGGGTCGAGCTCCACCCCGTCGATGTCCGCCTCCGGGTAGTAGACGCCGAGTGCGCGCGCCGTCGTCCCCGCCGCGTTTCCGAGGATCGCGACCCGCCGGAGGTCACGTCCGAGGAGCGGCGGAAGCGCGAGGAACGCATCCCACACACCCCCGGTCAACACGGAGTCCTCGCGCCAGACCGAGTGCACCGCGATCCCCTCGTTCAGGTACAGCAGCCGTCGCCCGTCGTCCTCTTCCACGACCTGGATGTACTGGTGGTACGACGTCTCCTCGTGCAGCAGCCCCTCCTTGGCCTTGACGGCGCCCGGCGGGATCACGACGAGGACGACCAGCACGGCGGCAACGACGAGGTAGCGCGCGCCGAGCAGGAAGCAGGCCGAAGCCGCGAGCAAGGCGGCGACGACGAGGAACGTCCGTTGCGTCCCGATCGCCGGGATCAGCACGAGGGCCGGCAGGAACGTCCCGAGCAGCGAGCCGGCGGTCGAGAGCGCGTAGAGCCTCCCCGCCACGGCTCCTGCGGTCGCGATGCTCGCCACCGCGAGCCGGATCGCGAAGGGCGAGACCATGCCGAGCAGGACGACCGGCGGCGCGCACAGGAGCAACACCCCGACGAAGCTGCCGATGACCGCGCCGGCGGACGTCTCGTCGAGCCCTTCGACGGTTGTGTCGAGGAACGGCTTCGCGACGAAAGGGATCGCCGCGACGAACACAGCCGAGGCGAGGACGATATGGCCGAGCAGCGTGGGCTCGGGGCGACGGTCGGCGATGCGCCCACCGAGCCAGTAGCCGATCGCCAGCGCCGCCAGGACGATGCCGATGAGGTTCGCCCAGACGATCGTCGACGAGCCGAAGTAGGGCGCGAGGAGCCGCGAGGCCGTGATCTCGGTCGCGAGCGCGCCGATCCCGGCGCCGAACACGAGCGCCCCGAGCGCGCGCGTGTCCCGCACCTCCCCCGCCCCGTCTCGCTGCTCGATCGCGGCGGAGACCAACTACAGCCCGAAGACGCGCTCGATCTCGCCGAGAGTCTGCGAGGCGAGGAACACCGCGGCGGCGACGGCGAGCACGAGGACGACCCAGAAGCGGAGGCTCGCCCACCGCCGCTCGCGGTGGCGCTGCTGCCGCGCTCGCCGGCGTGCACGATGGAAGCGGTACGCGCGGCTGACCGCCTCCGGGTCGAGCGGCGCCTCCTCTTCGCGAGCCGCGGTCTGCGTCACCTTCGCCACGCGAGAAGTGTAGGACGGGGACGGAGCCGGGTTGGTGGTGACCCGCGCGGCGCTAGGCAATAGTGTTCGCTCCATGGAACCGGGCCAGGGGCGCCTCGAGCGCGCGCGTTTCCAGCTCGGAGCCGGCGGCGCGCTCGGTTGGAGCGGCCGGCTGACGTTCCTCTTCGGGCTGCTGCTGGCGCTTTCGGCCCTGACTGGCTGGTACACGGGCGAGGGAGAAGGAACGACGGTCTCGGTCATCGGCTGGCACACCGGGACGATCGGCAAGGTCGTGTTCTTCCTCGGGCTCCTGGCCGTCCTCATGATCGTGCTGCGCGAGTTCGGCATCGAATTGCCGCCGGCGGTCCCCGAAAGCCTCGTCGCGATCGGCATCGGCTCGGTCGCAACCGTGCTCGTCCTCGTGCGGCTGATCTCGATCCCGGACACGTTCTTCTTCGCAAGCCGAGGCGTCGGCATCTGGATCAGCCTCGTGTGCGCGATCGGGATCATCGTCTCCGGGCTCCTGGAGGCCTCAGAGGAGTTGTAGGGGCGAGGCTCGCCTCGCCCTCGACCGAAGCGTCGTTCAGGCGAGGAAAGCCTCGCCCCTACGGCTGGGTGACGGTCACCGTGACCGTGCGGGCGGGCGGCTCCTGCGGCAACGGGGTGAGCGTGCGGACCGACGTCGTCACGCCGCCCGGCTCGGGCGCATCGTCGAGCGCCTGCCCGAAGGCAATGCCGACGAGGAACACGAGCAGGAGAGCCGCCCCGAGCACTAGCCAGCGCCCGAGGCCGCGACGAGGCCGCGAGCGCTCGCGCCTCCTCGACGGCTCGATCAAGGCTTGTAGTCCTCGGCGCCACGCGAGTACACGTGGAAGGCCGCGCCCTCGACGAGCGTGAGCGTCCTCGGCCACCCCGGAACAGCGGCCCGCTCCGAGACAACGTCGCGCACCCACGCGTCCGACCTCTGGTACTCGACGGCGAGCTCACGAAGCGTGAAGCGCGAGCCGACGCGCTTGCGGAGCTCGTCGGAGACGACCTCGAGCTGGTGCCACAATGGCTCCGCTCCTCGAACGTCCTTGGACTCCTGTTCGAGCCGGCGGAACGCGTCACGCCAGTCGCTCCTCGCGCTTTCGACGTCGACGGTCATCGCCCGCCGGAGCCTAGACGGTGCAGCACCCATCGACGGGCCACAGGGAATCGACCTCCGCGAGGATGCGCTCGCCCAGCTCGTACCCCGGGCGCGCGAGAGCGAATGCGGCGTGGGCATGCAGACACTTCAGGTTCGCGGGTGACCGCGAGCCGCCGATGCCGAGGTCGAGCGAGGCGCCGTCGTCCTTGCCGAGGCGACCGCTGCGAGCTTCGCCGGATCCGGCGCTGCACGTCCGATGCGCGCTCCAGCGAGCCCGAGAGAACCTCGTCCTCGGCAGCGACACGGCTCCACCGCTCGACCCCGCCGGCCGCCTCGATGCGGGCGATCGCCGCCACGAGCTGCGGACACGTCAGGTAATACGTCGTCGGGAACGGCTCGCCGTCGGCGTCGTAAGGCTCCTGCTCGGTGACGGCCGGCGTGCCGTACGGACAGCGAGCCGCTACGCGCCGGAATGCGCGCGGCGCTCGACCCAGCTGGCGCTCGACGATCGCGCGGTCATCCATCGCTCCGGACACTACGCACATGCGCCCGGCGCCAGTCCGGGATGCCTTTGACGATGAAGAGCTGTTCCCCCGGCCTGATGTAGCCCATGCGCCGCGCCTCGCGGCGCGTGGCCTCGTCGCTCGTCGAGAAGGAGAGCCGCTGCTCGAGCTGCGCCTTTGCCTCGCGCAGCGCCTCGACCTCGGCCCGCGACTCCGCGAGCTCGTTTCTCCTCTCGTAGTACGACGAGAGCGGCTGGTAGTACAGATACCCGGCAGCGGCGAGGATCGCCGCCAGGAAGAGCACACGGAGGCGCCGCGTGCGTCCCTGCTTTCTGCGTCCGTCACCCTTGGCCCTCCGCTTCGCCACGCGGCTACGTTCCCGACGGAGCCTCGATCCCCTGCCCAGGCGCAGGCTGGACGGGCGAGGCAAGCCTCGCCCCTACTACGCGGTCTCGACCTTGATGACGTTCGTGGAGCCGGGGATGTTGACCGCGGTGCCCGCCGTGAGCACGACCCGGTCGCCGGTTGCAACGATCCCAGCCTTGCGAGCGGCCTCGATCGAGTGCCGCCAGAGGTCCTCCACATCGGTGGACTCGGGGATCTCGAGAGGCGTGACGCCCCACTCGATCGCCATGTGCTGGAGGGAGACGGTGACGTGCGTGAGCGCCGCGATCGGACGGCGCGGCCGAAGCCGTGCGACCGCCGATGCCGTGCGCCCGGTGAAGGTCGGGACGAGGATCGCCTTGGCCCCGAGTGCCTCCGCGAGGTCGCAGGCGGCGTTCGACATCGCCCGACCCACGGTCGGCTCGTCCGAGGCGCTCGGAAGCTGATGCCGGTAGCCGAGGCTGGGCTCCACCGCTCGTGCGATGCGATCCATCGTCGCCACCGCCTCGACCGGGTACTCGCCGATCGCAGTCTCGGCGGAGAGCATCACCGCCGAGGTGCCGTCGAGGATCGCGTTCGCGACGTCGGACGCCTCGGCCCGAGTCGGCTCGGGCCGCCCGACCATCGTCTCGAGCATCTGCGTGGCGGTGATCGCCGGCTTTCCGTGCTCGAGGGCGGCCAGGATGATCCGCTTCTGGAGAAGCGGGACCTCGGCGACCCCGATCTCGACGCCGAGGTCGCCCCGGGCGATCATCACGCCGTCGGCCTCGCCGAGGATGTCGTCGAGCACGGAGACGGCCTCCTTGAGCTCGATCTTCGCGATCACCCAGGCCTGCGAGCCGTACTCCTCGAGCTTCGCGCGGAGCGCCGCGACATCGGCGCGCGAGCGCACGAACGACTGCGCGACATAGTCCACGCCGAGCTCGAGCGCGAAGTCGAGGTCCGCGAGGTCCTTCGCGGTGAGCGACGGGACCGGTAGCGGGACGCCGGGGACGTTGACACCCTTGTGCTCCTCGATGAAGCCGCCGGTCACGACTTCGCACCGCGCCCGGCCGGCCTCGACCGCCTGAACGCGCAGGCGCACGAGCCCGTCGGCGATGAGCACGTCCTGGCCCGGCTCCAGCACGGAGCAGAGCGCTGCCGGCGCGACCGGGAGATCGCCGTCGCGCGCGTCGTCCTCGCCGGCCACGACGACGTGGTCTCCCGGCCTGACGGCGACGGGCTGCTCGAGCTCTCCGATCCTCACCTTCGGACCCTGGAGGTCGGCAATCAGTGCGAGCGGGCGCCCGGCGGACTCCTGCGCGGCGCGGATGAGGCGCGCGCTCTCGCCGTGGTCGTCGTGCGTGCCGTGCGAGAAGTTGAGCCGCGCACCGTCCATCCCGGCGGCGATCAGCTGCGCGAGCACGTCCTCGCCGGCCGAGGCCGGCCCGATAGTCGCGACGATCTTCGTTCTCCGCGGAGACGAGCTCATACGGTTCAGGCTAGAGGATCGCCGGCGCTAGCGGTTCGCGCGCGGAAACGCGGCCCAACCCGGGAACTCGGCACCGTCACCAAGCTCTTCCTCGATCCTCAACAGCTGGTTCTGCGCGGGGGAAACCATGTTTCCCCCGCGTGCCCCCTTCTTCACGTACCTACGCAACGCCCCGCCGGGCCTCCCGGCGGGCTAAGCCCGCCTCCGGCCGCCCGCCGTCGCTCACCGAACATTCGAACGCTCAGCGTCGAGCCCGCGGAAACGCGGACCAACCCGGGAACTCGGCGCTCTCACCAAGCTCTTCCTCGATCCTCAACAGCTGGTTGTATTTGGCGACGCGATCCGAGCGCGACGGCGCGCCGGTCTTGATCTGACCCGCGTTCACAGCCACCGCGATGTCCGCGATCGTCGTGTCCTCGGTCTCTCCCGAACGGTGTGAGATGACGGTCGCGTACCCGGCGCGGCGGGCGACGTCGATCGTGTCGAGCGACTCGGTGAGCGTGCCGATCTGGTTCACCTTCACGAGGATCGCGTTCGCGACCCCCTCCGAGATGCCCCGCTCGAGGAACGCAACGTTCGTGACGAAGAGATCGTCGCCGACGAGCTGGACGCGGTCTCCGAGCGCTTCGGTGAGCGCCTTCCAGTCCGCCCAGCCGTTCTCGTCGAGGCCGTCCTCGACGGACAGCAGCGGATATTCGTCGGCGAGGGACGTGTAGAACGACACCATCTCGGCGGGCGAGAGCGTGCTGCCTGCGCGCTCGAGGACATAGACCCCGTCGCGATAGAGCTCGCTCGCCGCCGGGTCGAGCGCGATGCCGACGAGCTCACGATGCCCCGCGCGCTCGGCCGCCTCGAGGATCGCCTCGATCGCCTGCTCGGTCGACTCGAGGTCGGGCGCGAATCCCCCTTCGTCGCCCACCCCGGTCGCGAGCCCGCGCTCGTGGAGCACGGACTTCAGGTGGTGGAAGACCTCGGCGCCGACGCGCAGGGCATCGGAGAACGTCTCCGCTCCGGCGGGGACGACCATGAACTCCTGGAGGTCGAGACGGTTCTGCGCGTGCGCGCCGCCGTTGACGACGTTGAGCATCGGGACGGGGAGCACCCTGGCCTCCGCTCCGCCGATCCAGCGGAAGAGCGAGACCGCGTTGTGCGCAGCGGCCGCCTTCGAGACCGCGAGCGAGCAGCCGAGGATCGCGTTCGCACCGAGGCGGCTCTTGGTCGGCGTGCCGTCGAGCTCGACGAGCACGCGATCGACCTCGCGCTGGCCCTCGGCGTCGAGCCCGGTGATCGCAGCGGCGATCTCGCCGTTCACGTTGCCGACGGCGGTGCGGACGCCCTTCCCGAGGAAGCTGCGCGGGTCTCCGTCCCGGAGCTCGACGGCCTCGTGCTCGCCCGTCGAGGCGCCGGAGGGCACCGCCGCCCGGCCGAACGCGCGCGACTCGAGCGTGACGTCGACCTCGACCGTCGGGTTCCCGCGCGAGTCGAGAATCTCGCGCGCGTGCACGAGCGCGATCGCTGACGCGCTCAGTGAGCGGCCTCCTTCGCGCGATCGAAGTAGCGATCTTGCTCCGCGAGCGGGAGCTCCGCGAACGCGAGGCCTTCCGCTGCCGCGAGCCGCTCGGCCTCCTCCACACGCCCGACGAAGCGCAGCACCGTCCCGCGCAGCGCGAGCTCGGGATCGACGTTCAGGTGACGCGCGAGATTGACCGTCGCGTAGAGGACGTCGCCGACCTCGTCGAAGACCCGCTCGTCGGCCTCGGTCTCCGGCGGCCGGTCACCTGCCTCGGCCACCGCGACGCGCAGCTCCTCGATCTCGTCCGCGAGCTCCGCGAACACGTCCTGGGCTCCCGGATAGTCGAAACCGACGGTGGCTGCGCGCCTGCCCGCCTTCCGCGCGAGGGTGAGCGCCGGGAGCGCCTCGGGCAGCTGGTGGAACGTGCCCTCGCGCCCCTCCTGCTCCGACTTGATCGCCTCCCACCGCTCCCGCACGCGGCCGGCAGTGCGCGCCTCGGCGTCTCCGAAGACGTGCGGGTGGCGGCGCACGAGCTTCTCGTGGGCGCCGCGCGCGACGCGCTCGAGGTCGCCCTCCCCGCGCTCCTCGAGGAGAAGGGCCAGGAAGTAGACCTGGAAGAGGAGGTCGCCGAGCTCGTCGAGGAGCTTCGACGAGTCGTCTCCATGCGCGGCGTCCGCCACCTCGTATGCCTCCTCGACCGTATGCGGCACGATCGTGCGCGCGGTCTGCTCACGGTCCCAGGGGCAGTCGCGGCGAAGTCGCCGGGTCAGCTCCTGGAGGTCGAGAAGCGCCTCCGAGAGGGGCATGCGGAGGACGTTACTCGGTCTCGGTCTGCGTGGCTTCCGGGAGCTCGGGAGGAGCAAACCCGGTCGCGTAGCTGATCTTGCCGTCGTACTCGTCCTGCAGGTCCTCGACCCACTTCGTCATCGTCTCGCTCTTCCTTTGCTGAAGCAGCGTCGCCTTGACCGAGGCACGGAGCTTCTCGAACGAGGTCGCCGGCGTGATGTCGGAGGTCGCCTGGATGACGTGGTAGCCGAACTGCGTCCGCACCGGTCGGGAGATCTCGTCGGTCTTCAGCTCGAACGCGGCCTTGTCGAACTCCGGGACGCTCGCGCCCTGGTTCGCGGTGTACTTGCCGCCGTTGGCCGCGGATGCCGTGTCGGCCGAGAACTCCTTGGCCAGCGCGGCGAAGTCGGCGCCGCCCTTGAGCTCCGCGTAGATGCGGTCGGCCTCGGCCTTGCTCTTCGCGTAGTCGATCTCGCCGTTCGCGTTCTTCTCCGCGATCAGGATGTGGCGCGTCTCGCGCGACGCGGGCTTGCCGCCGTACTGCTCCTGGTTCTCGGTGAACGCCTGGAGCGCCTCGGCATCGGTGACCTTCACGTCCTTCGTGACGGCCTTGAAGATCTTGTCGGAGAGGACGGCGACGCGGAGCGTCTCCTGGAACGCCTCCTCGCTCAGGCCCTGCGCCTCGAGCTCCTGCGCGAGCTTCTTCTCGTCGCCGTCGAAGCGGTCCTCGATGAGGTCCTGACGCGTCTTCTCGATGTCCGAGTCCTTGATCTCGACGCCGAACTCCTCCGCGGCCTTCTCGAACTGCGTCCTCTGGACGAGGAACGCGACGTACGTCTGCTGGACGCTCTGGTACTCCGGCGTGCCGACCTGGGGGAAATCGCGCTTCTGCGCCTCGTAGCTCGCCTTGGCCTGGTCCATGAGCGCGTCGAGCTCGGTGCTCGCGATCTCGGTCCCGTCGACGACGGCGACGGCGCCCGAGGGAACGTCTTCCGACCCACCGCAACCGGCCGCGACGAGCCCGAAGGCCGTCACGACGGCGACGAGCATGACGAGTGAGCGCTTCATGAGCCTGTCCCTTATAGCCAAGTAGGTGTTAGGCGGGCGTTGCGGATGGTTCGCGTTCGGTAGGACGTTCGGTTCGGGCGCGAAAAAGGCCGCTTCAGGCGGCCACGCGGGCGCGGACTATAGCATCGGGCAGCTCGAGCGCCCCCTCCAGATCCTCGACCCGGAGCGAGACCTCCCGCTTGGACGTGCTGTAGATCGCGGTCGGCACGGCCGAGCGCAGCGCCTGGAACTCCGCCGAAGCGAGCGCGAGCGGCCCGATCGTCGCGCGCCCGCCGCGGAAGACGAGGTAGTCGGCCCCGAGCCGCGCCAGCTTCAGCTTCGCCTCCTGGATCGCGAACAGGTTCGCCACCGGCTCGGGCAGCGGCCCGTAGCGATCCTCGGTCGCCTGCACGAGCTCGCGGAGCTCGTCGTCGTCCTCCGCCAGCGCGATCCGTCGATGGAGGTCGATCTTCAGCGCCTCGGCGGCGACGTACGAAGCGGGCACGTAGGCGTCCACGCGTGCGTCGACGCGCACCGGCCGAACCGCGACGCGGCGCTGGCCCGAGAGCTCCGCCACCGCCTCGTTCAGCATCTCGACGTAGAGCTCGAATCCGAGCGCGGCGACGTGGCCCGACTGCTCGGGGCCGAGGAGGTCGCCGGCCCCGCGGATCTCGAGGTCGCGCATGGCGATCTGGAAGCCGGCGCCGAGCTCGGTGTGGTCGGCGAGCGTCGACAGCCGCGCCCTCGCCTCGGGTGAGAGCTCCCGTGCGTCCGGATAGAAGAGGTAGGCGTAGGCGAGGACGTCGGAGCGGCCCACTCGACCGCGGATCTGGTACAGCTGGGCGAGCCCGAGCGCGTCCGCCCGCTCGACGACGAGGGTGTTGGCCTGCGGGATGTCGAGCCCGGACTCGATGATCGTCGTCGAGACGAGCACGTCGGCGTCGCCGGCGAGGAACGAGTGCATCCGCTCCTCGAGGTCCCGCTCGGACATCTGGCCGTGCGCGACGAGGAAGCGAAGGCCGGGGGACTCCTGCTGCAATTTGAGAGCCGCTTCCTCGATCGTCTCGACGCGGTTGTGGAGGTAGAACGACTGACCGCCGCGCGCGTGCTCGCGCTCGAGGGCGGCCTGCACGAGCTTCTCGTCGAACTCGCCGACCGTCGTCCGCACAGGGAGGCGGCCCTGCGGCGGTGTCTCGATGATGGAGATGTCGCGCAGCCCGGACAGGGACATGTGCAGCGTCCGCGGGATCGGCGTCGCCGAGAGCGCAAGGACGTCCACCTCGAGCCGCAGCGACCGGAGCAGCTCCTTCTGGGCGACGCCGAAGCGCTGCTCCTCGTCGAGCACGACGAGCCCGAGGCTCTTCGGCACGACGTCCCGCGAGAGGACGCGATGCGTCCCCACGAGCACGTCCACCTTTCCTTCCTGGAACTCGGCGAGGATCCGCGTCTGCTCGGCGCGCGAGCGGAAGCGTGAGACCATCTCGACCTCCACGGGGAAGTCTCGGTAGCGCTCGCGGAAGGTGTTCCAGTGCTGCTCGGCGAGGATCGTGGTCGGGCAGAGCACGAGCGTCTGCTTCCCGTCGAGCGCCGCGATGAACGCGGCCCGCACGGCGACCTCGGTCTTCCCGAAGCCGACGTCGCCGCACACGAGCCGGTCCATGGGACGCGGCGATTCGAGGTCCTCCTTCACCGCCTCGATCGCCTGGAGCTGGTCGTCCGTCTCGCGGTACGGGAACGCCGCCTCGAGCCGCTCGAGCCAATCCCCACCTACCTCGAACGCGTGACCGGGCGCCTGCTGCCGCTGCGCGTAGAGGGACAGGAGCTCCCCGGCGAGCTCGCGCACCGACGCTCGCGCCCTGCTCTTGAGGTTCGCCCAGGCCTTGCCGCCGAGCTTGGACAGCGCTGGGGACTTCGCGTCCGCGCCGATGTAGCGGCTGACCTTCGGCAGCTGCTCGTGCGGCACGTACAGCCGGTCCTCACCGCGGAACGCGAGGAAGAGGTAGTCGCGCGTGACGCCCGCAACCTCTTTCGTCTCGAAGCCGAGCAGGCGTCCGACGCCGTGGTCCTCGTGGACGATGTAGTCACCGGTGCGAAGGTCCGCGAACGACTGGAGCGCTCGGCCGAGGCGCGCATCCACCCGTGGCGGGCGCTTGCGGAAGACCTGGACGTCGGGCAGCAGCGCGAGGCCGAGGTCGCGCCAGACGAAGCCGCGGCGTGCAGGGCTGACAACGAAGCGAACGGACGCATCGCGCGGGAGCGGGCGACCCTCCTCGTCGACCTCGACGTCGATCTTGCGCAGGAGCTGCTCGGTTCGGAGCGCTTCACCGCGGTGCGGGAACGCGACGACGACCCGCCGTCCCTGGCGGAGCATCGCCCCGAGCTCGTTCTCGGCCTCGGCGAGCCCGCGCGCCGCGATCGCAGGCCGCTGCGCCTCGAAGGAGTGCGCCTGTGCGCTCGGGAACGGATCGAGCTCCGACGCAGCGGCGAGCGAGATCGGCGCGAGCGCGTCTTCCTCCCAGACTCGACGTACCTCGTCGGGCTGCCAGACGACGTCGGGCGAGCGATCGACCGGAGCGACGAGATCGGCAGGCGGCCCCGGGAGCTCGCCGTCGTCGGGAAGGGTCGTCTCGACGAGATCCCGTCGCCGTTCCGCGGCCGGGAACACGACGGTTTCCGCCACCGGGTGGAGCGTGCGCTGCGTGAAGGGCGAGAACGCGCGCACGTGCTCCACCTCGTCGCCGAAGAGCTCGATGCGGAGCGGCTCGCGCCCGGTGCTCGGGAAGACGTCCACGAGACCGCCCCGCACCGCGATCTGACCTCGGTCGTCGACCCGCTCGACACGCTCGTAGCCGGCGAGCGCGAGCGACTCGACGAGGCGGTCGAGGCCAACCTCTTCACCCGGTGCCACGCGGATGGGCGCGGGTCGCGCTTCGATCGGCGGCATTCCCTCGGCGAGAGCCCGGGCGGAGGCGAAGACGAATCCGCCGGCCGCGAGGACGTCGAGCGCCCGCGCCCGCTCACCGATGAGGTGAGCCGGTGGCTCGAGTCCCGACTCCCAGCTGACCCCGCGGCTCGGAAGGAGACCGATTCGATCGGGATCGACATACCAGCCGACTGCTTCTGCCGCGTCGCGCGCATGCTCGTCTTCCGGGAGGAGGACGAGGAGGGAGCGCTGGAGCGCGTCGTACAACGCTGCGAGAACCGGCGGCAGCGCCGGCTCGGAGACGCGGGCGCTGGTGGGGAGCGCGTCCACGAACGCGCGAAAGCGCTCGCTGGCCGCGAGCTCGGCGAGGAGCGGACGGAGCGGCATCGGGTCCATGCAGACGGCGGGAACGGCGTCCCGCGGGGTGATCGTACCGCCGGGTTGCACCTCCGCCGGGCACGTCGTCGACCGCGGGCTGACCGGGCAACGGTGGAATGCGGAGGTCCGGCGCGGTCGCCGCCCGACTCGCCGGCGCACGCTCACTCAACCACCCCCAGGGGTACGCCCGTACCCCTACAGACAAGCTAGCGGGGATCCCGTCGCGGATGGGTCACCGAATCGCGCCGAAAGCGGAACAGGACAGCGACCCGGACAACGCCGCCATGCTTCGGCGCATCCCGATCTCTCGAGCCGCCGCCGCGGCAGCGCCGGGTGACCTCGTCAGTTGAAGCGCTGCTGCGCGACCGCGAGACCGTCTTCGAGTAGCGCCTCGACCGCGTCCGCGGATCGGGCGACGAGCGCATCGGGGTCATCGTCGGCGGCGAACGGTGAGAGCACGTAGTCGGCCACCGGACGGGGATCGCCGCGCTCGGGCCTACCCACCCCGACCCGGAGTCGAAGGAAGTCCTGCGTCCCGAGCGACTGCGCGATCGAACGTAAACCGTTGTGACCGGCGAGGCCGCCGCCGGCACGCGCCTGGAGCCGTGCCAGCTCCAGATCGACGTCGTCGTGCGCGACCAGGAGCGCTTCGGGCGCGACCTTGAAGTACCGCGCCGCCCCGCCGATCGAGCGCCCCGACTCGTTCATGTAGGTCTCGGGCTTGAGGAGCGCGACGCGCCTTTCCCCGATACGCACCTCGGCCAGCCGACCGTTGAACTTCGACTTCCATATCCCCCCGTGCCGGCGCGCGAGCTCGTCGACGACCATCCACCCGACGTTGTGGCGGTCACGTTCGTGCTCGCGGCCCGGATTCCCGAGACCGGCGACGAGAAGATCGAGCGTCGAGGCGGTCTCGCCTCGACGGAAGAGCCGCAAGAGCTACTCCTCGTCGGATGCTTGCTCGGAGGACTGCTCCTCCGCAGCCGCGCCCTCTTCGGCAGCCTCGGCGGCCTCGCCCTCGACGCCCTCTTCGAGCTCTTCCTCCTCGACCTCGGGCTCGACGATGGCACGCGGCGCGGAGACCGTCGCGATCACCGTGTCGTGCAGGTCGTCGAGGAAGCTGACGCCGTCGATCGGCGGAAGGTCCTCGAGCCGGAGCGCGTCGCCGATCTCGAGCGCCGAGATGTCGGCGTCGACATGCTCCGGGATCTCCATCGGAAGCGCCTCCACGCTGAGCTCCCGCGTCACCTGCGAGAGAACCCCTCCGGCGTTCTTGACGCCGACGGACTCGCCGATGAGATGCACGACCACGTCCGCCTGGATCGGCTGATCGAGTCGCACCTCGCGAAGGTCGATGTGCGACACGGTGCCGCGGATCGGGTCACGCTGGAGGTGCGCCAGCACGGACGGGTGCACCGTCTTCTGACCCTCGACGACCACGTCGAGGATCGCGTGGAGCCCCGACGGACCAGTGACCGCGGCCCGAAGGTCGCGCTCGGGCACGAGAATCGCACGCGAGTGGCCCTTCCCGTACAGGACGCCGGGGACGAGCCCGTTCGCGCGCAGGCGCCGCGAGCGGCGCGATCCGCGCTCCTCTCGCTGCTGCACCTCGAGCTTGAACCGTTCTCCTGACACGGGCGGCGGATTGTAGCGGAGCATGCTCGGCGGCTCCGGCCCTGCGGGCGCGTGAAACGGCTCTAGAAGAGCTGGATTTCGGGATCTAGATCTGCCAGATCAGACGGCGCATGACCATGCGCCCTCACTCACGCTCGATGTCCTCAGATTCGCTCAGGTCGGTAGAACTTTCTACCGCGATCACGGCGGCCGCTCCCGCGAGTGCGTGGCATCACACCGAGCTACGCAGGGCTTGGAGCGAGGCCCGAGCGCGAGTCGCGCAGTGTGAAGGCGTAGGGCCAGTATGAGATGACGGGCAGGAAGATGAACGCAGGCGTCCACCATCCCGAACGTTCATGGCGCTTCGGAATGACGAAAGCCAGCCAGAGGAACAACGCCAGCGCGCCGACGTACGGAACGGCGATGAGGCCCGTCCACCAGGCGGTCGTTCCGACTGAGCGCAGAAGCACGATCCACGCCCCGACATAAGGGATGAAGGCGAGCCAAGGGCTGTCAACCTCGCGCCGAGTACCTACGACATATGCGGGAACGCTCGCAAGCACCACGACAACGAGCAGGATCAGTAGCTCCCAGACGCCTATCCCGAAGGGCATCGGCGCGGAGCATCGCAGACGGTGACGCGACGCGCCGCCCACGGCTCGACATCGGCTGGAGCTTACGCGGTCACCATTGGCGAGACACCGGCCGGTAGAAGCTCCGGTAGAAACCGGCCTCAAGCCTGCATCGTTGAGCGAAATCGCCTAGAAGAGCTGGTTTTCGCCGGCGAAGATCGCGGACACCGAGTCGTCGGCGAACACGTTCTGGATCGTCTCGGCGAGGATTCCGGCGACGCTCAGCACCTCGACGTTCTCGGGCTTCTGCCGAGGATCGACCGGGACCGTGTCGGTCACGACGAGCTTGTCGATGGCGCTCGACGCGATCCGCTCGAGGGCCGGCCCGTTGAAGAGGCCGTGCGTCGCACAGGCGTACACCGCCGTTGCGCCGGCCTCCTTGAGTGCGGCTGCGCCGGCTACGAGCGTCCCGGCGGTGTCGATGACGTCGTCGGTCATGACTGCGACCTTGCCCTCGACGTCGCCGATCAGCGCGGTGACGCGCGCCTCGCCATGGGCGGGCCGCTCCTTGTTCAGGACGACCAGATCGCCGCCGATCATCTCGGCGAACTTCCCGGCGAGCTTCGTCCGGCCCGTGTCGGGGGAGACGACCGCGATCGGCTTCTTCAGCCTGAGGTCGCGCACGTACTGCGCGAACATCGGAACGGCGGTCATGTGGTCGACCGGTATCCGGAAGAAGCCCTGCACCTGGCCCGCGTGCAGGTCCATCGTGAGAACGCGGTCCGCTCCGGCTGCCTGAAGCATGTCGGCGACGAGACGGGCGCTGATCGGCTCGCGCGGACGCGACTTCTTGTCCTGCCGCGCGTAGAAGTACCAGGGCACGACCGCCGTGATCCGCTTCGCCGAGGCGAGCTGCGCAGCGTTGATCATGATCAGGAGCTCGACGAGATTCCGGTCGATCGGCTCGCAGGCGGTCTGGACGATGAACATGTCGGCGCCGCGAATCGACTCCTCGTACCGGCAGTACGTCTCGCCGTTCGGAAACGTCTTGAGCGTCACGCGGCCGAGCTCGATGTCGAGCTGCTCGGCGATCCGCTGCGCGAGCTCGGGGTTCGAGCGCCCGGAGAAGAGCATGAGACGCTTCTGCGGCGCGAGCGCGATCGCGCGTCCGACATCGATGTCGGTCTGAGGCGTCATCGTCTCGAGCCCCGGCAGCGCCTGCTCAATCGTTCCGCTCTCCACCGTCCTTCTTTCCTCCGCGTCCTTCCTTCGTCACCTGTCGCGCTCGCGCTATCGCAAGCGCGTTGGGGGGCACATCCTCCTCGATCACGGATCCCGCTGCGGTCCAAGCATCGTCTCCGACGTCCACGGGTGCGAGGAACACAGTGTTCACTCCCACCCTGACGTTCCTGCCGATCGTCGTCTTCCCTTTCGGCCCTTCGGCGTGCGGAAAGTTCGCGGTGATCGAACCTGCACCCACATTCGTGTCGTCGCCGATCGCTGCGTCCCCGACGTACGAGAGATGTGGGACCCTCGCGCCCTGGCCGACCAGGGCGTTCTTGATCTCGACGAACGTGCCTGCTTTCGTGTCGGCCTCGAGCACGGTGCCAGGGCGAAGGTAACAGAAGGGCCCGACCGTGGCACGCTCGCCGATCACGGTGTCGATCACGGCTACATGCGGGCCGATCTCGGCACCGGCGGCGATCCTCGTCGCCCCCCGCAGCACCGTGAACGGATGCACGACGACGTCCGGCTCGAGCTCGACCTCGGGCTCGATCCACGTCGTGCTCGGGTCGACGATCGTCACGCCCGCGAGCATGTGCGCTTCGTTGATGCGGTCGCGCAGGCTGGACGCGGCCTCGGCGAGCTCCACGCGTGTATTCACACCGAGCGCGTCCTCCGGCGTCGGGGTCTTGTGCACCGCGACGGTGTCGCCGTCGGCCACGAGCAGCGCGATGGAGTCGGTGAGGTACAGCTCGCCCTGCGCGTTCTTGGGCTCGAGCCGGTCGAGCACGGGCCACAGCCGGTCTGCGCGGAAGACGTAGATCGACGAGTTGACCTCCCTGAGCGCGAGCTGCTCGTCGCTCGCGTCGCCCGCTTCCACGATCGCCGCCAGGCTCCCGTCCGGGCCGCGGACGATGCGCCCGTACGCACCGGGCTCTTCGATCTCGAACGAAAGCACCGTGGCGGAGGCGCCGCTCGCGCGATGCGTCTCGCGGACGTCGCGCAGCAGCTCGGGTGTGATGAGCGGCGTGTCGCCGGACAGGACGAGTACGTCGTCGGCGCGGCCCTCGAGCGCTCGACGCGCGCTGCGCACTGCGTCGCCGGTCCCGAGCGGCTTCTCCTGGACAGCGACCTCGACGTGGCCGAATGCGTCGGCGCTCGCAGGAGATGCGACGACGACGACGCTGTCGACTCCCGCCTCGGTTGCGGTCGCGATGACCCAGTCGACCATGGGCCGCCCGAGGATCGGGTGGAGATGCTTCGGCAGGCTCGAACGCATCCGCGTGCCGAGGCCTGCGGCCATCACGACTGCTGCGAGCTTGTTGTCGTCCATTCGGCGGTCGTTGGCTGGGGCGCCAGGATTCGAACCTGGGATCACGGGACCAAAACCCGTTGCCTTACCACTTGGCTACGCCCCAGTGAATTCGTGTGCTTGTCGGGAGCTGAGTGTCGCGCGAGCCGGGCCAGTTTGCCAGTCGCGCGCGCTGGCCGAGCGCGTCAGCGAGCTTCGACGGTTCGCGTGAGCCAGGTCCGGCCCGCGGACCGTAGCTCGTTCGCCGCACGAGCGGCCGCGCGCTCGTCCTCGAACAGCCCGTAGACGGCGGGGCCGGCGCCGCTGACGTCAGCGCGGAGCGCGCCCTGGCGGAGGAGGTCGGCGGCGATGGGGGACGAGGCGAGGTCGTTCCGCGGCAGGGCTGCGAGGTCGGCGACCGACGACGCGCCCTCGAGCGCCGACAGCATCGCCGCACGCCGCGCGTCGAAGCCGCTCGCCCCAGCGCGCTCGTCGAACCGCGCATAGACGGCCGCCGTGGAGTGCTTCGTCTCGTCGTGCGGGAGCACGATGACGGCCGGCACGTCGTGCGGGAGCGCCACCGGGGCGAGCTCCGAGCCGTCCCCCGTCGCGAGGTGGGGCCCGTCGCGCAGGAAGAAGGGAACGTCCGCGCCGACCGCCGCGGCGAGCTCGTGCAGCGCTTCGTCGGCGAGCCGATTGACGCTGGTCTCGTTCGCGAGACGGAGAGCAGCTGCCGCGTCGGCGCTGCCTCCTCCGAGCCCCGCTGCAACGGGGATGCGCTTGTCGATGCGGACGTGCCAGCCACTTCGCGCTTCCGTCGCTTCGTCGAAGGCGGCGAGCGCGGCGCGGACGATCGTGTCCTCGAAGCCCTCGACCGTGATGCCATGCGTGGCCGAGGTCGCCTCGAGCTCGATCGTGTCCGAAAGGCCGATTCGCTCGAGCACCGTCATCACCTCGTGCTTGCCGTCTGGACGCACGGGGCCGACGACGAGGCCGAGGTTGATCTTCGCGTAGGCCTCCGTCGACGTCATCCGAGAGCTCTCGCCAGCGCGACGAACTCCTCTGGCGCGAGCTCCTCCGCGCGCACTCCGGGCTCGCGCCCGATCTCGGCAAGGGCCTGCTCGGCCTCAGGGCGCGTCGCGAACCCGGCGTGCGCGAGGGAATTCGCGAGCGTCTTGCGGCGATGCGCGAACGACGACTCCACGACTGGCCGGACGAGATCGAGCCGCGGACCGGGGTAGCGCTCGAAGCCGAGGATCGTGGACTCGACCCGGGGCTTCGGCCGAAACGCCGTCGGCGGAACCCGGTGCGAGCCGAGCTTGCGCGTGTGCAGCTGCACGAGCACCGAGACGGCGCCGTACGCCTTCGTTCTCGGCGAGGCGAAGAAGCGCTCGGCCACCTCTCTCTGCACCATCACGACCCAGCGCTCGAGCGAGGGGATCCGGTCGAGGCTCTCGACGACGATGGGCGTCGCGACGTTGTACGGGAGGTTCGACACGAGCTTGCCCGGCGGGGGCTCGAGCACCGCGTAGTCGAACCTGACCGCGTCGGCGAACGTGATGTGCACGTTGCTCGTCCCGTGGAGCCTCTCGCGCAGGACGTCCTCGAGCGATGCGTCGAGCTCGACCGCGTGTACGGTCGCGACGCGGTCGGCGAGGTAGCGCGTGAGGATCCCCGTTCCCGGCCCGATCTCGAGCACCGTGTCCTCCGGCTCTAGCTCGGCCAGGCGCTCGATCACGCCGAGGAAGTTCTCGTCGATCAGGAAGTGCTGGCCCAGCGACTTCTTCGCGCGCTGCTTCCCCGCGCCGGGCGTCACGGCAGAGCGAACGCGCGCGTCGCGTTGTCGTGCGTCTGCGCGGCGAGCGTCGCGGCGTCGGTCTCCCGGACGTCCGCGAGAGCCGCGACCGTGTGCACGACGTTGGCCGGTTCGTTGGGCCGACCGCGGACCGGCTGCGGGCTCAGGTAGGGACTGTCCGTCTCGACGAGGATCCGGTCCTCGGGAACCTCGGTCGCCGCCTCGCGCAGATCGGCGGCCTTCGGATACGTGACGTTCCCCGCGAACGAAACGTAGTAGCCGCGTTCGAGCGCCGTCGGGAGCAGCCCCGGAGAGGAGAAGCAATGCAGGACGACCGTGCCACCGAATCCGGCGAGCGCCGCGGCGGTCTCCGCTTCTGCCTCGCGGCTGTGGATCACGACCGGCAGTCGAAGCTCGTTCGCGAGCTCGAGCTGCGCGTCGAAGAGCCGTCGCTGGTCGGCGGGTGTTGCGTGCTCGCGGACGTTGTCGAGACCCGTCTCGCCGACCGCGACGACGTTCGGGTCGGCGAGCAGCGTGCGCAGCTCGTCGACCCGACCGGCCTCCGGGCTCGAGGCCTGGTGCGGGTCGATGCCGAGCACCGCATACACGCCCTCGTGCTGACGGGCGAGCTCGAGGGCTGCCCGCGACGACTCGATCCCCGTCCCGATCGTGACGATCCTGGTGACCCCCGCCTGCTGCGCGTGCGCGATCGCAGCCTCGGCGTCCTCGCACCCGTCGAGGTGCGCGTGCGTGTCGGTCACGCGTCCTCGGGGTCGTCCGGCCGGCCAGCGGCTTCCTCCATTCGGCGCAACTCCTCCGGGACGACCTTCTCGGGATCGAGCTTCGCGAACAGCGGGGCCGGCTCGCGGAGCTCCTGCCCTGGGGCGATCGTGCTCGGCGCCCAGTCACCGACCCACGCGGTGTAGTCGCCGGTCAGCACGGTGTGCTCTCGTCCGTCCTCCTCCGCGACGACCTGAGATCCGATCGGGCCGGCGACGACACCGTCGTAGCCGAGGTACTCGTGGAGCCTCTGGGACGAGAACGGGATGTACGGCGTCAGCAGGATCTTGAGGCTGTCGATCGCGCGCAGCGCGACGTAGAGGACGGTGCCCGCCCGCGCACGATCCGTCTCCAGCAGCGCCCAGGGCGCCTGCTCGGCGAGGTACTGGTTCACGAGCCCCGCAAGCCTCATCACCTCCTGGAGGCCGTTCTTGAAGCGCGCATCCTCGATGAGAGCCCCGACGACCTCGAAGCCGCCTTCCACCTCGGCGAGCAGCGCGGCGTCCGCGTCGGTGAGCGCACCGGGCTCGGGGACTTCTCCGAAGTTCTTGTACGCGCTCTGCAGCGTCCGGTTCACGAGATTGCCCCACGTCGCCACGAGCTCGTCGTTGTTCCGTCGCACGAACTCGGACCAGGTGAAGTCGGTGTCCTGCGTCTCGGGGCCGGCGATGGACAGGAAGTAGCGCAGCGCGTCGGCGTCGTAGCGGCTGAGGAAGTCGCGCACGAGGATCACCACGCCCCGGCTCGAGCTGAACTTCTTGCCCTCCATGGTGAGGAACTCGCTCGACGCGACATTGTCGGGAAGCTCGAGCTCGGCCCGTCCAGCCCCGTACTCGCCGCCGGTGCCGTATCCGAGGAGGACGCTCGGCCAGATCACCGTGTGGAACACGATGTTGTCCTTGCCCATGAAGTACGTGTGCTCGGCTTCTGGGTTCTGCCACCAGTCACGCCACGCGTCCGGCGTGCCGCGGTTGGCGGCCCACTCGATCGACGCGGACAGGTAGCCGATGACCGCGTCGAACCAAACGTAGATCCGCTTGTCGTCGAGCTCCTCGTAGCCGGCGACGGGAATCGGGACACCCCAGTCGAGGTCACGGGTGATCGCGCGCGGCTTGAGCTCCTGCACGAAGTTGAGCGAGAACCGTCGCACGTTGGGTCGCCAGTGCTCCTGCGACTCGAGCCATTCCGTCAATCGCTCCTTGAACGCCGGGAGGTCGAGGAACAGGTGCTTCGTGGTCTTGAAGACCGGTGGAGTTCCGTCGATCGTCGAGCGCGGCTCGATCAGGTCGGTCGGGTCGAGCTGGTTCCCGCAGTTGTCGCACTGATCGCCCCGCGCACTCGTGTAGCCGCAAATGGGGCAGGTTCCCTCGATGTAGCGGTCGGGGAGCGTATGGCCCGTCGTAGCCGAGAAGGCGCCCAGAGTCTCTTCCTCGATGATGAAGCCCTTCTCGTAGAGCGTGCGGAAGAGATCCTGCGTGACGCGGTAGTGATTCTCGGTCGTCGTGCGCGTGAAGAGGTCGTATGAGAGCCCGAGCGCGTGTAGGTCCTCGCGTATGAGGCCGCTGAACCGTTCGGCGGTCTCATGCGGCGACTCGCCACTCGCGTCTGCGGCGACCATGACCGGCGTGCCGTGCTCGTCGGTGCCGCTCACCATGAGCACGTCGTTCCCGCGCAGGCGGTGGTAGCGCGCGAACGTGTCCGACGGCACACCGAACCCCGCCACGTGTCCGATGTGGCGAAGTCCGCTCGCATACGGCCACGCCACCGCCACGAGGATCTTCCTGGGCGTCGACTGGCTCACGGCCGCCAATCATAGGTAGTGGCCGATCCGCCTCCCGACGCCGCCTGGCGGCGGCCACCGCCGTGCCGGTGGCGAGCAGGCCGGCCGCCAAGACGACTCCGAAGACGAGGACTTCGAAGGCAACGGATCGCCACAGCCAGCCTGCGACGGGCTTCTCGAACGGGCGCAGGTCCGGTGGTCGCCGCTCGACGTGATCGCGCCGCGGCGGAGGATGACGAACGGCGCGAACGGATGTCGCATCGTCGGTCAGGGCACTCCCCGCACCGGCGTCGACGTCGTGCGACGCCCGGCCGAGGGCCGGGGAGCCCAACCTCGCTACACGGCCTCGAACCGGCGTCGTGAACACGGTCGTCGTCGGTTCGCCTTTCGCGGGCGCGGCGGAACCCGTGGAGGCGGCCAGGCCTGGTGCGGGCTCCGAGCGTGAGCCATCGGAGCGCCCGGTCGTCGCCGTGTCCATCGGGCGACCGATCGAACCTGTGTCGCGCACTCCCGGATCGGACGCGTTCGCCGTCGGGCCCGGCGCAGGCGTTGCCTCGGGAGGGGGAGCAGGCAGAGCAGGCGCGGGCGTCGGCGGTGCCCCAGGGCGCGGGTCGGGACTCGGGGTCGGAGCAGGACTTGGAGCCGGGGTCGAGACCGGTGGCAGGGTGGGCGTCGGCGGGCTTGTCGGCGGGGTCGGAGCCGGGCTCGGAGCCGGACTCGGAGTCGGCGCGGGGGCAGGCGTCGGCGGAGCCGGAGGCGCGGGAGGAGGCACCGGCGCACCGCGCGGGGGGAGGAGCTTCGCCGGGTCGACGTACTTCTCGTCCTCGCCGACGCGAACGCCGAGGTGGACGTACGGCACCTCGTGCTCGGCATCTCCCGACGGCCCGGTCTGCGCGACGGGATCGCCTGCGCCGACGCGGGCACCGCGCTTCACCTCGAGCGTGCCGAGATGTGTCAGCGACGCCTTGTAGCCGTCAGGCGTGGAGATCGTCACCGTGAGACCGTGGGTCGGCACCTGGCCGGCGAAGGTCACCTCTCCGGCGACCGGCGCGCGCACAACGCGTGCTCGACCCACCGCGATGTCCAGGCCTCGGTGCTGTCCGGCGGCGTACTCGTCGTCGCCCAGCGAGAACGGGCGCAGCACCTCACCGTCGACCGGCCATGTCCACTCCGCTGCGGGCGCGGCAGCCGCCGACGGCGCACCGGAGAGGGTCGCGACGGCGAGCAACGCGATCACGACCACGAGTTGTGTTGCCCGTGAGGCGAACATGGAGTGAGGCTAGCGAGGGCGCTCCGGCGGTGTCAACGGACGTGACGAAGTTGTTACAGAGACGCTCGATAGAGCGTGTTCCGGGCGACGCCACTGAGGCGCGCGACGACGTCGACGGCCTGCTTCCGCGGAACTCCCGCGGCGACGAGCTCGGCGACCGCGTCGAGCGCGGCCCCGGACGTGTCGCCGTCGACGTCGACGCGCCACGGACCGAGAACGAGCGTGATCTCGCCTCGTGGCGGCTCCGTGAACCGCTCGGCAAGCTCGGCGAGCGTGCCGCGGACGACCTCCTCGAAGCGCTTCGTCAGCTCGCGACAGACCGCCGCCGGTCGCTCGGGCATGACCTCCGCGAGCACGGCCAGCGAGCCGGCCAGCCGGCGCGGAGACTCGAACGCGACGACCGCACCGCCGAACCGCGCCAAGGCGCCAGCCAGCGCCCGACGCTCCGTTTCCTTTCGCGGCAGGTACCCGACGAACCGGTAGTCCTCCGCGAGAAGGCCGCTCACGACGAGGGACGTCTCCACCGCCGAGGGGCCGGGCAGGACCGTCACCGTGACCTCCGCGGCAACCGCCGCCGCGATCAACCGCGCGCCGGGGTCGTTCACGCCCGGGAGCCCTGCGTCGGACACGAGCGCGATTCGCTCCCCCTTCTCGAGCAGCGCGAGCGCGGACGCCGTCTTCGCAGCCTCGTTGTGCTGGTGGTAGCTCTCGAGCGGTGTGGCGATCCCGTGGCGATCGAGGAGGATCCGGGTCCGGCGGGTGTCCTCGCAGAGAACGAGATCCGCCTCGGCGAGCTCGCGGAGGACGCGCAAGGTGACGTCCTCGAGGTTCCCGATCGGCGTCGCGCAGATCGCCAGCGGCACGACGGCCTACCCTGCTTCGGCGAGCGCCTCGAACGCGAGGAGGCCTGCACCGACGAGCCCCGCCTCGGTGCCGAGCTCGGCCGAGACGACCCGCAGCGTGCGATCGGCCGGCGAGAGCGCGTCTTCCCGCGCGGCGGCCTGGGCGGGCTCGAGCAGGAAGTCGGCCGCGGCCTCGCCGAAGCCGCCGCCGATCACGACGAGCTCCGGATCGAAGATGTTCGCGAGGGAACCGATGGCCGCGCCTAGTAGCTCGGCGATCTCCTGCAGCTTTGCGCGCGCCCGCTCGTCTCCATCCGTCGCCCGGGCGACGAGGACGCGCGCGTCGCTCCCCTCGCCGTAGAGCTCGACCGCAGCCCTATCCGCGGCCGTCCCCGAGACGAGCGCCTCCACGTGCCCCCGCCCGTGGCAGCTCCCCTGGCACGGACGCCCCCCGGCCTGGAGGACGACGTGCCCGAGCTCCGCCCAACCTCGGTACAGCCGGCCGTCGAGCACGAGCCCGCCTCCGACGCCGGTGCCGAGCGTCAGCATCACGAGATTCGAGGTGCCCCTGCCGGCGCCGAGCTTCCACTCCGCGAGCGCGGCCACGTTCGCGTCGTTGTCGACGCCCACGGGAAGACCGAACCGCGAGCTCGCGTGTGCGACGAGATCCATGTCGTCGAGCGGGAGATTCGTCGCCCGCAGGATGCGCCAAGTGCCGCGTTCGAGGTTGGACGGGATGCCGTAGCCGATCGCCGCAACGCGGTCGTCGAGCAGACCCTCGACCGCAGCGTCGAGAGCCGCGAGGACGTCCCGCTCGGACGTCTCCGGCGTATCGAACTCGTCTCGAGCGTGAATCGTCCCGTCCCGATCCACGACGGCCGCGCGCGTCGTCGTGCCTCCGAGATCGACCCCGATCACGAATGGAGCGGCCACGGCGCGGGCTACCATAGCGCCCCGGATGGCCGTGGGAGAGAAGCCCTACCGGCGGTATCGCGGCGGCCGCGCCAAGGGCAGAGTCCCACTCGAGCGGACGAAGCAGCCGCCCAAGAGCCCGACTGCGCCGAGCGCCCCGGGACAGCGGCGGCGCTGGGGACGCTGGGTGCTGCTCGGCGTCGGCGCGCTCGTGATCCTGATCCTCGTCTGGGGCGCGCTCGGCTACTTCTCGTTCTCACGTGGGGTGAGCGAAGCAAACGAGCGGCTTCCGCAGCGGGCTGAGAACCGCCTCGCGCCTCTCGACGGCTCGCTGCTGACGACCCCCGCGACGACGCTCGTCATCGGAACCGACGGCGGACGGGCACCCGGCCGCGAGGACGCGCGGCGCTCGGACTCGCTGCTGCTCCTCCGAACCGACCCGGAGACGCATCGGCTCTCGTACCTCTCCATCCCGCGTGACCTGCGGGTCGACATCCCCGGCTACGGCTCCGGGAAGATCAATGCGGCGAATCAGTTCGGCGGCCCCGCACTCACGCTCGCCACGGTGCGGAACCTGACCGGGCTGCCGATCCACCACGTGATCGTCGTCGACTTCGACGGCTTCAAAGACCTCATCGACGCGCTCGGCGGCATCGACGTCACCGTCCCCAAGCCGATCCTCTCGAACAGGTTCGACTGCCCCTACCCGCGGAAGCGCTGCGGGAGCTGGGAAGGCTGGCGGTTCGCCAAGGGCGAGCAGCACATGGACGGGCGGCGGGCGCTGATCTACTCGCGCATTCGCACGAACCGGCTGGACCCGTCGGAAACGGACATCACGCGCACCGCCCGCCAGCAGGCCGTCGCGGACGCGGTCGGAGACAAGCTCGCGAGCGTCGGGACCTTCGTGCGGTTGCCGTTCATCGGCGACTCGCTCGCGTCTCCGCTGAGGACCGATCTCTCCGCCTGGGAGCTCGCCCAGCTCGGCTGGGTGCGCTTCCGCTCGGACTCGAGCGTCCGCTGCCGCCTCGGAGGTGAGCCGGGGACGGCCGGTGGCGAGTCCGTGATCGTCGGAGGCGAGGACAACGTCTCCGTGATCGCGATGTTCCTCGGCCGCACCGCTCCGCTCGCGCCCGCGAAGGGCGTGCCCTACGCGGCGGGCTGCACGCGGTCGCGCTAGCGGTTGTTCCTAGCCCGCGTCGGCCGCAGGCTTCTTCGTGTCGCCCGTGCTCTTGTCGCCTCCGCTCTTGTCCGCCTTGTCGGAGGCACTCTTCTCAGCGCCTGCGCCGTCGCCGCCGTCCTTCTTCGACTTGCGGCCGCCGCGGCCGTAGTCCGTCGAGTAGAAACCGGAGCCCTTGAAGTGGACGGCCACCGGGAAGAGGAGCTTCTCGACCGGGCCTGCACCACAGGCCGAGCACGCTTCGACAGGCGGGTCGCTCATCTTCTGAAAGACCTCGAACGTGTGCCCGTTCGGGCAACGATACTCGTAGATCGGCACCGGAGAAGGCTAGCGCGGCGGTCTGCCGGTCTAGCGCGTCGCCTCGTCCTGCTCGCGGTCGAGCAGCTCGCGATAGCAGGGAGCGCTCTCGAAGGCGGCGAGCCCTCGCGGCCGACCGCGGCGGCGCTGGATGCGGCGACGCCGATCGAGCGCGGCGACCGTCGCCGACGCGCCGAGCAACCCTCCGAGGAGGAACGTCCGAACGCGCTCGCGTCGCCTCTCGCCGTCCATGTTCAGATCTTACGATCCTCGTCGTGTTCGTCTGCGCCCTCGGCGATCTGACGCTCGACGTCATCGTGCGGCTCCGAGGGCCGGTGGCGGCGGGCGCGGACACGCCGGCGGAGACGCATCTCTCGGCAGGCGGCCAGGCGGCGAACGTCGCTGCCTGGGTGGCCGAACTCGGCGCTCGGGCTCGGTTCGTCGGCAAGCGCGGCGCAGACGACGCGGGCGAGCTCGCCGCGCGCGGCCTCGCGGCACGTGGAGTCGAGGTCGCCGGCCCGGCCCAGGGCAAGGGCGGGATCATCTGCGCGCTGGTCGACCGCGACGGCGAGCGTTCGATGCTCTCGGATCGCGGCGCCGCAACGGCGTTCGCGGCGGACGAGCTCGACCGCACCTGGCTCGACGGCTGCGAGCACCTGTTCGTCTCCGGGTACGCGCTGCTCGTCGAGCCGACGCGGACGACCGCACTCACGGCCGCCGAGATCGCACGCCGCACAGGCGCTTCGGTCAGCGTCGACCTCGCGTCCTGGAGCGCGCTCGAGGAGCATGGCGCCGCCCGATTCCGGGAGCTTCTCGCCGTGCTGCAGCCCGACGTCGTGTTCGCGAACGAGGACGAGGATCGCGTCCTCGGCGGGCCGGTGCGCGGCGTCACCTGGATCCTCAAGCGGGGCCTCCGCGGATGCTCGTTCGGCGGCGACGAGCGAGCGGCGCTCCCCGTTGCCGAGGTCGTCGACTCGACGGGCGCGGGCGACGCGCTCGCCGCGGGGTTCATCGTGGGCGGTCCCGACCTCGCGCTCGAGGCCGCGGCGCGCTGCGTCTCGCGGCTAGGGTCGATGCCGTGAGCCGGAGAGTCGGGACGGCGTGAGCGACCTCGTCGTCGTCTCCGACGAGGTGCAGGAAGCGATCGAGTCAGGCGCGGCGGTCGTCGCGCTCGAGACGACCCTCATCGCACACGGCTTCCCGGCCCCCGACGGCGTCGCCGTGGGCCTCGCGAGCGAGGCGGCCGTGCGAGCGGCAGGCGCCGTCCCGGCGACGGCAGGTGTGCTGGACGGGCGGATCCAGGTCGGCCTCACCGAGGCCGAGCTCGGGCGCTTCGGCCCCGATGCCCGCAAGGTCGGGCCTCGCGACCTCGCCGCCTGTGCCGTCTCAGGCGACGTGGGCGCGACGACGGTCGGCGGGCTGCTCACCGTCGCACGCGGCGTGGGGATCAACTTCGTGGGCACGGGCGGCATCGGCGGAGTTCATCGCGGCTATCCGTCGCCGCCCGACGTCTCCGCCGATCTGCTTGCGCTCGTGACCTCGCCGGTGCTCGTCGCCTGCTCGGGCGCGAAGTCGCTGCTGGACATACCCGCGACGATGGAGTACCTGGAGACGCTGGGCATCCCGATCGTCGGGTACCGGACCGACACGCTCCCGCTCTTCTACTCCGGCACCGGCGGACCCCCGGTACCCCAGCGGGTCGACGACGTCGCTGCCGCTGCGCACATCGCCGAAGCGCACTGGAGCCTCGGGGGATGTGGGCTGCTGCTCGCAAACCCGCCGCCCGAGAGCATCGACGTCGAGGAGCTGATCGAGGAAGCGCTCCACGCGGTCTCGAGGGGAGGCGTCCAGGGCCAGCAGGTGACGCCGTTCGTGCTCGCGTTCCTGCACGAGCGAAGCGACGGCCGCACACTCGAGGTGAACCGCGCGCTCATCGTGGACAACGCGCGGCTCGCCGCCGAGGTGGCGGTAGCGTTCGCCGGCCGGTGAGCCGACACATGAGCCTGTACGACCGCGTCCGACACCTCCCGCTGGAGATCGAGGGCTACGAGCTCGAGGGGCTCGAGCTCCAGGCACGCGAGGACTTCCTCCGGAAGACGACCGTCGTCCACCTTCGCGGACGCGGTGAGGAGGGCATCGGCGAGGACGTGACGTATCACGGCGAGGAGCACGACCGCCTGCAGGCACGCGGCGCGGATCTCCCGCTCGCCGGCAGCTGGACGCTGCACACGTTCTCGGAGCAGCTCGGGGAGCAAGAGCTCTTCGAGGAGGAGCCCGCGCAGCACGCGTACCGCGACTACCGGCGCTGGGCGTTCGAGAGCGCCGCGCTCGACCTCGCGCTCCGGCAGGCCGGGCGCTCGCTAGGGGACGTCGTCGAGCGCAGAGCGCGGCCGATCTCGTTCGTCGTCTCGATGGGTCTCGGCTCTCCCCCTTCGACCGAGCGCTTCGAGGCGTGGCTCGAGCACTACCCAGTGCTCAAGTTCAAGCTCGATGCGAACACGGCGTGGGACGACGACCTGATCGCCCACCTCCGCTCGACCGGCGCGGTCGACTCGATCGACCTCAAGGGCCAGTACAGCGGCACCGTCGTCGACACGCCGCCCGATCCCGAGCTCTATGGGCGCGTCGCCGAGGGCCTACCTCACGCTTGGCTCGAGGATCCGGCGCTCACGGACGAGACACTTCCGGTGCTGGAGCCTCATCGCGAGCGCGTGACCTGGGACGCGATCATCCACTCGGTCGAGGACATCGAGTCCCTGGACTGGCCGCCACGCACGGTGAACGTGAAGCCGTCGCGCTTCGGATCCGTCGAGCGCCTGTTCGCGGCGTACGACTACTGCGAGACCCACGGGATCGGGGCGTACGGAGGAGGCCAGTGGGAGCTCGGGCCCGGCCGGCGGCAGATTCAGCTCCTGGCGAGCCTCTTTCATCCCGACACGCCGAACGACGTCGCGCCGCGGGAGTACAACCTCGAGCCACGGGCGGGCCTGCCGCAGAGCCCGCTCACCGTGAAGGCGCGCGAGACGGGGTTTTTCGCGCTCTGAGACGAGGGCGAGGCAAGCCTCGCCCCTACGGTTCCCTGGTTGTCGTAGGGGCGACGCTCGCGTCGCCCTCGCCCCTACGACAACGACGAGAGGAAGTCGTCCACCGAAATCAGCGGCAGCGACTCGAGCTTCGCGCTCCCGCGGGCCCCGAGCGCGATCGACACCTTCGCGATCGTGATGTCGTCCGGCGCCTCGACGACGTTCACGAAGTCGTACGCGCCGAGCGCTGCCCACTGGTGGAGCACCTTGGCGCCCATCTCCTCGACGTCCTTGTTGACCTCACGCAGCCGGGCGGGGTTCGCGTGGAGGGTCTGGACTCCCTTCTCGGTCAGCGTCGTCAGCATGAGGTACGTGGGCATCTCGCTCCTTTCCTCGGTCGCTGGTCGAGCCTAACCGAGCGTCCTGGTCGACGTACAGGAGTGCCGCGCCGAGGAACAGGAGCGGCGAAACGACGAGCGACGCAAGCGTGGCGGCGGCGATGCGCGTGTTCTCGGCGTACTCCCGCAGCACGAAGAAGAGCACCGCCTGCGTGAGGAAGACGACGAGCGCGAGGGCCGCAAGTCCGCCGAGGACGTGGACGTAGTCCGCACGCGCGAGCCGGAACCCGCGGCCGAAGGCCGCACGGAAGCCGAGCCCCTCGACGAGCGCCGCAGGAACCGCGAGCCCGAAGAGGGCGAGCCACGCGAGGCCGGGCAGGACGAAGAGCGTGGCGAGGATGGGGAACGGAATGAAGATCACCACGCCCACGGCGTAGGCGACGAGCGCATTCCTGCTCCGAAGCGGAGCGCCGGTGACGAGCGCACACGCGCCCACATAGCTGAGCGTGAGCAGGAACGCGCCCTCGACCAGGGCACGGATCTGGCTGTCCCGCGAGAGCCCCCAGGCGAGGGCGTTGACGAGAGCAACGGGAACCCCGAGTGCAAGCGCCTTCCAGAAGTTCCCCCCGTACATGCGGATCGCCTCGCCGACGAGCTGGCCGACGGTGCGCTCGGCCGGGGGAAGCGGCGGCGGCAACTCGCGCGTCGCGTTCGGCTTCCGTCCGCGGGGCATGAGGCTGGAACGCTACTTCGCGACTGCGGCGAGCATGCGAGGTAAGGCGGCGTCGAGCGCTGACAGGGCCAGCGGGATCTCCCAGCGCCCGCGATCGCGCTCGCCGACCTCGTTCGACACGGCGCGAACCTCGACCGCCGGCACGCCCACGAGAGCGCAGGCGCGAAGAACAGCGAACCCCTCCATCGCCTCGACCCGAATCTCCCGTTGCCCCGAGCCACACGGGCCGTCGACCGCGGCGCTCGTCCCGATCGGGAGCTGGAGGGCGTCCGGCAGCTCGGCGCCGAGCGCGGCGAGAAGACCGTCGTCCGGGCCAACCCGCGAGATGACCGGAATCTCGGCGGCGAGGTCGCAGTAGACCGCTTCCGTGCCGAGGACGAGCGCCCCCGGAGCGATTCCGCGCCCGCCGGCGACTCCGACGTGGAGAACGGCATGCGGCTGGTCGAGCGCGAGCGCGCGAGCGGTCGCGGCAGCCGCTTCCACCGGCCCGATGCCACACGCGAGGCCGGTGCGTCCGGTGAGCTCGGCGTCGGTCGCAGCGACGAGGAGGACGCGCTTCGCGGAGCTCACACGCCGATCCTATGGCGCGCGGTCGCCGCTCTCATTTGGTGGCGCGAGCCTGAACACCGGGTGACGGGGTGCCTCGGCGAGCCACTCCTCGCTCGAGGACGAAAGGTCGACGTCGAAGAACGGCCGCGTCACCCGGCCGAGCTCGTAGTAGCGGCGCAGCACGGGCACCGACGCGTCGGCGGAAAGCTCCTCGACCTCGAGCCGCTCGCGACGGCGTCCGCGCCGGAGCTCGACCCAGCCCGCTGCACGCGCGTTCTGCACCCAGTTCCGGTCGCCGGACGGAGCGACAAGCCATCGCTCGTCGCCCTGGCGAACGATCGAGACCGGTGTCGACCAGAGCCGTCCACTCGAACGGCCGGGGACGGTGAGGAGGTGCGTCCGCGGCCCGGTCAGCCCCAGGCGTGCGAGCGGGCGCACGAGCGCGTTGAGCCCCCGTCGCCAGAGGCGCTTGCGATACGGCTTCGGCGAGCTCACGAACTCGAAGTCGTAGCGCACACACACGGCGGTCGCCCGCGAGGGCGACCGCCGTTGCAGCTTGGTCGAGAGTGACCTCTCTAGTGAGCGAGCGGACGGTGCCGCGTCGCCTTCAGCGCCATGTACAGGCCGATCATCAGCAGCGCGCCGATGCCGAGCCCGATTCCGATCTGCGGCCACTCGATCTCGCGGCTGTCGGTCACGCTGACCGGAGCCGGCTTGTCGGCGCCGGCCACCGAGACCGGATTCTCGAGAGCCTTGTTGATCAGGACGGTGCTAGCCGGATACGCGTTGAGCGTGGAGCCCGCGTACAGCGCCGCGAGGTCCTGCGGCGCGAGGCCGGGAGACGTGTTCGCGGTCCGCTGCCCGGTCCGTGCGTCGTAGTTCCAGAAGTCGGAGCTCGCGTTCCCGAGCCCATGCGGGCCCCGCGGGGCGACGATCTGGCTCTGATCGACCGTTCGCTTGTATTGGTCTGTATCGAAGCCGACCGCGTACGGTTCCTGCGAGTCGACCGGTTGGCCTTTGCCGAATGCGGTCGCGACGCTGAAGGACAGCGCTACGACTGCGACGACGGTAGTGATTGAGATCGTGCGGGACATCGCTCCCTCTCCTTCTTCGTCTCTTGGTGACCTTCGTGATCACCTCCCACGAGGCTACGGAGCTGGAGAAGCGGCAGAAATGGGCGAATCCCCTGGGTTTGACGGGGCGACCACCGGGGTCCGAGCACACACCGCCGCCCTCTGTCGAGGGCGGCGGAGCGGCTTCGTGATCGTTCTAGTGGGCGAGCGGCCGGTGGCGAGTTGCCTTCAAGGCCAGGTACAGGCCGATCATCAGCAGGGCGCCGATGCCGAGCCCGATCCCGACCTGCGGCCACTCGACCTCGCGGCCGTCCGTCACGCTGACCGGGGCCGGCTGTCCACCCGCCGTCGGGTCGAGCCGGAACCGGTCGTCGGCGACGAGCGGAGGCGTCTCGCGCGTCGAGGCGATGACGACTCGCTCGAACGCGTCAGGGCCCGAGACGTCGGTCAGCTGCGCCTCGCGCTTCGCTGCGAACGACTGCTCGCGAGCGTCGAGCGCCGACGTGTCGTTGCTTGCAACGGGCACCGGGTTGTCGAGTGCCCTGTCGATCAGAACCGAGCTCGCCGGATACGCGCTGCCCGAGTACTCGCCGAGGCCGTGTAGGCGGTTGAGCTCTTCGCTGCGGAGCTTCAGCGCCCGGATCGCCGGGTCGTAGTCGCCGAGCCCGTACTTCTTGTTCATGCCTTCGCTGCGAGCCTCGAGCGCCTGCTGCCACTGTGGCCGCTCGAAGCTGTAGCGGGATCCTTGCCCGAACGCCGGGGCGGCAAGTGCGAGAGCCGCTCCGACGACGGTGATGAATGAGATCGTGCGGGTCATCGCTCCCTCTCCTTTGTCTCCGGTGACCCCTGTGGTCACCTGTTTTCGAGGCTAGGGAGCGGGAAGCGCCGTCGAAACGGGCGAATCCCCCGTGTTTGACGATGCGACCCCTACTTGCCGGCGTGCTCCGGGCGACGCAGCAAAACACCGCGGCCGCCCTCCCCCAAGGGCGGCCGCGGTGCGGCTTGGGTCGAGAGCGACCCCTATCAGTGGGCCAGCGGGCGCTGCCGCGTGCCCTTGAGTGCCAGGTACAGGCCGATCATCAGCAGGGCGCCGATGCCGAGCCCGATCCCGACCTGCGGCCACTCGACCTCGCGGCCGTCCGTCACGCTGACCGGGGCCGGCTGTCCACCCGCCGTCGGGTCGAGCCGGAACCGGTCGTCGGCGACGAGCGGAGGCGTCTCGCGCGTCGAGGCGATGACGACTCGCTCGAACGCGTCAGGGCCCGAGACGTCGGTCAGCTGCGCCTCGCGCTTCGCTGCGAAGGACTGCTCGCGAGCGTCGAGCGCCGACGTGTCGTTGCTTGCAACGGGCACCGGGTTGTCGAGTGCCCTGTCGATCAGAACCGAGCTCGCCGGATACGCGCTGCCCGAGTACTCGCCGAGGCCGTGTAGGCGGTTGAGCTCTTCGCTGCGGAGCTTCAGCGCCCGGATCGCGGGGTTGTAGGTGCCAAGCTCGTGCTGCTTGTTGAGGCCCTCGCTGCGGGCCACGAGCGCCTTGTGCCACTGCGGCGCCTCGACGAACCGCTCGTTCTGGGCGAGCGCGGTCGCCGGGAGCGCGAGCACGAGGGCCGCTCCGACTGCGGTGATGAATGGGGACTTGCGGGTCATCGCTCTCTCCTTCGTCTCTCGGTGACCCTCGTGGCCACCTGTTTCGAGGCTAGGGAGCGGAGGAAACGCCCGAAACGGGGGAATCCCCCGGGTTTGACGAGGCGACCCCCTGTTCGGCCGCCAGCGCCCGGGCAAGCTCGGTGCGGGAGCGGACGCCGAGCTTTCCGAAGACGTGCGAGAGGTGGCCCTCGACGGTGCGCTCGGAGAGATAGAGCGCCGCGGCGACCTCGCGGTTCGTCTTGCCCTCGGCGACGAGCGCCGCAACACGCTCCTCGGCGGGAGTCAAGGCACCTGGAGTGGCAGCGCGCCCGCTGATGCGCTTGAGCTCTCCGCGAGTCCGCTCGGCCCAGAGCTCCGCCCCGAGGCGCTCGAAGAGCGCGAGCGCCTCGTCAAGCGTCGCGCGCGCCTCGCGCCTGCGCTTCGAACGGCGTTGCACGGTGCCGAAGGCCAGCAGGGCACGCGCGTGCTCGAAGGGCGTGTCGCCTGCCGCGGAGAGCTCGACCGCGGCTTCCTGCTCCCGAGTGGCACCAGCCGCGTCGCCTTGCGCCGCGAGAAGCAGGCCGCGACAACGGTGGGCGGCAGCGAGCCCCCGCCGCCTTGCGAGGCGCCGCGCAGCCTCCCCGTACGAGTCGAGCGCGGCGGCAGCATCGTCCAACCGCCCCGCGTCGACCAGCGCCTCGATCGCGTCCGGCGCGAACGGGAGCGCTCCGGGCTCGCGGATGGACTCCCCGTCGTGATGCTCGAGCAACGGGACGAGCTTCTCGAGAGCGCCGGTCGGGTCGCCACGCGCGAGCGCAAGCGTCCCGAGCGCCCACGAGGCGAAGATCGGAACGGCGCCGGTGTCGCCGGCGAGCTCGTACGCCTGGCTCCCCGAGTGCGTCGCGTCCTCGA
Organism: uncultured Actinomycetes bacterium; assembly: GCA_963763815.1. Lineage (GTDB taxonomy): Bacteria > Actinomycetota > Thermoleophilia > Gaiellales > Gaiellaceae > GMQP-bins7. Next base: position 410,274 of record CAVXPS010000016.1, read on the forward strand.
CCCGCCCGAGGTGCGCTTCCGCGACTGCTCGCACGGCACGGAGGTAGCCGTGCAGCGTGCGCTGGCCGGCCTGGACGGCCACCACCTCTCCCGCCTCGGCACGTCTCAGCGCGCCCTCGAAGCGACCGAGTGCGCAGTCGATCTGAGCGAGCATGACCAGCACGTACGGGATCGAGCTCTCGTCGCCGATCTCCGAGGCGACCGCCGCCATCTCGTCGTAGGCGTCGTAGGCACCCATGAGGTCGTCGTGCCAGAAGCGCACCACCGCAACGGCGAACCGTGGCTGTTGCACGACGGGCCGGTCGGCGCAGGCCGGCTGAAGCGCCATCGCGAGCTCGCAGGTGTCCACCGCCTCGGGCCGTCCGAGGGCAGCCTCCGCAAGCGCCTTCGTGGCCAGGCTCTCCGCCTCCAACGTGACCGCACCGATTTCACGCGCCGTCCGCGCGGCGCTCTCCGAGAGCTCGACGACTTCCGTAAGCCGTTCGCGAAGCCGGAAGAGCGTGTAGCCGACGCCCTCCTGTGCGAGCGCTTCCACGAGAGAGCCGGGCCGAGCGTCGTCGAGAGCTTCCTGGTAGAGCTGCGAGGCACCCCGGAGGTCCTCGTCGTACGACGTGACTCGCGCCAGCGCCACCAGGACCTCCGCGCGTTCGCCCTTGGCAGTCGCCCGCGCGAGCTCGGGCAGGAGCAGAGCCCTTGCTCGGTCGGTGTCGCCTGCCTCGTGGTGCGCGGCGGCCGCCTGCAGGAGCCGCCGCCGCTCGACGACCTCGTCGCCGGGCGTCAAGGCTGCCGAGCGCTCGAGCAGCAGCGCGGCTGCCCGGGGGGCGCCTCGGGCGAGCGCCCGCGCGGCCGCCTCTTCGAGCGCATCGGCCACCTCGCCGTCGGGCTCGAACACCGACGCAGCAAGATGTCCGGCGCGAGCCTCTGGATCCTCGACGAGCTCGGCGAGTCGGCGGTGGAGCTGGGCACGGCTGCTCGGGTCGACGGACTCGTACGCACCCGCAGCGAACAGCGGATGCGTGAACCGGATGCGGTCGTTCTCGAGCTCGACGATGTCGGCGGCGACAGCCGGGGCCAGGCCGCGTTCCGTCGGTACTCCCGTAGCCTCCTCGACCAGCCCGACCGTGGGCTGGGACAGTGCCGCCGCGGCGCGCAGGAACTCGCGCGACTCGTCCGGGAGCTCGAGGAGCCGGCCGTGCACGAGCTCGCGAAGCGCATCAGGAACCGGCAAGCGGGTTCCCGCCTCGATCCGTGTGCCCGTACGGCGAAGGCTGCGGACGATCTCGAGCGCATAGAGCGGGTTGCCGCCGGATGCGTCATGAATCTCCGCGATCAGCGGACGGGCGATCGTCACGTCGAGCTGACGCCCGCACGAGTCCGTGCAACGAGTCGAGATCGAGCGGCCCGACCTGGACGTCCTGAAGCCCGCTCCCGAAAGCTCGTCGCAGGTCTGCGACGAGGCGGGAATCGATGAGGGAGCGCTTCGCGAGCAGCAGTCCGACCTGCTCGTCGCGCAGGCGGCGCGCCGCATACGTGAGCGCGCTCGCCGAAGCGGGGTCGAGCCACTGGACGTCGTCGATCGCGATCACGACGGGCGTGTCTGCGCCGAGGCCGCGGATCGCACCGAGCAGAGCGACGCCGATCGCGCGCGGGTCGGGGGCAGGCCCGTCGTCTTCCTCCAGCACGAGTGCCCGGGACAGTGCTCGACGCTGGGCGTCCGGAAGCGGCTCGAGAGCCTCGTCGAGCACCGGATCGAGCAGGTCCCCGACGGCCGAGAAGGACAGCATCGTCTCGCTCTCGGCCGGCACGGCCTGGAGGACGCGGAAGCCGCGCGCCTCGGCTTCGGCCACGCCGCCGCGCCAAAGCGTCGTCTTCCCCATCCCCGCGTCGCCCTCGAGTACGAGCGCCGCTGCAGCGTCGGCGACGCTCGAGACGAAGCTACGGAGCGACGCGAGCTCAGCGTCGCGTCCGGAGATCCGCGCGGTCATGGGCCCGATCGTACGCATCCGCACGAGCTCCGAACAGGCGCCGCCGGTAATACTGCGGCCGTGGGCTACACGATCTTCCGCCAGTCCGAGCTCGACTGGGCACCGCGCGGGGACGACGACCCGCGCACCATCGCCGGTCTCTCGGACGCGCTCACGCAGTCGCGCGCAAACATCTGGCGTTACCCGCCCGGCGCACGCGGCCGGCGCCACAAGGATCTCGCGCAGGAGGAAGTCTTCGTCGTGCTCGACGGCACGCTGACCGTCGACCTCGGAGACCCGCCCGAGCGCCACGTGGTCGAGCGAGGCGGCATCGTGGTCGTCGAGACGGGAACCGTCCTGCAGCTCCGCAACGCAGACGACGAAGAGCTCGTGCTCTTCATCTACGGCGCCCCGCCCGTGCGTGGGCAGGGCGAGTTCTTCCCCGACGTGCCCTAGACAGGCGCCGGCGCGGCTGCTTCGGCTCGCTCGAACACGAGCTCGCCGTCCCTGGCGTCCACCCGCACCGTGTCGCCGTCCGCAAACCGGCCCTCGAGGAGCTCGCGGGCGAGCGGGTTCTCGAGCAGCCGCTGGATCGCCCGCTTCAGCGGGCGGGCGCCGTACGCCGGATCCCAGCCTTCCTCGGCCACGAGCTCCTTCGCCGCATCCGTCACCTCGAGCTCGAGCTTCCGCTCGGCGAGCCGCTCGCGGAGCCGGCCGAGCTGGAGCTCGACGATCTCCGAGAGCTCCTCCCGCGAGAGCGGCTGGAAGAGCACGACCTCGTCGATCCGGTTCAGGAACTCCGGCCGGAAGCGGTCGCGGAGTTCGTCCGGCGAGCGGATGTTCGAGGTCATGATCACGACGGTGTTCCGGAAGTCGACCGTCCGGCCCTGGCCGTCGGTCAGGCGTCCGTCGTCGAGCAGCTGCAGGAGCACGTCGAAGACCTCGGCGTGCGCCTTCTCGATCTCGTCGAGGAGCAGGACGGCGTAGGGCCGGCGGCGCACGGCCTCGGTCAGCTGGCCGCCCTCCTCGTAGCCGACGTAGCCGGGCGGCGCGCCGACGAGGCGTGCGACCGTGTGCCGCTCCTGGTACTCGGACATGTCCAGGCGGACGAGCGCGCGCTCGTCGTCGAACATGAACTCCGCCAGCGCGCGGGCGAGCTCGGTCTTGCCGACGCCCGTCGGGCCGAGGAAGACGAACGAGCCGATCGGGCGATTCGGGTCCTGGAGCCCGGAGCGGGCGCGCCTGAGCGCGTTGGACACGGCCTCGACGGCCTCGTCCTGGCCGATCACGCGCTGGTGGAGCCGCTCCTCCATGTGGATGAGCTTCTCGACCTCGCCTTCGAGGAGACGCGAGACGGGGATGCCCGTCCACGACGCGACCACGGCGGCGATGTCGTCCTCGTCGACCTCCTCCTTCACCATCTGCGCCTCGCTCGGCTCCTCGCGCTCGGCGAGCTCCTGCTCGAGCCCGGGAAGGATCCCGTAGCGGATCTCGGCGACCCGCGCGAGGTTCCCGAGCCGCTCTTCGCGCTCCGCCTCCATGCGCAGCTCGTCGATCTGCCGCTTGATCTCGCCGACGCGCTGCAGGCCTTCCTTTTCGCGCAGCCAGCGAGCGGAGAGCTCGTCGCGCGCGGCGCGTGCGTCGGCCAGCTGGGCCTCGAGCGGCTCACGGACGGCTGAGCCCTCCTTCGCCATCGCCGCGAGCTCGATCTCGAGCTGGCGCACGCGGCGCTCGGCCTCGTCGAGCTCGACCGGCGACGAGTCGATCTCCATGCGGAGGCGCGACGCAGCCTCGTCCACCAGGTCGATGGCCTTGTCCGGGAGGAAGCGGTCGCTGACGTAACGGTCCGAGAGCACAGCGGCCGCGACGAGCGCCGAGTCGCGGATCTCGACGCCATGGTGTGCCTCGTAGCGCTCCTTGAGCCCGCGGAGGATCGCGATCGTGTCGGCGACGGACGGCTGCCCCACGAAGACCGGCTGGAAGCGCCGCTCGAGCGCCGCGTCCTTCTCGATGTGCTTGCGGTACTCGTCCAGCGTCGTCGCGCCGACCGCCCGCAGTTCGCCGCGCGCCAGCATCGGCTTGAGCATGTTCGCTGCGTCGACCGCGCCCTCGGCGGCGCCGGCGCCGACGATCGTGTGCAACTCGTCGATGAAGAGCACGATCTCGCCGGCCGCGTTCTCGATCTCCGCGAGCACGGCCTTGAGCCGCTCCTCGAACTCGCCGCGATACTTGGCCCCGGCGAGCAGCGCGCCGACGTCGAGCGCCCAGACGCGCTTCCCCTTCAGCCCCTCTGGCACGTCGCCGGCGACGATGCGCTGGGCGAGGCCCTCGACGATCGCCGTCTTTCCGACGCCCGGCTCGCCGATCAGAACCGGGTTGTTCTTCGTCCTGCGCGAGAGCACCTGGATCACCCGGCGGATCTCCTCGTCGCGGCCGATGACGGGGTCGAGCTTCCCGCTCTCGGCGAGCGAGGTCAGGTCGCGGCCGTACTTCTCGAGCGCCTGGTACGAGCCCTCGGGATCCTGCGAGGTGACCTTCTGGCCTCCTCGCACCGTCTCGAGGGCTTCGAGAAGCCGTCCGCGGTCGACGATCCCGAGCGCGAGCAGCAGGTGCTCGACGGAGACGTACGCGTCGCCCAGCGCCTGCGCCTCGTCGGAGGCCTTGTCGAGAACGCGGCTGAACCGCGCCGAGACCTGCGGCTGAGTGCTCCCGCCGGAGACCGTCGGCAGCGCGGCGAGTCGCGCCTCCGCCTCCGCGCGCACGCTCGCCGGCGCCTCGCCCGAACGCTCGACGAGCGTCCTCACGAGCTCCTGGTCGAGCAGCGCGATCGTCAGATGATCCTGCGTGAGCTCGGGGTTACCCGCGCGGCGGGCGAGCTCCTGTGCCCCGGCGACCGCTTCCTGGCTCTTGAGCGTGAGTCGGTTGAAGTCCATGTCTTCTCCGTCGAGGGCGAGGCAAGCCTCGCCGCTACGACCTCCGTGCCGGATGCTCGGCGGCCTTGTAGACGACGAGCTCCCGCTTGTACGAGCGGTGCACGGACGCGATCTCGGCGCGTAGCTCGCGCTCGAGGCGGTCCAGACGTGCACGCACGCGCCGGAGCTCGTCCTCGAGGCGGAGCACCTGCTCGACGCCCGCGAGGTTGAGCCCGAGCTCTGTCGTCAGGCGCTGGATCAGGCGCAGGCGCTCGACGTTCTCGTCGGAGTACAGCCGCGTGCCGCCAGGCGTACGTGCAGGGCGCACGAGCCCCTTCGCCTCGTACAGCCGAAGCGTCTGCGGGTGCATGCCGACGCGCTCGGCCGCGACCGAGATCATGTAGCGGGGGATCGACGCGTCCACGTCAGCGAGCCTCCGCGAACCGCTCGCGCGGGTTCTCCTTCGACACCTTGCCGTAGCCTTCGAGCGCTTCCTTCTCGGCCTTCGAGAGCTTCTTCGGCACGGTCACCTTCACGCGCGCGAGCAGGTCGCCACGCCCGTTGCCCTTGAGGTGCGGAGCGCCGCGTCCCTTGACGCGAAGAAGCTTTCCGCTCTCCGTGCCCGCCGGGATCTTCAGCGCCACCGGGCCGTCCGGCGTGGGGATCTGGACGTTCGAGCCGAGAGCCGCCTCCGTGTACGTCACCGGGACGTCGAGGACGAGATCGGACCCGCGCCGCTCGAAGAACGGCGACGGCTCGACCTCCACGACGACGTGCAGGTCGCCGGCCGGCCCTCCGTTGCGGCCGGGCTCGCCGCGGCCCTTCAGCCGCACCCGCGTCCCCGTCTTCGCGCCCGCCGGGATCTTCACGTTGAACTGGCGGCGCTTCCGCTCGCGTCCGGAGCCCCGGCAGTTCTTGCACGGCGACTCCACGATCGCGCCGTTGCCCTGACACCGCGGGCACGGCTGGGAGAACGCGAACAGACCCTGCGAGTCGGACACGACGCCCCGACCGCCGCACTCCGGGCAGACGACGGGCGCGGTCCCGGGCTCGGCACCGGTGCCGTGGCAGACGGAGCACGCCGCCTCGCTCTCGACCGGGACGCGAACCTGAACTCCGTTGAGCGAGTCGTCGAACGAGATCCGCACCCGAGTCTCGAGGTCGTCGCCGCGCATCGGCTGCCGTGCGCCCCGCCGCCCCGCGCCGCCGCCGAACATCCCGCCGAGGAGGTCGCCGAGGTTGCCGAAGTCGAACTCCTCGAAGCGCATCCCGCCGAACCCGCCCTGGCCTCCGGCCGCGCCGCGCCCGCCGTCCTGGCCGAACGTGTCGTACGAGCGCCGCTTCTCGGGGTCGGAGAGGACGTCGTACGCGCCCTGCACTTCCTTGAAGCGCTCCTCCGCGCCGTTGTCCCCCGGATTGCGGTCCGGGTGGAACTCGCGGGCGAGCTTGCGGTACGCCTTCTTGATCTCCTCGTCGGACGCCGTCTTCGGGACGCCGAGCACCTCGTAGGGGCTTCGCATCGCGCTACTCCGCCACGATCACCCGAGCCGGGCGCACGACCTTGTCCCCCAGGCGGTACCCGCGCTGCACGACCTCGACCACCGAGCCGGGCTCGGCGCCTTCGCGCGCCTGCGTGAGCAAGGCCTCGTGGACGTGCGGGTCGAATTCGCCGCCCGTCTCGATCTCGACCAGGCCCTCCTTTTCGAGCGCCTTGCGCAGCGACCGCTCGACGAGGGCAACGCCCTCGACGAGGGCCGCCTCCTCGTGGCGCTCGGCCGCCTCGAGCGTGCGCTCGAGGTCGTCGAGCACCGGAAGCAGCTCGTGGACGAGCCGCTCGTGCGCGTGCGCGACGAGCCGCTCCTGGTCGCGCACCGCCCGCTTCCGGAAGTTGTCGAAGTCGGCCTGGATGCGCTGCGCGAGCGCGAGATACTCGTCCCGCGCGGCCTCTGCCTCGGCCAGCCGGTCGAGCGGCTCGACGGGGGAACCCTGCGGCTCGGAGCCACAAGGTTCCCCTCGTGCGCTTACGTCGTCGCCGATCTCGTCGACGACGTCGTCAGGACGGCGCGTCGTCACGAGCGCTGCGCCTCTTCCTCGTCGATGACCTCGAAGTCCGCGTCCTCGACGACCTCGTCCTCGGACGCCGCCGAATCGCCGTTGCCGGACGACTGCGCCTGCGCGGCGGCCGTCGCCTGCGCGTAGACCGCGTCGGCCAGGGTGCGCGAGGCCTCCTGGACCGCCTCGGTCTTCGCCCTGATGTCGGCCACGTCGGAGCCCTCGACCGCCTGCCGGAGCTCCATGACGCGGCCCTCGATGGTGGAGGCGTCTGCCTCGTCGAGCTTGTCGCGGTGCTCGGCGAGCGCCCGCTCGGTCTGGTAGGCGAGCTGCTCGGCCTGGTTCCGGACGTCCGCGAGCTCGCGGAGCTGGTGCGCCTCGCCCGCGTGCGTCTCGGCGTCCTTGATCATCCGCTCGACCTCGTCCGAGCTCAGGCCCGAGCCGCCTTCGATCCGGATCTGCTGCTCGTTGCCGGTGCCGAGGTCCTTCGCCGACACGTTGATGATGCCGTTGGCGTCGATGTCGAACGAGACCTCGATCTGCGGCATGCCGCGAGGCGCCGGGGGGATGCCCACCAGCTGGAACTTCCCGAGCGTCTTGTTGAACGAGATCATCTCGGACTCGCCCTGACCGACGTGGATCTCCACCGACGGCTGGTTGTCCTGCGCGGTCGTGAACGTCTCCGCCTTGCGGGTGGGGATGGTCGTGTTCCGCTCGATGAGCTTCGTGAAGACGCCGCCCATCGTCTCGATGCCGAGCGAGAGCGGGGTGACGTCGAGCAGGAGGACGTCCTTGACGTCGCCCTTGAGCACGCCCGCCTGGATCGCGGCGCCCACAGCGACGACCTCGTCCGGATTCACGCCCTTGTGCGGGTCCTTGCCGATCAGCTCCTTGACCTTCTCCTGCACCGCCGGCATGCGGGTCATGCCACCGACGAGCACCACGTGCTCGATGTCGGCAGCGGTCAGCCCCGCGTCCGCGAGCGCCTGCTTCGTCGGCTCGACCGTCCGCTCGAGCAGGTCGTGTGCGAGCTCGTTCAGCTTCGCCCGCGTGAGCTGGAGGTCGAGGTGCTTCGGGCCCTCTGGGGTCGCCGTGATGAAGGGCAGGTTGATCTGCGTCGTCATCGTGGACGAGAGCTCGATCTTCGCCTTCTCGGCGGCCTCGTAGAGCCGCTGGAGCGCCATCGGGTCCTGCCCGAGGTCGATGCCCTGGTCACGCTTGAACTCGGCGATCATCCAGTCGACGACGGCCTTGTCGAAGTTGTCGCCGCCGAGGTGGTTGTCGCCGTTCGTCGCCTTGACGTGGTACACGCCCTCACCGAGCTCGAGGACGGAGACGTCGAACGTGCCGCCGCCGAGGTCGAAGACGAGGATCGTGTGCTCCGTGCCTTCCTTGTCGAGCCCGTAGGCAAGGGCGGCGGCGGTCGGCTCGTTGATGATCCGCAGCACGTTGAGGCCGGCGATCTTGCCGGCGTCCTTCGTCGCCTCGCGCTGGGCGTTGTTGAAGTAGGCGGGAACCGTCACGACGGCGTCCGTGACGGGCTCGCCGAGATACGCCTCGGCATCCGCCTTCAGCTTCTGGAGGATCATCGCCGAGATCTCCGGCGGGGCGTACTCCTTGCCCTCCGCCTTCACGCGGACGTCGTCGTTCGGGCCGTGCGCGACCTCGTACGGGACGATCTTCATCTCCTCGGAGACCTCGTCGAACTTGCGCCCCATGAAGCGCTTGATCGAGAAGATGGTGTTCTGGGGGTTCGTGACCTGCTGGCGTTTCGCCGGCGCGCCGACGAGCCGCTGGCCGTCACGCCCGAAGGCGACGACGGACGGTGTGGTGCGCCCGCCCTCGGCGTTCGGGATGACGGTGGGCTCGGATCCCTCGAGCACGGCCATGCAGGAGTTGGTCGTGCCGAGGTCGATTCCGATGGTCTTGGCCATAAGAGTTCTGGCTCCTTCCGGTCTTGAGTCTCAGTGGCTCAGATAAATATGAGTCGCACCGTAGCAGATCAACGGACGAGGAGACGCAGCCACGAGCGCGAAGTCTCGCGCGATGCAGCTTCTGTCGGAGCGCCGGCTCGCATGGATCAATCGCGCCGTCGTCTCGGGCCGGATCCTCCCGGTCCTCGCCTTCGTGACCTTCGTCATCACGCTGGCCGCGGCTGTCGCCGTTCGCGTCTTCGCGCGCGACGAGTTCGAGACCTTCGGCGAGTCGGTCTGGTGGGCGGCCCAGACCGTGACCACCGTGGGCTACGGCGACGTCATCCCCCAGACCGGGTTCAGCAAGGCCGTCGCCGTGTTCGTCATGTTCTTCGGCGTCGCCGCGGTGTCGATCACGACCGCGATCGTCGCCTCGGCGCTCGTGTCCTCGGCACAGCAGCGGGCCTCGATCGAGTCGGCGCGCGAGGATCCGTACCGCGAGGTGCTCGAGCGGATCGAGCAGCGCCTCGCCGAGATCGAGAAGCGCCTGTAGGAGCGAGATGCATCTCGTAGGAGCGAGATACGTCTCGCCCTATCGGAAGACGCCGATCAGGATCCCGCCGGTGACGACGAGCACGGCCCCGGCGACGAGGCGTAGCGCCACCCGCTCGGAGGTCCCGAGGACGATCGCCGCGAGGGCGACGCCCCAGAGCGACTCCGTGCCGACGAGCGGCGAGACGACGGTCACCGGGCCGCGGTAGTACGCCTCGAAGAGGCAGACGTACGAGAGCCCGAACACGACGCCGGCGGGAGCAAAGGCGCGCGCGTCGTGCGCACGAAGCGGGGCTCGGCCGACGAGGACGAATACCGCCATGAGCGCAGCCCCCGCCGCGAGCGTGGCGCACGCGGCGACACCGGGGGAGACGTCCGTGTCGACGGCCAGCCAGCGAACGAGGTTGTCACGGGCCGCGAACACGATCGTCGCGACCAGCGCCAGCACGAGCCCGAGCACCCGAACGTGCTCCGGCCGGTCCCGCTCGCTGACGAGCAGGAGCCCACCGGCGACGATGAGCAGAGCACCGGCGACGAGCGCCACCTCGAGCGACTCGCCGAGCAGGACGACCGCGATCACGATCGAGAAGAGCGGCCCGGTCCCGATGACGACCGAGGTCCGCGCGGCACCTGCCTCGCGTACGGCGAACGTGAAGAGGAACTGCGAGAGCCCTGGGCCGAGGAGCCCGGCGAGCAGGAACGGCCAGACGGATGTCGTGAGACCCCCCTCCGCAACCGCGAACGGCAGCACGACCCCGATCGCGACGAGAACCGTGAAGAGAGCCCCGCCTTCCGCGAGCGCGCCGCGCCGGAAAGCCACCCGCATCGCGACGGTCGTCGCCCCGAACAGGACCGCGGAGGCGAGCGCGAGGAAGACGGCGTCCATCGTCAGACCGGTCCGCCACTGGGCGACCGGGCTATGCGGTGTAAGCGAGGCACGAGCGGGGTATCAGCCTGACAGCCTCGAGTTCAAGGGGCAGGCCCTTGAGGGACCTCGGGGCAGAAGGAGGCAAGAAATGAGATCGACGCACGCGGCGACGGTCGGCCTCGGCGCGCTCGCGGTCCTCCTCCTCGTCGCCTTCGGCGCCGTAGCGGCGCAGGCACGAGTCGGAGAGAGCACGCAGGCGACGACCGTCACGCTCGCGGGTTGGGCGTCAAGCCCGGAAGAGACTGCGGCGCTCGGGAGGACGATCGCGTCCTTCGAGCGATTGAACAGGAGCATCGACGTCGAGTACACCCCGATCTCGGGCGACTACGACGCGTTCATGCTTTCCCGGTTCGCAGCGAGGCGACCGCCGGACGTCTTCTACGTCGACTCGCTCGACATCCCCGACTACCTGCCGGCCCTCGAGCCGCTGAACCGGTACGTCCAGCGGACGCGCAACTGGTCGACGAAGCCCTTCTACCAGCGGCTGCTCAGCGGGTTCACGGTCAACGGCCGGATCTACGGCTTCCCGAAGGACTGGTCGCCGCTCGGCTTGATCGGGAACACGCAGATGCTCCAGCGGGCGGGCGTCTCGACGCCGCCCGCCACATGGGCGCAGTTCACGCAGGCACTCCAGCGGATCAGGTCGTCGGGCGCGGTCTCGGACGGCGCCCCGGCGTGCTTGAGCCCTCGACTGGGCTCGCATCCTCGCGTTCATCTACCAGGGCGGCGGCGCCTGGCTGAACGACGCCAAGACCCAGGCGGTGATCGACTCGCCGAGGAACCGGGCGACGGTCAACACGTACCTCGGCTGGCTCCGGAGCGGCCTCGCGCAGACGCCGGCGCAGCTCGGCGTCGGCTGGTGCGGTGAGGCGATCGGGAAGGAGAAGGCGGCGATCGTCTTCGAGGGCAACTGGATCTACAGCTACCTCCAGAAGGACTTCCCGAGCGTCAGGTTCGCGGTCTACCCGATGGTCCGCAGCGCGGCGCGCGGGAACCTGTCGTTCACGGTCTCGTACTCGATGGGAAGGCAGTCGCGAGAACAAGCAGGCGCGCCTGGAAGCTGCTCCGCTTCCTCGTCGGCAAGCAGGGGCAAGGCGTCTGGGCGAAGAACTCGGGCTTCCTGCCCTCGCGCAACGACGTCAACGCTCCGGCAGGCCGGGCGAACTTCGTCAGGGAGGCGCCGTACGCGCGGCCCTGGCAGTTCATCAAGGGCTTCCAGCGCGTGATCGACTTCGCGGGCAAGGAGCTCGAGGCGACGTGGAACGGCGACCAGAACGTCGCCACGATGCTCGCCGACATCGACCGCGAGACGCAGGACGCGATCAGGAGAAGCAGGTAACGCACACGGTGACTCCGGTGCCCCGGGTGCTTCGCGCTCGGGGCACCGGGCAGCCAGCTCCAGTCGGGAGGCGGGATGGCGGTCGACGCGGGTAGAGCGAGGCGGCGCCCGAGCCTCGGCGGCGAGAGGCTGCGCGAGGCAGGGGTCGGCTATGCCTTCGTCCTCCTCCCGCTCGGCATCTTCGCGCTCCTCCAGCTCTACCCGATGGTCTACGCGTTCTACGTGAGCGCGCACGAATGGGGGGGCATCGAGGGGAACCTTGGCTACGTCGGGCTCGACAACTACCGCGAGCTCTGGCACGACCAGGCGTTCTGGACCTGGCCGCCCGAGCGAGGAACGGCGCTCTGGAACACCGTCTACTACACGCTCCTCGTCGTCCCGCTGCAGATGACGCTCGGGCTGACGCTGGCGCTCGTCGTCAACCAGGCGATCCGTGGACGGACCTTCTTCCGCTCGGCCTATTACTTTCCGGCGCTCGTCTCCTCCGCTGCGATCTCGGCGATCGCGATCTACCTTCTGAGCGCCGACGGGCTCGTGAACGCCGCGATCAGCGCCGTCATCGGCCGGGAGTTCGACCACCCGTGGTTCGGCGATGCCGACACCGCGCTCGAGTCGATCGTCGTCCTCGACGCGTGGACGACGTCGGGGACGATGATGCTCTTCTACCTCGCCGCGCTCCAGACGATCCCGACCGACGTCTACGAGGCCGCCGCAATCGACAAGGCCGGGACGTGGCGGACGTTCTGGAGGATCACGTTCCCACTGTTGAAGCCGGCGCACTTCTTCGTGGCCGTCGTGTCCATCATCGGCGCCCTCAAGCTCTTCGATCAGGCGTTCATCATCTCCACGGGCTCCGGCGGGCCGGCCGGGTCGACCATGACGGCGGTCATGTACGTCTACACGGTCACGATCAAGGAGTTCAACTACGGCTACGGCGCGACGGTCGGGGTCGTCCTCTTCTTGATCATCTTCACCATCACGCTCGCCCAGCGTCTTCTCTTCGGGCGCTCGGAGGTCGGCTACTGATGTCCGGGCGGGAAGAGGTCGTCGCTCCCTCCGTCGCAGCCGTTCGCGAGCTCGCACTCGAGGGCGAGGCGGCGATCGGGTCGCCGGTCGCGATCCCCCCGCGGACGGTCGGCGAGCGGCTGCGTCGGGCGGTCCTCTACGCCTTCATGATCGCGCTCGCGCTCCTGTATCTCGTCCCGTTCGTCTACACGGTGTCGACCTCGCTGAAGACCCAGGCCGAGGCGGCCGCCGGCTTCGACCTCTGGCCCGACCAGGCGAGCCTTGCGGCGTACCGGGAGATCTGGTCCCGCGAGGACCTCTCCTTCGTGACGTTCTTCAGGAACAGCCTGATTCTCGCGAGCTCGATCACCGTGATCACGCTCTTCCTGGCGACCCTCGGCGGCTACGCGTTCGCGCGGCTGCGCTTCCCTCTCCGCGAACCGCTCTTCCTCGTCGTGCTCGGGACGCTGATGATCCCGGACCAGCTGCGGCTCGTGCCCGTGTACCTGATGATGGTCGACTTTCCGATCACCGGCTGGAACCTCACGCAGACGCTGCACGGCTACGTCTTCTTCGGGAGCAGCATCGCGCTCGCCACGAGCCTCTTCCTCATGCGCCAGTACTTCCTGACGATCCCCAAGGACTACGAAGAGGCGGCGAAGCTCGACGGCGCCGGGTACTTCAAGACGTACTGGCGGATCATGCTGCCGCTCGCCGCCCCCGCGGTCGCGGCGATCGCGATTCTCACCTTCCAGGGCATCTGGAACGAGTTCTTCTGGGCGAACCTGCTGCTCACCGGGGACAACTCCAACTACACGGTCCAGATGGGCCTCGTCCAGTTCCGCTTCCAGTACCAGACGCTCTGGCCGCAACTCATGGCGGCGACGACGATTGCGATCCTCCCCGTCCTGGTCGTCTACATCTTCTTCCAGCGGTACTTCGTCGCCGGTGTCACGGCGGCCGGAGTCAAGGGATGAGGGTGAGGAGATGATCGCGGCCGCAGGGTCGGTGCGGGCGCCGGGCGTCGGCGAGGTGCTTCGGCGCGCGGTACGCGACTTCTACGAGGAGTCCTGGCGGCTCGTCGTCCTCAACTCGCTGCTCTCGGCCTACGTGCTCGGGGTGCTCGCCCTCGCGACCTTCGTCCCGCTGGCGCTCGTCTTGCTGCTCGGCGCAGGTCCATTCGCCGCGGCGCTCGTCTCGGCTGCCGTGATCGTTGTCGAGACCGGCTCGCTGACGTTCGTCGAGATGTTCGGGGGGCTGCGCCGATGCTGGCTGCGGGGTCTCGTGCTCGCGGGGTCGCTCGCGGCCGGAGCCCTCGCCACGGTCCTCGCCTTCCGCTTCTACGGAGATGCTGGAGCTTTCGCCTGGCCGCTGGCCGTCCTCGTGCTCTATCTCGGCGGGATCTTCGCGCTCTACCAGCTTGTGCTCTGGCCGCTCGCCATCAGGGACTGCGACCGGCCGCTGCCCGACGCAGCGACGGAGGCCGGCCTCGTGCTCGTCCGTCGGCCTGTCGCGGTCGTCGGCCTCGGCCTTGTGCTCCTCATCGTGAACGTGGTGGGGATCGTGGCAGCGGTCCTGCCCTTCCTGACGATGACGATCGCGTACTCCGCCCTGGCGGCCGCGCGCTTCGCGCTCCGGCCGATTCCCGAGGAGGTGTGAGCTCGTGGCGACCGTGACCTACGAGAACGTCTCGAAATCCTTCGACGGCACGGTCGCGGTGAGGGATCTCTCGCTCGACATCGCCGAGGCCGAGTTCATCGTGCTCGTCGGACCGTCGGGCAGCGGGAAGAGCACGGCGCTGCGCATGCTTGCGGGCCTCGAGCGGGTCGACGACGGAAGGATCCTGATCGGCGGCCAGGTCGTGAACAACATCGCCCCGGCAGCACGGGACGTCGCCATGGTCTTCCAGTCGTACGCGCTCTATCCGCACATGACCGTGTACGACAACCTCGCGTTCAGCCTGCGGAACCAGCGGATCCGGAAGCAGGAGATCGACGAGCGCGTCCGCCACGCGGCCGAGATCCTGCAACTCTCGGAGCTGCTCAAACGCAAGCCGAAGCAGCTCTCGGGTGGACAGCGGCAGCGAGTGGCCCTCGGCCGGGCGATCGTCCGCGAGCCTGTCGTGTTCCTCATGGACGAGCCACTCTCGAACCTCGACGCGAAGCTCCGCGTCGAGACGCGCGCGGAGCTCCTCAAGCTGCAGCGGCGCCTCGGCACGACGACGGTCTACGTCACGCACGACCAGGTCGAGGCGATGACGATGGGAGACCGGATCGCGGTCATGAACGACGGCGCGCTCCAGCAGGTCGGCACTCCCGAGTCGGTCTACGTCAGACCACGTAACGTGTTCGTCGCAGGCTTCATCGGCTCCCCCGCGATGAACCTCGTTCCCGGCGGAGACCTTCCCGGTGCGGGAAGCTCGGGGCAGATCGTCGGGTTCCGCCCCGAGCACGTCCAGCTCGACGGCGGTGGCGCCGATGGCGTGCGGCTGAGCGCACCGGTGGACGTCGTCGAGTACCTCGGCGACGAGCAGCTCGTCCATTTCTCGGTGAAGGACCACCTGCTGCTGGCGAAGCTGCCCGTCGAGCCGCGGGTCGCGACCGGCTCGAACGTCACGCTGACGATCCCGCGGAATCGGCTCCACCTCTTCGATGCGGAGACCGGGGAGGCACTCAGCCGCTGACGCTCTCGGGTCGCCGGCCCCCGACGAGCCGGCGAAGCGAGCTAGCCGCGGCGGGCTCGGCCAGGACGATCCCGGCGAGCATCACCGCGCATCCGAGCCAACCTGCCCAGCCGAGGACCTCGTCCGCAAGGAGGACGCCGAACAGCGCCGCGAACGGAGCTTCGAGCGTGAAGACGAGCGCGGCGCGGGCGGCTGTCGTCCGCGCCTGCACCCAGGTCGCGATGAGGTATCCGAGCGCGCCGGCGAAGACCCCGGTGACGACGAGGGCGCCCCAGACCGTCCAACCCCGAGGCACCTCGAGCTCCCCGAGCGCAAGGGCAATGACGAGGAAGCCGACGAAGCAGGTCGCCATCTGGAGGCAGGTGAGCGCGCGCGCGTCGTAGCGCGGTGCGAACCGCTCCATCGCCGCGATCTGGAGTGCCGCTGCGAGAGCACCTGCGAGCACGAGAGCGTTGCCGAGCGCGGAGCCTCCCGGGGCGCCGTTGAGGAGAAGCAGCCCGAGGACCGCGCACCCGACGCCGGCGATGAGCGTGCGCGGGACGGGCGTCCGGAAGAGCGCGAGCGCGATGAACGGCGTGAAGACGACGTAGAGCCCGGTGATGAAGCCCGTACTCGAGACCGTCGTCAGCTCGAGGCCCGCGGTCTGGAACCCGTAGGCCGCCGCGAGCAGGACGCCGACCGCGAGCCCGGCGACGATCCCCTCGCGCGGCAGCTCCCGAATCGGCCCGAACGCGAAGGGCGCGAGCACGACGACCGAGATGGCGAAGCGCACGGCGAGGAACGCGAACAGCGGATAGAGCGCCAGCGCGTCCTGGACCTGGACGAAGGTCAGCCCCCAGATCGCGGTCACGCCGACGAGGAGCAAGAGCGGGGTCGACGTGCGCATTCGCGCAACCTAAAGCGGGAGGCGCCCCCTCGGAGCGCCTCCCGACGTTCGAGCTTCGCGCGAGCCGAGCTAGCGGCGCTCGACCTCTCGCTCGCGGTCTTTCTTCTCCTCGCGATCGTTGAACATCTCGCCGACCTTGTCCTTCAGGTCCTCCCAGGCGCCGTCGGCCTTCTCCTTCGCCTCGCCCCATTTGCCCTGGGCGCGGCCTTCGGCCTCGCGGCTCTCGTCGCCCGTGATCTTCCCTTCGAGCTCCTTGGCCTTGCCCTCGACTCGGTCTTTCTCCATGGTTGCCTCCTCGTCGGCTTGTCGCCGCGAGGGTTCCCGCCGCCGCCAATCGCAAACGCCGCCTGCCCGGAGGTACGCTCGTCTCCGCATGTCGGTCGACTCCCTCCAACTCTTCGAGCCGGGAGTGCTCGAGCTGCTGGACGAAGCCGACGTCCCCGTCCCGCGGGGAGAGCCTCGCCGCCTGCTGGCCGACTTCGCGAAGGCACTCGCCACGCGTGCGCCCGAGTCCGAACGCCAGCTTGCGCTCGAGGAGGCGGCAACGGCGCTCTGGGACGAGACGGCGCGCGAGCGCGTCGGAACGGCGCTCGAGGGGCGCGGCGGGAGCGCGCCAGCCGCAGATGTCGATGCTCCCGCGCACGACAACCCGCTGGCACTTGCGCTCGCGTACCGGGAGTCACTCCCGTACCTCGCTCGCGACGAGCTCGTCCAGGCTCCGCTGAAGGAGCTCGAGCCGGCGTTCGCCGAGCTCGACGCGGAGGACCGCGCCCGCACGGGCGCCGTGCTCGCACAGGCGGCGATCCCGGCGCTCCCCCTGGACCTCGGGGTGATGAAGGACGAGGGCTACTACTTCGTCTCCGTCTTCCCGCCTGAGGGGTCGGAGGGCGTGGACATCATCGGGAAGGCAGCGAAGTGGCTCACGAAGCGCATGACGATGGACGGGGACGCGCCGCGGGTCGTCATGCGACGGTTTCTTCCGGTGCTCGCCGAGGAGGTCGAGGTCGAGCTGCCGGCGGTCGCGGAGACCATCGATCTCCTGCTCGCCGAGCCAGTGCCTCCGACCCCGGTCGCCGACCGGCTGTTCGTCGCGCTTGCGCGTGGGCTCGTCGAGGAAGCCGTCTCGGAGCGGGGCTTCCCGTTCTGAGAACCGAGGGCGGCCGCGACGGCCGGCCGCCCCCGTCTCGACGTGCTACTTGAGCGCCGCCTTCACCCGCGCTGGGGTGAGCGGCAGGCGGCGGATCCGAGCGCCGGTGGCGTCGAAGATTGCGTTCGCCACGGCCGCCGGAATCGCGGTCATCGCGTTCTCGCCCGATCCGGTCGGGTCCTCGTTCACGCGGTTGATGAGCGCGATCTTGATCTCCGGCATCTCGGTGAAGCGCATGACCTGGTAGCTCTCCCAGTCCTTGCTCACCGAGGTCCGCCGGTTGAGCTGCACCTCTTCCTTCAGAGCGCGGCTGACGCCGTGGACGACGTTGCCCTCGATCTGGGCCTTGAGGCCGTTCGGGTTGACGATGATCCCGACGTCGTGGGAGACCACGACGCGGGTCACGCGCACCTTCCCGGTCTTCTTGTTCACCTCGACCTCGACCACCGTCGCCGCGTAGCCGTCCTCGCCCTCGTACTGCATGACGGAGATGCCGCGGCCCGTCGCGATGGTGTCCTGCGTCGCCCGCTTCGGAGACGGCCTCGCCTGCCAGTTCGCCGCCTTCGCGGCCACGCGGAGCGCGTGTGCCAGGCGAGGATCGCCGATATAGCGGAGTCGGAACTCCACCGGATCCGCCTTCGCGACGGCTGCGAGCTCGTCGATGAAGCTCTCGTTCGCGAAGGAGTTCTGGATCCGAGCGGGTGAGCGAAGCGGGCCGGTGAAGAACTGCGAGTCGACCGTGTGCGCGATGACGCGCGCGTTCTTCACGAGACCCTCCTCGTCCTGCAGGTACCCGGCCTCCGTGTTCGAATTGTCCGCACCGAGCGGTGGCCGCCTCGGCGCGCTGATGGTCCTCGGCGGCAGCCGGAGCCCGATCAGGTGGCCGGTCGGCAGGTTGGCCGCTCCGACGTTGCCGGGGCGTCCTCCGCGTGCCGCCTGCCAGCCTTCGTAGTCCCAGGCCGTGAGGTTGCCCTGCGCGTCGAGAGCGCCGCGCAGCTTCATCACCATCGGTGTTCCGTAGTGCTCCCAGACGTGCTCGTCACCCCGCATCCACTGGACGCGCACGGGCTTGCCGACGGCCTTCGACATGAGCGCGGCGTCGAGAGACACCGTGTCGGCGCCGTTCAGGCCGTAGCAGCCCGAGCCTTCCATGTAGACGACGTGGACGTTCCTGTTCGGGAGCCCGAGCATCCGGGCGACGGCCTGACGCAGCGGGTAGACGCCCTGGGTCGACGACCAGACGGTCACCTCTTCTCCCTTGACGTCCGCGACCGCGCACGACGGGCCCATCGACCCGTGGAGCTGGTACGGGTAGAAGTACGTCGCCTCGAGCTTCTTTGCGGCCTCGGCGAACGCCTTGTCCACGTCCCCGTCCTCCGCGAGGAGACGCGCCGTTCCCACCTGGCTCACCATGCTCGCGTAGAGCTGGTCGTACGTCGGGACCCCGCCCGCGTCCTTCCACTTGACCTTCAGGGTCTGCGCGGCCTTGATCGCCTGCTCTTCCCGTTCGCAGACGACGCCGACGAAGTCTTTCTGGACGACGACCTCGACGAGACCGGGGACCCGCTTCGGGAACCCGTCCACGCTGACGAGCGTGGCGTTGATGCCAGGCGGGCGCACGACGCGGCCGTGGAGCATGCCCGCTACCCGCAGGTTGTGGATGTACGGCTGCTTGCTCCGGACCTTGTCCGCAAGGTCGACCGACTTCAAGGGCCGGCCGACGACCTTGAGCTCGCTCGGCTTCTTCGGCTCGACCTTCCCCGTGATCTTCAGGTCGAACCGCTTCCCTCCGAGCAGCGCGCCGTAGCTGACCTTCTTGGATGCGTCCGACTTCGCGGACACGACACCGTCCGTGACCGTGAGGTCGGTGACGGGCACTCCGAGCTGCTTCGACGCGAGCCCGAGCAGCACCGCACGAGCCTCCGCGGCTGCGTGCCGGAGCCCCTCGACCCACTGCGTCTTGATCGACTGGCTCCCGGCGGTGGTGCCCTGGTCGGGGGTGAACCACGTGTCGCCCTGGAGAAAGTCGATCTTGGCCATCGAGACATCGAGCTCGTCCGCCGCGATCTGCATCTGCGCGGTCCTGAGGGACGTGCCGAGCTCGACCTTTCCGACTTGGATCTGGACCCGGCCGCTCTCCTTGATCACGATCCAGGAGTCGATGAGCTGGTCGTCGATCGACGCCGGGCCTATGGCCTGCGCGCTGCCGCCTGCGGCCTTGGCGATCCCGCTCAGCGAGAGTGGAACGCTGAACGCGACGACGAGCGCGCCGCTGCCCTTGACGAAGTCGCGACGGGAGACCTTCTTCTCTGCGAACGAAGTCATCGTCCCTCCCCTCACGCCATCGTCTTCGCGGCACGCGAGACCGCTCGGACGATTCGGTAGTGGGTGCCGCAACGACAGATGTTCGCGTTCAGCGCCTTCTTGATCTGCGCTTCGGTCGGTCGCGGGTTCCGCTTCAGGAACGCGACGGACTGCATGACCATCCCGTTGATGCAGTAGCCGCACTGCGCCGCGTCCTCCTCGATGAAGGCCTCGACGACCGGGTGCGGGTTCTTCTCCGTCGCCAGCGCCTCGAGCGTCGTCACCCGTTGGCCCTTGGCGGCGCTGACGGGGACGATGCAGGACCGGACGGCCGCGCCGTTCAGATGCACGGTGCAGGCGCCGCACTGGGCCAGCCCGCAGCCGAACCGTGGCCCCTGCAGGTCGAGCTCGTTCCGTAAGACGTAGAGGAGCGGCGTGTCGGGTGTGGCCTGCACCCGATGCCGCTTGCCGTTGACCTGGATGGTGAGCCTCGTCGCCACGAACACCCCCTAGTCGAGTGCAGGACAAGACAGGGCGCGCCCAAGCCACTGCCAGGGGACGGCCGTCCCTGTCACTGGACGATTGTCCAACATCGTGGATCTTCGTGTCAAATGCAACTTCGCGCGCGAACGGCGGGCCGGACCATCGACCCGCCGTCGTGCACAGCTACGGAGTGAGCCGGCCCTACGTCTTGACGACGAGCACGCCCTTCATCCCCGCCTGAGCGTGGCTCGGGAGCGTGCACAGGTACGGGTACCGACCGGCCTTCTTGAATGCGACGCGGAGCGTGCCCTTCTTGCCGGCCCGCACGTACGGCGTCTTCTTCCCTGCGACCTTGAAATCGTGGACGACAGTGCCTCTGTTCGTCGCCGTGAAGACGACAATCCCCTTCCTCACCGTCTTCGGCTTGAGCGCGAACTTGAACTCGGTCATCGTGACGCCCACCTTCTGCGCCGCCTGGGCTGTCGCCGCGGGCTCGCCCGCTGCGACCCCGCCGAGAGCGAGGGCCACCAGGACACCCACCGCGGCGAGGGCAGATCCAGCACGTAGCACCTTCACGTCAAGTTCCTCCTCGCTCGATGAAGCTGCGTTCGCCTGTCTGGTACCCGCGGAAGCTTAGTTACACGCTTCCGCTCGGCTGAACGACCGTCCACAGCCCTGAACCGCTAGGCGAGTCGAGACACGGGCTCGAATCGTCCCTACAGTTCCCCCGGTGAGCCCGCAACCGGCACCCGATCCCGCGGAGGACACGAGCCTCGCGAACACCGCGCTCGGCCGCGCTCTCCGCGAGGCCCGACTCGCGCGTGGCTACTCGCTCTCGCAGGTGGCGGCTGCGACGGGCATCTCGAAGTCGCTCCTGTCGCTGATCGAGAACAACCGGAGCGACGTCACGCTCGGACGCCTCGTGACACTCGCCGAGCACTACGGCACGCACGTCGCCGACCTCATGCCCGCGAAGCGACCACCCGACCCGGTCGTCACGCGCCGGAAGGAGCGACGCCTCGTGCACTCGGGGAAGGAAGGGATGGACCTGCACGTGCTCGTGCCCGACACGAACCGGAAGATGATGCCGATCGTCGCCGTCATCGCCCCGGGCGGAGGCTCGGCCGAGTACTGGGCGCACGAGGGCGAGGAGCTCATGGTCGTCCTCGACGGGCGCGTCCTCCTCGAGATCGAGGGATCGACGCCCGTCGTCCTCGACCGCGGCGACTCCGCCTACTACGACAGCACGCGGCGGCATCGCTGGTCGAACATCGGCGACGAGCACGCCCGCGTGCTCTCGGTCGCGACCCCGCCCACTAACCTGTAGTTCTCCAGCTCGTGGCCACTGCCTTGGACACACTCGGTCGTCCTCTCCGAGATCTGCGGATCTCCGTCACCGACCGGTGCAACTTCCGCTGCGTCTACTGCATGCCGAAAGAGGTGTTCGGCCACGACTACCGATTCCTCCCGCGCCGTGAGCTGCTGACGTTCGAGGAGATCGAGCGGATCTCACGCGTGTTCGTCGGGCTCGGCGTGCACAAGCTGCGGGTCACGGGCGGCGAGCCGCTCCTGCGCCGCGGCCTCGAGGAGCTCGTCGAGCGCCTCGCAGCGCTCCGTGATCGGCCGGGCGACCTCGACGTGACGCTCACGACGAACGGCGCGCTGCTCGCCCAGAAGGCGCAGGCGCTCGCCGACGCCGGGCTCACGCGCATCACGGTGAGCCTCGACTCGCTCGACGACGAGGTCTTCCGCGCGATGAACGACGTGGACTTCCCGGTTGCGCGCGTGCTCGGCGGGATCGACGCGGCTGCGGCCGCCGGGCTGCCGGTGAAGGTCAACGTCGTCGTCAAGCGCGGCCTCAACGAGAGCTCGGTCCTCGACATCGCGCGCCGCTTCCGCGGTACCGGCCACGTCGTGCGCTTCATCGAGTTCATGGATGTCGGGGCGACGAACGGCTGGCGCATGGACGACGTCGTCCCGGCCGAGGAGATCGTGCGCACGATCGGCGCCGAGTTCCCGCTCGAGCCGCTCGACGCGGGCTATCGCGGCGAGGTCGCGCAGCGCTACCGGTATCTCGACGGTGCAGGCGAGGTCGGCGTCATCGCGTCCGTCACCCAGCCGTTCTGCGGGGACTGCACCCGCGCCCGCCTGTCGGCCGACGGAAAGCTCTACACCTGCCTCTTCGCGGTGCGCGGGCACGACCTGCGCGCCGTCCTGCGCGGAGGTGCGACGGACGACGAGCTCGACGGTGCCGTTCGCGCCGTCTGGGAGCGCCGGACCGACCGCTACTCGGAGCTCCGCACGGAGAAGACGAGCGCGCTGCGGAAGGTCGAAATGTCCTACATCGGCGGGTAGGCGCTCCGCCGGCCTAGCCAGGCACCTTGTCCACCGGCACCGCCGGCGAGGCGCGCCGGAAGACGCCCCGGCCTGCCTCGACCGGCGTCGCGCTCGCCCGGACGATGAGCGCGACCGCGACGACGATCGCCGCCCCTGCGGCCAGCATCTGCGGAGTGACCTCCTCCCCGAGGAGCGCCCAGCCGAGGATCACTGCGACGACGGGGTTCACGTACGCGTATGTGGCGACGAGTGAGGTCGGGGCAACGCGGAGCAGCCAGACGTACGCGGTGAATCCGACGACGCTGCCGACGACGATGAGATAGACGAGACCGAGCACCGCGTCCGTGGAGACGACCGCGTCCCCGAGCTCCCCAGTCGCTACCGACGCGAGAACGAGCAGGAGCCCTCCGCAAAGGGAGCCGAGTCCCGCCGCGACGATCGGCCGACGCGGCAACGGCGCGCCACGCGAGTAGAGAGATCCCAGCGCCCAGGCCAGCGCGCCGCCGACGATGGCCAGCGCACCGACGCGGTCGACCGAGCCGGCGCCGAACGGGTCGAAGAGAAAGGCGAGGCCCACGAAGCCGAGCACGAACCCGAGGTACGCGGACGCGTGCAGGCGACGCCCGAACGCGAGCCGGTCGAGGAGCGCCATCCAGATCGGGATGCTCCCCGCCAGAAGTGCCGCCACGCCTGCCGGAACCGTTTGCTGCCCCCAGGCGAGGCTCCCGTGGCCGAACAGGAAGAGGAGGCCGCCGAAAATGAACGCTGCGCCGATCTGACGTCGGCCGATCGAATCCGCTCGGCGGTCGCCCCGCGGCAGCGCGTAGGCGAGCAGCAGACCGCCTGCGACGAGGTGGCGGGCCGACATCGCGAGGAGCGGCGGGAGGTCGCGCACGACGATCGCGAGGGCGATGAAGGTCGAGCCCCACGCGAGGTAGACCGTCCCTAGGGCAAGCCAGATCCTCGAGCCGTGACGCGCGGCCATGGCGCAAGCATGCGGGCGGTGGATGATCAGCTCAAGTCGGGCTCGGAGCCGACTCGATCATTTGCGCTGATGGCGCCAACCCGAGTTCGACGCGGGGCGGTTTGAAATGCACGCGCAGGTGACACCGTTATTATCGAACGTCCGTGTCTACCGCCGCCGCCGAGATCTCACGGCGCCTGCCACGTGGCTGGGCGCATCTGGCCTTCCAGTTCGTCATCTGGATGGGCTTCTACGTCGTCTACCAGGTGGCGCGCGGCGCGGCGGACCGGGACGTCGTCACGGCGTTCCAGAACGGCGAGTGGGTCGCGCGTACGGAGAACGACGTCGGCGCTCTGTTCGAGCCCGCGCTCCAGCGGGTCGTGGACACGTCGTCGATCCTGGTCTTCCTCACCTCGTACACGTACTGGCTCTCCCAGTTCGCGGTCGTCGGGATCGCGCTGCTCTGGGTCTACTTCAGGCATCACGACCAGTTCACGCGCTTCCGCAACTGGCTCATCCTCGCGAACCTCGTCGGCCTCGTCGGCTACATCGCCATGCCGACAGCGCCGCCGCGGATGTTCCCCGAGTGGGGGTTCATCGACACGCTCGCCCAGTACTCGTCGGTCAACCACGACAGTGGCCTGATCTCGGCCGCCGCGAATCCGTACGCGGCAATGCCGAGCCTGCACGCGATGGACGCGTTCATCGTCGGCGTGGTCATGTTCGGCCTCTGCAAGACGTGGGCGGCGAAAGCGCTCTGGCTCGCCTGGCCTGCATGGGTCGCATTCGCCGTCATGTCGACGGGCAATCACTACTGGCTCGACGTCGTAGCCGGGATCGTCATCGCGGTCCTGACCGGCCTCGTCCTGCGGCACGTCCGCATGTTGCGCGCTCAGCGCGCATGACCGAAGGCGACACGCCGCCTTCGGGCGAGCCGCCGCGGGTCAGCCAGCTCGACCGCGTCAAGCAGGAGTACACCCAGGCTGCGCGCGAGATCCTCGTGCGCTCGATGCGTGGGGTCGCGAAGACGAAGCTGACCCCGGACATGCTGACGCTCGCAGGCGTGTCGCTCTGTCTCGCCGGCGCCGTGCTCGTCGGGTTCGAGGAGCGGAACGAGAAGCTCTTCTTCTGGCTCGGGGGCGCGCTCTTCGTCGTGGGGTCGGTGGCGGACATCCTCGACGGCGCGCTCGCGCGGGCGGCGAGCAAGGGCACCGTGTTCGGCGCATTTCTCGACTCGACCTTCGACCGGCTCGGCGAGGCGGCGATGCTGGCCGCGATCGGCCTCGTGTTCATGAGAGACGGCAACGAGATCGCCCTGCTCGCGACGTTCGCAGCAGTCATCGGCTCGTTCCTCGTCTCGTACACGCGCGCGAAAGCGGAAGCGCTCGGCTTGCGCGGCGACGTGGGCTTCGGGTCCCGGGTCGAACGCGTCGTCCTCATCTCGGTCGGACTGGGGCTCGCGCCGTGGGGACTCCTCCAGTGGCCGATCTACCTGCTCGCGGTCATGGCCTGGATCACCGTCGCGCAGCGCATGCTCTTCGTCCGGCGCCAGTTCCGAGAGCTCGCCGAGCAGACGTGAGGTGTCGCAACCGACGGAGCGGGTACTCCTCCGTCGGAGCAATCCGAAGTAGGTGAGCGCTCGTGGCAACGACGAATCAGGTCCGTGCCGCCAAGCGCAACCTCCGGAAGGCCCACCGGGCGGCGAAGAGCAAGCGGACGATCGCCCATTTGCCGGAGGCGACGCGTCGCGATCTCGGCAAGCAGGCGTCGAAGGCACGGCTGCGCGGTGGTCAGGCGGGCCGGTCGCTCGAGGATCGCACGCGGGAGCAGCTGTACGACCTCACCCGGAAGCGGAACATCCGCGGTCGCTCGAAGCTGGGCAAGTGGGACTTGATCCGCGCTCTTCGTGGCAGCTGACTCCTTGTCACGCTTGACAGTGGAGGCGAAGCCTCAGATGTGAAGGAGATCGTCGAGCGCGATGACGAGCACCACGGCTCGTCGTTGACCTCGGACAAGATCAGCTGCGAGGCGGGCTGGTGGCGCCGTATAGACACACGGCGGCTTCGGGCGGACCTCGACTACGTCGCGCCGATGCCTTGCGGGGGGCCCCCGGCACGTCCGTGTCCGGCGTGGAGTGACCCGCAATCGAGCGCGAGTCTCAGCACTGACCAGCGGGCCCTTGGCCGGCGAAAGGCTCGACACAATCTCAACCCTTGTCCCGCGGCAGACGAGCGGGACAATTCACGGCATGGAAGGCTCGAACTCGATGATGGCGCGTCGTGTTCATGAGATCGTTGGGCGCGACGACGAGCTCGCGGCGATAGAGGGGTGGCTGGCCGGGCCGAGACAGAACGCATTCCTGATCGAGGGCGAGGCGGGGATCGGGAAGACGACGCTCGTGCGGGCGGGCATCGAGCGGGCCCTCGCCGCGGGAATCGAGGTCCTCGCGGCGAGACCGACGAAAGCCGAAGCGGCGTTGTCCTTCGCCGCGCTCGGCGACGTGCTCGGGGACGTGCTTGACGAGATTCTCCACGAGTTGCCGGAGGCGCAGCGGCGGGCGCTCGAGGCTGCCCTCCTCCTCGGAGATCCAAGTCCCGCCGATTCGGCCTTGACCGACCCGCGAGCCGCTGCCGTCGCGGTCCTCGGCGCGTTCCGGACGCTGGCTCGCAACAGAACCGTCTTGGTTGCCGTGGACGACGTTCAGTGGCTCGATACGCCCTCTGCGACGACGCTCGGATTCGCTGGGCGGCGCCTAGTGGCCGACAACGTTCGCTTCCTGCTCGCACGTCGCCTGGGTTACGACGACCGGGTAACACCAGAACTCGACGGGATCGAGTCCCTGACGATCGGGCCACTCAGCGCCGGCGCTCTCCATCGCCTCGTTCGAGAGCGCGTTGACGTCGTGCTCGCCCGGCCCGAGCTCAGAAGGCTCCAGGATCTGTCGGGCGGGAACCCTTTCTACGCGCTCGAGCTGGTGAGCGCGTACCGAGCAGGAACGATCGAGCTGCGGCGAGAGGACCGGTTGCCCCCGACGCTGGAGGCGCTTGTGAGTCGCCGGATCGCGGCCCTTCCCGAAGAGACGCGCGATGCCCTGGCTGCCGCCGCGGCGCTCGCGCGCCCGAGCATCGAGCTAGTGGCGCCCTCCCGGGTGCTGGAACCGGCCGTGTCGGCCGGCGTGATCGCCGTTCTGGACGGCGAAGTCCGGTTCACCCATCCGCTCATCGCCTCCGCGGCGTACTCGGCCCTAGACGGCGCTGGCCGTCGCGCACTTCATGCGGGGCTGGCGAACTCGATCGAGGACGAGGAGGAGCGAGCACGGCATCTCGCGCTGTCGACGACCGAACCGGACGCGCGGGTGGCGAATGAACTGGAGCGGGCCGCGGAGCGAGCACACTCACGCGGCGCTCCCTCGTCTGCAGCCGAGCTCTCCGAGCATGCGCTCGAGCTCACGCCTCCGGGCAGCGGCGAAGCGGCCCACAGGCGGGCGCAACTCGCCGGCCGCTATCGGTTCGTCGCGGGCGACGCGACTCGAGCGCGCGCCCTGCTCGAGCGTGCGCTCGGCTACTCCGCTCCTTCCGCGCTGCGCTCGGAGACGTCGAGGGTGCTCGGATACGTGCTCGGTTACGAAGGCGACCTCCGCGGAGCCCTCGGCCGCCTTCAGGCTGCGCTCGAGGAGGCGGGCGACGATGCTCCCCCGCGAGCGGCAGCGGCACGCGCGCTTGCCATGTGGCTCGTCTGGGCGCGCGAGCGCCTCGAGGATGCGCTCGCGTACGCGGAGCTCGCGGTCGAGCTGACGTCGCGGTCGCCAGACCCCGCGCAGCATGCAAGCTCCCTCACCGCGAAGGGGTACGCCGAGGCTGTTCTCGGTCGTCCAACGGCGCGTGCCACGCTTTCGGCGGCGAGCGAGCTCGAGGCTGCTACGGGCTGGGATCCTGCTGCGCTTGGCGGATCGGCGCCGTACATCCGGGCCGCGATCGACATCTGGATGGACCAGAGCGAGGAAGGTGTGCGCTCGCTCCGGGAGGGCGCGGACGACAAGGCGGAGCTCTACGAAGCAGGATTGCCCCAGACACTCGCACTCATCGCTGCCGGCGAATACCTCCTCTGCCGATGGCCGGACGCAGCCCAGTCGGCAGAGCAAGCGTACGAGGCCGCGATCGAGACAGGCCAGCGGACGCAGCTCGCGCTCGCGCTCTCAATACGAGCACTCGTTCATGCGGCCCACGGGTTGGAGCAGGAGACCCGGGCCGATGCAACCGCTGCGCTGGCCCTCGCCGACGAGCTCGGCTACGGCCCGCCGGTCGCGCCCGCCGGGTGGGCCCTCGGCGTGCTCGAGCTCTCGCTCGAGCGCCCGGGCGAGGCGGTGCGTGCGCTCAGCCCGATTCGTGAACGCCTGCTCGCAGCCGGGGTGGGCGAGCCTGGTTGGGTCCCCTTCGTGCCGGACGAGATCGAAGCGCTGGTGGCGCTCGGCCGAGTCGAGGAGGCGGAGGCGGTGCTCGACTGGTTCGAGGAGCGCGCTCGCGCGCTCGACCGTGCCTCCGCCCTCGCGCCGGCGGCCCGTTGCCGGGCGCTTCTCGCAGCCGCGCAAGGAGACAACGAGGACGCACTTGCACATCTGGAGCGAGCGCTCGCCGAGCACGCGCGCGTCTTGAGACCGTTCGAGCGAGCGAGGACGCTCCTCATCAAGGGCTCGATCCAGCGACGCGCCAACCAGCGCCGTGCCGCCCGGGCCACGCTCGAGGAGGCCCTCAGCGAGTTCGAGCGACTGGGTGCCGCGCTCTGGGCCGGACGGGCGCGGGCCGAGGTTGCACGAATCGGGGGTCGGGCACCGTCCTCGGGCAAGCTCACGCCGAGCGAACGACGGGTAGCCGAGCTCGTAGCGGAAGGCCGGACGAATCTCGAGGTCGCCGCTGCGCTCGTCGTCACCCAGCGAACCGTCGAGACGCACCTATCGCACGTGTTCCGAAAGCTCGGCGTCCGCTCACGGACCGAGCTCGCCCGGCGCTTCAAAGACTCGTAGCAAGGCAGTCAAACCTCGTGGATCTCCACGTCGCGACCGCGTGCGTGCGGACCTAACCTCCTTCGGACCCGAGCGAAAGGAGGAGCGATGAGGAAGCTCCGAGGAAGGGAGCGGCTCGTAGCGGCGGTCTTCGCGCTGGCGATCGTGCCACTGGCAGTGACGGGCATTGCGATGGCGCTGACGCCGAGCCTCGGTGTGCTGACGGACGCCAACACGACGACGACCGTCAAATTCGACGACGGCCCCTTCAAGATGAAGATCCGGGAGCCGATTCGCGTGCGCAACGCGCATGTCGGGGTCGCGGCGGGGTTGGAGACGGTCTGGCACACCCACCCCGGCCCAGAGATCATCTCGGTCAAGGAGGGCACGTTGAACATCCTCGTCGCGCGCACGCGACCGGGAGACGACCAGGGAGGAGGAGGAGGAGGAGGAGGAGGGCGGAAGCTCGCGCGAACGCTGCGAAACGATCATGCTCACGGCCGGACAGGCCTACATCGGGAGCCCGAACGTGCCGTTCCGGCTCACGGCGAGCGGCGCGGTCGAGTTCACCGTCGCACATCTCCTTGAGATCGGCGCACCGTTCCAGACGAACGTCCCCACTCCGACCTGCTAGGAGGGACTCACAGGCGACGCGGACCCACAAGGCCTCCCGGGCCCTCAGGGCCTGCCTGGAGAGCAAGGGCTTAAGAACCGAGCGCGCGCAGTGACCGCCGCGCAGGAAAAGGAGGGACCACATGAAGACTGCACGACGACCATCGCGCCGACTTGCGCTCGTGGCTTCGGTCGTTGCCTTTGCGACGGTTGCCCCTCTGGCGGGGGCGGATGCCGTCTACCACACCGAGCACCTGAAGCTGACGCCCGTCGGCGATGCGCCGCTGCGAAGCGGCTTCGTCCAGAACATCAAGGCGAACGGACGGAGCGTCTACGCACACGAGCTGTTCGTGCTCAACGGAGCGGCAGCGAGAACGACCTACACCGTGACCAGGAACTTCTTCGTCTTCGATCCCGGGTGCTCAGGGGGTGGGTTCGTGGGCAGGAGCCAGGTGGGCACGATCGTCACGAACCCCGCGGGGAACGGCAGGGATGACGTCTTCGTGCGCCCGGAGCAGGTTCCAGCCTTCCTCGTCGGCGACCATGGTGTCTTCTGGACCGTGGCCGACGCGTCCGGTTCCATCCGATATCTGACGGACTGCACCCAGGTCACCCTGGACTGAGCAGCGGGCGGCCACGCATGCCCAGCTACCTCCTGGAGACCTACGTGTCGCGGGCTCATTCGGACGAGCTCTCCGACCTGGCCGCACGCGCCAGCGAGGCGGCGCTCCGAATGGAGGCGGATGGCCGACGGATCCGCTTGGTGCGCTCGACATTCCTCCCCTCGGACGAGGTCGGCTTCTTGGTCTTCGAAGCGGAGTCGGCGGACGCGGTGGGCGAGGTGGCGGGCCGCGCGGCGATCACGTACGAGCGAATCGTGGAGGCGGACGACACACCCGCCGACACATGAGAGGAGGAGACGTGAGAAGGAGAGATGTGATCGCCGGGCTCATGGCCGCCGCGGTCGTAACGGTGCTGGCCGGAAGTGTCGCGTGGGCGGCGATCCCCGGAGACGGAGGCGTCTACACCGCCTGCATGCTGAAGAACGTCGGGACGGTGCGACTGATCGACAAGTCGCTGCCGCCGGGCAACCTCATGGGCCAGTGTAAGCCCGCCCTCGAGGTGGAGCTCACCTGGAACCGGCAAGGCCCGCAGGGGGCTTCAGGCGGACCAGGACCGGCCGGACCGGCGGGGCCGCAGGGTGAGAAAGGAGACAAGGGCGATCCGGGTAACCTCGCCCTGGCGGACCACAAGTGTCCGCAGGGCTCCTCCGTCACCGGCTTTGATGCTCAGGGTGATTTGATGTGCAGCGGCGTAAGCCCGCCCCCGTCACCGTGCGAGGATCCCGAAGGATCATTTCAGGACCTCGGGTTCATCGCGGGCGATCGCGACTCAACCAACGCAGACAACGTGGTGCAAGCCGGCAGCATTTGCGCCGCCGACGAAGACGGTTTTCGGTTCCTTCTCGTGGAGCAGGACGGTGATGAGTCACCGCTCGTCGACCTGACCGCGAGAATCACGCTCGAGATGGCTCCAGCCGGAGGAGATCTCAGCCTCTGTGTCTTCCGCGTCGACAGTCCGGTGCCGGTGCCGGAGTCCTGCTCACAGAACAGCGGTCCGACCACCGAGCTGATGCAGGTCAATGTTCCTGACATGTCGGGGGGAAACGTCCAACAAGGTCTGTTCGGGATCCGCATCTTCGGTGCTGGTCCGACTGAGGCGAACACCTACACGCTAACGGTCGACGGCAACGCCTGAACTCGATATGAGCTGGTGATGCTATTCTGCTAGCACTTTGGCTGCTAGCAAATCTCAGAGAGCGGGCATCCTCGTCAGGATGCCCGCTCCATTGAAGGCGGCACTCGTTCGCGAGACAGCGCGCCGCAAGTCAAACGTCAACGACGTCGCCGCCGGGATTCTCGCCGAGAGCTTCGGTATCGCCTACGCACCCAGCGGGCGCCGGCGCAAAGTGCTAGCAGGCTCCAGCCCCGTCCTCCTCCTCCGCGTCCCGCAGGAGTTGAAGGACGAGATCCATGCGGAGGCGTCGCGACGCGGCTCCAACGCGAACGACGTCATCCTCGCCGCGCTCGCCGACGGGCTCGGCGTCCCATCGGTGAGCAATCGCAAAGGAAAGGAACCAATGGCCAGCACGAATGGCTCGAAGAACGGTGCGCGCGCGAAGGACAAGGTGCGCGTCGCGATCATCGGCGTCGGCAACTGCGCCAACTCGCTTCTCCAGGGAGTCGAGTACTACAAGGACGCGAAGCCGGAGGACAGCGTCCCGGGCCTCATGCACGTCGACCTCGGCGGGTACCACATCTCGGACATCGAGTTCACCGCCGCCTTCGACGTCGTGAAGGGCAAGGTCGGCGTGGACCTCGCGGACGCGATCTGGGCGAAGCCGAACGACACGATCAAGTTCGCGAGCGTGCCGAAGACCGGGATCAAGGTCTCCCGCGGCATGACGCACGACGGCATCGGCAAGTACATGGCACAGGTCGTCGAGAAGGCACCTGGCCAGACCGACGACGTGGTCGGGATCCTGAAGGAGACCGGCACGGACGTCGTCGTCAACTACCTCCCGGTCGGCTCGGAGGCCGCGACGAAGTGGTACACGGAGCAGATCCTCGAGGCGGGCGTCGCGATGGTGAACTGCATGCCGGTCTTCATCGCGCGCGAGCCGTACTGGCAGAAGCGCTTCGAGGATGCCGGATGCCCGATCATCGGCGACGACATCAAGTCGCAGGTCGGCGCCACGATCACGCACCGCGTGCTGACGACACTCTTCGGCGACCGCGGCGTGCACCTCGACCGCACGATGCAGCTCAACGTGGGCGGCAACTCCGACTTCCGGAACATGCTCGAGCGGGAGCGCCTGGAGTCGAAGAAGATCTCGAAGACGAATGCCGTCACGTCGATGCTCGACTACGACATCGGTGCCGACAACGTCCACGTCGGCCCCTCGGACTACGTGCCGTGGCTGACCGACCGCAAGTGGGCGTACGTCCGCATGGAGGGCTCCTCCTTCGGCGACGTGCCGCTCAATATCGAGCTCAAGCTCGAGGTCTGGGACTCGCCGAACTCGGCCGGCATCGTCATCGACGCCGTCCGGCTCGCGAAGCTCGCTCTCAACAACGGTGTCTCCGGAGCCCTCGAGGCGCCGAGCGCGTACCTCATGAAGTCGCCGCCCAAGCAGATCCGCGACGACGAGGCGCGCGACCAGATCGAGCGCTTCATCGTCAAGAACGCACTCACGAAGAAGGCGGCCGCCAAGGCGTGACCCGCATCCGGCTCAGCCGGATCTTCTGGATCGGCGCGGCGGCGATCATCGTCGCCGCCGCGCTGGTCGCTCTCACCGCGATCCTTCGCGGCGACTTCTCCGAGACGGACGGGCGCATCATCGGGACACTCGCAGCCGTGCTCCTCGCAGGCGGCACGCTCGTGGTGGGGCTCACCCTCCGCGAGCGGGAGCGGAGCCCTCTGATCGCCCTCGGCACGATTGCAGTCGCGCCGATCGGGTTGGTGCTCATCGAATACGCGATCTGGGCGTCCGTCTTCGACGGCGGAGACGACAACTGGTGGAGGATCGGGTGGACCGGCTTCGTTGCTCTCGTCGCCGGGCTCATGGTGGCGAGCGCGCTCCTGTTCGCGCGAGCGCCCAATCTCGTCCGGCTGGCCTACGCGAGCGGCATCCTCGTCGTCCTCGCCGCCCTCGTCTCGATCATCGTGATCTGGAGCGACGATCCCGGCAGTACCGAGGGGAAGATCCTGGCCGCGCTCTGGATCCTCGCATCGCTCGGTCTCGTCCTCGTTCCGATCCTCGAGCGATTCGTAGGCGCCGACGAAGTGCGGCCGGGACCCATTCGCGTGCTCGCGACGCTGGACGACGTCGAGCTCGTCGCGACCCGCGTCGGCTCGGGCCTCGACGTGAGGCTCGCACCGGGCGAGCGCCTCGTCCTGCGGAAGCGCCCGTAGGGGCGAGATATACCTCGCCCCTACAGCTCGACGCGGGGCGACAGATCGCGAGCGACGAACCCGACGCGCCGGTGGGACTTGTCGCAGAACGGCTTCGTTCTCGAGTGCCCGCATCGGCAGAGGGCGATGGCGGCTCCCTCCGGCACGACGAACTCGACGCCCTCGGCGTCGACCACGCGCACCGGCCCCTCGATCTTGTACGGGCCGTTGGCCCGCGCCGTGATCGTGACCTCGGTCATGCGGCCAGTGTAGGGCGAGATATATCTCGTCCCTACGGGGCTAGACTCGCCCGATGGTGAGCCTCCGCGTCTGCTTCGTCACGCCGTTCGCGTGGTCGCAGCCGCACGAGATCAACGCGCACGT
Source organism: uncultured Actinomycetes bacterium (assembly GCA_963763815.1). Lineage (GTDB taxonomy): Bacteria > Actinomycetota > Thermoleophilia > Gaiellales > Gaiellaceae > GMQP-bins7. Next base: position 443,692 of record CAVXPS010000016.1, read on the forward strand.
CGACGGAGACCGCGCAGGCGCTGCGGCGGCTGGGACACGAGGTAACGGTGCTCGCACCGTCCTCGCGGGCGCGCGACCTGCTCGACGGCCGGCGGGCGCTCCAGCGGGGCATCGACAGCGAAGTGATCGCGGTCGGCCCCTCGATCCCGGTCTCACGGCGCACGCATATCGGCGTCCCGGTCGGCGTCCGGGCGAACCTCTTGCTCGCGCTCCAGCGCGGCCGCTTCGACGTCGTGCACGGCGTCGAGCCCGGCCTGCCGAGCCTCTCGTACCTCGCACTGACGTCTGCGCACGCGCTCACAGCCGCAACGTTCTTCTCCCCCGAGCGGCTTGGGTACCCCACGCGCCGCTCGCGCCGCGATCGCCTCCGCATCCGGGTCGACGCGCTCCTGGCGACCTCGGAGGAGACGATGCTCGCCGCCGCCGAGAGGTTCGAGGGCGACTACCGACTCGTGCCGATCGGAGTCGACGTCGATCTCTTCCGGCCGCGAAGGAAACGCCGCGTGATCGCGCTCGAGCTCGAGATGGCGGGCCGGCCGGTCACACGGGCGCTGATCCGCTCGTTGCAGGACTTCGCCGGCTGGGAGCTGCACCTCCTGCACACGAAGCCGCTCGCGTACCGGCCGGCGATACCCCGCGCGCTCCGCGACCGGACGCACGTGCGCTCGGTCCGGCGCCCCGAGCAGAGAGCGCTCGCCCTCGGCGAGGCGTCGATCTTCGTGCCCGCGCCGGGCGGGCAGGAGCGATTGGTCCTCGAGGCTGCGTCCTCCGGAGCCGCGGTAACGGACGCAGGCTCCGTTGCCGCCCTCGTCGCGGACGCATCGCAGCGCGACGGGCTCGCGCTCGAAGGACGGGCGCGCGCGCAGACCCAGAGCTTCGACGTCGTCGCCACGCAGCTCGACGAGGTCTATTCCGAGCTGGCGAAGAAGAAGCGAGGGCGCCGCGACCGGCGCCAGGAGGAGGACCCCTTCGCCGAGCGCGACTGGATCGCCGTCGACCTGCACATGCACACGAGCTGGTCGCACGACTGCTCCATCGAGGTGGAGGATCTGCTCGATCACGCCGAGGAAATCGGCCTCGGCGGCATCGCCGTCACCGACCACAACGTCTTCGGCGGCGCGCTCGAGGCGGTCGAGCTGGCAACGACCCGCGACCTCGTCGTGATTCCCGGCGAGGAGGTCAAGACGAAGGATCAGGGCGAGATCATCGGCCTCTTCCTCGAGGAGGAGATCCCGCGCGGAATGTCGTTCGGCGACACGCTCGCGGCGATCCGGGACCAGGGCGGCCTCGTCTACCTCCCCCACCCGTTCGATCGCCTACACGCCATCCCCGACCCGGCGACGCTCCACCGGCACCTGGCGGAGATCGACGTGTTCGAGGTGTTCAACGCCCGGCTGCTGCGCGAGTCCTTCAACGACGAGGCGCTTCGCTTCGCGCGCAAGTACAGGCTCCTCCAGGGCGCGGGCTCGGACGCGCACGTGCTCCAGGGAGTCGGCACTGGCGCTGTGCGGATGCGCCGCTTCGAGGGCCCGGAGGAGTTCCTGCTCTCGCTTCGCTCGGCCGAGATCCTGCGCCGGCCCAAGTCGCTGGCCTACCTCCAGTCGCTGAAGTGGGTCGCCCAGGTCAAGGAAAAGGTCCGGTAACGGGGAACATCAGCCTGTCCTCGTGCCAGCCGCCGTGCCCACCGACGAGATCTACGAGCGCTACCTCCAGAAGGCGATCGCCGAGATCAACGACCTCGGTGACGAGCTTCGTCGAGCTGGCGACGAGCTGCGCGTGCCGGTGCTCGGCTCGGGACACCCGCTCGGGGACGTCTTCCTCCTGAAGTACGCGCCGCAGCCAGCGGAGATCCAGGAGGGAGTCGCGTTCTTCGGCCGTGCGGGACAGGCGATCCTGAAGTCGCTCCAGCGCCTGCGCATCGACCCGATGGCCGTCTACGGCACCAACTGCCTGAAGTTCGGCACCGAGGATCCGGCCGACGCCGCGGCCTGGCTCACGCGCGAGCTCCACATCGTCCAGCCGAAGCTCGTCGTCGTCATGGGCGAGCAGGCGACCGGGTTCGCCACCGATCTCCACTTCCCGCTCTCCGACCCGATCTCGACGGACTCGATCGGGACCCTGCAGCGGTTCACGCCGACGGTCGAGGCGCTCGTCACGCCCGACATCGACGCCTCGCTCGACGATCAGGCCTCGAAGACCCGTTTCTGGAACGCCTTCAAGGCGCTCGGCCCCTGGTGGGCGGAGCAGCCTCCGTATTGACCCGCCGCCGCGCAGGCGCGCTCGGCGTCCTGCTCGCGGCGCTCGTCGCGTACGGCGCCCTCGCCGAGCAGCTCCCCGAGCTTCCCTCGCGTGGCGCCCTCGCGGTCGTCGCGCTGCTCGTCCTGCCCGCGTTCTTCGCGACCGTCTGGCTCGCGCTCCCGCTCGTCAACATCCGGCGTCCGCACCTGCTGATCGCGGCAGCCGGGCTCGCGGCACTGCTCTGGGTCGGCCTCGAGCTCGCCGATGTCGACTCGGCCTCGAACGTCGCGAAGTTCTCGGCTTTCGCGCTCGCCGGGCTCTGGTTCGTCACCCTGTTCGAAGAGCTCTGGTGGGTGGCGCTCGTCGCGGTGATCGTCCCGTGGATGGACGTCTGGTCGGTGGCATTCGGCCCGACGCGCTACGTCGTCGAGGAGCAGCCGGGGTTCTTCGAGGAGATCTCCGTCGCGTTCGCCCTTCCCGGCGAGGCCGGCTCCGTGAACCTCGGACCCCCTGACGTCATCTTCTTCGCGCTCTTCCTCGCGGCCGCCGCGCGGTTCGACCTCCGCGTCGACGTGGACCTGGATCGCGATGACCGGCTTCCTCGCGCTCACGCTCGTTCTCGTGTGGGAGTGGGAGGTCTTCGGCCTGCCCGCGCTACCCGCCGTCTGCCTGGGCTTCCTCGTGGCGAACGCGGACCTGCTCTGGCGCAACGCACGTGAGAGCTGGCGCGACCGTGGCGCCGAGACGGCGGGCGATTCCTAGCCAAGTGTCAATTTGACACTTGGTTACGGACGCTCGAGCAGCGAGACCGACTCGACATGCGGCGTGTGCGGGAACATGTCCACCGGCCGCGTGCGGGTCAGCCCGTAGCCGAACTCGTCGCGCAGCACCTGGACGTCCGAAGCAAGCGTCGTCGGGTTGCAGGAGACGTAGACGATGCGCTGCGCCTGGAGCTCGCCGGTCCGCCGCAACGCCTTCCCGGCGAGGCCCGCGCGCGGCGGATCGACGACGACGACGTCCGGCCGTCCGGAGTGCTCCTGGAGCTCCTCGAGGGACTGGCCGACGTTCCCTGCGAAGAAGCGCGCGTTCTCGATACCGTTGAGCTCCGCGTTCTCGATCGCGCAGGCCACCGACTCTTCCGAGATCTCGACCCCCCACACCGCCTTCGCGCTACCGGCGAGCGCGAGCCCGATCGTGCCCGTCCCGCAGTAGAGATCGAACACGTTCTCGTCGCCGCCGAGCGCCGCGTACCCACGCGCGAGCTCGTAGAGCCGGCCCGCCATTTCGGTGTTCGTCTGGAAGAACGCCCCCGGGCGGATCCGGAACCGCAGACCGAGGAGCTCCTCCTCGATCGCGTCTTCCCCCCAGAGAAGCTCCGTGGGCAGGTTCGTACGCTCTGCCGGCGTGTCGTTCACGGCCCAGTGCACCGAGCGCACCTCCGGGAACCGGCGGAGGACGTCGACGAAGTAGCCGGGCTCGAACCGTTCGCCGGGAGCGGTCACGAGCAGGACGAGCGCCTGACCGGTGTTCCGCCCCTCCCGATAGACCAGGTGACGCAGATATCCACTGCCGGTCTCCTGGCTGTACGGCTCGAGCTTCTCCTCCCGCGCCCACTCCCGGACGGCGAGCCGAACCGCGTTCCCGAGCTCGGTCGTGAGCAGGCATTCCTCGATGCCTATCACCTCGTCCCAGCGGCCCGCGCGGTGGAAGCCCAGATCGACGCCGTCCTCACCCTGCGTGAACGAGTACTCGAGCTTGTTGCGGTAGCCGTACTGCGAAGCCGCGGGAACGATCGGCTCGAGTGGCGGCTCGGCGATCCGCCCGATCCGGACGAGCGCGTCGCGCACCTGCTGCTCCTTCGCCGCGATCTGCGCCTCGTAGCCGAGATCCTGGAACCGGCAGCCCCCGCAGACGCCAAAATGACGGCAGGGCGCCTCGACGCGCTGCGGGCTCGGATCGAGAACCGCCTCGGCGACCGCCTCGGCGAACCCGCGCTTCGTCTTCGTGACCCTCGCGCGCACGCGGTCGCCGGGAAGCCCGCCGCGGACGAAGACGACGAAGCCGTTCAGGCGCGCAACGCCGTTCCCGCCGTACGCGAGCGAGTCGATGGCGAGCTCGAGCTCCTCGCCTTTGCGAACGGGCGCGGCCACGAGGCCAGCGTACTCTCAGGAGGGCTTGGCGTAACGGGCCTAGCGCTCGTTTCGCCAAGTCCTCCTATGTCACGTCCTGGCGGGACATGCGCAGGGCGCCGAGGCTCCCGAGCACGGCCGCCCACGCGAGGCCGACGCCGGCGCCGGCCCACGGCGAGAGCCCGCCTTCCTCCCCGCTCCCGTCGAACGACGAGAGCGCGCGACCCGGAAGGAAGTCCGCGACCCCCTCGAGGTCGACGAGCCCGAAGAGCACTCCGATCAGCGCCTCGACGAGCAGGATCCAGATCAGCGCTCCGACGAGCGCGAGCACCTGGTTCTGGACGAGCGCACCGACGCCGACGCCGAGGACGCCCCAGAGGATCGTCGCCAGGAGCACGCGGCCGGCAAGGCCGAGCACGCCTCGGTCGACCTCGAGCGACGAGTCCTCGAACGCGAGCCAGGAACGAGCCACCGCGAAGGACACGAGGAGCGCGATCAGGCCGAGCGCCAGCGCCGAGGAGCACGATCCAGAGCTCCTTCGCGACGAGGACGCGCACCCGCCGTGGTGTGACGAGGAACGTTCGCGTCACTGTTCCGTGACGCCACTCGATCGTGATCGACAGGATCCCGACGACGAAGGCGACGAGCGTCGAGAAGAGCGCGCTCGAAACGATGTCGCGGGAGAGCTCGACCGTGCCGAGCTGCGACTCCTGGGCGGTGCCGACGGTCCCGGCCGCGGCGAGCCCGCTGAGCGCGGCCAGGGCGAGCACGAAGCCGATCCACGCCCGTGTCGTCCTGAACTTCAGGAGCTCGGCGGCGACGAGCGCAGTCACGAGGGAGCCTCCTGCTGTTCCTCGGACTGCGTCAGGCTCAGGAAGACGTCCTCGAGCGTGGCCCGCTCGGCGGTGAGCTCGTGCAGCACGACGCCGTTGGCCGCCGCCAGCTCGCCGACCCGCTCCTGGGGTGCGTCCACCGCGAGCGTCCCGTCACCGAGCGAGCGCACGTCGAAGCCGGCCTGCGTGAGCAAGGATGCGAGGCGCACGCCGTCGGGGCTGCGCACGCGCGTCGCGCCGGCGGCCATCGCGTCGACCTCGGCCATCGTCGCGTGCTGGATGAGCCGCCCGTGGTGAATGATCACGACCTGGTCGACGGTCTGTTCGATCTCCGCGAGCACGTGGCTCGAGATCAGCACGGTGCGGCCCTCCGCCGCCTGAGCGCGCAGCAGGTCGCGAAGCCAGCGGATGCCCTGCGGGTCGAGCCCGTTCGCAGGCTCGTCGAGCACGAGCACCTCCGGGTCGCCGAGCAGGGCCGCGGCGAGATTGAGGCGCTGGCGCATTCCGAGCGAGTAGCCCTTCACCCGTCGGCGAGCGGCACCCTCGAGATCGACGAGCGCGAGCAGCTCGTCGACGCGACCTTGCTGGAATGCGCGCGGCACGTGCGAGTACACGGAGGTGATTCCGTCCCGAGCGTCCGGGATGCGCGTCGAAGGTCTCGAGCAGCGCGCCAACCCGATGGAGCGGCCGGTCGAGATCGCGGTACGGCCGCCCGAGCACCGCGGTCCGACCCGACGTCGGCTGGACGAGCCCGAGGATCGAGCGCAGGGTCGTCGACTTCCCCGCGCCGTTCGGGCCCAGAAAGCCTGTGACGGTCCCCGGCTCCACGGTGAACGACAGGTCGTGGACGGCGACCGTCGACCCGAAGCGCTTCGTGAGCTCGTGGACCTCGATCACGGACGCCGCACTCTATGTCTAGGCAAGCACCGAGACGTACGCCGTGCGGTCGCGCGGCCCGTCGAACTCGCAGAAGAAGATTCCCTGCCAGGTGCCTAGTGCGAGCGACCCGTCCGCGCGGAGCGGGACGACGACGCTCGGGCCCATGAGGCTCGCGCGGATGTGGGTCGGAGCGTTCTCCTCTCCGAGCTCGACGTGCTCCCAGCGCCAGCGATCGTCGACCAGGCGCTCGAGCGCGGCTTCGAAGTCCCGCGCGACCGCAGGGTCGGCGTGCTCGTTGACCGTCACGCCCGCGGTCGTGTGCGGGACGTACACGAGGACTGCTGCCCCCCGCTCACCCGCGATTGCCTCGCCGGACGAGCTGCGTGATGTCGACGAGCTGGCTCCGCCGCTCCGTTCGCAGCTGGATCTCCTGCACGTCGCCCTACAGAGCGCCGCCAGCGGCGGGCGGGGCGCCCTGCTCGAGCGGGTTCTCGTCAACGCCCGCGTGCCGCGCGAGGTACTCCTCGACGGCCAGCAGGTTCTCCTTCCCCCGCTCGACGACGTGCAGCAGCTCGGTCATCGACGCGACCTCCTCGCGCTGCTCCTGGAGGAACCAGTGAAGGAACTGCTCGCCGACGAGCTCGCCTTCCGCGCGGGCGACCCCGACGAGATCGACGATCTGGGCGGTGACGCGCTTCTCCTGGTCGAGCGCGAGCGCGACCGGCGCGACCGCGTCGGCGAAGGACGTCTTCGGCGCGTCGACCCCGGGGATCTCCACGGCCGCGTCGGCGTCGAGGAGGTACTGCACCATCATCATCGCGTGGTTCCGCTCCTCGACCGCCTGCCGGTAGAAGTGGGACGCGAGCTCCTTGAGGCTCTGATCCTCGTAGTAGACGGCGATTGCGACGTACTGCTGGGACGCGGCGAACTCGTGGCCGATCTGCTGGTTGAGCGAGGAGGCGAAGGTCGTCATGGCGCGACTCTAGCGCGCACCGAACCTGCAACTAGCATCGACGCGGAGACCGATGACCTTCGACGATCACGTCCGTGCGGCACTCGACTCGCTGCCGCCCCACATCGCCTCGGCGCTCCGGAACGTCGCCGTCGTCGTCGAGGACGAGAACCCCGAGGAGCCCGACATCTTCGGCCTCTACCACGGCGTGCCGCTGCCCGAACGCGGCGACGGTGTCGGCCTCCTTCCGGACAAGATCTCGATCTACCGCATCCCACTCGAGGAGTCCTTCGCGGACCCCGAGGAGCTGCGTGAGGAGATCCGCGTGACCGTCCTCCACGAGCTCGCGCACTACTTCGGGCTCGACGAGGATCGCATTGCGGAGCTCGGCTACGAGTGAGGTTTCGAGCGGGCTCCGCCCTGGGAATGCAGCCCGCGAGGAGGCCGTTGTAGACAACGTGACCATCGCAGAGATCCATACCGAGATCGAAGCCCTCTCGGAACAGCGGCAGGAGCTCTGGCACCGCCTTGCAGACGGGCTCGACCAAGCCGCCCAGTCCGAGGTCAAGGACATCGACACGAGACTCACCGAGCTCTGGGAGACCCTCCGACGCGAGAAGGCACGCATGCGCTTCGGCGAGCGCGAGGACATCGTCCGCCGCGCGCGCGCGGAAGAGCGCCTCGAGCGCGCCGCCTAGCGAGACTCCGGATCCCGGGTACGTCCGACCCGTGCATATCATCGGCGCGTGGTCCGAATCGGCCGCGGAGAGACGCCCTCTGCCTCCGTCCAGACGGAGCAGCAGCGCCTGCAGGCGATCCGCCTCGCCGCCGAACAGGAGCTGGGCCGGCTCCGCAGCGAGCTCACCGAGCGCGTTACTGCGGTCGAGCAGCGTGAGCGCGAGCTCGCGGACGCGATCGCAAGGGTCGGGAAGGGCAAGGCTCCGCTCCCGGTCGGCACCGACGAGGCGCTGACTCATGCGCAGATCGGCCTCGCCGCACGGGCGCAAGAGCTGAACAAGCGCGAGGCCGAGCTCACCGCACGAGAGCGCGGCGATCGTCAAGCTCGAGACGGATCTCGCGCGACGCGCGGCCGGCGAGCACGTCGACCCGGAGGAGCGCCTCGCGCAGATCGAGGCGCGCCTGAAGGCGCTGCAGGAAGCAGAGAAAGCGTTTGCGCGGACGCAGGCCGAGCTCGCAGTCGCGAGCGACGAGCTCGCGCAGCGCGAAGCTGCGCTCCTCGAGCGCGAGCGCGCAGTCGAAGGAGGCTCGGTGCCGGCTGGCAGCTCTGTAGGCGGCGGGATGAGCCGGGCAGATCTCGCAGACCTCGATGACCGCCTGCGGCGCCTAGAGCACGAGACGCGCTCGGCGTCCACCGAGCGCACGTTCGGGGACGGCCTGCGGATGCTCGAGCGCAAGGGCACACGCAAGCCTCCGAGCGCTTAGGAGCCGCGAGCCCGGTCGGGGCTTCAGGAAAGCCGCTCGAGCTTTGCACGGACGGACGCCACGGCGCGCTCGGTTTTCGCGCGCTCGCGCTCGGCCGTGCGAACCGCCTTCTCCGCCTCCTCGAGCCGAGCCTCGGCATCCGCGAGCTCGGCGCGCAGCGCCCGCTCGCGCTCCTGCCGCTTCTCGGCCTCGCGCTCGGCGCGGACGTCGGTCCGTTTCGTCGTGCGCTCGCTCTTTTTCTTCTTCCCGGTTCCTAGCCCTGGGAGCGCGACGAATCCGGCGGCTTCCTGCTCCTCGAGCAGGGCTCCGCGCTTCAAGCGCAGCGCGCGTCTCCTCGGTCGCGACCGCACGCCGAAGCAGATCGTGAACCCGCTTGCGCATCGCGTCCGTCGCGTTCTTCCCGCTCGAGCTCACACGTGCGACCCCGACCTCGCCGAGCAGGTCGAGCGCCTCGTCGAGCTCACCCATCGCGGTGCGGAAGCCGTCGAGATCGCCTTTCGCCTGTGCCGTCTCGACTTTCTCCGCAGCTTTTGCAGCACCCTCGGCCGCCTTCGGACGGTCGCGCGCCGCGCGGTTGACCGCGAGCACGACCACAGACGGCTTGCGCAGAGACGCGACCGCGCCGGCCTCAGCAGATCGGCCCTCGTCGCTCAGCTTCCCGGCGAGCTTCTGGCGCTCCGAGACGAAGTCGTCCGGCGAGACTGCGAGAAGCCTCTCCGACTCCGGCGGCAGGTCACTCACGACGATTCACCCTACCGCCGCCCGCCCGAGACGCCTCTACACTTCGTCGGCCTGGGGCGTTAGCTCAGCTGGGAGAGCGCCGGCTTTGCAAGCCGGAGGTCACCGGTTCGATCCCGGTACGCTCCATCGAGAAAGGGCCGCAAATGCGGCCCTTTTGTTCTCGGTCGTGCTTACGATGATGCGTCAGGAGGCCCTGTCGGCCCCCAGGCGCGAACTGATACCGCCAGCATCAATGTCCTTCTTTACTCGCTCGCTTGCCTTCGCACCGTGGCCTACTGCGGCGCGGATGTCCGTACGGAGACGTTCGTCTCGGATGACTTCGTCGGCGTATGAGACGACATTCCTCAATGCGTCCTTTGCCTTATCCATCTGCGTCTCTCTGGTGAGGCTGAGCATGTGACCTCCATTGTGGGAGCTAACACTTGGGCAAACCCATGGGTTGTCCGAATACGCTTTCGACGCCCTCACTCGACCGGATCGGCGTCGAGGCCCGCCTGAACAGCGGGTGAAAGCTGGAGCGACGCCTCACGACGCCAGCGAACGAGCTCACCCGCAACGACCGATATCGACCCGGCGACCGGGATCGCAGCCAACGCCCCGAGGATGCCTGCGATCTCCGCCCCGATGAGAAGTGCGACGAGCACGGCGAGTGGCGAGAGGTCGACGGTCCGTCCATAGACGACCGGCAGGAGCACGTGGTTCTCGATCTGCTGGTAAACGAGCAAGACGACTACCACAATCACGCACTGCACGACACCCTCCGAGAGCGCGGCGACTCCGCAAACGGCGAGCGCGACGGTCGCGCCGACGAGCGGAACGAGGTCGAGAATCGCGACGATCACCGCGAGCGGGAGTGCGTAGGGAACTCCTGCAGCCATCAGTGTCACGAGCGCGACAACTCCCGCCACGAGGCTGATCAGAAGGTTGCCCGTGACGTACCCACCCACCGTGCGGTTGATTCCGTCAAAGACACGCTCCCAGCGTGGACGCGCGCTTGGCGGCATGACATCCAGCACTCCGTCCACCCAGCGCCTGCCGTCCAGGAGCATGAAGAACGTGAGAAACGGAACGGCGATGAGGGCCAGAGCGGTGTCGGCAGCGGCTCGCGCGGTCGAGGCTCCTGGGCGTTCGAGGCCGAACAGACCCGCGATGCCGCCGCGCTCGTAGATGTCGACGAGCTGTTCGCCGAGATGGAAGCGACGCTCGAGGAACGCGAGCGGGCCGCGCCCGGCGTCGAGATCTCGCAGGTAACCAGGGAGGGCCTCGACGAACTCTGTGGTCGCGGTCACGAGCGGAGGGATGACAAGGAATCCGAGGAGTCCGAGCGCGGCGAACGCGATCACGAAGACGATCGCGGCTGCTCGGGCACGGCCGAGCCCTCGTCGAACGAGAGCTTCCACGGCGGGGTTGAGCGCCATGGCGAAGAAGGCGGCGACGAGCACCCACGTGATTGCGTCCAGCGCGAGGTACACGAACATCAGCCCGAGGACCGCGGCCGCGGTGATCGCCACCCAGACGAGAATTGACTTCGCCGAAAGCGTGACCCGCACCGGATCGTCCCTTGAGCGGCTGTCAGCCGAAGGCTCGGCGCTAGGCCGATACTCGGTCAGATCCACTGGCACACCCTGGCGATCACGAGCGTCACGATCGCGATCGTCACTATGAGTTCGCTGGAGGGGGCGGATCTTGAGGCGGAAGTTCCGGCGGTCGGGGATCCGGTGGTATCTGCGGATCCGGTGATGGCTGCACGTCCGGAGGCTGTGCCTCCGGCCGGGGCTCTGGCTCCGGAATCAGATCCGGACCGGGTGGCTCGGGTACCGGAGTAGGAACACCCGGTCCGGGGCCGATTGTGCTCGGATCATCCATGTCAGGTAATGCTCGATCCGGGGTCTCGGTCAACTGACGTAGCCGATTCGCCGGCGTCCGATGTCTCTTGCGCCGGAAACGAGCGCCTCGAATCGTCAGCCTCCTGCTTCGACCTCGCCCGCTCTGCCATTTTGTCGAGGTAATCGGCAACATCCTTTGCCTTTGCGGCAAGCGCGCCAAGCACCTCCGGGGAGCGCTGTTCAGCCTCATCTTTGAGCGACGCGAGCCACTCCTCGACCCGCTTGTCGTAGCGCTTGAGGCGCGAGACCTGGTCGGCTTCCACCCTCGAGTCGTCAGTAGCGTTGCTCGGTTCCATGTCTGCCGGTGCTGCCATTGCGGTCTCCCTTCCGAGCAGAGCCCGCCCGAAGACGGGCTCCTTACTCAAACGGTTGTGCTTCTCGTGTCGTTGCTCAGGTTCGGACAGCGCCGTGCCCACCGCTCCGACCCACAACAACGCGGTAGAGCGCGAGCAGGATGATCGAGCCGACGATGGCCGTCAGCCAGCTCGAGATGTCGAAGAACTCATCCATCGGATCTGCACCGAAGAGCGCCCGAGCCAGGAAGCCGCCGAGGATCGCTCCTACTACGCCGATGACGGCGGTGATGATCCACCCGCCGGGATCGTCGCCCGGCATGAGCGCTTTGGCGATCCCGCCGGCGAGGAGTCCAAGAATGATGAACGCAATGATTCCCATCAGTTCCTCCTTTGAGGTCACGCGTCTGTACCCCGACGCGAGCCTGACTCAAACTCGCCGCCGAAGATTGTTCGCGATCCGCGGCTCTGGTGGTTGGCGAACGAGGTTCCGAAGGGAACGGCTTACGAGAGACCAGTCCCGGATAGGGCCTTGACCCACCTGCGCCTAGTGCCCGTCGAGCGCCGCCGCCGCGCCGATTCCCTCGCGGTCCTCGCGGAGCGCCAGCTCTACATCGCGCTCGTCCTTCATGGCCGTCTGTGTCGCTGCCGCGAGAAGGTCGAGCTGTTCCTCCACCACCGCGACGCGGTCAGGCAGTGCCAACGACTTGAGATCGACGAGCGCGGCCTTGAGCCGCCGCGTGACCTGTGGCGACCCGGCCCCGGCGAGGCGGATCTCGTCGAACGCGAGATGGACGTACGCGTCCCAGTTCATCGCGAACACGGCAAGCCGAACCTCGCCGTCGTCGTCGCGATGGAGACCGTCAGGAATCGGCCGGCGCGCTAGCTGCCTCAGTAAGTCGTGGAGCCGGTCGATCGCCTGCACGGCGGTGGTCGGGTCCTGGAACGGTGAGTCGGCAAGGGAGCGCTCCGCGATGTCGACGAGAAGTCGGAACCCGTACGCGACGTCCTCGTCGAGCGTCGGCTCCAGCGCGAGGATGAGCGCGGCGTGAAGCCGATCCTCGTCGAGATCGGCCAGCTCTCCGTGGACGCGGAGAAGCGGCGCACCCGCGGGCACGAACTCCCCGAGCGCGGGAACAAGCTCAAGCACGCAATCGACTCGCTGCGCTTCTTCGACCAGCTCCTCCGAGCCGATTTTGATGACGACGCCGGACTTGCGAGCCGCAACCACCGCCGGTGATCCCGGCTTGGTATCGAGAACAGGGCCAGCGTCGGGGTACTTGCGATCGAGGAGCTTGCGCGTTTCCTTCCCGACGAGCTCGATCAGCGCGGAGACGCGGAGCGCCTGGCCGATGTGGTGCACGTACACGACCAGCACCGCGATGCTCACGAGCACGAGCAGGAAGGCGGTTAGCAACGAGATTCCGGGCACCTGCCCCGTGCCGTCGCCGTTGTTGACGACCTCGCGGACCGCAAGGATCGAATGCACGAACGTCGCGACGAAGAGCCCGATCGCGAGCTGGCTCGGCTTGTCTCTCAGGATGCGTTGCACGATCCGCGGCGAGAACTGACCCATCGCCAGTTGGACGACGACCATCGTGATCGTGAGGACCAGCGCGGCCAGGCTGACCATTGAGCCAGCGATGGTGGTCAAGATCACGACCGCGGCATCCGGCCCGACGTCGAGTGCACCTGGCAGCGCCTTGTAGTCGAAGTAGCGGTCGAGCGCGATCGTCCCGAAGGAGAGCAGCACGCCCGCCAGTACGCAGAGCACGGGGACGAACCAGAGGCTCGACTTCACATGGATGAGGAACTTGGAGAGCTGCACCGCGCGGATATACCGCGTACCCATTCGCGCACCTCGGAAACGAGCCCAGAGCGCTTGCCCTGGATCTTCCAGGTGCTTAGGACCTCATGTCCGAAGCCCGCGTAGAGATCGAAGGCGCCTAACGGCACGGAACGAGCGACCGCCAGTCCGATAGAGGGGCCGCCCAGCTGGGCGGCCCCTCTTGAGATCGACCGGATCAGGCGCTCGGAATAAGCACGCGATTGATGACGTGAATCACGCCATTTGATGCCATTACATCGGCTTTCGTCACCTTCGAGCTGTTCGCGAAGACGTTCGAGCCAGCGACCCGAATACGGATGCTCTTGCCGTTCGCAGTCCTCGCCGAGGAGAGCTTGACGACCTTCGCCGCCGTCACCTTTCCGGCGACAACGTGGTACAGGAGCACTGCCCGCAGCTTGGCTCTGTCCTTCAGCAGAGCGTTCAGTGTGGACTTCGGCACCCTCTCGAAGGCAGCGTCCGTCGGTGCGAAGACGGTGTAGGGCCCTTCTTGCTGCAAGGTCGCCACCAAGCCTGCGCGCTTCAGCAGCATGGCGAGCGTCTTGAACTGACCGGCCGCAACCGCGGTCTCGACGATGGTGGCTTGCTGGCTCGGCCGAGCCGATGCAGCTGGCCCCAGCGCCGCGATCGCGATGGCGGCGATCGTCACAAGAGCGAGGAGCGTCTTCATTCGGTACACGTCGGGTGTCCTTTCTGGATTGGGTGGATGGCCATCAGCGGGACGCCGATGCAGCGTTTCGGGGCTCGACGAGGGCGCGGCCCCGAGTCACAACGAGAGCCCAGAGGCCGTATGCGCCGGCGAGACCGACGAGGCCATAGATCACCCGCGTAGCTGCGTTTGTCTCACCGAACTCGAGTCCGAAGACTTCGGCTACGAGATCGAACTCGGCGAGCGCGACGAGTCCCCAGTTGATCGCGCCCACGATGACGAGCGTCGCGGCGAGGACGTTCACGATTCTCATTCTGTACACCTCCTGTCGATGATCTGTACAGCACGACAGTACACGCCGTCACCTCGTCCTGTCAAGGTTTCGTACAAATGCTGTATAGTGCGCGCATGTCGGAAGGTGGTCTACTGCGAATCGGCGAACTCAGTCGCCGCTCCGGTGTAAGCCCGGAACTGTTGCGGGCGTGGGAGCGGCGCTATGGACTTCTCCGCCCGACGCGTTCACCGGGTGGGCTGCGTCTGTACTCCGCAGACGACTTGGATCGCGTACGCGAGATGCAGCAACACCTCGCTGGCGGGTTGGCGGCGGCAGAGGCGGCAGCGCTAGCCGCTCGCTCTGCAGAGGCCGAGCCGGCCCCCCGCTTGCCAACGGCGGCGCGCGACGAGCTCGCAGCGGCCGTTGACGCCTTCGACGAGCCGCGAGCCCAGTCGACGCTCGATCGACTCCTCGCCGAGGCCACGGTCGAGACGGTGCTGACCGACGTGATCCTTCCGTATCTCGAGGAACTCGGAGAGCGCTGGGAGCGCGGCGAGGCTTCAGTCGCCCACGAGCACTTCTCGACCAGCGTGCTGCGCGGGCGATTGCTCGGCTTGGCCCGTGGCTGGGGCCGAGGCCTCGGCCCATTGGCACTGTTGGCTTGCCTCCCAGGGGAGCGCCACGAGCTGGGTCTGATGGCGTTCGGGCTAGCGTTGCGTTCACACGGCTGGCGTATCGCCTTTTTCGGGAGCGACACGCCCCTCGACACCGTCGAGGACGCTGCGGACGCTCTTCAGCCGAGTCTCGTTGTGCTTTCTGCCGTCACGCCAGACGTCGTCCACGCGGCACTACCGCAGCTTCAGGCGCTCGCGAGCCGCTATCGCGTCGCCCTCGGAGGAGCGGGTGCGGTCGGGCTCGACGCGTCGGATCTCGTGCTCGTCCTTGCAGGCGACCCGGTTACCGAAGCAGGGCGCGTGACTGGGCTCGTGGACGTGACGGGCGCCGTCGTGGCTCAGGTTTGAGCGGAGGTCGATCGGCCGCTCTCTACCCATGTCCTCCTTGCTTCACAGTTGGTACACGACTGAGCGGGTGCTCGACTCCGGGGGGTTCGAGTCGACGCAGGGCGTACGTGCCTCCGAGCCGCTCGTCGAAAGCTCCGAATCGGGTGCACGTTGGCTTGGGATCGCGTACTGGCACGCGGTCAACCGCTTTACCCGCGGGGGCGTGCGCGCACGCTGGACCGACGATGGCGGCCGCCTCACTCTCCTGGGTGGTGCGAGCCTCCTCTCCTTTGAGCCGCCCGAGCTCGCATTCTCCGACGAGAGCGTCTCGTGTCGGTACGCGATCAAAGGAGGCTTGCTCGCCTTGCGAGCGGGCGGGTCTGTCACGCTCGCGCAGCGGCGCGCCGATGACGGGGTCGAACTGAGCGTCTTCGTCGAGGAGTACTTCCCGCGCCTCGCTGCGAGGTTTGGCGCGGCGAGATGGACAGGAGCGCTGTACGCGAAGGGTCAGAATCCCTTGCACGCCGCCATCAGCCGCGGCTACTTCGAGCTGCTCGCGTCGAGGGCGGGCGTATGAAGATCACGGTCTTTGGCGCGACCGGAGTCGTTGGACGTGCGCTGCTCCCTCTCCTCGTCTCCGACCACGAACTGGTGGCCGTTTCGCGCTCAGCACAAGCAGCCGAGACGCATGTTTCTTGGGTCGAGGGCGACGCCACCTCAGCAGATGACGTCATGCGAGCCGTCGAGGGCGCTGAGGTCGTGTACTACCTCGTTCACTCTCTCGGCAGACCTGACTTCGAGCGGCAGGATCGAGTAGCGGCGGACACCGTCGCAGCAGCGAGCGAGCACGCCGGCGTGAAGCAGATCGTCTACCTCGGCGGACTCGGCGACGACGACCCGGAAGCGTCACCGCATCTGCGAAGCCGTCAGGAAACCGGGGGACGCCTCTCCGCCGGGGGGGTTCCGGTGACGATCCTGCGCGCCGCGATGATCGTGGGCGAAGGTAGCGCCGCCTTCGAGACGATCGTCGCCCTAGTTGACCGCCTGCCAGCGATGATCACCCCGACCTGGGTGTCGACGCCCACCCAACCGATTGCGCTCGACGACATCAGCCGGTATCTCGCCGGTGTATGCGGCAATCCAGATGCGATTGGAGAAAGCTTCGATGCCGGCGGGCCCGAGCTGATGACCTACCGTCAGATGATGGAGCGGATCGCCGTGCTCCGCGGTCGCCGACCGCTGATCCTCGAAGTCCCGATCTTGACGCCGAGACTGTCGTCGTTATGGCTTCACCTCGTTACTCCCGTGGATGCCTCCGTCGCTCGCCCACTGATCGAAGGGCTCAAGAATCCGACCATCGCGCGCGAGGAGCGATTGCGTACGCTCGTTCCGTTCGAGCTCACCTCGTTCGACGATGCCGCGAGGTTGGCGTTCGCGCAATGACCGACGCGCCTCCTAGGGTCCCCGAACCTCGCGAGGGGGTGGGGTACCTGGCAACGGGAGACTGGCCGCATGAACACCGGCATCCAAGGTCGGAGGTCACCGGAATTGGCAGCCAGTCGGGACCTCGACTCGGGCGGGAGCAGTGACGGCGCAAACCGCGCCCTGGATCGCGACGCCAGAAAAACGCCAGAACGTGCGATTCTCGCAACATCTAGGCTTGGCTTGTCCATGCTGCTGGCCCACGGCAAGCCCGCATGGCTCTGCGGAATCCGACGCCTCCCGTCGTCAACCGTTCTCGGCCGTCTTCAGCACCTCGCGGCCTTGCAAGCCGGAGGTCACCGGTTCGATCCCGGTACGCTCCATGGCTCAACCAAGCCGTTTGAGCCGAAATTACGAAGGGCCTGAGACACTGATCGGGCCCTTCTTGTCAGATTTGGTCAGATTCGACCGCGAGCAAGCCGGAAAATGCAGCGCTGAGCTTGCCTGCGATGTCATCACGACCTCGCGCCTCCTCGAACTCGTGCGCATATATGTCGAGCGTGACCGACGGGCGAGCGTGACCGAGTTGCCGCGACGCTCGAACTGCCCTCGGTGCGGAGGAGTCCGCATAGCGCCTCGGCCTCTCCTTCGTCGGGGACGACTGTCAGCCGCACCGGGCTTGGAGTCGAGTTCAACGAAGCGCACCGCCCGCGATCTGGACGCTCACCGGCGGATGGTCGAGGCGTGGAGGCTCACGTCAAGGAGAGGAGTGCATCTCACTGGGGGACGTGCACCCTCCCCCCTCGCGAGGATGCGGGGCCTGGATGCGGGGGACCCTCCGCACGCGCGCACGCGCGAGGGGGACCCTCGCGCGCACGCGCGCACGCGCGTAAAAGGCGTTGAGGGCTACCCACCCCCACGAACATGTTCATCGGTCGGGGCCTGGTCGCGGGGCCGGCGCCGCGCCGCGCGCCCCGATCCCTCGCGCGCACGCGCGCGCACGCGCAACAGAAGAGGTGTTGAGGGCCTACCCACCCCCGCGAATGTGTTGGCCGGGGCGGGGCCTGGTTGCGGGAGCTCGCGTGGCACGACGCTGAGGATCACGAAGGGAAACGACGGTACGTCGAGTCGTCGACAGGCATGTGGAAGTGGAGGCGAAAGCGACCGACCTCATGAGGTCCGGCTGACCGTCGCGTTCTGACGTGCACAGCCGACACGCGAGCAAGATTGTGAGATCCTCGTCGACGAGGACCAATGGGCTTGAGCAGCTACAGACTGAACGCGTTTATCGCGATTACCGACATGACACGGGCGGAGGAGTTCTACGAAGGGAAGCTCGGTCTCCCGGTGATTCGGACCGACGCTGACGGAAGCAAGGTCTATGCGTCAGGTGGAGGCGAGTCGCTGGTCGTCTACCCATCTCCGGACCACGCCGGTCGGTCGACCGCGACCCTCGTCACCTGGTACGTCGACGACGTCGAGCAGATGGTCGATGAGCTGACCTCGAACGGCGTGACCTTCGAGCAGTACGAAGGCGTACTCGAGAGCGGCTTCGATTACGGGACCGACGAGAAGGGGATCTCGCCCCGCGCTGGCGGCGGCAGAGTCGCCTGGTTCAAGGATCCCGACGGGAACATCTTCTCGATCGAGGGTGATCGCTAAGTCTGAAATTGATGTATGCAGGCTGCGGGTTTTGCGCGGTTCACGCACTCGCCGTGTCGGGCGAGGCCCGCGTTCTTGTCACACCGATTACTTTCGGACCAGTCGCACGTCTGACAGGAATGGCGGCCGAAGAGACGCCGCAGGCGGGGCGGCGCGAATGGGTCGGGCTCAGCGTGCTCGCGCTCGCTTGTGTGGTCTACGCGATGGACCTCACGGTGCTCCATCTCGCCGTGCCGTCCTTGAGCGAGGAGCTTCAACCGAGCAGTGTTCAACTCCTCTGGATCATCGACATCTACGGGTTCATGGTCGCCGGCTGTCTCATCACGATGGGCACCCTCGGCGATCGGATCGGCCGACGCCGTCTGTTGCTGATCGGCGCAGTCGCGTTCGGCCTCGCGTCGTTACTTTGCGCGTTTTCGACGAGCGCCGAGATGCTGATCGCTTCGAGGGCGCTCCTCGGCATCGCGGGTGCGACCATCGCGCCTTCGACACTCTCGCTGATCCGGAACATGTTCCACGACGATGCCCAGCGCACGGTCGCGATCGGCGTCTGGATCACCGCGTTCTCGCTGGGCGGTGCCCTCGGCCCGCTCTTCGGGGGAGTGTTGCTCGAGTTCTTCTGGTGGGGCTCGGTGTTCCTGCTCGCCGTTCCGGTGATGGCGCTGCTCCTCGTGCTCGGCCCGCTCGTGCTCCCCGAGTACCGCGACCCCGAAGCCGGGCGGCTCGATCTCGTCAGCGCGGCGCTCTCGCTCGTCGCGGTCCTCGCGGTCGTCTACGGGCTTAAGGAGTTCGCCAGAGACGGTTACGGTGTCGAGCCGACGACCGCACTGCTCGTCGGACTCGCAGCGGGGGCCGTGTTCGTTCGCCGACAGACAAGGCTCGCCGAGCCTCTCATCGACCTCGGCCTCTTCCGCGTGCGTGCGTTCAGCGCTTCGCTGGCTGTCTACACCCTTGGGATCCTCGTCCTCTTCGGCGCGTTCTTCTTCTTCTACCAGTACCTCCAGCTCGTGGCGGGCCTTTCACCGCTCCGCGCCGGCGTCGTGAGCCTGCCCTTCTCGGCGGCCTTCATCGTCGGAGCGATGCTCGCTCCGGTCATCGTGAAGCGCGTGAGTCCGGCCGACGTAATGGCAGGCGGCCTTGTTCTCGCCACTGTCGGCTTCGTCATGCTTACCCAGGTCGGGGCCGACTCCGACGTCGTGCTCCTCGTGGCGTCGTCGGTCGTCTTCTCGCTGGGCCTCGCCCCGCTCTTCACGCTCACGAACGACCTCATCATCGGTTCGGCGCCGCCCGAGCGCGCGGGGGCGGCATCGGGAATCTCCGAGACGGGTGCGGAGCTCGGTGGCGCGCTCGCGATCGCGCTCCTCGCCACGCTCGGCACCGCGATCTATCGGAATCGCCTGGACGATGAGATTCCCGCCCGCGTCCCCGACGGTGCGGCTGAGGTGGCGTCCTCGACACTCGGCGGGGCGGTCGCCGTTTCGGAAGAGCTGCCACGTGCTGTCGGCGACGAGCTGCTCGAGGCGGCGCAGAGCGCCTTCACTGCCGGCCTCCAGGTGAGCGCGCTCGTGAGCGCCATCATCGCGGCAGGCACGGCCGTGTTGGCGGCGATACTCCTACGCGGTCTGAAGATGGGGTCCGAGACCGAGCACTCGAGCGGGCTCGGAGCCGTTGAGACGGCGCCTGCCGCGCCGCCCGACTAGTCCGGAGACTGGGAGGTTCGCCGCGAATCCTGAAAATTGCTGTATATAGGCTGCGGGTTTGCGCCCGCCCCCGAAGCACCCCACCTCCCTCTGCGGTAGCAGCGGAGTTTCCGGCGTCGCAGCGGCGGGGGCCAGCGAGCGCCCACGACTTTCCCTCGCGCGCACGCGCGCGCACGCGTGAATATGAGGCGTGACGCCCCACCACCCACCCCTGCGAACGCGTTAGCCGGGCTGGGGCCTGGAAGGCGGGGTGGGTCACGGTCCGCGACGGCGGACAGCTCCGACTCATGAGCGTACTCACCAAGATCAGCGAACACGTCTACTGGATGCCGCCAGGCCCGCCGGACCGTCCGTCGTTGTGTGCGGTTGTTGGCGATCGGCGATCAATTATGCTGGACGCTGGATCGTCGAAAGCCCATGCGCAGGACTTCTTGAAAGGTCTGCGCGCGGAGAGCGAACAGCGCCCGAGCGCGGTGGTCTACACGCATTCCCACTGGGATCACGTCTTCGGTGGGGCCGAGCTAGGCGGGCATGTGATCGCCCATGCATTGACCGCTGAGTACTTGGTCGAGCTGCTGGAAACGGACTGGAGCGACGAAGGGCTCGACGAGCGCGTCGCCACGGGCCAGGCGTCGCCGCAACACGCAGCGAACGTCAAGGCAGAACTGCCCTCGCCACGAACGGTCGAGGTTGCTCCAGCAGACTTCGTCTTCCGGGACGGACTCGACATCGAGCTCGGCGGAGTAACCGTGCGCGTCCGACATGTCGGCGGTGACCACAGCGCCGACTCCAGCGTGATGTACGTCGAGCCCGACCGCGTGCTCTTCCTCGGCGATTGCATGTACGACTCACCGGCGGGCGTCCTGACAGCGGAGTTGGCATTCCCGTTACACGACGCGATTCTGGGGTTCGACGCCGAGTTGTATGTCGATGGGCACACTGTGTCGGTCTTCTCGCGTCCGGAGATCACAGGCTCAATCGAAAAGATGCGATTGGCCGAGAAAGCTGTCCGAGACGGATAGGCAATCGCAGCGCCCGATGCGGACACCGCGTACCTCGTTCACGCGTTCAGGGCGGGGGGCGCGCCGCCTAGCTGATCAAGGCTCGTGCGGCGCATTCGCGTTGCCTGACGACGAGCCGCTCTGGTGGGCGAGGCGTGCTCTCCCTCGAATCAGAACCGGTCACCCTCCCTCGCGATGCAATTGCACGTCGAGCAGCGGCGCGTCGCTGTCAGGCGCGGTACAGCGACGGCGGCTTCGAGAGCATGCTTCGGAACGTCGTTTGCCGTACAGGACCTAGACGCGCCCCGGTCGTAATCGGCGCCTTGCTCGTGCTGGGTGGGCTGGCGCTCTTCTGGGGCGCGCTGCTCGTCGCGGCAGCCGCCAACCCGGAGTACTCCCATCGGCGAGACTACGTGAGCACCCTCGCCGCACACGGAGCCGAGCACGGCTGGCTCGGGGTCCTCGCGATCGCCGCCGCGGGAGTAGCGATGATCCCGGCAGGCATCCTCGTCCGAGCGCTCTCACGCACGGCTGCGTTCGCGTTCGTTCTCGCGGGCATCGGATTCGTGGTCGTCTCGGTCTCGCGACTCGACTGCCCGAACGGCGCGGCGAGATGCGGGCTTGGCGGACGCTTCGCGATCTCCGGCTCGACCGAGGTCACGCACTGGACGGCGGCTACTCTCTCGACGATCCTGGTAATCGCAGGAATCGCGTTGACGAGCCTCGCACTCCTCCGCGTACGCCGCACGCTCCCTGGGTTGCTCGCTCTTGCGGCGGCGGCCGTGACAGCCGGCGCATTCCTCGCGACCGGCGGACAAACGCCGGGAGAGGAGCAGCGCATCGGAATCGTCGTCGCCACAGGCTGGCTCGCAGCCGCCGCGCTCGCCGTCCTCGTGCGACCGCCGGGACGCAGCGCCTAACGCGCGATCAACCTGGCGCGACGCCGCCGCTGTGTTTCGGTTCGCGAAGACGTTGTCGACTGCCGCGCCACGTCCCGTGCCGGCCAGCCGTCACACACGCGCACGCCCTGGTCACTCGACGAGACCAAGGAGAACTCCTCTGCGCTGCTCGCTGTGGAGGCTGTCAATGCGGAGCCCGGAACGCCGCATTCACGACAGTTGCGCTTCCCATGACCGCGCCTCGTTGGGGCGGGGGCCGCCGGTACTGGGGCGCGCCTGCCGCCGGCCTCAGCGACCGAGCGCCCTCGCGCGCACGCGCACGCGCGCGTGATAGAGAGGCGTTAGGGCTACCCAACCCCGTGAACGCCTTCGTCGGGTCGGGGCCTGGTAGCGCGGAGCTGACCGGGACCGAGCCGCGGAGTCGGGAACGGCTCGAGAGACATCCCGCACACACAGGCCCCACGCGCCCCCAGGTAGAACGCCCGCCGCGCGGTTACGCGATCACATCGCCTCGTTGAATGTAATTCTCCGACCCGAACTGATCGTCTGCTCGCGTTGCGGCAGGGAGCCGACCTCGGGGAGTTACTCAGGGACGCCTGACTTCGGGAGGAGCAATGACGAGCATCGACCCCTATCGCGTATCCGACAGCCTGGACGACTCGGTTCTCGACGCCATCGCGACCCGGCTGGAGGCGCGGGGGAAGCACCCGGACTTCGTGCGCATGATGGACGAGTACCTCGATGCCATGCGTATCGACGACGCAGAGGCGGTCATCGATCTTGGCTGTGGCACCGGCGTCGCGGCGCGTCAGATCGCCCGCCGCGCAGATTTCTCCGGGAACGTCATCGGCATCGACCAGAGCCCATTTCTCATTCGCACGGCCACGCGGCTTGCTGATGGTGAGAACCTCGCAGGCCATATCGACTTCCGTATCGGCGACACGCAGGGCTTAGATCTTGGTGAAGGCGAGTTCGATGCCGTTGTTGCCCACACGCTCATCAGCCACGTTGAACGGCCCGCGGCGATGCTCGCCGAAGTCGTCCGCATCGCCAAGCCAGGAGGTTCGATCGTCATCTTCGACGGTGACTATGCGTCACTCACCTTCGGCCATCCCGATTCGGATCAGGGCAAGCGAGACGATGAAGCTTTGATCGGCGCTATCGTCACGAACCCGCGCGTCATGCGTGAGATGCCAGTTCTCGCCCGTGCGGCCGGGCTCGAACTGGAGGCGTCTTTCTCGTACGTACTCGCCGAGTTGGGCAAAGCCGACTTCTGGCGCTCGGCGATCGAGTCCTTTCGGAAGCTCATGCCGGTAGCGGGCGCAATGCCAGAAGCCGGGGCGAACGCTTGGGCCGAGCGCTTGATGCAGGCATCGGAGACGGGCGTCTTCTTCGGCGCTAGTAACTACTACAGCTATGTCTTGCGCAAGCCGAGCTAAACGTTCGGATCGGCCGGGCTGGGCTCGCGTACAGCACCGAGGAAAGGGGCCACAACGGCAGGATCCATGCGGATTCCTGGCGATCTCCGACCTTGCGTGCCGGAACCCAACGAGCTTTCCGGGCCTGTACCGATACCACCCACCCCGTGGAGCAACGGATTTTCGCTGGGGCCTCTTCTCGGGCAAAGCAAGGTGCCGCGCGCGAGCCCCGATCCCTCGCGCGCACGCACGCGCGCGCGCGGAATAGAAAGAGGCGTGCAGTACCCCACCCCCGCGACGCGTTAGTCGCGTCGGGGCCTGGAGGCGCGCCCCCTGCTCCCCCGAGACTCCGAATTCCTCCTCGCGCGCACGCGCGCGCACGCGTAGTAGTAGAAGAGGCGTTGAGGCCTACCCACCCCCGCGAACGTGTTAGTCGGGTCGGGGCCTGGATGCGGGAGGGCGGGCCTAGACGCCGCAAAGCGGCCTTAGGTCACAACGTCGGTGTCAACTTCCACGTCGTCGCCGATTGGAAGCGTTGCGACAAGCGTAGTGCCGCCCCCCGGCTTGCTCTCGATCTCCAGCGAGCCGCCGAGCGCCTCCACGCGATCGCGCAGGCCGACGAGGCCCGAGCCTCGATCCGGGTTGGCCCCGCCGATGCCGTCATCGCATACCGACAGCAGCAGCCTCTGATTCTCCAGCATGAGCACGACGTCAATGCGAGCCGACTCCGAGTGTTTTGCGGCGTTGGCCAAAGCCTCTGACGCAACGAAATAAGCGGCGACCTCGACCGGCTCCGGAAAGCGCTCCCGGGCCATCACTTCCAGCTCCACGGGGATCGGCGAACGCATGGCGAGTGCTTCAAGCGCAGGTCGTAATCCGGCGTCGGAGAGTATGGCTGGGTGAATGCCGCGCGAGAACTCCTGCAACTCCTCGGCGGCCTCGCTCAGGCCAGCCGCGATGCTCGAAAACCTCTCGCGAGCGTTGCCACTCTCTGGAGGTAGATCCGCCGCGGCCGCACGGGCCGCCAATGCGAGCGAGACGAGCCGCTGCTGGGTTCCGTCGTGGAGGTCGCGCTCGATCGTGCGTCGCGCCTCGTCGCCTGCGGCCACGATTCTGGCGCGGGACTCGATCAACTCGGTCCGGGCGGTCGCGTTCGAGATCGCCGTGGCGATCAACTCGGTGAACCTTTCCAGACGCGTCTCGGCGTCGGGCGGCAGGAGATTATGAGTAGAACCCACGACCATCGCTCCCCACAGGTGATCCTTGACGACGATCGGGCATCCGACATGTGACAGCGTGCCGAGGCGACGCGACGCCTCTCCAACTGACCCGCCGATGGCGGCCCAGTCCTTCTTCTCGATACGGGCCGAGCGTCCCGTCCGATAGACCTCCGCCGAAGCCATTCCTTCCTGGAATTCCCAGCGTGTCCCGATTGGGATGTCGATGTTTGTGGCGCCGACGAATACGACCGCCGCACCGTCCTCGAATCTCAAGACGGCCGCATTCGAGTAGAAGACCTGCGCCACTTCCTCGGTCACAGCCGCGAAGATCGCGCCGGGCGGTACGTCGTGCGCAACGAGCGTTGCCACCCGCCGCAGAGCGGCTTGTTCTTCGGCGAGCTGCGCGTGGGCTTGCCGTATCGCGGTATTGGCGATCGCGGTTGCGATCAGGTCAGTGAATCTCTCCAGCCGTTCTTCGGTGTCGCGCGGCAAGAGATCCTGAGAAGACACGACGATTGCTCCCCAGAGCCCACCGTCGGCGAAGATGGGACTCCCGACCATCGAGCTGAAGCGATGCCGACGAACCGCCGCGCCAAGTTCTCCTGTAAGGGAAGGCCAGTCTCGTTCCTCGACCCGCGCCGGGCGCCCAGTCCGGTGGACCTCCGCTGAGATCATTCCATCCTGAAAGTCCCATCGTGACCCGACCGGGATGTCGATGTTCACGACACCGACGTACACGACCGCTGAGTCATCCTCGAATCTCCCAACGCCTGCTGCCGAGTCGAAGAGGCGAGCGACTTCCTCGCTGACGGCGGAGAAGATCTCGGTCGATGGCGCGTCGTTCGCGACCAGCGTGGCGACGCGGCGCAGAGCCGCTTGCTCTGCGGCCAGCGCGGCGAGAGCCTCTCGCGACTGTGCATTTGCGATTGCGGTAGCGAACAGCGCGCTGAAGTCGGCGAGACGCCTGTCGGTTCCAGCCGCGAGCGAACCCTCGAGCGATGCAATCGTGATCGCCCCCCATAACTCGCCCTCCACGAGCACGGGCGTTGCGAGCGCAGAGTGCACACCCCATTCCCGTGCGACCGCCGGCGGCTCCCCATGCCAATCCTTTAGATCGAAGCGCGCGGCCTGACCTGTCCTGGAC
Source organism: uncultured Actinomycetes bacterium (assembly GCA_963763815.1). Taxonomy (GTDB): domain Bacteria; phylum Actinomycetota; class Thermoleophilia; order Gaiellales; family Gaiellaceae; genus GMQP-bins7. Next base: position 469,322 of record CAVXPS010000016.1, read on the forward strand.
ACGGCCCCGACGACGTAGTCCGGATCGAGGTGCACTCGCGCGCCGCGGCTGTGAGGGCCGCGGTGCGCCCCCACTATCGTGACGGTCCCGTCCCCCTCGAATCTGAGCACCGCTGAGATGTCGGCTCCGCATAGCGCCTCCACCTCGCTGGAGAGCGCATCGAACAACGACCCCGGTTCGATTCCGGTTGCGACGAGCGTCGCGATGCGCCTCAGGGCTGCTTGCTCGTCGGCGAGCAGCTTGACCGCCTCGCGCGCGTCCGCGTTCTCGATTGCGGTTGTCAGCAGGTCCTCGAACTCGGTGAGGCGAAGGTCGGCGTCGTCCTGGCTCGTCTCGGTCACGCCACCAGTGTGATCCACTCTCGCGGGCTGGAAAAGGGTCGGGCCCTGGGTCATCGAACATCCACATTGCATACTTCCGCAGGTGAGCAGCTCGCCCGCCACTCGTGTCGTGGTTGCCGACGACGACGTGCTGCTTCGGGAGGGGATCTCCAGCCTGCTCGAGCGCTCGGGTTACGACGTTGTCGCTCAGGCGGGCGACGGGCTGGCCGCGATCCGGACCTGCCGCGAGCACGAGCCGGACTTGCTGATCATCGATATCCGCATGCCACCGACACAGACGACGGAGGGTCTCGAGGCGGCGTACGCGGTTCGCGCGGAGTATCCGGACACGGGAATTCTCGTTCTCTCGGCCCATGTCGAGCTTGAGCACGCGATGGGTCTCCTCGCCAGTGGCGAGCGATGCGGGTACTTGTTGAAGAGTCGCGTCACGGACGTGGACGACTTCCTCGAGACGCTCGAGCGGATCGTCAGAGGCGGTTCGGTCGTCGACCCCGCGCTCGTTCAGCAGCTCGTCGCGGCAAGGCGCATCGACGACCCCCTCCAGGAGCTGACGCCGCGCGAGCGCGAGGTGCTCGCGTTGATGGCTGAGGGCCGTTCGAACGCTGGGATCGCTCGCCGGATCTGGGTGACCGAAGGCACGGTCGCCAAGCACGTCCGCAGCATCCTCCAGAAGCTCAGTCTCCCCGAAAGCGACGACGATCATCGGCGAGTCCTGGCGGTCGTCACGTTTCTTCGCGGCCAGAAGACGACCGACTAGCAACGAGCTCCCGCACGGCTCGCGCCGAAAGCTGCGTCTTGGCGATGAACCCGGCAGCCGGGCTCGCCTCGATCAGGCCGCCGAAATCCTGCTCGGCCCGGCTCGAGATCAACACCACACCCGATGCCAGACGCGGAAAGCGCTCGACGAGCATTCGGGCTAGTGCGAAGCCGCTTTCGTCGCCGAGGTTGATATCGACAAGCACGACGTCGGGTTGCCGATCGGCGACCTGGCGCAGTGCTTCTGCAGTCGTCGTTGCGGTGCCTACGACGTCGAGATCGTCTCCCGCGAGGCTCGGGGCGGCGATCTCGAGGAAGGGCTCGTTGTCGTCCACGATCAGGCAGCGCAGTCGCATGCCTTCAGCATCGCAGCGCCATCCGGCCGGCGCATTCCCCCTAGATGGAATGTCGCGACGGGCGGGAGAGGGGGCCGAAGACTCCTACCTGCGTCACAGACACAGCGCCGGCGAAGGCGGATTCTGGTGGTGCGATGTCGCAACGCAAGAGCCCACAACAACGAAGGAGATCATCATGACCGAGGTAACGAACGTAGTCCTCGTCCACGGCGGCTTCGTGGACGGATCGGGATGGCAGGGCGTCTACAACCTACTGCGAGCAGACGGCTTCAACGTCAGCGTCGTCCAGAACCCGACGGTGTCGTTCGCAGACGATGTCGCCGCCACGCGCCGCGTCCTCGACAAGCAGGACGGCCCCACGATTCTCGTCGGCCACTCCTACGGCGGCGCCGTCATCACCGAGGCCGGCACGCACGAGAAGGTTGCTGGACTCGTCTACATCGCAGCCTTCGCCCCCGACCAGGGCGAGTCGGTCAACAGCCTCATCGCAGGCTTCCCGACCGACGGCCCCCAGCCGCCGATCCTGCCGCCGCAGGACGGCTTCCTGCTCCTCGACCGCGAGAAGTTCCATGCCTCATTCGCGGGCGACCTGAGCGCCGAGCAGGCCGCGTTCATGGCCGACTCGCAGGTCCCGTGGGGCCTCGCCGCGCTTGGCGGCACGATCACCGACGCCGCGTGGCGGAGCAAGCCGAGCTACGCCCTCGTGTCCACCGACGACCACATGATTCCCCCGTCGGCGCAGCGCACGATGGCAGAGCGCGCCGGCGCCACCGTCACCGAGACGCCCGGCAGTCACGCCTTCTACGTCTCCAACCCCAAGGCCGTCGCCAGCCTGATCGCTCAGGCCGCCCGGTCGGCCGTCCCCGAAGGAGCACTCGCATGAACACCTCCATCCTTCCAAGGCGCCGCCGCAACCTGGCGTCGGCATCGACTCGGCTCCGAAAGGCGTCCTGAAGCTCCGTTCCGCTGACGGACGACCCCAAAAATCTTCGAGACCCAAAGGAGGGTCAACGATGTCAGACACCATCATCCAGACCACAGTCCTCGAGCCCGCTGCGCAGGCGTTCGTCGAGGCAACTGCCAACCCGCCCTATCTCTTCGACCTCGGTCCCGTAGAAGGTCGCAAGACCGTCGACGAGGTGCAGGCCGGTGAGATCGCAAAGCCGGACGTCGACATCGAGGACACCACCCTTCCAGGCGGACCGTCCGGCGAGGTGTCCGTTCGCATCCTTCGCCCAAGGGGAGCGGTCGGACCGCTTCCCGTGATCGTGTACATCCACGGCGCCGGCTGGGTGTTCGGCAACAGCCACACCCACGACCGCCTGATCCGCGAGCTCACTGCCGGGACCGGTGCAGCCGTCGTCTTCCCCAACTACAGCCTCTCGCCGGAGGCCCGCTATCCGACCGCGCTCGAGGAGTCGTATGCGGTCGCCAGTTGGGTCGCCGAGCACGGCGCCGAGAAGGGTCTCGACCCCTCTCGGATCGCGGTCGCCGGCGATTCCGTTGGCGGCAACATGAGCACCGCGCTCACCCTTCTGGCTAAGGAGCGCTCCGGCCCCAAGCTGGCCGCGCAAGTCCTCTTCTACCCGGTCACCGACGCCAGCTTCGACACCGGCTCCTACCACGAGTTCGCCGAAGGCTACTTCCTCCGCCGCGACGGGATGCTGTGGTTCTGGGACCAGTACACGACCAGCGAGGAGCAGCGAAACGAGATCACAGCCTCCCCGCTGCGCGCCAGCCTCGATCAGCTCGCCGGCCTGCCGCCGGCGCTCGTCATCACCGCCGGGGCCGACGTGCTGCGCGACGAAGGCGAGGCCTACGCGAACAAGCTTCGCCAGGCCGGCGTCCCAGTCACAGCCGTCCGCTACCAGGGCATCATCCACGACTTCGTGATGCTCAACGCCCTTCGCGAGACGCACGCGGCCGAGGGCGCGATCAACCAGGCGATCAGCGTCCTGCGCGTGGCACTCGACACCAGGCCCTGATGAAAGACGCGGTTCGTCCCGCCGCCCGAGCGCGACGGGACGAACCGCAATCAGCAACCGCCATCAACGGCGCGCACCGAGCCGAGCAGTTCGCGGCCGTGAGCACGTAACGAAAGGAGAAGCACGGTCATGTCGTACGGAATCCTCCTTCTAAGGGTCGTCCTCGGATCGATCGTGGCGGCGCACGGCGCGCAGAAGCTGTTCGCCTGGTTCGGCGGAAGCGGCCCGCGCGGGACTGCCTCCAGCTTCGCCCAGCTTCGCTTCCGAGCGCCGCTCGTGCTGGCCCTGGCCACCGACGACCACATGATTCCCCCATCGGCGCAGCGCACCATGGCAGAGCGCGCCAGCGCCACCGTCACCGAGACGCCCGGCAGTCACGCCGTCTACGTCTCCAACCCCGAGACCGTCGCCAGCCTGATCGCTCAGGCCGCCCGGTCGGCCGTCCCCGAAGGAGCACTCGCATGAACACGTTCACCCATCCAAGACACCGCCGCAACCTGGCCGCACTCGTCATCGCAGTCACGGTCGCGGTCGGCATCGCCGCAGGCGCGGTCGCGACCGCCGACGGTTCCGCCACGTCCCAGGCCCAGAAGCCGACGATCGTGCTCGTCCACGGCGCCTGGGCAGACTCATCAGGCTGGAACGACAGCATCGAGAAGTTGCAGAAGAAGGGCTATACAGCGCTCGCAGTCGCCAACCCGCTGCGTAGCCTCCATGGGGACGCTGCCTACCTGCGCAGCGTGCTTGCCAGCATCTCCGGCCCGATCGTCCTCGTGGGCCACTCCTACGGAGGCATGGTCTTGACGAACGCCGCGACCGGGAACCCGAACGTCAAAGCGCTCGTCTACATCGCGGCATTCGCACCGGACGAGGGCGAGACGCAGATCGAACTGATCCTCAAGAACGAAGGCAGCCAGATCAGTCCGGCCACGCTGACGGTCAGGCCCTATCCCGGTGGACTCGACAGCTACATCACTCCGAGCCTGTTCCGGCAGATCTTCGCTCAGGACGTCTCCGAGAAGACGGCTGCGATCATGGCCGCGACTCAGCGGCCGTTCGAGCTCGGGATCCTCGAAGAGCTTTCAGGCCCGCCAGCCTGGAAGACGATCCCTTCGTGGTATCTCGTCGCAACGGAAGACCGCGCAATCCCGCCCGCCACTCAGCGGTTCATGGCCCAGCGAGCCGGTGCGACTATCGCCGAGGTCCAAGCCTCGCACGTTTCGATGGTCTCGCAGCCCGCGGCGACCACGGACCTCATCCTCAAGGCCGCCAAGGCGGCCAGCTAAATCTCAACCTGGCCGGCAGGGCGCCGAACGTCCTGCCGGCCAGACCCGCTCTCCATCGCGATAAAGGAGCCATTGATGACGATCACTCACACCGCAACCGATGACGTCGTTGAGCTCGAGGAACGCGAGAGCAGCGGTGTCCGCGTCACTCTCGTTTGGAGTCGAGGCACGGACCGAGCTTCCGTACTCGTGTCGGACGAACGGTCAGGTGCAACGTTTGCTCTGGTCGTCGAACGAGACGAGAATCCCCTCGACGTGTTCCACCACCCGTTCGCATATTCGACACGCCGCGGATCCGAAAGCTCCGCAGCGCGGCGGGCGACTCTCGGCCGCGACGGCCGCGTGCACGCGCACTAGGAGGTGTCACACTTCACCCATCAGCACCTCGACTCCGCTCTGCGCCGCGAAGCTCCGCGACGGCGGCACGTGCCGATCGGTTTCCGCGACTGGGGACCTTTGCGAACATCACGCGCGACTCGCCGCTGAACTCGGACGCGAGACGGTCCTCAACGGCGACCACACCAAGAAACGGAGCGCCCGCCAGCGGGCGCCCGTGATTGCCGAGGCGGAGCCGGTCGAGGTGACATCACACAGCTCCGGTCGCCCGTCGTCAGTACGGCCAGCACTTGCGCTCGCCGCCGCGGAGGAAGTCGAGACGATCCGTCGCGTGCTCCTCGAGGCCGCCACCAACACGACTAGGGAGTCCTGGGCGACATGCACCTGTCCCGAGTGCGGGAAGGGCTTCCGTCAGGAGATTTCTGTTCCGGATCACGGTGCTCGGATCAAGGCGGTCGAGACGCTGCTCCGCGAGGGTCTCGGTCGAGTCGGTGAGGCCGAGGTCGCCGAACCGCGGATGCCAAGCACTGTCGCCGAGGTCGAAGCTCTCAGCTGGAGCGAGATGAAGTTCATCTTCGCGATCTCGTACGCGCAGGCGATCAGCGCCTTCGTCGAACGAGGTGACGAAGCTGTCCGCGCTGAGGTCGAACTGTGGGAGCCGGAGGCTCGAGCGACGGTGGCACGGGCACTCGCCGAGGTCGCGTGAGAGTCCGGCCAGATCTGACATCGGTCTGACACAGACCGAAGACGCATCTGTTCATCGAGGTTTCCGCGCGACCCCCGATCATGCATGTCGGGCCTCGGACGCGGCCACCCACCACGCCCTCGCCCAGCGATCGCGTCGCGGAGCCTGCAAGCCGGGTGGCCGAACGGTGCCGGCCAGGCGCAACCCGGCCCTAGGAGAACCTTGACGCCCCTCGCGCTGGCTGCCTAGACGCTCTTTCGGACACGGCTGGCTGTTGGGGCCGCGGCGCTCCCATCCCCGCGTCCCGCCCGAAGGCTCCAGAGGGGAAGACCGTCGCGGGGCGAACGTCATTCTCGTTGTGGGCCAAGACGAGCAAGGGCGACGTGAGGCGCTCTTGGCGGCCGGTGCTGGAGATACGCCGCCGGGAGAACTTGGCGCTCTCAAGGACGCGATCAAGGAGGTTGGTCCGCTCGGCACTGCAATCAGTGCCGTAGTTGGCGTCGGAGTCGTCTACGCCATCGGGGGCATGGTGTCGATCTTGCGCCTCCGGCAAGCGGGCCTTCCCGTTGAGCAGGGCCTCGATGTCATGCCTCGCGAGCAGTTGCTAGTAGTCGGGGCTCGCGAGGTTATCTTGGTTCTAGTCCTAAGCCTCGTGCTGTTCTTGATATTGACGAAAGTGAAGGCGCCCTGGTCGTACGTGACGATGCTGGCTCTCTGTCTAGTCGCGCTGGTCTTGGCACCTATCACTCTCTCGGGCTTTGCGTGGCCGGTCGCGATCCTTCTGGTTCTTGGGCTTTGGCACATTCACCAGAAGCGCGGCAGTTACCTAGCGCTCTTGGCAATACCGGTGGTCGTCCTCGTGGCAGTGGCATTTCGCTACGACGATCCGCCAGCCCGCTTCTATGCAGGCAACGTATGGAATGACGAAGAGCCGTACGGTGAGTGCCGATTCGACAGAACCGACGAACTCCGGGTGCAGGCATCACGATGCGGTTACTACCTTGGCATCACTGACGACAACGTCTACATCGGCATCCCGACAAGCAAATCCGAGCGCCGCGAGATCATCGGCCTTCCGACGCGCACTGTGAAGAGGGTCATGCTGACCGAGTTTCCTAGTTGTCCGGATCCCGGGGAAACGGAGCCACCGGTACGGGGATGCACCCTTGCGCCACGTCTATCGCTTCTCGGGCACTATTTGCGATGGCGCGGATGGGGGGAGATCTCCTGTAATCCGCTCGAGTGTTGGGTCGGCAACACGAATCACGGCAGCCGTGTCTTCGGCTAGCTAGCGGACGCGGTTAGGCCCGGCGACCTGCGCTGCGAGAAGGCGAGAGTCGCTAGTCCGATCGCGCGTGGTCGCATGTGTGAGCCGCCTTCGCGCGCGCACGCGCGCACACGCGCAGTAGAAGGTGCGGGGCACCCACCCCCCATCAGCATGTTCGTTGAGTAGGGGCCTGGTTGCGGGGGGGCGCTCGCGCGCGAGCCCCGATCCCTCGCGCGCACGCGCGCGCACGTGTAATGGAAAGGTGCTGAGGAGACTCTTCCCATCCCGAATTTCGATGCAGAATGAAGCCGTGGCCGATCTCGACCGCATCGAAGCACCGACAATCTCGGATCACGACCTCACTCCCGAGGAATGCATGGCCCTCGCGCGCTCCGTGGCGGAACGTCTCGAGCTGAGCGCCCTCGAGCGCGGCGGCGAAGGGTCGTTCGAGCTCTTGTGGCGCGACGAGCATTCGGAGGCGTGGCTCAACACGTGGTGGGAGCCTCGGGACACGGGCTTCCATGACCACGGGGGCTCGTGCGTCGGCGTCCACGTGCTGGAGGGCCGAGCTTCAAGCGAGGCGCTCGTCGTCGGGGGCGGCCCGCGTCGCGTCCATACCTACGGAGCCGGCGAATCGTTCTCGGCGCCAGCCACGGGAATTCACCGAGTCGACCATGAGCGTGGCGCGGTGACGATCCACGTGTACTCGCCGCCGCTCGGCGAGATCGGGCACTACGAGGTCGTCGGCGGCGAGCTGTGTCGACACGTCGGACGACCGGACGAAGTCTCCCCACCCAGCCCCGGGCTCTCCGCTGCGCTCGACGCGCACTAACGACCGCCTCCCGCAGGTGGCTTCCAGATCTGTTCCCGCGCACGCGCGCGCACGCGCATAGAAGGTACGAGGCAACCCCACCCCGCGAACGTGTTCGTCGAGTCAGGGCCGGGAGCGGGATCGGCACATAGCGATCGAGGCGGGCGTCGGCGAGACTCCTGTCGCAAGTGAATCTACCCCCGGTACCTACGAGCCTGGAACGCGCCGCGAGCTGGTCGTGGCGGCTACTCGTTTGCGCCGCAACGGCGCTCTCGGTGCTCTTCGTGCTCCGTTACTTCAGCGTCATCGTGCTGCCGGTCATGTTCGCGCTGACCATCGCACCGGCCTTGGCGCCGATAGCCGGAATGCTTCACAGGCGGCTCGGGCGACCGGCAGCCGCCCTCGCGCTCCTGCTCGGGCTCGCGGTGGTCGCGGGGCTGATCGCGATCGTGGCGATCTCGGTGCTCGCGCAGTACGACGAGCTTGTGGACTCGCTATCGCAGGCGAAGGACGAGATCGTAGAGCGACTCGAAGGCGAGCCGTTCAACCTTTCTCTCGAGGGGACCGGTGACGTCAGCTCATCGCTTGCGGATTTTTCGGACGAAGCTTTCGGGTATGCCGTCGCGGGAGTCCAGACGGGTCTCGCCGTTGTCGGCGGCGTGATACTGGCAGTCGCAGCCCTCTACTTCATCCTTCGAGATGGGGCGGCGTTGTGGGCGTGGATCCTCCGACGTTTCGCGCCGGAGAGCAGGCCGGCGATCGACCGCGCCGGACGACAGGCGTGGGCGGAGCTGAGCGGATTCATCCAAGGAACGGCGCTTATCGCCTTCCTCGACGCGTCGCTGATCGGGGTCGGTCTCTGGCTGCTCGGGGTGCCGGTGGCGTTCGCCCTCGCCGTCCTGGTGTTCATCGGCGCATTCGTACCGTTCGTCGGTGCGTTTCTCTCCGGCCTTGTCGCCGTTCTAGTCGCGTTCGCGGATGGAGGCTGGAAGATCGGGCTCGCCGCCTTGGCGCTCGTGTTGGCCGTCCAGTTCCTCGAGGGGAATTTCCTTCAGCCGATCATCCAGAGCCGTACCGTAGACCTTCACCCTGCGGTGGTCTTGCTAGCGGTAGCAGCGGGTGCCTCCCTCTTCGGCATCGTCGGCGCTTATCTCGCCGTCCCGGTGACCGCAGTCGTCTTCGCCGTGGTGGCGTCGCTCCGTGCGGACTGGTCCCCTCCTGGCTAGACCCTCTCACGTCCGCGCCGTAGTCGCCGGCCGGCGATCGGCTGACGGACGTGCCGAACACAACATCGCAGTGGTTGGCGCTGGACTGTCTCGCTGACGCTCTGCCCGGTCACCGAGCACGGACGTGAGGCTGTTCCGCGTTAGCGTGTTGAAGCCCTCGACGAGGGTCAGCGGCGGCTGCTGCGCGAGGCGTCGTCGACCTCCGCAGCCTTGCGATTCCGCCTGTGGGTGCAGTGGTCGTGCCGAAGTCGCGGTACGCCGCTTCGGCCTGAGAGCTAGTCGGCCGAGCCCAGCCCTCCCCCTCGCGAGGCGCTCGGGCGATGGGGCCCACATTGCGGAGACTGGAGCGCGGACGCGGCCGAGCTCGCCGAGCAGCGACGCGCCACGCCGGTTCGCCAGGAACGGAGCACACCGGAGAGCCACACCGAACGGGACGGCCTCGCCGTGAGCCCTGCGCAGGCTCTACCGGTCGCCACCAGCGAGGCCCGCCGCGCGGCCGTCCAACGGCGGAGGGCCGTCGCCGCACTCGTGCTTCTGCTGCTGATCGGGCTCGCCGCCGCGGCGGCAGTCCTTCTCCTCCGCGATGGCGCAGAGCCGACGGTGACACCGGCGCCGGAGTCCCCGATCGTCACGACGCCGACGCCCACGGAGACCGACCCGGTGCCGACGACGCCCTCGACGACACCCACCCCGCCGCCGGCGGCCGCGCCGAGCGAGAACGTCCCGACCTTCACGCTTCCCGAGGGCATGAAGCTCCAGCGCGGTGAAAGCGACGGCGAGAGCGACCTCACCGTAAGCACCGATCCCGAGCTCATCGCCGAGCTCCAGCGTGCTCTTACGAAAGCCGGTTACGACCCCGGCAGTCCCGATGGAACATTCGGTCAGAACACGGAGAAGGCAGTCATTGCCTTCCAGCAAGCGAACGGCGTGTCGCCAGACGGGATAGTCGGCCCTGAAACTGCGGACGCGCTGAGCAGGGCCGTCGCAGGCGGCTGACACGACCCCTAGACGAATCGCGTACGCGGGGTCCGGCCACGTCGAGAGCGGGCGCCACCAACAGTGAGTGGTTTGCGCAACGTTCGGCTCTGCCCCATCGCTCGACGAAGCCGCTGCTCACGGACGAGGTCGGCTTCGTGGTCAACGCGGGGTAGCATGGAAACCCCAGACGCAGAGCGGCGTTGAGGGCTGATGTCCGGCTCTGCGTATCGGAGGCCTCAGCGCACGACGGCTGCCGGGGACACCCTCCCCCTTCACACGTTCAGCCTCGGCGGGGCCCGCTCGGGGCGCTCGTCGCCGAGCCCCATGTTTCATCGCGCGCACGCACGCGCACGCGAAATAGAAAGTGCGACGGCTACCCACCCCGCGGGCACCTTCGTTGGGCGGGGCCCTGGGAGCGGGGGTCGGCGATTAGTCCGCCCGGTCCCACCCATCTTCGCCGTACGCCCACGGAACTGCGGTGCTCCTCCTGAAGACGAGGTCGTTCTCCTCGTCTCCGGACCAGACGCCGATCGTGTCGCTATCCGGGTAGACCGAGACCGCCGGCGCCTGCGAGCTCGAAAACAGCAGCGTGCGGGCCGGTTGCCCGCTCCGGTTCATGATCTTGTGCGCACCTGCGGGACCGGGCGCAAAGCGGGCGAGGTCTCCGCGCTCCAGCGTGTGCTCGCCGCCGGGTGTCCGCACCACGACCGCGCCGTCAACCACGAGGAGCCACTCCTCTTCGTACTCGTAGTGGTACGGGGATGAGCTCTGGCCGCTCGCCAGGTCGTAGACGAACATCAGAGTCGTCGTCGACCCTAGGGCGCGCGAAACGTCGATTCTCCCCTCGAGATTCAGCGCGCTGATGAGATTGATGGTTTCCATGGGCTGATTTTCACTGCTGCTCGCCCGCCATGCCTCGCGCACGCCAAGGAAGCCGGGCTACCCACCCCGCGCCACCAGCCACCCCCATGACCGTGTTCGTCTGGTCGGGGCCTGGTGGCGGACGCCAACCGCACGAGAGTCCGAGCTTCGCCCCGCGCGCACACGCGCGCAGGCGAAAAGAAAGAGGCGCGAGGCCACCCCACCCCCGTGAGCGTGATCGTCGAGCCGGGGCCTGGTCGTTGGTGTCCCAACATCGGGAGAAGTTGACGATGTACGGGAAGGATTGGACGGTCGAGAGTGTCGAGGCTGAACACGGGTACACGGTCGTGAAGCTCGAGCCACCTAAGGGTGGCGGGAGGAGCCGGATGCCCGCCTCCTAAGCCATTTGTGCGGCGGAGGCGGACATCCGGGCGAGGCGTCGCGTCCGGGGAAGGGGGAGAAGACCCGACGCCAAGCGGGGGAGGCTTGCAGATCCCCGCACTCTGTGCATCCTCATGCGGCCTCGGTGAGCGCTAACCCCACCCAGCAGCCCGCCGAGGGCCGCACATAAGTCTTCCCAGGCGCATACCGCGACGAAACCACGTAATCGGGAAGACGTGAGCTAGGTCCTCCGTCGGGTAGGTACAGCTACTCGAGAGGGGGATCGCGATGAAGGCCAGACTTCTGACGCTTTCAGTCGTAGTCACGGCGTTCGTGCTTGCGCTCTTCAACGGGGGCATCAGTACGAGCCCCGGTTAGACGACCGAGCTTGAGACTCGGGGCGCAGGGGGCGGGCGTCGCGCTCACCGAACTCCCGCTCCCAGCACTCCGGGCAGAACACGTGGAGTTCGCCCACGCCGTCCGAACCTGCGCGTCAATCGTCCTCGGCGTTCTCGTCATCGCGAGGCTCACGGCGGCATTCAGCGCACCAGAGCTTGGCGTCCACCATGGCTCGCACGATCGCGCATCTCAAAGTTCGCTGCCTAGGCGCTCGTTCGGACATGTCCTCGGCCAGTCGCGGCTGCCCGTGGATGCTGCTTGTCGGCCAGGAGGGCGATACGCGCCGTTCCACCCGCGAGATGCCCTAGCTCGGTTCAAGCGTGACGGAGACGTGCCCCTCGCTCTCGATGCGCTCTCGCAGGAGCCAACGGCACCCCCAGCAAACCACGGTCTCACCGACGGGGACCCGCATGAGCTCGTTGTCCGAATCGAGCCAGTGCATCTCACGCCGGCCCGGCGACCTCACCCAGACTTGTGACTTCCGACGCCTGTCTCGAATGGGCTGCACGACCGCCATCACGATCCCACCCGGCTGTCCGAGGTGTTAGGCTAAAGATGAAACAGAAAGTACGATATTTATATCCGGTATGTCAAGTCCTGAATCCCAGAAGCGCTGGCATTTCGTCACGAGTCACACGCAAGTGCTGCTCTGTCTTCAGCAGAACCCTGCGGCTCGTCTGCGAGACATCGCGACGACGGTCGGAATCACGGAGCGTGCGGCCCAGAGAATCGTCACCGATCTCGTCGACGCCGGCTACGTGAACCGCGAGCGGATCGGCCGACGAAACCAGTACACGCTGAACCGCGACATCGCCATGCGCCACCCGTCGCAGTTCGACCGCGACATCGGTGAACTCCTCGACCTACTCCGGCTCTCCGAGCCGAACCAGGACAAGCCGCCCATGGCATAAGCATCTCGACGGGCTATTCCGCTTCGCCCTCCCACGACACCGAACCCACGCAGCGTACGTTTGCTCTCGGCGATGCGCGGACAACCTTCTCTCCACGATGGCCCCGAACGAGGAGGTCCACATGTCCGTCGGAGGAAAAGACGCGCTCGGCGCTCGGCTCGAGGTCGAGAACCCGCCCGTCGAGCAGCCGCAGCGTCCAGACGCGCAGGATCCCAACGAGGTGCCGGGGGAGATCGAGAGGCCGGAGCCCCAGGAACCTGGGAAGCCCGGCGGTGTGCCGGATTCCGAGCCGGACGTCGACGATCCCGAAGCAGACTGAGCCGGCCCACGGCGCGCCGCCCTCCTCTGCCGCGGCGGAGACGACGCTTCTATCCCGACAGCAACAAGATCGCTATCTGGACGGGGAACGACGACGACCTCATCGTCAAGCGGACGAGTGGCATCAGCTACTGGGAGGGGAGAGCCGCCAGGAGTAACTCAAGACCGGCGTGCGGTGGGCGTTTAAGGCGCACGAGGTCGGGCTAGGCTTGATGCATGCGAAGCGTTCTGGTCGTTAGCACCGTTGAGCATGCCGAAGCGGCCCTCCGCGCCCAGGTAGGCGACGCCGACAAGATCAAGGTCGTCGTGCCCGTCGTCCGGCAGGGCGTCCTGGACTGGCTTGCAAACGATCAGCGCGCATTCAGTCATGCGGAGCGGGTGGCCGCCAGTACGGCTGAGCAGCTTCCGGGCGAGACGGTGGAGGCTGTCGCTGGGGAAGCCGACGTCGAACTCGCGATCCGAGACGCGCTCGCGACCTTCGCCGCGGACGAGATCGTGGTCGCGGTGCGGCCGGAAGACGAAGAAGGGCTCGTCGAGTCGAAGGCGACAGCCGACCTATCGAAGCGCAGCATGGACGGAGTGCCGGTTCGGTTGGTCGTGATCTCCGACTCGTAGGCTGCGCAGCCGTCAAGAACGAGTCAGGGCGTTGCTCGCTGGCGCTTGGGTCTCAGCCTCGAAGGGAAGACGTGGTGGCGGGAGAGATCGATCCGACGGGTGGAAGGAAGAACGCTCTCGACGCGTTCTTGGAGTCCAAGCTCAAGGAGGGCTTCGAAGTCGAGACGCACACGGATACCCACGCGATCGTCGTCGAGAAGAAGTCGGTCCTGAGTCGGTTTCGAGCGCGCGGCGCGAACCGATACGTCGTCTCGGTCGACGAGAACGGCGAGGTGACGATGATCCCGGCCGAGCCGAAGCGAAGCTGACGTCGAAATCGCACGCCGCGCGGACGCCCTCAAGCCCCCACCTAGCGACGACACGTGTGCCATTCGTCAGTTCCGGGTTAGACGCCGCGGTCAGGCACTTCCGGTGGGCTGGGGTCGGGCGGGATCTGCGGATCCGGAGATGGCCGCACATCCGGTGGCTCCGGGTCCGGCGCTGGTGCGGGAATCACGTCGGTGCCCGGTGGTTCGGGCACGGGGATACGAATACCGGGATCTGGTCCCGGGATGGGCGTGCTTCGCGCTTCGCTGGTCACGCGGCCTCCTGCGCCTGCTGCGTCCGGCTTCGGTCGAACACGTCGGCCACTGCGATCAGCCGTTGCTCATCGACCTCGTTCGCCTGTCTCCTAGCCGACTCGATGAGTGCATCGAGGTCGACACCCTGAAGCCTGACGCCGGCGGTGCGAAGCGCCGCCCACAGGGCTTCCTTCCCCCGAATACCGACGACGAGCGTCTCCAACTCGACGATCCGGCTGAGCGGTGAGTGCTTGAAGAGTCTCCCGTTCAGCTTTAGTCGACCCAGCCACCCCGCAGTGCGGACGAAACCAAGCTTCATCACGCTGGGCGGGACACCAAGCTCGCGCATGAGCTTCTCGAGCGTCTTGCGGTCGCCTGCGATCTCCTCCGCGAGTGGATGACTCGAGCCCAGGACTCTCCATGCGAGCGCGACGCCCCCGGCGGAGGCCGCATGGTGGTCGCGCAAATAAATGCTCAGCCATCGGTCATCCATGGAAATGGAATGCCCACGCGAAGAGGATGGTCAAACCGGCGCTCACCTCGATCGTTCTCATCACGTGCGCCGCTACTTCCTCGAAGCGGCGCGAGCCTTCTGAGTCGTGCTTCGCTTCGACGAACGCCCCCCGTTGGCAACTTCACCCGTCGGCTGTTTCGACATACCCGCGGCAACGCGGAGCTTCTCCGCGATCTCCGCGATCTCTTCGGGTGCGTAGTCAGGAGCGAAGACCGCCGGCTGGGACGGCAGATCGTGGGCAGGTACGCCGTCGGGCGCCTCATCGACCACAACGAGCTCCTCGCCCGTTTCGGGATGAGGGCCGTTGAACACGGCGGACAGCTCGAGATAGTCGTTCGGAGAGAACCGGTACAGCCGGAGGTGATCGCCGCGCTCGATGTGTGGCTTGCACTCAGGGATCTTCTCGGTGGGGATCCGAGGTGCGGGGAAGAGCTTGGTGAGGTCGGCCCCGGTCAGGCGTTCGACTGCTCGTGCGTAGGCGACCTGGTGAACGCCACCGCGAACCAGGAGGTAGCCGGTAAGGGCTCTGGCCGCGGGGTGCTCGACCATCTCGTACACCTTGAGTTTGTTGTTCCGTGCGCCGGTCTCGAGGAAGAAGTTGTGGGTCAGGTCCTCGATGAGATCGCCGGAAGAGAAGACGTAGTCCCCGGTCCAGGGACGACCCTGTGAGTTCTGGGGAAGTGCGCCCTGGCCGCCTGCGAGAAAGTGGTGCGGGTTGCCAATCCCTTTGACGGCAGCGAGCGGCGCTTTGCCCGTGCGTCCGTTCGTCGGCGTTGCCCCCGTGAGCATCGTGTTGATGGCAGCGGCGACTAGCTCGATGTGGCCGAACTCCTCCGCCGCGATGTTCGCGACGAGGTCGTAGAAGGGGCGAGCTCCCTGACGGTTGCGGAAGTTGAAGGACTGAAACGTGTAGTTCATGAACGTCGACATCTCGCCGAAGCGTCCACCCATGAGTTCTTGCACTGCTGCGGCGCCGGCCGGATCGGGATCCGTGGGCGGCGGCAATTCGGTAGCGACCCGATCGATGCGACGGATCATCAGGCACCTCCTTGTTGAGTCCGTCCGCCTACCCGCGACTGGGCAGCCGGAAACGGTGAGAGACAATGGCGAGCGCTGACAAAGCGAGCGGCGAAAGGCCCCGCCAAACGTGACAGGGCCTCAACTTGCGAACCGTCAGGGACTCGCCGGAGAGAGTTCGGCCTATCCTCGGCTCAGCTCGACGTGACCGCCTGGCTCACCGACTCGTTGCTGACTCGCGTAGCGATCTTCTCGACCTCGCGAAAAGCTTCCTTCTCCTCCGCCAGGTTCTTGTCAAGGAGATCGACCGCGCGGTCCTCGCCGAGGGCCTTCGCCATGCGCCTCAAGCCTTCATAGGCGGCGATCTCGTAGTTCTCGGTGCGCGCCGCGGCGCCGAGGTCGATTGAGTCGACGAGCGACGAGCTCGACTTCTCGATCAGCTCGTCGTGCTCCTTCTTGAGGCCCTCGAAGCCGACGCATTCCTCCTCGTGCGGGGTCTCGCCGAAGATGTCGAAGACCTCTTCGACGGTCATCACGTGCTCGCGCGTCTGCTCAAGATGAGTCTCGAGCCCCTTCTTGAACTCGTCGTCGGTGACCTCTTCGATGAGCTTCGGCAACGTCTCGTCGGCGAGCTTGCGCTCGACGTAGAGAATGTCGCCGAGCTCGTGAAGGAACAGTTCTTTCGGGCTGCTGATCTCCGGCACCTCGGGTCTCCTTTGCGTTTGGTGTGAAGATCGTGGCTACCCGCTATCCTCACTGGGGAAACAGACCTGTCTGTTCGATGTGGGGGGCGTGATGGCGAGGTGCGAGCGCGTGACTGTGAGATACGCCTCGGGGGCCGTCGAGCACTGGTTCGGCGCGACGCTTCCGAAACTCGGTGCACGCATTGGGCGAAACGGTGAAGCCGGGTTCGTGACGAGCGTCGAGATGGATACTCCGGATGCCGCGACCGTCACTGTCGGTACCCCTGCGCCGGAGAGCCTCACGTGGGGCGACGTATCAGGTGCGCGAACCCGTGTAGGCGAACCTGCGAGCGCTCGCGACCGAATCCTCGAAGCTGCATACAAGCTCTTTTCGAGCCGGGGGATTCGGGCCGTCGGTACCGAGGAGGTGCTCGCGACTGCGGGCGTCTCGAAGTCCACGCTCTACCGGCACTTCCGATCGAAGGATGACCTTGTCTTGGCGTTTCTGCAGCAACGCGAGCACCGCTGGACGCGGGAGTTCGTCGAGGCCGAGGCGAGACGCCGCGGATCAACGCCCCGCGAGCAACTGCTGGCCATTTTCGATGTCTTCGACGAGTGGTTCCATCGCGACGACTTCGAAGGCTGCTCGTTCATCAACGTCCTTCTCGAGACCGGTGATCTCGAAACCCCAGTCGGCAAGGCCAGCGCAGCGCACCTCGAATACATCCGCACGGTCGTGGCCAAGCTGGCGGAAGAAGCGGGGGTGAGCGACGCCGAGTCCTTCGCGCACTCGTGGCACATCCTGATGAAGGGCTCGATCGTCGCCGCCGGAGAAGGCGACTCGAGGGCAGCGAGCCGCGCCAAGGCGATGGGCGAGAGTCTTCTCGACCTGCACCTGGGCGAGGCGCTCAAGCCGCAGCCGGCCTAACGCTCCGTTGACGATCGACGGCTCAGGGGCGGAGACCCCAGGCTGCTCGTCCGCCAGGTTGGGAACGAGCCGCAGCCGTTAGCCCGCTTCGGCAGCGCGGCCGCAGCGGGCCACGAGTCTGAAGTCCTTGCTCCAGACGCCACTCGAAGCCTAGGAGCGCAGGAGTCGGGCCCCGTTCTCACCAAACTCCCGCTCCCAGCACTCCGGGCAGAACACGTGGAGTTCGCCCACGCCGTCCGAACCTGCTTGCAGGCTCGCTGCCTAGACGCTGGTTCGGACACGTCCTCGGCGGCCAGTCGCGGCTGCCGTGGATGCTGCTTGTCGGCCAGGAGGGCGATATGCGCCGTTCCATTCGCGAGATGCTCTAGCTCGGTTCAAGCGTGACAGAGGATGTCCGCTACCGCGATGGGCCTCAGTCTTGGCGCTCGGCGTCATGCATCGGACAGACAGGTTTGTCCCTTCTGTGCGTTGGGAACCGTTCAGCACTCAACGAAAGGAGCGGTCGAATGGCGACCGAGCAGACGAGCGGTCGTCCCGGTGGGGCGGTCGCAGAAGTGAAAGAGAAGGGCGAGGAGCTCATCTCCAGCACCCAAGAGCAGCTTTCGACAAAGGCTCACGAGCTTGGCGAGGACGTGAGCTTCCAGGTTCGTGACCAACTCGACCAGCGCTCGACCCAAGCGGGCGAGCAAGTGCAGGCGATGGGTCACGCCCTTCAGTCGGGGGTTGAACAGCTTCGCAGTGAAGGCAAGGACGTCCCCGCGAAGATGGTGGCGCAGGTGGCCCAGCGTGCCGAGGATCTCGGCGCATATCTCCAGTCGGCCCAGGCGGACCGGATGCTCATGGATCTCGAGCGCTTTGCGCGACGCCGTCCCTGGGTGACCGCCGGAGCCGGTGTCTTCGCCGGATTCGTCGCGTCGCGCTTCGTGAAGGCTTCGGCCGATCGTCGCTACGAGAACTCGCGGAGCACTGGCGGTGGCTATATCTCGCAGACGCAGCAGAGCCTCCCTTCCGGAGCTGCGTAGATGACGAGCATCGATAGCGGAAGGCTCCGGCAGCGCTCCACTCTCGGACTGGTCAAGGACCTAACCCACCAAGCGAGCACGTTGGTCCATCAGGAGGTCGAGCTCGTCAAGCTTGAAGTACTGGAGAACGTCGAGCTGGCGAAGATTGAAATGACCGAGAAGGCGAAGACGGCCGGCGCTGGCGTGGCTCTGCTCGTCGCAGCCGGAGTGGCCGGACTGATGGCCCTGGGGGTGCTCAGTGCGTTCCTCATCCTCGCTCTCGACGGAGTAATGCCGAACTGGGCTGCAGCTCTGTGCGTCGCGGCGATCTGGGTGGTCGCAGGCTGCGTCTTGGGGGTGTACGGGCGCAAGAAGATCGACCAAATGGGAAGTGCAGTGCCGTCACGAACAATCGAGGCTGTGAAGGAGGACGTCGAATGGCTCGTACATCAGAAGAGCTAAAGGAGGAGATCAGTCAGACGCGAGAGCAGATGGCCGAGACGGCAGACGCGCTCGCATACAAAGCCGATGTGCCGACGCGGACAAAAGACTGGGTCGGCGAAAAGAAGGACGCCATCGTTTCAACAGCGACCGGCGTGTCGTCCAAGGTCGGAGAAGTGACACCCGACGGTGCTGAGGTCACCCAGGGCGTCAACCGCATGAAGCGTTTAGCGGAGCGGAACCCCCTCGGGCTGGCAATAGGCGGTGCGGCTGCCGGATTCATCGCGGGCGTGCTTCTGCCGTCGACCCGCGTGGAAGACGAACGGATCGGCCCGATGGCAGACGAGGTCAAGGCAACCGCGGCGGAAGCCGGTCGCGAAGCTCTGGATCGCGGCAAGGATGTCGTGCAGGACGCTGGCGCGACAGCGATCGAGACCGCGAAGGAACGCGGTCGAGAGGAGGGGGAGGAGCTGTCAGAGAGTCTCCAGGAGAAGGCTCAGGACGTGGCCCCAGGAAAGGCGGAGACGACCTCTCTGTCATCGCCTTCCGGCAGCACGCAGCCGTAAACTGCGCACCCCCGGTGCACTAGGGGGCTGGCAGGTCAACATCGCCAGCCCCCTACTAGTGCATGACTCCTGGCGCTCGCCGCTCTTACTCAGCGGTGCGGCAGGAAGAACCCGGTGGCGGCGTTCGATCGGACGACGTTGTCTTCTTTGCGCGTACCAAGGCTGGCGGGTTACGCCGGCGACGAAGCCATGAGCGCAAGCGCGCGCGGGATGCCCGCACGCACGAGGCTGTCTATTCCCGGTCGCATGGCGGCTCCCAAGGTGTAGGCGAGGAAGAGCAGGAGTACGACCGCCCGCCCCTCCCACAGGGCGAGCGTCGCGACGGTTACCGCAAGAACGACGACGCCGCCGACAAGCGTGAGCAGGGCGACATGGGACGGTGCATCGTCGGGCGAGTCTGGCGCCCCATCCGGTTCGCGCGCCCGCATGAGCATCACATCGCTGTAGCGGGCACGAGCAAGCGTCACTGCACGGTTCAGGTTCCCTTGCCGACTTCGTCCGAAACGCTCCAGCTGGTGCCTCTCACCCGCGCGCGACAGAGCTGCGGCTGACCACCTTCACCTGGCTCGTCAGCGGCAAGGCAGTCGCCGTAAGCGCGTCCGCATGTAAGCCGCCTGCGCCATGCTTTCGCATTCAGGACAGGTTCGCGCTGCCAGCAGGATGGGTAACGACTCCTGCGGTGCTGACGGCCTTCGTCTTCAACGAGGATACGGCGCTGCGGATTGACGACCTCGCGGAGGGCCTCGACGGCCTCGATGGAAGTCGTCTTCTGTGGATCGCGCTTCGCGACCCTGCGGAAGAGGACATTGCTGAGGTGCAGAACGCGCTCGAGCTCAGCGACTCGAGCGCGAACCGCCTCGTCGAGCACCCCGCTGCCCCGTGTGTGGCGTACGACGGCGGGCGGATGCACTTGACGGTCTACGCCGCCAGCGTGTCGGATGGGCAGGCGTCGGCGGTACCCATTGAGTGCCTGCTTGGGGAGAACTTCGTCCTCACCGCCCACGAGGACGAGATCGAGGTGCTCGAGGACTTCCGAGAACGTGCCGAGGAAGGCCAGGGCTCGATCGGGACTCTCGATGCGCCGTCCTTTGCCGCCGTCCTACTCGGCTGGGTCGTCGCCGGCTACGTCCGCGCGTTCGAACAGATCGAGAGCGAGTTGGACGACCTGGACGCGCAGGTCATGTCCAGCAGCGCCAACGACGCGCAGGAGTGCCTCGACCGGCTCGTCGAGCTCCGCCGGTCGATCGGAACGCTGCGGCGGACGCTCCGGCCGCACCGAGAGGTCATCCTCTCGCTCGCACATCCCGAGCTGGACATACTTTCGAGCGAGGAGTCCGCGGAGCGATTCCTGGAACTCGAGCGCCGCCTGACGCAGGCGCTCGAAGCGGCACGGGACGCGAAGGAGTCGACGCTCGGGTCGTTCGACGTCCTGAACGCCCGCACGACCGATCGCACGAACGAGATCATGAAGGTGCTCACGCTCGTCACGGTGATCCTCCTGCCGGCGACCGTGCTCGGCGGCATCATGGGGATGAACTTCGACGTCAGCGTGTTCGACGTCGCCTGGCTCTTCTGGATCGTCATCGCGGCCATGCTTGGAATCGCCGCGCTCGTCCTCTCGATGGCAAGAGTTCGGCGCTGGATCTAGCCCGGTCGTCGCTCTCTCGTTCGGCGCTGAGGAATCGACGTGTTTCTGAGAACCGGCTGCGTGGAACGCACGACTCGCAACGAAACCACGCGGGCCGTCTACGGTCTGGGGGCTTGGCGGCTCCCCTCTAGCAAGACCATCGGGGCGGCCCGCGTGGACAGAACCTTTCGCTCACCCACAGTTGGCCCGAACAGGTCGGGTTCGCCTTCCTCCGACGATCGACGGCTCAGGAGGTGGCTAACCCGGCTGCGTGCTCGACACCGCTTGTCAGCGCCGCACGGTCCCCCTCAGGGTGCTGACGGTCCAAGTGGCGTTCTCGGTCTCGGTGCCTTCGCCCTGTAGCCCCTTGTACG
Organism: uncultured Actinomycetes bacterium; assembly: GCA_963763815.1. Taxonomy (GTDB): domain Bacteria; phylum Actinomycetota; class Thermoleophilia; order Gaiellales; family Gaiellaceae; genus GMQP-bins7. The sequence continues at coordinate 490,545 of CAVXPS010000016.1, forward strand.
CCTTCGTGCCGGACTCGATCGTCCCATCTCGTCGACCGCCGGGATCGTCGGGCAGGCGTTCTGCTCGGCCTACGCCGCCTCGAAGTTCGGTCTCGAAGGGTGTCGCTGCGGTTCGAGGTCGAGCCGTTCGGAATCCGAACCACCATCGTCGAGCCGGGCTTCTTCCGCACCACTCTGCTTGAGAAGGAGTCAACAACCTACGCCGAGCTGTCGATCGACGACTACGCCGAGCGCACCGCCCAGACACGCCCCGCGTGGGAAGCGATGAGCGGCAAGCAAGGCGGCGACCCCGCCAAGCTCGCGAAGGCTCTTATCACCGTCGTCGAGGAGGAGCAGCCGCCCCTGCCCTGGGTTGCAGGCGGTGACGCGGTCGCCACCGTCGAGCAGAAGGCAAACGAGCTGCTCGCGCAGGTCGATGCTTATCGCGACCTCGACTCGCCGGTCGCTCTTCGGGTAGCCGAGGATCTGGTGTGCCGATATGTCCCACACCCGCGAACGACTGCGCCGCCCTCCCCGTCCGGAAGCGCCCGGGCGTCGGGACCTGCTCGCGGGAGGACTCGACGGATCGGACCGCGGGAGCTATCGTCGCTCCGCCCCGAAGGCCAGCCCGAGAATCGAGGGCGTCATGAGATGGTTCGCGCTGCTCACGCTGATCGTGCTCTCAGCAACGGGCTGCGCCGGGTCGAAGTCACAGGAGACGGAACCCACCGGCACGATCGCCTTTGTGCGCAAGCGCGACGACGAGCCCAAGGCGCAACTGTGGGTGATGAGAGCCGACGGGACTGGGCAACGAGCGGTGACGCAGGGCGAGACTCCCGCGTGGTCGCCCGACGGGCGCAGGATCGCCTACTCGCTTGCACGCAACGCAGGCGCGTCGGACATCTTCGTCATCCGCTCCCAAGGAGGCGGTCGGCGGAGGTTGACCTCGGGCAAGTACAGATACGAGTACCAGCACTCTCCGGTCTGGTCACCCGACGGGCGGAGGATCGCGTTCCAAGGCTACGACGACGGCTCTTACTGGATCTCCGTCGTTGACGCCGACCGCCGCGGTGAGCACCAGCTCACGTCGCTTCCGCTCGCTGATACAGGACCCGCCTGGTCACCAGACGGACGAATGATCACGTTCACAACGATCGGGGGGGTGTACGTCATGAGGTCGGACGGCGGGGGCAGGCGCTTGCTGGCGAGGATGATAGGAGCGAACTGGCGTGTCGCGTGGTCGCCCGACGGTCGGCGGATCGCGGTCGTCAGCGACGACGCTCTGTGGGTGATGAGCGCCGACGGCACGCGATCTCGGAGGCTCGTTGACGGCCCATTCGACGACCCGTTTGACCCCTGGCATGGATGGAGCAGTGACCTCGCCTGGTCGCCGGATAGTCGGATGATCGCTTTCAGCCAGGGCGGCCGGGAGGCGAAGGAGATCTTCGTCGTGAACGCCGACGGGAGCGGGCTGCGCAACCTGACCGACAACGACGGTGCGAACGACGACCCGGTCTGGTCGCCCGACGGGCGTGCGATCGCGTTCACGAGCGATCGTGATGGCGACGCCGAGATCTACGTCATGGACGCCGATGGCAGCAACGAGCGGAACCTGAGTCAGAACCCGGCGGTTGATCACGATCCGGCTTGGTCCGCCCGCGGCTAATCGTGTCTAGGGTGTAGCTCACCGACGCCACCGAATACCAGCGCCCGTCGTCCCCGATCGGACGCCCGCACTCCGAGCAACTCACGTCGATGCCCTCGGCGCTCATGAGTCGTGAGCGCGAGGGAGATCGGTCTCATCGACGAGCACCTCTCGTCGCGCGCGCCCACTAGTTTCCCTCGCGCGCACGCGCGCGCACGCGCAGTAGAAGGGTGTTGACTCCCCACCACCCCCTGATCGCGCTCGTCGGCTGGGGGCCTGGATGCGAGCGAGTCGGCGGCCCTTCTCATGTTGCCCGCGGAGGACTAAGCTCCCGCGCGTCACCTAGTGCGGAAGGGGGAATGCGAGGTGATCGGAGCACAGAAGGGCCGCTTCGTACCTACTGTGGCCCTCGTACTGGGGCTCGGAGTGCTCGGCAGCTTTGCGCTGCTGCCGAGTGCGGCGGCGACACTCCAGCCCACAGCCAAGCCGGCGCCGGCACCCGATCTGTCGACGACGCCGAAGATCAAGTCGTACCTCCGCTCGCTCGGCCTGAACCCGAAGCGGTTCGTGATCCAGCGCGGAGAGCGCAACTACGCCGGCCCGGACTGCCCCGGCGCGGCGTGGAACTGCACAACAGCGCAGAAGGTCGTCCAAATGCCGGCGCGAGCCGCCGACAACGACGATGACGACGACGGCGGCGAGAACCGCTTCGTCTGCAGACCGGCCGGGGTCGGGACGAACCAGGCGACGAACACGTGCGTGATCGTCCAGCCAGGCCCCAACAGCAACAACACCGCGACGTGCGACATCGAGACGCACGGCACAGGGGGGACGATCACGCAGACCTGCCTCATCACGCAGAACGGACGGCGGAACACCGCGTCCGCACGGCAGGTTGCGAGCTTGAACGCGTCCGGCGCCGAGCAGGACGTCGTCCAGGTGATCTCTGCGAAGCAGACGTCCTCGGCGAGCGGCGGGAACACGATCCAGACCGCTCAGTCGGCGCTGATCTCGAGCGGGCCGGACTCGAGCGGCGAGGCCGTCAAGCAGGACGTCCACCAGCTCAACTGCGTCAACCAGGACGCGGCCGGGAGCGGGCCGAACGTCGCTCGGAGCAACCAGGGCCAGGCGCTGTTTGCACGCAAGCACGGCGCTGCGTTCGACGACGTGGTGGCGACCGACATCGCTCAGAACACCGAGCTGGTCACCGCTACGTGCATTGCGCCGGCGACGCCGTTCCCGCCGTTCCCGACGGGCGGGCACGACCCGACCGACTGCGCCGTTCCAGGCGCGAGCCCTCCGAAGGAGAGCGCGAACGCCTGCACGCGCATCTACCAGGAGTCGGATACCGGCAGGAACACGATCCAGCTCGGCCAGCTCGACTCGCTGTTCGCGGAGGTCAAGAACAGCACCGGTAACGCTGACATCGAGCAGGGCCACGTGATTCCCAGCCAAACCGGGACCGACGCGACGCTCGACCAGAAGAGCGCCGGCGTGTCGAACATCGACTTCGACGGACTGACGACCCAGATCACGAGCATCAACGGATCCGGGACGCTCGGGTTCTACGACGTCGACCAGACCGACACGGGCCCGCGCTGCTGTGCCGCCGGGCACCAGGAGACGAACACGGGCAACAAGTTCGACATCGACGGGCTCGAAGTCCAGCGGCTCTTCGTCGACGGGACGGTTCCTAACCCCGACGACGGGCCGTTGCCGGGCAACGGCGCATTGAGCCAGGACGGCGCCGTGTGGGGCGACTGCGTGACGACCGGCAACTGCACGGTCGACATCAACGCGACGAACAACGCCGACCCGGACGGCGACCCGGCGAGCTGCTCGGCGTCCGTGTGCCACGAACAGGTCACCTGTACATCCTTCTTCAGCGAAGGCGAAGGCGGCTCCTGCTCGAACGCGCCGCCTGACATCACGCTCAGGGCTCGACCTCGCTAGTCGACTGAGAGACCGAGCTCAACCACCGAGGGGGTCGGGCACACCGGCCCCCTCGCTCTCGAGCCCGCGCGCGAGGTCGTCGATCCTGGCGACGTAGCCTGACGCGCCCATCGCCGCGAAGCTCTCGCGCGCGAGCCGGAGCTCCGCCCGCGCTTCAGCCGCGCGCCCGCTCCGGTGGAGCGCGCAGGCGAAGTCGATCCGCGCTTCCGCCACCTCGGGCGGAAGCTGCTGGTCCGCGAGAAGGGTCACCGCGGTCTCGTAGCTCGATACGGCGGCGGCGGCGTCGCCGTGCGCGAGCGATACGGCGCCTTCCGCCAGGCGAAGCTGCGCCTTCGCGTAGGGATCCTCGTCCGGCAGGTCGCGACTCGCGAGCTCGACGAGCGCCGCCGCGTCGTCGATCTTGCCGCCCCCGATGTACGCGTCGACCAGGTGCCGGTAGACCCAGACGACGAGCCAGCCGCCCCCTTCGAGCGCAGCCGGCACGGCCTCCCGCAGCCAGCGCTCGGCGGCCTCCGGATCGTTCTCCGCGAGCGCGTACTTCGCGAGGCCGATGACGTTCTGGATGCCCATGTACGTCTCGCCCGTGCGCTCGAGCCAGTCGCGCGCCTGCGCTCCAAGACGCTTCGCCGCGTCGACGTCGCCGCGGTAGTACCGGACCAGCCCCAGGAGGTACGTGGCCTGCGCGTCGTCGCGGAGGCTTCCGGTCTCCTGCGCGAGGTGCAGGCAGCCCTGGAGCTCTGTCTCGGCGGCGGCGAACTCGCCCATGTTGACGAGGAAGAAAGCAAGGCGCAGATGCCCTTCGATCTGCAGGCCGCGGTCGCCGATCTCCTCGGCGATTGCCAGCCCACGCCGCAGGTCCTGGATCGCCGGCTCGAACTCTCCCTCGAAGTCCGCCAGGAGCGCGGCGAGCCGGTAGATCGCCTTGACCTGGAGCAACCGGTCGTCGGTCGCCTTCGCGATCTCGCCGACCTCGCGCAAGTGCTCGCGCGCGACGGCGACCCGACCCTGCCGAAGCTCGATCTGCCCGAGCATCGCGAGGGCGTTCCCGCGGGTTCCGGGCTCGTCTCGGGCCAGCGCGTCGTCGGCGACCGAGGCGAGCTCCTCGGCTGCTTGCTTGACCTCCCCGAGCACGTTTTGCGTGAACGCGGCGCGTACACGGAGGTCGAGCGCAGTGCGCGAGCGGCGATCGTCCACGAGGTCGAGCGCGCGGGCGTAGTACCGGTTCGCCTCGCGGATGCCGCCTCGTCGCTCGGCCTTCTCTCCGGCGCGGGCAAGTGCGGCCGCGGCCGCTTCCACCGGTGGCTCGATCGGACTCCGCGCAACCCCGCGGGCGAGGAGGCACGACTGCTCGAGGTGGTAGGCGATGACCTCGGCGAAGTCGTCCTCTGCGGCTTCGGTGATCGCTCGGAGCCAGTCGACGAAGCGGAAATGGAGCTCCGCGCGCCTTCCTTTGGGAAGGCGGTCGTACGCGACATCCCGGATGAGGATGTGCTTGAACGCGAACTCCTGGTCGCCGACGACCGACGACGGGCGGTTCTCGTGGACGAAGTCGCGCCGCTCGAGCATCTGGAGGCTCGGACCGATCCCGTCGTGCTCGCCCTGCAGGTGGTTCACCGCGCCGGCCCAGAAGACCTGGCCGGCGACGGAGGCGTGCTGTGCGACGCGCTTGTCCCGATTGGCCAGGCCGTCCAGCCGCGACCCGATCAGCGCCTGGAGGCTCTCCGGCACCGGCACGGCCTCGAGCTCGCGGTCGAGCCGCACACCCGAGTCGGCGAGCATGCGGATGGTCTCCTCGAGAAAGAGCGGGTTGCCGGCTGCGGCGTCGAGGAGCTTGGAGACTCCCCGTCCCATGGCTTCGCTGCCTAGCAGGCTGCGTAGGAGCGACTGGCTCTCCTCCTCGCTCAGCGCGTCGATCGTGCGGACGTGCCTGCGGTCGCCCTCGAGGACGAACCCGGTGCTCGACTCGGCCAGCTCGGGCCTCGCCGACCCCACGATGAGCAGAGGACCCTCGGGCTCTTCCGCGAGGTAGAGGACGAGCTCGAGCAGGGTCGGCTCGGCCCAGTGCAGGTCCTCGAGCACCACGAGCAGCGGCTCGACCTGCGCCAGGAGCTGTAGCACCCGCCTGATCCCCCAGTGCAGCTCCCCCTGCGAGATCTCGATCGCCTCGTAGGTTCCGCGCGGCGTCGTGGGCGTGCCGACGATGTTCGCAAGAGCGGCCGCGATCGTCCGCAGTTCATCGAGGTCGTCCGTTGGCAGGCTGTCGAGGAGCGCCTCAAGCTTTGCCGAGACGGTCGCCGGATCGTCGCTCTGCTTGATCGTGGCGCGCTCCTCGACAATCTCCGCGATCGGCCAGTAGGTGATCCCTTCGCCGTACGGGAGACAGCGCCCCCAGAGCGTGGAGCCGTCCTGTTCGGCCCTATCGCTGAGCGCGAGGAGCAAGCGCGACTTGCCGATACCCGCAGGTCCGAGGACGGTCACGAGGCGGGAGGTCCGCTCCTCGAGGGTCCGCGACCACAGAGCCGTGAAGTCTGCGAGCTCGTCGTTCCGTCCCACGAGAGGCGCACGCACCGCGGGCCGTCGCGGCGCAGCCTTCTCCCCGACCAAGACCCATACCGGGATCGGCTCGGCCTTGCCCTTCGCCTGCACCCGCTCGCCCTCCAGATAGTCGAAGGCGTGCGCCGTGGCGCGCCACGTCGCCTCCCCGACGGCGATGCCGTCGACGGGGGCGCCGCCCTGCAGGCGCGCGGCCGTGTTCATCACGTCGCCGGCGGCGACCCCTTCGCCCTCGACCGCCCGCGCGCCGACGACGACGAGCGCCTCGCCCGTGTGGACGGCCGTGCGGATGTGGAGGTCGAGCCACGCGTCCTCCTCGTTCAGCTCCGCGACGGCCCGGGTGATCGCGAGGGCTGCGTGAATCGCGCGCTCGGGGTCGTCCTCGTGCGCGACGGGCGCCCCGAAGATGGCGACGACGGCGTCCCCGATGAACTTCTCGACGGTGCCGCCGAACGCCTCGAGCTCCCTCCGCAGGCGCGCGTAGTACGGCTGCAGCCGTGCGTGCACGTCCTCGGGGTCGAGCTGCTCGGCGCTCGCGGTCGAGCCGACGATGTCGGTGAAGAGAGCGGTGATGACCTTGCGCTCCTCCTCCGGCGGGGGCTCCACGTCTCCGAGTGGCGAGCCGCATGCGCCGCAGAACTTGAATCCTTCCGGGTTTTCCTGGCCACACGTGGAGCACGTCACCACGGGCTACAGCGTAGGGCTCTGTCCGGGACGGTACTACCTTGTCCCCGCGCCGCAACAGCCGGAACGCGGCGTTGTTTCCCTTGGCCAAAATGCCTGCCCGGATACGAGGGTCGCCACTGCCCTAGCAACCCCCCAGACGTTGACCACGAAGGAGTCGTCTTCCGAGACGCGGAGCTTCTTCCGCACGCGCGACGCGTGTGCCTCGAGCGTGCGCGTGCCGCCTAGCAAGCGTCGTTAGATCCCCAGAGAGTCGGGCCCAGGGCGTGGTGCCGAACATCTCGAGGTCCTCGGACGCTTCCGCTTCGGCCACTGAGGACATCTACGGCGCTCGCGCGCACTGAAACAGCGACGCGACGGTGCACTTTGCCGCTGGCAAATCTCCCGGCGAACCAAAGAAAGCCGGCATCCTGGTCAGGATGCCGGCTTCATTGAAGGGGGCGCTCGTCCGTCGTTCGGCCGCCTCCGCGTGGCCGATGCCTCGCCCGCACGCGCGCACGTAACAAGAAGAGCGCTGGAGGGCTACCCACCCCCGCGAACGTCTTGGTCGGGGCGGGGCCGGGTGGCGGGGCCCCCAGGCGTACACCCGCCGGATTTCGCGTGCGCGCACGCGTGAGAGCAAGGTACGAGGGTACCCCACCCCGCCGAAGTGTTCGTAGCGTTGGGTCCTGGTTGCGGGGTTGGTTGCACCCGAGTCCTGTCGGTGCGACATTGGTGCGATGGAGTTGCTCTCGGACCGCGACGTGAGAGGCTTGCTCGGGTTCTTGCACGAGGCGAGCGACGTCGATGGGCCGGAGCCGTGGACAGAGGCCGTTGTCGAGGCCTTCTACCAGTTGATCCCGGCGGACGCCGGTGCCGTGTGCAACACGTTCTCGGGCGCAAGTCCCACGGTGAGGCCCGAGTTCCGAACGGTGCTGTCCTTCTCCGAGATCGACTGCGAATGGTGCGTTCACGTACAAGCTCCGTGGACAGACGAGCTCGACGCGATCTGCAGGCAGTACGTCGAGCGTCAGGATCCGATCCCGCCGGTCCCGAGGTTCATCAATCGGCCGGTCCGTCACTCGGACCTGGTCGAGCGGGCAATCTACAGGCGTAGCGGACTTTGGACAGACGTCGAGCACCGGCTCGGTCGGGAGGATGCGCTCTGCCTGTGGCTGGACGTTCCCGGCGATACCGTCTTGCGTCGGTTCTCGTTCGTGACCGGTCGGCGGGATGGGCTGAGCGATCGTGACGTTCGCGTGCTCGAGCTGCTGGCGCCCCATCTCATCCGCCTCTACAACCGCGCTGCGAGGCGCAGAGAGACCGCGCCGGGCCTGGAGCTGCTGACGCCCCGCGAGCGCGAGGTGATGAGACTCGTTGCGGCCGGCAGGACGAACCGGGAGACAGCTCGCTCCCTCTGGATCTCGCCCCACACCGTGCGGCGCCATCTCGAGAACATCTTCGAGAAGCTCGAGGTGACGAGTCGCGCGGCGGCGGTCGCAAAGATTCTCGGTGGTCCGCCCGCGACCTAGCGAAACCCGCGTGGAAGCGCGGCCAGCAGGCGGTGCGGTGCGATCTGCACGCCGCGGCCTGGTCGCTGCGGCCCTCATCGCGTTGTGCTGTCTCGGCGCCGGAGCAGGCTCGGCGGTACCTGGCTTGGGGGTCCCGGACGGTGCAGCAGCGTCGCGACATCGCTGCCTCGTCGTCACCGCCGCAGCGGACACGACCTTCGCCCGGAACTTCAACCCGTTCGCGATTCCACTGGACTTCACGTGGGGTGGGATCTACGAGCCGCTCATCGTCGTCACGAACGCCGGCGGCGGTCGTCGGTACAAGTGGCTTGCTTCCAGTCTGGCGTGGAGCAGGGACAGGAGAACGCTGACGTTGACCGTTCGCAGTGGCGTGCGCTGGACCGATGGCGTCCCTCTGACGAACCGCGACGTCCTCTACACCCTCACCGCCGGCAGGCAAGACGAGGCCATGGACCAGATCGGCCTCACGCGGCCGGGGAATCTCGTCGAGTCGATTCACCTCGTCGGCTCGCGGCGTGTCGCGATCCAGCTCAAGGCACGAGATTCCACCTTCGTGGACTCGGTGCTGGCGAACAACCTCCGCGTCGTACCCGAGCACGTGTTCGCGAAGGTCGAGAACGTCTCCGCGTGGTCGAACCCGAATCCCGTCGGAACCGGGCCTTTCGCCGTCGTCGAGCGATTCGACAGCCGGGCGTACACCCTCGGGAGAAATCCGCACTACTGGCTGAAGGGGGCCCCCCGTATCCCGTGCATCCTGCGAGTACCCAGTTCCTCGGGCGAGTCGGCCGTCCTGCAGATGGTGAAGGGCGACATCGACCTGACGAACAACTACGTACCGAACGTCGAGAAGACCTACGTCTCCCACGATCCGCGCCACTACAACTTCTTCTACTCGGCGGCCACGACACCGGTCGGGCTCTACTTCGACGACACCCGGTACCCGTACAGCCTCGCGGCATTCCGCAAGGCGATCAGTCGTGCGATCGACCGAGAAGCGATCTCACGTGTCGCCGAGCTCGGCTACGCGCCGACCGTCGACGCAATCGGTATCAACCGGATCTGGAACGACTGGGTCGACCCACGTCTGAGAGCCGCGGCAAGGAGACTCGCCTCGTACAACCCCGCTGAAGCACGCCGGATGCTGGTTGCGGCCGGCTTCACATATCGACAGGACGCGTTGTTCGACCCGCGAGGGACTCGCGTCTCGATCAAGACCAAGCTGATCGCCAGCTTTACAGATTGGGTCACGGCCTGGGGGATCATCGCGAGGAACCTGCGCGACATCGGGATACGCGTCGATGTGGAGTTAGTTCCCACCTGGGGAGCGTGGTGGCCGGATGCCTTTTCGACCAGGGTCACGACCTTGCTCTGGAGCCTCGCCCCCACCGGGCCGACACCTGCACCGTACTTCGCGCAGAACCTGGATCGCGCAGCGTTTGTCCCGTCCGGACAGAGCGCCGAACGAACGGGCAACTGGGCTCATTTCCAGAGCGCCGAAGGGACGCGACTGCTCGAGGCGTTCAGGAACACGTTCGACCGCAACAAACAACGGAGGATCGCAAGCAAGCTTGGCCGTCTCTGGCTCGACGTTCTGCCGTTCGTGCCGCTCTTTGCAGGGCCGCAATGGTCGACCTACAGCACGAAGCATTTCGTCGGCTTCCCCAGCCGACGCAACTTCTACATCCAGCCGTCGTTCTTCACTTCCGATTACGTCGTGGCCCTCACGCGCATCCGGCCCGCGTAGCTGCGGATCGAAGATCGGACAAACGTCCGATGGTCACGAGGGCGCGGTCCTGGCAGCGTCGAGCGTATGGCAACGTCGTGGAGATTCGCCGCTCTCCTGACCCTGGCAGCCATGGCAGCGGTCGGGACTGCCTCGAGCTCGTCGTCGGCGGCCGACAAGCCTCGGATGACGTGGTCCGGTGCTGTGACTCGTATCTGCGCGAACGCGCTCCTCTTCGAGGAGGAGCATCAGCTCGGGACCCGTGCCGGTGCGATCGCCGTCGCTCGGGACATACGCGCCTCGACTGCGCGTCGGCTCCAAAGCATCCGAGCATTGCGGATCCGCCCGCCGCAGCGACGGCTCTCGCTTCGCTGGCTCGCTCTCGAGCAGCGTCTCGCAGCCGTCTATGCGAGGAGTTTCGTCGCGATCTACGACGCCATCGCCGCGGCCGAGTCACCGCAACAGCGCAACGAGTTGCCGAACGTGCTGCGTCGTCTCATGGACGCGCCCGACGGACTTCGCGAAATGACGACGAACCTCGAACGACGACTACGGGTCCCCGACTGCACGGGCGGCGGAATAACCGACCATCACGAGCAACGCAACTGACCGTCGCGCGCACGCGGGCACGAGGGCTACCCACCACCCCGCGAGCGCGAGCGTAGGGCCGGGGCCCGTTCGCCGTGGGCGCCTCAGGGGGGCCTATCCTGCACGCGCACGCGCCCGGCACGCTCTTAAGCGGAAATCTGATGCAAGGGCGGCGGGGCTATCGTGCGTCGATGCGCGAGGTCCTTCCAGGCGTCTTCCACTGGACGACGCTGCATCCACACATCCACATCGAGGTCTCGTCCTACTGGCTCGATCGTGCCGGCGTCGCCATCGACCCGCTCGTGCCGTCTGAGCATGGGCTCGAGTGGTTTTCCGAGCGCACGAGTAGCCCGAACGCCGTGCTTCTCTCGAACCGCCACCACCACCGCGACAGCGCCCGCTTCGTCGAGGCCTTCGGATGCTCCGTGCACTGCAACCGCGCCGGCCTCCACGAGTTCACCCACGGCGAAGTCGTCGAAGGATTCGAACCAGGGGACACGCTCCCCGGTCGCGTGCTGGCTTGTGAGGTGGGAGGCATCTGCCCCGACGAAACTGCCCTCTACCTCCCCGAACAGCGCGCCATCGCCCTCGCCGACGGCGTCGTCCGCGGGCGACGGGGAAGCTCACCCGGCTTCGTTCCCGACAGTCTGATGGACGACCCTCCCGGCACCAAGCGCGCCCTGCTTGGTGCCTACGCGCGCCTCCTCGACCAGGTCGACTTCGAGCACGTTCTCCTTGCGCATGGCGATCCCCTCATTGGAGATGGTCGCGCCGCGCTGCAGGAACTCGTCGCGACCGGCGGCCAAACCGCATTCGAACTCGACAGCTGAGCCGCCGCGTCACTCGGGGATGCCTGCAGGCCCCGCGCACGCGCACGCACGCGAGGCACCAGGCCCCACCCCCTAGGACGCGACGGACGGTCGGGGCCTGGTGGCGGGGCGCGGCCGGGCGAGAGTCCGGGCTCACCCTCGTGCGCACGCGCGCGCACGCGTAGTAGAAGGGTGTGACGATACCCCACCCCCGTGAACGGGCTCAGAGGGCTGGGTCCTGGACGCGGGGTCACTATTGCGACTTTGAGATGGGAGGCATGGTCGCCCGGGCGGGCGCCTAGGACCCAGACTTCAGGTCACCGGCGGCAAGCGCGTTGCGGTGCGGCTCCTCTACGTCGATGCCCCACATCCCGACCCGAAGGAACTGACTGGCCCTTTCGCGCAGCGCTGACCGCTTCGACGCATTACTGCTCACGAAGTTGAAGAGGTAGTGCGCCACCTCCCGACCGTACCGCGAACGCGCAGAATCCCGTTTGCTTTTCGAGGAAGGGTTTCGCTCGGCCGGCAAGCCCACGTGCAACCCGGATCCTCGCGCGCACGCGCGCGCACACGTAATAAGAGGTGTCACACTTCGGCATCAGCAACTCGAGCCGACTGTGCGCCGCAAGACTCCGTGACGGCAGCAGCTGCCGGTCGGTTCCGACGGTTGGCGACCTTTGCGAGCATCACGCAGGGATGGCGACGGAGCTCGGACGCGACACGCCTGTTGACGGCGGCTGCTCGTCGACATCTGACATTGATCTGACACGGCGCAGCGACGCCTGCATTCATCGGTGACTCCAGGCGACCTCCGACTCTGCGGGACGGAGATCACAGTTAGGCCCGCCTAGCCGACCCTCCGCGGACGCTGTCCCGTCCACCACCCCACCCCTCCGAAAGACACTTGTCGCCGGGGCCTGGTCGCGGACTCCACCGACCGTGCGAGAGTCCGAGCTCGTCCTCCCGCGCACGCACGCGCACGCGTAATAGAAAGGCGTGACGACACCCCACCCACCCCCGTGAACGCGTTACTCGGGTCGGGGCCTGGTGCCGGGGCCATCGCACAACCCGCGAGGCGTGCAGGCGTCAAGTGTCTATCCCGGAGCCTCCACCATCGCGCTGCCACCGCCGCGCCGTGTCGGCTCGGCCGCAGCCAGAACCCGGCCGTTCCCGAGGAACTCGATGCCGGTGACCGCGCCGATCTCCGGCGTGGTCGAGAACGGCTGGAGGTACTGACTCGCGAGCTGCTGCCCGAGCGTCGAGCTGACGAACGCGGGCTCGGCCACCGTGGTCGTCGTGTTCCGCTGGCTCGCGCGCGGCGCTGCGATCGCGTCCGGCAGCGTCGCGCCGAGGTCGAGCCGGTCTAGCAGGATCTGGAGCACGGTCGTGATGATCATCGAGCCGCCGGGGGAGCCGAAGGCGAGCAGCGGCTCGTCGTCCTCGAGCACGATCGTCGGGCTCATCGAGCTGCGCGGCCGCTTCCCGCCCTCGACCTTGTTCGGATGCGACGACGAGCCGAAGTCGAAGTCGGTCAGCTCGTTGTTGAGGAGAAAGCCCCAGCCGGGGACGACGATGCCGTTGCCGCCGATCGACTCGATCGTGAACGTGTACGAGACGACGTTGCCGTCGCTGTCGGAGACGGTCAAGTGGGTGGTGCCCCCGCCGGTGAGGGCTGTCGCCGCCGCCTGTCCCGGTGTGTTGTGGGGGTGCGGGTTGCCGGGCGCGACGGGGCTCGGCGTCGCCTGCGTCGGGTTGATCAGCGCACGTCGCTCGGCGGCGAAGGAGTCTGACAGGAGCCCAGTCAGCGGTACTGGGAAGAAGTCCGGGTCGGCGAGGAACGCGCCGCGGTCGGCGAACGAGAAGCGGGACGCCTCGATGAAGAGGTGGAACGCGCTCGCGCGGTCGGCTGGGGAGAGCGTGAACCCCTCGAGGATGTTCAGCGCCTCGCCGTCGGTCGAGCCGCCGCTCGAGGGAGGCCCCATGCCGTAGACGTCGAGGCCGCGGTAGGAGACCTTCGTCGGCGTGCGCTCGGGCGCGACGTAGGTGTGCAGGTCGCGCATCTTCATGACGCCCGAGCGCCAGACGTGGTTGGCCGTCGGCGTCAGCGGCGGGCTCTGCACGGCGTTCACCATGGCGTCGGCCACGGCGCCGCGATAGAAGCCCTTGGCGCCGAGGTGCACGATCCGTTCGTAGGTCCGCGCCATGTCGGGGTTACGGAAGGTCGTGCCGACGTCGCGCGGCGTGCCGTCCGGGTCGAGGTAGAGGGCGCGCGTGGATGTGATGTCGTCGAAGAAGTCGACGTTGCCCTGAATCTGGCCGAAGAAGATCTGGTCGACGAGGAAGCCGTCGCGGGCGATCTCGATCGCCGGCTGCAGTGCCTCCCCCAGCGACATGGTCCCGTAGCGCTGCAGCGCCTCGTCCCACCCTTCGACGGTTCCCGGGACGCCGGCGGAGAGGCCGCTCCAGCGCGCCTCGGCGAACGGGAGTGGGGTGCCGGTGGCGGGATTGACGAACGACCCGGGATGCATGGCGGCGGGGGCCGTCTCGCGGTGGTCGATCGTCGTGACCTTGCCGCCTGCGGTGCGGATGACCATGAACCCGCCGCCGCCGATGCCGCACGAGAACGGCTCGACGACGCCGAGCACGGCCGCAGCGACGACCGCGGCGTCGACGGCGTTCGCCCCGTTACGCAGCGCCTCGACGGCCGCCTGCGTCGCGAGCAGGTCGACCGTGGCGGCCGCGCCTCCGGTCCCTTCGGCGGTCGGTGTCTGCTCCGCCTGCGGCTGCGCGATGCCGGCCGCCGGAAGCGCCAGCACCCCCACGACGACGAGCAGAACGATGGACGGGCGGATCCAGGAACGTGGCACCGTCACTCCCCCTCGATTGTCGACCCTCTGGGTGGCCCGATCGTAACGCGTGCCGCTTGCGCCGCGCACAAGTGATGCCAGTAAACGTGATCTCGTGGTCACGGCGGCGTGAGCGACCGCCCAGATCTGACATCGGTCTGACACACACCGACGAGGCATCTGTTCATCGAGGTTTCCGAACGACCTCCGACCATGCGAGTCGGAGGTCCGCTGCTTACGACCCCCCACCCTCCCCCTCGAACGTTCACGAGGAGCCGGGGCCCATCGTCGGGGGGCTTCCGCTGGGTCCCGCCGTCAGGATGCGGCCGAGGCGGTCTCGTCGACCGCGACCACGGCGGCGACCACCTCCGTTCGCGGAGCGATCCGGAGCAGCCGCGCCGCCTCCTCCTTCCAGCGGTCGAGCAGCGAGGCCGCGCGCGCCGAGCCCGTGTAACGCACGTGACGCTCGACCAGGTCTCGGACCTCGTCGAGCTGCGAGCCGGTAAGTACCTCGGCGCCGACTAGGTCGCCGTTCAGCGCGACGGCGAGCGTCTCCGCGCTGTCGAGAACGTATGCCTCGCCGCCCGTCATCCCGGCTGCGAGGTTCAGGCCGACGCCTCCGAGGATCACGACCGTACCCGCCGTCATGTACTCGCAGGCGTGGTCACCGACGCCTTCAACTACAGCGACGGCGCCGGAATTTCGGACCGCGAAGCGCTCACCAGCCGAACCCGCGCAGAAGAGCGCTCCCCCCGTCGCGCCGTAGAGAGCCGTGTTGCCGAGCAGGCACGGATCGCCAGCGTCGTCGGGCGGCGGCGACACGACGATGCGACCGCCGCTCATCGCCTTGCCGACGTAGTCGTTCGCCTCGCCGACGAGCTCGAGCCGGAGTCCTCGGGTGAGGAACGCGCCGAAGCTCTGACCGGCGGCGCCCTCGAACCGGACTCGCACGCGGCCGGCCGGAGCCCCCGACCCTGCACTTCGCGCGACCGCGCCTGCGAGCCGGGCCCCCACCGCCCGATCGCCGTTGGTGATCAGATGGCGGGCCTCGATGAGCGCCGGCTCGCGCACAGCATCCTGGCCCTGCGCGAGCAAGAGCGTCCCCAGCCGGTCACCTCCATGCGCAGATCGCTCACCCGTGAACCGCGAGGGACCGCCCACGCTGCGCCCGAGGAGAGGCGAGAGATCGAGCGAGTCGGCGGCTGCGTCGCCCGTTCGGCGCTGGCGGAGGCACTCGACGTGACCGGTCGCCTGCTTCAGCGAACGGAGGCCGAGCTGCGCGAGCAACCTACGCACTTCCTGGGCGACGAAGAGCAGGTACGCCTCCACCATCTCCGGCGTTCCGGCGAACTTCGCGCGGAGTTCGGGCTGCTGGGTCGCGATCCCGACCGGGCACGTGTCGAGATGGCACGACCGCACCATTAGGCACCCCTCCGCGAGCAGCAGCGAGGTACCGAACGCGAACTCGTCCGCTCCGAGCAGCGCGGCGACGAGCACGTCTCGGCCCGTCTTGAACCCGCCGTCGACGCGGACACGAACGCGACCGCGGAGGTGGTTCGCCATCAGCGCCTGCTGCGTCTCGGCGAGGCCGGCCTCCCAGGGAGCGCCCGCGTACTTGATCGACGGGAGCGGGCTTGCGCCGGTGCCGCCGTCCGCGCCTGCGATGTGGATCACATCCGCATGCGCCTTCGCGACGCCCGCAGCGACGATCCCGACTCCTGACTCGGCGACGAGCTTCACCGAGATCGCGGCCTCCGGGTTCACCTCGCGGAGATCGAAGATCAGCTGTGCGAGATCCTCGATCGAGTAGATGTCGTGGTGCGGAGGCGGCGAGATGAGCGAGACTCCGGGCTGCGTGCGCCGCAGCCGGGCGATCTCCTCGGTCACCTTATGGGCCGGGATCTGCCCTCCCTCGCCGGGCTTCGAGCCTTGCGCGATCTTGATCTGCAGCTCCTCGGCGAAGACCGCGTACTCGGCAGTGACACCGAACCGGCCCGACGCGACCTGCTTGATCTTGCAGTTGCGCTCGTCGCGATAGCGGTCCGGGTCCTCGCCGCCCTCGCCGGAGTTCGCGCGCGCGCCCAGGCGGTTGAGCGCAATCGCGATCGTCTCGTGCGCTTCCGCAGAGAGAGCTCCGTGTGACATCGCTCCGCCCGAGAAGCGGCGCACGATCTCCGAGGCAGGTTCGACCTCCTCGAGCGGCACCGCTGGTCCGGCCGGGACCAGCTCGAGCAGGTCGCGCGGCTCCAGAGGCGGCCTTTCGTTGACGAGCGCTGCATAGCGCTCGTACAGATCCGAGCGGCCGTCGTGTACCGCTTTCCGAAGGGCGTGCGCCTCGGTCACCGCATCCTGAAGGGCGGCGACGACATCCGGATCCGTCGCGTGCGCCTCCCCGCCCTTGCGGAACTTGAAGTAGCCCGGGTTGTCGAGCTGCGGCCGCGCCCCGTGCGAGGATGCGAGCCGCTCGAGCGCCTCCTGCTCGAAGCGCTCGAGCCCCGCGCCACCCAGGGAGGACGGCGTTCCGGCGAGGTACTCGCGGCAGAGGTGGCGATCGAGGCCGACCGCTTCGAAGAGGCGGGCGCCGCGGTAGCTCGCGACGTCGGAGATGCCGATCTTGGACATGACCTTCAGCACGCCCTCCTCGAAGGCGGCGAGCAGCCGTCGCTGGGCACCCGCCGGAGAGGGACGGTCACCGCCGATCCGGTCGTCCTCCGCCAGACGAGCGACCGTCTCGAGCGCGAGCCGCGGACAGATCGCGTCGGCGCCGTAGCCGAGCAGACAGGCGATCGCGTGGGTGTCGTGCGGCTCGTCGGAGTCGACGAGGAGCGAACACCTCGTGCGCAGCCCCGCCTCGGCCAGCCGGCTGTGCACCGCCGAGAGCCCGAGCAGCGCCGGCACTGGCGCGCGCTTTCCTCCCGCATCGCGGTCGCTGAGACAGACGAGCGTCGCTCCCGCGGCCACCGCCGACTCCGCGAGCACGGCGAGCCGGTCGAGCGCGTGGGCAAGCCCCTCATCGCTCGCGAACGTCGCGTCGAGGTAGACCGGCTCGAGCGTGTCGAGCGCGGACGGGTAGAGGAGGAACCCCGGCAGGACGAACACCTCCGCGAGCGGTCCTTCGACCTCTAGTGCGGCCGGACGGGGCCCTAGGAACGTCGTCACCGACATGACGAGGCGCTCTCGGAGGTGATCGATGGCCGGGTTGGTGACCTGGGCGAAGCGTTGACGCAGGTAGGTCGTCAGCGGCCGAGCCCGGCCTGCGAGCGGCGCGATCGCGGAGTCGTCCCCCATGGAATAGACCGGGTCGTGAGCCGTCTGCGCGAGCGGGCGCAGCATCGAGTTCAGGTCCTCGCGGGTGTAGCCGTGCAGCACGTGGCGCGCATCGAGCGGCTGTTGAGGTGGCGGCATGGGATCGCCGACGGAGGCTCGAACCGTGCTCGCCGCGACCCACTCGCCGTACGGACGGCGCCGCGCGAGCTCCTCTCTGATCTCGCCGTCCAAGAGCAGGCCGCGCTCCGGATCGAGGGTCAGGATCCCGCCGGGTCCGAGACGGAGGCGGCGCACGCGCGTGCCCTCCGGCAGCGGCACCGCTCCCGCCTCGGACGCAGCCGTGACGAGGCCGTCGTCGGTCATGGCGATCCGGAGCGGACGGAGCCCGTTGCGGTCGAGCGCCGCGCCCGAGATTCGTCCGTCGCTGAAGCACAGGGCGGCAGGCCCGTCCCACGGCTCGCTGACGAGCGCCCCGTACCGGTGGAGGTCGCGAACCTCCGGAGAGAGACGAGGATCGTTCTGCCAGGCGGGCGGAACGAGCAGCGAGACGGCCTCGGCGAGGTCCTTCCCGCGGTCGCGGACGAGCAGCTCGAGCGCGTTGTCCAGGAGCGCCGAGTCCGACCCGTCGCGATCGAGCGCAGGTGCTAGCTCGGACTCGGCGCCAAGGGCGCTTTCTCGCGCCTCGAGCCAGCTGACGTTGCCGTCGATCGTGTTGATCTCACCGTTGTGGCACAGCAGCCGGAACGGCTGGGCTCGCTCCCAGCTCGGGACGGTGTTCGTCGAAAAGCGCTGGTGGAAGATCGCAAACGAGACGGCGAGGGCCGGGTCCTCGAGGTCCTCGTAGAAGCGCGCGAGCCGGCCCGCCGCGCAGAGGGCCTTGTAGGTGACGGTCCTGAACGAAAGCGAAGCAATGTAGACGCCCGGCACGCGTTCCGCGCGGCGCCGTGCTCGGTACGCACGCCGCTCGGCGTTGTCGTCGCACGGCGCGAGCAGGAGCTGCTCGATGCGCGGAAGCGAGGCGAGCGCCGTGACGCCCAGCGCGGAGACTCGTGTCGGAACCGTGCGCCAGCCGGCAGGCTCGAGGCCCTCGGCGCGGCACGCGTTCTCGACCGCCAGCCGGAGCCAACCCTCCCGGAGGAAGCACATCGCGAGCCCGGCACCAGGCGTGCCCGTGATCGTCGGGGTGAGAGGCAGGAGGACGCCCGCCCCGTCGCCAGTGACGCCGTCTGCTGCCCACGCTCCGCGGTGTCCGACCGCCGCGAGCCCTGCCAGCGTCCGGTCGAGCAGCTCCCGCGAGGCCCGACCGCGCACGTCCGCGACGAGCCCGATGCCGCAGGCATCGCGCTCGCGTCGGGGGTCGTGGAGAAGGCGTTGCTCGTCGCCCATTGCGTCGCCCTTTCGAAGGGATGAAGCAGGACTCTCCCGCCACTGCTTCTGTCAGCTAGTCCGGCGGAGGCGGAGGAGTGGCGCCGGCTAGCTGCCTGTGCTGACCGCGAAACTTGCGAGCGCACGGCTTGCTACGACAATCGGCTCGATGCGGATGCTCGCGGTCTGCATGGAGAACGCCGAACCCTAAAGGCTCCTCCCAGCGAGAACAAGTGCCGGTCGCGCGAGCACGGTCAGCCGCTTGCGTCCGTCGGGTGCGTCCGCTAGCGTGCCGTCCTTCTCGCCCCCGAGGACGGGGGCGGGCGAAGGCGTCGATGCCTCAGGGGCTGTGCCCCTGGGGCTCTTTTTTTGGTCCGAGAGGAGGTGGTGCCGCGTGATCAAGGTCGAGGCAGTCGTGATCCGCGAGCGTGTCGAAACGGTGATCGACGCCGTCGAGGAGCAGACCGGTCACGTCGGTGTCACCGTGGTCGAGGCAATCGGACACGGCCGTCAGCGCGGGATCACACACGAGTACCGCGGGCGGGTCTTCGAGTCGCGCTTCCTTCCGAAAGCGCTGCTCACGTTCGTCGTGCGGAACGAGCAGGCCGACGACGTGCTCGCGGCGATCGCCGACGCGGCGAGAAGCGGGAACGACTCGGGCGACGGGATCGCCTGGACGTGCCGGGTCGACAACGTCACGCACAACCGAACCGGACAACCGCTGGAGGAGGTGGAGATCGGATGACGACCAAGGACCTCGCCATCGCGACGAGCACGGTGTGGGTGATCCTCGCGGCGATTCTCGTGATGTTCATGCAGGCCGGCTTCGCGTTCCTCGAGGCCGGCCTGACGCGCATGAAGAACGTCGGCCACATCGCGGCGAAGAACGTGCTGATCTTCGCCCTCGCGTCGATCGTCTACTTCGTCGTCGGGTTCGGGATCGCCTTCGGGGACGGCGGCAACGGACTGGTGGGCGGCTCCGGCTTCATGCCGTCGATCGACGAGCTGACGACCGTGGGCGAGGCGCCGTTCTCCTGGTTCGGCGCAATTCCGGCGGCGGCCGGCTACCTCTTCGAGGTCGTCTTCTGCGCCGTCTCGCTCGCGATCGTGTGGGGCGCGATGGCCGAGCGGACGAAGCTCTGGGTGTACTTCGTCTTCGGCGCGGTCTTCACCCTCGTCTACTCGCTGGTCTCGCACTGGGTTTGGTCGCCCGACGGATGGCTGTTCGCGCACGGCATGCAGGACTTCGCGGGCTCGACGGTTGTCCACTATCAGGGCGCGCTGGCCGGGCTGGCGGGAGCGCTTCTGCTCGGCCCCCGGATCGGGAAGTTCGGTGCCGACGGCCGCGCGAACGCGATCCCCGGCCACAACATGGCCTTCACGACGCTCGGCGTGATCATCCTCTGGTTCGGCTGGTTCGGCTTCAACTCGGGCTCGACGCTCAGCGTCGACTTCGGCGGCGTTGGCTTCTTCGCCTACGTTGCTTTGAACACGAATCTCGCGGCCGCGGCGGGCGTGCTGGGCGCGGTGCTCACGTCGTGGATCGTGATCAAGAAGCCCGACCTCTCCATGATGCTGAACGGCGCGGTCGCGGCGCTCGTGGCCATCACGGCCGCCTGCGCGTTCGTGGCGCCGTGGGCAGCTATCGTCATCGGGCTCGTGGCGGGCGTGATCGTCGTGCTCGGCGTCCTCGTCGTCGAGCGCATCGGCATCGACGACCCGATCGGCGCGATCTCGGCACATGGAATGGCGGGGGTATGGGGAACGCTTGCGCTCGGCTTCCTCACCCTGCCCTCGCAGGCCGAGAGCCTCGCGACCGGGAGCGCCGGCCTGTTCTACGGTGGCGGGCTCCACCAGCTGGGGATCCAAGCGCTCGGCCTCCTGACCGTCGGGGTGTTCACGTTCACCGCCTCCTTGGCGTGCCTCTGGCTCATGAAGGTGACTTTCGGCATCCGGACGGATGCGGAGGCGGAGACCGCCGGTCTCGACGTTTCCGAGCACGGAATGTGGGGCTACCCCGAGTTCTACATCCCGGTCCCCGGCGGCTACGGGACGGAAGCGCACGGGCATCTCGCACCCGCGCACGCTGTGCGCAGTGGAGCGCCAGCAACCGCGGACACGGCGGTCGCCCTTCCCGCCCGGCTCCCGAGACTCCGAAGCTCTCCTCCCGCGCACGCGCGCGGCCGCGAATAGAGAGGTGCGAGGGACCCCACCCCACCCCCACGAGCAGTTCATCGGGTAGGGGCCCTGCGCGGGACCCGACACCGCCGAGAGCCTGGCCGCGCTCCCCCGCGCACGCGCGCGCACGCGTATTGGAAGGCGTTGCGGGTCCACCCACCCCCCGTGAACGCGTTAGTCGGGCGGGGCCCTGGAAGCGGCGAGTGCCGTCGGGGCGACTGGTCACGCTCTCGGCTCCTCGCGCCGCTTGCGCGTTGAGGACACCTCATCGGCCCAAGCCAGAAATCAGGCGCACGGTGCGCTCGCCGCGCAGGGGTGTCCTCGACCGGACCGCTGGCTTTTCGAGTGTGCTCGCTACGCGGCTCCGCTGAGTGCCGACTGTGCCGGGGCGGTGTGGAAGATCGCCGCTGTCGCGACCGCGCGGCAGTTGCTGCTCGGTCGGTCTTGGGTGTCGTAGGGTCGGTTGAGGAGATGGCCGTGATGGATGAGTGCGGTGGACCCGCCACCGTCCAGGTTGATGGCTTGACGGGCGCCGAGGTCGGCCATGAACTTGGCGAGCTCGGCGAGCGTGAGTCCGACGTCGATGCCGGTCCTGCGGCCGTCACAGACGAGTGCGATCAGCTCGTCAGCGGAGGTACCGAGTGCAGCTCGTGGGTGGCGGCCGGAGGTGATGTCCGAGTCGAACTGGTGGGCGCCGGCGACGAATCCCTCGGGATCGTGCAGCTCGCGGAGGGGCGCTCCGTCCCTAACGAGCATTGGCCCGGCTTGGAGCAGGTGGCCGGCTGGGCGCGGCGGGAACTCGGCACGGGGGCTGATGTGGATCTCCCCCTCGTCGACGTAGATCGCCGCCCGCGCTCCTCCGTATGGATCGAGAACGGGCTCCGTCTCGATCCGGCGGCCGCCGATCCACAGCTCGCCGAGCGGCGGGCCGTGCGGGCGGACGAAGAAGCCGCCGACGATCGCTTCGCGGACGCCAGATCGTCGGCACCAGCGGTCGAGTCGCTGAGGGACCGCGAAGTGCTCCACGCTCAGGCTCGTCTGCGGACGCGGGTAGCGCACGACGTAGACGGTCGTCTCCTCTCCGTCTGCCAGGCGGTGGCGGAGAAGGTCGTAGCGCGTGGCGAGCGTCTGCATCGGCACCCGTTTCCCGACGCTAGCAACCGTTAACCGCCAACGTCGCTGACTTCCGGAGACCGTCTGGCGGCGATTCGGAGAATCCGCGCGCCCGCGAGAGCCTCAGGTGCGTGCAGCCCGCCGCCTGTCGAGGCGGCCGGCGAGCTGGTCGTAGATGTCGACGACGCGGGCGACGATCAGCGGCCAGCCGTAGCTGGCCCGGCTGTGCCGGTGGGCGCGGTTGCCGCGCCGCTTCCGCTCCTGCGGGTCGGAGGCGACAGCCAGCATCGTCTCTGCGAGCGCGTTCTGGTCGTCGGCCGGGACGAGCCAGCCCGTTCCCGCGGCGACGAGTTGGGCGGGTCCGTGAGCGTCGGCGGCGATCACCGGCAGGCCGCAAGCCATCGCTTCGACGAGGACGAGCCCGAACGCTTCGGCGACGGACGGAAGCACGAGCAGGTCGGCGGCATTGAGCGCCTCTGGTAGCTCGTGATGGGGCCGCCAGCCGGCGAGGAAGACTTGCCTGTTTCCGAGTGCACGGGCGACCGTGAGGGGGTGTTCGCCCTCCCACTCGCCGGGGCTGCCCCCGACCAGCACGAGCGGCAGCGGCCGGCCGAGACCTGTGAGCGCCTGGGCGTGCGCTCTGAGCAGCAGCGGTAGTCGTTTGACCGCTGTGTAGCGGCCGACGTAGAGCAGGATCGCCTCTGCCTCCTGGAGTGGCCACAGGTCGTCGTCGTGGTAGGCCACGCTGCCGGGAATGCCGCTCTCGTCCCATCCGAGCGGCTGCTCGACCAGCCAGCGGCGCCATTGGGCGAGCCGCTGCCTGCGGTCGAGCGGCCGACGCCGGAACAGGTCGAGCTCGACACCGCTCGGGAGCTCGACCATCGCTCCGCGCGGGAGGGCGAGGAGGCGTGCGATCTCGGCGCTCGCGCCGGGCGGAACGATCAGCCGCTCGCAGGCGTGCGCCCACCTGCGCATGCGCTGCTGCCAGCGCTCCGCGAACCGCCAGCCGGAGGGCGCACCTGCTTCGATCGCACGCAGCAGCGCGAGCTCGGTGCCGTGCAGCTGCCCAACGACCGGCACCGCCGGGAACGCGCGCAGCGCGGCCTCGTTGGCCGGGGTCAGATGGTGGAGGTGAAGCACCTCGGCGCGCGCGGCGCCGGCACGGTCGAGCGCGTCCGCCCAGACATCGACCAGCCGCTCGTACGCGTCGTCGTCGATCGTGGCGAAGACGCGATCGGGCGCGCCCGGCCGGTCCTCGTACGACGGCTGGAACGGCGCGCCGCCCTCGCTGCCCTGCCGATCGGGCGAATAGTCGACGGTGACCAAATCGACGGCGTCGTAGAAGGTCGGCGCATGAGTCTGTTCCCCCGCCTGTCCGAGCGAGCCGGTGGCCAGCGTCACCTCCCAGCCCGTCTTCGCCAGCGCGCGGCTAAGTGCGCGCGCGACCTGAGCCGAGCCGCCGCGCGGGAAGAAGAACAGGCCCGAAACGACCTGGCGGCCGCGCCGTCGCCGCGCGAAGCCCTGTCGGGCCAGCAACGCGTCGGTCATGCGACACTCACATATTCGTGGAGAACGCCGCACGCTAGGTCACGCCGCTCGAGTCTTTCGCCGCTCATTCTGCTATAGCCCTCCTCGCGTTTCCTTTCCGGAAACTGCCCGACACCGTAGTGCAGAAGAGGGCGGCGACCCGACTTCATCGTCACGTTCGTGCTCAGCCGACGAGCTCAGGAACGAGAACGGCTGTCCGGCTCGACGCGAGGCGACGTAGCCTCCAATGCTTCCGAACGCCGGGCGACGGGGGCGAGCGTGAAACGAGTACCCTCGTCCCATGGAAGATGCTGATCGTGACCTTCTCGAGTTCGTCGGCGATCAGGGGAAGACGGTCGGGCAGGTTGTCGAACGCTTTCCAGCGTTCGACTTAGAGCGCCTCGTTCGAGCCGAACTAATTCGGCCGCGTCGGACTAACCCGGTCAAGACGCAGTCGCGCCGCGCTGCGCCAGCGAGCGAGGCGACGTTCTACGTGCTCACGTCTCGAGGAGCCGAGGCAATCGGCCTCGCTCCGTACACGCTTCACTCGGACTGATGACCGCCTAGCGAACGAGCCCTGCGGACGTCGCTCTCTCGAACGCTCACGGGGGCTAGACGACGGCGTACTCCTGACGCCACGCGAGGGCGAGCTTGACAAAGAGGAGGCCCGAAGGCCTCCTCGGTCGAGCGCAGTGGAGCGGGCACGGGCGGCGGCGTTGCCGAGCGGGACCGCTTCGAAGAGCGGGTCAAACAAATCCAGCGATAACGACCCCCGCTCGGCCGGGCGCGGGCCGTTCCGCTCGCGGCATTGCTCTCGGCCTAGAATCCGGCAAGCCGTGACGACCCGCGAGGACATCGCCAGTGTCGCTAGCCCGTTGGCCGAACTCACTCATACGGTCGAGGCGATGGCGAAAGATCTCAAGGGGATGACCGAGCGCGCTGATCGCCAACAAACGCGCGCTGACAACCAGCAAGACCTCGTTGACAGCCAGCAAGCGCGCGCGCAAATGCAGCAAGAGCGCATTGACCTCGCTGCGCGAGAACTAGCCGACGTCAGTGATCGTCTACAGGCCGCGGCGACCGCACTTCGAGATTCGATCTGATCGTTCGTTAGGGACTCGCTCCCAAGGAGGCGAACAGCGGACGTTTCGCCAATCGAGAACGGAGAGGGCCCGGCTTGCCGGGCCCTCTCGGTCGTAGTGCTGCCGTCGAGCTAGACGGCGACCATGACGCGGTCGCTGGTAGCGACGACGCGGCCGCTCGTGATCTTGGGCTCGTTGGGGATGATCGTGTCGAGCTTCTCGTCGCGGATCCAGGTTGCGACGAACTTCGACGACTCCTTGCCCTGCTCAGGTGTCTCAAAGAGACCGAGCGAGCTGAAGACGCCGTTGTCATCCTCGACGAGGAAGTAGCCCTTGAACCCGGGCATCTTCTCGAGCTTGGGGACGAGGCTCTCGTTGATCTTGCGGGTCAACTCGGCCGAGCGATTCCGGTCCACACCGTCGTAACGGCGAATGGTGGCATGCATGTGATGCTTCCCTTCGTTCCGATCAGTGCAGGAAAGTCCAGATGAACCCCCTGCTGCGCTCGGGCCGGTGGTACTACCAAAGAGGAAGAAAACCTCGGCGGCTCAAAAACAGGCCAAACGCTGGGACCACCATAGCTGCGATACGCCACGCGCCGTGTTGCGTCTCGCAAAGCCGCTCCCCGACTGACCTCCGCTCGTGCGTGTTCCGCTGGCCGCATGCTGGCTGCGAAGTGGGTTCCCGAGAGAACTAGCTAAAGAGGAACGTGACGGTGCCGGTAGGAGGTCGTCGCGCATGCGGCGAGGCTCCGCGCGAAGACGACGAGAAGGTGTGACGTACCCCCACCCCCGCGAACGTGTTGGTCGGGGCGGGCCCCTCGTCGGGAGGGCCCACCCCCGTGAAAGTCTCTGTCGGGTGGTGGGGCCTGGGAGCAGGGGCTGTCGGCCCCACCGCGTCCGCGAGGCACTGACCCGCATCAAGCGAGTGGTTGAGATAGACTGCTTCTTGGAAACACCGAGCCAGTTGCGCTGACGGTCCAGTTTGTGTCCGTCGAGTCGCCAGCTCTTCTTCCTCGTTGCGACCGTCTCAGCCGAGCGTCGACCGCCGATCTTAGGCAAGGCCTCCTTGAGGTGCCGTTCGGGCCAATGATCGACGAGAGGAGCTAGCGATGACCGCACTTCTTACCGAGGTCCAGACAGCAGACGAAATGGTCAAGATCGCCCGGGAGCAGGTGGATGCCTTTAGCAGCGGCAACTGGGAGCTCCTGCGAGGAACGCTCGCCTACGACTCGCGCTACCACGAGCTGGGAACCCAGCGGAAGATCGAGGGTCCGGAGAAGATCGTCGAGCTCTTCAAGGCCTGGAAGTCCGCGTTCCCGGACGGCGCTGGCACGGTGACAAGCGCAGTCTCTAACGGTAACCAGGTCGCCCTGGAAGTCACATGGAAGGGGACCCACAGCGGCCCACTCGAGACTGCCGAAGGAACAATCCCGGCGTCAGGCAAGCGCCAAGAGACGCCCGCGGCCATCTTCTTCACCTTCGAGGGCAACAAGATCAAGGAGAGCCGCCACTACTTCGACTCGCTGACTCTCCTCAAGCAGATCGGCGCGCAGCCCAAGTAGCTGCGAGCCAAGGATTAAAAGCATCTAACCGATAGGAGCTGAGTTCTATGACCACTCTTGTCCGCTTTCGCGAACCACTACGGAACGCCGCCATGAATGGCGAGTTCGAGCGGCTGATCAGGACCATCGTCGAATCGCCCGCTCGTGCCGCCGCTGTCTCTAACCAGACGTGGGCACCTACGCTTGACGTCTGGGAGACCGAGGGCGAGCTGGTGTACGCATTCGATCTCCCCGGCATACCGGAGGAGAAGATCGTCGTCGACCTCGAGGACAGTACCCTGACGGTCAGCGGCTCGCGTGAACGCACCGAGATGGAGGACGGGCGCTTCTTTCGCTACGAGCGCCCCTTCGGAGAGTTCACGCGCTCTGTTGCTCTGCCTGAGGGGACTGACGACGTCGAGGCCCGGGCGCACTACGCCAACGGCGTGCTCGAAGTCCACGTCGAGAAGCGCGAACAGTCGAAGCCCCGCCGCCTCCCGGTCACGACGACCGTCGAGGGCGGTTCCACCGTCTAGCCTCCACTCACGCCACGTCCGTCGAGAGGCGGCCCTAAGGCCGCCTCTCCACCAAACCGTCTTGCGCGACCGCATTCGCGCTGTCGCGAACGACTCACAGGAGGCCTAAGTGCGTCGCGCGAACCCTTACTCGGAGTTTTGCCGACCGGCAAGTCGAGAGAGGGGCCTAACGAGGTTCCTCCAGGGAGGCCTCTCATGAATCTGAAGCCGCATGCGGCTGCTCTCACCTTGATTCGATGGTCGCCGTTGTCTTGATGCGTTACGAGCAGCCGCACACTGAAGATACTCATAGGCGGCCGCGCGCGAAACTCCGAGCTCGTTTTCGCGCGCACGCGCGCGCACGCGCGTAAATAGGAAGGTGTCACACTTTCGGCATCAGCAACTCGAACCGACTCTGCGTCGCGAAACTCCGTGACGGCAGCAGCTGCCGGTCGGTTCCGACGTTCGGCGACCTTTGTGAGCATCACGCAGGGATGGCGAAGGAGCTCGGTCGCGAGACGGTTGTCGACGGCAGGCACGCCAAGCGACGCAATGCTCGAGACCGCGTTCCGATTCCCGCCGAATCGGAGCCGCTGGAGTCTGCCTCCTCCCAGCCAGCGTCTCCGTCAGCCGTCCGGCCGGCACTGGCACTCATGGCGGCCGAAGAGGTCGAGACGATCAGGCGAGTGCTCCTCGAAGCCGCGACGAACACGAGCCGGGAGTCATGGGCGACCTGCACGTGTCCCGACTGCGGGAAGAGCTTCCGGCAAGAGATCTCGGTTCCCGATCACGGCGCACGTATCAAGGCCATAGAGACGCTCCTCCGCGAGGGTCTCGGCCGAGTCGGGGAGGCGGACGTTCCGACGCCGCGAATGCCGACCACCGTGGCAGAGGTCGAAGCCATGAGCTGGGAAGAGATGAAGCTCGTCTTCGCGATCTCGCACGCACAGGCGATTCGGGCCTTCGTCGAAAACGGTGACGACGCTGTCCGCGCTGAGGTTGAAAAGTGGGAGCCGAAGGCCCGTGCGAGCATCGCCCACGCTCTCGCTGAAGTCGCCTGAACGATCGTCGACATCTGACATTGATCTGACACGGCTCCGCAAGGTCAGGATCCATCGCGGATTCCCGGCGACCCCCGACCATGCATGCCGGAGGTCGGGGACCCCACCCCCTCCAACGTTTCTTGTGTCGTGGGGCCTCGTTTCGGGGGGGCCGCGCTCGGGCGGGAGCTCGGACTCCTCGCGCGCACGCGCGCGCACGCGAAGTAGCGGAGTAGAGGGGGTGTGACAGTACGCCACCCCCACGAGCAAGTTCAGCGGGTCGGGGCCTGGTGGCGGGGGCGGTTCAAGCACGTGGGCGAGTTTCTGATCGGCGAGACGCATCTAGTGCTTGTCCCGGAGCGGTTCAGGGGAGTTCACCCACTTGCAGCCCTTGCTGGGAATCTGTCATAAAATTGCAGCATGGCTGGAAGGCTTGCGGACATCGCGAAGCAGGCCGCAGTCAGCGAAGCGACCGTCAGCCGTGTCCTGAACGGCAAACCCGGAGTCTCCGAGGCAACGCGTGCAGCCGTCCTTACCGCGCTCGACGTGATCGGCTACGACCGGCCGACGCACCTGCGCTCGCGGCGGGCCCGCATGGTCGGCCTCGTCGTACCGGAGCTTCAGAACCCCATCTTCCCCGCCTTCGCAGAGGTGGCCGCCGGGGCGCTCGCCCAGAGGGGGTTCAATGCAGTGCTCTGCACCCGCACGGGCAGCATGTCGGAAGCCGAGTACGTCGAGATGCTGCTCGATCGGCAGGTCTCGGGGATGATCTTCGCCGGAGGTCAGTACGCCGAGGCGGACGCACCGCACGAGCACTACACACGGCTGTTGAAACTGCGTCTCCCGGTCGTCCTGGTCAACGCTGCTGCCGAGCACCTCGACTTCCCCCGCGTCTCGAGTGACGACGCGGTGGCGATGGAGCAGGCTTACGCCCACCTGGCCTATCTCGGGCACGAGCGAATCGGCCTCATCCTCGGCCCACCCGACCACGTGCCGTCCCAACGGAAGCTGGCCGCCTTCGAGCGGTTGATACACGAGGCCGGGCGGCCGCTCCGTGCAGAGCTCGTCGAGCGCACGCGCTTCTCGCTCGAGGGTGGTCACGCCGCCGCGTCGCGGCTGATCGCGCATGGCGTGACGGGCATCATCTGCGCGAGCGACCCACTCGCGCTGGGCGCGATCCGGGCGGCACGCCGAGGCGGTCTCACCGTCCCCGAGCAGCTGTCGGTGATCGGTTACGACGATTCCGCGTTCATGAGCTGCACCGACCCGCCGTTGACGACGGTCCGGCAGCCGATCGAGGCGATAGGGCGGGCGGCGGTCGAGATGCTTGCGGGGCAGATCGAGGGCTCGCCGGTCTCCGCCGACGAACTCTTCTTCGAGCCCGAGATGGTCGCGCGCGGATCGACCGCCGCGGCGCCGGCCTGACGCCTCGACACCGGTGCTGCAAATCTTGCGAAAATGATGCGAAATCGCCGCATGGCAGTAGATCTCTTGCAACCACTTGTTAACTCTGCCATCGTCCGGCCCCGATGGCGCAGGTCGAACGGGCGACGACGACCCCGCAAAGCTCGGAGCGCGAACGCCGTGGCCAATGGTGGCGCGACGCGGTCGTCTACCAGGTGTACGTGCGGAGCTTCGCCGATGGGAACGGCGACGGGGTGGGCGACCTTGCCGGCGTCCGGAGCCGCCTGCCCTACCTACGCGAGCTCGGCGTCGACGCGCTCTGGTTCAACCCCTGGTACCCCTCCCCACTCGCGGACGCGGGATACGACGTCGCCGATTACCGCGCGATCGACCCCGTCTTCGGGACGCTCGAGGAGGCGGAGGAGCTCATCGCCGAGGCGCGCGAGCTCGGCATGCGGACCATCGTCGACATCGTCCCGAACCATGTCTCCGACCAGCATCCGTGGTTTCGCGAGGCACTCGACTCGCCGCCTGGGTCGCCCGCGAGAGAACGGTTCTGGTTCCGGCCCGGCTCGGGGCAGAACGACGACGCGCCGCCCAACGGCTGGCAGTCGATCTTCGGCGGCTCGGCGTGGACGCGCGTCGGTCATGGCGAGTGGTACCTGCATCTGTTCGCACCCGAGCAGCCGGATCTCAACTGGACGCACCCGGACGTGTGGGCCGAGCACGAGGACATCCTTCGCTTCTGGTTCGATCGCGGGGTGGCCGGTGTGCGCATCGACTCGGCCGCGCTCCTGGTCAAACACCCCGAGCTCGTCGAGTTCGCGGCAGACGGCGAGCCGGGCGACCACCCGTTTACGGATCGCGACGAGCTCCACGACATCTACCGCCGCTGGCGCGCGATTGCCGACGACTACGACGAGCCGCGGGTGCTCGTGGGTGAGGTGTGGCTCGCGGATCCCGACCGGCTCGCCCGGTACCTGCGTCCGAACGAGCTGCACACCGCGTTCAACTTCGATTTCCTGTCCTGCCCGTGGGACTGCGCGCGCATGCGCGCGTCTATCGAGTCCGCGCTCGCGTCGCACACGCCGCTCGACGCCCCCGCGACGTGGGTGCTCTCCAACCACGACGTCACGCGTCCGGTCACGCGCTACGGTCGGGAGGACACGTCGTTCTCGTTCGAGTCGAAGCGTGAAGGCACGCCCACCGACCTCGAGCGGGGGACTCGCCGAGCGCGGGCGGCTGCGCTGCTTGCGATGGCGCTGCCGGGCTCGCTCTACGTCTACCAGGGCGAGGAGCTCGGCCTTCCGGAGGTCGAGGACATCCCCCACGTTCGCCGGCAGGACCCGATGTGGCACCGCTCCGGCGGGGTCGACCCAGGCCGCGACGGCTGCCGCATCCCGTTGCCGTGGAGCGGCGACACGCGGCCCTACGGGTTCAGTGGAGACGGGGTGCGCAGCACCTGGCTCGACCAACCCAACGACTGGGCGGAGCTGACGGTTACTGCGCAGTCCGAGAGCGAGACGTCGATGCTCTCCCTTTATCGGGCTGGCCTCCGCTTTCGCCGAGCAGCCCCGTGGGGAGGCGGTGCGTTCCAGTGGGTGCCCTCCTCCCACACGGTCCTCTCCTTCTCACGGGGCGAGCAGTTCAAGTGTCTCGTCAACTTCGGCCCTCGACCCGTCGAGCTGCCCAAGGGCAGCGACGTCCTCATCGCCAGCAACGAGCTCGAAGGAGGTGCGCTCCCACCGGACACCACCGTCTGGCTATACCGGCCGGACGCATCCACGTAGGTCAACGAGGAACCGCACCGAGGCCAGCAACCCGGTGCACGTGAAAGGGGAGGACGATGAAGTCCACTCAGAGAGCCATCACCGTCGCCATCGTCGCGGCGAGCCTGCTGGCCGCGTGTGTGGCAGGCGCCTCCGCGAAAGACAGCGCGACAGAGGCAACGGTCACGATCAGCGTCGCGTCGCTGATCCCGGGGAGCACCCCAGCAGCCGTCAAGGAGTTCGAGAACCAGGTCAAGCAATTCGAGAGGGCCAATCCGGGCATCAAGGTGAAGCCGGTCGAGTATCAGTGGACGGGCCCTACGTTCGCGGCCAAGCTCGCGGCCCGCACGTTGCCGACGGTCTTCGAGGTGCCGTTCACCGATGCCAAGGCGCTCGGCGAGCGACGCCAGCTCGCCGACCTGACGCGCGAGATCAAGGCGCTCCCGTACTTCTCGAAGCTGAACCCGACGGTGCTCGACGAGGCGACGACCACGAGCGGGAAGATCGTCGCGCTCCCCAAGGGCGCCTACGCGCAGGCGCTCCACTACAACCGCAAGTTGTTCTCACAGGCAGGGCTCGACCCGAACAAGCCGCCGACAACCTGGACACAGGTGCGCGCCTACGCGAAGCAGATCGCTGAGCGGACCGGTAAGGCCGGCTACCTCCAGATGGGCAAGGCCGACAACACGGCCGGTTGGATCCTCACGACGACGACGTACTCGCTAGGCGGCCGTATGCAGTCCGGGAGCGGCAGCAACGCGAAGGCGACGCTGAACAACCGGCAGACGATCACCGCCCTGAACCTCCTGAAGACGATGCGGTGGACCGACAACTCGATGGGCTCCAACTTCGACTACGGATGGAGCGACATCAACCAGGCGTTCGCGGCCGGGAACGTCGGCATGTACATCAGTGGCTCGGACGTGTACACGAACCTCGTCCAGGCGAGCAACATCGACCCGAGCATCTACGGCCTCACAACGATCCCGCTCGCGAAGAGCAAGACCGCCGGCGTGCTCGGCGGCGGCACACTCGTCGCCGTTCGACCCGACGCGAACGCGGCGGCGAAGGCCGCCGCGGTGAAGTGGATCGACTTCTTCTACGTGCGGAAGCTCGTCTCCAAGCAGCATGCCATTCGCAACGCGAAGTCGCTCGTGGCGAACAAGCAGCCCGTGGGCGTCCCCGCGCTCCCGCTGTTCAACAAGAAGCAGTACGACCTCGCGAACACGTGGATCAAGCCCTACATCAACGTCCCCCAGGGGCAGATGAAGCCGTTCACGAGCCGCATCTTCGGGCAGCGGCTCATCCCCGAGCCTGCCGTCGCGACGCAGGCCGTGTACCACGCCCTCGACACCGTCGTCCAGGCGGTGCTCACCGACCGGAACGCGAACATCTCTCAGCTCCTGCAACAGGCGAACAGCGCCGCGCAGGACCTCATGGGGCGCACCTAGCGAATACTCCGCTCCTCGGGGGTGGGCGGGCAATCGCTCACCCCCGAAAGGAGTCGCCGGACGGAGGCAGCATTGGGTGCGGTGGACGCGGTAACCGAGGACAGCACGATGGCGTCGCGGCGCGAAGACGGTACGCATCAGGCGGCGGCCCGGCGCCGCGCCCGCCGCACGCCCCTCGCATGGGCGCGAAACGGCGGCCTCGCGACGCTGCTCCTGATCCTGCCAACGATCCTGATCTTCGGCGCGTTCTCCTGGTACCCGATCGTCCAGACGGTGATCATGTCGCTCCAGTCCACGAATCTCGTGGACCCGCCGACGTGGGTCGGGCTTGAGAACTTCCGCACCGTCCTCGGAGACCCGCTGCTTCCGACGGCGATTAAGAACACGGCGTACTTCGCGCTCCTGGCGCTGCTCTTCGGCTACCCCATCCCGCTCATCGCGGCCGTGCTGATGAGCGAACTCCGCAGTTTCCGCGGGATCTACGCGACGCTCGTCTACCTCCCGGTCGTCATCCCGCCGGTCGTCGCCGTTCTTCTCTGGAAGACCTTCTACGACGGCAGCTCGGCGGGCGTCTTCAATACCGTTCTCGGCTGGCTCGGCCTCGGCCCGTACCCGTGGCTGCAGTCGGCAAGCACTGCGATGCCCTCGCTCGTGCTCGAGGCGACATGGGCCAACGCTGGTGCGACGGTGATCATCTACCTGGCCGCGCTGACAAGCGTGAATCCCGACCTCTACGAGGCCGCGTCGATCGACGGCGCCTCACTCTTGCGGAAGGTCTGGAACATCACGTTGCCCCAGCTCCGCGGAGTGCTGCTCGTGACGATGATCCTGCAAATCATCGCGACGGCGCAGGTGTTCCTCGAGCCGTACCTCTTCACCTCCGGTGGGCCGAACAACTCCACGCTTACCGTGCTGCTCCTGATCTACAACTACGCGTTCGCGAACTCGCTCGGCGGCGACTACGGCAGCGCAGCGGCGCTGAGTCTCATGCTCGCCGCCTTCCTCGCGGTGTTCTCGCTCGTCTACCTGCGCCTCACGCGCTCGTGGAGCGCGGAATGATCCGGCGGCGAGCTCGCACCGGGACCGACGACCGAGGCGGCGGGTTCATCTCCATCGTCGAGTGGAACCAACGCCGCGTCAGGTGGAGCGTCGGTTCGTTGCAGCTGCTTCTCCTCGTCGGACTCCTCGTCCTCGGCCTAGGCCCGATCCTGTGGCTCGCCAAGTCCGCCGTTACGCCGACGGCCGACACGCTGAGTAACCCAATCTCGCTCTTCCCGAACGGAACCGCCTGGGACAACCTGAGCAGGGCCTGGACGGAGGTGGAGGTCGGCCGCTACTTCTGGAACACCGTCGTGCTCGCATTCGGCTCATGGGTCGTGCAGATCGTCGTCGCGACGACCGGGGGGTTCGTGCTGGCGGTGCTACGGCCGTGGTATGCGGGCATCATCCGCGCGCTGCTGCTCCTGACGCTCTTCGTCCCGGCGGTCGTCCTTCTCGTCCCGCTCTACATCGAGATCGTCAATCCGCCGCTGATCGATCGCTCGTTCGTCGACAGCTACTGGGCGATCTGGCTGCCGGCCGGCGCGAGCGCGCTCAACGTCATCCTCGTGGACCGCTTCTTCAACAACCTTCCGCGCGAGGTCTTCGAGGCCGCACGCGTCGACGGCGCCGGCCCGTTCCGAATGTTCACCTCCATTGCGCTCCCGATGTCGAAGCCCATCCTCGCGGTCGTGTCGGTCTTCGCTGTGCTCGCGTCCTGGAAGGACTTCCTCTGGCCGCTCCTTGTCCTCTCGAACCCGGACAAACAGCCACTCTCGGTGCGCCTCCCGATCATCCAATCCCAGACCGAGCTCGGCGTCTTTCTCGCCGCGATGTTCATCGCGTGCCTTGTCCCGATCGTCGGGTTCCTGATCTTCCACCGAGCGTTCCTGCGCGGCACCGGACTCGGGGGTGCGGTCAAAGGCTAACTTGCTCTCGTCCGAGCAACCCGCTGGACCGCAGATGCTCGAGGCTGCGATCGGGTGGGATCGTCCAAGCGCTCAAGCGCGTTGCTAATTGCGTGCGTTCAAACCGGCGTGTGGTCAATTTTGAAACCTGCGTGTCCAGGATCCGAAGGAGAGCAATACGAGCAGACGCGCGCGTGTGTCCGCGGCGCGCTCGGGCGCGAGTCCCAGCTCGACCGGGGCCTGATGCCCGGTTTCAGCGCCGCTAGAGGGTGGGGCGCACCCACCCCTCTCGGACAAGTCCCTCACCGCCTCCCCCACGACGGCGCCTCGCGCGCACGCGCACGCACGCGTAATAGAAGGTGTGACACTGTTGGTATCACCACGAGCCGACGTCACGGACTTCATGCACCGGTCGCTCGGTGGAACCGCTGACCGGCTGGATGACGCGGTCAGATCAGCCTAAACCGCGTCGCCCCTGGCTCGGAGGGGCGATCGACCTTCACGTCCACTGCGCGCCGAGCTTCTTCGAGCGCTGGGGCGACGGGGTCGACCTGGCGCGCGCGTGCGAGCGAGCCGGCATGGCCGGGATCCTGCTGAAGGCGCACGAGGGCTCTACTGTCGAGGCGGCGGCGGTCCTCGACCGTCTCTCCCCCTCGCTGCGGGTGTTCGGAGGCGTCGTCCTCAACCGCTACGTCGGCGGGATCAACCCGGCAGCTGCGGAGGCGGCGCTGCGGCTCGGAGGACGCTGTGTCTGGTTCCCGACGGTGGACGCCGACGCCCACGCGCAGGCGTTCGGAAGCACCGGCGCCTATCCCACCCAGCGCGGGGGGACCGAGTCGCCGGACGGGATCCGCCTCCTCGATGACGATGGCGCAGTCGTCGCCGAGGCGCGCGAAGTCCTCGGCCTCGCCGCCGAGCACGACGCGCTCGTAGCGACCGGCCATCTGGATGGACGTGAGGTCGCAGCTCTCCTCGCCGCCGCGCGGGAAGCCGGAGCGCGTCGCTTCCTCGTCCAGCATCCCTTCTTCACGGTGCCTGGCCTGCGCGCCGCTGAGCTCGAGCCGCTCGTCGAACAGGGTGCTGTTGTCGAGCTGACCTACCTCAACGTCTCGCCACTATGGCGAACGTCGACGGTCGAAACGGCGGCAGACGCGCTGTCGCGGCTCGGCGGCGACGCAGTCGTCCTCTCGAGCGACGCGGGCCAAGCACACAACCCGTCGCCCCCGGAGGCGCTGCGGTCCTTCGCGCAGGCGCTACACGAGCTCGGTGTCGACGAGGGGGACCTCACCAAGGCGCTTCGCGAGACGCCGCGTCGGCTCGTGGAACGCTGAGCGCGCCCCCGAGCGTGGCTTCATCGTCTTGTAGCCGGCGCGATCGACTCTCCCGTCCCCACCGCATTCCCGCGCACACCGGCACACCCTCGCCAGGTACGCCCACCACATTCACTCGCGCGCTCGCGCGCGCGCGAGCCACCCACCCCTCGGCGGCGCTGACGGCTCGGGGCCTGGTCACGGGTATCTCGCCAGCTCACGAAGCAGGAGGTCACCGGAAGCCGGGAGCCACGTAACGGCACCCCACCCCCTCCGAGCTGTCAGCGGGTGGGGGCCTGCTCGTTGGGCCCGCGCGCTCGGGCGGGAGCCCGGATCCCCCCGCGCACGCACGCGCACGCGAGGCATCTCCACCACCTCCCTCGGACGCGAAGGAGGATCGGGCCTGGGAGCAGGGGTACGAGGATCAGGCGGACACGGATTCGCCCAAGGCCGGACCGGGTCGCGGGGAGCCCGCGAGCATTCTGCTAGGTAGGGAGCGTGATAGTTGCCCTCCATGTGGCGACAGGCGCTGCGGCTGGCGCCGCCAGCGGCTCTCGCCTCGCAGCAATCCTTTTGGGGCCGGTTCTCCACATCGCTGGTGACCGCCTCCCGCACCGAGACTTCCGCTCGCGTCGGTTCGAGATCGGCAGCGGTCTCGCGGGCATCGTCCTTCTTGCCGCACGGCGAGGCCCGCTCGATCCGGCGACACTTGGCGCCGCGGCGAGCTCCGCGCCTGACCTCGAGCACGTCCTTCCGTTCCTGCGCACACGCGGAAGGAAACTCTTCCACTACGACGGCTGGCACCGCGCAGGTCGGTTCCCGGCAGGCCTGCAGCTCCTGCTCGCCGCCGCAATTCTCATCGCACTTAGCGCGCCGCGGAACTGAGCCACCATATTGAGATCGAGCGGCAAGCGGCTAGCAGCGGTTGAGTGGAGTGGACGGCTCCGAGCCCGCCTTGAGGAGGGGCGTCCTCGAAGTGAGCCGGTTCTGTTCCAGGCGTAGCGCACGTAACGGCACACTCTCCTGGACTCGCAGGCGGACTTAGAGAGGAGACGAGATGGAACGACAGTCCAGGAAGCCGCGTTGGGCGATCGCGTTGGCGGCCGTGGTGGTTCTCCTAGCGATGCTGCATTCGTCGGCGGCCGCCTCGCGCGGCGAGGTGCAAGCGAGCGCCCAGCGTCGCGGCACCGTGGGCCTGATCACGACAGTGGACTTTCGCGTAGCGGTCGTCGCCGAGCGGTTGAGCGGTGAGTCGCCGCCAACCGCCGAGGTAAGTGTCGAATTCGCCCGGCGCGTCGGCGGCCGCTGGCGCGAGCTCGGCGAGAAACGGCTGGACGAGACGTACTTCTGGCGTACGGTCACCGGGCAGCGTGCCGTGTGTCGGCTCGAGATCGAGACGGCAGGACCTGGGGGCCGAACCCGGCCCTACGTGACCGTCCGGATCTTGCAGTCGCCCTCGCTCGGCTGCGGCCCGACGTACCGCATTCCCCTCGCGAGTCGCTAGACATCGCCTCGGCAGGAGATTTCACTCCAATAAATGACGTTCCTCACCCGCTGCCCCGGGAGGGTCCCGTACCTGAGTGCGACCTGCCCGTGACTCTCGACGAGGTGAAGATCGCCTCCTGAGGTTGACCAACGGTTGACCAGCCCCGCAGCACCAGTGTTCATGCCGGATTCCGGCTGACCCCTACTCACGAAGTAGGAGGTCACTGGAACGCCACCCTCCCCCTCGCTAGGTGCTCAGGCGACGGGGCCTGCTCTCTGGCTACGCGTCCAGCTCGAAGAGCCGGGTGGAGAAGATGGTTCGGAATCCGAGCCGCTCGTAAACGCGCTGCCCCATCGGCGAGGAGCCGAGGACGGCGAACGTGGCTCCGGTGCGCGCCGCGTGGCGCATCGCTTCGTAGGTGATCGCGGCACCAAAGCCACGTCGGCGGGCGTCGGGCCGCGTGCAGACGAAGTAGATGCCTGCGGTCGAGTCGGTCAGCAGGGTGGAGGCGGTGGCGACAGGATCGTCTGCCACCGTGCCGACGAAGTGGCGCCATCGACTGTGTGGTTCGAGTCCAATGATGGCGAAGACGCTGGCGACCCAGTCGGCCTCCTTGGGCCCCTCACCGAACCCAGCGGCGAGAACCTGGCGGTACTCGTCGAGGGCAGAGGAGTCCTCGACAGGCGTGACCTGCAGCTCGGTGGCCATGGGCATGTCAGCCAATGCGGCGAGTTGTGCGGCCATCGCAGGTTCATCGCCCCCGTCTTCGAAGCCCGCGTCCAGAAGGAGACGCGGGAGATCGTGAGGATGCATCCCTGGGGTCCAGTGCCACGAGCCCGGCAGGGAGCGCTGCCGCAGTGCATCCCGCCACTCCTCCACCAAAAAACCGCTCCGCCCTTCGGAGGCGGTGCATCGGACAACCGCGTTGTGGTACCCGATCGGCGAACCCCCGATCGTCCACGCGATCTCGTCGTCTAGCCGCTCGACGGCGCCGCCAGCTCTCCCCATCGACAGTAGGAACTCGACGAAGTTTGTCTCGATGAGGTCAGCGGCCTGGGCGCTCATTGACTCAGTCTTGACCGCATCGTCGCACGAGCGGAACGTGAGGCGATGACCGGCGATCAGCGCACCGAAGCACTCGCCCGGCTCTGAGCCGAGGCTCGCGTCTAGCTCGCCACCCTCCCCCTCGCGACGTGCTCGGGCGGTGGGGCCCGCTGGCCGGACTCGCCGGTCGCTCTCGGATAGCCCAGGATCTGGTGTCGCCGATATGTCCCACACCCGCGAACGACTGCGCCGCTTCCTGATACGCGCCGTGTCGCGCACGCATGGCGGCGTCTACCGTGCCAGCGGGGGCCGCCTCCTTGGCCGCGTGGCCGGGATGCCGGTGCTCCTCCTGACGACGACCGGGCGGGAGTCAGGCAAGCAGCGCACGGCCGCGCTCACGTACTTCCGCGACAGTGCAGACCTCGTCGTGATCGGCTCCTTCGGCGGCTCAGACCTGCCGCCCGCTTGGTGGCTCAACCTTCAGCGCGATCCCCGGGCAAGCGTGCTGATCGGTGGGACCACCTCGAAGGTAACGGCGAGGGCTGCGACCGCCGAGGAGCACGATCGGCTCTGGCCCCGCGTGACGACGACCCACCCTGGGTACGCCCGTTACCAGGCGCGCACGGCGAGACTGATTCCTATCGTGATCTTGACGCCCGAGGACGCTGAGCTGCGAGGCAGCTAGCGGCGGCGCACGTCACCCGCATGAACAGATCTGGTTGACCACAGGTTGACCAGCCTCCAGAGCACCAGTGTTCATGCCAGACCTCGTCTGAACCCCTACTCTCGAAGTAGGAGGTTAGCTCCCCCTCGCGAAGCGTTGGGCGCGTGGGGCGTGCTCGCGGGGATGGCTCGCTGTCGGGTGTCCGTAGCATGGGCACCATCCGACACCAGGGAGGTGTAGGCCCTTGTCGCGCACAGTGGCCGACGAAGAGCTGGCCGCGCTCGTCGAACGGATAACCGAGGCGGCGCACGCCCTGATTTCGGGCGA
This sequence comes from uncultured Actinomycetes bacterium, assembly GCA_963763815.1. Lineage (GTDB taxonomy): Bacteria > Actinomycetota > Thermoleophilia > Gaiellales > Gaiellaceae > GMQP-bins7. Next base: position 529,867 of record CAVXPS010000016.1, read on the forward strand.
CATCGAGGGCTATGTCGCCCGGATCAAGCATGCGGACGACTACACGCTGATGTCGCCGTACGGTGGCAACCCGGCGCGAGGATTCGACGACTCAGACGCGGCGCTGGATGCTCTGGCGCAGTTCTTTCGCGGCGGCGAGGCGAAGGTCGAGGTCGTGGAGACGTACACGTCCGGCGACTTGGCGGTGCTCGTCGTCATCGAGCGACAACACGGCACGATCGGGGATCTGCCGGAGCAGGACTGGTCGCTGCGCGTGACGTGGGTGTTCCGGCGCAATGCAGACTCGGACTGGGTGCTCGTGCATCGTCATGCGGACGCCCTCGTGCATGCCATCGACCACGAGAGGTTGGGAGTACTAGCTCGCGGTGAGTGACTGCCCGCTGTCGTGCACGCGGTCACCGTCACTGCAGAAGACAGCGCGACAGGCCAAAGCGCGACACACAGGCATCTGAGTGGAGGGCACTCGTATGGGCGGGCGTGCTCTTCCTCGACTCATAGGGAACACCCCTCCCTCGCTACGTGCTCGGGCGGTGGGGCCTAATCGCGGAGTGCCGTTTCCTCGAAGAGGCGGAGCGCCCAGTCGGCGGCGGCGTTGGCGTCCAGTGCGGCGCCTTCGTCCCATGCTCGCGCGAAAGCTTCGGCTGAGAGCGCCGCTCGGCATTGCACTTCGACCGTGTCGAGCTTCGCTTGATCAGCAGCGGTGTTAGGCATTCCGACTCTAGTGCGGATGGCATCGGCCGCGCCGAGCAAGCTCGCGGCGTCGGCGAGATTGCTGCGCGCGGCGAGGATTGTGGCGCTTCCCTGTAGGCAGGACGCAATTGTGCGCGGCTCCTCCAGCTTGCGCGAGAGCCGAAGACTCTCGCCGAAGTGGGCGAGTGCCTCGGTCGGCGAGGCCTCGTTCGTGTAGAGGCCGAGGTTGACGAGCGCGCGGGCCGCGTTCGCACCGAACTCCCGCCGCACGCACGCAGGACACATGACGACGAGCCCTCCGACGCCGTCGGAGTACGCACGCCAGCTGTCCGCAGCGTTCTCCTCCGCGGCGGCTAGGCGCTGGCAGTTCTCGCAGCGCATCTCGGCATCCGCCGGCACAGGGGCGGAGCGCGAGCTTGAGGCGGGCGGGCTGAACTAGCCAGGGGACGACTCGGTGAACACGACGTAGGGCGCGACCGTTCGGAAGCCCATGTCCGAGTACATCGAAAGCCCCAAGATCGAAGACTGAAGCACGATGGTGTCGCATCCCCAGGCTCGTCCGGCTTCTACCGCGGCCCAGGTAACCGCGGTACCAACCCCGCGTCGTCGGGCTTGCGGAAGAGTGCCGACGTAGACGACGCCAGAGACGTGGCGGCTGCGAATTGCGATCGAGGTGCCGACCGGCTTTCCATCCAACCTTCCGACGAACAGCTGAACGTCCGGGTCGGCAGCGAACGACGGCGAGATCAATCTGTGCGCCAGCTCGGCCCGAAGCCCGCTTTCTCCAAGGACGCCGATGAACTCATCCAGGCTGGGCTCGAGGATCGGGACGACGCTTACGCCAGCACTCAACGCAGGGGCATCGGGTATTGGATACAGCACCATGCCTGGGTAGAGCGCGTCAGCAGGCTCGAGTCCGTAGCTGGTGGGAACCCCAGCAAGGCCCGCAGCGAGCTTCTCGGCGACCCACACGCGAAAGGGAACGTTGCGTGCCGCCACCCACGCCAAAGAAGCAGCGAGCTCCGCGGGTTGCGCTTCCTTTGTTACGACGCATCCGTTGAAGCCGGACAGCGGCAGACCCGTACTGAATGAGAAGATCGAGCCGGCCTCGTGCGTCTCCCCGTGCGGGACATGCTGGGCTAGCTTCCGGAAGCAGGCCATGAAGCTCTCGTCCGCGACAAGGACAAGATCGTGGTCTGCCTTCATCTCAGCAGCGAGGCTAGCTGCGCCGTCATGAGAACATACGTTCATGACCGGCCAGCCGAACGCCCACGCCCGCTTTCGCCGCGCGATCGAGCGCCGAGCCCCTTGGCCGAAGACCGGCCGAAACTGACGTGCTCCCCGCGCACGCACGCGCACGCGAGGCACTCCACCCCCTCGGACGCGAAGGACAGGCGGACGGGACACCGGCACCGGCAGCACCGAGACGGCAGTCATCCGCGGAATCGACGCACCGGGCGCCTCGTGACGAGCGCGGCGCTTATTCTCTCCCTCGCCTTCACCGCGCTCGCCTCCGGGCCCGGCACCGAGCTCAAGATGCTCGCCACCGCGCTCGCGGTCGGCATCCTGCTCGACGCGACGGTGATCCGGGCGCTGATCGTGCCGGCGGTGATCTCGCTCATGGGACGCAGGAACTGGTGGCTCCCCACCTGGCCGGCGCGGCTGCTGCGCGTACCACCCTCGCTCCCGCCGCGACCGGCCGGTCGCAAAGGCGAGGCGTGACCCCACGTCCGCGCCGGAGTGAACGACGTGCGCACGCTGACTGACCTCACCGCGACCGTGGCCCTGACTCTCGACGGCGCCGCACGCGCCAAAACGGGCTCACGCGTGAATAACCCACGCGTGTCGCCCTCCAGGCATGACACGCGAACTGGGACGTTCCGCGATTACAGCGACAGACGTCAGAGCGAGAACGGAGGGAGAGGACATGAGCGACCCTGACCCAGGATCGAGACCGGAAACGCACACCATCACGCCGCACATCGTCGTGCAGAACGCAGCTGACGCGGCCGAGTGGTACACGGAGGTGTTCGGCGCGAGCGAGCGCGGCCGGCTCAAGGTGCCGGATGGCCGGCTGATGCAGGTCGAGCTCAGGTTCGGCGACTCGCCGGTCATGCTCTCCGACGAGTTTCCGGAGATGGGCGTCGTCTCGCCGCTCAGCGTCGGCGGTACAGCGACCGTCCTCCACTTCAAAGCTGACGACGCCAACGCTACGTGGGAGCGAGCCGTTGCCGGCGGCGCCGAGATCCGGCAGCCGTTGCAAGAGGCGTTCTGGGGAGAGCTGTACGGGCAGATCACCGATCCATTCGGCCACCGGTGGGGAATCGCGCAGCACCTCCGCGAGGTGCCGCCCGAAGAGCTTGAGCGCGCAATTGCCGACGCATTCAGCGGCTAGCAGATGGCGGCGCTCGTCACGCTGGCGGACGCACGGCCTGTCTGGAGTTTGGCCGAGCGAGCTCCGTGACGTTCACACCTGCTATTCGGCCCCTGACCGAGAGCCCGCGCTTCGGATCGGCTACCCGAAGCGGTCAATGAGAGCCGCGACCGGCGCCATCGATCCGAGGACCAGGCGAAGGATTTGGTCCGGTGGCTGGTAAGCGCGGACGAGCGGGACGCAACATGAACTGTGCGGACGCCAGCTTCCGGTCTACGGCGGGCGGAGACTCGGCCGCCGACGTCACGCCACTCGACTCGCGTCTCGCGCGACACGCTGAAGAGCTCGTGCGGATGTCGTCTCCGGAGTTCCTGACCAATCACTGCATCCGCAGTTTCGCTTGGTCGGTCGCGTTGGGCGCGCGTGACCGCATTCGGTTCGACTCGGAACTGCTCTATGTCGCCGCTCTGCTCCACGACCTCGGATTGACCGCGGAGTTCGACACTGGCCGCTGCTTCGAAGAGGACAGTGCCGCCGTCGCGGCGAATCTCGCATCCGCCGAAGGATGGACAAACGAGCGGCGAGACGCGCTGGCCGAAGCGATCCGTCTTCACGTCGCCGTCGACATTGCGCTCGAGGATGGGCCCGAGGCGTACCTCCTATGGCACGCGACTGGTCTCGATGTTACGGGGCATCGCCACAGCGACCTTGCTGCCGAGTTCGTCGAAAAGGTGACCACGGAATATCCGCGGCTCGATTTCAAGCGTGGCTTTACGGATCTCATAGTGGACCAGGCGGCCCGCAAGCCGAACTGCTGGGCCGCAAGGGCGGCAGGAGCAGGGATCGGAGAGCGGATCGCGGCCGCGCCATTTACCTCGTGATGGGGCCAAGAGCTGCGGGCTGCACCTGCAGAGTTTGCGTGTGAGGCTGGAACCGCTCGCGGTCGGATCCCTCGACCACCGAATGGAGCACCAGATGAACGAACCCGCTTCCGAACGCGCTTCAGCGACTCGGACGCAGTCGCAACGGGATGCCCGTATCTCGGGGACATCCCTCGTCGCGAACGCCCACCTCCGCCCGCCCGCCTGAGTCCCGTCCGCCTCCGCGCAGTGCGCGCGCACGCGAAGTAGAAAGGCGTTGAGGCTCACCCACCCCGTGTGCACGTTCATCGGGCCGGGGCCTGGGCGTCAGCCGCAGGCGGGGTCCTGCGCGGGTTTGCCGTCACTGCGCGAGGGACTCGCGGGAAGGCAAACTCTCGCGCAGCCTCATTCGTGGCCCGCCGACTCACCCACCCCACCTTCCCGCTCACATCTTGCGATCTGGTCGGCCCTGTCCTCGGCATAGCGGCTCGATGTGCGCTCCGCGGCGAGTGTCTTGGTACACGGTTCGCGATCTCCAGGGGCGATGCGGCGGCTGCTCTCGTGTCGCTGCGCGGGCACCGAACTGACGTGGCGGAGAAGACGCTACTTCGGCTGCTCTAGGCGCACCGCGACCCGGCTTCAGGGCTCAATCGTCAGTCCGCTCGTCGAGGACTTTTGCGAGGTTGCCTGCCTTGCCGACTTTCTCGACGACCCAGTAGCTCTCGTAGCGCTCGACGACACGCTCCACGCCGGAAACCACGTGTTCGGCGCTCGGCGCGACCAGGAAGTGCGTGGGCTCGGCCCGGACGGCTTCGTAGTCGGCCACGGTCAAGGTCACCGCCTGCGCGCAATCCTCGTCGACGCACTCGCACACCCAATCGGGCATCGAAGGATCGAACCACGCGTGCGCAGAGTTCATCGGCTCGATCTTTTCGTTGAGCTGGCGAAACCGATCTTCGTTTCGTGCCGCTCGCCCCGAGAGGTCGGAAGGGCTCGTTGCCATCGCTCTCTCCTTCCGCGCCACCTGGCGCAATGGCCGGTGGAGGCGTCAGAGCGGAAGGTGGAGCTTTGCTGTTAACCCCTTCGGATGTCGGCTGACTGTACTGGGTCTGCGAGGCATCGTCAGACCTGGGATCGATGCCGGCTCGTGCAATCACGATAGTTCCGGCTCATGCCGGTCGGTTACCTGATTACGACGGGGCTCATAGCGTCGTGTACGTTGTTCGCCCTGGCGCCACCGAAGCCGCGCCAGTCCAGCCCGTCGAACAAGAGCTCCTGGTTCGGCTTCCTGATCAACGAGCTGCCGTTCGTCGCCTTCTACTGGCTCCTCGCCTCGACAGCGCTGGCGATCGCCCAAAGGGACATCGCCTCACCGGTCGGGTGGATCGCCCTCGGTCTGGCAGCCCTCGCGACCGTGGGGCTCGTGATCATCGCCTGGCGGGCGTTGCAGGCGGGGCCCGCGGTCGACCATGCCCTGAGCGAGGGACTCGGTTCAAAGTGGCGCACCGATCTCGACCCAGGGCTGGCCGCACGCCTGCGCCGCCGCCTTCCGCTCGCCCGTATCCTCTTCGGGCCCTTCTTCTTCCGCCGTCGTGATGTCGAGCGGATTGCGAACATCAGCTACGGCGACGCGGGCAAGCTGAATCTGCTCGACGTCTACCGCCATCGCTCGCGTCCCTCGGGCGGTCCGACGCTCGTTTACCTGCACGGGGGAGCGTTCCGCAGCGGCAGGAAGAGCCGCGAAGCACGTCCCCTCCTGTATCGGCTCGCGAGCCAGGGCTGGGTATGCATCAGCGCGAACTACCGCTTGAGCCCGGTCGCGCAGTTCCCCGATCACGTGATCGACGTCAAGAAGGTGATCGCCTGGGTGCGCGAACACGGCCGTGAGTACGGTGCCGACCCGGCCGTCTTGTTCGTGGCCGGTAGCTCCGCGGGCGGCAACCTGGCCTCGATGGCCGCCCTCACGCCGAACGACCCCGCGTTTCAGCCTGGCTTCGAGCGTGCGAACACCTCGGTCACGGCGGCCATTTCCCTCTACGGCTACTACGGCCGCCACGACTCCAGCGCACTGCCGTCCTCGTCCCCCCTGGGGCACCTCCGAACGGATGCACCGCCGTTCTTCGTCACGCATGGCGATAAGGACACGGTCGTCCTCGTGGAGGATGCGCGGTTCTTCGTCGAGCAGCTGCGAAACAGCTCGTCCGGTCCGGTCGTCTACGCGGAGCTCCCCGGGGCGCAGCACACGTTCGACCTCTTCCATTCCATTCGCTTCGAATTGGTCGTCGATGCGATCGAGGCCTTCGCCGCATGGGTGAGGTCTCGAGATCGTCGTGGAGAATGACGGCGAAGCCGAGATCAAGGTCGTTTGCGGACGGTGTCGGGCTACGCGATGTCGGGGTGGGCGAGTGTGTGGGGATGTCGCTCGGCGACCACCGCGCCGCCAGGGACGTCGACCACACCCGCCGATTCCTAGACTTGCCCGACATGGGCGGCGAAGAGTGGACGGTGGCGGCTCATCTCCGTTGTTGTGACCCCGCAGTCATTGGACTCTATGAGCGCTTCGTCGAGCTCGTCCAGGCGTGTGGCGCATTCGAGGTGTCGGTGTCGAAGACGGCGATCTCGTTCAAGGGCACACGCCGCGGATTCGCGGGCGCCAAGCCCAAGAAGCGCTGGCTGGACGGGTACCTCGACCTCCAACGACAGCTCACGGATCCACGGATCCGGTCAGCTTCTCCCTACACGAAGCGCCTTTTCGTACACCAGTTCCGTGTCACAGCGCTCGATCAGCTCGACGAAGACTTCGCCAGATGGGTACGAGAGGCCTATGACGTGGGACAGGGACTCCATCTCGAATCCGCCTAGAGCGTCCGAGCATCGCCCCGCAGCCAAGCGGGGGTAAGTCGCTCGGCTGGACCAGCGTCCGCGAGTGACGCCCGGGGCCCGGCGACGCCATTAGTGTCTCCGCGATGTTGGCCAATCGTTCTGCGCCGCCTGCGACGGTGACGCCGGTGCTCGTCTATCCGGATGTGCGAGCGGCGGTAGCGTGGCTGGTATCGGCATTCGGGTTCGAGGAACGGGTGCGGATCGGCGATGCGCACCGCGCCCAGTTGCGTGTCGGGTCAGATGGTGCCGTGGTTGTCGCCGAGGTGGGTGGCGATCGAATCGCGCCGAGCGCGGGCGGTGTGACGCACATAGTCAAGGTGCGCGTGCCGGACGTGGATGCGGCCTTCGCTCGCGCGGGGGAACGAGGCGGACGGGTCGTGGAGGCGTTAACAACGTGGGAGTACGGCGAGCGCTCCGGCGTCGTCGAGGACATAGGCGGCCACCGCTGGGAACTGACGCAGACAGTGCGCGACGTCGCGCCCGAGGAATGGGGCGGCACGACAGTCGCTCCTTGGTGAGAGCCGGGTCGGACGTGCGAGCGTACTCTCGCTTGAGCGCCTTTGAGTGTCAGATTTGTGTCAGATCAGGCTGACAATCGCGGCCCACCCAGGACACACGGCTGAGTCGCAAGCCCCGCAAACGTCGCGTCCCGACACGCGCTGACCACGCCTGATCCGCGCCGGACAGAATTTGCAAGCCGGAGGTCACCGGTTCGATCCCGGTACGCTCCATCGAGAAAGGGCCGCAAATGCGGCCCTTTTCGCCGCTCCCGAACCCGATCGACGTGAGCGACTTCCGTACGTTCTCGCGCCGCGGGAGTTTCAGGGTGCAGGGGTGAGGCCGTGGCGACTCATCACTGCTGCGATCGCCGCGAGGTCGGGCGGCCCGCCTCCGGCAGCGTCGAGGAGGACCGCAACCTCGCGGAAGAAGTCGGGGCCGAGAATGCCGGGGGTGACGATCGCTAGCGCCTTGGCATCGGTATCGCCGATGTTGACGAAGTGGTGGACAGCGCCGCGTGAGATCAGGAGCGCGTCGCCGTGTCCAACCTCAGTCGCCGTTCCATCGACCGTCCAGGTCAGCGCCCCGTCGAGGCCGTAGATCGTCTCCTCGTAGCCGTCGTGGCTGTGCGCGACCGGCACCCTCGCGGCCGCCGGGACATCGAACTCGAAGACCGCGACCGATCCTCCCGACTGCTCGCCCTCGACGAGGAACCGGATCGCTACCTCCCCTACCTTGATCTCTGTAGGCGTGCTTGTTGCCATCGCAGTCCCTCCTCGCCGTTGGTACCGCGACCCTACCGTTGCCGTGAGTAGCGAACGGTCTTGGCCAAGCGCGAGCTTTTCTTGACACATGTGGCCACCCCCCTCCCCCTCGCGAAGCGTTCCGGCAGTGGGGTCTGGTCGCGGGGTAGCGCGTAGGTAACAGTCCATGAAAGCGGAAGGCCCGCCGAAGCGGGCCTCCGCGGTCACTGGTACTGATGTGCCTACTTCTGGATGTACGCGGTGATCGGTTGCACGACGCCGTGCTCTTGCATCGAGGCCAGCATTTCAGGCGGCGGCGAGGCAAGCATGTTCTGCATCGCCGCAAGATCGGAAACATCGGCGGTGACGGCGATGTTGGTACTCCCGTCGGCAGCGACGTAGTCGGTCACGTTGCTCCCCGTGCCCGATTCGATGTGGGAGGCGCGTGCTTCCTTGCCCTGCAACCAACGGTCGATGTCTTCAACGGCATGGGTAACTACGACTTTCGGCATTCGACTCTCCTTCGTAATGGCGCGTCGGCGGTTGGGCGACAAACGCATCGCACACCACCTGGGTCGTGGCGACCCTACCGGTGACCACAGGCGGCCATTACCCTCCTCTCGACAGCTGTTCCGTGTCTGGGGCCTGTTCTCGGAGTAGTCCGTAGCCGAGGCTGGCGACGAAACTGGTCAACGCGCTGGTCAACTTCTCCAGTTTCGTGACGTGCGTTTCCGAAGGAACAGACGCGACTCTTCACCGCGCGCAGTCAGATTTCTCCCCCGATACGACGTCCAGATCGCTTGAGCGAACCTTGAGTCGCCTCCTCAATTGTGTTAGCAACTCCACGCCCGGGAGGGGCTCCTACGCCACGCGACCAGCATCCCAGCTTCAAAATCCACCGTCGACCGAAGGCATTGCTGTTCGCGCTCTTTGCCTTCGGTGTGGCGTGTGGCGTGTTCTCTAGAGCCGGGACCGATGCTGCCGCGGCACCCGAAGCCAACGGTGCGGCGCGCATCCTGTATGCGAGCGACGCCGCGTACCCCGCGAACCAGATCTACGTTGCCGATCCAACCGGCCGCAAGCCGATTGGCCGACTGACATTCGGAAAGGCACCTCCGTGCAGACGCTGGATTGGCAACTGGTGCGGATGGGACGCGCCCGAACCGTCACCAGACGGGCGCAAGGTGGCCATGTGGTTCCGACACCACGACCAGATCGAGACCCCGGACAGCGCAACGCTCTACGTCTCCCGCGCGTATGGACGTGGCCGCATCCCGATCGAACGGAATGTTCGGCTTTCGAGATTTGACGACCCGTTCGTTCGGTGGTCTCCCGACTCCCGGTTCGTCGCGTACTGGAGTGACGCGGAGTACTGGCGCGTCTTTCGAGCAGATGGCAAGGGCCGCGCCTTCAATACGCCTCAGGCGTGGTGGCCCAAGCCCGGCTCCTCGCCGGACAGCCGCTGGCGTCTGACGACCGGTGACAAGAGCTTCGCCCTCACCGATACGAGGCAAGACAAGCGGCGCACGGTCTCGATCTGGGCCATGAGCTGGACGTGGACAGCAGACAGCCGTCGCCTCGCGTTCGCGGGTGTTGAAGGGGGCATCTATCTCCTCAACACCCGTTCGCAGAGTATTGAGCGCCTGACGGTGGACCATGGCCGCGATCTCGACTGGTCTCCCGACGGGCGCTCGATCGCGTACGTCTCATCCGGCGATCTCCGCGTCGCAAACCTCTCCGGGCGTGTCAAGACGGTCGTCGACGACACCGACGAATTTGGGGGAGTCATCAGCAGCCTCGCCTGGACGCGACCACCGAGGGGCACGGCGTACCGGAAACCTCCTCCGCGCTTCCCGGTCGGCGACGGCACGGCAACTCTGCCGTGGGACATCGAGCGGATCGCGACGGACGGAGGCCGTGTCGCGCTTATTGCCTGCGGGCACGTCTTCGCTTGGTCGCCCGCGCGGAGAGAGGTAGTTCAGGCGGACGACTCGTCTCTCACGCAGCGGTGCAACAGCCCCGAGTTCTACTCGCCGGTACGCATGTACGACGTCGGGATCGCCGGAGATCGCGTCGGGTGGGGTTACCACCAGGGAAACACCGGTCAGCAAGCAGAGCTCTTCGTCACCGCGCTCGAGGATCGTCGCCGCTCAACTCTCAGCCTTGGAGATGGGTGGGGGATCTTGGGCTGCCCCTGGCAGAGCCCCCTCGGCGAGCTCGCCGGTTCAGCCGGACTGCTCGTCTACAGCACATGGGATGAGCGCGGCGACCCGCCCGGATACTGCTCGCGGATCGCGACCGAGGAGCAATCCATCCGCCGCGTGCCGGAGGGCGGCTGTCCCTGCCCCGTGCTCCGCTCCGAGCCAGGCCGGTTCGTGCCTTTCGACGTGGACAGCGGCCGCATCGTGGCCGCCGGCGACAACGCACTCATTCTCCTTGACTCGAGCGGCACGGAACTCCTGTCGATCCCCGTCCGAGCCGCGAGCGCTTCACTCGCTGGCGACGACCTCGTCGTGCTCGTACAGGGAGCCCTTCGACATCTCGACGCGCGTACCGGAGCGCTCCTGCACACCTGGCCGCTGCCAAACGTCTCGATCGGTGAGCGCTGCGCCACACCGAACATTGCGCTCTGCCGAGATCCGGCGCTCGTGCTCGAGGACGCAGCTCAGGGCCTCGTCACCTACGTCATCGAGAAGCAGGTGCACGTGCTGCGACTCGAAGACGGCTCAGACGTCGTCGTCGCTCCGGGTCAGAGCTCCGGCTTCGTCGACACAGGACTCGTCGTCGCGGTCGGCCCACAGCTGCGGCTCGTGCGGTTCGATGAGCTCCGTTTGCCGAGAGCGAGTCGGCAGCGCCCGCCGCTCCCCTCGCGCGCACGCGCGTAAGTCCCTCCCTTCGGCCGCTCTGAAGAGAGCGCAACGTGCACCCTCCCCCATGCAACTCTGCGGACAAGGGCCTGCTCGCGGGGTAGTGCGTAGCCAGCACTGGCGACGAACTGGTCAACTGGTTGGTCAACGGCTCTGGTCGTGCGACGTGTTGCTCCGTGAGATGGAAGCCTGAGTTCATGAGACTTGGTGGCCTCACGTAGCGTCGAGAAACGTATCGAGCCTCCTTTGCAAGCCGGAGGTCACCGGTACGATCCCGGTACGCTCCATCGCTCTACGAGGCCGTTTCTCGTCTGCGAGGACGGCTTCGTGGTCAACGCGGGGGGCCTGGCTCGGGTTCACCACCTCGTCCTGCTCGCCTTCAACCTGCTGCCTGCGCTCCCGCTGACCTCGAATCGCTGGCTCGGGCTCGATCCGTCCGACGGAAGCGAGCGGTGAGCGTCGGCAGAATGGAGGACATGGCACGAGATCCAGAGCGCGCGCTCCAGGACTACGACCAGATGGTCGACGTCTACGCCGACGATGCCGACGTTGACCCGATGAAGGTCTCCTATGACCGTCCGACCGTCCTCGCGATGGCCGGTGACGTGCGCGGGAAGCGGGTACTCGATGCCGGCTGTGCCACGGGCGCTCTGTCGAAGGCGTTCCTCGCGCAGGGCGCGACCGTCGTCGGCATCGACCTCAATCCGCATCTGCTCGAGCGCGCTCGCGCTCGCCTCGGAGCGGGCGTGGATCTACACGCCGCCGATCTCTCCGCCCCGATGCCGTTCCTCGAGTCGAGCTCGTTCGATCTCGTTACCGCGTCGCTCGTTCTCCACTACCTCGCGGACTGGACGACTCCACTGAGCGAGTTCGCCCGCGTCCTCCGCCCCGGCGGCGCTCTCGTTCTCTCGACGCATCACCCGGCACAGGACATCGCCATCGCCGATCCGCCCGCGCCGTACTTCGAGACGGTGCTCCTGACCGACACCTGGCGCAAGGCGGGCCGAGAATTCACCGTCCGCTTCTACCATCGACCCTTGAGCGCGATCGTGGATGCGCTCGCCGATGCGGGCTTTCTCGTCGAGCGGATGCCGGAGCCGCTCCCCGATCAAGATGCGTTCTCAGACAACCCCTCGCTCTATCAGCGCATGCGCGAGGCCCCGTGGTTCCTATTCGTTCGCGCCATCAAGTCCGGTTAGGGTTTCCCCGCGGGGCGAACGTCACCGAGGCTGCTCCCGGCATCACGACGTCGTCAGCGCACGGCCCGATCGCCGATCCAGTAGCGCGGGCCTGACCCGAAGCGGGCAGCACGGTCGCCGGGGTTGGCGAGCTGGCAGCGGTCGAGCGAGAGGCAGCCGCAGCCGATGCACTCCGTGAGCCCGAGCTTCAGGCGCTCGAGCTCGGCGATGCGCTCGTCGATCCGCGAGCTCCAGGTCGCCGAGAGACGAGACCAGTCGCGACGGGTGGGGGCATGGTGGGGAGGGAGCTTCGCAAGCTCGGCGCCGATCTCCTCGAGCGTCAACCCAATGCGCTGGGCGAAGACGATGAAGGCGATACGGCGGAGGACGGCGCGCGGATACCGCCGATGGCCCGAGCCGGCTCGCTCCGAGGTGATTAGGCCCCGCTGCTCGTAGAAGCGCAGTGCGGATGAGGCGACGCCGCTTCGGCGTGAGATCTCACCGATCGTCAGCACGCCGGACATGGCCGGACCGTACATACTTTCAGACTTGACTTCAAGTTCACTTTAACTTGTAGCTTACCTCTTCCAGGTAGCGAGTTGGTCGAGAGGAGACAGTCATGTCGACACGACAGCGAGCGAGCGAGCGGATCACCGACCGGGTCACCTCCTGGCCGGGGGTCGCCGCGGGTCCGGGAAGGCGGGGGGAGTTCGCGTTCAAGGTGGGCGGCCGGGAGATCGGCCACCTGCACGGCGACCACGCCGCCCACTTCGGCTTTCCGAAGGAGGTCTGGAGCTCCCTCTTCGAGCAGGGACGAATCGACTACCACCCGGTCTTCCCGGGTAGGCCGGGCTTCGGCGCCCGCAGGGTCGAGACCGAAGCCGACGTCGAGGACGTGATCGCGCTGCTGCGCCTCAACTACGAGCGCGTGGTCGCACGCCACGGCCTCCCGACCCAGGCAGCTGCATAGCGGTATGCCCGTCGGCATCGTTACCGGCGCATCGCGCGGCCTCGGTCTGGCGCTCGTCCACGCACTCGTGGAGCGCGAGTGGCGGCTTGTCGTCGATGCGCGGGGAGCGGCTGCGCTCGAGCGAGCGGTAGCCGACCTCCAGGGCGTCGTTGCGATCGCGGGCGACGTGGGCGACCCGGAGCATCGGCGGGCGCTCGTCGAGGCGGCGGGCGCTCGCATCGACCTGCTCGTCAACAACGCGGGCGTGCTCGGCCCGAGCCCGCAGCCCGTACTCGCCGCCTACCCGCTCGCGGAGCTTGCGCGCGTCTACGACGTCAACGTCTTCGCTCCGCTCGCTCTCGTCCAGGAGGCTCTTCCTCGGCTCGCTCCCGGGGCGGCCATTCTCGACGTCACCTCGGATGCGGCGGTCGAGCCGTACGAGGGCTGGGGCGGCTACGGCTCCTCGAAAGCCGCCCTCGAGCAGCTGACCGCGATCCTCGCGACCGAGCAGCCGCAGCTGCGCGTGTACAGCGTCGACCCGGGCGACATGCGCACCCAGACCTACCAGGAAGCGTTCCCGGGTGAGGACATCTCTCACCTGCCGTTGCCAGAGGTGAGCGTGCCCGGGCTGGTAGCGCTGATCGAGGGCTCGCTTCCGAGTGGCCGCTACCGGGCACGCGAGCTCGCGGATGTTGCAGCGTGAGCGCGCTGGAGCGTTCCGTTCGGCTGGAGGCGCACGAGCCACCGGAGGTGCGCGGCGAGGGCCGCAACGACGTGGCGCTGCTCGTTGCGACGCGTCACGACCTCGAGCTCGTCCACGCCCGTTTCCGCGACCTTCCACAGTTTCTGTCCGCGGGCGACCTGCTCGTCGTCAACATCTCGGCGACGCTGCCGGCTGCGCTCGACGCCCGACTCGGCGAACAACCATTGCAGCTCTGGCTCTCGACGCCGGCCTCCGACGGCACCTGGCTCGTCGAGCTGCGGACCGGTGACCGGCGCCCCTATCCGCGACCGCCTCTGGGCGTCCGCCTCGAGCTGCCGGGCGGCGCGCACGCCGAGCTCGTGGCGCGATTCGCCGGCAGCTATCGACTCGCCGTCGCGCGTTTCGAGCTCGCCGAGCCGCTGGACGACTACCTCCGCCGGCACGGGCAACCGATCAGGTACGGGTACGTCCCCGAGCCCTGGCCGCTCGTGGCCTACCAGACCATCTTCGCCCGCGAGCAAGGGAGCGCCGAGATGCCGAGTGCCGGCAGGCCGTTCACGGCGGAGCTCGTAACGGAGCTCGTCGCGCGCGGAGTGCTCGTGGCACCCGTGATCCTGCATACGGGCGTCGCCTCGCTCGAGCACGACGAGACACCCTTCCCCGAGCGCTACCGCGTCCCGGCTGCGACGGCCAGGCTCGTCAACGCTGTTCACGGCTGGAACGGGCGCGTGATCGCGGTCGGGACGACTGTCGTGCGCGCGCTCGAGACGGTGACCGCAGCGGACGGCACCGTGTCGGAGGGACAGGGATGGACGAGTCTCGTCGTGACGCCGGAGTGCGGGTTGCGCGCGATCGACGGCCTCCTCAGCGGATTGCACGAGCGCGAGTCTTCGCACCTCGAGCTGCTCGAGGCCGCGGCCGGTGCCGAGCTTCTCGAGCGCTCCTACGCGGCCGCGACCGCGTACGGCTACCTGTGGCACGAGTTCGGCGACCTCCACCTGATCCTTCCGTGACACGCCTGGTCGGCATCAACCACGTGGCACTCGAGGTCGGCGACGTCGAGGAGGCGCTGGCCTTCTACGGCCGGTTCTTCGAGTTCACGTTGCGTGGTCGCTCCGATGGCGCTGCCTTCATCGACATCGGCGACCAGTTCCTGGCGCTCATGGACGGCCGCTCGGGTGGTCCGGATCGCGCCCGCCACTTCGGGCTCGTGGTGGACGACAAGGAGGCGACGAGACGCGCTCTCGAATCCGCCGGCGTGGAGATCCGTCCTGGCCGCCGGCTCGACTTCCTCGACCCCTGGGGCAACTATGTCCAGGTCGTCCAGTACGACGAGGTGCAGTTCACGAAGGCCGAGCGGGTCTTGCAGGGGATGGGGCTCGAGCTCGGCAAGTCGGAAACGGCCCTCGCCGAGCTTCGAGCCAAGGGCCTCGTGTAGAAGACGGCCGAGCATGAGCTCGCTTGCGGAGACGGCGGCACCCTCCAGATCTGCCGCTCGCGCGACTTTGCTTCTGCTCGTGACGTTCGGTCTCGACCGGCCGACCGCGGCCTGATCACCCATCCCGACACCCCGTTGGAGGCCAACGCGCGTCGATGGCGTTGCCTCCTGCCGCGAAGGGGCCGTAGCCGCACCGCGTCACACGAGGCGATGTTGTGTCGCCCAGCGCGCGAGCTCGTGCCTCGTCGACAGCTGCAGCTTGCGGAGGACGTTCGAGACGTGGCTCTCGACCGTCTTCACCGACAGGTGCAGGCGGGCCGCGATCTCCTTGTACATATAGCCGCGTGCGATCAGCTGCAGCACCTCGCGCTCGCGCGCGGTGAGCTCGTCGAGCTCCGTGTCGCCGCCGACGTGTTCGCCGTCGCGGAACGCATCCAGCACGAAGCCCGCGAGGCGCGGCGAGAAAACTGCGTCACCGGTTGCGACGCGCTCGATGGCGGCGCGAAGCTCCTCGCCGGAGATCGTCTTCGTCACGTAGCCGCGGGCGCCCGCGCGGATCACCGCGATCACGTCCTCGGCCGCGTCCGACACCGACAGCGCCAGGAACCGCACGCCGGGTCGGTCGGGCGCGACCGCGTTGATGATTGCGTCTCCCGACCCGTCCGGCAAGTGAACGTCGAGCAGGACGACGTCCGGGTCGAGCTCCTTGATCAGCGTCACCGCGTCTGCGACCGTACCCGCCTGCCCGACCACGTCGACCATATCGCCGAGCTCCGCGCGCACGCCCGCCATGAAGAGGTCGTGGTCGTCGACCAGCACAACGCGGCGCTTCACGAGGCCCTCCTCACGAGGTGCAGCTCGACCTCGGTGCCTGCACCGGCGGCCGTAACCACCGTGGCGCGGCCGCCGACGCGCTCCATGCGACCCTCGATCGAGTCGACCAGACCGCGGCGGCCGGCCGGCACGGTGGACCGGTCGAAGCCCGCTCCTCGGTCGCGCACGAAAACGGCGATGTCGTCGTCGGTGACCTCCGCGTAGACGTCGATCTCGTCGACGCCGGCGAACTTGGCCGCGTTGGTCATCGCCTCGCGCGCCGCGAGCACGAGCGCGCCGGCCGAGGAGTCCACGGAACAGTCGCCAGCGCTTGCCAGCTCGACGCGCACGCCGTGGAGCGCCTCCACGTCGCCCGCCACCGCTTCGAGCGCGGCGACGAGCGACGCGCTCTCGTCGCCCAGCGCCTGGTCGCCGTACAACCAGCCGCGCAGCTCCCGCTCCTGCCGGCGTGCCAGCGAAGCAACGCGGCGCGGCTCGCCTGCATCGCGCTGGATCAGCGCCAGCGTCTGCAGCACCGAGTCATGGACGCGGGCGGCCATGTCCGAGCGCTCCTCCGAGCGGATCCGCGCGGTGCGCTCGGCGTCCCGCTCCACCGCCAGCCGCCACACCCACGGGCCGGCGATCAGCAACAGTGCGCCCGCGACCGCGCCCGGGGCGAGCAGCGTCGATGATGTGCCCCCGCTCGACAGCAGCGCGACCGCTCCCAGCGCCGCGAGAGCGAGCCCACCGTAGGAGAGAGGTGCGTCGGAGCGGAAGCTGCCGCCTTGTCGCCAGGCAAGCGCAAGCCCGGCTGCGATCAGCGCGACCCCGATCACGGCTCGGTCGGACAGGCCGAGTGCGCCGAGCAGCAGGGCTCCCGCGCATAGCGCGAGCACCGCGGCGAGCCAGGCCCGATCCATGCTCGACCATGCCCACAACGCGAGATACAGAACGATCCCCGCGCCGCCGGCCAGCGCAAGGAGCGCGAAGACGAGCCGGACGAGCGTGACGTCGACCGCGAGGGTCTGCGCGATGCCCGCACAGACCCCCGCGATCACCCGCTTGTCAGAGCTCGGCGCGAACGTGGGCAGCGGCACGCTGGCTCATGGTATTGCGCGCTCGACCCGCACCGTCCCTGCGCCGACGTGTGCGTCGAGCACGAGCACGCGGCTCCCCGTCTCGCGCAGGTCGTTCTCGACGTTCCGGCCGTCCTCGGCATTTCCGAGGACGTCGACCTCGCCGACTTCCGCGGTTCCGTGCACCTGCAACGCGATACCGGACGGCACGATCACCTCGAGGTCGCCGATGTCGACTCTCGCCTCGACCACGCGCGTCTCGTCCTCGGAGAGCTCGAGCTTGGCGAGATCCAGCTCCATCGAGCCGATCCCCAGGCGGTACTCACTGCGCAGGTCCTGGACGCTCGTGACGGTATAGGTGCGGTCGCCGATCGAACGGTGGACGTCGAACACGGCGAGAACGGAGGCGACCGCGATCAGCGCCGCAGCCAGCAGCAATGCGACGACGAGGCCGATCGCCACGACGACACGACGCAGGCGACGCGGACGCTCTGCGGCGGGCTCCGCTGTCTCGACGGTGTCCGCCGCCCGCGCTTCCGTCGATTCCGTCGAATGTCGCGTCACCCAGAGGATCAGCGCTCCGGCGATGAGGAACAGGAACCACGTGTCGTCGTCGGGCCACAGCGTGGCCCGCGACAGCAGGAGGGCCCCCGCGACGGCGAGGAGGCCGAGGCCGATCAGCGGCCAGGGACGACTCTTGCGGTTGCGCAAGGCCGCGGTCGCCACGGAATCCACCTTCCCCTCGTCGGGCATCACGAGCGCCGCGGCTGCGTAGATGAGGATGCCGGCGCCGCCGAGGAGAGTGAGGACGACGAAGCCGACACGGAAGACTGCGGGATGGATCTCGAAGTAGCGGGCCAGGCCTCCGCAGACGCCGGCCAGCATGCGATCGGAGCGGCTGCGTTGCAGCCGCTCCAGGTCAGGGATCTGTGTGGTGTGTTCGGTCATTGCTCCAGGATTGCGGGGCCGGCTTGGCGCGGCTATCCGGAATGACCCTGACCTGACCCCGAGTTCATCCCCGTTACCGTCTCGGGCAGCCCTGGAATCGCGCCAATGCAAAGGACGCCTCCGAAGCGCGAGTGTTCATGCCGGATCCCCACGCCTCTCGCGCGCGCGGTGCACGCGTACTAGAACGAGCGATGTCCTTTCAGCCGCCGCTCATCCGTCTAATGGGCGAGCATCGACCTGGAGGAGGGAGATCATGAAGTTCCGAACCTACGTCGAGCCTCCCGAGCCCATGAGGGGGTTGGAGGTTCCCCCGGAGGTTGTGGCGTCGCTTGGTCAGGGCAAGCGGCCGAGGGTCACGATCACGATCAATGGGCACTCATGGAAGAGCAGAGTCGCCATCATGCGTGGCCGCTACCTGCTTGGCCTGAGCAACGCAAACCGGCGCGCCGCCGGTGTGGTGACCGGCGACGAGGTTGAGGTCGAGCTGGAATTTGATCCCGAGCTCCGCGTCGTGGTCGAGCCCGCGGACTTCGCCCGCGCCCTCAGCGCCGATCCAATCGCCCGCACCGCCTATGACCGCCTGCCCGACGGTCGCAAACGGGAGCACGTGCGTGCTATCGAGAGCGCAAAGAAGCCCGAGACGCGCATACGACGGATCGAGAAGGCACTGGCCACGCTGCGGGACGCTGGAGTCGGCAGGACGCATCGCGGCCCCCGGGAGGACCCGAGCTTCGAAGTCGATGTCCGGCGAATCCTGAACTG
Source organism: uncultured Actinomycetes bacterium (assembly GCA_963763815.1). Classification (GTDB taxonomy): domain Bacteria; phylum Actinomycetota; class Thermoleophilia; order Gaiellales; family Gaiellaceae; genus GMQP-bins7. The sequence goes on from CAVXPS010000016.1 coordinate 548,649, forward strand.
GACGATCCGTCGCAGCGCACGGCGCCGTGGACGCTCCGCTTAGTGCCGAGCCGTTTCAGACGTATGCGGACTTATTGCGGATCGACGTCGAGCACGCCGAATCACGCTGGTTCAATGAGCCTGCCGCTTTTTGACAGATCCGGTTCGGTACATGCGGCAAGGTTGAAACAGCAGGGCCGTCGCTTCCCGCTCTTCATTTTCGAGATGCTTACTTCGACCCGTCGTTTGCGCGTATCAGGGTTATTGGTTGCATTGACCCAGCGAACCCATTCCCAGCGCGCCATCGGCGTAATGTCTTCCCATAGGTCTTGGATCTTCTGAGGCGCCGCTGCCAGAGCTGCCTCAAGATCCTGTGGCACGCTCGGCTCCGGCCAGTCTTTGAGTAACTCGATTTCGACCGTCGCGGTGTCACCCGCGCTTACAGCAGCGGTTCGTTGTAGCTTTCCATCAATCCTCATCCAGTGGCCGAGATAGCCGTCCGGTTCCAACACCGTCTGGAACCCATGGCCATTGATCGTTCCTTGTACTGCCACCTGCCCGCGCGACGGCAGTTTCCCGCTTGCTTTCTCAGGCAAGCGCAAGATAGTCCGTTTGTCGATCGTGTACAGCGCGGCGTCAAAACGAATTGTTGGCACGCCTGTGCGCCGACTCATGGTGGTCATATTCTTGCAGTCCTCCGACCGGAATCTGAGCGGTTCGCTTCGTGTCTCGCCTCGCCGGAGTCCGTATGTAGGACTCGGATGCGGGTTGACCTACGAAGTGACGACGACGTCCGCAAACTCACCTGTCTGCTCATCCTTCAGGATGAGCTTTCGCCGACCGTCGGGCATCTTCTCCTCCTTGATCACCAGCCTGCCGTCGTGCGTCCGACGTGACCTCGCAATCGGTTCGACTCCCGCTCCGCGCCAGTCCGCGAGGTCGACCGGCTCCCAGGCGTGGCTCTTCGCCGACCGGTAGCAGCCGTCCATGACCGCGTTGACGACGTACCCGTCGTAGAACGTCTCGACGGGCTGTCGCCCGCCGTCGAGGGCGTCGAACATGTCCCTGAACATGTCGACGTATCCGAGCTCGGACACCTCGTCGCCGACGGGGAACAACCAGCCGCTCGCCGTCTCCGCCTTCTCCGCCACGTAGCCGCCGCCCTCGCCGGAGGAGAACATCTCGAAGCCGGTGCGGAGGAAGTGGTTCGTCCAGATGGTCCCCTCGGTGCCCGCCACCTCGTCCCGGAGGTCCATCCCGCCGCGAAACGTCCAGCTCACCTCGAACTGCCCGATCGCGCCGCTTTCGAAGCGGATCAGGGCGATCGCGTTGTCTTCCGCCTCGATCGGATGCACGAGCGTGTCCGCCCAGCACACGACCTCGAGCGGGCGATTCTCCTTCCCCACGAAGGTGCGGATGATCTCGACGCAGTGGCAGCCAAGGTCGACGATCGCCCCGCCGCCCGCCTGCTCGGCGTCCAAGAACCAGGCGCTGTGCGGGCCTGGATGCGTCTCCCGCGAGCGTGCCCAGGTGACTTGCCCGATCTGGCCGGCCTGCACGGCCGCTGCCGCCTTCAGCGTCTTCGGCGCGTAGACGAGGTCCTCGAGGTAGCCGGCGAAGAGCCCCGCGCTCTCGACCGTGTCGAGGATGCGCTTCGCCTCCTCCGCGCTTCGCGCGAGCGGCTTCGTGCAGAGGACAGCCTTCCCGTGTCTCGCGGCCAGGGCGATCGCCTCCTCGTGGAGGTGGTTCGGGAGGCCCACGACGACGACGTCGGTCTCGGGGTGCGCCACGGCACCCTCGAGGTCGGTCGTGTGCACGGGGATGTCCCAGTCCGCCGCGAAGCTGCGTCCTCGCTCCTCCGAGCGCGAGTAGACGACGTGCACCCGGTCCCGGCCCCGCTGACCGTGCAGCGTCATCGTGTAGAAGAGGCCGATCAGGCCCGCCCCCAGCATGGTCACCTTGTGCCCCGTCACCGTTGCCTCCTTGTCCTGAGGAGTTTCTACCGAGCGGTCCATCCACCGTCCACGACGAGAACGGTGCCCGTGACGAACTCGGCCTGAGCGAGGTAGAGAGCGGCCTCGGCGACGTCCTCGGGACGCCCGAGATCTCCGGTCAGGGGTTGGAGCTCGCCCAGTCGGGCCCGAATGCGCGGGTTGCTCTGCGCCCGCCGGCTCATCTCCGTGGCGATGATCCCCGGCGCGACGACGTTCGCGCGGACGCCCTCCGCCGCATAACGGACCGCGATTGCGCGTGTCAGCCCCACGATCCCGGCCTTGCTGGCCGCGTACGCGTGAGTGTCGAAGTCCGCGTCGCCTCCGACGAGGCCGAGCACCGAACCGAGCGTGACGATCGCGCCGCCTCCGGCCTCGACCAAGCGCGGCACCGCGTGTTTGCAGACGAGGAACGTCGAGCGGAGGTTCGCGTCGAGGACGGCGTCCCAGCCCTCCTCGGTGCAGTCCACCACGGGCCCGTCGCCGAGGTCACGACCGCTGATCCCGTGAGCGAGGAAGATGGCCCTCAGGTGGCCGCGCTCGGCTGCGAGCTCGACTGCGCTCCGCGCTCCCTCCGACGTAGCTAGGTCAGCCACCACCTCCGCGCCCGGCTGCCGGTCCGCGCCGACGACCTCGAAGCCCGCCTGCCGAAATGCGGACACGGCCGCCGCGCCGATCCCTCCGAGAGCGCCCGTGATGAGCGCAACCCGCGCTTCCGTCATTCATCCTCCGCCGAGCATGGGCACGACCGAGGGCGAGCTTAACGCTGTCGACCGCATCCGGGAGGAGCGGCTCGGCGTCATGCTGCGGAAGGTCGCAGACACCGTCGGTCTCGTTGACGACATTCTCGCGAGAGGTCGTCGAGCACTGCCTCGAGCTCGGTGTCCCGCCCGGCCGCGGCGGCCCATGCACTCGTCGAGGCGGTAAGTTCCACGCGGTGAGCCGGACAGCAGCGGGTAGCTGGTTCGAGGCGGCGCGGGACCTCCTCGCGTCGATCGAGCAGACCCAGTCCGAGTCCGTGGAAGCTGCGAGCGGGCTGTGCGCGGACGCGATCGGCGGCGGGGGGCTCGTGCACCTCTTCGGCACCGGGCACTCGCGGATCCCGGTCGAGGAGATGTTTCCCCGCTACGGCTCGTATCCCGGATTCAACCCAATGGTCGAGCTCTCTATGACGTATCACACCGAGGTCGTCGGCTCGAACGGGCAGCGCCAGGCCATGTTCATCGAGCGCACGGAGGGTCTGGCGGAAGTGATCCTCTCGAACTTCGAACTCCGGCCGACGGACGCGATGATGGTCTTCAGCGCCAACGGGCTGACCGCGGCGCCGATCGAGATCGCGGCCGGAGCGCGTGCGCGCGGGCTGCGCGTCGTGGCCGTCACGTCCCGCCAGCAGTCGCTCGCCCGCGAGCCCCAGCACTCGTCGGGAACCCGGTTGCTCGAACACGCGGACGTCGTACTCGACCTCTGCACGCCCGCCGCGGACGCGCTGACGACGCTCGCTGGCGTCCCGACGCCGGTCGGCCCCGGGTCGACGCTCGCCGCGGTGGCGCTCGTCAACGCCGTCAAGGTGCGGACAGCGGAGCTCCTGGCCGAGCGGGGCGCCTTGCCGCCGGTGATCACCAGCCCCGCGGTGGTGGGGACGGACGAGTCTCGGCGCCTCTTCGACGCGGCGTACGAGGAGCACGCGCGGCGGGTGACCCGCATCTTGCGGGGAGCTGGGGTTGTATAAGAGCATGCCCATTCGGGGTGCCGAGGGAGAAAGGAGGGCGGTGTGACGAGGGACCCTCGGGATTCATTGCTCGAGATCGCATCTCAACTCGACAGGAGGGAAGTATCGATGCGTAGGAACGAACGAGGCCGTGGTGCGCGGCGCTTCGGAGTCTTGTTGGCCGTCGGGGTAGCCGTAGTCGCGGTCGGGGCAACGGCGGGCCAGGCCGGCAAGAGCCAGGACGGCTATACGCTCGGCCTCTCGAACACGCTGGTCGGAAACGGATGGCGCGAGGGGCAGCTCTGCGCGTTCAAGGCGCAGGCCCTGGCGAGCGGCAAGGTCGACTCGCTCCGGATCGCGCACCGTGCGACGGACACTGCGGGTCAGATCTCCGACGTCCGCGCGATGATCTCGGCGGGCGTCGATGCGATCGTCATCAACCCGTCGAGCGCGACGGCATTGAAGCCCGTGGCAGCTCAGGCTCGGGCACGGGGGATCGAGGTCGTCTTCATCGACCAGTACGTCAATGCGCCGGGCGTCTACAACGCGAGCAACGACCAGGTGGCATACGGCCGGCTCGGCGCGCTGTGGCTCTTCCAGAAGATGGGTGGCAGGGGAAACGTCGTCGAGATGCGCGGAATCGCCGGCGTCCCGGCCGACACCGATCGCCACAAGGGCTTCCTGCAGGCGGTGAAGCGGTATCCGAACATCAGGGTCGTCAAGTCGGTCTTCACCGGGTGGCAGTTCGCGCCCGGCGCGAGGCAGATGCTCGACATCCTCAACTCCGGCACGCAGGTGGACGGCGTCTGGACGTCGGGGATCGACTACACGGTCGTGGACGCCTTCAGGACGGCCGGCAAGCCGTACGTGCCGATCGTCGGTGCTGACAACTACGGGTTCGTGCGGCAGCTCAAGAGCCGCTTCCCCAGGTTCCAGGGTGCCGCGGTGACGAACCCGTCGTCGATCGGCGGCGTCGGGGCCGCTCAGGCGATCCGTCTGCTCGACAAACAGCGAGTTCCAAAGTGGATCAAGCTGAGCCCGGACGTGTGGACGTGGCCGCAGGACAAGGCATCGATCAACAAGTACGCCCGTGCAGGGGCCCCGGCGGACGCGAGCGCACAGCTCCAGATCACACCGTGGACCACCTACACGCTCAAGCAGTACGCGGCGTGCAAGGGGCCGTAGGCCCGGCGTTCGTGTCGCGGAGGGGGCGGGTATCCGCCCCCTCCGCCTCGTTGCCATCCACGTGAACGGCGACCGGCCACCGCTGCTCGAGGCTCGCGAGATCGCGAAGCAGTACGGGGCGGTCGTCGCCCTTCGCTCCGCCGACCTCTCGATCGCCCCCGGAGAAGTTCACGCGCTGCTCGGCGCCAACGGCGCGGGCAAGAGCACACTCGTCAAGGCCCTCTCGGGCGTCGTCCGGCCCGACAGCGGCGCCATCACCGTCTCGGGGAAGGCGGTGCGTCCGAGATCTCCCCGGCAGGCGGCACGATTGGGGCTCTCACCGGTGTTCCAGGATCCCGCCCTCGTGCCCGATCTCTCGGTGGTCCAGAACCTGCGCCTCACCGGGACTCCGATCGACGCGGTGCGCACGAACCTCGCCTCGATCGGTCTGGAGCTCGATCTTCACCAACTCGTCGACGACCTCCCGCTCCCGTTGCTCCGGATGCTCGATCTCGCGCGCGCCCTCGCACAGGACCCGCAGCTTCTCATTCTCGACGAGATCACGGCGGCGCTGCCCTCGGATCTCGCCGAACTGGTGTTCACCGTGATGCGCGACTGGCGTGAGCGTGGTCGAAGCGTCCTCTTCATCACGCATCGCCTGCGCGAGGTGATCGACACGTGCGACCGGGCAACGATCCTCCGCGACGGCGTGAACGTGGCGACCGTGGTGCCTCAGGAGGGCGGAGAGGCTCGGATCGTCGAGATCATGCTCGGGCCGGAGGCTGCGCGGGCGGAGGAGCGGGCGGCCGAGCTCTCTGACGACGAGGCACGGGTCCCGGCAGCCGTCGCGGCCGTCGAGCCGGCCAAGGCCGTCCTCGAGGCCGACGATCTGCGTCTGGGCTCGGTGCAGGGGATCTCTTTCGCGCTCCGCCCCGGGGAGATCCTCGGAATCGCTGCACTCGAGGGCCAGGGCCAGGACGAGCTGTTCGAGGCTCTTGCCGGACAGCGAAAGCTGGAAGGTGGCGAGATCCGGCTCCGTGGGAAGGCGTTCCAGGCAAGGCATCCTTACGACGCGATCCGCCGCGGCATGGTGCTCGTGCCGCCCGACCGGCTACTGGCGCTCCTCCCCCAGCGGTCGGTCCGCGAGAACGTCGCGGCACCCCGCTACAACTCGCCGCTTCGCTGGGGCCCGATCAACGTACGGGACGAGGGGCGAAAGGTGCGCGGAGCGGTGGAAGCGCTGCAGATCGACGTACGCGCCGGGCGCCAGGTACGGCGCCTGTCGGGCGGGAACCAGCAGAAGGTCACGATCGCACGCTGGCTCGCCTCGGGCTTCACGGTGCTCCTGTGCAACGACCCGACCCGTGGGATCGACGTCGGCACGAAGCGACAGGTGTACCGGCTCCTGCGTGAGCTGGCGGAGAAGGGCGCGGCGATCCTCTTCTTCAGCTCGGAGCTGACCGAGCTCCCGCTCGTCTCCGATCGTGTGATCACGATCTACGCGGGCCGGGTGACCGCCGAGCTCCCGGGTCAGGCCGCTGACGAGGCCACCCTTCTGCAGTCGATGCACGGGCTCGCGCGCGAAGGCTCGGCGGCGTGACCGAGGCCGCCACGGTCGCCGCGCACGAGTACCGCGGGGTCCCGGCCTGGCGGAGAAACCTTCGCCTGCACGGGTGGACGATCGGTGTCTGGCTCGTGCTGCTCGCGATGGTCCCGTACTGGCGTTCACTCTCGCAGCAGTCGTTCTCGTTCGACATCCAGGCGCTCGCGATCGACGCGCTTCCGCTCTGCTTCGCCGCGATGGCCCAGGCTGTCGTCGTCATCTCCGGAGGCATCGACCTCTCGGTCGGATCGCTGATGGGTCTCATGAACGTCGTGTCTGCGAAGCACATGGCGGGGATGAGCTTCCGCGACGCGCTCCTTTTCTCGCTCCTCGTCCTCCTGCTCTCGGCGCTCGCCGGCGGCTTCACGGGACTCGTCATCACCGTCACGCGGATTCCCGACATCGTCGTCACCCTGGGCATGCTCTTCGTCTGGTACGGCGTCGGGCTATGGGTGATGGAGATCCCGGGGGGCGGCGCTCCGCAGCAGTTCTACGACCTCGCCCTCGGCAAGCTCTGGGTGATACCCGGGCCGATCGTGGCCGTCCTCGCCGCGTTGGCGCTCCTCTGGCTGCCGCTGCGCTGGCTTCGTCCCGGACTGTCGATCTACGCCGTCGGGTCGAACCGGAACGCCGCCTACCTGAGCGGGATCAGCGTTGCGCGAACGCGGGTCGGTGCCTACGTGCTCGGCGGCGTCTTCGCCGGGCTCGGCGGGCTCGCGCTCACGGCGACCTCCGGGATCGGCGACCCCAACTCGGGGTCGACGTACACGCTGAACAGCGTCGCGGCAGTCGTGCTCGGGGGCGTCTCGCTGCTGGGGGGCGTTGGTGGGCTGATCGGCCCGATCGCCGCGGCGTACATCCTCACGCTCTCGAAGACGATCCTCCTCATCCGCGGCACGGACCCGAACTACGCCGCGGTCTACCAGGGGCTCCTGATCATCCTCGTCGTCGTGATCGGTGGGCTCCTGAGTCGGAAGACACATCGATGACCGCCGTGCCCGAGACCGGCGACCGAAGAAGCGGCCTGCGCGAGGCCCAGCGCTTCCTCGCAGACAACCCTGTCGTCATCCTCGTCCTCGTCCTCGCCGCGCTCTGCGCCATCACCGAGATCGTCAACCGCCAGCAGGTCGGCGAGCCGTTCGTGACCTGGAACCAGATCTCGACGACCCTCCTCGTCGCCGCGCCGCTCGCGATGATCGCCGGCGGCCAGACGCTCGTGATGCTGACCGGCGGCGTGGATCTCTCGGTCGCCTATACGGCGACCGCCGCGGCGTTCGCGATCTCGTGGCAAGGGACGAACGGCACGTTCGCAGGAATCCTCGCGGGCGTCGTCGTCGGACTCGGGATCGGCCTCGCCAACGGCGTCGGGGTGGGGGTCTTCCGGGTCAACCCGCTGGTGATGACGCTCGGCACGTCGTCGGTGATCTTCGGACTCCTCTCGATCTACGCCGGCAGGGCGTTCGAGAAGGTCATCCCGGATGCCGTCACGACCCTCGGGCGCGAGCGGTTCCTCGACTACCTGCCGGCGAACACGTTGCTGTGGATCGCCGTGGCCGCGGTCCTCGTGCTCGGACTGCGGTACAGCGGCTACGGGAGGGTGCTGTACGCAGTCGGAGACAACCCCGTCGCCTCGCGCCTCGCAGGGGTCCGCGTCTGGCAGGTGCTCGTGGTCGCCTACGCGCTCTGCGGGGTGCTCGCCGCGCTCGGCGGGCTTCTCCTGCTCGGCTTCACGAACAACCCCGATCTCAGCCTTGCGACCTCGTACCTGCTCCCGTCGGTGGCCGCGGTGGTGATCGGAGGCACCTCGATCCTCGGCGGGTGGGGCGGCTACAGCGGGACGATCCTCGGAGTGCTCATCCTCACCGTGCTCGGCTCGCTGCTGACGCTCCTCGACGCCGCGGAGTGGGAGCGCCAGGTGATCTACGGCTCGATCATCATCGTGCTGACCGCGATCTACGCGCGGGCGACGCGAAGCGACTAGTGCAGATAGGGGCGGAGCACGTCGCGGGCGATGAGGAATCCCCGCTTGACCAGCTCCTCCGTCCCCTCGAACCCCCGATCCTCGTGCTCGATCGAAACGACATGGTCGTATCCGGTCGCATACAGCGCCGCGAGGAAGCGATCCCAGCGCACCTCGCCGAGCCCCGGCAGGCGCGGCACCTGCCAGCCAATCCCTCCCGACAGCGTGCCGTGGCGGTAGAGGCCGTCGCGATCGATCTCGAGGTCCTTCGCGTGGACATGAACGATGCGCGACCCATAGTCCCGCACGACCCGCTCGTAGTCGATCTGGAGCCATACGAGGTGTGATGGATCGAGGTTGAGCCCGAAGCTCTCGGACGGGACGATGGAGAACATCTCGTCCCAGACGGCAGGCGAGTAGGCCAGGTTGTTCCCGCCCGGCCACTCGTCGTCGCTGAAGATCATCGGGCAGTTCTCGATCGCGATCGTCACACCGCGCTCGCCCGCGTAGTCGACGAGCGGCGGCCAGACCGTCCTGAAATCCTCGAGGTTCTCTGCGATCGTCCGGGTCTTGTCCCGCCCGACGAAGGTGCCGACGATGGCAACCCCGAGCACCTGCGCGGCATCGACGACCTTCCGTAGGTGCTCGTTCGCCGCCTCGCGCGCTTCGCGATCGGGGTCGAGGTTGTTCGGGTAGTAGGCCAGGCTCGAGATCTCGAGGCCCGAGCGCTCGAACATCGCGTGGACCGCGTCGGCGTCGACGCGCTCGACGTCGATGTGGCTCACGCCGGCATAACGCCGCTTTTCGCCGCCGGACGACGGCCAGCAGGCAACCTCGAGCATCTCGAACCCCTCCGCCGAGGCCCAGCCGGCGACCTCGTCGAGCGTCAGGTCGGGGAACGCAGCAGTCAGTAGGCCCAGCTTCACGGTTCACCTCCACCTAGCGTCGTTTTGTTCTACCCGCGGCCATGACCCACCGTTCCGTTGACGACCGCCGTCAACGACCAGCGAGGTGGTGTGCGGGTTCCGACCTGGCGACCCACCGAGAGCCGAACGCTGAGTCGATACCGCGGAACCATCACGCGTCGGCCAACGCTGACGACCGGTGGCCCGGCCGGGACGGAATCTGCAAGCCGGAGATCACCGGTACGCTCCATCGGGAAAGGGCCGCAAATGCGACCAGTGGGTAGGGGCGCACTGCTCATGGCCGTGCGCCCGCCCCCAAAGCTCAGACCGAAGCGACGACGCTGACGCTCCGCGCCTGCGGACCCTTCGGGCCCTCCTCGACCTCGTACTCCACCTTTGCGCCTTCAGCGAGGCTCTTGAACCCCTCGCCGCCGATCGCGCTGTGGTGAACAAAGACGTCCTTGCTCCCATCGTCCGGCGATACGAAGCCGTAGCCCTTGTCATCGTTGAACCACTTCACCGTTCCGGTTGGCATATCTCCACCTCCCCTCGACTGCTTCATGAACGTGCAGCGGAAGGCGTGCAAAGCCAAAACCGGTACTCGCTCTAACTCCTGAGATCGTCACCACACTACCAGCGCGACGAACACGATTTGAGCCGCGCTGCTGGGTTCGAGACATGGCGACGAAGGTGTCACACTTCACCCATCAGCACCACGATTCCGCAGTGCGCCGCAAGACTCCGCGACGGCCGCAGGCTTCAACCGGCATCGTTAAGCCGTTTACAGAGCAAGCAGAACGCCCGTCCTCCCGGTTCTAAGCGGGTGCTACTGACCACAAACTGACCACCTCTCGCTGCACTCCGGGCCAGGGCGGATCCTTATGGGTGGCCCGCCAGGCCCGTATGGGTCTCCTCGCTGGTGGGGGACGTCGCACCTTTGGCTTTGCGCTCAGCCGCCGCTGCATGCTTCTTCTCGAGCTTACGCGCACGACGCTCTTTGACCTCACGCTCGCGCGCCATCTTCGACATCGTCTGTTGTCGCTTACTCGTCATCGGTGTCCTCTCTCAGATGTCTCTGCCACGTGAATGGCCAAGGTCTCGGGCGGCTCTTCGACAAACTGACTGAACGCGCCGCCATGCCGTGTCGCGATCGCGTGGAAACGACTCGCATAGCGGTCGCGCTCGTCGCCTGGGAAGGGGAGTTGGCGTCTACCGACGCTTAGCCATCTCGTGGTGTCGTGCTGAACGTCAACGACGAAACCGACCGCGCGCGCATCGCGGGCGGCTGCGTTTGCGGCGCCTACGTCGTCGAACTGTGCTTCGAACCGTCCGCATAGGAGGCGAACCACGCCATCTACGGCGCGGTCGGCTTCCAGCGTCATGCCGTGACGTGTCACGAGGCTCGGAATGCCCGGAGGCGTCGAAGGATCCCGACGTGCTTCGCAAGCCGCTGACGCTCATCGCTCAGCTTCCTGAGTTCGCGCAACTCGATCTTGCCCAGCGACGGCCAGCTGCGGAAGAGGAGCGACATACGCTCATCACGAGCGTGCCTCGCATCTCGAAGCTCGGTGTGGTCGAGCAGTGAGAGGTTCTTTGGAAGGTTCTCGATCATCTTGTCGGCGCAACCGTTTGACGGCCAATTGCGCCGTAGGGCACTTTGGCCGGCCTCTTGTCGAGTAGTCCCAACCACTTCCGGATCCTCGCGGACCAGTTACGTGTCACCTGCAAGGGCACCTCGCTTCCGCCGCCCTCGGCGCAGTGGCCGGTGCGGTCAAGGCGTAAGAGAGGCTCGGGGAACGCAATCGTAGCGACCCGGCGAGGTGGAGGAGGCTTTACGCATTGGGCCAAGGGCCTATGTTCCCGGTTCTCGCCGTTGTGCTTGACCACAGCCTGACCACCTCTCGGTGGCGCGTTGACGGCATGCGGGCTCTCCGGGCGACCCCCGACCATGCATGCCGGTGCGCGCCCCCTCCGAAGCTGCAGCCAGTTCGGGGCCTAATCGGGGCCTCCGACGGCTCAGCTCGAACGTCCACGTAATTGCTCGGTGCGGGAGAGGCGTTCGTCGGCGATGGTTTGGCCCGCGGCATGCGCAGCGTCGTGTCCGGTGACGGCCGCCAGGAAGTCGTCGCGTTGCAGCACGTACAGGCGACTGTCCACGAGCGCAGTGACCGTCGCGGTTCGTGGCACGTCTCGAAGCAGAGCGATCTCGCCGAAATAGTCGCCCTCATCGGCGACCGTGCGCAGACCCTCGGCAGTGATCTCGAGTGCGCCATCTCCCACGATGTAGAAGCGATCCCCTCGCTCGCCGGCGCGGATCACGACGTCGCCTGCATCCACCGACTGCAGCAGCAGGTTTCCGGCCACTCGCTCCTTTGCCGCGACCGAGAGAGGTTGAAACATGGGAACCCGTTGGACGAACTCCAACTCGGGCACGGGGGTTGCCTCTCTGTCGATGCTCGCGAGCTTTCGGTATGTCGCGACGGTGAGCAGCGGAAGGATTGCGCCCACGGCGATGAACGCCTCACGCGCCCCGATCGCTTCTACGAGTGCGGGGGCCGCGACCGAACCGAGCGCCACGCCACCCATCGCGAGGCTCCAGACGACCCCGAAGACGCGCGTCAGGATCCGGTCGGGGATGAGGCGCTGCAACAACGTGAAGGCAGCGACGTCCTCGACGCTGTTGGCTGCACCGACGACTGCGAGCATGAGAAGAACGAAGGGGAGCTCGGGCAAAGGCCCCATGAGGACGATTGGCAGTCCCCAGAACACCAACGAGATGCCGAACGGCACCGCCAGGCGCTGCCCTCCGAGCGCCATCGCTCCGAGCGCACCGACCAGGCCGCCAACGCCGAGTGCGGCCGTCATGTAACCGACAGCTTCTCCGCCTCCGTCGAGCACTTGGAACGCGGCGACCACGATCAGGACATTCAGGCAGCCACGTACGAAAGCCTGCGCGAAGATCAGAGAGACGACGAGCCGAACGCGCGGCAACCGCGCAATGGCGCCGAACCCCGCCGCAAGCGCATTCCGGACACTCTCACCGGGCGCCACCAGGCTGACGCGGTCCTCGACCCTGACGCCGAGGAGCAGCACGGCTGCAACAAGGAAGGCTGCTGCACCGACAGCGAACACGATCCCAGCGTTCGCGACCGATACGAGAACGCCGGCAAGGAGCGGCCCGACAAGCGTGCCGAAGCTCTCGATCGTCGACGTGGCGCCGTTGGATGCGATGAGCTCCTCGGGAGTGCGCGCGAGCGACGGCAGCAACGCCTGGAGCGCCGGCCGGATGAGCGTGACCGCGAACCCCAGCAAGGCGGCGAATGCGAAGACCAGCGCTTCGACGTCCCCGAAGAACGCGATCGCCGACGCTCCGAGCGCGACGGATGCGACCAGTGTCAGAGCGAACAGGAAACGCTCCCTCGGGAAACGGTCGCCCAGGGAGGCGGCAAACGGCGCAACGATCGCGGCGGGCAGGAGACGAACGAGGCCGGCGAGGCCGACCGCAGTCGGTCCGCCGACGTCATAGGCGTACACGCCGAATGCGACGAAGTGCGCCCACTCTGCTGCGATGGCCGCGCCCCAGGCCAGTTCCGCACGCCTGATGTTCGGGTTCCGAAGAGCTGACCCGAGTGCACCAAGCACCTGGCGGGCACGACCCACGCGTCAATTCAACCGGGTTCCTCCCGCCTACGTGAGCGAAACCGATGCGGCGCCTGACCTGGCTAGGCTGCCGGGGTAGCGATGAGCGCAACGAGCTACGAAGAGATCTGCGCAGATCATCGCTGGGAGGTGCCTGCGCGGTACAACATCGCCACCGACGTCTGCGACAAGCATCCCCGTAACAAGCCGGCGCTGATCTGGGAGAGCTTCGACGGCTCCATCCGCAAGCTCGAATGGGGCGAGTTACAGGATCTTGCGAACCAGGCCGCGCACACACTCGCCGCGTGCGGTGTTACGAAGGGCGACCGAGTTGCCGTCGTCCTGCCGCCCACCCCAGAGACCGCTGCCACTTTCTTCGGGGTCTGGAAGCTCGGCGCCATTCTGCTCTCGATGTCCGTGCTCTACGGCGAGGATGCGATCGAGCATCGCCTCTCGGACTCGGGCGCGAAGCTGCTCGTCACGGACCCCGGGAATGCGCCGCGCTTTGGACGACCGTGGGTGCCGGACACGCTCGTGCTCGAGCCGGACACCTTGGCAGCGGCCCCGACCGATTTCGTCTGCGCCGACACCGCGGCCGACGACCCCGCGCAGCTCTACTACACATCCGGCACGACGGGGCTCGCGAAGGGGATCGTCCACGCGCACCGCTACATCCTCGGGCACGAGGAGTTCCGCTATTGCCACGAGGTACAGGACGGCGAGCGCTTCCACGGGATGGGCGAGTGGGCCTGGGCCGCAGGGATCGCACCGCTGCTCGGTCCTTGGCGGCTGGGTGCGCTGCAGTGCGTCTACCGGCGCGAGGGAGGCTTCGACCCGCACAAGCAGCTCGACTTTCTGAGCCGGCACGGGGTGACGAACGTGTTCACGACGCCGACGGCGATGCGGTCGATGATGGCGGTCGAGGACGCGGGAACCCGCTATCCGCAGGTGTTCCGCCGCGTGTGCTCCGCTGGCGAGCCGCTCAATCCGGAGGCGATCCGCTGGTTTCGCGAGCAATACGGCGTGACCGTGCTCGACTATTACGGCCTCACGGAGTCGTACCCACTCGTCGCGAACTACCCGTTTCTCGAGGTGCGTGAGGGCTCGATGGGCAGGCCGATGCCGGGTTGGGACGTGGAGCTACTCGACGATGACGAGCAGCCGGTCGGACAGGGCGAGCGAGGCGAGATCTGTCTGCGCGCCCGCACGAACCCGCACTATCCGCTCGGCTATTGGGGTAACGACGAAGCGACAGCGGAGACCTTCGGCGGCGAGTGGTTCCACACGAAGGATGCCGCCGTCCGGGACGAAGACGGGTACATCTGGTACGTCGGCCGCGCGGACGACGTGATCATCGCAGCGGGCTACCGGATAGGTCCCTTCGAGGTCGAATCGGCATGCCTCGAGCATGCCGCGGTTCGCGAGGCAGCGGTCGTCGCGTCGCCCGACGAGCTCCGTGGCAACGTCGTCAAGGCGTACATCGTCCTCGCAGATGGTTACGAGCCGTCGGAGGCCATCGCCGACGAGATCAAGGGTCACGTTCGCGAGCGCCTTTCCGCATACGCGTACCCACGCCGTGTCGAATTCGTAAACGAGCTACCGAAAACGCTCACAGGAAAGATCCGGCGGATCGAGCTACGTGAACTCGAGCTCGAGCGCGCACGCATCGACGCCAACTCATGACCGCCCGAATCGACGGCTAGGCTCGTTCCGGTTTGCAGAAGGTCGAGGTGCGGTGGTCGCCGCGGGCGCGGCGATGGCGACTGGAGGTGCCGTGGGGAGAGGCGCCGCGGCTGACCGTGCCACGAGGGACGAGTCACGCCGACGTGGAGCGCTTACTCGAGCAGAAACGGCCGTGGATCATGGAACAGCGAATGCGCCAGGTACCGCGACTCTGCCTCGACCCGTCCGCGGTCAGCGAGTCGGAGGCGCGTACTGCCGCGCGAGAACTCGTTTCAACGGTGGCCCAGGAGCAGGGCGAGCGCATCGGCGTCGAGTACCGCCGAATCCGTATCGGAGGACAACGCACTCTTTGGGGCTCGTGCTCTCCACGCGGCACGCTCTCCTTCAACTGGCGGCTCGTACTCGCGCCGCTCGAGGTGCTCGACTACGTGGTCGTGCATGAGCTCTGTCACCTGCGTGTTCCAAACCACTCGCGGCGGTTCTGGGCACTCGTCGAGCGACATCGCCCGTACTGGCGGCGCCAGCGCGACTGGCTGCGTGACGACGGACCCGAGCTCCTGGCATTCCGCCCGCGGGAGTGATCCGGCGGAGCACACCGGGTCACCCCTTAGGCTTCTCGCCGGCGTTCACGGATAGTCGACGATGTAGACGGGGACGCCGATCCCGGTCACGTCCGCCGGGCCGCCCACTCCGTTCACGACGTGGTCGATCGTGCCGGCACTGAGGTTGACCGTCATGATGTGCCGCAGCCTGACGCCCGCAATCTCCGGGACCTCGAAGCCGTTCTCGGTGTGGATCGAAGGGTTGTTCCTGTTGAAGACGTAGACGCCACCGCCGTAGAGCGTGTGCGTCCTCACGTGGTCGGCGACCTTGTAGCCGGCCCAGCCCTCAACGCCGTCGTGCATCCAGTCCGCCTGGGTCGGAGGGTCGTACGGCAGCTCGTTCTGGTAGAGGATCGTCACGCCGCCCTCGCCGTTCCAGATGGTGTTGTACTGCTGGAAGTGCTCGACGAACAGCCCGGTCGCCGTCACGTTGTCACCGTTGACGATGACGCCGTTGCGGCCGATATTGGTGTTCCAACGCTCGGTGTCGCCGGCAAAGCCCTCGACACCATGGTCAGCACGCCACACCCACGTGTGATCGATCAGGACGTTGTCGCTGTTGACCTCGAGCGCTACGTCGGTTCTGCCGATGTGCGGCCCACCAACACGGAAGTACACGTCCGAGAGCGTGGTCGGGTTGGACGGGTCGCGCTTCTTCGAGCCGTTGTTGCCGTTCTTCTTGCCGACCTGCAGGAGCACCGGGGATGTCACGGTGCCGGCGTCGACCGTGACGCCGGCGATGACGACGCCCGGGACATCGCCGACCGTCAGTGGAACCGCGCCGTTGACCGCGGTGAGAGTTGCGTGCCCCAGGGCGAGGACCACCGTGTCCGCGCGCTTGACGTCGATGCTGCGCGCGACGTCATAGACACCTGGGGTCAGTAACAGATGCTGGCCGCGGGCCAACTGGTTGTTGATCCTCTGCACGGAGTCCGACGGATTGGTCACGAAGAAGTCGCGGAGCGGGACCGTGCGTCCCGGCGTGAGGCTGGAAGCCCACGAGATGCCGCTGGAGTCGGTCTGCGCCGAAGGGACGCGGACGTTGTAGTCGCCCTGCCCGTCGACGAACAGGTACGGCTTTTCACGGCTGACCGGCGTCGTGGCAAGAGTCGTGTACGGCGGGCTCGGGAATGTCGCCTCCGACGGCGCGCCCTCGACACCCGCAAAGACCTGGTTCCACACGCCGTTCGACCACCCGCCGATCCGACTGTTGCGGATCAGCCACTGCTGTTGCGAGCCGTTGATCACGAACGGCAGGTTCGAGTCGGCGATGAAGCCGCCGCTCGCGAACTGCGGCCCGGCCGTGCAGTAGTCCATCAGCGAGAGGTTTCCGCCGGCGACGTTGAGACGACGCATCGACACGGCCTGCGAGACAGCCCAGAAGTTCGCGGAGGCGCGACAGCCGTCCTGCCCGAGGGCGTTGATGTTCAACGACAGGTTGGACAGCGTGCGCCAGAAGTTCACGAGGGCGAGACAGTTGCTCGTGCCCCCGTCGTCGAGGCAACGGTTGTAGACCTCGATCTTGCCGTTGATCGTGACGTCCCCCGGCGAGGCGCCCAGACCGGCGAGCTCGGTGTAGTAGCCCACCTTCAGCTGGAGCGGCTGATCGGCACTGCCGTAGACGCCCGGCTCGAACAGGAGCGCGTAGCGGTTCGTGCTCATCTCGGCGTCGACCTGCTGGGCATGGATGGCGTCGATGGTTGCCTGGATCTGGCTGACCGGCATGCTCGGGTCGAAGACGATCACGTTCGGGCCAAACGCAGCCACGGGTGCGGCGTTCGCGGCAGGTCCACCGGTACTCGCACTCAACAGGAGCGCGACCAGAACTAGCGCAAGAGCAAGAATCGCTGTCGATCGAGCGCGCAACATGGAATCCTCCTCGTCCCCGAAGATGAGCTCTCGCAAGAAGCGTTGATACCCGACTCCTGACGACGAAAACCGGCGCCTGAGTCTTGCCGGGAGGCCCTTGACGCGCGAGCTCCGTTCTCGCTCGAGCTTGAATCCGCGCGCGTGTCACCCCTCCAGGTCGTCCGTCGATGCGGAGACTGCTTTCGGCGGGCTGCTGCCGGGGAAGCAGGGAGCAGCACTCAGGGTGTGCCCCGTTGTGCCCGGCGCAATGCGTCGAGTCGGCGCCGCGCCTGCTTTGTGGGACGTGTGCCGAGGTCGGCTCCAAGAGGACGGGAAAGCCGACGCTCGGCCGCGTGCTGCTCGCGGGCGACGCGTGACTCGGGCGTCTCCGCATACATCGTGACTGCGTCGCTCGCCGGACCGCGACGCTCGGCCACCCCGGCTACGACCAGCGTGCGCCGAACCGTCCTGATGGTCACGTCGATCGTGTCGCCCGTGCGGATGACCTTCGAGGGCTTCACGCGCTCCCCGTTCACGTGGACACGCCCCCCGAGGACGGCCTCGGTCGCCACGCCGCGCGTCTTGAAAATGCGCGCCGCCCAGAGCCACTTGTCGATCCGCACCTGATCCACAACGCCATGATCGCAGCAGGTGTCACCAGGCACGGGCCAGGGTCCTTCCGACCCGGCAACGGGCACGGTCGTCGGCGCCACGACGAGCGCTCTCCAGGAGCCGGGGCAGGATTTGAGCCTGCGACCTCCGGGTCATACGACGTCGCGTTCTGCCTCCTTCGGAAGCGGAGCCGCGAGCTAGGGTGGCCGCGTGGACGAGGAGAGCAAGCCCGACGCCGATGACGAGCGCCCGCCGATCTGCCCGGCCTGCGGCGTTACGATGGGGATCGTCGTCGACGAGGACGGAGCGACGCGCTACTTGTGCCTCGAGTGCGGATTCTCCGACGAGATGGACCTCCTTTCGGTGTCTGACGCCCGACCGAGGGCCATCGAGGGCTGATGGGCGCCAACGGGCATCGGAGAGTCGTGATCACGGGGCTGGGCGCGGTGACGCCGTTGGGCAATGACGTGCGGTCGAGTTGGGAGAATCTCGTCGCAGGTAGAGCGACGGCCGACCCGATCACGGCGTTCGACACCACTGGATTTCCGGTCACGTTCGCCTGCGAGGCGACGGGCTTCGAGCCGACCCAGTGGATCGAGCGCAAACAGGCAAGGCGCATGGACCGATTCGCGCAGATGATCGTGGCGGCGGCGCGTCAGGCGCAGTCGGACGCCGGGCTGGAGGTCGAGCGGGAGTGCGACCGAGTCGGCGTCTCCGTCGCGACCGCGATGGGCGGCCTCAAGTCATTCGAGGATGCCTGCGAGACGCTGATCACGCGAGGCCCCGAGCGGGTCAACCCCTTCTCGATCACCGCCATCATCCCGAACATGGGCGCCGCCCGGGTCTCGATGGAGCTCGGCACGAAAGGCCTGCTCTCCTCTCAGGGCACCGCGTGCGCCGCCTCGACGATGGCGATCGGCGACGGGCTGGACGCGATCCGCCTCGGGCGTGCGGAGGTCATGCTCGCAGGTGGCAGCGAGGCGGCGATTACAAGGGTCGGTATCGCCGGCTTCGCCGCGCTGCGCGCCCTCTCACGTCGCAACGACGACCCAGCGCGTGCGAGCCGGCCGTTCGACGCCGATCGCGATGGCTTCGTCATGGGCGAGGCGGGCGCCGTGCTCGTGCTCGAGGAGCTTGGGCACGCGAAGCAGCGCGGGGCGAGGATCTACGCCGAGCTCGTCGGCTACGGCGTCTCCTCCGACGCGCAGCACATTACCGAGCCCGATCCGACGGGCCGGAGCCCGGCCCGTGCCATGCTCATGGCGTTCGCGGATGCCGGCGTCTCACCCGACCAAATCGACTACATCAACGCGCACGGCACGTCGACCCCGCTTGGCGACGCAAGCGAGACGCGGGTAATCAAACGCGCTCTCGGAGAGCACATCGCCCGGAAGGTCCCGATCTCATCGACCAAGGGTGCGACCGGGCACTGCCTCGGTGCCGCGGGCGCGGTCGAGGCGATTTTCTGCACGCTCGCGATCCACGAAGGCGTGCTGCCGCCGACCATCAACTACGAAACGCCCGATCCCGAGTGCGACCTCGACTGCGTCCCGAACGAGGCACGCGAAGCCGACGTCGGCGTCGCCGTCTCGAACTCGTCCGGCTTCGGCGGGCACAACGCATCGATCGTGCTCCGCCGCTTCGCAGGATAGGCAGCAGGGCTCCTGGACGCGCACGACGACGCGGGCGAGCGCAAGCCTTCAGAGAGCCACTCCCTCGCGCACGCGCGCGTACGCGTAATGAGCGGTGCGAGGGCACCCACCCCCTGAACGTGTTACTCGCTCGCGGGCGGGACGTGCGCAGGCTGCCGCGTGCGCACGCGCGCGCACGCGGAACAGAAGGGTGTGGACGCCCCGCCCCACCCCCGTGAATGTGTTCGTCGCGCCGGGCCTGGGAGCGGGCTACGCGATCCGAGCAAGAGCACGTGTGTGCTCGGCGTGCCACTCCAGGCTCATCGCGTCGAAGCGTGCCGCGGCCTGCTCGAGAAGTTCGCCTTGCTCCCAGACGACACCGCGCGCGCGGAGGGCGAACGGCTCCAGGTAGGTGCCGGGGCGAAGGAGGGCCGGCGTCTCAGCCTCGATCCGCTCGCGGTCGCGAAGCGCCGCGAGCGCGTCGAGGCGTACCGAGAGCAGGAAGGCGGCAGTGGGCGGCCGACCTCCGCGAGGAGGCGGCTCGTCGGGCAGAAGGGCGGCGACAGCGTCGAGGTCGCCCCGCGCCAGCTCGAGCCAGATCTTGGCCGTGCGGATGTAGATGGACGCCGCCTCGAAGGGCAGTTCGTCCGCGAGCTCATCGAACCGCTGCGCCACCTCGAGCTCGCCCGCACGTGCGTGGGCTGTGGCGCATGCGAGGAGCGTCCAATTGTTGAGGACGCACGGCGTGTCGGTGTTCTCGGCAACTGCGTTGGCCGCGGGTTGTGCTTGCCCTCGAACCGGCCCCCAGCGGCCAGCGAGCGAGTCGACGAGCATCGCGTAGCCAACGGCGTGAAGCCGGTGATGCGGCGTCAGCTCTGCGCTCACCTCGCGCAACAGGACCGCCAGGCGCTGCGCTTCGGGAAACCGGCCGACGGCAACGTAGGCGCAGATCGCGGTGAGGAGGGCCTCGGACCGATGATCGGGGTCGGCGATTCCCTCGACGAGGTCGAGCCGGAGCTCGGCCCACTCCGAGGCGGTCTGGAAGTCGAGGGCCGCCGTCGCGGTCGCGGTCAAGCCCTCCACCGCGAGCGAGCGAAGCTCGACGTCATCGCGTCGCTCGGCGATCTCGAACGCCTCGCGGGCGGCGTCCGCGGCATCGGCGTGGACGTACGAATAGGCGGCAAGCGCCTTCGCCCGCGCGGCGCTCTCCCGCGGTGCCAGCTCGAGCGCCTGCTCGATCCAACCGTCGAAGACATCCTTGGGTGGTCGCGATCTCCACATGCCGGACCGGGTCGCCGTCTCGATCGCGAGCTCGGCGTAGATCGCCGCAAGTGGCTCGGGCTCGCGGCAGAGATCGGCCGCGCGCAGCATGGCCGACCAGAACCCCTCCCCGTCGAACTTGAGGACGCTCGCCTGACCGATCGCGCGCCAGAGCTCGGCGGCCTGGGCGGCCTCGCTCGGTCCCAGCGATACCGCCTTGTGGAGCAGCTCGAGCGCGTCGTCGATTGCGTAGCTGGCCACCGCGCGCTCGGCGGCGCGACGTAGCCACGCTTGCGCCTTCGCCTGCAAGCGCTCCGCCTCGTCGACCCGACCGAGCCAGAGAAGATCGGCATCCTCGGGCCGCACTGCCTCGAAGTAGTGATTGGCGAGCTGCAGCGCGTGCGTGTCGCCGCTGCCGAGCCGCTCGAGCCAGGCGGCGAACTGCGCGTGGAGTCGGGCGCGGCTTGCCTTCGGCAGGCCGGCATAGGCGACTTCGCGCGTCAGCTGGTGTTTGAACACGAACTCGGTCTCGCCCGGGATCGACGAGCCCGCGCGTCGGCGAACGAACCCCCTGTCCTCGAGGACGCGAAAGTCAGGCGCCGCCTCCGGGAGCAGCTCATAGATCGGCCCGGTCCAGAACGACCGTCCGATCACGGACGCGGCCTGGAGGGCCGCCTTCTCATCCGCGCCGAGCAGATCGATCCTCGCTGACAAGAGGGCCTGCACGGAGTCGGGGAGCTCGAGTCCCGCTGGTAGCGGGCGAAGAGTCCACTCCCCGTCGGCCGATGCCAGCAGGTCCTGGTCGATGAGTGCACCGAGGAGCTCCTCGATGAAGAAGGGGTTTCCTTCGCCCAGATCGACGACGGTGTCGAGTTGCGGGACGTCGGAACCGAGCAGGGCCTGGACCAGGTGACTCGAATCGGCCCGAGAGAGCGGCTCGAGCATGACGGTGGATCCGGCACGCCGCGCTCCTCCCCAGCCCGGGCGCCCATCGAGCAGCTCGGGCCGGGCCGTGCAGAGGAGAAGCATTGGCCCGCGCACCCGTTCCAACAGAGACTCGAGTAGGTCGAGGAGGTCATTGTTCCCCCAGTGCAGGTCCTCGAGCAGGATCACTGCCGGCTGCTCATCAGCAAGGTCCATGAGGAACTCAACCCAGGCGTCGTGCAGGCGGTCGCGCGCGAGGAGCGGGTGGATGTCGGCGGCGACGTCGAGGCCGAGCGTCAACCCGAGAGTCTCGCGGGAGCCCAGCCGGGCGAGGACCGAGTTCGGATCGTCGCGCTCCGATATGCCGAAGTGCTCCTTCAGCACCTCGCCCAGCGGCCAGTAGGTAGTGGCACGCCCCTGCGCCTGGCAACGGCCCGTGCGCCTGAGCGGTTCCGGCGACAGCGCGCCGAGCCAGAGCCAGAATTCACGCACCAGCCGCGTCTTCCCGACGCCCGCCTCGCCGAGGACTGTGACCAGCTGCGGACGTCCTTCGTCAGCCACCCGGTCGTACGCTGCCTGCAGTTGTTCCAACTCCGTATCGCGGCCGACGAAAGCGAGCCCGAGGCCTCCAACGCCGCGCGGCCTCATCAGCGAGAGGGCACGCAGGAGCCGCCGGCACGGGACGCCTTGCGGCTTTCCTTTTGCCTCGACCGTGGTCGGCGCGGCGAACTCGAAGGCGCCCCTGACCGCGCGCGCTGTGCGTTCTCCAACCAACACCTCGCCCGGCTCGGCCGCTTGCTCTAGCCGTGCGGCGACGTTGACGGCGTCTCCCGTGACGAACGAACTCCCTTCTCGCGCTCGGCCGAGGGCGACCTCGCCGGTGTTGACGCCGATACGAAGCGAGAGTCTCTCCGCGAAGATCTCGTCCAGTCGCCGAAGCATGGCGAGGGCCGCATGGAGCGCGCGCTCGGCATGGTCCTCTAGCGCAGCGGGCGCACCGAACACGGCCACGACGGCATCGCCGATGAACTTCTCGACCGTACCGCCTGCCGCTTCGATCTCGGACGCCATCGCATCGTAGAACCGGTCGAGGAGGAGCCGTGTGCGCTCAGGGTCCTGCTCTGCGCCAAGCTCTGTCGAACCGATCAGATCGGCAAAGAGGACGGTCGCAAGCTTTCGCTCCTCAATGGGAGGATCGCCGAGCGGGGGCGTCCGAGATCCCATCTGCTCCTCCAGTACGCCGGAATCTAGCGCTGTGGGCGCCCCGGATGTGAGGCGTCGGACTATGGGCCGAGCGACCGGACGGTACCGTTTGCGCCGTGTCCCGAAACGACGAGCTGGAGCGCTACCGAGCAGCTGTCCGGCGACGGCTCATCACTGAGTTCGTCGAGCGATGGGGAGTGTGCGAGCGCGGCCACGTTCTGACGGACCTGAACCGCGACAGGCAGGGACGGTGCTGGTGCTGCACGCGCGCACACGAGCGAGCGTACGAGACCCCGGAACCCGGGTTGTGGTTGGAGAGCCTGGGTTAGTCGCGGGCGCGCATTCGCCCACACACGTGCTAGAGAGGTGCGACGCACGTCGGCCAACGTGGGGGAATCCGATCCGGACAGGTGGCTAGTCGACGCGCGGTCTCAGCACTCGACCTCGTATCCCTGCGAGGCCGCGCGCCGGTGATCCCGAGCGGCTCGGGATCCCCATCTCGGGCGACGACGAGGCCGCGAAGCGAGTCGTCGCGGAGCTGATCGACCAGATCGGCTTCGACCCGGTCGACGCCGGCACACTCGCTGAGGGCGGGCGCAAGCACCAGCCGGGAGCGCCGGCCTACACCCAGGGCCTACCCACAGCGGAGTTGCGCGCCCGGCTGACAACCTGAGCTGAAGCCGCGAACGCCTTTTCCATGGGGCGACGGGACTCGACCCCCGGCTCCGTGCTGGCGTGCGCTCCTGGGCGGCGCGAGACCGCTTTGCAGCTTGATGCGGGATTCACACCTCTCTCGTCCGGCGTAGAGTCTTCTCGTGAACCCGACTTTCCAGCTCGGGCGGATCGCCGGCATCCGGATCGGGATCAACTGGAGCTGGCTGATCATATTCGCGCTCATCGTCTGGTCGCTCGCGTCGGCCGTGTTTCCGTCGCAGAATCCCGGCTTCTCCGACGGCGAATACATCGTGCTGGCCGTCGTGGCCGCCCTCCTTTTTTTCGCTTCGCTCCTGCTGCACGAGCTCGGACACGCGCTGCAAGCGAGGCGAGAAGGCGTCGAGATCGAGGGCATCAACCTCTGGCTTTTTGGCGGCGTGGCGCAGTTCAAGGGCAGCTTTCCGAGTGCCGGCGCCGAGTTCCGGATCGCGATCGCGGGGCCGCTCGTCTCCCTCGCGATTGGGGTCCTCTTCGTCCTCGTCGCCGGCTTCGCAGGGCTCCCGAACGCGGTTGACGGGATCGCGGCCTGGCTCGGTTTCACCAACCTCATCCTGCTCGCCTTCAACCTGCTGCCTGCGCTCCCGCTGGATGGTGGCCGGGTGCTCCGGTCAGCTCTCTGGTACTTCAGGGGCGATCTGCGGTGGGCGACGTGGGTGGCCGCCGGAGTCGGGCGCGGGTTCGGCTTTCTCTTCATCGGTCTCGGGGTCTTCATGCTCATCGTCGAGGGAGCATTCAGTGGCGCCTGGCTCGCGTTCGTCGGCTGGTTCCTGCTCCAGGCGGCGACCGCTGAAGCACGCTACGTCGCAACGAAGGAGGCGCTCGACGGTCTCCGTGTGCGCGACCTGATGATCCGCGAGCCCGTGACCGTGGACGCCGACCTTAGCCTCGCTCAGTTCATGGACGACGTCGCGAGGTCGCAGCGCTTCACGACATATCCGGTGCTCGAACATGGGCGCCCGATCGGGCTCCTGGCCTTCCGCTCCGTCGCGAGCGTGCCACGCGACGAATGGGATACGCGACTGGCGCGCGACGCAATGATCCCCCGCGACGAGGTCCCGGCCCTGGACGAGGATGAGCCGGCAATCGACGCACTCGCCGAGCTCTCGACAAGCGACGTGAACCGCGGCCTTGTCGTCGACGACGGCACCCTCGTCGGATTGCTCTCGATCACGGACCTGGCCCGAGCGCTCGAGGTCGGGCGGCCATCGCGGCCGGCAAGGCCACGGACGCCTGAGCGCGCGCGGTAGCGGCGACCAACCACTACTGAAGACCAATTCCGCCTCGCAGACCTGCTAAGCGTGCCTCCTCTTCTACGTGCTCTCGGTGTCCGACATCTCTGCCCGCAGGCGCGCCTCCATCCGCTCGAAGAAGCCGGCCCAGCCGTCCTTTGTACGGTCGTACTCCTCCGGCCGCATGTGCCCGCGCTGCTCGAACAGCATCTCGGTCCGCCCCGAGCCGAGGTCGTTGAGGACGACCGTCACGCGCTCGTAGACCTCGTCCGGCCCGTCCGAGAACGTCAGCACCAGGCGCTCCGGCGCGACCACGTCGAGGAACTCGCCCTTCCACCGGATCACGCGGCGGTCTGGGCCGAAGAACATCGTTGCGCGCCACGCGCCACCGGGTCGCACGTCCATCGTGACCGTCTCGAGAGGGATCTCCGCCTCGGAGCCGCCGAACCAGTCGGCGAAGCGCTCGGGCTCCGTCCACTCCTGCCACACGCACTCGCGCGGCGCGTCGAAAACGCGTCTGATCGTGATGCCGTGCTCAGCCACGGAGGCGCCGGTCGAGGTCGTCGAAGCTGTCCGTCCAGAACGAGCGATACCGCTCGAGCCACTGCGCAGCGTCGCCGAGCGCCTGACCTCGCAGCCGCGACGGCCGGAGCTGTGCTGCTCGGCGGCGCTCGATCAGCCCGGCACGCTCGAGCACGCGAAGGTGCTTGGACACCGCCTGGACCGTAATCGGAAACGGCTCGGCGAGTTCGTTGACGGTCGCCTCGCCGGCGGCGAGGCGCTCGAGGATCGCCCGCCGCGTGGGATCCCCCAGCGCGGCGAAGGTCACGCTCAGCTGATCAACCATATGGTTGAATACGGTACTCGAACACGCGGACGTAAGCGGTTCGAGTTACGGACGGGCACTCAGCCCGAAGTCCACAACGAGAGGAGAACCGAGATGGGCAGAATCGTCGTGACCGAGTACATCTCCGTCGACGGCGTCGTGGAGGCACCGAGCGGAGCCGAGACCTTCGAGCGCGTCGGCTGGACGGACGCCTTCACACGAGGGCCCGACGGCGACCAGTTCAAATGGGAGGAAACGAGGGCGTCCGACGCACTGCTGCTCGGCCGCGTCACCTACGACGGCTTCGCCCCCGTCTGGCCGCATTTCGAGGGCGAGTTCGCGGACAAGTTCAACTCGATGCCGAAGTACGTGATCTCCTCCACGCTGGAGGACCCCGAGTGGAACAACACGACCGTGTTGCGAGGTGACGTGGTCGAGGAGGTGACGAAGCTCAAGGAAGTGTACGAAGGCGACATCGTCGTGCACGGCAGCCCGCAGCTCGCGCAGACTCTGATCGAGCACGATCTCGTTGACGCAATCCACCTCCAGGTCTATCCGATCATCGTGGGAGCCGGGAAGCGGCTGTTCGCGGATACGAGCGCGACCAAGCGCCTGAGCCTCACCGAGGCGAAGACCGTGGGCGACGGCGTCCATATCTTGATCTACGAGAAGGTCGCGTGACGGAGGTCAGCGTCGTCTTCACCCCGCGCGCGACCGGCCACCCGGCCACTCGCGGTGGTGCTCCTCGCTCGTGGGCTTCGAATGTGGCCCAAACCACCGACCGCACTCGTCTCTGCCTGCGTCCCGGTGATCCAGACGCCGGGTTGCTCTTGGCTAGTTCGGTTCCCGAGGTGTCGGAGTGGTTGTCGCGATGCTCAGGCTCGATAGGCGAGGAGTAGTGTGGGTGAGGTTGCCTAACGACTAGGGAGATCGGTCGAAGCCGCCCTAGGTCGAACGGAGGTCGCCATGAGCAGCACCGTCGAGACCGCCACCGACATTCGTACCTTCGAGATCGACTTTTCGGAAGACGACCTCGCCGACCTCCGCCGACGCATCCAGGCGACGCGTTGGCCCGAGCAGGAGACCGTCGCCGATCAGTCGCAGGGCGTACAACTCGCGACGATCCAGACACTCGCTCGCTACTGGGGCTCTGAGTACGACTTCGGACGACTGGACGCGCAGCTGAAGGGCCTTCCCCACTTCGTCACTGAGATCGACGGCCTCGACATTCACTTCATCCACGTTCGTTCGACGCACGAAGACGCGTTGCCGCTCATCGTCAATCACGGCTGGCCCGGCTCGATCATCGAGCAGCTGAAGATCTTCGATCGACTGACCGATCCCACGGCGCACGGCGGCCACGCGGAGGACGCATTCGATGTTGTGATTCCGTCGATGCCGGGCTACGGGTTCTCGGGGAAGCCCACGACCCCCGGTTGGGGACCCGAGCGCATGGGTCGAGCCTGGGACGAACTGATGCAGCGCCTGGGCTACAGCGCCTATGTCGCCCAGGGCGGCGACTGGGGTGCGTTCGTCGTCGACCAGATGGGCTTGCAGGCACCCACCGGATTGCTCGCCATTCACACCAACATGCCTGCGACCGTTCCAGCCGACGTCGACAAGGCTTCCCTGGCCGGCGACCCGCCACCGGCCGGTCTCTCAGCCGAGGAACGACGCGCCTACCAGCAGCTGATCCGAACGTACAAGCAA
Source organism: uncultured Actinomycetes bacterium (assembly GCA_963763815.1). Lineage (GTDB taxonomy): Bacteria > Actinomycetota > Thermoleophilia > Gaiellales > Gaiellaceae > GMQP-bins7. The sequence goes on from CAVXPS010000016.1 coordinate 575,840, forward strand.
GTCGAGTACGCCAGGATGATGGCGGCGCGCCCGCAGACCCTGTACGGCATTGCGGACTCGCCCGTCGGCCTGGCCGCCTGGCTCCTCGACCACAACGATGCCGACGGGCAGCCGGCCGCGGCGGTCGTCTCCGCTCTCGACCGGACGACGAGCGACACCGGCGAACTGACGCGTGACGAGATCCTCGACAACGTCACGCTCTACTGGCTGACGAACACGGGGGTCTCTGCGTCTCGTCTGTATTGGGAATACAAGGGTGGCTTCTTCAACGTGAAGGGTGTGTCCATCCCGGTTGCCGTGACCGTTTTTCCCGGCGAGCAGTATCAGGCGCCGCGCAGCTGGGCCGAGCAGGCGTACCCCAACCTCATCTACTTCAACGAGGTCGAGAAGGGTGGCCACTTCGCCGCCTGGGAGCAGCCGCAGCTCTTCACCGAGGAGCTCCGCGCGGCGTTCCGGTCACTGCGTTAGCAAAAGGAGGTCATCATGAGCACCACCGTCGACACCGCGACCGACATTCGGTCGTTCCAAGTCGAGATTCCAGAGGCCCAGATCGACGACTTGCGCCGCCGTATCGAGGCGACGCGCTTGCCCACGAAGGAGCTCGTCCCCGATCGGTCGCAGGGCGTGCAGCTCGCGACGATTCAGGAGCTCGTCCGCTACTGGACGACCGAGTACGACTTCGGCCGGATCGAGGCGAGGCTGAACGCGCTCCCACAGTTCACGACCGAGATCGACGGCGTGGAGATCCACTTCATCCACGTCCGCTCGCAGCACGAGGATGCCTTGCCGCTGATCATGACGCACGGTTGGCCCGGCTCGGTCCTCGAGCTGCTGGAGACCGTCGGCCCGCTCACCGACCCGACCGCGCACGGCGGCAACCCCAAGGACGCATTCCACCTGGTGCTGCCGTCCATGCCCGGTTACGGCTTCTCAAGCGAGCCGGCCGAGCTCGGCTGGGACGCCGGCCGCGTCGGACGCGCGTGGGCGGAGCTGATGCGCCGCCTCGGCTATACCCGCTACGTCGCCCAGGGCGGCGACGTGGGTGCCCTCGTCACGGATCTGATGGGCCGCCAGGCGGTCGAGGGTCTGGTCGGCTACCACCTGAACCTGCTCACGGCGGTGCTCGCAATCGGCGATCACCTGCCCAAGGAGTCCGAGCAGGAACGCGCAGCGGCCGAGGCGGTTGCGACGTTCAGGCAGGACGGCTTCGCCTACTTCCTCGAGATGGCCACGCGGCCGCAGACGATCGGCTACTCCCTTCTCGATTCACCCGTTGGTCTGGCGGCCTGGCTGCTCGACCACGACACGGACAGCTACTACAAGATCTCCCGCGCCTTCGTCGACGGCGAGCCCGTGGGCAGTCTCACCCGGGAGAGCATCGTCGACAACATCACGCTGTACTGGCTGACCGGCACCGCAGCGTCGGCGGCCCGGTCGTACTGGGAGGACGGACGAGCGCTGGCCGCAGCGCTTGCGAGCGGCCAGGCTCCGCCGGCGGTCTCGGTTCCGGTCGGCTTCACGGCGTTCCCCGGCGAGATCTGGGCTGCCCCGCGCAGCTGGGTCGAGGCGGTCTACCCGGACCTCGCCTACTTCAACGAGGTCGACAGGGGCGGCCACTTCGCCGCCTGGGAGGAGCCCGAGCTCTTCACGCAGGAGGTCCGCGCCGCATTCAGCTCGCTGCGCTGATCCGTTCGCCGAGCGGCGCGCGCGCGAGTCGCGTGCGCCGCTTGCGGCCTTGACTCCGGAAGGAGGATCATGGTCGTCTGGCCGCTCGCCTCACCGGAGTGGGACTTCGACGATGCGACGTCGAAGGCGACGCCAACGGCGCCCCGCATCCGGAGCCGAGCTCCTACGCAGGACGATTCGCGGGCACGTACTCGCACCGGACGATCGAGGGCGGCGTCGGCCACAACCTCCCGCAGGAGGCTCCCGAAGCGTTCGCTGATGCAATCCTCGACCTTGGAGGTGGGAAATGAGCCTGTTCACCAGGCATCGCCACGTCGGAACAGGCGAGTTGCCCGTCGAGGGCCACTTGCCGGGTTTCGACGGGGCGACCGGCTGGGTCAACTCGCAGCCACTCACGGTGGAGGACCTGCGCGGCAAAGTCGTCCTGGTCGACTTCTGGACGTACACGTGCATCAACTGGCTCCGCACGCTCGGCTACGTCCGTGCCTGGGCCGAGAAGTACGGAGATCGAGGGTTGGTGGTCGTCGGCGTCCACACGCCGGAGTTCCCCTTCGAGGAGGAGCCCGAGAACGTCGTCGAGGCCGTGAGGGACATGCGCGTCGAGTATCCGGTCGCGCTGGACAGCGACTACGGCGTCTGGCAGGCGTTCAGCAACCACTACTGGCCGGCCGTCTACATCGCTGACACGGAGGGACGGATTCGGCACCACCAGTTCGGCGAGGGGGGCTACGAGGAGTGCGAAAGAATCATCCAGATGCTGCTGACCGTGGCCGGACACGAGGGCATCGGAGAGGACCTCGTCTCCATCGTTCCGGACGGCCTCGAGGCGCAGGCCGACTGGGGGACGCTCGAGTCTCCCGAGACGTACGTCGGCTACCAGCAGGGCCGGAACTTCGCGTCTCCCGGCGGCGTCACCGTCGACGAGCCCCGCACCTACTCGGTGCCGGATTCGCTGAGGCTCAACGCATGGGCGCTTTCCGGTGATTGGGCGGTCGAGGGGCGCGCGAGCGTTCTGCATCGGGCCGGCGGAGGGGTCACATTCCGCTTCCACGCCCGCGACGTCAACCTCGTGCTGCGGTCACGGACTCCCGGGTCGACCGTGCCGTTCCGCGTGCTGATCGACGGGGCGCCACCCGGCGCTGCCCACGGGGTGGACGTGGACGAAGACGGCCACGGAACGCTCGTCCAGCCGCGCCTCTATCAACTGATTCGACAGCCGGGACAGATCGCCGACCGCACGTTCGAGATCACCTTCGATGGCGCAGGCGTCGAGGCCTACGTGTTCACGTTTGGCTAGGCGTCTTCGTGAACTGCTCTTGTAAGGCTGAGGTCGTACAGTCCACGACGCATAGGAGGAGGCACAGATGTCCTTCATCTCACGCGGATTCCGAGGGCGTCGCCGCGAGGACGTGGATCCCTCGCGCGTTCCACCCGGCCAGTATGTGACCACCGACTTTCCGGTCCTATCTGCGGGCCCCACACCACATGCATCGCTCGAGCACTGGGACCTCTCCATCGTGGGCGAGGTCGACGAGTCGCGGCGCTGGACCTGGGACGAGTTCCGCGCGCTCCCGAGCGAGGAGGTGACGGTCGACATCCACTGCGTCACCAAGTGGTCGAAGCTGGACACCGTCTGGGAGGGCGTCTCGGTCGACACGCTGCTCGACGGAATCGAGACGTCAGCCGAATACGTCGTCGAGTTCTCTGACGGCGGCTACACGACGAACGTGCCGCTCGAGGACGTCACCGGCGGAAAAGCGTGGATCGCGTTCGCCTACGACGGCGAGCCGCTCGACCCAGAGCACGGCGGCCCGGCGCGCATGCTCGTCCCGCACCTCTACTTCTGGAAGAGCGCGAAGTGGGTCCGCGGGCTGCGCCTTCTGGCGGCCGACGAGCCGGGCTTCTGGGAGATCAACGGCTACCACAACTACGGCGATCCGTGGCAGGAACAGCGGTACTGGGGCGACTGACCTGGCGGCTGGCCGAGGTCGTCGAGGTCCTCGTCGAGACGCATCGCGTCAAGACGATCGCCTTCGACGTGACCGGATGGCCCGGGCACCGGGCCGGCCAGCACGTCGACGTGCGCCTGACGGCCGAGGACGGCTACCAGGCGCAGCGGAGCTACTCCATTGCATCGGTGCACGACGGAACCCGCGTCGAGCTCACCGTCGAGCACCTCGAGGACGGCGAGGTCTCGCCGTATCTGACCGACGTGCTCCGGCCGGGCGACCGGATCGAGCTCCGTGGCCCCGTCGGCGGCTACTTCGTCTGGGAACCGTCACAGGGCGGGCCGCTGCTTCTCGTCGCCGGCGGCTCGGGCGTCGCGCCGCTGATGGCGATGATCCGCGCCCGCGCCCGCGCCGGGAGCGATGCCGAGACGCGGCTCCTCTTCTCGTCCCGCGGCTGGGACGACGTCATCTACCGCGACGAGCTCGAGCGATTGGACGGCGACGGTCTCCGCGTCGTCCACACGCTGACGCGGTCGCAGCCACCCGGCTGGACCGGCTACGCGCGCCGCGTGGACGCCGAGATGCTCGCCGAGGTCGGCCCGAGCCCGGCCGAGACGGCCGCGTGTCTACGTCTGCGGCCCGACGCCGTTTGTCGAGGCCGCGGCCGAGGCGCTCGTGCAGCTCGGCCACGACCCACGCATGATCAAGACCGAGCGCTTCGGACCGACGGGAGGCTGAGATGAGCGCACTGATGCTGGACGGCAACGCCGTGGCCGGCCTTCTCCAAGAGGTATTCGCAGTCGAGATGACCACCGCCATCGGAACGTGCGACACGTGCGGCGCAGCCGGAGCGGTCGGAGCACTCCACGTCTTTCGAGGTGCCGGCATCGTCATGCGCTGTCCGTACTGCGGCGGGGCGCTGGTGAAGATCGTCGAGGACGGCGGTCGCCTCTGGATCAGCCTCCAAGGCGTCCGCACCCTCGAAGTTAGCCCGCAGGTGTGAGCACTCGGTGTAGTTCTGTAATCTGCCCCGCGCTTCAGAGCATGGGGGCGGTCTTCGGCTTGGGCAAACAACAAAAGGGAGCCTCATGAATCGATGGTTGGCGGCTGTTCTCGCACTGGTCGCGCTGGCCGCTGCAGGATGTGGCGGGAGCGGCAACGGTGCCGCGGAGTCGGTGACGGTCGAGGGCGGCGAGTACGCCTACGTGATGCCCGATGAGTTCGATGGAGGCGTCGCGTCCATGCGCTTCCGCAACACCGGGGAGGAACCGCACGAGTTCGCTCTCGTGGGAATCGAGGGCGATCACACGATCGACGAGACAGTCCGCGACCTGTCTGCCAACGACGGGGACGTGCCCTACGCCACCGATATCGCCGGGGTGCCGCTTCTATCGCCCGGTGAGGAAATCACGATCACCAGGCGACTCGAGCCGGGTACGTACGGTCTTCTCTGCTTCTTCCCAAGCCCGACAGGGGAGCCCCATGTCGAGCTCGGTATGAAGCGGGAGTTCCGTGTCGCGGGCGAGTCGAGCACGACGCTTCCGACACCCGACGCGGTGATCACGGCAACGGCGAACGGGTACTCCGTGCCGGAGATCGAAGCCGGGACACGAACGATCGAGCTGCGAAACGAGTCCGGCACGGAGGCGAGCTGGTATCTCTCCGTCCCGCAGCCCGGAGCAACGTCCGAGGACTTCGAGGCGTGGATCGAGGCCGGCCAGAAGGGCGAGGCTCCAGTGAGATTCGTCGGCGCGATGCAGTCGTTCCCGTCCGGCGAGTCGATCTTCGTGACCCTTGATCTCGAAGCGGGCACGACGTACCGCCTCGAGGACGACCCTGACGGACTCCCCGCGATCGAGTTTACGCCGCGATAGGAGCAAGCCTGTGACCCTCTCGGCTCTGGCCAGGTACGGGCGGTCGTCGGCGACCACCCGCTTCCCCCGGAGTGCTCGGGCGGTGCGGCCTGCTCACGGGTAGGGCGATACGCTGCCCCGAGTGATTCCTTGGATCATCGTCGCCGTGGTCGCCGTACCGCTTCTCGTGATCGGCTTCATGGCCATGCGCCGCAACACGGCTGCGACCGAGCTTCCCGCGAGCGACGACGCGGAGGCAAGCGCGCGAACGGAGCAGGAGTTCGCGGACGCAGAGGCCTACGAGGCGAAGTGGCACGAGGAGGACAAGGAGAGGTTCCACCAGGAACGCTTGCCCTAGTCGAGCACGCCACCCCTCACCTCGCTATGGGCGATGGGCTGTTCGCGGGCCTAGGCCGAGCGCGTCTCCCGCCTCCACGGACACGCGGAAGGTTCCGCTGCGGCGAGGAGTTCCGACCAGGGTGCCAGTGCTCTTCACGAACCGGACTCCGGGCGGGAGCTTGCTTGGGCGCTGCCGTAAGCGAACGAGCTGGCCACGATCGCGCTCTCGTTCCTCGCCGATTAGCGCCCCACTAGCGCAGCTTCTTCAGGGCACGGCCGAGTGCCTGGCCGCCCGCAAGCACGGGCTCGAACAGGTCGCCGTGCTGTTCGACCCGCTCGAGCGCCTCGGGCATCCCGAAGCGGCGCGGCGTCACGTCCTCTGTCAGCTCGTCCCAGCGAAGCGGTGTCGAGACCGGCGCGCCCGGCTTCGGCCGCACCGAGTAGACGGAGGCGATCGTCTTCCCCCGCGCGTTCTGACGGTGGTCGACGAGCACGCCCTCGCGCTTGCGCTTCAGCCATTCGGTCGTGACGAGCCCCGGGTGCCGCTCCTCGAGCCCGCGCGCCACGCGCTCCGCGAACGCGTAGGTCTGCTCGTAGGTCGCACGGCGCGCAATCGGAACGACGACGTGAATCCCGTCGGCGCCGCTCGTCTTCACGTAGGACTCGAGCTCGAGCCGCTCGAGCTCCTCGCGGATCAGGTGAGCGACGCGGATCGCAAGCGCGAAGCCGCCACCGGGTGTATCGAGATCCGGCGGGTCGAGGTCGAAGAGCACGAAATCGGGCCGGTGAGGCTTGTCGACGCGCGAGTACCAGGCGTTCATGTCGATGCAGTTCATCTGCACCATCCAGAGCACCGCCTCCGGCGAGTTGACGAGCGGGAAGTCGACGAGGCGCGACCCGCCTTCGCGCCGGTAGGTGCGGTAGGTGCGCGTCGGGATCCAGGAGGGCATCCCCTTCGGCGCCTGCTTCTGGAAGTACACGTCACCGCCCACTCCGTAGGGCGAGCGCTTCATCGTGAACGGCCGGTTGTGCAGGTGCGGGACTAGCACCGGCGCGATCGCGCGGTAGTACTCGAACAGGTCCTGCTTCGTGATCCCGTCGTCGGGGAACAGGACGCGTTCCGGGCTCGTGAGGCGGACCGACCGCGGCGCCACGCAGCGGGTTGTACCTGTCGGGTGTGCGCATGTCGACGCGCGCAGGTCGACGCGACCTGCTCGGAGCGTGCCGGAGCAACCGCGACAGCACAGCAACCGCAGGGACACATCCAAAGGCGCCGGCTCGGCGTATGCATGGAGGACCGGTCGGAGACGCCGAGAGGAGCACCGCATGTCCAGCCGCATGACTGTCCTGGCCACTCTGTTCGTCGTCGTACTTGCCGGGGCGATGCCCGCGGCGGCCGTTCCGCCCAATCCCCTGCTGGACAGCGACGGCAAGCAGTGGCGGCAGCTCTACGAGACCATGCCCGCCGGCTGGAGCCAGATCGCCGAGGTATGCCCGCGGGACGGCGTGACTCCTTGCTCGGGCTCGATCGGCTCGAAGGTGCTCACAGGGTGGGTATGGGCGACCGCCGATCAGGTCGTCGAGCTCATGGGCGCGTACGAGCCCGCAATCCTGAGCGCGAGCCCTCCGTCCGTGAGCGGTGACGCCTACTTCGGATCGGCGCAGACATTCCTCGGCGACATGCGTTGGACCGGGTACATCTCGACCTACACCGGCTACACGGAGTGGACCGTCGGCTGGACATCGTCGACCGACGAGGCCGGGCTTCCCATCGACGGACGCGTCGGCTTCGGGTGGTGGCCGCCCGGCGGGGGCTTCCTCGTCGGCGGTGTTGCCGACCAGAACACCGTCGCCCGTGGCATCTGGCTCTGGCGCCCGAGCACCGACGACCTCACGGCTCCGGTGATCGCGCCGAGCGTCAGCGGCACACTCGGAAGCAACGGCTGGTACGTCTCCGACGTCTCGGTCACCTGGAACGTCGCGGATCCCGAGTCGGAGATCTCCTCCCAGGCGGGATGCGATCCGTCGACCGTCGTCTCCGACACGGCCGGCTCCACGTTCACGTGCTCGGCAACCTCGGCCGGCGGGACGTCGAGCGCATCGGCGCTCGTCCAGCGCGACACGACGCCGCCAACGGTGACCTGCCCGTCGCCTGAGCCCGAGTTCGAGATCTATCGACTCGGCGCCTGGGTGACCGCATCCGTGACCGATGCGACGTCCGGGCGAGCAGCCGCGCCCGCGCAGGCTGCTGCGAACACGAGCCAGGCCGGGACCTTCACGACGCCGGTGACCGGCGCGGACCGCGCGGGCCACCGCACGACGGCGGTCTGTACGTACCGTGTGCTCATCCCGAGCTGCAACGGGCTGACGCCGACGCGGGTGGGCACGGCGGCAAACGACACGATCAACGGCACCAGCGGCCGCGACATCATCGTCGGCCTCGGTGGCGCCGACACGATCAACGGCCTCGGCGGCGACGACGTGATCTGCGGCGGCGACGGGCCGGATCGTGTCTACGGCGGCGACGGCAAGGACTGGATCAACGGCGAGGCCAGTCCCGACGACCTCAACGGCGACAAGGGCGACGACTTCCTAGACGGCGGCTTGCACAACGACAGCCTCCGCGGCGGGGACGGTCGCGACACGTGCACGAGCGGCGAGGTGCGGATGAGCAGCTGCGAGCTGTAACTGCCCTCGGACACCCGTCCCCCACGCTGCGTCCGGCCCCGTCTTGTCCGGCGCCAGCCTTAGATCACACAGCTGAACTGCTCTCGCGCGAGCGGGCGTGGACTAGTTCTGGACGTTGCCGCTGCACAGAAATCCGTCACCGACGTTGAGGGCTAGGCGCCCGGCGCACTCTCAACCGACGCGAGCCAGAGCTCGCTGCCGTGCCCCTCACCGCTGAGATCGACGAGCTTGCCCCTCGCCACGACCCGGAGGTGCTCGAGAGGGGCGAGGATGGCCTCCGCTCCGGCGGCATAGACGTCGAGCTCACCGTCGCTCGTCACCAGCGCATACGTCAGCGCGGTCCGGTTATCCGGGCCGACGACGAGCTCCCGTCTGCGGAGGACTCCTTTCCATTCCAGCTCCTCCTCCGGCCGCTCTTCGTACCAATCGTTGTCGGCGTAGACCCTTGGCGTGCCGCCCCCTAGCCTAGAGGCGAACGTGCGCGGCCCAGTAGACGTTCTGTACGCCGCCCGGAACGTTGTAGCCGCGAATCCGCAGCTTCCACGTCCCCTGAGCAACGCGGCCACTGACACGGGCGCGCTCGAAGACGCTCGGGATCGAGATGCTCGAGGCCCGAACCGAGCCACTGGGATCGACGAGATAGAGGTCGATGTCGTTGTGGATCTCGATGCGTCCGAAGATGAACCGGAAAGCCCACTCGGGCCACCAGAGGGCTCCGTCGAACGTGTTCGCGTTCGCCCCGCTGATCGTGAGCGGGATGTCGACCGTGGCTCCGTTGGCGATTGCAACCTTCCCCCACCAGGCCCAGCCGTTCGTCGGCAGTTGGATCGGGCCTGCGCCGCTCGTGTTGTTGAACGGGTACGGCTGCTGGCCCGAGAGGATGAGCTGCGCGTAGACCTGCCCGGGATCGATGCTGAAGCTGGAGCCACGCAGCCAGTTCCGAAGGAGAGCCGCGGCCCCGCGGCGTACGGAGTGGCGCCGCTCGTCCCACCGAAGGAAGCGAGCGCAGTGTCCGATGCGCTGCTCGCAGTCTCCGTCTGGGTCGGCGCCTGGATGTCGGGCTTGTAGCGGCCGTCGGGTGCCGGGCCGCGGCTCTGACCCGGGATCTGGGCCTGGGTCTGAACGTCGAAGTTACCGACGCCGATCGTCCGGTGCCCGTTGGCCGGCGTATTCACCGTGCTCGCGCCCGGACCGTTGTTGCCGTTCGCGGCGATCACGACCGCGCCTGCGTCGAACGCGGCGTCGGCAGCCGTCGAGATCGGGCTCAGATCGTCGCCTCCTCCCTGCATCTCCGCGACGATCACCCGGTCGAGCACGGCTACCGCGACCTGGAACGCCCTCAGCACGGCGGCCTGGTCGAGGCCTCCGCAGCCGGCCGGGTAGACCTTGAAGCTGTCGAGCGTGATGGCGGTCACGCCGCGAAAAGGAGCTCCCGAGTTTGCGTTGCCCGTGATGATTCCGGCGGTCTTGGTCCCGTGGTTCCAGCAGTCGTCGTTGGGGTTGAAGCCGGGCCCGGCGGTGCAGGTCGCCCCGCCGTTGACGCAGTCGCGACGAAATGCGATGTGTGACGGCGAGTTGAACTGCGTGTGCGTGAAGCGAAGGCCGGTGTCGAGAAGCCCGATCCAGCCGCCCCTCAGACCGAGGTTGAAGTACGGATCGCTGACGATGCGCGCGCGCCCGTCGTCTACGTCGTCGTTCTGGTTCGGGTTCTGGGGCGGCTCCTCTCCCGAGGATCTCGGGGCAATGAAGAGGACATCGTCGCGCTCGGCCCACCTCGCTGCTGCTCCTAAGGGCATGTCGACGAGCACTGCATTGACGAGCCAGAAGCGCTCGAGAGGCTTGGCCTTGACGGCGCGCAACTCGCGCTCGAGCTCCTCGTAACGCTTCGCTCGGCTCTCGGTGATCTCCGCCACGAGCTGCTGCGCAGCTCTCAGCGCGCGCCGATTCGCGGCCGACTTCCGATCCTCGTCCGGGACCGGGTCCGGGAAGCGCGGAATGGTCAGATCGTCGCGAAAGGCGACGAGCAGCTCCTCGCGCTCGCTGCCCCGACCCGCGTCCAGCCAGCTCTGAAGCAGCGGATGGAGTTTCTGGGGTCGGCGCCGGCGGTCACGGTCCTTCGCCTTCTTCTTCTCGAAGGGCTCGCTCGAGAATGCGTTCCACGGGATCTCCTCGGTCGTGTGCTTGGAGATCTTCCCCTTCCTCACGCGTGCCGTGTTGATGATGTTGAAAGGGTCCTCTACACCGCTCGGGGCCTCCGTCTTAGGCGGCATGGCTTTGCACCTCCAGGATCAGAGTGGGCGACGCGCTCGACACCACACCGAGCGCGTTCGGCGATGACGGTCGAGCGAGTGCCGCAGCAACGTTGCGAGATCCAATCGGGTCAAGCCGATCCTCTCGTTGCTCCCGCCGATGCTAGAGCGGCTCGCCAGAGGTTGTCAACGATCGCTGGAGTTCAGCTACACGACCTCGCGGCGCCTAGGTCGCGACGTACGTGCCGAGCCAGGTCAGCATCCGGCGATAGGCGGCGGCGGCCGCGGTCGGGTCGTACCGCGACCCGGTCGGGTTGAAGAACGCGTGGTCGACGCCCGGGAAGGTGACGATCTGGTGCCGGAGGCCGGCCCTGCGGAGCGCCGCACGCGCCGTCGCGCGAGTGGCGTTGACCCTCGAATCGAGCTCCGCGTAGATCCCGAGCACGGCAGCCCTCGCGCCGGAGACGTTCCCGCCCTCGGGGAAGGGACCGTAGAAGGGGACGGCAGCCGCCAAGCGACGCTCCTTCGCAGCGAGCAGAAGCCACACCATTCCACCGCCGAAGCAGAAGCCGGTAGCTGCGACATTCTTGCCGGGGAGCCGGCGGCGAAGCTCCGTCACGCCCGCCTTCATGTCTGCCACGAATCGCGAGGCAGGAGCCGCTCCGAGCGCGGCCATCGCCTCGAACTCGTCCGCGAACGACCCGGTACCGCCCTCCTCCGACAACAGGTCGATCGCCAGGGACGAGTAGCCACTCGCCGCCAAGCGGCCCGCGACGGAGCGGATCGAGTCGGTGAGCCCTCGGTTCTCGTGGATCACCAACACGCCGCCGCGCGGTCGAGGTGCAGCAGCCCATGCACCCATCAGCCTGCGACCGCGCGGCCCGCGGAACACGATCTCCCGAGTCGGACGCGCTGCCGTCGCGGCGTCCGCCTCACGCGGACCCACTGCTGCTCCGGAGCCCGACACGACACGCAGCCGCGCCCTTGCCTCGTCCGCCACGATTGCCGCGAGCAGCGCCGCCGCCGCGGCGCTGCTCAACCCGAGCAGTCCCAACCGGCGCAACGCCTCACGCCGGGACACGAGACCGTCCGCATGATCCTCGGCGATCTCCTCGGCCAGATAGCGCTGCAGCTCCGTCACACTCGACCTCTTCGGATGCCCGCCGTCAGGCTAGGCCATCGCGGTGGAGGGCATCCGATGTCCTTGCACGAAGGTACGGCGAAGCACAGCGACCGGATTCGAGGAAGAGCCTGGATGGCGGCTGCTCCCGAGGACGGGTGTCGATGGCGCTAGCCGGCCGCGATCTCCGAGCGAGCCTCGATTCTCCGGACAGTCGGCAGACCCTCCGTCTCCGGAGCGGCCAGCATCGTGTCGGCGCTCGCGAGGTCGGCGAAGACGAGACCCGTCTGGGCGCCGAGATCGGCAAGCGCTACCTGATAGAGCTTGAAGGGCTCGAGCCCAAGGGATTCGAGCTTCGCCTCGAGGTCATCCTGGGTCAAGACGTACGCCTTGGCCTTGAGCACTCCGCTTTCGACGTACGCGACCACCTTCCAGAACGAGCGCGGTACGAGGAGCTCGCGGAACAGGAAGTCGGAGTCCTTGAAGATGGGCCCACCAAGGACGCTGATCCTGAGGTCGTCGACTTCGACGTCCTCGAAGATCGCGTCCTCGAGCTCCCCCAGAGCCCGCGCCGGCTCGACTGGTTGAAGTCGTCGAGCTGGGGCGTGATGTTCGTGAAGAAGAAGGAGTCGGCGTTTGCCTGCTCCGCTTCCTCGCGAGTACCCCAGAGGAGGTCGGCCCGGCGGGCGATATGACCGCGATCGAGGCGGTTGTCCCGATACAGGTCGTCGTCGACCTGGTGCTTCTCTTCGTACTCCGGGTCGAGCTCGAACTCGAGACCGTTGCGCGAGATCTGCTGCAGGCCGTTGCCGTCGACGTTCCAGGCGACCCACCGGCAGAAACGCCGCGAGGCGCTCATGGCGAGCGAGAAGTGCGTGTAGTCACGGACGACCTCGCCGGCTCTCGTCGGCGCGTAGTCGGACTCGATCGCGTCGCTCGCGGGGGCCGGAGCATCGACCCGCTGGTTCGGTAGGAACTCCGGGTCGTAGCCGCCCGCAATCCGGCGCGCGATGGTGACGGTCCCGTTCGCAGGAGAAGCCTCGAGCGGGCTGATCTCGAGCTTCTCGAAAACCGAGGACGCATAGCAGGCAAGTGCGTACTCGGCCGGCTCGACGGTCTCGCCGGCGAAGTGGAGACCGAGCATCATGTCGGTCGCGGCACCCTGATCGTCCGTCGCCATCCAGGCCGAGCCAGAATCGCCGCCCATCGAGATCTCTCCGTTCTCGGGCGGATGCTCGTCGTCGACACCGATCTCGAACCCGCCGATCTCCTGCAGGCCCTTCGAGCCGTAGCGGAGCTTCGTGATCGTGTGGACACGAGTGACAAGCCCATGGGTGACGTCGGTGGTCCGGCCGGACTTGACGACACGATCGCCGAGCTCTGGATCTCCGATGCGCCGCACCTGTACTGCGAGGTCGACGAGCGTTTCCGTCGCCCCTCGTCCGACGACACTCGAGATGGCGCAGTCGCCGGCGAGCCCCAGAAAGCTCCGGATGAGCGTGCCGCAGGCGTTCTCGGAGACGCGGTTGTCGTCGAAGGGCCCGGGCTGCACGATGACGTCGCCGAGCTCGCCGCTGTCCCCGTTCAGGACATGCCAGTTGGAGAGCAGGCGCGTTTCGCCCGACGCGCTCTCCTTCACGAGACAGCCCAGCGTTCCCGCCGTCACACCCACGTGCCCGATGCTGATCCCGGGGGACATGGGGTCGAGTCGACGCTTGCGCTCGGCTTTCGCCTCGGTCGCGACGGCAACCGGCTGCTGCTCGAATTTCCGCTCGACGACATCGGTCTCGAACGAGTACCCGTTGACCGTGATCGTCTCCGGGATGCGGCGAGTTGCAACGGCCTCGAGCGCTTCGGGCGCGAACTTCTGCCCGACCGTGAACTGCAGCGCGAGCTCGTTCGTCCTCTTGCCGTCCTTCATCCTGTAGCCGACGCCGACCGAGTTGATGTTGGGATCGGGAAGGTATTCATCGGCAACCTGCCGCACCGCTGCCTGAAGCGCATCCTTGTTTTTCAGATCAGATTTCCGCACGAAGATCACTCCTCTTTTCTGGCACGAATGAACACGGCTCGTTCCTCACGGCTTCGAAGCGACTGACGAGCTCGGGCGCGAAGCTCTGGCCGAAGCCTGCGACGAAGCCGCGAGTCAGATGCCGAAGCTCGCGCACCCATCGTGGGCCGTCCCGGGCCGTGCCCTTCGCTGAAACCGACATGACTCGTCGAGCGTCGCCGATCCGAGGGCACGGAAAAAGGCGGAAACCACCTGAATCTGGCACGAGGCCCGAACCGGCGCAACATGACTTGCGCAGAACGTGTATACCAGGTATACTACTCGGTATGTTTGCCTACCGGAGTCACCGATGAGCGTTCCTCATGCCCTCCTCGCACTGCTGAGCGAAGGCCCGAAGTACGGCCTGCGGCTGCAGAACGAGTTCGAGTCCCGGACGGGCGAGGTCTGGCCGCTCAACGTCGGTCAGGTCTATACGACCCTCCAGCGCCTCGAGCGGGACGGGCTCGTCGAGACCGACGACGGGGAGGGCGAGCGATCGCGGAAGCGATACAGGATCACGGCCGCCGGCGACCGCGCGTTGGTCGAGTGGCTTCGCACGCCGCCTGAGCTCGTGCCTCCCCCACGCGACGAGCTCGTGATCAAGGTGCTCGTCGCCCTGCAGATCCCGGGGATCGACGTCCACGAGATCCTGCAGGTGCACCGCCGCCACGTCGTCCAGATCATGCAGGGCTACACCCAGATCAAGGCGGCGGCCGGTGAGGACGACGTGGCGTTGGCGCTCGTCGCCGATGCCGAGCTCTTCCGGCTCGAAGCGATCGTCCACTGGCTCGATGCCGCCGACGTCCGCTTGAAGCAGCTGCCGTCCGCCGCGGCGACCGCAGCGCCAGACGTTCCTCTTGAAGCACCAGCTCGAACTTTGGAGGTCTCGCAATGACCAGCGCACTCGAACTGCGACAGGTATCGAAGGTCTACGGAACCGGGCCGACCGAAGTGCGTGCGCTCAGCACCGTCGACCTCTCGGTCGAGCGCGGCGAGCTCGTGGCGATCATGGGGCCGAGCGGGTCCGGCAAGAGCACGCTCCTGACGATCGCCGGCAGCCTCGAGCAGGCGACCAGTGGCCATGTGCTCGTGGACGGCGTCGACCTCGCGAGCATCTCGCGCTCGGATCAGGCGAAGATGCGCCGCCGGTCGATCGGGTACGTCTTCCAGGACTTCAATCTGCTCCCAGGGCTCACGGCAGCCGAGAACGTCGCGCTGCCGCTCGAGCTCGACGGCACCGGCGCGAAAGCCGCGCGCGCCACGGGCCTCGAGGCCCTGGAGGAGCTCGGCGTCGCGGACCGTGCGGACCACTACCCCGACGAGCTGTCTGGCGGCGAGCGCCAGCGGGTCGCGATCGCCCGCGCGATCGTGGGTGAGCGCGGCTTGCTGCTCGCCGACGAGCCGACCGGTGCGCTCGACTCGGTCAACGGCGAGGCCGTCATGCGCCTGCTGCGGGCCGCCACGCAGCGGGGCGTCGCGGGTGTCGTCGTGACTCACGAGGCGCATCTGGCTTCGTGGGCAGACCGCGTCGTCTTCCTGCGCGACGGCCACGTCATCGACCAGACCGTCGCCCCTCCCGGCCCGGAGTCGCTCCTCGCGGCCGCTGATCGGCGATGACGACGCTCGCTCACCGGTCGGCGCTGGGCGGGCCGAAGAACGGCGGCGTTGCCGCCCGCCGCGCGGTCGTTCGCTGGGCCTGGCGCATGTTCCGCCGCGAGTGGCGCCAGCAAGTCCTGGTCGTCGCGCTCCTTACGGTCGCGGTCGCGGCCGCGATCGGAAGCATCACCCTCGTCTACAACACGAGCCCTGCGTTCGACGGCGAGTTCGGCTCGGCCCGGGGGCTGCTCATGTTCGACGGCTCCGATCCGCAGGCGCTCGAGGCAGCTCTGGCGTCGGCCGAGGAGTCGTTCGGGACGACGGACGTCATCGGCCACCGCAAGGTGCCCGTGCCCGGCGGCGTCGAGACGGTGGACTTGCGCTCGCAGGACCCGGATGGGCCCTACGGCGGCGATCTTCTCGCGCTCCGCCGTGGCAGCTACCCGGCCGGGCCGGGCCAAGTCGTCCTCACCGAGGGTGTGGCCGAGCTCCTGAGCGTGGAGCTGGGGGCGACGCTGGATCTCGACGGTCGGCGGCGGACCGTCGTCGGCATCGTCGAGAACCCACTCGATCTCAGTGACGAGTTCGCTCTCGTCTCCCCTTCGTCAGCCGGGGCGCCGCAGAACGTCACCGTTCTGGTCGACGCGAGCGAACAGGAGCTCCGCGCCTTCGCAGACTCCTTGGAGAACGAGAACGGCCGTTCGGGCCTCAGGGGACTGGGGATCCGCGGCCAGATCGAGGCCGCTGACTCGTTCGCAGTGGTCTCCGTCGCCTCCGTCTTCGTGCTCCTGGCCTCGCTGGTTGCCGCCGCGGGCTTCGCTGTCGTCGCTCAGCGCCGGCTCCGCCAGCTCGGCATGCTCGCGGCAATCGGGGCTACTCAGAAGCATCTCCGGCTCGTGCTGCTCACGAACGGCGCCGTCGTCGGAGTGATCGCCGCAATCCTCGGCACGGTCGCGGGCGGTGCGCTCTGGGTCGTCTTCGCGCCGACTCTCGAATCCGCGATGGGCCATCGCATCGACCGGCTCAGCCTTCCGTGGACGCTGCTCGCGATGGTCGTCCTCCTCGCCATCCTCGGGGCTACGGCAGCCGCCTGGTGGCCGGGGCGAACGGTCGCCCGCCTCCCCACCCTGCTCGCGCTTTCGGGGCGTCCGCCGCAGCCGAGGCCCGCACGCCACTCGGCGATCGCGGCCGCCGCGCTGATCGCGGTCGGTATCGCCTGTCTCGCACTTTCCGACCGAGACCGAGTGGCGCTCATCATCGCCGGGATCGTGGCGACGATCCTCGGCACCTTGCTCCTGGGCCCACTCGCGATCCGCATCTTCTCCCGAGCCGCCGGACACGCCCCGATCGGCACGCGCCTGGCGCTCCGTGACCTCGCCCGCTACCAGGCGCGATCCGGGGCGGCACTCGCCGCGATCACCCTCGCCCTCGGCATCGCAGCAACGGTGACAGTCACCGCCGCGGCCGAGGAGAAGAAGGACGACGACCGATTGGCCGCCGAGCTCCCCAACCTCTCCGACCGCCAAATCCGGGTGTACACCGGCCCGACGCAAGAACCGAATCTCATCCCGCTCCCACTCCAAACGGCCTCCCAGCTCGCACGGAGTGCTGCGCGCGTCCGCCAAATCGCGGCCGGTCTCGGCGAGGCGGCCGTGATCCCGCTTCGGAAGGCCTACGAGCCCGGCGAGCCGCCCATCGTCACCTTCGAGGGTGAAAGCGCCCGCCTCGCGGTCCGTTTCTCGAAGCAGACCGAGCTCAAGAGCTGGACCCAGGGATCCGGTCTCTACGTGGCCACGCCTGCAGTGCTCAGGTACGTCGGGGTCGACCCTGCCTCCATCGACCCGAGCGCGGACTTCCTGGCCGACGCGACCGTTCCCACCGGCGAGTTCGTCCTTCTGGACATCCGGGCGGGGAGCCGCGGTCGCCCCCGCGAATCCGCCATCGAGAACGTTCAGAGGATCGACAGCCTGGAGGTCTTCGGCGCCGGAGAGGGGGACACCGGCCGCGTGCCGTCCTCGTTCGTCACGCTCAACGGTCTTCGCCGCCATGGTTGGACGCAGGTCCCGAACGGCTGGCTCATCGAGTCGAGCAGCCCTCTGACGAGCGAGCAGATCGCCACAGCCCGCGAGCTCGCGGCCGAGGCGGGCCTCGAGATCGAGACGCAGCACGAGCGCATGTCCCTTGCCACGCCCATCGCGATCGCGACCGCCGCAGGCGCTCTCCTGGCGCTCGCGATCCTCGCCATGACCGTCGGGCTGATCCGCAGTGAGGCCGCCGGCGACCTGCGCACCCTGACGGCGACCGGCGCAACGGGCAGGATCCGCCGCACGCTGACGGCCGCCACGGCCGGTGCGCTCGCGCTGCTCGGCGCGCTCCTCGGCGTCGCCGGCGCCTATGTCGCGCTCGCAGCGACGTACCACGACGACCTCGGCTATCTCGGCCGGATACCAGTGCTCCCCCTCGTCCTTCTCGTCGTCGGCGTCCCCTTGGCGGCTGCCGCGGCCGGCTGGCTCCTCGCCGGCCGCCAGCCGCCCGCCATCGCCCGGCCGGCAATCGAATGACGGGCCGCCGCTCCCGTATCCTCGCGCTGCTCCTTCTAGCGGCTGCGCTCGCGGCCACGGTCGCGGCATGCGGAGGCGGCGACGAGCGCGCGGCCGAGACGACGGAGCCGACCACCGCGGCGTGGGAGAAGGTCGTTCCCGGCGGCGACTGCGAGTGTGCCGACGGCAGCGAGTTCGCCTTCTGGGAGCGCCGCAACGACCCGACGAAGGTCGTGTTCTTCCTCGACGGCGGCGGCGCCTGTTTCGACGCCGAGACCTGCGCGTTCACCGGCCTCGGCACCGCCGGCGGGGAGGCGGATTATGACTGGAGCATCTACGGCGAGGATCCGGCGCGGGAAGGCGGGATCTTCGACTTCGCCCGCGCCGACAACCCGTTCCGCGACTACAGCTTCGTCTTCGTGCCCTCCTGCACCGGTGACGCGCACCTGGGCGACGTCACCCGCAAGTACTCGCCCCGGCTGACCGTCGAGCACAACGGCTTCGTCAACGGCACGGCGGCGCTTTCCTACCTCGCCGAGCACTACCCCGACGCCACCCAGGTCGTCGTCGTGGGCAAGACCGTCGGGTCGATCGCCGCCCCCGTCTACGGCGGCCTCGCCTCCGATCTGCTCCCTGACGCTCAGGTCACCGTGTTCGGCGGCCAATCCGGCAGCATTCCCGACGATCCCGAACTCAACGCCAGGTTCTTCGGTGAGCGCTGGGGCGCGTACGCCAACATGCCCGACTGGGAGGTCAACGAAGGACTGACCGCTCGCGACTGGGGCGCCCCCCGGTTCTGGATCCAGGCCGGCCTCCACGACCCCGAGATTGTGTTCGCCCGCTTCGACTACGCCTACGACGAATCTGCGGCGAGAGGAGCAGCGTCGATGGGTCGCGACCCGTCGAAGCTCCTCGCCGTGATCGACGCCAACGAGGCGGCGATCGAGAAGGCCGGAGTCGACCTGCACAGCTACACCGCACCCGGCGACGGCCACGGGATCTTCGAATATCCAAAGTTCTACGAGCTGGAGGTCAACGGCGAGAAGCTGGTCGACTGGGTGACCAGGCTGATCGAGGGCGAGTCGGTCGACGACGTGCATTGCCAGGAGTGCCGCGCCGCCTGAGCGCCCTTCCGCCGCTGCCTCGCATGTTGGCGATCGTGCCCGCGCTGTGCGCATCACGGCAGCGGCAGTCCTGGTCGCGGCGAATGTGACCGACGACAGCGACGGGTACAGCGGGGCCAACGCTCGAGGTTACTCCGGCCTCACGGCGCTCAAGTCGCACTCGTTGGCCTGGAAGGGCCCTCAGGAGCTCGTCACTCGTCCCAAGGCCTCGTAACCGGAAGGCTCGTTCGGGTGGCTTGACAAGCACGATAGTTAACGGTTATCCTGGCACGGCTAACGGTTAGAGAGGAGTTGGCTGGTGCAGGAAGCCGCGCACGTGTCGAAGGAGCCGTCCCAGGGCTACCAGCTACGGGTCGTACAGGAGGTCCTTCTCGCGTTGCTGGCCAAGGAGGCGTCGCACGGCTATCAGCTCCGCGCCCGGCTCCAGCTTGCTCTCGGCCCGTTGGCCGAGGCGCTGAATGCGGGCCAGGTGTATGTGACGCTGAACCGGCTCGAGAAGGCCGGCCTGGTGACCTCGGAGCGGATCGGCCAGAGCGATCGTCCAGACCGCAAGGTCTACGAGCTGACCGCGGCGGGGCGCGCGCGGGTTACGGAGTGGCTCGAGGACACGAGCTGGCCGAAGCCCGCGCCGGCGGAGTTCCACCTGAAGCTGGTCGCCGCCGCCGCGGCGGGGCTGGGCGACCCGGTGCGGCTCGTGGACGCGCAACGGCACGCGCTCTTGGCCGGATTGGCCGCCGCGCAGCGGGCCGCATTGGCGGAGCCGGACGGCTCGGTCGCGGGGCTCCTGCTCGAGGGCGTGGTGCTCAGGCTGCAAGCGGACCTGCGTTGGCTCGAGGCCTGCGCGCGCTACTGGAACGAAACGAGGGGACGATCATGAACGCGAACGACGAGTCACTGTCGCGAGTTGGGCCGATCTTGCGCACGCGCGAGCTGGGGAAGGAATACGGCCGGGGAGCAGGCCTCGTACGCGCGCTCGACGCGGTCGAGCTGGAGGTCGCAGCGGGCGAGACGCTGGCCGTGATGGGGCCGAGCGGCTGCGGCAAGTCGACCCTGCTCCACCTACTGGGCGGTCTGGAGCGCCCGTCGGCCGGAGAGGTGTGGCTGGCCGGGCGCCGCATCGACCAGCTGAGCGAGAAGGCGCTGGCTCGGCTGCGCCGCCACGCGATCGGCTTCGTCTTCCAGGCCTTCCACCTGATGGACGAGCTCACCGCCGTCGAGAACGTCGAGCTGCCGGCGCTCTTGGCCGGGCGCTCGCCGCGCGCGGCACGACGCCGGGCCGCGGAGCTGCTGGAACGGGTCGGGCTCACCGACCGGGCCAGGCATCTGCCGTCGGCGCTCTCGGGGGGCGAGCGCCAACGGGTGGCGATTGCCCGCGCCCTCAGCAACGAGCCGCTCATCGTCCTCGCCGACGAGCCGACCGGCAACCTCGACAGCGCCGCCACCCTGGATGTGCTCCGGCTCCTCGACAGCCTGCACTCGTCCGGGCAGACGCTGCTCATCGTCACCCACGACGCCCGGATCGCGGCCACCGCCGACCGGCTGATCTCGATGCGCGACGGCGCCCTCGTCGAGGAGACCAGGCTGACCCACGGCACCACGGGTCGGCTCGGCGAGCTCGCCGGCCTGGAGAGCTAGATGGGCCGCCTCCTGCTCGTCAGCCGCCTCGCCGTCCCGCGACCTGCGTCGCCGCCCCGCCGAAGCCGCACTCCTTCTGGTAGCGATCATGGCCGCCGCGACCACGCTCACGCTTGGGCTCGTCCTGCACGGGGTCACCGACAAGCCCTACGAGCGCACCCGGGAGGCCACAGCCGGGCCTGACGTCGTGGCCAGTGTGACCGGGGACGCGTTCCTCGGTCAGCCCGCCGACCGCACCGCGCTCGAGGCGCTGACCGACGCTCCCGGCGTCACCGACTACAGCGGGCCGTACCCGCTCATCGGGGTGGAGCTAGCGGCGGACGGTCTCACTGGGTCGAGGCGTACACCTTCGGGAGACGTGATCGGCGGTGCGGCGGGGGTGTGGGCACAAGGACGCGACCCCGCAGCGGCCGCGGTCGACCAGCCCGAGCTGACCCAAGGCGGCTGGGTACGCGACGGCGGCGTGGTCCTCGAGGCCGGTTTCGCCGACGCGCTCGAACTCGGCGCAGGGGACGAGATCATCTTGCGGACCCGTGTATGTGGGCTCTGGCGCGGCGGGCCGCCAGCCTGTCGTGTGGCGAAGCGCCGCTCGTTCGAGGTTGCGGGCGTGGCGGTCACCGCCGCCGCGAAGCCATATCCGAATGTGTGCTTCGGCCTGGACTGCCCCGAGTTCATCGAAGCCAGGCAGTCGCTGAGTGGCCCGGAAGGGAAAGAGCCGGCCGTCGATGCCGAGGCGCCCGAGGAGCCGGTCGAGCCCGGCCTGGTCTGGCTCACCGAGGCGGACGCCCGCGGTCTCGCCCCCACGGAGGCAGGTCTCTCCTACATCGTGAACCTGAAGCTGGCCGACCCGGCCGCCGCGCCGGCGTTCGTCAACGCTCGCTTCCCGGCTAGCCGGACCGCACCAGCCCTGCAGTCGTGGCAGGACATCCGCGAGGGGCACGACGCTTTGGTCGAGGGCACGGCGGAAGTGCTGCGGATAGGCAGCTGGCTGCTTGGATTGCTCGCCGTGGCCGGCGTCGCGGTCCTCGTCGGCGGCCGGATGGCCGACCAGACCCGACGTGTCGGACTGCTCAAAGCGGTCGGCGGCACACCGCGCCTCGTCGCTGTCGTGCTGCTCGCCGAGTACATGGCCCTGGCCCTGCTCGCGGCGGCGGCCGGACTGGCGGCCGGATGGCTGGCCGCCCCCCTGCTCGCCGATCCCGGTGCCGGCCTCGTCGGCAGCGCGGGCGCGCCCTCCCTCACCATCTCGACGGTCGGCGTGGTCACGGCCGTGGCACTCGGGGTCGCGGCAATCGCGACTTTCGTTCCCGCCGTCCGCGCCGCCCGCACCAGCACCGTCCACGCCCTGGCCGACGCGGCCCGCCCGCCCCGGCGCACGCCCTGGCTGATCGCGATCTCCGCGCGCCTGCCGGTCCCCCTGCTCCTCGGCTTGCGGGTGGCCGCCCGACGGCCGCGCCGCCTCGTGCTCAGCGCGGCCAGCATCTTCGTCGCGGTCACCGGGATCGTGGCCGTGCTCGGGGCGCGCGCCCAGTTCGGCCAGGATGCCCAGCTGGTCGGCGGGACCGACCCTTCGACCGACCGCTTCAACCAGGTGATGCTGGTGCTCACGGTCTCGCTGGTCGCCCTCGCGGCCGTCAACGTCATCTCCGTCACCTGGGCAACCGCGCTCGACGCCAGGCACTCCTCGGCGCTGGCACGCGCCCTCGGCGCGACCCCACAGCAGGTCAGCACAGGACTCTCAGCAGCGCAGGTGCTGCCCGCGCTCGTCGGCGCCGGCCTCGCGATCCCCGGAGGCCTCGCACTCTTCGCCGCCTTGGGCGGCGGCGGCGACGGGGTGACGGGCCCGCCGCTCTGGCAGCTGCTCGCTGTGGTGCCCGTGACCGTGCTCGTGGTGGCGGTGCTCACCGCCATCCCCGCCCGCCTCGGCGCCCGCCGCCCTGTGGCGGAGATCCTTCAATCCGAGCTCGCCTGATGCTCCGGAGGTTCATCACGAGACTGATAGGCACGAACACACGTGGGCTCCTGGCCCTGCTTCTCGTCCTTGCCGCGTTGGCGGCCACGGTTGCCGCGTGCGGCGGCAACGACGATGATGCGGGCGGGACCACGGCGTCGACACCACGACCGCGGCCGCCGATCAGAAGTGGACGAAGGTCGTTCCCGGCGGCGACTGCGAGTGTGCCGACGGCAGCGAGTTCGCCTTCTGGGAGCGGCGAAACGACCCGACCAAGGTCGTGTTCTTCCTCGACGGCGGCGGCAACTGTTTCGACGCCACAAGCTGCGCGTTCACCGGCCTTGGCACCCCCGGGGAGGGGAACTACGACTGGAGCATCTACGGCGAGGATCCGGCGCAGGAGGGCGGGATCTTCGACTTCGCCCGGGCCGACAACCCGTTCCGCGACTACAGCTTCGTCTACGTGCCGCTCTGCACCGGCGACATGCACCTCGGCGACGTCACCCGGAAGTACTCGCCCAAGCTGACCGTCGAGCACAACGGCTTCGTCAACGGCACGGCGACGCTCGACTACGTCGCCGACAACTATCCCGACGCCGCCCAGGTCGTCGTCGTGGGCAAGAGCGGCGGGTCGGTCGCCGCCCCGCTCTACGGCGGCCTTGCCGCCGACCTGCTCCCCGACGCCCAGGTCACCGTGTTCGGCGCCAACTCCGGCGCCTTCTCGGAAGACCCCGACCTCAACGCCGAGCTCGGTGAGCTGTGGGGCGCATACGACAGCAGGCCCGACTGGGAGGTCAACGAAGGGCTGACCCGCCGCGACTGGGGCGCCCGACGGTTCTGGATCCAGGCCGGCCTCCACGACCCCGAGATCGTGCTGGCCCGCTTCGACTTCGCCTACGACCGGGAAGTGGCGGAGGGGGCGGCAGCGATGGGTCAGGACCCGTCGAAGCTCCTTGCGGTGATCGACGCCAACGAGGCGGCGATCGAGGAGGCCGGGGTGGTCCTGCACAGCTTCACCGCGCCCGGCGACGGCCACAGGATCCTCGAATGGCCGACGTTCTACGAGGTCGAGGTCAACGGCGAGAAGCTGGTCGACTGGGTGGCCAGGCTGATCGAGGGCGAACCGGTCGACGACGTGCACTGCCAGGAATGCCGCACCGGTTGAGCGCGCTTCGAACGCGCTGACGGTTTGACCTGCTTCGGAGGCGCCTGCACACTGGAGCGATGCCGTTGCGCGCGATTGGCGGCGACGTCGAAGTCGCCCTCGAGAACATAGGCGTGCCGAGCTACGTGATCGACTCGACCGGGGTCATCCGCTGGCTCAACGGGGCCGCGCTGAAAGAGTTCGGAGACGTGCGCGGGCGCCAGTTCACCTCGGTCGTCGCGCCGGAGGAGAGTCGGCGAGCGCGCGAGTTCTTTGCGCAGAAGGTCGCGGGAACGGCCAAGGCGACCGACGGCGAGTTCGTGCTGCTGGATGCGGACGGCAACCGGACGGACGTCGACATCTGCTCGGTGCCGCTCATGCGCGGCGAGCGCGTGATCGGTGTCTTCGGCCAGGTCCGGCAGCACCTGCCCGACTCCGAGCCGTGGGCCCACCCGCACCTGACACCGCGTCAGACCGAGGTGCTTCGGCTCCTCGAGCACGGCCGCTCCACCAAGCAGATCGCCGCCGAGCTCCGGATTGAGCCAGGAGACGGTGCGGAACCACGTGCGCCACGTGCTGCGCGCGCTCGGCGTCAACTCGCGACTCGAGGCCGTCGCGGTCGCCCGCAAGGAGCACCTCGTCGCGAGCTGACGATTTGACACGAGTGCGTCATGCGCGGGTGCAGCCGGGTCCGCGACGCTCTCGAGGTGCATCACGTTCTCGACGACATCCTGTTCGTGGAGCTCCGGGAGGAGGCCGCGGCAGAGCAGCTCGGCCTGATCCTCGCGCCCGACTGGCTGACTGCGGTGCAGCCGTGGGACAACTCGTGGATCGTCGCGGTCGACCTGCGCACCGAGCCGGACGACCTCGCCCTGTTGCTGCGAGCGATCGAGCGCTGGGCGACGGAGCGCGGGTTCTGGAGCGTTCCGTTCCGGCTCGACGGCCGCGGGTACGAGATGGAGATCAGCGCGGCGAACGTGCCCGCGCCGGTCCTGACCAGCCTGACGGCGTAGAAGAGTCAGCCAGTCGGCTCGAGCGAGCCCCACGCGAGCCGCTCGCCGACCTCGAGGCCGACCCGCTGTGCGGCACCTGCGGGCAGCTCGAGTGCCGAATGGGCGCCGCGATGGGCAGCGGCTTTCCACGGCCGCACGTGTTCCCTCACGTCGAGCACCGTCAGCTCGCGGTCGAGGAAGACGACGTCGATCGGGAAGCGCATGAACCACGTGTGGATCGACCAGGTCGGCCGGATCAGGAGCCCGTCACCGTGCACGAGCTCCTTGCGCCCGAGCAGGCCCCGCACGCGCTTCAGCGAGCTCTCGGCGATCTCGCAGCGTTCGCAGACCACCTGGCCTTGCTGACCGACGAGAGTGAGGTTTTTCATTTGCTTCGAGGACTCGGCTTCGCGTGTTCGTCGCGGCCCGACGCATGAGCGTGGACCCGATCGAGGTCGGGCCAGTATGCCGCGCCGGTGAGGCGACGGTATCTGCCGAACGGGTAGTTCGGAACCACCCGCCGGTCCGCCCGCCCGGGCGATCCCAAGCGCACGGCCGCACGCTTCACTTGTCCAACTGAACAGGGCGGCAGTCGCCCTCGCACACCACAGGAGGATCTACCTCATGTTCGATCGTTTCAACACGTTGCTCGCTCGCGTTCTTCTCCGGCTCGCCTCAAGAACGAGGCCGGCCAGACGTTCGTCGAGTACGCGCTCGTTCTCTCGGTGATCGTCGTCGGCGTCCTGCTCGCCGCGACGTGGACCGGCCTCACCGACCGCCATCCAGGCCGCGATCGACAGTCACGTCGAGTCACCGCGTTCGTAAGGACGGACGCATCTGCACAGTCGGAGCTTCCGCCGACTCGGCGGAAGCTCCAAGCACCCTTTCGATTAGAGAGACCCGAGATGAAGATCACACACATATCGCACGATCCAGATTTCGCCGCGAGGACGGCCAGGCGTTCGTCGAGTTCGCCATCGTCCTCCCGCTCCTCGCGCTCCTCGTCTTCGGGATCACTGCAGTTCGGCCTCGCCTTCCGCAACTACCTCGCGATCACGGACGCAGCGCGGGTTGGCGCGCGCGCAGCCGCCGTCAAGCGCACGAGCAACCTTGCGCGGCTGCGGAGGCCGCGATTCTAGCAACACCGTCTCGCCGGAGCAGTGGACGACGTCGATCTCGACGCCGCATCGGACTGGTGCACGGCCGACCGGGAAGAACACCGGCGACGCAGTTCAAGATCACGATCAAGTACCCGTTCGAGTCGGCCTCCCCGGCCGTCTTTGCGATCCCCGAGCGACCTCACCGCGAGCGCGACGGAGCGAATGGAATGAGGTCGCTCCTCACACGCAGCCGCGACGAGTCCGGCCAGGTCCTCGTCTTCGTCGCCGTCATCCTCACCGTGCTCGTCGGCATGGCCGCGCTCGTCGTCGACGTCGGCTCCTGGTACCAGGCCCAGCGCCATCTGCAGACCGCCGCCGACGCCGCCGCGCTCGCCGGCGCGCAGGAGCTCCCGCCGATCCGTCGGGCGCGACAGACTGATGCGCTGAGACTACGCGCGAGCGACAACTACGCGCGGCATCCCGACGCCGGCCGTCACGTTTCCCGAAGATGACCGACACGATCGACGTCGTCGCCGACGGCGACGACGCCCCGGGATCTTCGCGTCCGGATCCTCGAACGCGCGCCTTCGACATCGTGACCGTCAGCGCCGAGGCGCAGGCGCAAGTCCACGCGCCACTCGAGATGAAGAACGTCGCGCCGATCGCGGTTCACGTGAGCAGGCGTGCATCGTCACCGACCCGAGCTGCTTCGGGCGGATGACCCGATAGACACTGCACTTCGACGAGGACGCCGAGTTCGACCCGACGAAGAGCAAGTTCGGCCTGCTCGACCTGGACCGTCGACGGCAGCGCGGGCGCGGCAGACATGCAAGGACTGGATCGAGGACGGGTATCCCGGCCACCTGCCGATCAACACCGACTATCCCCCGGCGAACGGGGAGAAGA
Organism: uncultured Actinomycetes bacterium; assembly: GCA_963763815.1. Classification (GTDB taxonomy): domain Bacteria; phylum Actinomycetota; class Thermoleophilia; order Gaiellales; family Gaiellaceae; genus GMQP-bins7. The sequence continues at coordinate 602,762 of CAVXPS010000016.1, forward strand.
ACGGGATCAAGAAGGAGCTCGAAGACGCCGCCGACGAGCAGCGCATGCTCCTCTTCCCCGTCTTCGACACGCGCCAGTGCGAGCACCGGCTACCACATCATCGGCTGGGCGGCATTCGTCATCGACGAGGTCGTCAAGTGGACCGGCAAGACCCACGAGCTCGACGGGCCACTTCGTGACCTTCATCGCGACCGACCTCGCGGCCGGCGACACCCTCAGCGATCCCGACCACGACTTCGGCGTGCACGTGATCACGCTCACCAAATAGAGAAGCGAAAGGAAGCCCTCGTGAAGAAATCCAGAATTCGAAGCCTGATCCTGCCCGTGGGGCTCGCCGTGATCGCGCTCGTCCTCATCGGCGTCTACATGGCCAGCTACCGCTCGAGCGTCGACAACGGCGCCGAGCTCGTGAAGGTCCTCGTCGCCGCGCGCGACATCCCCGCCGGCACCGGCGGCTCGGCCGTCGCCTCCGGCGACTACCTGAAGTCGCAGACCGTGCCGCGCCGTGCGGTCGTCCCCGGCTCGGTCGTGAGCGAAGCGTCGCTGACGTCGCAGGTCGTGGCCGACCCGATCTACGAGGGCGAGCAGATCACGCTCCGCCAGTTCGCGCCGAAGACGCAGGGCGGCGTGTTCGCGAAGTTCTCGGGCAAGGAGCGGGCGGTCGCCGTCCTCGGCGAGCCGCACCAGCTGCTCGCCGGCACGCTCACCGCCGGCGACCACGTGGACGTCGTCGCCACCGCCCGGTACAGCGCCGGCGGCCCTTCCCGCGCCACGACGACGCGTCGTCCTCCGCGACCTGCTCGTGCTCGAGGCGCCGGACGCCGACGGGCCGATCGAGGCCGGAAGCGGCGAGATGACCACCGCGACGCTCGTCATGACCGATCGCCAGACCCAGACGATGGGCTGGGCGATGAAGATGAGCACCTGGTTCCTCGCGCTGCGGCCGACGGCGAAGCCGAAGGACAGCAAGGCCGAGCTCGAGACGCTGCACTCGTTCCTGGCGCGCGGCCTGCCGAAGAGCAAGGCGTCCGCCCTGATCGTCGGGGACTTCCCGGAGAGCGTCGATGAGTCGTAACGGACGTCCGACGAACCTTCGGGTCCTCGTGAGCGGAGCCGCGGCGAACAGCGTCGCGGCGATGCTCCAGCACGACTCGGCGCTCACGGTGCTGCGTGCCGGTGACGTCGACGGCGCTTCGCCGTCCGTCGACGTCGCCCTGCACGTGCTCGACTCCACGTCGAGCCTGCAGGCCGCGGACGAGGTCCGCCGGCTCCGCGAGGCTGACCGACGCCCCGTTCATCCTCGCCGCGCACGGCGAGCCGAACGGGATCGTCGAGACCGGCCTCGCCGTGGGGGCGGCCGACGTCGTCGTGCTGCCACAGTCGGCCGAGACGCTGCTCTTCGCGATTCGCAAGGCCGCGAACGGCACGGCAACCGCCGACACGGGCAAGGTGATCACCGTGTTCTCGCCCAAGGGCGGGAGCGGCAAGACCGTGCTGGCGACGAACCTCGCGGTTGCTGCCGCCCGCTCGGGCGTGCGCACGCTGCTCGTCGACCTCGACCTGCAGTTCGGTGACTCCGCGCTGACGCTCGGCGTCGCCCCGCGGGCGACGATCGCCGACCTCGTGGCGTCCGCGGGCGAGATCGACGCCGAGAAGCTCGAGGCGTTCGTCGCCAGCGAGCCTCGGACCGGTCTCTCCGTCCTCCCTGCGCCTACAGCGCCCGGAGGAAGCCGACGTCGTCGGCCAGGCGGAGCTCGCAGCAGTCCTCGAGGCCGCCCGCAGCTCCTACGCCGCGGTCGTCATCGACACGGGCCCCCTCTTCGACGCCGCGATGCTCGCCGCGCTCGACTTCACGGACCAGCTCCTGCTCGTCTGCAACCCCGAGGTGACGTCGCTGAAGAACGTCCGCATCGGAATGGAGACGATCGACCGGCTCGGCTTCGACCGTGAGCGGATCTCGCTCGTCGCCAACCGGCTCGGCGCCGCAGGTGGCGTCGACCGCCGCGACATCGAGGTCGCGCTCGACGCCGAGATCGCGTACGACCTGCCGGACGACCCCGAGGTCCCCTCGGCGGTCAACCGGGCGCTGCCCATCGTCCTCGCCGACGCGTCGAGCCCGTTCTCTCGCGCGGTCGCCGAGCTCATGCCCTCCGTCGTTCCGGCGCCTCCTGCGGCCGTGTCGACGAGCTTCCCGCCAACGCCGATTCCTGCTTAGGGGCCGACGATGAGCGTTCCTGAGAGCAACGGGTTCTCCCGCGGCACCGATTCATCGCTGCTCGCCGAGCGCCTCCGGCTCGACCGGAGCTCGATCCGGCAGCGGGCTCGCGATCCTCACGCGGAGCTGAAGACGAGCATCCACCGCACGTGCATCCGGCGGCTGGGGAACGCATTCCTCAGCCTCGAGGGCACCGACGAGCTCTCGCGCCAGGTGCGCGAGATCGTCGCCCAGGAGCTCAACGCGGTGGAGGATCCGCTCAGCCCGGGCGAGCGCTCCGAGCTCGAGCGGCAGATCGCCGACGACATTCTCGGGTACGGGCCGCTCGAGCCCTTCCTCCAGGACCCGACCATCACGGAGGTCATGGTCAACGGCGCCGACCAGGTGTACGTCGAGCGGGCCGGCAGGATCGAGGAGACGGACGTCGTCTTCCTCGACGACGCCCATCTGCTGCGGATCATCGACCGCATCGTCTCGCAGGTCGGTCGCCGCATCGACGAGGCCTCGCCGATGGTGGACGCGCGCCTGTCCGACGGCAGCCGCGTCAACGCGATCATCCCTCCGCTGGCGCTGAAGGGGCCGTCGCTGACCATCCGCAAGTTCGCGCGCAACGCGCTGACGCTCGAAGACCTCGTCGGGCTCGGGACGCTGAGCGAGCAGGCGGCGGAGATTCTCGCCCAGTGCGTCCAGGGCAAGCTCAACATCCTCATCTCCGGCGGTACGGGAACCGGCAAGACGACGCTGCTGAACGCGGTCTCGGCCTTCGTCCCTGCCGCGGAGCGAGTCGTTACGGTGGAGGACGCGGCAGAGCTGCAGCTGCTTCAGCGGCATGTCGTCTCGCTCGAGTCGCGCCCGCCGAACGTCGAGGGGGAGGGGGAGATCCGCATCCGCGACCTCGTCCGCAACGCACTACGGATGCGGCCCGACCGCATCATCGTGGGCGAGGTCCGCGGAGCGGAGACGCTCGACATGCTCCAGGCCATGAACACGGGGCACGACGGCTCCCTGACGACGGTCCACGCCAACTCGGCGCGCGACGCCCTGCACCGGCTCGAGATGCTCGTGCTGATGGGGGGAATCGAGCTGCCGATCAAGGCGATCCGGGAGCAGATCGCGGGCGGCTTCGACCTGCTCGTCCACATCTCGCGGCTCGTGGACGGCTCGCGCAAGGTGACCCAGATCACGGAGATCGCCGGCATGGAAGGCGACGTCGTGACGCTGCAGGACCTGTTCGTCGCGCGCTCGGCGGGCCAGCGTGCCCACGAGACGTCCGCGCTGCTCGAGCCGCTCCAGTCGACCGGATTGCGGCCCGGCTTCCTGTCCAAGCTCGCTGCCAACGGCGTCGAGCTTCCGCCCTCGACCTGGATGGGAGACGCGTGGGCCGCCTGAGAATCGCGCTCCTCGCGCTCGCGGCCGTGCTCGCAGTCGTCGCCCCGACGGCCGCGACCGCCGCGAGCGAGACGCAGATCCGCCAGGTCGACGTCTCCGAGTTCCCGCTCGTGCGCGTCACTGCGCTCGTTCCGACAGGGACCACTCCGACGCTGTCCGAGTCCGGTCGCCCCGTGCACGACGTGCGCGCACGCGACCTCGGCTCGGGTGAGGCCCTCGTCCTCGCGGTCGACAACTCACAGTCGATGCGCGGAGGCCCGTTGCACGAGGCCAAGCTCGCGGCAACGGCGTTCCTGAACGAGGATGAGCACTCCGACCGCACGAGCGTCGTGGCCTTCGGCCGCGAGGCCGTCACCCTGACGCCCGGCGCCACGAAGGCGGCCGCCGTTCGGGCAGTCGCTTCGCTCAAGCCGGACGGGCGGTTCGGCACCGCGCTCTACGACGCGGTCGTCCTCTCCGCGTCCACCGCCGAGAGCTCAGCGGCCGGCACGAAGATCCTCGTTCTGCTGACCGACGGACGCGACCGCGGCTCGCAGGCGTCGCTCGAGGAGGCGATCGAAGCGGCGCGGCACGCGAAGGTCGTCGTCTACGCGATCGCAGCCGGCAAGCGCGCCGACACGCAGCCCCTCGCAGCACTCGCCTCCGCTACCGGCGGCAGGCTGTTCCGGGCCGGCGACATGACCGGCCTCGCCTCTGCCTACCGAGCGCTCGGTGAAGAGCTCGAGCGCACCTGGCAGCTCTCCTACGTCTCCGACGCCTACCCGGGCGAAGAGATCGCGCTGACCGTGCGCGCGGGCAAGGCCCGTGCCACGACGAGCTTGCGGATCCCGCTCCAGTCCGACTCGAGCCCGTTCGGCGTCATTCCGCCGTCGATCGCACGCAGCCCGGTGACGGGCGCAGCGGTGGCGCTGCTCGCAGCGCTCTTGATCTCCCTCGCGGGCGCGGTCGTGCTGCGGCGACGCCGGCGCACGGAGATCGGCCGGCTCCTCGAGCGGCATGTCGCGCGTCGCGAGGCCGTCACCGAGACTCCCGAGCGGTCATCGGGCCTGTCAGCGTTCCTGACCTGGACCGAGCGGTCCCTCGACGACCTGCCGGGCGGGAAGCGGCTGAATCAGACCGTCGAGCGCTCCGGCTCCCCACTCCGCCGCGGCTACCTCCCGTACCTCGGCGCGCTCGCCGGGCTGCTGCTCGGGCTGGGAAGCACGGTCGCCGGGGCGCCGCCCGTGGCGGGCCTCTTCCTGCTGCTCGCGGGTCTCGCCGTTCCGTTCGTCGTCTTGCGCATCGCCGGGAACCGCCGGATGAAGGCGTTCGACCGGCAGCTGCCCGACGTGCTCGCCACGATTGCCTCGTCGCTCCGCGCCGGCCACGGGCTGCGGACGGCGCTCAAGGGCGTCGCCGACGACGGCGCCGCTCCCGCTTCGGAGGAGCTCACCCGCGTGCTCGGGGAAGAGCGGCTCGGCCGCCCGCTCGACCAGGCCATCACGGCCATGTGCGAGCGCCTGAACTCTCCCGACCTCGAGTACGTCGCGACCGCGATCAACGTCCAGGCGCAGACCGGCGGCTCGCTCGCCGGCCTCTTCGACACGCTGTCGGAGACCGTGCGCGAGCGGCAGCGCCACGCGCGCAAGGTGCGCGCGCTGACGGCGATGGGCAGGTCGTCCGCGATCTTCCTCGTCCTCATACCCATCGGTCTCGGCGGTCTCATGACCCTGATCAGCCCCACGTACATGACGCCGCTGTTCACGACGTCGTCGGGGCACGCTCCTCATCGGGATCTGCCTGACGTCGATGGCAATCGGCTCCCTGATCCTCAAGCGCATCGTCTCGGTGAGGTACTGACATGGTCGTCCTGCTCATAGCCGGCATCGCCTGCCTGGCGGCCGCCGCGTTCCAGTTGACTCGTCCCCGTCGCGACGTCGAGTACGGCCGACGCGCGGCGCTCGCGTCCGTTCGCTCGCTGACGGGCGGCGAGGCGGAGAGCCCGGAGACGCCTCGGCGGTCGCTGCTGCTCGCTCCCGTGTCCGCGCTGCTCGTCCGGGTTCACCTCGCCCTCTGGCGCAAGTCATCGCCCGACGACATCACGACCAAGCTTCGGCGCGCGGGGATGAGACGAACGTCCGCGAGAGAGCTTCATGGCGGCCCGCGTGGGGCTCACGGCCGGCGCCCTCGTCGCCGGGCTCGCGCTGGCCGACGGGCCCAGGGGGCTCGTCCTCGGGTGCGTCTTCGCCGCTGGCGGCCGTCTTCGTGCCCGGGTTCCTGCTCGAGAAGGCCGCGACCAGGCGCGCCGACAAGATCGACTCCGAGCTCCCGCAGTTCGTCGACCAGCTCGCGATCGCCATCGAGGCGGGGATGAGCTTCGACGCGGCGGTCACCTACCTCGTCGAGGCGAGCGAGGGGCCGCTCGCGGAGGAGCTCGGCCGTGTCATGACCGAGCTCCGGGTCGGCGAGTCGAGGCGCACAGCCCTCAAGCGCTTCGCCGAGCGGGTCGGCAGCGAGGACACGCTTGCGTTCGCCAACGCGGTGCTCGCGTCGGATCAGCTCGGCTCGCCGCTCGCGAGCATCCTGCGCTCCCAGGCGGCGGACCTGCGCCATCGCCGGCAGATGCACGCCGAGGAGCGGGCGCAGAAGGCGCCGGTGAAGATGCTCTTCCCGATCGCGATCTTCATCCTGCCCGTGATGCTCGTCGTGATCCTCGCGCCGGCGTTCCTCGGCGGCGGGATCTTCTAGCTTCAGGGCAACAGGGACAACGCCGCTCGCAGAATCCACCCTCCGCTGAGGAACGCGTAGACGAGGAGCGGGAGGGCGACGCCGAAGACCGAGACCCAGGTCGCGGCGGGGATCCCACTCGCGCCGATCGTGTCGAGCGCGGTCGGCAAGAGCACCTGGAGGAGCACGCAGGCCGCGATGACGTTGACGATCGCCCAGATGACGGTTCGAGGGCCGAGGCGGTCGAAGCGCACGATCGTCCAGAGAGCGAGCAGCGCGGCGCCCGCGGCGAGTGACATGGCGAAGATCTGGGGGCTCACGAGCGGCGCAGCGATACCTGCAGCCGCAGCCCGACTGATCACATCGTGTCATGGCGCCGAGCCGGGACACGTCCTAGTCTCGATGCACGAGTGAACCCACGCATCGTCATCGCGGTCGACCATCCGCTGATCCTCAAGGCGATCAGCCAGATCCTCGAGGACGCCGACGGCTTCGAAGTAGTCGGCGTCGCGAGCACCGGCGCCCAGGTCGCGCCTCTCGTCGCGCGCACGAGCCCCGACCTCGTCCTCGTCGACCTGCAGCTGTCGGTGCTGTGCGGCCTGGACTGCATCGCCCTCCTCCGCGAGCGGCACCGACAGGTGACCGTCGCCGTGTTCTCGGGCGACGACGACCCGAGAACGATCGAGCGCGTGCTCTCGATCGGCGTGACCGCCTACATCGCGAAGTCGGTCGATCCGCTCGACATCCCGGTCCTCCTGCGGCATGCGCTGGAGGGCAACGTGTACTTCAACCCGCCGTCGCTCGATCGCGCCGCGCTCCGCCAGTTCGCCCGCGACACCGTCGAGAAGGACGTGCGTGGACGCACCGGGTTGACACCGCGCGAGCTCGAGATCCTCGCCGCCGTCTCGCGCGGCCTGTCGAACCGCGCGGTCGGGAAGGAGCTCTTCCTCTCCGACCAGACGGTGAAGTTCCACCTGAGCCGGATCTACGGCAAGCTCGGCGTCGCCAACCGCACCGAGGCGACACGCGTCGCCCATCGGCTGGGGATCGCCGGCGAGCTCGCGTTCGCCGGCTGACGCCCAGTCGCTCGACGCTTCCGGGGTTCGGGAAGCCGCACCCGACGAAACGTGTCCTCCGCACTGTGGCGATCGAAGCGCGGAGGGAACATGGAAGCCTGATGATCACGGACGACCCGCAGGTCCGCGAAAAGCTGCAAGGAGCGAAGGAGCGCTTGGCACGCGAGTTCGGAGACGCGGACGCCAACGTGTCCGAGTGCTTCGACCGCGTCGTAGCGCGAGCTCGTCGCCGAGGCCCGCGTGCCGGACTTCCTCCCGGTACTGGCCGACCGCTACGCACGCAACTGCATCGAGACGATGTCGCGCTAGCGCGCCCGAGCTTGTCAGGCCGAGGCCGTCGGGGCTCCGGATTCCTTGCGATCAGTTCTCTTGCATGTACTTCTTGAGGCCCAGGAACGGCAGGACGAAGGCCGCCAGCAGCGCTCCCAGCCAGACGATGACGGCGGCCGCGATCCAGGTGCCGACCCCGTCGATCGACAAGCCGTCGGACAGGAGGTCGGTGACGATGAGCGAGATCAGGGTCGCGATGAGCGCCACTCCGCCGAGCGCTCCCGCGCTCGCTCCCTGTCGCCGCATCGTGCTGACGAGAAACGGCTGCAGCAACGCCAGAGCGACGGTGAAGATCACGATTGCGACGACGAAGCCGGTCGCGTCGAGGTGGAAGCCGTCGAGCACCGCCGCGGCGATGAGCAGCCCGACAGCGTTCGCCGCGAGCAGCACTGCAGTCCTGACCAGGAGGCGAATCACGCCACGACTCTAGAGGACCGCGCTGCGCTGTTCAATGTGTTGCCAGAACCGAAAGCCGCTTCTGGTGGTCACTCGCGCCACCCGACTGGGGGGTTCATGACTACCCGAGCTACTACCCACCTGGGCGATCCGGCGCGATCGGCTCGCTGCCACTATGGCGCCCGGACAAGTCTTGAGGTTCAGCCGGCTGGCGCGCTACGACGATGCTGCTCTCGCGTGACGGCTCGAGTATCGGAGGATTTGGGTGAATAGCAGTCGGGGGTTGATCGTGTCTGTGCTGGTCGCGTTGCTGGCGCTCGTGTGCGTGCCGGCGTCAGTGGCGAAGGCGACGCAAGTCTCGTTCCTGGCCCCGCCAGGGACCGTCTTTCAAGGACAGCGCACGACATTGAAGGCCGTCGTCTCGCCCGCGAACGCCTCGTGCCAGCTCACGATCAAGTACAAGGGCGGCCGTCTGCAACGGCTGCAAAAGAAATCGGCCGTCGGCGGTCGCGTTTCCTGGACCGTTCGCATCCCGGCGGTCCCAGCGGGCGCCGCAACCGCAACGATCGGCTGCGCGCCCAACGGAATGGCAAGGACTTCGCTGGACGTCCAGTGGGCGCTGCAAGCGCCGAAGGTGACAATCGCGAGGAGCGGTTTCTCTCAGCGCCCGAGCGTTCGGCGGCGGCAGCGATGTCAACTATGGCCTCGAGGTGCACAACGAGCGCGACCGGTTCGATGCCACCGACGTCACGCTCCTCGTCAACCTGGTCGACGCCACGAACCGCGTCCTCGGAACCGGCTTCGTGCGGATACGGCGCCTGCCGGCGAGCTCGGTCTTCTACGTCGGCGGCCAGACGAGGATTCCCACTCAGGAGGCGGTTTCGCGGATCGAGGTCGTCGTCAGCGCGTCTTCCGATCAGAAGCTCGTCTCGACGCCGCTGCTGATCAGCGATCTGATCATCGCGCCCTCGCCATTCGAGCCATATCGTCGGTTCGGTGCGGGGACAGCTGCTGAACCAAAGCCGTCGTGCCAATGGACTCGGGCGACGTCGGCGTCGTCATCCAGGACGCGAGCGGCAACATCATCGGCGGCGGCTCAGGCTACGCCAGGGGGCCGCTTTCGTTCGGCGCACGCGAGGCGTTCGACGTCAACGGGCCGTTCAGCGCAATTCCGATCGCAAATGCCGCTCAGGCCATCGTCTCTGTCATTCCGAACTACCGCCTCACTCCTTAAGCGGACTGTCACCGAGGTTCTGACCGGCGCTGGCCTCGGTGTGACGAGGCCGACCTTGCATTGACGCTTTACTTCGGATAGCTTCAAGACTTCATTCCGTAAAGCGTAAGGAGGCGCCGATGTCCGTCCTCGAGGAAGTTCTGGCCGCCAACGACACCTACGCGACGGGCTTCACCAAGGGCTCACTGGCGATGCCCCCCGCCAGGAGCTTCGCCGTCCTCACGTGCATGGACGCGCGGATCGATCCGGCCCGCGCGCTCGGGCTCGACGAAGGGGACGCCCACGTGATCCGCAACGCCGGAGGGCTGGCAACCGACGATGCCGTCCGCTCGCTGGTCATCTCGCACCATCTGCTCGGAACGCAGGAAGCGTTCGTCATCGGGCACACGGACTGCGGCATGCTCACGTTCTCCAACGACGAGCTGCGGGCGACGCTGCGCGAGCGCCAGCACGTCGACTCCACGCACATCGACTTCCAGCCGTTCCCGGACCCCTCGGAGCGAGTCAGGGCAAGCGTCCGCCGCATCCGCGAGTCCGGGCTGCTCCCGAGTCGTACACGGTGCATGCGTTCGTGTACGACGTGGCATCGGGTCGGCTCGATGCCGTGGAGACCTCCGAGGACGCTGCCGAGTCGCGCCTCGCGGCTGCAGTTCAGACCTGACGCGCTAGGAGTTGCAGAGCCCCCCGAAGCCGGCTAGAGAAGGTCGTCGAGGAACGGGTCCCCTGTGCGTCTCGGTCATCCGCGGCGCACCCCGTTACTGCTGGTAGTCCTCGACGACCTCGGCCGGCCGAGCGGCAGCCGCGTCGGGGTCGAGGCCGGCTTCGCGCAGCGCACGCCGCTGGCGGAGCAGGTCCCAGCACTGGTCGAGCGAGACCTTCAGCTCCTCCAGTCGCCGGCGGTCCTCCTCGCTCGCGTCGCCCGCTGACTCTCGCTGCCACAGCTCGTGCTCCTCGGTGACGAGCTGCTCGATAGTCCCGTGGATCTGCGGATCGTCCATCACGCCTCCTGGGGTCTGGTATCGATCGTCGGCTTCGACGGTAGCGGCGCCGGATCGACGGCAGGCTGCGGTGTGCCGACGAGCTGACCTCCGGGACATCTTTCCGCTTCGACGGGCCGTCGTGGATTGACGATCCCGATCGCGCCCGCAACGCCGCCCGCGGCGACGAGCAGACCGCAGATGAGTACCACCTGCTGGAAGGCTCGTACCGACTCGTCGTTGGCGGCGAAGGTGTCGCCCACGAGCGTGCCCGCCACGATCACGCCCACGACCGAGACTCCGACGAGCCCGGCGACCCGGGCGACGGCGTTGTTGATCGCGGAGGCGATGCCCGCGTCGCTCTCGTCGGCGTCGGCGAGGACGGTCGCGGTGAGGGGAGCGACCGTGAGGGAGAGCCCGAGCGAGAAGACGAGCAGCGCGGGCAGCAGATCGACGATGTACGACGGATGCATCCCGACCCGGAGGAGGAGCAGGATCCCGGCCGCCGCGATGAGCGGTCCGGCCCCCATGAAGAAGCGGGGCCCGTAGCGATCCGCGAGCGCGCCGAACCGGCGCGAGAGCGCGAAAATGACCAGAGTCACCGGCAAAGTCGTCAGGCCGCTCTCGAGCGCGGAGTAGCCGGCCACCTGCTGCAGGTAGATGACAAGGAAGAAGAAGAGAATCGCGAGCCCCCCGTACATCGCAAGCGTCTCCAGGTTCCCGATCGCGAAATTGCGGCGCGAGAAGAGCTCGAGCTTCAGCATGGGCTCCTCCGCACGACGCTCGTAGACGAGAAACGAAGCGAGCGCGACGAAGCCGACGACGAGTGGGACGAAGATCACCGGGCTTGACCAGCCGTAGCGCGGCTGCTCGATGAGCCCGAAGACGACCCCGCCGAGACCGAGCGCGCAGAGGCCGGCGCCGATGAAGTCGACCCGGCGTCCCGTCAGGCGGGGCGTCGGCGGCACCGCCACGAGAATGAGCGACAGAGCCACGAGGACGAACGGAACATTGAGGGCGAAGATCCAGCGCCAGGAGACCTGGTCGACGATCAACCCGCCCGCGAGGGGCCCGATGATCGCCGCGATGCCGCCCCACGCAGTCCAGGATCCGATCGCCGCGCCACGCTCGCCCGGCCCGAAGGCTGCCACGATGATCGCCAGCGAGCTCGGCGTCACGAGGGCTCCGGCTGCGCCCTGAAGCGCGCGGGCGCCGATCAGCACCTCGATCGTCGGCGCGAGCGCGCACGCGAGCGAGAGGACACCGAATGCGGTGACGCCAATCGCGAACACGCGCCGCTCACCGTAGATGTCGCCGAGCGAGCCGCCGATCAGGATCAGCGAGCCGAGGGTCAGCAGGTACGCGTTGGAGACCCATTGCTGCCCCGACAGGCCGCCGCCGAGATCCTGCTCGATCGCAGGCAGCGCGACACTGACGATCGAGCCGTCGATCGTGACAACGGCCGAGCCCAGGATCGCGGCGAGCAGCGTCAGCCGCTGACGGTGAGTCACACCGACCTGCTGCCGTCCGAGGTCATGACCTCCCGGCGAGCAGGTCGCTCAACTGCGGCGGCTCCGGACACCAGGACGACTGGAGCTCCGGGCGATCCCAACCGGCCAGCCCGGCGCCCGCCTCGTAGGCGCTCTGGAGGAAGGCCAGGAGCGCCGCCTTCGGATTGCGCGCGGTCCTCACCGCCTCGTAGGGGAGCACCGCGAGCGAGCCGGCGCCGTACTCCAGCCAGCGGGCGTCGTCGGGCGAAAGCGCCTGCTCGCGCAGGCCGCTCGGCTCGGGAGCCGTGTACGAGTAGTACGTCGGCTCGCGCATGGTCTGGTCGCCTGCCCAGAACCCGAAGGAGACGACCTCGTGCGTGTAGGCCTCGCGGTTGACGGAGTCGTCCGGCAATGCGGAGGCGCGGATCCCGCTAAAGCGGGTGAGTGCGAGGTCGAAGCCGTGCCAGAAGAGGTGAACGGGGCTCTGCTTGCCGCAGAACCAGCCGGCGAACTCCTCGAGCACGGTGTCCGTCCAGTCGAGGACACGCCAGAAACGCTCGACGGCGTCGCGGTCGTAGCTGGCGTGCTCGGTGTCCTCGGGGAAGGGCGTCGTCATCGGCACGCCGAACGGCTCCTCGCGTATAGCGACGTCGACCCCGAGCCTGCGTAGCGCCGCGTGTAGCTCTTCGTCGAAGGCAGCCACGGAGAGCCCGTTGACGAGCGTGAACGACTCGACCTCGCCTCGGTTCGTCCTCACGACGAGGCGATGGTCGACGAAGTCGAAGTCGATCTGGAAGCTCACGCCGTCCGGGGAGTGCATCCGGCGCGTCGTCAGGCCTCGGACGTCCACGTACAGCGGCACGTGCCACCAGTGGTTTCGCGGAGCGGTCGAGGCCATCCGCACCTTGCCGACGATCTGCACCCAGAGGTGCAGCGTGTCCTTCGTCGCTTCCCACTCGGCCAGGGGGAGCGCGGGTAGCTCCCCCTGCAGGTTCGTCGCCATGGTCACGGCAACGCTACTCCTCACGCGACGTCTGGTCGTCGTGCCTACGCGGAAGCGCCCCGTGTTGGGGTCGCCGAGGCGTCGAGCACGCCGTCGAGCCAGCTGTCGATTCCCTCCGCGACTTCCTGCCAGCCCTCCGCGACCATCATCAGATGCGGGCGGTCGGGGAACTCGATGTAGTCGGTCTGCGCATCGGAGCGCTCGTACTTCTCGTACTGCTTCTTCGACAGCGAGGCCGGGACGGTGTTGTCCTTGTCGGCCCCGACGATCAGAAGCGGCGCGCGATCGTCGCTCTTGAAGTGCACCTGGGTCGGCGGGTGCAGGTGGAAGTTGGCGAAGCCCGCTTCGTAGAAGATCTGGCCGGTCTCCGGGACCGCGTAACGGTCGTACGCCGCAGCCGCGTCCTCGGGCGAGAACGTGTTCACGAACCCGAACGTGAACTCCTCGAGCGTGAGCGGGACCACGCCGTGCCATTTCGACGGATGCGCCAGGGCAGGGGCCGCAGCCTTGAGCGACGAGAACGGCAGGACGAGGATGCCCTTCGGCGGAGCCGGGCTCATGGCCACGCCGGCCCGGCCGAGCCCGCGGTCGAGCAGCAGCTCGACGATGAGGCCGCCGAAGGAGTGCCCGATCAGCACGGGTGCCTCGTCGAGCGCGCGGATCTGCTCTTCGTAGTGGTCGACGATCTCGGTCAGGCCGAGGCCCTCGAGCTCGTCGCTCGCTTCCCGCAGCTCCTCGACGTCGCCCTGCTTCCGCGGCCACTCGGGAACGGAGACGGCAAAACCGCGCTTGTCGAAGTACTCCTCGAAGTTCTCCCAGCTCCTGGCCGAGAGCCACGCTCCGTGGATCAGCAGCAGCGGGATCCGGTTGGCCGTGGTGTCGCTGGACATCCGAGCCTCCTCGGTAGGTAGCCACCCACGCTACGCCGACGACGCTGCGGGACAAAGCCCGATCGGCGCACCGATCCAGACCCGAGACGACTCAATCGCCGGGGAGCTCCGTACGCGGGGCCCGCTGCGTCAGCCACCCTTCCGCATCGCGGAGACGACGGGCCGTCTCCGCCACCAGATCCCCGTCCGCGGTCGGCGCCGACGCGAGATCGATCGGGAGGTTCAGCGGGGGATCGAAGGGGACGGCCGCGACACCGGCGATCGGTTCCCGGATCCATTCACCGACGAGCGCCGACACCATCTCGCCGTCAGCGACCGGCAGCATGCGTCGATCCCACGGAGCGCTGAGAGTCTCGAGCGTTCGTTCGAGGTCGAAGCCCGCAGCTCGGACCACCGCGCGGAGCCACGCGTTGAACGCTTGTCCCTCCGGCTCCCGCGGCAGGAGGACGTGCTCGGCGGCAAACGCGCCTACCGGGATCGCGGCCGCGTTCGCGTAGCGGTGCGACGCCGGCAGCGCAGCGAGCAACGGCTCGTCTCTGAGCGCTTCGATGCGAACGCCGTGGCGCCGTGCTGCCGCCGGCGTCTCCAGGACTGCGGCGGCCGCGAGCTCACCGGCGGCGACGCGTGGCAGCAGTCCCGGTGTGACGTCCTCCTCGAGTCGAAGCGGACGCTCGGACTGCCCACTCTCGAGCTCCTCGGCGATCCGCGTCGCCTGCCGCCGGGTCATCGGCGTGAAGCCGACGCCGAGCGCGGCGCTGTCCGGCTGGGCGGCTCGCCGTGCGTCGGCGATCGCGGCGTCGACCTCGGCCAGCGCGCGGCGGCTTCGCTCGAGTAGCGCGGAGCCGGCCGGAGTCAGCTCGACGTGGCGCGTCGTCCGGACGAAGAGCACGAGACCGAGCTCCCGCTCCAGCTCGCGAATCGCGCGCGAGAGCGGCGACTGCGACATGTGCAGACGCGCGGCAGCGCGCCCGAAGTGCAGCTCCTCCGCGACGGCGACGAAGTACCGGAGCTGACGGAGCTCGACCGGAACGTCCACGCGTGAATACTCCCCGTTCCGGCGATGGGCTCGCACCCCGAGGCTGTCGCCGACGCCCGGCATGGGCAGTCGTCTCGACTCGACGATTGACACAAGTGCGTCAGGCGAGGAGGGGTGGGATCCGCAACGCTGTCGGCATGGAGCACGCCCTCGACAACATCCTGCATGTTGAGCTCCGCGAGGAGGCCTCGGCCGAGCAGCTCGGCCGGATCCTCGCGCCCGACTGGGACACGACGATCCAGCCGTGGGACTACTCGTGGATCGTCGCGATCGAGCTCCGGCACGAGCCGCACGACCTCGCGCTGCTGCTGAGAGCGGTGGAGCGTTGGGGCGCGGCGCGCGGCCTGCTCAGAATCCCGTTCCATCTCGACGGCCGCGAGTACGGACTCCGTGTCAGCCCGCTGACCGGTTCGACCGTACCCGCATGAAGCGAGTTCGCGACACGCTGGTGGGAAGCCGATTGTCGGCGCTCGCGATCGCGGCGCTCCTCTGTGGTGGAGCGCTAGCGCTTGCGGATGCCCGACAGCCGCTTCGACGGCCAGAGTCGAGCTCGGCACCGTTTCATCCGTCACCGACGGCGACACGCTCCGTCTGGGCGACGGCCGGCGAGTCCGGCTACTCCAGATCGACGCGCCCGAGCTCGGGTCCGGCGAGTGCTACTCGCGGGCAGCTCGAACTGCGCTCCTCGCCCTCGCGCCCGTCGGAAGCCGCGTGACCCTGGAGTCCGATCCTCGGCTCGATCGGGTCGACCGGTACGGACGCATCCTCAGGTACATCAAGCGGGACTCGGTAAACGTGAACCTCGCCCTGGTGCAGCGTGGAGCTGCTGCGCCGTACTTCTACGGAGGCGAGCGCGGCAAGTACGCGGCGCGCCTCCTGACCGCCGCCAAGACGGCGAAAGCCGCAAAGCGTGGGCTCTGGAGTGCAAGCCCGGCGACACAGCTCGATCCGACCGGCGCGGTGGAGACGGGCACGTGCGGCGCTGCGCCCTCGCCCCACTCCCACCCGGCGCCGGCTCCACCTCCCGTCGTCCCGGCGCCGGTGGCGCCACCTCCCGTCGCGCCGCCACCCCCCGCAGCGCCGCGCTGCGACCCGAACTACGCGGGCGCCTGCGTTCCTCCGCCACCGCCCGACCTCGACTGCGGCGACCTGCGCGCGCTCGGGCTCACCCTCCCGGTCCGGGTCGTCGGCAGCGATCCACACCGGCTGGATGGGGATCGCGACGGCTACGGGTGCGAGTGACTCCGGTACACCTCGCCGCCTGAATCACCCACTCTCCGACTTCACGTAGTCGATGTAGCCGCGCACGTCGGCGGCCGGCTCCGAGTACGCCTCGCCGAGTGCGTCCTCCATCGCGGCCATGTACTCCTCCGCCCAGGCGGGGAAGTCGTAGTCGATGGCGCGCAAGAACTCGAGCGTCGCGGCGAAGCGGATGTCGGCGATCGACGGGTGATCCCCGCCGATGAACTGCTTGCCGTCCAGGAAGAACGCGCGATAGACGTCGAGCGGGCCGGCGAGCGCGGCCTCCGCATCCTGCTGGGCCTTCGCCTTCGCCGCGTCGTCGGCGTCGGACGTCGCGACCTCGCCCGGGTACTGCGCGAAGCCGAGCGCCGGGTAGGTCGCGCGCGCGAGGAGCGGGTAGAGCGTCCCGATGAGATAGAACATCGCGCTGTCGACCATCGCCCGCTCGCCGGGATCCGTGGGATAGAACCGGTCGAGGCCGTGCTTGTTGCAGAGGTACTGCATGATCGCGCAGCTCTCCCAGAGCGAGCCCTTCGGCAGCCCCGCCTCCTCGAGCAGCGGCGTCAGGTCGGCCGGGTCCTTCGCGAGGAACTCCGGCGTCGTCTTCTTCCCCCACACGTCCAGCTCTTCGTACTCGAGCCCCGCCGCGCGGACGAAGATGCGAGTCGTCAGGTTGTTGACGCTCGGCTTGAGGATGCTCAGCGTATTCGTGGCCATCTGGCCCTCCTCTCCTAGTACGGATCCTTGGGTGCTCGGTCGTCCGACAGCGACTCGCGCGATCCCGTCGTGAGGATCTCGATCGCGTCGGCGAGGTGTGCCCGGTCGATGTTGTAGTCGCCGCGCTCGACCCGGAGCTTGTGCGCCTCGAGCAGCACCTCGGCGTGCGTCGAGCCGTGCGGTGGCTCGAAGCGGTAGGAGGCGAGCTCGATCAGGAGGCCGAGCGGGTCCTCGAAGTAGATCGAGTCCATGAAGCCGCGGTCCTTCACTCCGCTCGACCGGATCTTCCGCTCCTCGAGCCGCTCCACCGCCTGCGCGAACGTCGCCTGCGACACGGAGAACGCGATGTGGTGCACGCAGCCGATGTCCGTCGAGGTTCGGCTCGGATCCGGCTCGCGCTCCTCGTTCGTGAACACGGTGATCAGGCGCCCGTCGCCCGGGTCGAAGTAGAGGTGGCTCTCCGACTCGTTGTCGAGATTCGGCTGCTCGAAGACGAACGGCATGCCGAGCACGCCTTCCCAGAAGTCGATCGACGTCTGCCGGTCGGCTCCGACGATCGTGATGTGGTGGACGCCCTGGGTCTGAAGCTTTCGCATCTACGTCTCGACGAGTTTCGACTTGTACTCGCTGCGCTGCAAGCTGCCCCAGGGGACGAGCTCGACACGGGTCTGCACGACGAGCACGTCGCGGATTCTGTCGCGGATCGCGTCGGCGAGCGAGTCGTCCGGCGTTCGCGTCTCCGCGCGAGCTCGACGGCCACCGGCAGCGGCGGCTCCTGTTTCACGCCCTCGGCCTGCGGCTTGACGAGGATGTGCCCGCTGACCTGCGGCGCGAATGCCCCGACCACCTCGCGGACGGCGGAAGGGAAGACGTTGACGCCGCGGACGATGAGCATCTCGTCGGTCCGGCCCACGCACCGCACGCGCGGCCCCGTGCGACCGCACGCGCACGGGCTCATGCGAACCTGGACGTGGTCGCCCGTGCGAAAGCGCAGGAGCGGCGCCGCGCGATGCCGGAGATGCGTGAGCACGAGCTCTCCCGAGGCGCCGTCCTCGAGCGCGAGCGCGGCGCCGGTCTCCGGGTCCACGAGCTCGGGATGGACGAACCCTCTCGCGCCGAGGTGCATTCCGTCCTGCTGCTCGCACTCCCCCCAGAGCGAGATGCCGATGTCGCCGATGCCCATCGCCTCCGTGACCTTCGCACCCCATCCCTCCTCGAGCTTCGCGCGAAACGCCGGCTCGCCGCCACCGGGCTCGCCCGCGACGAGTACGCGCTCGACGCTCGAAGCACGGAGATCGAGGCCACGATCCGCCGCCACCTCGACGAGATGAGCCGCGTAGGACGGCGTGAGGACCGCGGCGTCCGGCTTCAGGAGCTCGATCGCCGTGAGCAGGCGCTCGGTGTTCCCGGTTCCGACGGGGATGTGGCAGAGGCCGATGCGCTCGAACGAGGCAAGGGCCGCGCCCGCCACGAAGGGGCCGGCGTTGTACGTGGACACGATGCTCTGGCCGGACTCGATGCCGGAAGCGGCGTAGCTTCGCGCCGACCCGACGACCCAGTTCTCGAGGTCGCCCGCCGTCAGCGGGATATAGCTCGGGCTCCCAGTCGTGCCGCTCGTCGAATAGATCCGCACGATCTCGGACGCCTCCGCACAGAGCTGGGCGCCGATCGGGTTCTCCGGCGTGCGGGTCGCCTGGATCTCGTGCTTGTCGGTGAGCGGGAGCTGCGCGATGTCGGCAAGCGTGCCCGCGGCACTCGCCGACTCGACTCCCGCCGTTGCGAGCTTCTGGCGATAGAACGCCGAGCGCTCGAAGAGGTACGCGAGCTGGATGCGATAGCTCTCGTCGTCGACGGCCAGCTGCTCCGCCCACGGACGGGTCACGACCTCCTGCTCGAAGGTCACGCGTTGTCGCCCTCGTATTCGACGGCGTCCTCGGCACTCGCGGCCAAGAGGAAGCCGAGAGGGTTCTGCTGCTCCTCGGCCAGATGCGCGAGCAGGCTCGCCGTCCGCGCGAGGATCGGCACGGCCTTGACGCTGCCTGCGGGATAGCCGAGGTCGAGCAGCACGGCTGCGATCGGCATGGCGACGTTCATCGGCAGCGGCTTGCCCCAGACCTCGTCGACGTGGTCTCGGAGCGCTCGCGCGAGCAGCATGTGTGGCCCGCTCACGGCGCGCTCGTCGGCGAGCTCGAGGATCCGCTCGGCGCGCGGGTCAACCGGCCGGTGCAGCGGGTGGCCGAATCCGGGCAGCTTCGCCCCCGAGGCGTGGATGCTCTGCGCGACCTCCCGGGCCACGTCGGCAGGGTCGCCCCCGGCAGCCACGTCGACCTGTGCCGCCTCGAGCAGCCGGGCGCACGATTCGGAGGCTCCGAGGACGACCGGGCCGGCACCGAGGATCCCCGCCGCGACAGCCCCTTCGAGCGAGTCGGGGTTGGCGGCGAAGGTCATCCGTGCGGTCACGTTCGACGGCATCAGACCGTGCTCCGCGATCGCGACGAGTAGGACGTCGAGGAAGAACCGCTGATCCTCGGTCGGCTCGGCGCCCGTCAGCAGGAGGTGGAAGTACTCGGTGAAGCCCAGGCGGCCCATGAGGTCGCCCGTGAGGTCGCGGCCTCTGACCTCGACCCGGTCCGGATACGCCTGGGCGATCCGGCTCACCGGCTCGCCCGGCTTTCCGATCTGCGTCACGGTCCGAGCTCCTCGCGGACAGCCTGCGCGCCCTCGACCATCGCCCGAAGCTTGCGGAAGGCCAGCTCGCGCGGCAGGTACTTCATCCCGCAGTCGGGCGCGACGACGAGCCGCTCCGGCGGAACGACGGTGAGCGCTCTCCGGATCCGGTCGGCGACGACCTCGGGCGTCTCGGCTTCGCTCGAGCCCAGGTCGAGGACGCCGAGGACGATCACCTTGTCGGGCACTTCGCGCAGCACCTCCGGGTCGAGATCGGGCTGCGCCGCCTCGAGCGACAGATGCGTCGCGGCGCAGTCGTTCAGCTCGCGCAGGAACGGGTATCCGGTCGGCCGGTCGTGGACGATGTGCGCGTACCCGAAGCAGGTGTGGAGCACCGTGTCTCCCTCGATGCCGGCGAGCGCGCGGTCGATCGCCTCGACGGCGTACTCCCGCGCAGGCTCGGGCCTCGCCTGGAGATACGGCTCGTCGATCTGGACGACGTCCGCTCCCGCCGCCTTCAGGTCGTGCAGCTCCTCGTTGACCGCCTCCGCGTACGCGAGCGCGAGGCTCCGCTCGTCCGGGTAGTGGTCGTTCTGGGCCTGCTGGGTCATCGTGAACGGCCCGGGGACGGTGATCTTGATCCGGCGGTCGGTGATCGCGCGCAGGAGCTCGACGTCGCGAACCTCGACCGGGCGCGTCCGCCGGATCGGGCCGACAACACGCGGGACGGGGTTCTCGTGGCCCGTGCGGTCGAGCGCGACGCCGGGGTTGTCCAGATCGACGCCGTCGAGCGCGGTCGCGAAGCGGTTCGAGTAGCTCTCCCTCCGCATCTCGCCGTCCGTGACGACGTCCACGCCGGCGAGCTCCATGTCCCGAACGGCGATGCGCGTCGCGTCGTCCTGGGCCTCCTCGAGGAACGGCTCCGAGACCCGCCAGAGCTCCTGCGCCCGAACGCGCGGCGGAAGGCGGTCACCGAGTCGTTCACGGTCGATCAGCCAGTCGGGCTGCGGGTAGCTCCCGACAACCGTGGTGACGAGAGCGTCCGGGCCCACGGCCGATCAGTCTATGGCTCCCGTATCGGTGTGGCGTGTCGCGTCAGACGATCGAGATCGGCGTTCCGAGCGGCATCAGCTGGGCGAGGCGGAGAACGTCGGCGTTCCGCAGGCGGATGCATCCGTGGGAGATCCGGCCCGGGATCAGCTCGGGCTGATCGGTGCCGTGGATGCCGATGTAGCCGCCTCCCGGCCAGTCGGTGAGGACGCGTGACCGGCCGCTCGTCCCGAACGCGATGGGGCCGTAGAACGGGTCGCCGAAGTCTGCGAGCCGCTCACGCACGTAGAACTCGCCGCGCGGGGTAGGCCAGCGTGGCTCTCCGACGCCGATCGGCGCGCGGAACACGGCGGAGCCGTTTCGCCAGAGGACCGCGCGGAACTGTTTCCGGTCGATCACGAGCCTCGTGCGAACCGCGTGGAGCGCGCCGAGCGCGACGCGCCGGACCCAGCCGGTCGAAGCATGAGGCAGGATCGCAAGCTCCACGCGGACCCAGCTCTGCAGTGAGACATCAGACCGCAACTCCCGGACGACCACGAGGTTCGACTCCCCCTCGGGCGTCGCGGACCTCACGACCGTGACCGGGCGGGCGGTCGCGCTCGGCGCCTCCCGAGCCACCACGTCGCGGACGACGTACGCCCAGCGGGTCAGTACCTCCGGATCGCTGCGGGCCGAGCCCGAGCCTGGGAGAACGATCGCCGCGGCCGCTGCGAGGAGAGCGCAAGCCGAGGCTCGCATCAGCCGGTGAAGGGCGGCTTCGGCCTCGGTCTCGGTGGCTGACCCTCGCCGCCTGGCCTCACCTGCTCCTGGCGGATCGGACGACTGCGGCGTCCGTGTTGTTCGGGCCGAGGTCCGGCGGGAGGCATGAGCACCGTCGCGCGATTTCGCGCCTCTCCGGGCTCGAGCGCCCGCACCGCGATCACGATCGTCGCGGACTCGCCGGGGCCAAGGTCGCGAAGGAAACAGAGAACACGCCGATTCGGCGTGCCTCGCCCTCGGAGCTCGCATCGGCCGCTCGCAGATGTCGCGGAGAGCAGCCGCACACGCTCGTCGAGCAGGCGGTCGATGACCGAGACGCAGTATGCGGTGGCGTCGCTCCTGTTTCGGATGCGCAACGTGTACTCCACGCGATCGCCGACGAGAACCGACGACGGCTCGGCCGACTTGTCGAGCTCGAGATCTACTCGGCCTTCGATCGGCACGAACTTGCAGTCGCCGAGGTCGGCCGAAGCCCGCGCGGTTTGCACTTCTCCTGCGTGCTCCACCGTCCAGACGACTTCCCGCGAAACGGGAACGTCACGAACCGCGAACGCGAACAGCAGGAATCCGGGCCTGAAGACAGCGGGCTGGCCGCGGTTGATCGGGCGGCGGGCTGACGCGGTTCGCCGACCCGATCGGCACGATCACGTCGCTCCGATTCAGGTTCGCGTAGCCGAACACCGCCGTGTACCTCTGCCCTTCCTTCCTAGCGCAGATGGGGACGATCTCGATCGGCAGACGAGGCTCGGGCCCCGTGCACTTGACCGGGTACGAGGACGACGACAACGACGAAGCGCGTCCCTCGGAACGAGACCGACCAGGAGATCAGTGCGTCATTGGATAAGCCGCGGACGGTGAAAGCGTTCTCGTGCTTGCCGGGGCTGAACAGCGTCGGCTGCCCGCGGTTCGACGGCTGTGGGGAGTACGAGGTTTGCAATGCCTGTGGGAATGGTGACGTCCCCGCGATTGTCGCTCTCGTAGCCGAACACCACGTCGTAGGTCGAGCCACGGTTAACGACGCAGGCGAAGATGCCGATCGGCTGCGCCGGCGACGGTGCGGCAGAGCACTTCTCCGGTAAGTTCGAGGCCGCGGTTGCGACGCGGGTCGCATCCGCATGCGTGACCTCCACTCGAGGCGCAGACCTGCCGGGACGCCGGTGACCGTGAAGGCCTCCTGATGGTTCCCCGGTAGGAAGTCGGTCGTCTGCCCGCGGCCCTGCGGGGTGGGCACAAACCGGTTCCGGTTGCCGACCGCGATCGCGACGAGGTCCTCGTTGTCGTTCTGATAGCCGAATACAGCGTCGTAGGTCGAGCCGCGGTTCGTCACGCATTGGACGAAGACGCCGACCGGGTCGGGTGTCGGGCTCGGGGGCGGCGGGGGCGGCGGGGGGCCCGGTGGAGGCGGAGGCGGAGGTGGAGGCGGGCCAGGCGGAGGCGGTGGCGGGGGTGGGCCTGGCGGCGGGGGCGGACCTGGTGGCGGAGGAGGCGGCGGCCGGGGAGGCGGTGGGGGCTCCGGGCCGGTGCACTGCGTCTCGAAGTCGGGGCTCGCCGGCGCAACGGTCGAGCCCGTCCGGGTGACGATCGCCGGGTCGATCGGCCACGTGAGGTTCGTGCCGTTCGGGATGTCGTCACGGTGAACGCGTCCGCCGCGGTCCCGGGAGAGAACTCGATCGGCTGGCCTCGAATTGGGCTCCGGGGTCGAATCGGTTCTGCGGCCCGACCGGGATCGAGACCGGGAGCACACTCGTTATTCTGGTATCCGAACGTCGCACTGAAGGTGGTCGCGCCGTTCTCGACGCAGGTGACGAAGATCGAGACGTTCGGCGGCGTCGGAGGCGGGTCGGGCGTGCACTTCTTCGCGAAGTTGGCGTTCGCCGTCGTCGTGCTCGAGAACGGCGGCACGTTGGCGAGTCGTCCACGACACGCTCGTTCCGGCAGGGATGTCGGCGATGGTGAATGCTGCGGAGACCTCGGCTCCCGCCGGGAAGTTCGTCGGCTGCCCGCGAAAGGGACCACCTGGGCTGACGTCGTTCGCTGGCCCCGGCGCAACGCTCGATCTCGACGGCGTTCGGGTTGTAGTACCCGAACGTGGCCGAGAAAGACCCGTCGGGGAAGTTGTCGACGCACTTGACGAGGTTCCCGAGCGGATACTGCGCTGGCGCCTTGGCGGTGTTCGTGATCGTGCACACGGGCACGTCCGGCTGCGGAGCGGCGATGACGATCTCCGTGCACCCGGAGTAGGTCGTCGTGAACCCGTCGACGGGCTTCTCGGTGACGGTGTACGTGCCGGGCGGGATGGGGCCCTCGTTGACCCCGTCTGCCTCGAACTGGATCGTCCGTCCTCCGATCATGAAGCTGAAGTCGCTAGGCGGCCTCGTCGAGCCGACGACGACCTTGCGCACCTGGAGGCGGAGCTCGGAGGCGCCACATCCGCCGTGTTCGTGATCGTGCAGACTGGCACGCCTTGCTGCTGCGGAGCCAGGACGAGCCCCTGCACCCGGAGAACGTCGTCGTGAACCCGGCCACCGGAGGCTCGGTCACGTCATAGGAGCCTGCCGGGAGCGTGACCTCGTTCACGCCGTCGGCGTTGAATCGGTCGTCTGGCCTCCGACCGTGAAGCTGAACTCGCTCGGGCGCCTGTCGGAGCCGACGACGACCTTTCGCACCTCGAGCGTGAGCTGCGGCGGGGGGTTGTCGATGTCCGGTAGCGGAAGGTGGCCGACTTCGTGCACGCGCCCGCGCTCACCTCGACGGTGTATTCCTGGTCACCCCTGAAGGCGTTGGCGCCATCCCAGACGACGAGCCCAATGGCTCCCGAGGCGTCGCTCGAGACGACGCCGCTGGCTACCACCGTCCCGCTCTGGTTGTGCGTCACCTTGAAGGTGCCAGTCGCGCTCGGCGGGAAGCCTACGCCGTTGATGGAGACGCTCTCGGGCTGGGTGTACTGGTTCTGCGACGCGGTGACGCCCGCCTGGCTGCAGTCCGGCG